>NZ_LQAQ01000093.1 GCF_001583495.1 Flammeovirga sp. SJP92 | reverse complement strand
TAAGCCCTACCGTGCTGATGGTACTGGGTTAACCCCCGGGAGAGTAAGTCGGCGCCACATTCATTAAATACAGAAGGTTAGTTAACACAAGATGTTGACTAACCTTTTTTTTGTGTCTATACATTTTCGAAATGTAATAATATATTAAATCAAACTATTTTATCTACTTGGAAGTACATTGAAAACTTTGAATTGCTTACCTTCGCTATACAAGCACATAACATTATAAATAATAGAAAATGAAAAAAATAGTTACCTATTTATCAATCTTACTTCTTCTGTTTTCTTGTGCTACTGAATCAAAGCAAACAGAGGAGAAACAACAAGAAAAAACATTAGGATTAGGAGAAGCTTCTAATGATCAAATGCCTAAACTCTGTGCAGGAAAAATTGATCGAATCCCTAATTTCGAATCAAAATACATCGACAACAGAAATGTAGATGTATATATGCCTGAAGGTTATTCAAAAGAGAAAAAGTATGCTGTATTATACATGCATGATGGTTTGATGCTATTTGACTCTACCGTAACATGGAACAAACAGGAATGGGAAGTAGATGAACATATCACTAAACTATTGAGGGAGAATAAAATTCAAGACGTAATTGTAGTTGCTGTACCTAATAATGGAAAGTATAGATCATCTGAATACTTACCTCAAAAGTCACTGAAAAAACTTTCAGAGTCTGATTTAGAGGATGTATTGTCAAAAAGAGTAGAAGGTAAGCTTTTATCAGATGACTACCTGAAATTTCTTACGAGTGAACTGAAACCATATATAGATAACCACTATTCGACTTATTCAGATAGAGAACATACATTTGTAATGGGTTCTAGTATGGGAGGGTTAATTTCTATGTATGCTATTTGCGAATACCCAGAAGTGTTTGGAGGTGCAGGTTGTGTTTCAACACATTGGCCTATGGTTTATGCTGAAGATTTCACTGCAGCTCAAAATAAAGCGATTACAGATGGGGTAATTAATTATGTAGCGAATAATTTACCAGACCCTAAGACACATAAAATCTACTTTGACTTCGGCACAAAAACGTTGGATTCTCAATATGAACCTTATCAAAAAAGAGTAGATGTGATCATGAAAAAGCACGGTTTTACTTCAGAAAATTGGATGACGAAAAAGTTCCCAGGAGAAAATCATTCTGAAATTGCTTGGGCAAAAAGATTGAATATTCCTTTAGAGTTTTTATTGGGTAAATAAATTGAAAGCACTAAAAAAGCCAGAGTAAATCAGTATTACTCTGGCTTTTTTATTTGAAATATTTAATCAGGTAACATTAAACATTTGCAGGTGCCCAATCTCCACAAAGCATACCTTCTGTTGCTTGTGCAGGCTTAGAGCAGTTGTCTTTTTGGAAGAATGCACAGTTAGTACATTGAATAGAATTGATTAATTCTGAAGCACTAGAGAAGCTGTCACAAGTATATTTCTCATTTACTTTAACATTATGCACGTTACAAGTTAATGATTCAGCTAATTCAGCACAGCTCTTACAGTTTGATGATAATCTAATAGACATATTTTTATCGTTTAGGTTTAAACTTTTGTATCTTAATTGATGCTCAAATTTAAGTTGAAAACTACGATTAGAACAAATTATGTAAGATATAAATACCTGAAAACGATCAGTTTGTATTTAGATTGTTTCTAGTTAAACTTTGTTGATAATTAGTCTAGATTACGTAGTTTTATTTAGAATTAGAATAAAAAAAATCAATGAATTAACGTATTGAAAATCCATTGATTATAATATTTTGAAAGCGGAATATGTCTTATGTGAGCGTCACTGTAAAACTCAAGTGGTCTGTAAGGTCAACTTCTACATTTTGCTTTACAGTAGTTGATAATTCATAACCTGTGAAGCTAGGAATTACAGGGAACTTATGATATCCTCTATCAACTAAAACTGCAACTTGTAATTTTTCGATTCTAATACCCAAGAAAGGTTTAATACTGTAAGCCAAAGTACGACCAGTGTTCAATACATCATCAGCTAATAGAATTACTTTTCCTTCCATTTCCTTCAAATCTTTATCAACTTCAATGAAGGTCTGTAGAGGAGCAGTTTTATCAATTGTAATTTTAGTAATGTCAGATGGAATGGTAGAAATTTTATCAAACTCTGCTTTCAATAATTCAGCAAAGTGGTATCCATTTCCTTTGATTCCCGCAAATATGATTTCTTTAGCTCCAAAGTTATCTTCATACACTTCAAAAGCTATACGGCGTATTTTCTGAACGATCTGCTCATGCTTTAAAATAACATTGCTAATAGTCGTCATGATTAATTATTTTTTGAATATAAAACCATTAAACGATGTCGAAATCAATCGATCGTTTTTCAATGTTTGTTTCTTTAACGATAACTTTTACTTCGTCACCCAACTGATAAGTTTCTTTATATTTCTGTCCTGTAACAATCATTGTATCAGGATCAAAAATAAACTGATCATGTGTCATTGATGAATAGCGTACAAGGCCTTCACAGCGAGTATCCTTAAGCTCAATAAACATACCCCAGTCTGTTAATCCAGAAACAGTACCTTCCATTTCTTCACCCAGGAATTCAGACATAAATTCTACCTGCTTGTATTTGATTGAAGCTCTTTCTGCATCCGCTGCTACTTTTTCTCTAGCAGAAGAGTGCTTACAACGGTCTTCAAATTCATTCTCATCAGCAGATTTACCTTTATCTAAATAATGTTGTAATAGACGGTGTACCATTACATCAGGATATCTACGGATAGGCGAAGTAAAGTGAGTGTAGTGCGCAAAACCAAGACCATAGTGCCCTTCTGGGTTTGTAGTGTAAATCGCTTTCGCCATTGTACGGATGGCTTGTTGCTCAATGATGTTCTGCTCCGGCTTTCCTTCTACTTCCTCTGTTAAGTTATTCAGAGAGAAAGCAATTTTCTTTTCCGTTAGATCTAGATCATAACCAAAACGCTTCGCAAATGTGGCAAATTGAGCTAGTTTATCAGGATCGGGATCACCGTGTACCCTGTAAACCATCGTCATAGGTTTGCCATCTTGTTTTTTACGGAAAATTGATTCAGCTACTCTTTTATTCGCAAGAAGCATAAACTCCTCGATCATTTTATGAGCATCCTTTCTGATTTTTGGAGTTAATCCAGTTGGTTTGCCATTTTCATCTAAATCGAATTTCAATTCAATAGACTCAAATGAAATCGCACCATTTCTAAATCGAGCATCTCTAAGTTTGTGAGCGATGTCGTTTAACGTATTAATTTCTTCTTGGAAGTCACCCTCTTTAGATTCAATTCTTTCTTGAGCTTCTTCATAAGAGAAACGTCTGTCAGAGTGAATCACTGTCCTACCAAATGATTGCTTATAGACCTTACCCGTTTCATCCATCTCGAAAATCGCAGCAAAAGCTAGACGATCAACATGTGGATTTAATGAACATAAACCATTGGAAAGTTTCTCTGGCAACATTGGAACTGTACGATCCACCAAGTAAACTGAAGTTGCTCTTTTGAAAGCTTCTTCTTCCAATAATGATCCTGGAGTCACATAATGTGATACATCCGCAATGTGAACACCAATTTCATAATGACCGTTTTTCATCTTTCTGATTGAAAGTGCATCGTCAAAGTCCTTGGCTGTAACAGGGTCAATCGTAAATGTAGTTCTATCTCTGAAATCCTTTCTGTTTTTGATTTCATCCTCCGGAATTTCATCAGGAATAGCATTCGCCTCAGCGTCTACTTCCTTAGGGAATTCAAATGGAAGACCAAATTCAAACATGATAGAGTGAATTTCAGTTTCATTATCACCTGCCTTACCTAAAACCTTAGTGATTTTACCAGTAGGTGATTTATCATTCTGTTTCCATTGTGTAATCTTGGCAATTACTTTATCCCCATTTTGAGCATCTCCAATCTTTTCAATAGGAATAAATAAATCATAGAACATTTTACGATCTGAAGCTACTACAAATGCAAAACGCTCAGAGATTTGCAGTTGTCCTACAAATTCATCCTTTTCACGCTTCACTATTTTAGTGATTTTGGCTTCATCACGCTTTCTTTGTCTATTGTAGAAAGTAGTAAACTCAACTTTATCGCCGTTGAGTGCTCTGTTCATATTGGGTAGCAACACACGTATATCCTCTACTTCTTCACCAACAGGTGTGTCTACTACCAGGAATGCAAACTTCGGGTTGACAAAATCAACTGTTGCAGTTCTGGTATTTTGTTGCTCTTCTTGCAACAGAATAGATTGATATTTCTTACCTTTCAGAAGAATTTTACCTTCATCTGCTAAGGCAATCATTATATATTTGAGTTTATCTTTATCAGTTTGACTTTTAATTCTAACATCTTTAACAATTTGTCGAAGACTAAAACCCATTTCAGGTCTAGAATTTAAGAGTTCAATGATATTTTGTATTGTATGAGAATTAAGGCTGCTTCTTCTTTGCACCTTTTTCTTAGATTTCTTATTCTCTTTTATATTCTTTTTTCTGGTTTTTGCCATGTTTTTGATTTACATCTTATAGAGATGGATCAAGATAGGTTTAATTAAAAGTAGGTGGAGATGCTATCTTAATCCTTCAGTTTGCTAAATTACGATAAAATCCTAGTTATAGGGCGATGAATACGAAACTATGTTGAGAAGTTTTTACTTAACCCTTCAAATTTTAATTTTATTCACTTCTAGTTATGCTCAGAAGTCCCAAAAATTGTGGGAAAATGAGGAGGCGTTACAGTGTGCCACGTCTATTATGGACGCTTTGTACAAATGTGATTTTGAAACTTCTGATTCTTTGATGCTTAAGTATGCAGATCTTATGAACGGTCATTCCTCTACGGCTTTACTTAAAGGATTAAATGTTTATTGGAAAAATGTGCCCTTTGATTATGAAAATGATGAGAGTGTATCCTTGCTTTTTGATTACTTAGACCGTTGTATAGAACTGTGTGAAAAATCCTATAATAAAGATGCTAGTGATTTTGAATCCATTTACTTTTTGCTACTGGCAAGAAGTATGAAAGCAAGAACATACAATTATAAAGGAGCGACTTGGAAAGCAGTTTCCGAAGCAAGGGAAGTTTATTCATTGACGAGAAAGGGAATGAAAAACCTGGAACGCTTTGATGAATTTAATTTTTCATCGGGTATTTATAACTATTACAGAGAGTTCTATCCAGAGTTGAATCCAATTTATAAACCTTTTCTCAGTTTTTTCCCCTCAGGAAATAAGGATTTAGGGATTCAGCAATTGGAGTTTGCGGAGAAGCATAGCATTTTCACTTCAACCGAAGCAGGCCGGTATTTGATGTGGATTTATACGAGAAATAATAACCCTAAAGCTGTCAATATTGCTTATCAATTTTTAAATAAATATCCTAATAATCAACTTTTTATATTTGAATCGCTCATTACTTTAAATTTTAATGGAGAATTTAAAAATGAAAAAGTGTTGCAGTATATCGCTTTATTAGAAAATTCTCATGAGGAATTCAATCAGGTTGGAGGACTGATCATGAAAGGAGTTTATTATTTTGAAAATGCAGATTATGAGAAATCAAATGCAATGTTATCTGAGGCAGACCAAAGGCTTCAGAAATTAGAGTCAAGAAAGGAATATATTGATTCCCCTCTTTATGCTTATTTATATGCTTTAAATGTGGTTTTGAAGCAAAAAGATCTCTCCAAATTTTATAAAAGGAAAGCTACTGAAACTGAATATGGAGTCAGAATAATTGATCATCTCAATAAAAAGCAACTTTCCCGTTTGTAAGTTCTTAAACAAAAGTATTTAATAATACTGTGCGAACGATTCTATTCAAATAAGTCTTTTTGTGTAAACTTGAAAGGCAGTAAATCTGAAATTGACTGTAGTTCATAAATATCTTTTTCACCTTTCATCAAAAGACGGATTGGGCTTTCCTGTTTTACTTCATACTCTAGCATTGCTTGTCTGCAGGCGCCACAAGGTGAAATGGGGATAAAAGTTTTTTCCTCTCCTTTTCGAGCTGCTATTGCTATAGTCTTTATAGTTTGATCAGGGTATTGTCCTCCAGCCCAGTAAATTGCACTTCTTTCAGCACACATTCCAGAAGGGTAAGCGGCGTTCTCCTGATTATTTCCAGTTACTATTTCTCCATTTTCAAGAATCAGAGCCGCTCCAACATTAAAATTAGAATAAGGGGCATAAGACTTGAAAGTAGCTTCTTCCGCAAGTCGCAATAGTTCTTGATCTTCTTTGGATAATTCATCAAGGCTGTCATAAGTAACAATCTCGATGTTAAGGTTTAATTTCTTTGCCATATCTTTTCTTATTTAGAGAATTAAGATACAGAAAAAGCCTTTAGAATTCATATCCTAAAGGCTTTCTTTACCGAAAAGTACTGTTAATAATTACTTTCCTTTTCTCTGTACATCTTTGATGTCTTTACGAACATTGTCGTCATAAGCTACAATCCATGCATCTTTAACGCCCATTGCTCTCATGTATTTTTTGAATTGATCTGCCTCTCCGTAATCACGGAAGTAAGCGATTGTATATTTTTTCAAACCATCTTGATCTTCCATCCAGAAGTTTCCTTTGTCTTGGAATTTAGAAAGGTCACGATTCTTGAAAGCTCCAATTTGAACTTTGTAAACAATACCTTTTGTGTAGTCATCACCTGAATTAGAAACGTTGTTATCCATTTTCTTTTTCAGCTTTTCATTCTCAGCCTTCAGGTCAGCAATAGTATTGTCTTTCTCTTTCAATTTTGCATCAAAAGAACCTTTTTCCTGCTCTAGTTTAGAAATTTCTGCTTTCAATCCAGAAGCTTGACCTCTTAGAGTGTTTAATTCTTGAGTCATGTCTCTAAACTTCAATGGGTCAGTCTCTTTTAGCTTTTTCTTCCATTCTTTTATTTCAGCTTTTTCATTTTTCTTTGAATCAGAAGACTTGCTTTTCTTTTTCTTTTTTTGGGCGTATAGATCATTATCTACAGCAATAATACTAAATGCAATAAAGAGTAATATAAATATCCTTTTCATGGTAAAATTAATTTTCAATACTATTTGTTATGAATAACCTTTAACGGTGGTGTTTTATTTTGTTGAGGAATAAAAAAAAGTAGGATTGCTACTAAAAATATATAAACATTATTTTTTTTCATAAAAACATCAATGTTTATGCCACTATATTAACGAAAATTGCGCTAACAGTAAAAATCTTTTTCCAATAACCTTTAAATTCGCAAGACAGAGACTTAATGCTGGAATTAAGATTTTTTCAATGTAAACCATTATTTTTATGAATGCTGTATTGCAACGTGTTTCTTTCGCAAAAGTTGAGGTTGGAGGTATTGTTATTGGGGAGATTCAGAAGGGGTTGATGATATTATTGGGCGTCAGTCATGATGATAAGCAGGAAGACCTACAATGGTTAGCTAAAAAAATAGTGGGAATGAGAATTTTCTCTGATGAAGAAGGGAAAATGAATAAATCTGTTCAAGATGTAGATGGAGAAATATTGTTGATATCTCAGTTTACTTTACAGGCAAGCACAAAGAAGGGGAACAGACCGTCCTATATTGGCGCCGCTCACCCTGATAAAGCAATACCATTCTATGAGGATATGATAGAAACATTATCAAATCTCACAGGAAAGGAAATCCAAACCGGAGAGTTTGGAGCTGATATGCAAGTGTCATTGCTTAATGATGGTCCTGTGACAATTTACATTGATTCAAAAGATAAAAAATGAGATACTTTTACCATATAATTTTTTCATTCATAACATTTTTTGCTCTTCAGAGTAAGGTACTTGCTATTGAATTTCCAATTCAAGACAAGTGGCTTATTTATGAAAGTAAAGTCAATGGATTTGTGCCATATATTCCTGAAGAACATTCTTTTGTGAAGAATTTCTATCTTCTTTTAGATGTGAAAAACTTGAATGGTTTAGGTGTTGAATTTATTATTCCTCAAAACGCTGCTGTATTTGTAAACAATCAGCTTCAAGATATATCAAAAAAAGAGAATGGCCTTGTGTATTTCTCAAATGAAGAACTGAAAGCACAACAAAAAGTGACAGGAGAACTTCTTTTTGTAGTCAATACAGTAGACGGCAATGCTCCACAGAGCTTTTTTGTGGATAAGAGAATACCTTTAAGTCAGCTGATGTCTAGTTCATTGATCAAATCTGGAGTACATAAGGAAAAAAAGAGGTTTCATTCTGATTTTAGAGAGATGCTTTTGATGTGGTCATTGATCGTTTTTGCCTTTGTTGGTCTTTCAGCAAAGGTAGGAGGGTTAAAAACAGGAGCGAACTCATTGATGAGATCTTTTGAAGGAGTGACAATGGGCAGGGCAGACTCAACAAAAATGAATACTCTACAATTGATCATGTTTATTTTCAGTTTTACCTTAGTAGGAAGTTTAGCGCTGATGCTTTTTGGAAATGGTGAAATTTGGCTTTCTCAGGTCAATTCTGCAGAATTAAATAAGGATGTATCTGCTTTTGCTTTCAATATACTCTATGTTATGATTGCAATTTTAGCATTTGTGGCCTTCAGATTAATAATAATTTATTTTTTAGGGAATATTTTTTCGAATACGAATATACCTTCAATTCATGGAGCAGAATTCTACAAGTTAACGTGGGTTTATGTGCTGTTTTATATGATAATATGCGTTTTTTGGACACTAAATCCATTCTATATCTCTTGGGAATTTATGAGGTTATTTTTAGGGATTGGCTTCCTTGCAAAAAGTTTTTTGGTGTATATAGCTGTATCTAAACAAGTAAACTTTAGAAATAATTATTTATTTTCGTATTTTTGCGCGACCGAATTCCTTCCTTCTTTGTTAGCGGTGAAGGTTTTCATTAGTTGATTTCTTATAACTCAAAGTAAATCTTATTAACTGCGATTTACTACAATAAAAATAGATAAAACAACATGGCAAACGACATAGCAGGAAAAGTGGTGAAGAAAGCTGTGAAGTCAATATTGGTGTCTCAACCGGAACCCGCCAATCAAAATTCTCCTTACCACAAGTTAGGAGAGAAGTATGGAATCCAAATTGATTTCCGTCCTTTTATTGAGGTAAAAGGAGTGACAGCCAAAGAATTTAGAGCTCAAAAGATCAATATCCTTGAGCATACAGCGGTTATCTTTACATCTAGAAATGCCATTGACCATTTCTTTAGATTATGCAAAGAATTGAAGGTAGAAGTTCCAGCGGATATGAAGTACTTCTGTATCTCTGAGCAAACTGCAAATTACCTTCAGAAGTATATTGTAGTCCGTAAACGTAAGTTATTTACAGGTTACAAGACTGCTAGAGACATGTTTGATTTATTCAAGAAATTTAAAAACGAGAAGTTTTTATTCCCTTGTTCAGATATTAGAAAAGAGGATATTCCAAATTATATGGAAGCCAACAATATCGAAATGAATGAGGCTATTATCTACCGTACAGTAGCTGCTGACTTATCTGACTTGAGCGATATTTATTATGATATGATTGCTTTCTTCAGCCCTTCAGGAATCAAGTCGTTATTTACGAATTTCCCTGATTTTGAGCAAAAGGAAACAAGAATTGCAGCATTTGGCCCTACAACGGCTTCTGCTGTCAGAGACGCAGGGTTGCATTTAGACGTGGAAGCACCTCTTCCTAATGCTCCTTCAATGACAGGTGCTATTGAATTGTACATAAAAGAGGCGAATGAGTAAAAACTTTACGCTTTAAGATATTGAAACACCGCAATTATGTGGTGTTTTTTTTATTCTTGATTTATGGTAATACTTTATTTTTTTGTTAATTGTGATAGAAGATTACTAAAAATATAGTAACTTCTTGTAGCACTTTATAAGCGTAGAACGGAAATTGACTTTTATTGATTTCAGATTTCTAATGAAATTAATAGACTTGAAGCAAAATACTTATCCTTCTCTTTATTAAGTCTTTATAATATTTAACTCTATCATCAATTTTAGGGAGAATTGACCTAACCTGACTTATAAATTATGCATTGGACAAAAATTACCATCATGAGCATACTCTTCATGATGTTTACTCACCTTAGCACTCATGCACAGCAAGATCCTCAGTTCACTCAATACATGTTTTCAAAACCTTTTTTTAATCCTGCGGCTGTAGGTATGACTTCTGATGAAACAGAAGTTGTATTGTTGCACCGTACGCAGTGGTTGGGGTATGAAGGTACATTTGAAAATGATGGAACACTGAATACACAGTTTTTTTCAATAGCATCACCAATTCAATCCAAAAGATTGGGTGTAGGGTTTCATGTAGTGAATGATGATGTAGGGTTAATGTCTAATTTAGAGGCACAGCTATCTGTATCATACCTTGTCCCGTTGAAAAGTGGATCTCTTTCTTTTGGATTAAGAGCTGGAATTTATGACCGTAGTTTGAATACAGACCGATTGAGGTTTGTCAATGAAAATGATCCGCTTTATAATGGAGGCCAACCTTTAAACTCTATTGTGCCTGATATTTCGGCAGGTGTTTACTATCAGAATGAGAAAATTTATGCAGGTATTGGGGCAAAGCATTTGTTGGAGTCTGACTTTGAAGGAGGAAGTGCATCTCCATTCAGTGCATTAGGAATGTCTTTCAATGGTATGTTTGGAATGTCACTGGATGTCACTAACAACCTAATCATACAGCCATCTATTATGATGAAGACAGATTTAAATAATTTTACATTTGATTTAACAGTCTTGGCAAACCTTCAAGAGTGGGTATATGTAGGAGCAGGACTAAGAGAGGTTGAAGCGTTGAGTGCCTTAGCAGGCGTTTATTTGCTAAAGAATAGAAAATTACATTTAGGCTATGCTTTTGACTTTACAGTTAAAGATCAATCCGCAAAAGCACCTACATCACATGAGATTATGCTTTCGTTTGGTTTTGGAGCGTTTGGAAGTAAATCTCCATCAGTGATCAGAACTCCACGTTATCGTCACGATTAATTTTAGGTATAATTTTAACCCGATTTTATTTTTTTTTCACTCAATTTTAATTTTTGGATTCATTTTTGTTTCATTGATGTTTGATAATGTTTAGTTATAATTTATTAACGTTCATTGTCCATTTGAAAAAGAAACGTATCAATCCAATAGGAGAATTTTTTATCATATGAAAAGCTTGTCAAAGAAAAGGCTAATAGGAGCGTTAAGCATTTTGGCTGTCTTAACACAAAGTTGTGGCGGAGGCGGCCTGTTTGGAGGTGGTGCTGAATCGGATCAAGGAAATTTGATTGGTTCACAAGATCGACCTGAATGGGATGCACAAGTGATTCCTTACGGAATGACTAATGTACCTGGAGGAACATTTCACATGGGGCAGGCGGATGAAGATATCACGTACTCTATGATCAACATGAACAAGCAAGTTACAATTAGTGGCTTCTTCATGGATGATACAGAGATTACAAATAACGAATACCGTCAATTCATTGAAGGCATGGAAGCTGAATCTGACACAAGTGCAGATTGGACTTTTGAGCAAATTCAAGAGGAGTTACGCCCAGATACAACGGTATGGGAAAAAGATTTTACTTACCATATGGGTGAGCCAATGCAAGATTACTATTATAGTCATCCTGCTTTCGATGAATACCCAGTTGTTGGTGTTACAAGAAGAGCTGCAGTAGAGTTTTGTGCATGGAGAACAAGACACTATAACGGTTACAGAACTGAACAAGGACTTGCAGAAATGCCAGCTTTCAGATTACCTACAGAGGCTGAATGGGAATATTCAGCAAGAGGTGGTCTTGATATGGCAAAATACCCTTGGGGTGGTCCTTATGTAAGAAATGGTAAAGGTTGTGCTTTAGCCAATTTTAAACCAGGTAGAGGTAACTATTATGATGATGGTTATTCATACACTGCACCAGTAGCTTCTTACTTCCCTAACGGATTCGGTCTTTTTGATATGTCTGGTAACGTTGCCGAATGGTGTGATGATGCATATAATCCATCAGGATATCCAATTGTTTGGGACTTAAACCCTACATATACAGATCCAAACGAACCAAAGAAAATCGTTAGAGGAGGTTCTTGGAAAGATATCCCATATTACATCCAAACGGGAACAAGATCATACGAGTTCGAAACACAGGCAAGATCATATATAGGGTTTAGGTGTGTTATGATTAATCTAGGTAGATCATCTGGGTTAGATTATTAGAAAAGTGAACCTAAACAAGGAACACAAGTTTATCCAAAACAATCAATTTAGACAATTTTAAAAGCAAAATGAGCCATTTACACGAAACAGGAAGAGCAAAATTCTACAGAGTATACGTTCCTATTTTAACTAACCTTGGAGCAGCAGTAGTAATTGTAGGTGCGATGTTTAAGATTCTTCACCTACCTAATGGTGGACCTATCCTTGCGGCTGGTCTTATTACAGAAGCATTATTATTCTTCATTGGTGCATTCGCTCCAGCAGCTCCATTCGAGAAGCATTACGATTGGGCTTTAGCTTACCCTGAGTTATTATCAGAAGAAGCAGCGGCGGCTCCTAAGAAGAAAGCGGTAAAAGCAGATCCGAAGAAAGATATTGCAGCTTTAGGTGCAATGGATAAAATGTTAGCAGATGCGAAATTAACTCCTGAAGTATTCAAGAACTTTGGTGCTGGAATGGAGAATTTAAATAAATCAGTAGGTCAAATGAAGTCTGTTGCAAGTGTAGCAGGTGCTTCTGATGAGTACTCTCGTTCATTACAAGTAGCTACTAAGTCAATGGGAGACTTAAACAAGTCTTTCGCTACTACAGTTACAGCAATGAAAACTATGGAAGGTACTGCTGCTGATTCTAAAGCTCACCAACAACAAGTTCAAGCAATCACTAAGAACTTAGGTGCTTTAAATGCAGTTTATGAGATGGAATTAAAAGATGCAAACAGTCATCTTAAAACAATCAATAAATTCCATGGTAACTTAGCTACAGCTGTTCAAAGTATGGATGAAGCTAGTAAAGAAGCTACTAAATTCAAGACTCAAATGACTGCATTAACAACGAACTTGACTTCGTTGAATAATGTATATGGTAAGATGCTTACTGCAATGAAAGGCTAATTTTAGTCTTTTAGACGTTCACATTTTGTAAAAACTTAACAAAGAAAAGAACTAATGGCAGGAGGAGCAAAAGAAACCCCAAGACAACGGATGATTGGTCTAATGTACTTAGTACTAATGGCCATGTTAGCGTTGAACGTGAGTAATACTGTACTTGATAAGTTTATCTTTATCGAGCAATCATTAGAAAACTCTAATCATATTACTGCACAGGAAAATGATAGACAGTTACACGCAATTGAGGGTGCAGCTGCAAAGAAAGTAAATGAAACAACAAAGCAAGTTTTAGAAGATGCTAAAGCACTTCGTAAGGAAACTGCAGAAGTAATTTCATATATCGATAACCTTAAAAAACAAATTGTTGATAAGACAGGTGGTTATGATCACGGAGAACTTAAAGGTAAAAGTGATACTCAAAAACCAGCTGAATTATTAATCGGTTTAGAAGGTAAGAAAGACGGTAAAGCGTACGAATTAGAGAAGAAGTTAAATGCTCTTGCGAAGCACTTTGATGATGTTGCAATGAAGCATGATACTACTAAAACTTGGCAAGCTATTGGTAAATTAGCAAAGCCTGCTAAGGAAATGGATCAATACAAAGACGATAAGGACAATAAGAATAAAGATTTTGCTTATATCCAATTCGAAGAAACTCCTACAGCAGCATGTATGGCAATTCTTTCTGAAATGTC
The DNA here is from genome assembly GCF_001583495.1 of Flammeovirga sp. SJP92. Taxonomy (GTDB): domain Bacteria; phylum Bacteroidota; class Bacteroidia; order Cytophagales; family Flammeovirgaceae; genus Flammeovirga. Next base: position 743,588 of record NZ_LQAQ01000093.1, on the reverse strand, counting down.
ATCTGAAGTACTTCAAAACGAAACTAAAGTGTTGAAAGTATTAAATGATCGTGTGGGTGGTAGAGTAGTATTTGATAAGGTAGTTGCGGTTGTAAAACCGACTTCAAAATATGTTGCAGCTGGTTTAGAGTATGAGGCTACAATGTTTATTGCAGCGTCATCTTCAGCAGCTAAACCTAGAATGAAATACAACGGTAGTTCTATCAAAGTAGTAGATGGTATTGGTGAAGTGAAATTCCCAGTAAAACCTGCTAAATATGATAAAAATGGTCGTTCTACTCAGTCTTGGCAGGGTGAGATCACTTACACTACTCCATTTGGTGATACTACATTATTAGTAGAAGAGGAGTATGTAGTAGTTAAGCCTACAATTGAGGTGAACTCTGCAACTGTAAATGCACTTTATAGAAACGTAGCGAACAAATTAGTTGTTGATGTACCTGCTTTAGGTGAAGCTTATAATCCTCAGTTCTCAGCATCTAATGCTAAAGTGATGAGCTCTGGTAAAGTAGCTACAATCATTCCAGGTGTAAAAGCTAAATCAGTGGCTTTAACTGTAAGAAGTAGCGGTAACACAATTGGTACTAAGAATTTCAAAACAAGAGGAGTTCCAAAGCCAACGATTACGTTCCCTGGTGTTGATTTGAAGAAAGGTATAAGTGCTAAGACAAGAACATTAAAAGTTCGTCCTAAGCCAGACGAAGAATTCAAGGCAGCATTACCAGATGAGGCTAATTATCGTGTAGTAGAGTGGGAAGTTACAGTTGCATTTGGTACTAAGCCGTTGGCTGGTCCAGTTAAAATTAAGGGTGGTAAGCAAGACTTCGATATCGGAAGCTTGTTAAAAAAAGCACCTAAAGGAACACCAGGTGTAGTTATTGTTGTAGATGTGAAAACAGTAGTTCGTAAGAACTCTCAGGGACAAACTGAAAAAGTTTCTGGAGTAGGTGGAATTACTACAATCGCAGTAAACTAAAGAATCAAGATTATGAAAAGTCTAAGAGGATTACTTTTACTAGCATTTGTAGCAGTTGCTAGTATGACTTACGCTCAAGAGATTGACGAGAGTGAATGGAATAAACACTCCGTGAGACCTGTTCGTAATGCAGATATAATGTTTAAGAAAACGGTTTGGTATAGAGTAAACCTTTCTGATAAAATCAATCAGCCGTTCTTTGCTAGAAACCGTTGGTTACCTAAACTAATGATTGATGCGGTAAAGAGTAGTTTACTTAGACCATATGAGAATGACTCTTTAAAGAAGCGTTTAACAATAGACGAATTCAAAGAGCGTATCAAACGTCCTAATGAAGGCGGAAGCAGCTCAGACGGTGACGACTGGGGTGGTGGCGACGACTGGGGCGGCGGAGGCGGCTGGGGAGACTCAGGTGACTCAGGCTGGGGAGACTCAGGCGGAAGCGGTGGCGGAGGAGCTGCTGTTGCTGAAGCAAATGATGAGTTATACCCAGAAGATATTTATCTTATGGACATCAAAGTAGATATCTTATTCGATCGTAGAAGAGGAAAGTGGGTTCATGATATTCAAGTGATCACATTAGTACTTCCTGCAGAGAATAACGGAGGTACTCTAGAGAGAATGGTAGCATCTTTCAGTTATAAGGAAGTTGTTGAAAACCTTTTCAAAGAAAACAGAGATGCTCTATGGTACAATGATAGAAACTTGGCAGAAAGTAAGAATTTATCTGACGCATTTGATCTATTGTTATATCAAGGTAAGATTACTAAGTACACTAATACACAAGATAAAGATATTGCTTTATTGTATGGTGATGCTAAAGGTGATATCGCTTTGATGAAAGGCTTAGAATACAAATATGATCTAGTAGAGTACGAGTCAGACTTATGGTCAAACTAGTATAATATTAGAATAAAATATAAAAAGAGAATCATGTAAAAGTGGTTCTCTTTTTTTGCTTTTAGGTTTTTGAACTTCATTGATTTCTTTATATATGTTCTTTTTCTCTTAATGGATATTTTGAGGAAGGAGATTTAAAAAAGATAATTATGTCTTAGGATAGATTGAATTGCTCAAGATGTATGGTATACTCCTCTTCTTGGCTTTGATTAGACTAATACAGGTTCAACTAAACCGATTATAAATGTTCAACTGCTTAGAATTGTGATGCAAGTAATAAACTTGTAGATCGGAATGTTGATAAATAAAAAAGGCTACTCCATCAAAAGATAGAATAGCCTTAATATAATTGATTCCTTCGTTGGAAGGAAGTTCATTACTTACCAGTAGAAACTCTGTGGAATGATTTGATAACCATACCTGATTTCACTGAACCTACGTAAGCTTTTACAGATTGACCTGGCTCTTTTACGTAGTCTTGGTTCTCAAGAGTGTTCTCTTTTAAGAATTTCTTCACATATCCTTCAGCGATACGCTCTAAGATATGCTCAGGTTTACCTTCTTGACGAGCACGCTCAACACCAATTTCTCTTTCTTTAGCAACAACAGTTGCATCAACGTCTGCTTCAGATAAAGCTAATGGACGCATAGCAGCAACTTGCATACCTACGTTTTTACCAGCTTCTAATACAGCGTCGTCAGCAGCCTCAGAAAGTTCAACTAATACTGCGATAGCGTTACCGTGCTTGTAAGCAGCAACAGCAGCACCCTCAACATTAGCGTAACCGCTAATTTCCATCTTCTCACCCATTTTTGCAGTTAAAGCAGTGATTGCTTCAGTAGCAGGAGCTCCGTCGATTTCTAATGCAAGTACTTCCTCAGCAGTTTTAGCGTCGGCAGCAACAGCAGCGTCAAGTAATTTTTGTCCTAAAGCTTTGAATTCGTCGTTAACTGATACTGGTTCAGTTTCACAAGCGAATGCTAAAGCTACAGATTTAGAGTTGTCAGCGTTTTCATAAACGAAAACTTGACCTTCTGTAGTCTCTCTGTCAGCTCTTTTTGCAGCTAATTTTTGACCTTTTTTACGAAGGATTTCAACTGCTTTTTCGATGTCGCCTTCAGCCTCAGTAAGGGCTTTTTTACAGTCCATCATACCCGCACCAGTGATAGTACGTAGCTCTTTAACGTCTTTTGCTGTGATAGCCATCTCTATAAAAGATTTAAAAGAATGGTTGAAAATTGGTAGAAATACTCTACCCTTAATTTATTTACGAACGAACCCGCAAGGTACTAAGTACGATGCGGGTCCGGCTTTAAACCCTAATAAGCTTGAATTATTTCTTATTAGCTGCTAAGCCTTCTTTTACTTTAGCTTTCAATTCAGCCATCTCAGTACGGATAGCCTCAAGAGCTGCAGTATCACGCTCAGCTTTCTTCGCTTTGAAGATGTCGCCTTGCTTCACTTTTAAGTCGTGAAGTTTAGCTTCAAGCTCTTTGATATCTTTAATATCCATTGTAATCAAATTTTAAAGGTAATACGGTGAATTACTCAGCAGAAGCTTCATCAGCTGCTTTTTTCTCTGCTTCAGCAGCAGCACTAGCAGCTTCGTCACGCTCCTTCTTACGCTCGCCAATTCCTTCTTCGATTGCAGAACCTACAGCACCCATGATAGCACTTACAGATTTGAATGCATCGTCGTTTGCAGGGATTACAAAATCAACTCCTTCAGGGTTTGAGTTTGTATCAACCATTGCAAAAACTGGGATACCTAATTTTTGAGCTTCTTTTACAGCGATTGACTCACGCTTAACGTCAACGATGAATAACGCAGCAGGAAGACGAGTTTGGTCAGCGATACCGCCCAATACTCTTTCTAACTTCTCACGCTCACGTTGCATCATAAGACGCTCACGCTTAGCTAATGAATTGTACTCATCACTCTTCATTAACTTGTCAATTGATGTCATTTTTTTCAATGACTTACGTACAGTTTGGAAGTTAGTTAACATACCACCTAACCAACGCTCAGTAACGTAAGGCATTTTTAAACGTGCAGCCTCTTGTGCAACGATGTCTTTTGCTTGCTTTTTAGTAGCAACAAACATCACTTTACGACCAGACTTCACAATATTTTTTAAAGCATTTTGTGCTTGCTCTAAAGATGTCTTTGTTTTGTTCAGGTCAATGATGTGGATACCATTGCGCTCCATGAAAATGTAAGGAGCCATCTTTGGGTTCCACTTTCTGGTCAAGTGACCAAAGTGAACACCTGCGTCAAGCAGTTCTTTGTATTCTAAATTTTTCATTGTTTCTAACAAGTAGAGTTTTTTGCAAAACGTAATTTAAAGCAGTATGGCAGATAGTCTGTATAAGACCATCTTTGCCAAAATAACTGCATAATCCAGATTAACGCTTCGAGAATTGGAATCTTCTTCTCGCTTTTCTGCGACCTGGTTTCTTTCTTTCGACCATACGAGGGTCACGAGTTAAGAAACCTTCTGGTTTCAATGTCAATCTGTGTTCTGCGTCAATTTCGCATAGCGCTTTAGAGATAGCTAAACGTACAGCCTCAGCTTGTCCGTTAATACCGCCACCTTGTACGTTTACGTTGATATCGTACTTGCCAGACTCATTAGTCAATTCTAATGGTTGTTGCACTTTGATTTGCAAAACCTCAGATGGGAAATAATCCGCAAACTCACGTTTGTTGACAGTAATTTTTCCTTCACCTTGAGACAGGTAAATTCTTGCTACAGAAGTTTTTCTTCTGCCTGAAGTGTTAATTACTTCCATCACTAAATTTTATTAAAGTTCAATTTTCTTTGGTTGTTGTGCTTCATGCTTATGCTCGCCACCTGCATATACATACAAGTTACGGTATAAATCACGGCCCAAACGTCCTTTCGGCAACATGCCTTTTACTGCGTTCTCAACTAATCTTGTTGGGAACTTTGCTTTCATTTCTGTAGCAGTTCTTGATTTAAGACCACCTGGGTAACCAGAGTAACGAAGGTATACTTTTTCGTCCCACTTTTTACCTGAAAGCTTCACTTTTTCTGCGTTGATAACAACTACGTTATCACCACAGTCAACGTTAGGTGTAAAGCTAGGCTTCTTCTTGCCACGTAAGTACATAGCAATTTCTGTAGCTAAACGACCCAATGTTTTACCTTCAGCATCGATCAAGATCCACTCTTTTTGAGCAGTTGTCTTGTTTACTGAAACAGTTTTGTAACTGAGTGTATCCACTGTGATTCTTCGTTTTATTTATTAAAACTTGAAGTATTTACATCACTGAAATACAGCTACTTGCAAATACCTCGACCTGAACACGCAATACGGGTTAACGTATGCGACGGGCAAAGGTAGAACATTATTTTGTGATTACCAATACTTTAGCAATTATATATGTCTAAATAATTCATAATCGCACCATAAAAATAAGGTGTTCATTATTGATAATGAACACCTTATGAATTAATATTTTATAAACTAAATGTAAATTTACTGTATAGTGACTGTTTTTGACCATGTTCCAAACATTGGAGTACTATTTTCAGTACACCCAATAGTGGAGTTGTAATAATTGTAAATGATTGATATTGTAAATTCATTTTGAGGTAATTCTGAATTATCTCCAGGTCTACTTACAGTATATTCTACGTTGAAATTGTAGACATAATATCCGTTGCTATCTTTTTCTAGGTTATGTTCTTTTACTTCAAACCCAATTCTATTGGAATGAGGAAGCGTAGCCGGAGTATTGTCTACAACAGCATCAAACCCAGCTTCCAATACACTTGTTTTAAATTGAATGCCTGTTTGTCCGGGAATATCAACAGAGGTAGTTGTGCCATTGTATGGGAGTACAGATTTAAAAGTTCCTGTTACAGTAAACTTATCACCTTCTGTAGCTGAAGAAGGTACTTTCGTACTGTCAATTTCCATGATAAAAGGTTCAGCTACCACTTTGATTTTTTGTTCCACATTTGATGTTTTCCCATCATCAGTGTAAGCTGTAAATGTAATTGTATAGTCTCCTTTACTGTAAGGAGCTGATTGCCTATAATTTAAATAGCCTTCATTTTGATTTAATGTAGTGTCTTGTGCTTGAATACAACTGCCATCACCTGTCGTTTCAAGATCGCTTATTGGTTTATCGCTATTTGTTTTAGCGAGAACATCAAGCTGTATTTCTTGCAGCGGGTAGACTTCTAAAATATCTTGTTGATTTTCTATTGAAACCGATGGAGAATTATTAGGCGTTTCATTATTGTCATTATTTGAACAGCTAAATAGTTGTACAGATAAAATAGATAGGATAATGATTGATAGGTTTTTCATTGTAGTATTATTAGATGTTATAACGTTTTAAACGATTTTAGAGAAAATAGGTAGAGTGTGATTTATATTTGTTTTATAATTTATTGAAAATTGAGATGAAATAAAAAAAGCCAAGTCCATTGCTGAACTTGGCTTTTTATTTTTTTAGCAGCTAGTACTAAAAGTATATTTTAATTACCATTGGAATAATGGGAATTGACGCATCCACTCATTGATTTCAGCTCTCACTTTATCAATTTCCGCATCGTTTTCGTGGTTCATCAATACACGGTCGATGAAGTCAACGATTTTACCCATATCAGCTTCTTTTAAGCCACGAGTAGTAACGGCTGCAGTACCAACACGCATACCTGAAGTAACAAATGGAGATTTGTCATCAAATGGTACCATGTTTTTGTTGATAGTGATATCAGCTTTGATTAATGTATTTTCAGCGATTTTACCTGTCAAGTTTTTAGAACGAAGGTCGATTAGCATCATGTGGTTGTCAGTACCGCCAGAGATGATATCATAACCTTTTGCTAAGAAATGTTTTGCCATTTCTTGAGCGTTTTTCTGAACTTGAGTAGTATAAGCATCATATTCAGGAGTTAAAGCTTCGCCAAATGCAATTGCTTTAGCAGCGATAACGTGCTCTAATGGACCACCTTGAGTACCAGGGAAAACACCTGAGTCTAATAAAGAAGACATCATACGTACTTTACCTTTTGGAGTTTTTAATCCCCAAGGGTTCTCAAAATCTTCACCCATCATGATCACACCACCTCTTGGTCCACGTAAAGTTTTGTGGGTAGTAGTAGTAACGATATGACAGTGCTTTAAAGGATCATCTAATTTACCTTTAGCGATTAGTCCTGAAGGGTGAGAAATATCGGCTAATAATAAAGCACCAATTTCATCAGCTACAGCACGTAATTTTTTGTAGTCCCACTCACGTGAGTAAGCAGAAGCACCTGCAATAATTAATTGAGGCTTTTCTTCACGAGCAGTTTCAACAACTTTATCAAAGTCGATAAAACCTGTTTCTTTTTCTACACCATAAAATGTAGGCTTGTATAGTTTTCCTGAGAAGTTTACAGGAGAACCGTGTGTTAGGTGACCACCATGAGATAAGTCAAAACCTAAGATTTTATCACCTGGCTTCAATACTGCTAACATTACTGCTGCGTTAGCTTGAGCACCAGAGTGAGGTTGAACATTGGCCCAAGCAGCGCCAAATAATTCTTTAAGACGGTCAATAGCAAGGTTTTCTACCTCATCTACTACTTCACAGCCACCATAATAACGTTTGCTAGGCAATCCTTCAGCGTATTTGTTTGTCAATACACTGCCCATAGCGTTCATCACTTGTTCTGAAACAAAGTTCTCTGAGGCGATAAGTTCAATTCCAGAAATCTGTCTTTCTTTTTCACGATCTATAAGATCAAAGATGATGTCATCTCTTTTCATGGTTGCAAAAGGGGTTTGTTCGTTTTGTTGATTCATCCCATTGTAAATAGGAGGTTGTACCTTTTTAGACATGCAAAACTACTAAAATCCTATTATTCAATAATTATAAATGACAAAAAATATTGTTTAATCCATTGAAAAAAAGGAAAAAAAGCTCTCTACTTTCTCTTTTTTTCATAATCGGGTAACAAAAAAGTCATTAAAGTAAGCTCAATTTGAACTTTTAACTTTAATGACTTTATCATATGAAATCAAACCTTCATTTAATCATAAAGGTGACTAATTTTTACTAATCCATCAGGATTGATAATTTTAATACTTCTCTTGTTGATTTCAATTAGTTTTTCATGCTTAAATTCAGAGATAATACGAATGGCAGTTTCCTTTACCGTTCCTACTAATCCTGCTAAATCTTCACGTGTCAGTGTAATGTGTTCTTTGTCTACAAACGCTTTGTCTAGTACCAATAAGGCTTCCGCTATTCTTCCTCGAACAGGTTTATAAGCGATGTCAGTAATCTTAGTTTCTGCGTTGTCAATTACTTCGCATAATAAATGGACAATCTGCTGGTAAAATTCCACATTCTCATGGAGAAGCTCCATAAAAATAGCTTTGGGTATGAGACAAATGGATGAATCTTCGATTGCTATGGCAGAAGCTCTGTAGCGACTCCCTTTAATAAGCGATTTGTAACCTACAAAATCACCAGGTTTGGCAATTCGTAAAATCTGTTCCTTTCCATTGCTTCCCAGCTTTGTAACTTTCACGAGACCTTCACTTATACAGTACACTCCAGTAGGCATAGAATCTTCTTGGAAGATAGGTTGCCCTTTTTTGAAGAAGTGACATGTGTGTGTCTGAAGCTTCTCAAGTTGCTCAGCGGTAAGACAAGAAAACATAGATTGGTTACTCTTCGCTTTACAAGCACAAGAGGGTTGTACCAATTTCATCTTTGTTTAAGTAAATGGATAATTCTGATAAAAGCACACTAAAAGTAATATCTAAATTAGAGATTTACTAAAAAAAGATGATTTTAGTTACTTTTTTGGCAAAAAAAACACAGCTGAGAACCAAATGTGTCCCCAACTGTGCGCTTTTATCAGAATTATCCACCACAAAAGTAGATTCTTATATTGAAACTCTTTATGACTTAAGTTGTTCTCTATTATGAGAGAAATCACTAAATTACAGCCACAAATTCTAACTTTTTAACGATTCTATTCTTACTGAACTGATTATGCTGACGATTTCTTATAAAAAACACATTCTATGTGCTCTTATCCTGCATTTTTATTCTCTATTTTCTTTTGGGCAGAATATTTTGATCCAATCCAATTTTGATCACTTGGAACATTGGAGTGGAGAAACTTTTACGACTGGTAAAGAAGCTTCAGGTTGGTTTGAGGTCAACCCTGAAAAACAATTACAAGTAAATATAACAGGAGGTTCTGGCCAGAGATATGCAACGGTAATACATAATGCAGGTCTGAAGTACCCTGAGCCGAGGGACACGTTAATATGGAAAGTATCTTTTCTTCATGATTTTAGTGTATCATCAAGTTTGCAGAAAAAGAATAATTCAAGATTGATTTTATTCCAGAATTCCTCCCATTTTTCGACATCTGATACTTTAATTTATCTGGAGATTTCCAATACTGTCAAACTTGTGGAAGATAAAAGTGATAATGTCGTAACAATTGTTGAAGTTGAATCAGGTATTTTACCATCACAATGGCATCATATTGAGATTCAAAAATCAGGCGATTATTGGAGTATTATGCTAGATGATGATTTATTGATAGAGAGTAGTCATGCTAATTTTTCTACTGGTACCTACTATACAGGATTGCTGTCTACTTTTTCAGCTTCATCAAGGGGGCAACATTTTTTATATGATGATTTTGTCCATTTAATAAAACCTAAGGCTATTGATAGTACACCTCCAAAAGTGTTAGACACATTTTTAGAGGGTCAGGATATTTTAAAAGTAGAATTCAGTGAATTTTTAAGTAAAAATCAGGAATGCACTGGTACGGTTGAAATAGATAATCAGCTGGTAGATTTTTTTGTAAATCAAGATTCGTTATCCCTAACCATTAATCAGCACTTTGAAATAGATAAAACTTATGTACTCCACTTGGGACATTTTTGTGATGTAGAGGGAAATGCGATGGAAGACACTGTAATAGATGTTTATGTACAGGATCAATTTCCCCCTGTTATTGATTCACTTCATATTAAAAACGAGTTTATTCTCGATGTTTTTTTTAATGAGGCAGTAGAATTGACAGATCTTTCAACTATTTATCTGATTTCTAAAAGTGATACTATTTCTATCATTGATACTTTGGCAGGGAATAATGAATTGCTAAGAACTGTTGTTTTACAAAAATCACTTCCCTCTAACAAAGAATTTGATTTGCACATTGAGTCATTAAGTGATTTAAAAGGAAATTTTCAAGATGTATCCTTTGTCGCTTATTATGATACTCGTTCTCCGAAATTATTATCCTTTGAGATTAAAAATCCTTATCAGATTACATTACTTTTTGATGAGGCTATTGCCACTCACTTTGATGATCCTTTTGATTATGTTGTAGATGGAAATCAAGTTCCAAATGAAATTGAAATTGTCGAGCAACAAATAGACTTATTTTTTAATGAAGTCTCTTTTCAACAAGATTCATCATACAAAGTTTATATTAAAACAGTTCAAGATCTGTTTGGAAATGTCATGAAGTCCAAAACAATTGAATTGGAATATGATACTACTAAAGCTCAAATTTTAAATACCTTCCAGAATAGTACCCATAATACAATTCTTTTTGATGAGAAGATTGTATCAATAGACAGTGCATCTCATTATTATAGAAATATTGATTGCCCTACTTCGATGATTCAAGTGGATGGTGTCCCTTTTATAAAACTGTATGGAGTCAAGGATGAAAATCAAAATATAATGGATTCTATTGATGTTAGCTTTAATGAGACTTTATCTGTTAGAAATATTTTTTGTAGTTCCGATAGTACAGTCAGAATCAATACAGCACATTATATAGATCAATTTAATTTAGAGAACGTCACAATTGATTCTATACATGCTTTCCCTGAAAACTATGATTTATATTTTTCACCAAAGTTAAATAATGGAGAACAGCGAAGATTGTTTTTTCAAGGAGTAGAATTTTTAGTTAGTTATGAAGAAAATGAGATCGAGTCTACGCACTTATCAAGTGATCATTCTCTCACCATTGAATTTGATAGAGATTTACAGGATAATCATATTCCTTTACTCTTTTCTAAACCTGAGATTAAAATTCAAAATATAATCTCAGAGGGAAATGAATTGCATCTATTCTTTAAAGACCGAATTCTAGAAAATATTGAATATACTTTTCGCATAGAAGGTCTAATTTCCTGTGAAAATAAAAGTATGCCTCACTGTGTTTTCAATTATATAAAAGATATTCAAGCTCCATCTTTAGTTGATTCAAAATGGAAAAATAGAAATCAACTGCTATTGGAATTTAGTGAGGCTGTGAATGAGCAATCTTTGACAAGTAGATTAGTTTTATCTCAGAATGAAATAAGCATAAAAGGTTTTACTATTGAGGTGGATGAGCAAATGATTGAGTTGACATTTGAGAATGAATATTGGAACGAAAATATGAACTTGACTATTTATGAAGGACTAGAAGATAGATATGGAAACAAGACAACGGCTATTATTGAAAAAGAACAAATATCTATACCAGCTGTCTCAAAAGGAGATGTAATGATCACTGAGATTTTTGCTGATCCTACTCCCTCGGTAGGTTTGCCAGATAGTGAAGCTTTGGAGATTTACAACACGTCATCTGATACTTTATCCTTGCTTGGATTGAATCTCATGGTTGGTAATGATACACTCTTTTTTGAAAATAATTTGATTGCTCCAGAAGCGTATTCTGTTTTAGTTCCTTCAACTAAAGTTGATTTATGGTCAGACTATTCTTCAATTATAAGTGTTAGAAATTGGAAAGCATTGAATAATTCAGGAGAAATCATTCGGTTGTATGATACAAAAAATGAAGAGTTAGTAGATTCTGTAAACTATGACTTATCAAACTATCAAGATGATGTAAAAGCAGAGGGAGGATATACCATTGAAAAGCGGGATTTATTTTTTGATTGTCATCCTTATATTAATTGGACTGCAAGTGTGAATGACAGTGGTGGAACTTTAGGATTTCAAAATTCTGTTTTTGAAACTATCCAAGATACTATACCTGCAAAAATTATTAACATTGAAGTAGTAGATGAGCATAATATGTTGATAACCTTTGATAAAAGCCTATATATGTTTTCTACTGAAAATGCTGTTCGTTATAGTATTGATGGTGTTGATAAGTATGTTGATAAGTGGCATTTTGTTGATAACTCAACTCTTAATGTGCTTATAAATGAAGATTTACCGACTGGAGTGTTGATAACTCTGATTGTTGATAACTTCAAAGACTGTTTTAATAACATATTATTATCAGGAATTTCAAATTTCATAATTAAACCAAAGGTTAACTATCAACATTTGTTGGTAACTGAGTTGATGATTGATCATTCACCTATTAATAAAATGCCTGATTCTGAATATATAGAGGTTTATAACAACAGTGATTATTATATTAATCTTGATAGGTGTAGAATGTTAGTGGATGAGGATACATTAGTATTACCTGATAATTGGATTTTACCAAGAAATTATGCAGTGCTGGTTCCAAAAGGAAACCAACCTTTATTTGACAGTTTAGATATACCTTCTGTTGGAATTTCTGGTTGGAAAACTTTAGTCAATGATAATGGAAAAGTGGAGCTGATCAATGAGGAGAATGAAAAAATACATACTGTAAATTATACGCTGGAATATTATCACGATAAAATCAAAGAAGAGGGAGGTTGGTCTATTGAAATGAGAGATCTGATGAGTCCTTGTGTAGGTGTGGAAAATTGGCAAGCATCGGTAAATGAAAATGGAGGAACTCCTGCGATAAAAAATTCTATTGAGGAGACTGTCGTAGATCATCATCAACCTACATTGGAGTACTCCTTATTTATTGAAGACCAACACAAGGTGTTATTACAGTTTTCAGAACCTATTGCTTTTACTGATCAGACGGAAATCAGTTTGGACCTTGAATCTATTTTAAAAGATGAAGTTGAGTTGAAAGGAGATCAATTGCTTATCTATGTACCTTATGATTTTTCATATGCTGAAGTTAGTATCTCAAATATTACTGATTGCTCAGGAAATTTGAATTCAGGGGTAATGTATTCAGAAATTGTAGTTCCAGCACACACAGAAAATGTATTCTTATCTGAAATTTTATTTGACCCGAGTAGCATCAATACTGATTTCTTAGAAGTTTATTTTGATACAGAAAAAGGCAGTTATATTAATCTTAAAGAATGGTCTATTGGCAGGGTAAAAAACGACAGTATAGAGCAAGTTGTATTGCTCTCGAAAGTGGATGATTATTTATTTTCAAGTGATTTACTCGTTTTTACTGCTGAAAAAGAGAAGCTATTGGATGTGTACACTAAAATCAAAATAGAAAATGTAAAGGAAATCAACCTTCCTTCTTTTCCAAACGGAAATGGAAATGTTGTTCTGATGTATAAGGGTGAAATACAAGAGGTATATGAATATTCTGAAAAACATCATCAATCCTTTTTGAAAAATTCTGAAGATATTTCATTAGAAAGAATTGCTTTTGATGTTTCTTCTTCAAATGCTAATAATTGGACATCGGCAACCGAAAGCAGTGGTTTTGCTACGCCTACTTTCATGAATTCGAGAATAGTAAATAACACATTAAATGAGAACTTTGAAGCAGGACTTGTTTTTTCACCTAACCTGATCACCACCAATGGAGATGGTATAGATGATTATCTTAAAGTTGAAAATAATTCCAATTCACCTTTAAGAATTCTTAGGATGGAAATTTATGACATTCATGGAAAAATAATTTATGAATGGTTGAACAATTATGAACTTTCGAGTAGGGATTTTGTAAAATGGGATGGAGTAGATCAGTCAGGAAGACGAGTAATGGGTAAATTTTTAGTGTATTATCAATTAGTTGATCACCATGGAAACCGTCAAGAACAGACAAAAATCGTAAGTGTAGCTCCTTGGAATTGACCTGTTTAGCACTTTTTTCAACATATTCAAAGATGTTATCGAATTAATAGTCAGTTATTTTGTGTTATAAGTTTCAATATATTACTTTTGCATTTCGATTTGGGATTACAGAAAAAGTAAAAAATATTAATAAGATGAAACAAGACATTCATCCGGATTTCAGACCAGTGGTATTCCACGATCTGACTTCTAACGAAAAGTTCCTTATTGGATCTACAGTAGCTACATCTGAGACAATTGAATTCGAAGGTGAAACTTATCCTTTATTCAAAGTCGAGATTTCTTCTGCTTCTCACCCGTTCTACACTGGTAAGAAAGCGGCTATCTCAGCTGCAGGTCGTGTTGATAAATTCAACAAAAGATACGGAAAAAAATAATTCGTTTTTATCCACAAAAATCCACAATTTCATACGAAGTTGTGGATTTTTTTTGTGCCTAACTTTCTTACTTGCATCTTTGTTGTTGGTAGGAAACAAAAAAGCTTCTGGCATTAAATAAATTATCTCTTTAGAGTTACCTAGCTCTTCACTGTTTCCTATTGATCATTTTTTGTCCGTGATATCTCTCCTATGAGATATTTATTTTTCAGGTGTAAATCACCATTTTACCATTGCGATTTTGTGTAAAAATGGTTCAAAGCAATTATTATGAATATCATACTATTCGACAATCCGAAGACGAGAATTAAATTATTGCCCTTCACGTTTGTAAGACCAATTGCAGACATCCGTGTGGGTATTTTTAAAATATATGAAAAATGGGAAAAGGCTTTTAATGCTGAAACCTCATTTTTAACGGAAGAGTACTTACAAGGAAAGTTTCCATTAAAACATGGTGCAGATCAGTTTTATATCAATGGATCACTTTGTCCTAATCCTTATTTAATTCAGAAAATTCAAGAATTGAAAGAAGGGCAGGGTTTAGTTTGTGGAGAGGACTTGTTGGTGTTGCATACTTCAGCTAAGTTTGATCACTTAGAAGCTGAACCTGGTGATTTCGAAAAAATTGAAGTTCCGGCAGAAGAGGTCGTTTTAATTAAACATCCGTGGGAAATCTTTACACACAATAGAGAGCAGATAATGCAGGATTTTGAAGTGGTGACCAAAGGTAGAATCAGTCATCATATTGAAGATCCGCATACTGTGGTGTATGGTCGTGCAAATATTTTTGTAGAAGAAGGAGTGGAAGTAAGAGCTTCTATTTTGAATGCACAGAAAGGTCCAATTTATATTGGTAAAAATGCCGTGATTGAAGAGGGAGTGATTATCCAAGGTACTTGTGCCATTGGTGAAGGAACGCGTATCAATATGGGGGCGAAAATCCGTGAAGATTGTTCATTCGGACCGCATTGTAAAATTGGAGGAGAGATCAATAATTCTGTGGTATTTGGTTATTCTAATAAAGCACATGATGGCTACTTAGGCAATTCTGTGGTTGGTGAATGGTGTAACCTTGGGGCAGACACAAATAATTCTAACCTTAAAAACAATTATGGCCCAGTAAGAATCTGGAGTTATAAAGAAAGAAAATATGTAAGTACCGAACAGCAGTTCTGTGGTATGATGATGGCGGATTATTGTAAAGCAGGAATCAATACCATGTTTAATACAGGTACAGTGGTGGGTGTTTCAGCACACATTTTCGGTGGTGGTTTCCCTCCAAAACATATTCCTTCATTTGCTTGGGGTGCTATTGATTCGAACGAAGTAGCACAGCTGGATAAAATGATTGAGATTGCAGAAAGAGTGTTTGCTAGAAGAAAAGCAGATTTTACAGAGCATGATCGTCAGATTCTTACTAAGGTATTTGAATTGAGTAAATTTGACAGAATGTAATTTTTTACATTAAGTGATATAATTAAAGAAGGGATCTTCCTTACATGAAAAATGTAGAGAAGATCCCTTCTTCGTTTATAACCAGACTTTTTAACTTTTAATATCGCTGAAATATTGAATCAATTCATCAATTTTTGCGGTTTGCTTTTTTATTGCTTTTGGTCTGAAGTAAAACCAATTTACAGCAACCCAAGCCACTGTAACAATCACAAAAGGAATAGAGTAACTGGGTTGAAGTGCCATTAAATATTCGTACATATACAATCCTAATCCTAATGAGAATAATAGGAAATATAAAGAAGTAGTAGTGGTCTGAATTTTACGTTGTTTCTGCTTTATTTCTTTCAGCTTGTCAAGATATGCCATTGTATCAGTATCAAAACCAATTTCATTGATTAGACGGTACAATTTATTGACAGCTACTGTATAAATGATTAGAGACAAAATACCGCATCCAATTCCTATTTTAGCCAATAACAGTTCTGGGTCATAGTAAAATGCTATAAATAATAAATAGATAGCAGTGCCAACGCCTACAATGTTTTGTATGATTATGTTTTGAGTCGCTTTTTTTCTGTAAGCTTTTGCTTTTTCTAATACAACTTCAATATTGGGTTGGCTGCTTGACTGTTGTTGCCATAAATTTTTAAGATCTAGAGTACTCATAACGTGACATTTTTTTATTTAGTTTTTCTTTAATTCTATGGATTTTTGTACGGACATTTCCATTTGAAATCCCTACTATTTCTGCTATTTCACTCTGCGGTACCTCTTCCAGTTCAAGAGAAATAATCAATCTGTCAATCTCATCCAATGTTGAAATACATTGATATAGGAATTTAATTTGATCATTATCTTCAAAGTGACTTTCAGTAGTTGGCAAGTCATGATTAAGCGCGGTAGTTTGGTGTTTTTGCTTTTTCTCAACGGATCTCAAACAAGTATTGGATGCAATTCTGAAAATCCATGTACCAATGCTGGATTGTTGATTAAATGTGGAAAGCTTTTGATATACAATGACAAAAACATCTTGTGTAAGATCTTCAGCGAGATCCCGGTCGTTGACATAACCCATTGCAAGTCGAAAAACTTTCTGCCAATAGTTCTGATATATTTCTTCAAATTTCATTTATCGAATATTGAGAGCGTTTATCTTTTGGTTTTCATCTCTTTAGATACAAGTTATTGGGAAATGTTACATTGGGGTATGATTTTTTTTAGAAAAAAATAGAAATGCTTGTTTTTGATACTCTCAGACTAGTTTTTATTTTTGAAGATGGAATAAAAGTGCATTAAAAAAGCATTGCACTTAATGAAAATAAATGCAATGCCGGTAGTTATTAAGGAGGAGCACTTAATTAGTTAAAAGTAATGTTCGCTCTTTTTACACGATTAATTTTTCTTTTTGTATCAAAAATATCGCAGTTCAGAGAAAAGTAGAATACGTTACCAGTAAGCTGATTATAGTTTAGGGTAGTACCTTTAATATTTTCTTGATCACTTCCCCATGATTCGTTGAAGAATGGTGTCAAGTAATATTTGAACTTAAGGTTAGTCCCTTCACCAAATTGAATTCCGAACATTACACTTTGCTGGAAGTTCACTCTGTCGCTAAACCATACAGAGAACTTATCTTGTTTATTACCTCCCACAAATGTCTTTTCTTTATAATGAATAGGCTGTTCTATTTCATAGCCACCATAAATGAAGAAACCATTCAGGTTACCCAATTTAAAGCCAACAGGTAAACCTACATTGTAGGTTCTCATTTTTTTTCTCATCGTGCCGGAGAATTCTCCATCTTTATATTCATCAGGTACATCAAAAATAAAACCTATGTTTCTGATCGATAACCCGGCAAAAAGACCAAAGTGGTTGCCCACATCCATATTCAGATAGGATTGCCCATTAAAAAAAGGAGCAAATCGGATGACGTCATTCTGAATTTCCTGATTGTTGAGTTTGACAGCAGTCATGCCTGAGAAGATGATTTCCATTCCACCAGAAAAATAAAAGTCAGTTCTTCTGGATTCTTGACCATGACTGGAAAGTGAGAATATACAAATCCCCAATACGGTAAATAGTAGTTTTCTTAATTTGACCATAAGCTTATAGTTTTAGAAGTGGTAGCAGGTTTAGGTTAATTTGAAAAGAGTTCCTGCTTTAGAATTAATTTGCACTAGTATATTATCAAAAGACAAGGTTAAAATACGTAGGTTGCATCAAAAGTATTTTTAACCTCATTTTTTATGAAACATATCGCATTAGATCTGGTATTGCTTCCCAAAGCATCATGTATTGAATCCATTGTTGCGTACAACAGCAAACTTCCGGATACAGTATTGAAACTGGGCAAAAACAAAACTGTTCCTCATTTATCTCTTACAATGTGTAGAGTTGAGGCTAACCGATATGATGACTTAGTAGGAAAATTACAAGATTATTTGGAGGTCTTGGACCTTTCGGAGCTATTATCACTGAATGTTACATCAATCTATCAGCATAATATAAATACGATAGGATGGAATTTAGCATTAAGTACTCCCCTAAAACATCTGCATTATTCTTTATCTACTTTAATGAAGTCTTATCATAATGACAACTCAGCCAAAGAAGAAAACAAAGATTTTACTGTTATTCACCCTCATATGCCTTTTTCAGGCGTGGATTATCTCAATGTTTTTTTTGAAGAATATGCGTTTGACAACTATCAACCTCACATTACTTTAGGGCAGGGTGATGCTCAAGTTTGTGAAGAATGGCTGATGAAAAATATTGAATTTGATAGAATAGCACTTTTTCACATGGGAACAGGCTGTACTTGTGAAAAGTTGCTTTGGGAGACGAAGATCAGCAATAATTAATGAGCTAGATTTTAGGAGAATTGATTAAAAATTGAGGATGACATATAATTGAAGGGAATATTGATTGTTTTTTTATCGATTTATTAGCAGATTTGGGGGGAAAACGAAAAATTAAAAATATCTTTTAGCGTTCTTACCGCTTTATGGAAGGCGCTAACACTCAACAACCGTAAGAGATGTCTCAAGAAAAAGTACTGAAAGAAGAACGTGCATTCTCCAAAGAACAATACTGGGAATGGTATGAAAATATGCTATTAGTTAGACGTTTTGAAGAGAAAACGGCGCAGTTGTACGGTCAGCAAAAAATCAGAGGTTTCTGTCACTTATATATTGGACAAGAAGCTTGTGCTGCAGGTCAAGTATCAGCTCTAACTAAAGATGATCATTATATCACAGCTTACCGTGACCACGCTCACCCAATCATGTTGGGAACTGACCCTGGTGCAGTAATGGCTGAGATGTATGGTAGAGCTACTGGTACTACTAAAGGTAAAGGTGGTTCAATGCACATTTTTGACAAATCAGTAAACTTTGCTGGTGGTCATGGTATTGTAGGTGCTCAAATTCCAATGGGTGCAGGTATTGCATTCAGTGAAAAATACAAAGGCACTAAGAACCTTTGCGTGACAATGTTTGGTGATGGTGCAATCCGTCAGGGTGCAATGCACGAAGCATTCAACATGGCAATGGCTTGGAAATTACCAGTAATCTTTATCGTAGAGAACAATGGTTATGCAATGGGTACTTCAGTAGAGCGTACTTCCAATGTACACCACCTTTATGAATTAGGTTCTGCTTATGATATCCCATCTCGTCCAGTAGACGGTATGGATGTGGAAGAAGTACATATCGCAATGGAAGAAGCTGCGGCTCACATCCGTGCAGGTAAAGGTCCTTATTTCTTAGAATTCAGAACTTACCGTTACAAAGGTCACTCTATGTCTGACCCTGCAAAATACCGTACAAAAGAGGAAGTTGCAGAGTACAAAGCACAAGACCCGATCGAGAAAGTGAAAAACAAATTAATCGAGAAAGGTTATGCTACAGCTGAAGAGTTGAAAGAGTTTGATAAGAAAATGAAGCAGAAGGTATTGGATGCTGTGAAGTTCGCAGAGGAATCTCCATTCCCAGATGCATCAGAAGCTTACACTGACGTATACGTTGAGCCAGATTATCCTTTCTTAGATTCTTAATCGAGTTAGAAAATTTAAAAATATACGTAAGGCATCCTTTTTAGGATGCCTTTTTTTGTGAAAAAAACATTAAAATATCAATTTTAAGTGCAAACAGTACTTAAAAATATTATGTTTCGGGAATATTTTTTAAATTTGCCGACTGATAATTTTGAAACTTTAGGCTTAGCCTATTTTATATATACATGGCGACCATGAAAGAAAAGAAACACAATACAGTGAAAGGAACTACAAATGAGGAGCACAACGAGTATGAAGTATTCGAGAGTGCTGAGGTTTTACAGGACAGATTAGTAGAGTCTCAAGATTTTTTTGAAAAGAATAAAAATGTCGTTCTTGTTGTTTTAGGCGTTGTCGTAGCAGCAATTGCGGGTTATTTCTTATACGGTGTAAACATTGAAAAGCAGAACACGGAAGCTCAGGCTGAATTGTCACCTGCAGTTTTCTATTTTGAAAAAGACTCTTTAGGAAAAGCATTAAACGGCGATGGTAACCTTACAGGAGGTTTCTTGGAAATCGCTGATGAATATAGCGGAACAAAAGCTGCAAACTTAGCCAACTACTATGCTGGTGTTTCATTTATGAGATTAGGTGAGTATGAAAAAGCAATCTCACACTTAGAAGCATTTTCAGCTAAAGATGAGTTAGTTCAAGCTCGTGCTTATGCTTTAATTGGTGATGCTAACGTTGAGTTAGAAGCTTACTCAAAAGCAATTTCTTCTTACAAAGAAGCTATCTCATACAAAGCAAACAAAGAATTCACTCCTTCATATATGATGAAATTAGCTTTCACATATGAAGCAGCTGGCGACAACGCTAAAGCTTTAAGTACTTACAACGATTTGGTTGCTAAGTATCCTAAGGCACAAGAAGTAAATGACGCTAAGAAATTTGCAGCCGTTTTAGCTGCGAAGTAAGTATAAATCTTTTCTTATAAAATAGGCTATCTTTTTCTAGAAGATAGCCTATTTTTTTATGCCTAATTTTCTCGATCAGATATTATTGATTTTTTAAAGAGAGAATTATGCCGTCGCTTTTTCAGTGTATTTATTTCTATAGTCACTAGGACTAAGTTTTTCCATTTTCTTGAAGAACCTGCTGAAGGCTTGAATATCATCGTAGCCTAATTCATAGGCGATTTCTGATATTGATTTATCAGTGTATATGATTTGTCTTCTTGCTTCTAAAATGATTCTATCTTGGATAAACTGTAAAGGAGATTTTTGTCCTAATAGTTTGAAAGCATTAGAAAGCGTTTTAGGTGATTTGTTTAATAGTTCAGCATATTCACCCACAGACTTTTTCTCTTTGAAATGCAACTCTACTAAGAAGTTGAATTCCTTTACTACTGTCAGTTTATCTTCACTTAATGTAGATAGTGAAGTTTGTTTTTTCATGATTCTAGTACACAAGATCAACAGTCGTTTCAATAGCATCTGAAGCATCTCTAGTTGATGATCATCAGTGGACTCCATCTCATTTTCAAAAACTTTCCAAAGCGACATCAATGTATCACCATCATTATTTGTAATACTGATTTTTGGGAGTGACGATGCACCAAAGAAAAGGATGCCTTTACAGCCCACATCTGAGTCATGATTAAGAATACAATAGAAAGGCCTATTGAAACGTAGCAATTTACCTTTGGTAATATTGATTTCCTCGATTTTATGGAATTCTGTTAGAAACACAATTTCATTAGGACAAAAGGAATATAAGCGCCCGTCAATTCTAAGCTGACTTTCTTCTGCAAACCAGATTACGCTGAGTTTACTGCTGTTGTCATCGAAAAGTGATAATTTTTTTTCGTCTGTCAGTTCCTTTATTTCGAGATATTCTCCTGTTGATTTCAAAAATTTCATAGGAATAAAAATAGGGTTAAGCGAGTAGAGAAACCTAATAAAAGGGATATCTACTCGCTAAACAACATTTTTATAAAAAAACTAGTGGTTCTAGTTTGCAATAGCTTCTAAATGAGTTCTTAACTCTTTCTCAGCTGCCATACCTACATGTGTTTTCACAACCTCTCCATTTTTAATGAAAACAAGGTTAGGAATACTTCTTACTTTATAGAGTGTAGCCAATTCCGGCACCTCTTCAATATTGACTTTTTGAATAGCTACTTTACCTTCATATTCATCAGAAAGCTTTTCTACAGTGGGCAGTAAAGCTTGACAAGGTCCACACCAATCTGCATAAAAATCAATTAAGATAGGTGTGTTGCTTTCATTGATCAATTGATTGTACTCTTCAAAATTGTTTATCTTTTTCATCGTATCGTTTTTTATCTGTTTATCTAAATGAACAATACAAAGATGCAGGATAAACCAGAGGCAGTGTTATGCTTTAATACCCGAAGGCTGTGCTAATTTTCCTTTGACAATAAATCGTTCTAATTCATGTTATTGACATGTGTAAGGAAGTTAAGCAGCACTTGCTGTGTTTCTAAAGTAGCTTCAAACATACCCATGTGTCCTACATCATCTTTGATAAAAATATGAGCGTTTTTAGGTAGGTGTATTTCTTCAATACTTTTTCGAAGAGGAACAGCATTGTCTTTCTTTCCTATTATATAAAGTACAGGAATTTCCAGTTGTCCCAGCAAAGCGGTGCTGTCTTCTCTTAGTCCCATGGCAAGAGATATTTTGGCTATAGTTTCTACTTTCTCATGACAAGCTGTATCAATAATTTCCTGAATAATAGGTCTGTGGTTTTCTCTATGTTTTTCAGCGAATAAATTACCGATCATAGGGGCAACAAAAGTGCGGATACCATTATCTCTCACAAAGTCAGCTGCTTTTTTTCTTACTTCTTTCTTTGCCTCGTCATCCTCAAAAGCAGTGGAGTGGAAAAGACCAATTCCATTAAGATTGCTTTCGTATTTTTTCGCATATGCTAGAGTTACATAGCCACCTAAAGAATGACCTACAAGGGTAAATTTTGAAATAGAAAGATCTTGTAGTGTATTATGAATCTCATCTGCAAAATCACTTAACTGAGGTTGTTCTTGCTGGATTGCATCACTTTCACCACAGCCTGGCAGGTCAATACATATTACTCTATAATAAGGTGTGAAGACCTGAATAAAGTCTTTCCATATTGTTTTGGTTTCACAAAATCCGTGGATTAATACTAATGCAGGTTTATCTATAGCTTTATTATCTGTGTACGAAAGCATCTTAATTTGTTTTTAATGATTAAATTTTCTCACAAATAATAACCAAGGGAGGTGATTAAAACAAACATTATTTTTTTAGGTTATATTGAAAATGAATAATCAGGCTATCAACACCAACAATTTTTAAACACAATGAAAAACACAACATTTATTACTCTTCTTTTACTCTTCAGTGGACTTTCAGCACTATTGGCTTTGCACAATCCTTCCAAACCTGAAAAAGTGGTGCTTTGTCATGCAGACATTGAGGCCGTACGAAAATTTGCTTTATTTACAGAAGAAGCTGAATTCAGAAAGGCACATGCGATGACTAGGGAATTGAAGACCCATAAATTTTCTGGAAAAAGAATCTCTTTTGATGTGGCAGGGGGAACGAAAGGGGAAGCTTACTTTGTCTCTTCCAAAAAGAAGTCAAACAAGTATCTTTTTGTTTTCCATGAATGGTGGGGACTCAATGACTATGTGAGAAATGAATCTGACCGTTTATCGAAAGAACTGAAAGACGTCAATATTATTGCATTGGATTTATATGATGGAAAAGTAGGGACAACAAGAGAAGAGGCAAGTAAATACATGAAAGCTTGTGACCCCAAAAGAGCGGCTTCAATTGTAAATGGGGCTATGGCTTATGTGGGAAAAGATGCAAAAATAGCAACTATTGGCTGGTGTTTTGGAGGTGGTTGGTCACTTCAATCCGCTTTGCTTTTAAAACAGCAGGCCGTAGGATGTGTCATTTATTATGGTATGCCTGTACAGGATGTGGAGCGCTTATCAGAATTGAACTGTGATGTATTGGGCATTTTTGGGGAGGAAGATAAATGGATCAATCCTGATGTGGTTGCAGAATTTGAAGGTCATATGAAGGAAGCTGATAAAGGATTGACAGTGAAAATGTACAAAGCGAATCATGCTTTCGCAAATCCTTCTTCGGATAGATATATGGAGGCAGATGCTCAAAATGCGAATAAAGAAGCATTGATGTATTTGAAGAAAAGATTTAAATAGTTGATCACTCTCAAGCTTGTCAATTCAAAGAATTACTCTAGTAAGCAAAAGGCAGAATAGGGTAATTCTTTATTTTTTGCACTTCTAATAATGAATTCACTTAAACAATAAGAAAAATGGTTAAGAAATTTATTATTGGAACATTAATGCTTTTGTCCTCTTTAACTATCTACGCTCAATCACCTATGTTACCTTCTATGTCAATTCCTTCTTTAGGAGGAGGCACGAATGCACATGCAGGTACATATACTGGCGATGGTGTATTTGTGGGAGTAGCAACATTACACTCCCAACACTTAAATTTTGCATCAGCTTCTGTGTTATGGAATACAGGTTGGGATGTTTTAGGGGCGAAGTATTCAATGATGATTGCACAGCCTATGTTGATGGATGGGAATTATCAGAATCATTTCTTCCCGGTTGTTTATATCACGCCTCTTCAACTTTCATGGGATTTAGGAACTACAAAATTACAAGGTAGCTATTCAGCCTTAATAGGAAGAGAATTGCCCGTAGACGCGCATTTAATTTCTGTTAAAGCCACTCAATATATTCTTGATGGAAAATACTCAATAAATGGAGGCGTAACTTATGAACATAGAGTTGCTAGACCAGAATTAGGGCGGACATTAGGAAGTGCAATGGTTTTTGAGGCTAATATTTCGAGGCACTTTACTAATGGGAGTACTGTAGGTGTTTTCGGTTATTATAATACAAATACATCAAAAGAAATTGTTGAAGGAAGATCCCTTTTCAATGACATTTCAGGTACCCGTGGAATAGGTGTAGATACCTCTCACCCGCTTGGTAAGCACTTGTTTTTAAATGGTAAATTTATCTATGACATGCAACCTAACAAGGTGACAAGATGCAATAAAGTAGTACTTTCACTCGCCTATTAATTTTAGAAATGTATGGGATGGATGAAAAAAGTAGTACAATGTGTTTTATGTTCGGCAATATTGGGTGTAAGTAATACTTACGCTCAATCTGATGAAAAAGTCATAGATCCCTCAAAGCCCACTAATGTTTATACACGCATTAATAACAATTTTGAGCATACAAACCTCAAAGATGGTACACAACTAACAGGATATCGTTTTAATTTAAGTTATGCGGTAAGTGATTTTCAGACCACATTAGAAATTCCTTTACTGTACAATCACACTACTCAGAAAGTAGGAATGGGTGATTTGAGGTTAAGGACTTTTTATGTGCCGTATACAGATTATTCTAAAACGTTAGGAGGCTTAGGTGTATCAATGGATATTTTTGCTCCAATGGGCAATAGAATAGAAGGTATTAGTTCTGGCAACTGGAGTATTTCACCAGGTATTATAGCAGGTATTATGGTCAGTGATAGTTATTCAATTTGGCCAATTTTATCCTATAGATATCAGTTTGCTGATCCTAATTTAGTAGAAGGGAGAGCACAGAATATTGAGAAGCATGGAATGACATTTCAGTTGATGAACTCAATAAATATATCAGAAAAGATTTATTTGCTGGTCACGCCAATGCTTATTCAAAATGATTTTGCTACGATGCAAAGCTTTGATTATGGAGGAGAGGTAGAATTCAATTATATGCTGGTAAAGAATAAATTGCAAGTGGGCTGTTTCTCCAGACAGTTAGCCAATTCGGAATATTCTTCATACAGACTAATGTTGAGATTCTTTCTGTAGCTCTATTATAGTTTAATCAAATAAATACCTCAGTACATAAAAGAAAACAAGCGTATTCTTTTTCGTGCTGAGGTATTTTTATTTACTTAAAGTCAAAAGCAGACGATACCAACACTATTATGAGAGAATTTCGACTTTATACTTTCCTTTTTTTCTCCTTCTTCTCTTTCGCTCATGCCCAAGAACACAAGGTTCATGAGAATGGAATGGTCTATCATGACTCAACAATTTCTCACTTTAGAACTATAGTAGATTCCATAACAGCTGTATTTGATACTGTGGCATTGAACAAAATCTATTATTCAAAGAAACAATCGAGAGGATACTGTTTTGAATTTAGAGGAGATACTGCCGAACAGATCAATAAAGACTTTGAGCATAGAATAACCTTTGAGGATTTTAAAGCAAAATACTTAAAAGGTAAAGAGTTAGAGGAGGTAGTGATGCATAAAGTTCATCTCTTTGATAAATTTATTATCCTAACTAAACCTTCAGGAGAGTATTTTTTTCCACTGTCTGATATGTCATATAAAAGTACAGCACAAGATTCCTTAGATTATAATAAGTTCATAAAAGACAAACTAAAAGGAGAACTTTGTTCAAACTTTATTGACTATAAAGCTTTAAAGCAGGAGAGTACAATAAGTATCTTCTACATTATAGATGATTTTGAGAATAGACCTCTAAAAGAAGATTATGCTCGGATGATTCAATATAGTTATAGTTTGATCGATACAAATCATACAATCTTATTTGAAGATGGAGAACTTTTTAAATCTAATCCTTCCGTTGAACGTTTTTATAATTACATAGAGTCCGAGATAGAACAAGGTAAGTCTGAAAAGGAGTTTGCACAGACAGAAGAATTTGAACAGCTATTAGCAGCAGCGATAAAAGAAGGATATGATGGTGGGTTCAAACGAAGAAGTTATGAATATTATGTAGAAAAATATCATTCAGCAGAATTAGCTCTATTCTTTAAAAGGAGTGTAGAATTTTTTCTATCATGCGCTGCCGACCCTGCAGATAATGTTCATTATCAAGAAATATTCAGTTTAGTGACTAAAACTTTGAATAAAGATATTTTCTTCAGGTGTCATGTCAATAATATGTGCCCTTCTTACCCTGATTGTGCTCAATTTTGTTTTAATAATGAAGATCTAAACGTTCATAAATACACTTCTTTCGAAGATTTTTCACCTAAAATAAAAGAATTGGAAGCGATGAATATCAACGTTTTTGATTTCTTTATAGGCTTAATATTAGATGTATCTAATCCAGTTCCTAATGGAATCGATGCCTGTTTACATACTTTGGGTTCCAATCTATCAAGGGCTAGTGATTTAGATCAGATTGATGCCCGGTTCTTTTCTGTTTTGGAGGATGAAGATCTTGACTTAAATAATAGGATTAGAATCAATTATTTATTTCAAATTTATAATAGAAATTTAAAAGAGATCGATATTCAACGCTTTGAGAAAAATGAGTTAGCCTTCGAAACTTTTGTGGGTAACTTACCAGAAAAATTAAGGAATAATTTTAGTAAGATCTATTAAAATAATGCATTAAAAATCTACTTCTGCTGACCTTAATACATGCCTAAGACGTTAAACATACTCTCATATTGCTTCTTGTTAGCAGTAATGATAAAAAGTAGTAAAAATGATTTTGAATTGGTCTATATAATTGCTAAAATTATACTAACAAGCTTAAGGCATAAATGATGAATGAAGTAAAACTATTGAAATATAAAATCAAACATGTCGCTTGTTTAGTGTATTTAAAGACTAATTCTCTTTTAACAGAAAAGGGAAATGAAATCAAAAATGAAAACAATGAAAAATAGCTTGTGTACTTCAATGAGTGTATAACATTTTTTGGAAATGGAACTGATGCATGCACAATTGAAAACTTGTATTAAAATCCTTACAAGCTGTAAATATTGAGTAAACTCTTTTCACTTAAAGCTTAATTAGAATGTTTACTCAGGCCTTTAAACTTTTTAAATAATAAATTCCTCAAAAATGAAATCAAACTTCATGTTACTTTTGTTAGCGTTGTTTGCTAACAGTGTATTTGCTCAATCGTCTAAACATTGGACTATCTATGGCAATGACTTTGTCTATCAGAATGGAAAGTACTCTCAAGATGAAAAGTTAACAGTCCCTCTTGCCAGTCATGTTTCTTCCCTAAAACGTCTAAAAGACGGACGTATATTTGGTACAAGTCAACAGGGAGCTATTTTGGTCAGTAATGGCCAGGTCAGAAATGTAAAAGCTCATGAATTTTCTAGTGAAGAGCATGGAGATCCTATTGTCAATTTGGAAAACTTTGTAAGAGGATATAAGCCTAATCCAGATTTTCATGAATTGATGGATCTTAAGTCAGCAGGCTGGGATACGGAAGGCAATTTGTATATCCCAGATGTGAAAATGGGCTTGAGAATAATGAAAGAAGCCGGTGTTAAAGGAAAGTACGTGGCTATTCCGGATACTTATAAAAGTACTTGGGCATTGTATAATATCGTTGGTCTTGACAAAGGGTTTATTGCAGGTTTAAGTAAAGTCATTAAAAGAAAAGACGGTTCAAGTACTGAAGAATATCGATTTGTATACTTCAATGGCACAGACTACAAAATAGAAAAGCTACCAAAGGAGCCTAGTGAAAACGATAAAAACCCTTTGATGTCTGCTGCTTCAGAAAGAGAACACATCCTGACTGATATTTTTAAAGATAAAAAAGGGAGATATTGGGTGACTGGTAAAAACAAAGTATTCCTTTTTAAGGAAGGACAATTAGAAGAGCAATTCTCTATTAAAACAGATAATATTAAAGCGTTTGCAGTTAACGATAAAGGAGAGGCGTTGATTGATATGGCTTCAGGCAATGTAGTGGTTTATGATATCAATGCTAAAAAGATTGATATGAGCTTCAAGAAATCAAAGACAATCATTTGTGGTACATTAAGTTCATCTTATCCTAAAATTACAGATATAGAAGTAGATGATAAAAACCGTTTTGTGATTGCTACTGCAAATGTTTCTACTAAATATAACAGAAAGAACAAAAGTTTTATTGAGGAACAAACATTTAATGGAGGTGCAGTTGTAATACTTGATTTACCTACTTATCAATCTGAAAGCAGTTTGAAAATACTTAATTCTTATACTGATAAAGATGAAAAGTTCTTGGAATTAGTAGGCCAAGATCATCTTAATGACGATTTGGGTAACCAATACATTTTAGCTGTAAATGGTGAATCAATCAGAAAGATTGACGCTCAAGGAAACACTAAAGAATTTACAATTGAAGATTTAACGAAGAAAGCGGGTTACAAATATCCAGACTTTAAAATTTATACATCAAACTGGTCTATTGATAAGAAAAGCGGTGCTCTTTATATCACTACACCCACTAGAAAGCTCACTTTTAAAATGAAAGCAGATGAGTCTGTTGAGCAGATCACTTTTGTTTTAGATAAAAAACTTGGTGGTAAAAGTGCCAAATTAATGGTCTATGATAATGTAAATGATGCATTGTGGTTAGCGACAGGAAAAGGCTATGTCTACCACCCAATGAATGGTGGAGAGATCAAGTATTTCACTAAAAAGGAGACAGGACTTGGAACAGGATATGGTTTGTTCCAAATGAGAATGGATGAAAAAGGAACGCTTTGGGTGAGTAACTCAAAAGGGGTAGGTGCTTTTACAAAAGACGGTTTCAAAGTGTATGAGAACCCTAAAGAAGGCAATTTATCTAACTTTATTATTGAAGACTATAATGGTGTAGCGAACTGTATTGGAGGAAAAGGAGTAGCACAAATAAAAGATGGTGCAGTAAATGAGATTACTTCTTTCCAAGCATTAAAAGAGGCATTGGACAAGAAATTCCCTGATGCACCAAATTCTACAATGGTCAAGAAAGCGTGTTTTGACAAAGAAAATCAGCTTTGGGTAGCCACAAAAGATAATATTATTGGTCATTTTGATGGTACAAATTGGGAGGTATTTACACTCAATAAATTCTATACAGATGAGGATGTATTTGATATCTTCTTAGATAGAAATGATAGAGTGAATATTGTGATTGCAAAGATGCCAGCACCAGTGATTACGACTCCAACTCAAACGGCAGCTGCGGCAGAAGCGGCCGCTAAGGAAACAGTAGGACAGAAATTCGAGAAGAAAGTAAATAAGTCAATCTATTTTGAAAGTACTGTTGTGCTTGTGGATAAAAACAATGAGAACTAAAAGACAATAGCTCTTTAAGTAAAAACAAGACCTGCTTATAGAAATATAGGCAGGTCTTGTCTTTTTAGCGAAGTCAAAATTAGAATTACTTCGACTTTAAATCGATACTTTCCAACACATATTCAAGTGCCTTATCTGATTCAACATAGACATCAGGAGCAACGCCCACTTTATCCAATCTTGATCCATTGTAAGTTTGATAATCTGCAATTGGAATAAAGACATTAAAATGCTCATTCACTTCAAATGAAGCTCCACTTAGCATTGCCCCTGCAGATGGTGTACCTACCAATGTGGCAATTTTTTGTTCTTTGAGTAAGTAGATCAATGGTTCACACGCACTGGCTGTATTTTCATTGACCAGTACATATACTTTTCCTTTAAAAGTTGGATTATTATGAGAAGGAATCACCATTCTAAAGGCAGGGTTTTCCATAAACATTTTTGAAATGCCAGTATAAGTGAAATCCATCAAAAAGGGCAGGGAAGTGATTTCCTCAGCTGTAGCAGGTTTTGTGTGATTTGTATACCATCCTCTGGTGAGGTAAACCCCTGCATCGATAGGATTGTGTGTTAAAAACTGACCTAAAATAACTGGAGCATCCAACGAACCTCCTCCGTTGTTTCTTAAATCAATAATTAAATTTTCGAAAGTATCAGTTCCAATTTCTTGAAGTGCTTGGTACATTTGATGAGCCCCTCCAGCAAAAGAACGAACATCAAGATAAGCGGTAGAATCGTTCATTTTTTTCCATGACAGTTTTTCTATTTCATCTTCTGATGCTGTTGTCGTTGACTTTACTTTTTTAAGATAAAAGTGCGTAAAAGAAAGGGTATTACACTGTCTGTTGAAAGTTAAATAAAATTCTTTTTCATCAAGATTCAACGTTTCTTCAGCGTACATATGATGCTTAAATTTGATAAAACTGTCTTCTTCTAACCATCTCGGATTTGCCACTCTTTGTTCTAATAGTTGAAATACTTTATCAAGAAAGGCTTTGTGTTCTGATTTATTTTCTTGAGCAATTGATGAGAAAGTAATAAATAAAGCGATGAATAGAATTGTGATAGATTTCATAATAATTTCGTTTTGATTAAACACTGATTCAAAGGTATTTCAATGAATTATTATGAAAAAATGGGAGTGATGAGCTTGAAGTTTAAATGCCGAAATTGAACGCCTAGGGCTGTTTTTGAAGGGTTAGGGATGAAATTGAAGCTCTTTTTTTAATGCGGAGAAATATTTTGGTGAGACCGGAACTTCCATTTCTATGTGATTTAAAACGGCGGCACCTTTTCTAGTATTTCCTTTGAGTTCGCTGATGAAAACAGTGTTGATTAAAAAAGAACGATGTACTTGAGTAGCCATCGGCAGTTGATCAAAAAGTTTACTTAATGTGCTTCTTAACGTAAACTTCTGCTGTTCGCCATTTTTTGTATAGAGAAAAATATCAATATAGTTGGATTGAGATTTCGCCATGACAAACTCATCCCATTCAAATTGAATTTGCTCATTGGTATTAGCTCCTTCTATACAGATCAGTTTGTTTTCTATTTTCTCTTCACCCATCAAAATCTGTCCAAAACGGAAACGTAAGTAAGCCCAAAATGTGATGAAGATACACGCGAACGGCAAGCCATAATAAATATTCCAATAGAACAGTCCAGCCAAAGTAGGTTGAACATCATTCATCACATAACAGTTGTATAAATAGCATAATAAATTGATATAGAAAAAACCGAAAGTAAGGACGAGTACCTCATTGAGAAACTTCCATTTTTGATTGTGTTTTTTATACCATATTTTTTCAACAGCATGTATACTTAATAAGGGTATAATCACACATAAACTATAGCCGGCAAGTTTCAAATTTTTGTAGGGAGCATTGTAGGTATAAGTATCAAAAGGTTGAAGCAATATCAAAATAATACTTATAAAAACGGATAGAATAAGCGTGATAAAAATAGTGTTTTTCCAAGAGGAAGTGAAAGAGATGATTTTGTTAGCTTGCATATTTATGATTAAAAAGTCTTAGTCTTGAAAGACTGATTTCTAGCTCGTTTAAAGATAGATGAATCTATTCAGAGAACAAAAATCAGCATTAAAATGTAAAACAAAAAAAGCTCTTATCCCTCTGAAAGGAATAAGAGCAATATCTATTAGCTATTCTATTCTTATTTATAATCTTCAATACTATTGATCACCGTAACTCTTTCAGTAAGTGCAACCAATGCAACATTATGAACCATTTCATTTGGAGCAGTACATGCATTGCCCACTACAGTGACATTGTATTTTTCAGACTCTTGTGAAATTGCAGTATGTGTTACGCAGTTTTGAGTCATGATACCAGTGATAATTAAATCAGTCACATTATTTTCCTCTAAAACAGCTTCTAGATTAGTCTCCTTAAAACTGTTGGCAAATGTTTTTGTAACGATAACTCCATCTTTTAAGTAAGGCTGTAAATCAGCGTGAATTTCACTTCCTTCAGTACCTTTTACCAAAAATCCTTCAGGTGCTTCATGTTTGATAAATACAATCAGGATTCCTTCTTGTTTTGCTTTTTCTATCGCTTTTATGGTAGGTTCTACTATTGCAGTCGTGTTGAATTGAGGGTAAATTCCTCCTTCAAAATAATCATTTTGTACGTCGATGATGATTAATGCTTTTTTCATTTTCTATCTATTAATTGAATATGTATTTGATGTCGGCTATTGGAATTTTAGCCAGAATATTTTTTGAAGGTTTTTGATTAATCTACTGAATCATAATAATCTCCTTCTAATAAAGTACTTGATGTTAAATCATGGATTAACGATTTAAAGAATTGCAATGCTTGTGAAATAATCTTCATATTTAAAATAGTGTTTCCTTATTGTTTTTGAACGATACAAAGGTGCGGGTTTTAGCAAGGAATTTTTTATACGAATTGGGATTTGAATTACACGAAATCGTTATAATTAAGAATTGATATTTGTTTAATTTTTAGGTTGTTATTGAACTTTAAACTCAGTTTTAGAATATTTATGGTTATTAGAAATCAGGAGATTTACGGTGATCTGTAAGGCATGAATGACACTGACGCTTAAAACATTCACGCCATTAGACATTCTACCCAATTCGGTTAGTAGTGCTTTCCTCGGTCTTGAAGGGAAAAGCGTTAAGAATTTCATGTATTGAGCCGTTAAAAATGATTTTCCTGTTTGAGCGCAGCGAGTTTTAAATCATTTAGGCGAGAGGAATGGAATTTAGCTTTTGACTTCTAAGCCTAGATTTTTTGCTTCGTTTTTCATCAATGGAAAAATGAAGAAGAAAGAAGCTTGAAAGTAGACTGTAGAAATTCCAGTAGTAAGATGGATTGAAAGTTAAAAAAAGGCTCTTACATCTCTGCAAGAACCTTTCTTCTATAATTAAGGATTCAACTCCTCCAAACGCTTCGTTTTTCTTTCCTTATAACTCTTCTTCTTTTTCACTTGAAGAATAATTTTTCGATCCCAATTTAATTGGTCCAATAAGGCATTTTGAAGGCTTTTTGGAATCACCGTTCCACCTTGACTGTATTTGATATCGGAAATTTCAGAAATCAAATCACTCAGCTTGTGCGTCAATACAGCTTTATAAAGTGTTTCTCTGTAATTGCTTACACTTTGATTGGGCAGGGTATTGATCCACTGATAGAAACTTTGAATGCTTTGCTCGATATTTCCTTTTTTGATATCACTTCTTAGCTTACTGTAAGCTTGTTTTTCCTTGTAAGTGGAAGTCGAACGGATATCCTCCAGTTTCTTTTTGATCTTGGTGATTGGTCTGTATTTATACAATAACCAAAGAATCACTAGACCTAAAAGAATATATTCCCAATGCTGAGGTACGTAATCTCTCCATGTTTTTTTAGGAGTTGTATCTACTTCTTCCGGAACTTGATTGAGTTTATTCAAACTGTCCTGAAGTGATTGCAACATGCTCAAGTTGGGATTTTCTTCAATGGTGATGGTTCTGTTTTTTGAAGAAATATCTTTCGATTTTTTGGTGTAAGGATTATAGTATCGAACTGTAATTCCTGATACTTCAAATTCACCTGCTTCTTGCACAAGGTAGGTGATTACTTGCGTTTGCGTACCCGAAATGTAATTGTCCTTATTGTAATTACTATTGGTTGGGTGCTCTGGATAAACGCCAGCCCAGTTTAATGAATCATAAGTTCTCACCGGAATCATTGGACCAAGCGTGTTACCCG
Source organism: Flammeovirga sp. SJP92 (assembly GCF_001583495.1). Lineage (GTDB taxonomy): Bacteria > Bacteroidota > Bacteroidia > Cytophagales > Flammeovirgaceae > Flammeovirga. Next base: position 709,489 of record NZ_LQAQ01000093.1, on the reverse strand, counting down.
CTGTGATACGCACCGTTCTTTTGAGAACATCACCCACTTTTACTTGAGACAAGTCTTTATTCCAAGTATCAGAAATTCTTACACTAGAAGCGACCAGCCAAGATTTTGGATCTTCACCCACAGGTGGAGGAACCACTTTGATCGACTTTTCTTTGGTATGAAGCGTATGTTTTTTTCCTTTAAAGTCTCCTGGGTCAGGGGTAGTTACCTCCAATTCCAAAGAAGGAAATACGTTTTCACCAGCGGAAAAAGGAAAGACCCAATACGTTTGTTCCACTCCTGAATACTGATACTTGCCGATCTGTAAAGAGTTCGGAATCGCTCTGCCGTCTTTAATCATTAAAGCATTAGGCAGTTGAAAATCTTCAAAATTCAATCCTTCCGTAAACCAAGTAGTGGTGTAGATGGAAAGCTTCACTTTGAAAGGCTGTCCTACCATTACTTCCTTCTGATTGATGGTCGTAGTGGTAAACAGGTTGACTTTCTTTTGAGCGTAAGTATTCAATGCCCAAAACAACGTCAGTACGATTATAATGCTTTTTCTTACCATGACTGATCTGATTTTTTAGGCTTGTCTTCATCAGTGAGGTACTGATACTGAAATTTCTTTTTGAGATACATCGAAGGGTCCAATTTCACCTGACGGATCATACTTGCCTTGGACTGCTGTTTGGTTTCAGAAAACTGCATCTCCAAGAGTTCCTCCATAGTAGGATTCACTTCTTTTTCTCCCATTTCTTGAATGGTTTCCCCTTCTCCTTCCCCTTTTCTGTCAGAATGTTGAGCAGATTCCTGTTCAAGTTCTCCGGCTTCAGGTTCGTATATTTTTCCTTTTAAAGGATCTTTTTCGTTGATTTTACTGCCTTCTGACATGTGAATATTGATCATACGAACTTGTTCAGATGCAATGTTGAGGTTTTTCTCCGCTTCTTTAAATTGAGGATCAATATCTAAAGCCATTTGAAAGGCTTTTTGAGCAGCTTCCCAGTTACCTAATTTGGCTTGAGAAACACCCAAGTTGTACATATTATTGGCGGTGATGTCTTCCGCATACGCATCTGCCGCTTTCTCATAATCTCCCATTTTGCTGTAGGTATAACCTGCTTGAGATTGATCAGAGAAAGTTACTGCTGCTGTGGCTGTATCTCCCTTATCCAATAATTCTTGAGCCTGTTGATCTCTCGTATAAAAAAGGTCTTTGGCTTTTAAATCGTCTTTTGGCAATTGGTCAATACTATCACAACTGATAAAGAACATTGGAAGGAGTAAGATCCAAGTCCATTGTACTAAAAGTCCTTTTCTAAACCAGAATAATAGGAAAAACGCAACCACAAACGAAAGGTAATACCCAGCATCTACCCAATCCTCTTCCGCTTTTGTGCTATCCTTAGTGAAGACCAAATTGTCTTGGATATTCTTTGCGTAAAGCTCCACATCAGTGTTGTCCAATGTGAAAGGCGTAAGGTTGACATGTGGCATGGCAATCGCATTTTGGAGTTGAGCTGTATTTAGTCCAACCGTGACTGCTTTACCATTTTTATCTTTTAAAATTTGATTTCTATACGTAGGAATATGTGCTCCCTGAGGAGTGGCCAATACCAATAAGTTGTATTGATCTTTGGTGTTACTTCTTTGACCAAAAGCTTGTACATCAGAAGCGTTGATATCATCCGTAATGATCCATACAAAACTTGGTGCATCTGTATTTTCTAAGATTTTATCCGTAAGATCTAATGCATCCGGCAAGTTACTTCCTTGCAATGGCATACTACTAGGACTTAAAGCATCCAAAGTAGAACGGAAGGTTTTGTAATCTTTGGTAGGAGGTAGTGCTTCGTGAGCAGAACCCGCAAATACCACCAAGCCGGTTTGTACACCCTGATTGATTTTCAAATAATCCTTGATCTTCATTTTGGCTCTTTCCAATCGGCTAGGGCCAATATCCGTTGCCAACATCGATCTACTCATATCGAGTACAATGACTACTTTGGCTTCGGTTTGATTACCTGGCTTGTCTACCCTTTTCCAAGTAGGACCTGCCATGGCAATGACTAAGATACTTGCTGTGAAAATCATCAGCATTTTAGGAAACCAAGCTCTCTTTTTATTGCCTTTGATCAATAGTAAATTCAATAACTGTGGGTTGATCAATTTCTTCCATCCTTCAGATTCACGAATAGAAATCCATGAAAGGATAAACAGAATACCTACCGGAACTAATGCCCACAAATAATCGGGTCTTATAAAGTGAATGTTGGTCGAAAACCCTTCGAAAAATGCTTCTATTTCTTTCATGATTTTCGTCTGTTAAGTGATGAGAAAAATTGAACAGTGATAGTAATAAACTGCAATGAAAGTGCGAGGACAAATCCAACTGCTAATGGAATATAGAACAACAAACGAGTAGGTCTGTAACCCTCATCTTCAAATTGAATCGGTTCCATTTCATTCAGCTTGTCGTAGATGGTATTGAGTTCCTCTACATTTCCGGCATTGAAATATTCACCACCTGTATTTTTAGCGATCATTTTCAAAGTCTTATCATCCAATTCGTATTGGGAACTTTTCTTTGTACCAATACCAATCGTATAGATTTTGATGCTGTCTTCGGCCGCCATTTGAGAAGCAGTGATCGGTACAATTTCACTACCACTGTCTTGACCGTCGGTCAGTAAAATCATCACTCTTTGATCGATAGAATCTGCTTCAAAAACTTGAGTGGACAATGCAATAGCATTACCAACCGCCGTTTTATGACCTGCCATACCGATACCTGTTTCATCTACGGTATGTTTGATAATATCCAAATCAGGTGTGAAAGGCAGGGCAAATACATCACTACCAAACATCATCAAACCGATGCGGTCACCTTCTCTTTTATCTATAAAATCAGTCAATACATTTTGAACAGCTTTCCATCTCGTGATACGATTACCGTCGGCATCAAACCAATCGGTGGTATTCATACTCATCGAAATATCAGCAGCAATCAACATGTTTCTCGCGTTCTTTACTTTTTTGGCAGGTTCGCCAATGTATTGTGGGTTGGTCATTGCCGTTACTACACAACACCAAACTAGAAAGTTGACGAGGTACTGAAACCATTTTCTTTTTAAAACTGTGGCACTTTTTTGAGGTTTCAGACCAGTAGCTTCTGTCAATTCATCAAACTTAGGATAGTACAATGCATCTTTTTTCTGTTTGTATGCAGGGACTAACCACCATATAAGAATCGGCAGGGGAAGCAGTGCAAACATCCACGGGTAGGCTAACTCATACATGACTTTTAATCCATTTTTTTGATGATTGAATCAATTGCGTCAGTGTTTCATCATGATCGGCGGAAGGCTTCATGTAGGCTCCATTGATCAGTAAATCACTTTCTTTATCAGAAAAATTATTTTTCCAATGTGTATTTAAAAAAGCAACCCATTCTTCACCGTTCAGATGTGCTACCTGATCACGGTCGTAGGAAGTCAGTGCTACTCTTTTCAGCGTGCTATTCACCTGAAAAACACTTTCCTGTAGGGATAACTTTTGATTGATTATTTTATCTAAATCCTTATTCGCTACTCTTCTGTAAGTAGAATTAAGGTAGCGATTGTACTCTCTGATGCTTACGATCAGTACCAATAAGACGGCTATTCCACCCAAGATATACCATCCTGGACCGGTAGGAGACATGTCTACCTTTTCCGGAGGAATAAAGTCCAATACTTCGCTGGCAAGCTGTGTAGAGTCCTTTAGGAATTGTAAGGAATCTTGAGGCATAATTAATGGTCTTTTAGTAAATCACGAAGCTGATCTGCCGGTCTTTCGTTGGTATTGAAAGTGAGTACAGGTATACCGTATTCAGCAAACTGATCTGTGAGCATTTCTTTTTCGTTCGCAAAAGCCTTTTGATGTTTCTCTCGGACTTTTTTCATACTGTTTTCAATAGAAACCTGACGGTCCGAATTGGAAAGGGAAATGGCTCTCAATGGAAGTTCTTTTTCCCAGTCATCTTCAATATGAAAAATCATAACATCGTTGTGTCTTTTCAAGTTGAAAATATGATGAATGGTTTTGTCTGAAATTCCTCTAAGATCGGATAAAATGACGATCAGGTAATCGTGATTGACTGTACTTCTAACTTTTTGAAAAACACTTTCCAAAATCAACGTTTTGGACTGAGGAGGTTGTTGAGCATTCAATTGATTGTTGTAAACTTCTATGGTTTTCAACATCGAAAGAATGGCCGTTGAACTTCTCTGAGGTCGGATATTTTCAAATTTTGTGTCATTGAAAACAAACGCACCTACTCGGTCTCCCACATCTACCGTTCTCCAAGCACCAAGTGCTGCAAGGTGAGCGGAAACAGTCGATTTCAAATAGCTTTGTGTTCCAAAAAACATGGAAGAAGATTGATCCACCACTAAAAGAACGGGGCGTTCTCTTTCTTCTGAAAATACTTTGGTATGCGTTTTTTGAGTACGTGCCGTCACTTTCCAATCAATGTTTCGGATATCATCACCCGCAACATATTGACGAACTTCCTTGAAATCTAAACCTCTTCCTCTCATCGCTGATTTATGTCGGCCTGCCAAAAGCGATTGCACTTTGTATTTTGGTAAAAAGCTGAAGCCCGATGCTTCAAACTGCATACCGTGCAATTCATGGAGGGTGACATAACCCGATGTTGGATTTTCTTTTTCTGATTTACTCATAGCAGAAAGGGTTAAGCGACCGCTACTTTGCTGATCAGTTCATCAATGATTTGTTCCTTGGAAATTCCTAAAGCGTTGGCTTCGAAACTGCTTACAATTCTGTGACGGAACACATCTTTGATTACCTCTTGAATATCTTCCGGCTTCACAAAATCACGTCCATTCAACCAAGCCTGTACTCTAGCTACTTTGTCCAATGCGATTGTCGCACGAGGAGAGCAACCTACATCGATCCATTTTGCTAAATCTTCGCTGTATTTTTCAGGAGTTCTTGTAGCGTAAACTAATGCTACGATATATTTTTCAATCGCCTCAGAAACGTGTACTTCTTGTACCTCTTTACGAGCGTCAAATACAATTTCTTTTGGCAGTTTATCTTTTGCTTTAGATTCTTTCTTTTCTCCGGCAGATTTCTCTTCGTTTCTTACCAAACGTAATACTTCTAATTCTGCTTCTTCAGAAGGATAATTCACGATAACATGCATTAGAAAACGGTCCATTTGAGCTTCAGGAAGAGGATAAGTACCTTCTTGCTCAATAGGGTTTTGTGTTGCCATTACAAAGAAAGGTTTCGGTAACTCGTAGGTATTACCCGCTACAGTCACTTGTCTTTCTTGCATGGCTTCCAATAAAGCCGATTGTACTTTTGCAGGAGCACGGTTGATCTCATCCGCTAGGATTAAATTGTTGAAGATAGGTCCTTGTTGGAACACAAAGCTTTCTTCACCTTGACTTTGGTAAATTTCTGTACCTGTAATATCTGAAGGTAATAAATCGGGAGTGAATTGAATTCTACTCAACCCTAAATCCATATTTTTTGCTAAACTATTAATGGCCCTTGTTTTAGCCAATCCAGGCAGACCTTCTAACAGTAAATTACCATCTGATATTAAACAAGAAATAATTCGGTTGACCACTTTCTCTTGGCCTATAATTGATTTGGAGATCTGTTCTTGTAACTGTTGTATAGATTCTAATGCTGTCACGGTAGTAATATTTTGTAAATATAATTAAGTTATTTAATTGTTTGTTCTTAAACAAAATAACGTTTAAGGACAAACAAAGTTTTTTCATTAAGAATTATTATTCCGTAGAATGAAAAGAGAACACTCAAATTTATTAGAAATAGAAGGGGTTTAGATTAGTAAAATTCTCATTTTTAATGGTTAGGCATTTTACCTATCCGCTTTCTATATGACTAGAAGTTAATGATTTATTACTAAAATTAAGTTTCTGTCCCAAAGAAATTGTGGCTCTTATTCTGCTTTTTTTCAAATATGAATTTTATAGTTGATAAGACTTACAGTAGAAAAACTTATTGGGTTTAATGTTCTTGCCTTATTTTCAAGCCCTGTACTTTTGGAATATACATGACTATCTGTCAATGAATAGATAAGTTGTTTTCTATTTTGAGCCACATACTTATTAAATTAATATGTAATACTTATTTTTATGTTAAATAGGGTTAAAAATATCAAGAGTAAAATGAATTGATTAATATTTGATAATCATATGTATAGATAACTATTTTTCTATTAGAGACAGCTGGAAGTAATTATTACATTTCAAACTTTAAGAAAATAACTATATCAACTTCAATCACTCAAACATAGAGTATGTTTTACATGCTATAAATTTTTAATTCAATGACTAAGACATTATTAAATTCAGTTCTTTTATTTTTCTATTGTATCAATAATGTATACTCAACGGACTTACCTGAAATAGATGTATTATTGAAAAAAATGAATTATCAGGATGGTACTATTTCATATCATGTAAAAAGTAGAGAAACAATCCATCAGTTTGGGCATTATTCAAAACCTGAAGAATATAAAATTTTGCTGTTTGATACTGAAACACGTTATTCTGAAGGTAAGATCTTTTCGAAGGTTATTTATGAGTATAATGGAAATAACTTTTATCAATATTCGTATACTCATCAGCAGAAAAAGATAGTGAAAAAGTTTGGTAGTGTTGATGTAAAAGCTTCCTCTTTAGAGGACCAATTAGTGTATTTCAGCAATATCTATCTTTTCTTGAAAGCAATAGATAGAAATCAATGTTGTATAAATAAAAAAGGAAAGGATATTTTTTCATTTATCAGTAATGGGATTGAATATTTTTTTCATATCAATAAAGAAAACTTAGTTGATGAGATTTTTTACTATTACTATGATAATGTATATGGTGATTCAAAAAAGAGCATTTCATTTTCTGATTATAGGAAAGTAAAAAATCAACTTTTACCTTTTCAATTAGAATATAGAGAAAATGAATTATTGTTGAGAGTAAGTGAGGTAGAGCACTACTCATATAGTGACAGATTAGAAAATGAGGTATTGACTCAATTGGAAATAAAGATTCAAAATGACTTTGTATTTAATCAAATCACTGAAGATTTTTGGCAAATTGAACTACCTGCCTTTAATGTAAAAACTTACTTATATAAAAATTATGACAAACTATTATTATTTGAAGCTCCCGTTGAGTTATCTATCAATAGAAAACTAATAAGAGCAATAAAAACGAAGTTTGAATTACCGATAGAGGCGTGCTTTATTTCTCACCATCACCCTGATCATGCAGGTGGTGTACTGGCTTATGTTGAAGATGACATTCCTATTGTAACGACGAGTAAAAATGTAGAGTACTTTAAGAAGCTAGCTAAAAATAAACATTCAATTGGTTTAGAAAAGCCATTTATACCTAATGGAAGCTATGATCAATATTTAATAGTGAAGGAAGGTAAAATACAGCAATTATTTGGTATTAAATGCCAAGAAATAGGGGCAAAGACAAGCCATACAGAAGAGTTCTTAATTTTTTATTTAGAGGAAGAAAAAAGTGTGATAGTAGCAGATTTAATTCTTTTTCCTGAAGAAAAGAACTTAACAATAGGAAAGAGAGGAATAGGTCTCTATGAAGCAATCCTTGCATCAAAAGTAGTTGTAGAAAAAATCTATACAAATTGGCCATTAACCGGACAGCAAAAGTTTGGTGATTACTCAGCTTTTGAAAAAGCAGTTAAGCAAAAAATTGAGAACTAAAATAGTATCGCCTTAGTCTCCTTAACAATCTCACTTCTACAAATATTTGTGCTCTAGTTTTTTAATTAGACTTCAACATCAACAACAATGAAAAAATATATAACGCTTTTCTTTTTCTTTCTAATTTTCAATTGTTATGCTCAAGTGGTTTCAAATGATATACAAGTCAGAATTTATGAAGCTGAAAATAGCAATAATGTCCTTTTTATTTTTCCAGGTTTTGGAGAATCTATTGAACATATAGAACAACATTTGAATATTCATGGAAAAGCAATTGCCAATCATATATCAATTGTTTATATAGGTTTTAATCGAAGGCTTTTTTTGGAGGAAGAAGAAAAAAGAGCACTGGGGAAAAGAATTTCCAGTTTAATACAAGATAAGTTTACTGATCATAAAGCTTTTATTGGGGGCTTTTCGAGTGGTGGAAATGTAGCTTTAATAGTTAGTGATTATTTGCAGAGAGCAAATATGGTTTCAATTGAAGGGTGTTTTATTGTTGATGCGCCTCTTGATTTAAAAAACCTATACAAAGTAAATGAAACGAAAATACGTCAGAACTTTTCAAAAGTCGCTGTAAATGAAGCTAGGTACATTAATTCCATTTTAAGTCAGATTACGATCAATAATTATAATTACTTTAACCAGAATAATAAAGAATCGAAGCTTTCTAAATCATTGATCTCAAATACTAAATTTTTATTGATAAGTGAATACGCTCCATTGTGGTGGAAAGAAAACCGTGGAGTAGTTTTAGAAGAAACAAACTTCCATACACTTACATTATTTGATGAATACTTAAGGACACAAAAAGCAAAAGTTGATTTTCAAAAAACGATTGATAAAGGATTCAGAAAAAATGGAGCCCGACATCCTCATTCTTGGAGTATATTAGATCATAATTATTTGATTAATTGGGTGTTAGAGGATAAAATAGATTAAAATGAATAAGTTTCATAATAAATAGAGTGTTTGACAACAAATTACTCACTAAGCTTGTTTATTGTTGTACAACCCAATCACAATAGACATGAAAATATTACTTACCGGATCAACAGGATATATAGGAAGACGTTTGTTGCCTTTATTAGTAGAGGCAGGGCATGAAGTTATTTGTGTGTGTAGAGACCCGAGGCGGTTTGATTTTGAAGACTTCGATTATTCTTTCTTGGATTCGGTGACAGTGGTGAAAGGTGATTTACTTAATGCAGATTCCTTAGAAAATATTCCGAAAGATTTTGATGTAGCCTATTACTTGGTGCACTCCATGAGTAACTCTTTTGCTGATTTTGAGAAAATGGAGAAAACAGCAGCGATTAACTTTAGAGATTTTATCAAGACAACAGAATGTCAGCAAATTATTTATTTGGGAGGAATAGCCAATTGTTCAAAGTTATCAAGACATCTTCAATCAAGAGTAGAAGTAGAGCATATATTAGGTGAATCCGGTAGTGCATTGACGGTATTAAGAGCAGCGATAATTATTGGTTCAGGTGGAGCTTCTTTTGAGATCATTAGAGATTTAGTGGAAAAATTGCCTGTGATGGTGGCCCCAAAATGGCTTTTGACCAAATGCCAACCCATAGCGATTCGTAATGTGATGGATTATTTAATGGGAGTGATGCTAAAAGAAGAAGCCTATAATAAAGTATTTGATATTGGTGGTAAAGATGTATTGAATTACAAGGACATGCTTTTGCAGTTTGCGAAAGTAAGAGGATTACAAAGACGGATTCTCGTAGTTCCTGTCTTTACACCTAATCTGTCTTCTTATTGGTTGTATTTCGTGACATCCACGACTTATTCTCTAGCAAGGAGTTTAGTAGAAAGCATGGGTAATGAAGTGATCTGTAATGATAGTGAGATTCAAAAAATCGTTCCTGTAAAGCTCTTAACTTATGAGGAAGCATTAGAAAGCGCTTTCCAGAAAATTGCTCAAAATGAAGTAGTATCAAGTTGGAAAGAATCTATTATTGGTCCAGTACGTGAAGATTTCTTGGATATGATTCAAGTACCTAAATATGGCTGTTTTGTGGATTTTAGGAAATACCCAATTGAACGTCCTGTTGATGAAGTATTGGATAATGTATGGGCTATTGGTGGTGAAAGAGGGTGGTATTATGGTACATGGCTTTGGAAAATTCGTGGCTTTATGGATAAAATGGTAGGAGGTGTTGGATTAAGAAGAGGAAGAAGAAGCCAATACGATTTGAAAACAGGTGAAGCATTGGACTTTTGGAGAGTGATCTTAGCAGATAAAAAGCATCAAAGACTATTGTTGTTTGCAGAGATGAAATTGCCGGGTGAGGCTTGGCTGGAATTTAGAGTGAAGAACAAAGACGGAAAACAATGGTTGGAACAAAAAGCGACTTTCAGGCCTTTGGGAGTTTGGGGCAGATTGTATTGGTACTTAGTATTTCCATTACACATGTTTGTCTTTCCAGGCATGGCCAAAAACATTTTAGCTTATCAAGATTCACATCATGTAAAAAAGCGTCTAAAAGTCACTTAATTACAAAGAGTTACATTTTTGAAGAAATTTTATTGGAAATTCTAGAAATTAAAACATTAACAATTTATTAACATTGAAAATTTCGATTAAGTGTACAGTCAGACACTTGCATCAATTCTATAAATGATGCGTGTACACTTCTATTTCTTTTTCCTTTTATAAATTTAAATATCGAAATAAAATATAATAAAGTGTGTAAATGAGCATTATTAATATTTCGTTTATATAGCTTTTAATTGTATAAACACACTTTATTAATTCGAAACTTTCCTACACCTTTGTCGTGTAATAATAATGAAAACAAAATCGAAAACATTTAAACAAAAAGAAAAATGAATAAGTTAGAAAACACAATCGTAATAATGACTCCAACAGGATTTCCAGTTGTAATTAAAACAGTAAAATAATTTGTATAACAATTAAAATAAAAGAATCATGAAAAATACATTCGTAACAATAACACCGACAGGTTACCCAGTAGTAATCAGAAAGTAATTAAAACTATATCAAGAATTAAAATTTTAGAATTATGAAAAATACAGTAATCACAACAACCCCGTCAGGTTTTCCAATAGTAATTAAAACAAACAAATAAATATTTAAAATTATGAAAACAATTATAACAGTAACACCAGCAGGCTTTCCTGTAAGAATTGCGGTAGCAGAGCCAAAAGCAAAAGTAGAAACAATCTCTAAAGAGATAAAGGGTACGGTTAAGCAAGGAGCTTAAACAATACCCGACTTTCCAATCGGTGGAAAGTCGAAATATGATAATGATTTGATGCCCTTGAGGGCTTTTTTTATGCCCAATTTTTTTTCAATTAAGAACTAGTACCTATTTCAAAATAGCACGTCTCATAATTTTATTTTTACCCTTCCAAATTACTGTCCTCTTCATTTTTTCCATTGATCTATGAAATTCTTAACGCTTTTCCATTCAATGCCACTAGGAGGAAAACTGCAAGTAAAAATCAAATCACTAATGAATTATGAGTAATATTTTATCGTTCATTTTCTTAATTCTTCATTGTTAATTTTTAATTCCTTTATTTTACCCCAAAATAAAATAAGAAATCATGACACTAGAAGAAGTACAAAAAGTAGTTGATGAATGGATCAACACTACAGGCGTTCGCTATTTCAATGAACTGACAAATACTGCTATTTTAATGGAAGAAGTGGGGGAAGTGGCTAGAATTATGTCTAGAAAATATGGGGAGCAATCTTTCAAAAAGTCTGACGAAGAAGTGGATTTAGGTGATGAGATGGCAGATGTACTATTTGTATTGGTTTGTTTAGCGAATCAAACGGGTATTGATCTGACAGAGGCATTAAAGAAGAATCTTGAAAAGAAATCAATCAGAGATGCTGACCGACACAAAAATAATGAGAAATTGAAATAATAATTAAGAATGTAGAATGAAGAATTAGGTCTACATTCTTCATTCTACATACTTCATTCAAATTTAAAACTCTCCGTTCCAAATTTTCCAAGAGGCTTCTGCTTGTCCAATTAGCATATCCAAGCCATTTAAGGTTTTTGCACCATTTTCAGCACCTAATTTCATGAATTCGGTAATAGATGGATTATATACTACATCAAAGAAGTAGTGATTTTCAGTCGTCAATTCATAAGGCAACTTGGGAGCAATTCCTTCATTAGGATGCATACCAAGAGGAGTAGTATTGATCACTAAAGTGTGAGTGGCGTAAATCTCTTCTGTAATATCAGCATAAGAAATACTTTCCTCAGTTCTATTTCTAGACACATATTGATAAGGGATGTCCAAATCTTCTAAAGTTACTTTGATGGCTTTTGAAGCACCGCCTGTACCTAAAATCAAAGCTTTGAATTTTGTATGAGGTAAAAACTCTAAAAGTGATGTTTTAAACCCGTAATAATCTGAGTTGTAACCTGTTTTTGTCCCGTCTTCCTCAAATTTAATGACATTGACTGCCCCAATTTTACCTGCAGTGGCAGGGTCCAATCGATCTAAGTAAGGAATAACATCCTGTTTGTAAGGAATAGTTACATTCAGGCCAGTTAACTCAGTATTGGAAACTAAATCAGAGAAAATGTCAATTTTTTCAAGCTCGTAAAGTTCGTATTCGCACCCTTCAATTCCTTCCTTCTGGAATTTTTCTGTAAAGTATTTTTTTGAAAAAGAATGACCCAAAGGGTATCCTATTAAACCAAATTTTTTCATAGTTTCAATTATTTTGGGTTACAATTTACGAACAAGTTTTATTTTTATCATCTTCCACCTTTCTCTTTTACTGTATTGTAAGATTACCTTCTTGTGTTAAAGTGAAAATCAAAAATGAGCATAAATCTCCATTTTGTCACTCATGTAATGAAACTGAACTATTCCTCAAAAATATTGTTGTATAGTGTAGAACCAGTTTGAAATATACCATGTATGATGCATTAGATACCTACAGTCTACTGGATAAGTTAGATACACCCATCTTTGTATTGAAAGTGACTGATTTCGAGAAACAAAACTTTGACTTAGTTTATGCCAATGATGCCAATATTAAAGCTTGCGGTGTTGATCTCAAGAAGTTTATTGGTATGGACCTTCGTACCCATTTTCCTGGTATTTATGAGGTAGGTTTGGCAGAGAAGTACTTAGAGAGTATTGAATCACAGAAAGTGCTGGAAGTAGGAGAAGTAATTTACGGAGATGAGAATGTTAATAAGAATGCCTATGTTGGTAAGGCGACACCTTTATCTGAGGATACAGTAATGATAACATACAAGGATATCTCTGCATTGAAAGAAGCTGAACAAAAACTTCTGCATCAAAATCGTGTGCTCAAAGAGAAGAATAAATCATTGGAAGAGTTTGCATACATCACATCTCATGATCTTCAGGAACCTTTAAATACTATATCAAGTTTTGTGGAAATTCTATTCATTACTTACGATGAAAGGATGGACGACAATTGCAGGCAAATTTTGAAATATATCAGCACTTCGACAGCTAGATTAAGAAACATGATCAAAAGTGTGTTGGAATATTCTAGGTTAGGAACAAAAAAGGAGAAGAAAGACATTGACTGTAATAGATTGATTCAAGAAATAAGAGATGATTTCAAAAAACTGTTAGAGACCAAAGAGGTAAATCTTCAAATCAATCATTTACCAATGATCAATGGTTCAGAGTCGGAAATGAGAATGTTGTTTCAAAATTTAATCAGTAATGCTATAAAATATCAAAAAGCAGATAGTATCCCTGAAGTAACAGTTAATGTAAAAGATAGCCATGATGGTTTTTGGGTTTTTAGTGTGAAAGACAATGGTATTGGTATCGCAGAAGGTAATAGAAATAAAATCTTCAGAATGTTTCACCGACTACATTTGCAAGATGAATACCAAGGGGTAGGAATTGGTTTAGCCAACTGCCAGAAAATTGTACAAAGTCACAAAGGAAAAATATGGGTGGAATCTGAAGAGAATCAAGGTAGTACGTTTTACTTTACAATACCCTATTAAGTTAGAGCATGTTTGAAACATCTCTTTGAGAAAAAATTCACCCTTTCAGATCGTGAGTTTATTAATTTCCTCAACCATAGAACCACTATTTTCTTAGGAATTAATTACTTGATAACCCAAAATGGAAAATTTTTACTTCTAAAATAGATATTCCCAATATGCTCTTAATCCTTTTCTAACATTTTGCATTTTTCATACAAAGTGTTTTGATGTTTCATTATTGATGGGATGATACCCGCTGTTATTTTGTATTTACGCAAAAGAATAGCTAAAATCTAAAAAAAACCACCAGTTATGAGAGAAACTTTAAATGCATTAAACATCCTAGAAAAGTTACCTATACCATTAGTAGTGTTCAAGCTATTGGATAGGGAAACGAAGGATTTTGAGTTTGTTTATGCTAATAAAGCGAATCAAAAAGCCTCAAGAGTGGACATAAAAGAATTCGAGGGAAAGCGACTTATTGATATTTTTCCTGGCATTTATGATTTGGGGTTGCCGGGCCTTTATCTGCAGTGTATCGAAACGCAGGAAATTGTTGATATCGGTGAAATTGAGTTTGGAGATGAAAAAGTAAACTATGTCAAAAGATCTTTCCGTATAAAAGCATTCCCTCTTGGTGGAGATGAAATGATGATTTTATATGAAGATGTATCTTCGTTGAAAGAAGCGGAAGATGAATTGAAAAAGAAAAATGCTATTCTTGAAGAAAAAAATAAATCCTTAGAAGAATTTGCCTATATCACATCTCACGATTTGCAGGAACCGTTGGGGACAATCGCTAGTTTCGTAGAAATGCTTCTATTAGGTTATAAAGACCTTTTGGATGACCAAGGTAAACAGATTCTTGATTATATAGGTACATCTACGCTTCGAGTCAAAGGAATGGTGCATAACATTTTGCAGTATTCTAGATTGGGAAGTGAAAAGGAGAAAATAGATATCGATTGTAATGTTGTTTTAGATGAGATCAGAAGCGATTTAAAAAAACTTTTGGATGAAAATAAAGCAGACTTAAAGATCAATCCATTGCCCACTATCAATGGCACTCAATCAGAAATCCGTATGCTTTTCCAGAATCTTATTACTAATGCAATTAAATACCAACCGAAAGGTAATATTCCTGAGATTGAAGTGTCGGTTAAAGAAGAACAAGATCATTGGGTGTTTTCAGTAAAAGATAATGGAATTGGAATAGCAGAAGAAAATCAGAAGAAAATTTTTAGAATGTTTCAGCGTCTACATTTGGATAAAGAGTATGAAGGAGTAGGTATTGGTTTGGCTAATTGTCAGAAAATTGTAGATGGACATCACGGAGAACTTTGGGTAGAATCTGAACTAGGTAAAGGAAGTACTTTTTATTTTACAATTCCTAAATAAACGATCCACAATTTCATTTTTTCACCTTAGGTAAATTACCTAAACTTTTCGAATAGGTTTTCTGCTCACTTATAGGGAGTAACAATCATGCACCTTTGTAATGTGATCAACGATCATAAAACAATTATTAAAAGTTCTCTCTAACATAGAAACGCATGAAACAATTATCATTATTTGTCATTGTACTACTGTTCTCCACTCAGTTAATGGCACAGAAGAAGCCGAATATCTTAGTAATTTTTGGTGACGATATCGGAATGTATAACATCAGTGCTTACAATGACGGCATGATGGGCTATAGAACTCCAAATATTGATAGAATAGCCAATACAGGTATCCGATTTACCGACAGTTACGCACAAAATAGCTGTACTGCAGGCCGATCAGTTTTCGTTACTGGTCAAAGTGCTAAAAGAACAGGTCTTTCTAAAGTTGGTTTACCAGGTGATGATTTAGGCATCCAAAAGGAGGATCCAACAATCGCAGAAATCCTTAAAGATATGGGATACGCTACTGGTCAGTTCGGTAAAAACCACTTAGGTGATAAAGACGAATTCCTTCCAACAAATCACGGTTTTGATGAATTCTTTGGTAACCTTTACCACTTAAATGCGGAAGAGGAGCCAGAACACCCAGATTATCCAAAAGATCCCGCTTTCAAAGAAAGATTTGGTCCAAGAGGAGTTATCCACTCTTATGCTGATGGTCGTATCTCTGATACAGGTCCATTGACAAAGAAAAGAATGGAAACTGTGGATAGAGAATTCCTTGCTGCTTCATTAGATTTTATCGATAGAGCACATGATGAAAAAGAGCCTTTCTTTGTATGGTTCAACTCTACAAGAATGCACGTAGTGACGCACCTTACAGAAGAAGCAGATGGCAAAACAGGCCAAGGTATTTATGCTGACGGTATGGTAGAACACGACGGTCACGTTGGTCAGTTATTGAATAAATTAGATGAGCTGGGAATTACTGAAAATACAATCGTAGTTTATACTACAGATAACGGTGCAGAGGTGCTGTCATGGCCTGACGGTGGTATGATTCCTTTCCGTGGGGAGAAAAACACAACTTGGGAAGGTGGATTCAGAGCCCCAATGATGGTGAGCTGGCCTGGTACGATCGCTCCTCAAGTATCTAACGAAATCATTTCATTAGAAGACTGGATGCCTACTTTAGTAGCGGCAGCAGGTGATGATCAAATCAAAGAAAAATTATTAAAAGGTCACAAAGCTGGTGACATGACTTATAAAGTACACTTGGACGGTTACAACTTCATGCCTTATTTCTTAGGTAAAGAAGCGAAAGGTCCAAGAGAAGATTTCTTCTACTTCACAGACGGTGGTGATTTATCCGCAGTGAGAATTGGAGATTGGAAATTTATGTTCTCTATCCAAGAACACGAAGGATTGGATGTATGGATCAAACCTTTTACTAAGTTGAGAGCTCCATTGATCATCAACTTAAGAAGAGATCCATTTGAAAGAGCAATTGATGAAGCAGGATACATGGACTTCTTTATCGAACACATGTTCTTGATGTCACCAACAGTTGAAAGAGTAAAAGAATATATGGGAACATTCAAAGAATTCCCACCAAGACAAGCGGCCGCATCTTGGGTTGAGTAGACTAAATTGGATTATTCATAATATATTAAAAGGAGTGTCAGGATTGACATTCCTTTTTTTATTAAAAATAGACCGAAATTACTCAACTATTGATGTTGTTTTGAGATGCGTATTGCGTTGCAAAACACCTTTTTTAAAGTATAAAACCAAATAAAAATCAATCTCTCAATCATTATGAAAAAGCTAGCCCTTTTCTTTATCACATGCCTGACTTGTTTATCTGTATTTGCACAGCATCCTGAAGAAGCAGGTCATGACAAGAAACAATTTATCTCCATTACTATTGCTCAAACTTTTATTCCAAAAGGAGCCAATATGGATAACCTGAACCATAAAGGTCATTTTGTGCCAGGTATTGGCTTTGATTATCTCTACAGAGTGAAACCGAAACTGGAAGTGGGCGTGATGCTTGATTTTGAATTAGGACGTTATATTATTCCTCACAAAGATGATTTAGTCAGGGACCATGCTTTTGTTGTGGCAGGTGTGCTGGCTTATTCTATTACTCCTCACTGGAATGTATTTGGAGGAGGTGGAATAGAATTAGAAAAACATCATAATCTAGGTGTTTTCAGATTAGGGACAGAGTATAATTTCGAGATAGGAAAACACTGGTCTATTCCGGTAGGTCTTTTCTATGATATAAAAGAAGGATATGATACTTTTTCTTTGAGTGTAGGTATTGGAAAGGCGTTTTAGGCAATTTACCTAATCTCTCACTCTAGGTTTTCTTCTCACATAATCACCTTCAAAATTCAGTTGATTTGTAATAAGATCAATCACTACTGATCTACAAAAATTATCTCTCAGAAATTACAAATCATCATGAAAAATCTATCTGCCTTTCTATCGATCATTATTACAGTACTGTTTTTCCAAAATATCAGTTATGCACAAAGCATAGAAATTGATAAAGCCGTAGGGCATGAATATGCTCAAAGTGTTATCAAAGACATGGGTGTTTATCAAGATCATGCATTAACCGCTTATGTGGACAGTGTAGGACAAAAACTGGTAGGAAATTTAGAAGAAAAGAAATTCGATTATCAGTTTTTTATTGTTGAAAATATTGAACCGAATGCCTTCGCATTGCCGGGAGGCTATATTTTTATCACCACTGGCTTGTTGCCCATCATTCAGACTGAGGATGAGTTGGCCTGTATTATTTCACATGAAATTATTCATTCTCATAACAGACATACAGTTTCTCAGTTTAAAAAAGGAATTTTACCTCGATTGCTGGAAGTACCTGGAAATCTCTTAGGTATCTTAAGTAAGGACTTAGAGACGATTTTCAATGCTCCGATCAAATCAACCAATGCTTTATATATGGCTTCTCATGGTAGAAAAAACGAAACAGAAGCCGACTTGGAAGGTATGGAACTTGCCGCTAAATCGGGGTACAAGCCATCAGCCTTAAAAGATATTTTGCATAGAATGTCAACTTCCATTGAATTAGTAACCGGAGAAACGGAACAGAAAAGTTACTTTAATGACCATCCTTATACTCCAGACAGAATCAATGCGATTGATCTTCAATCCACTTTTATGGAAAAGGCGCCATCAGCACGTTTAACGAAGAATTATCAGACTAGAATAGACGGTCTGCTTTTCGGTGAAAGTGTTTATAAAGGCACTTTCGAAGGTCAGACTTTTATGCACCCCGTCTTTGATTTTAAGGTGACTTTCCCAGAAAAATGGAACTTGGTTAATCAGCCTGACTTTGTAGGTGGTTATAGTACCAATGGTAAGGAAGGCATTATCATAACGATTGAAAAAGATAAAGATATAATGGAGTCGGCCCTTGCGTTTATGGAGGAGTTATCGGAGAAAGAAAAAAATGCGATGACTTCTAAAGGGTACTTCTCCAATGGAGAAAGTGAAGGCTACTTAATGACATTTGAAGGAGAACTGAAAAATGAAAAGAAGTACGCTAATATTGGCTGGGTAAAGATTCACAATTATGTCTATAAAGTAACAAGCTTCACTAATAAGCCTAAGGATATAGCATTCGAACAGGTGGCTACGTCTTTAAAACCTTTGGAGAAAAAGGATTTGAAAGAAATTCATACGCATAAAATAGTAGCAGTTCAAGCTAGAAAAGGTGAAACGTTAAAACAGCTTTGCAACAGAAGTGACAACAAAGGAAATCTTGAGTTGATTAGTGTTTTGAATGATAAGAAACCGAATGATAGGTTGGAGTATGGAGAGTGGATTAAGGTAGTCAACGCCTTCCCATATTTTACAGAAGTGGAAATTGACCATGAGATAACCCTCTCTAAGTAAAACACCTAGTACGCTAATTTAGGTAATCAGCTAAAAGAGTTGAGGTATAAAAGAAGGAACTTTGTAATGTACCAGTGATGGAATATGTGGGGACATAATCCTGGTACAATAGAAGTAAAGAAAACGCTCTCAAGATCATGAAAATAGTAACATTTATATTGCTTTTGGCAGTGATCATTTTTATCACTAAAGTCAGCAAAGTACATCATCAAACAGAGACAGTAGTAATAATTATAGAAAGGTAGCGAAGGTATAAACTTCACTGCTGAAAAGGAGGGGATATTTTATCCCCTTTTTTTGTATCTGTAGCCACGTAGCCCTGCTACGTGTCCTCTTTAAAAGATAAAATAACACTTAAGTTATTAGTAATGTAAATGATATATGAGTGCTTATTTCGGACGAAGCGTAATAGATTCCGCTACTACATGTACTCCTTCAAATGTGATGTATTGTAATGTAAATGATGAGTGAATATTAATTTCAGTCAAAGTAAAACAGTTTAGTATTCAACATAGGTAATTTACCTAAATACGGTAATTAGGTAAGCCTGCAATATAGAAAAGCCCTTATTTCTCCACCTTTGTATAGTAGTAATAACTCTCTTAAATCAATACAGATATGAATACTTCTATACAAAATTCGATTTCAAGTTTACCTTTTGATAGCAAGGATTTACCCAATAGAATAGACGACGTTTTATTAGAAAATGAAATTACTTTCGCGGAGAAATTTGAAGTGATAAGCGGTGTGAAAAATGAACTCTTTGATATTGTCAAAGGTGTTGAAGAGATCTCTTTAAAAATTATCACTCGTCATGTTTTTAATAAAATGAGATATCAAAAAATCTCTGAAGTACAGAAAGATACAGTACTTACAGAACGTCAGAAAGAACTAAAACTTCAGGAAAGCCTATTGGACATCTATCTTCTTCAAAATGAGATTGAAGAGATGATCCAAGAAGACTTGATCCAGATTGAAAAAATTAATGTTGATACTCAAGAATATTTAACTTCTACATTCAGATTAGGAGAGGAGTTTCTTTCTAAAATGAATAACAAAGTATCATCAATGATCAGATAAAAAATTATTTAAAAAGGAATTGCCGAACTCCTAAATAGTAGGCATAAATATTTCTCTCTCTTTAAAAATTATGGAAACTAAAAATTCATTGCAAAGAACTATTAAGCATTGGTACCTTCCCCTTATTTCAGGCATATTATTTATCATTGCAGGCGTGTTTACGTTCACTTATCCTATTGAAAGTTATGTAGCATTATCCACCTTATTCAGTGTTACATTTATCATAATGGGTATTTCAGATATTACCTTTTCAATATTAAATCGTAAAGCAATTAAAGGCTGGGGATGGCAGTTGTTATTAGGTTTTACCTATACTCTTTTAGGTATCTTCTTGATCAAGAATCCTGCAATCTCAATTGTGACATTACCAATGTATGTAGGCTTTTCGTTTTTGATCAGAGCCATAGGTACAATATCCTTTTCACAAGACTTGAGAAGATTTGGTTTGATCTCTCACGATCCGTTAATGTTTATAGGAGTTGTAGGATTGATTTTCTCATTGATCTTAATATGGAATCCTGTTTTTGCAGGCTTTACCATCATCACTTTAACAGGTGTGACATGTATACTTTTAGGAGTTTATCATGTATCGCTTTCGATGAAGTTGAAGAAGGCTAAAAATTTTATTAAAGATGTTAGTAAGATGGAGTTAGTATAATACATATGGAAGATAGAAGTATTACTTATATCTTCCTTTTTTACTATCTTGAATATTATAAGCACAAGGAAAAAAATATAGGGAAGAGTTAAAAGGGATGAGGGAAGGTGGCCCGTGCAGTGATTCAAGAACCATAACACGAACCACTTTTCTTCCCTCTTAATTCTTCCCTCTTCCCTTTTTAGACCTCTTATTTATACTATGTACTGTCTGAACTATTTATATAAAACTACTAAAATACTGCTCCTTTTATTACTTGGATTTTCAGGCATAGTATTCTCTCAATCCTTAAATCCAAATATTCCCCTAGATGAATATGAATTAAAAACATGGACTGAAATACTAGAAACTCCTATCGATAGAGTTTTTGCCATCAATCAAGATCCAAAAGGCTACTTATGGATTGGATCGGACAGAGGACTCTTGAAGTTTGACGGTTCGCAGATTAAGGTGATCAATCTGAAATCAGATCCTATTATAGAAACGGAGTCTATTGTGTATATAGAGTTCGATAATGATGGAAAACTATGGTTTGCGACGCGAAGAGGTGTTTTTTATTTGGAAGACAATAAAGCGGTTCAAATTTATGATCAAGACCATCAGAAACTGAGCCGTATCATGAACTTTTTCAAAGATAAAAATGGAGTGATTTGGTTTGTGAGGTATGGAAAAGTGTATTCGATTAAGAATAGTATCTTGAAAGAACACAATTACCCTAAACCTCGACTCTTTAGAATATTTCCTGCTGATGATGGGCAAATCTATACACTGCATACGTTCCTTTCTAAAAATGAATCCATCTTCTATAAATGGGACCCAAAAACAAATAAGACTCATAAATTATTTGACGATCCTGTTGGTATGATGGCTTTTTCAATTAAAGATTTTGGTGATAATTATGTGATTGGCGGGCTTTGGGGTGAGCTATGTTTATACGCTAAAGAGAAAGGTTTTATCAAGCAATGGGTAGGGAAAAACAATACTAAATCACCTGTTAGAAAAATACTTATTCAAGAAGACAGTACGATTTGGGGAGGCGGTGTTGGTCTCCATCGTATTTATAAAGATCAGGTTTCTTCTATGTATGATGATGATGGATTGACAAACAGTACTATTCGCTCTATCTTTTTTGATAAAGACAATAACCTTTGGCTGGGCACAATGGCAGGGTTGAACTACTTTTCCAATACTGCTTTGCACCAAATGAATAAATCTGAAGAAGCACAAAACGTTGCTTTTCAAAGACCTATTGATATAGACGGACAGCTTATTTTTGGATCAAGGGAAAATGGACTTTTTACCTTCAAGAATAATCAAATTGAAAAACTGAAAGTCGTTGGTGATATCGGAAGTGTAATTTATGAAACGGCTATCTCTATCAATAATCACCTTCTTTTATCCACCGACAAAGGAGCATTTGAACTTCAAAAAATCAATGGTATTTACCAAGTTATTCATCACCTTAAAGAAGGAAAAGTATACGATTTCTTTCAGCTTTCTAACGGTGATTATCTTCTCAACGACCCTACAGGATTTTACATTGCAAAGCAAGATACCTTGATAAAGGTCAGAAATAGTTTCCTTGAAATAGAAGGTTTGAACCGTACGTTGGGTAAAGATTGGTTGAGCACAAATTTAGGTGTTTATAGTGTGGAAGGAGACTCTTTGAAGTTAAGTAAATTAGACTTTGCCTTAGAAAAATATGTGGTAAGTCTGGCTTTGGAAGAGGATTCTACGCTTTGGGTGGGAACGTATGGAAGTGGAATTGTACATATCATAAATGATAGCACTGCTGTAAAATATGATACTCGTAACAATCTACCTGCTAATCAGGCAATGATGATTGCGATGTCACCTTCACAAGGAAAATGGTTTTATGTGGCACACTCCAGACAGCCCTATTTACAGGAAGTCATTCCCATTTCAGACAAAGACGGACATCGAATTAATTTAGGGAAAAAATTCCGATGGGTTTTATTAGGTGGAGCCTTTCATGAGTTAGGATACTCTCCACAATTCGTCAAACATCAATCAGAACTATACTTATTGACAAAACACAATCTTTATCTTTTCAGACCAAGAGATGTGTATTATTCTCCACCTGTATTGAGTTTACAACTTATGACGATTAATGGTGAGTCATTAAACACATTTCCATCAGAAATTGAAGCGGATTTAAATCAATTAGAGTTTTACTTGTCCACTCTTGATTTTTCTCAAGGAGAAAGATTCAACTATGAATATAAAATAGAAGGGTACGATAAAGATTGGGTGAAAATGGGCACAAGAACGGTAGCTTATTATAATAATCTGCCCGCTGGAGAATATACCTTCAACGCACGAATCCTTAACACTGATGACTCCTATACTTACCTCCAAAACCCTTATCATTTTGTAAAAAAAGAGTTTTGGTATAAGACAGCCTTAGCAAAAACATGTTATGTCGTTTTATTTGGACTATTGATCTATCTGATTTTCCAATGGAGATTAAGAGTCCTGAAGGCCCAAAGAAGAAGATTACAAGTAAAGGTCAATGAGCGTACACAAGAATTGAAGCACCTCAACGAAAATCTTGAAAATATTGTACAGGAAAGAACTCATGAAATTACAGAACTCAATGATCATCTGTATGAAAGTGAAGAACGACTGAAATACGCTTTGGAAGCCACAAAAGATGGTATTTGGGATTATAATGTGTATTACGATACCTTGAAAATCAGTGATGCTTCTGCCGAAATGTTAGGGTACACACTTGCAGATTGTGATGCTCATACTGGTATTTTACCCTTTATACATCCAGATGATCGAGACTTGTGGATTGTCACTTATGAGGAACCTAGAAGGCAAAAATTGATTGATGAAATAGAAGATCAAGAGTTTAGATTTCATCATAAAAACGGTAAGCTGATCTGGATTTTAGTGAAGTGTAAAATTGTGGAAAGAGATCAAGAAGGGAACCCTCAACGTATTGTCGGAACTTACATTGATGTCACGGAAAAGAAGAAGAAAACACAAGATCTCATTGAGGCAATTATTCGAACTGAAAACAATGAGAGAAGTAGAATTTCCAAGGATATTCATGATGGATTGCAACAGACACTAACCATCTCTTCATTGAACTTTCAATCCGTAAAAAAGAACCTTAAAGATATATCGCCGGTCATTTGGGAAAAGTTTGAAACAGGATGGGATTACCTGCAAAAGTCAATTACAGAGAGCAGATCGGTGGCTCATAGTCTGATGCCTAAGGCGATCACTGATTTTGGTATTATTTCGGCTTTCGAAAGTTTGATCACTGAAGCGGATAAAAGCAGTGAGGATATTGAGTTTCAGTTTTTTCATAATTTCGATGGACATCAAATTAAAAACCAGCAAATTGAAGTGATTTTGTATCGCATATTGCAAGAAGGGGTCAATAATATCTTCAAGTATTCTAAAGCCACCAAAGTTGATATTCAACTCAAAAACTATGAAGATATTTATATGTTAACCATAGAAGATAATGGTGTAGGTTTTGATGTATCAAAGGTTTTGAAAGGAAATTCAGGACTTGGTTTCAAAGGAATGAAAAACCGATTGGATGCTATTGACGGCTTTTTGGAAATAGAAAGTAGAGAGGGGAGAGGAACAACATTATTAATAGAAATCAATAAAAATATATAAAGATAAAATGGGAAAGATTAAACTGTTTTTGGTGGATGATCATAAAATGATTCGTGAAGGTTTGAAGAATTTCTTATTGGATGAAAGTGATTTTGAGATTACAGGTGAGGCAGAACACGGCAAAGATTGTTTGGATCAATTAGAGAAAAATAGTGATATTGATATACTATTGACAGATGTGAATATGCCTGTCATGGATGGTTTGGAATTGGTTCAAAATGTAAAAGAGAAATATCCATCGATAAAAATTATAGCACTCACGATGTTGGGTGAAAGTCAACATATCAAGAAAATGCTGGGCGAGGGTGCTATGGGCTATTTACTGAAAAACTGTAGTGAACAAGAATTGATCAATGGTATCAGAATTGTGTATTCGGGCGGGACTTATTATTCTCCTGAAGTAACAAATGCCATCATTAATAATATCAGAAAAGTAAAACCTCAAAAGTCAAATGTTGCTTTGGAAGTACCATTGTCTGAAAGAGAAACAGAAGTGCTCCATCTGATATTAAAAGAAAAAACGAATAAGGAAATCGCTGAAGAACTTTTCATCAGTGTAAGAACTGTAGATGCTCACAAACGTAATTTACTGGATAAAACAGGTAGTAAAAACTTAGCAGGTTTGATTCTTTATGCCATAGACAGGGAATTATTTGATGATATTTAATCAAAATAGGTAATTCTCTAATAGACGAAGCCTTACTAGATAATAGATTTGTGTGTAAACCCTATGGACATGAATTTATTAATTGGAAAAGAGAATAATCTAAATAATAAACTTGTAGAGCAAATTCATTCCTTGACACCCATCAAAAGAGTGGACTTAGAAGAAATCGTAGATGATCAATTGACATCTGAAGGATATATTTTTGTAAATCTCCTGGATGTAAGTATTTCTTCCGCAGAAGTTTTGAGAATTGTAAGGAAAAAGTTTCCCAATGATTGTATTGTGGCAATGCACTGCTTTCAAGTTGATCATATGATCAATAAATTAATGGAGGAAGGATATCACGCTTATGTATCAATCTTAGACTTCACGGATTCTATCCATGATGTTTTTGGTGAGGTATAATACTGTTTGATATTTTCCCATTGCATGCAGACTATTGTCAGTAGTTTGTTTCGCTATTAAAGATCTCATTATATGAGGTCTTTTTTTGTGCCCTATTTCCTGACAAAGAGCGTAGTAAGCATTTTACCTAAAAAGGAATAATTAGTAATTCTCTATCCTATGCGGAAGCATTTTTCAAGAGATTTGAAGTATCAAAAAACAATAATCTCTCAACATGAAAAATCTATTTATAGCAGTATTGCTACTTGTATCATCTTTCTCATTTGCTCAAACTGCTGAAGAAAAAGCACAAGCAAATAATCCCTTAGCCAATCTCACGGCATTTAATCTCCAACAGTATTATTCACCAAATCTTTCAGGAAATAGTGAAGCTACTCAAAGTTCGTATTGGATGCGATTTGCTACACCAACCGGACGAGTGTTATGGAGAGCCTCTTTACCAATCAATACTTATTCGAATCCAGAATTAGGAGTGAGTCGATCTGGTATTGGAGATTTTGACTTATTCGGAGCGTATCTAGCTGTTTCAAAACCCACTTTATCAATAGGTATTGGACCATCGGTGTCAGCTCCAACAGCTACTCATTCATCGTTAGGTACAGGTAAGTGGACAGCCGGTGCTGCCGCAGTTGCTTATGCCAGTGTATCACCACAATTCCAAGTAGGTGGTTTAGCAATATGGCGTACCGATGTAGGAGGTGATGCGAATAAAAACGATGTCAATTTTATGGCGATCCAGCCTTTCGCCTTTTGGCAGGTGAGCAATGGGTTGTACTTCAGAACGGCTCCAACATGGAATTTCAATTTAGAGAAAGGAGAATACAACGTTCCTGTAGGCTTTGGTATTGGTAAAATAGTGAAGGTAGGTAACACAGTATGCAATTTCTTTGTTGAACCTCAGTACTCGGTATTACACCATGGTGATAATCAGTCTATTTTTCAGTTATATTCTGCATTGAATATGCAGTTTTAACTCTACCAATTGCTATGGGGTTTTATAAGTTGGAAGGGTTAGATTATAAAAGTAGCCTGACATTCATACCTTACTGACAATTGATGTTCTGTAAGGTATATTTTTAATGATAAATTGTCCTTTTTTTATGATTAGTGTGATGGGTACGCTTAAAGTAGTTTTATTCTGTTTAAATTGAACCATAACAGTATTCGTATCGTTATGCTTTTGTAAAGTAAGCAAAGATATGGGTTGAAGATAGAAGAGGCTTTACTACCAAAGATTTTGTAATCAAATTTTTTAGAAATCCTTTAATCATATAATGTGTTATAAGAATAAATTTTTATGTAAATCAGTCTTCAACCATTCATTATACTATAGCAAAAATATCAAGTATTTAAATAAGAATATCTTTCATCTTTCTTATAATCTTTAAAGGATAAAGTGTAAAAGTTCTAGATTATTTTAAATTGTTCTATTACGAAAACCCCAAATAACTATTCCACTTAAACCTATGAAACCATCCTATAATACGACCTTACTCCTTGATCACTTGAATACGGCGGTATATGTGTTGCGCCTCAAGTCAGGAGCAATATTGAATTTTGATATTGTTTATGCCAATTCAGTAAACAAGGAGGTGATCGGGACGGATTTGAGGGATTTTGTAGGATCTGACTTTAAATCTTCTTTTCCAGAATTATATGAGACCAAATTACCCTCATTGTATTATACCTCTATTAAAGAACAGAGAGTAGTGGATGTTGGAGAAGTGGAATATGGAGACTGTAAAGTCAGCAAGAATACCTATCTCATTAAAGCCATTCCAATTTCTCATCAAGAAGTAATGGTAACTTGTAATAATGTCACCAGGTTGAAAAGAGCTGAACGGGAATTAATCAAAAATAATATAGTACTCAAAGAGAAAAATAAATCACTCGAAGAATTTGCTTACATCACCTCTCATGACCTTCAGGAACCCCTAAATACAATTACAAGCTTTGTAGAAATTTTTAAGGAAAAGTATAACGGTTTGTTTGATGAAACAGGACAAATGTGTTTGAATTACCTTGAAAACTCAGCTACCCGTATGAGTGAAATGATTAAAGGGATATTACATCATTCACGACTTGGTACGGACGTCACGATTACTCAAGTGGACCTCAATAAAACATTACAGGGCATCAATGAGGATCTTAAAAGTGTTATTGATGAAAAAGATGCACTGATAAGGTCTGAAACCTTGCCTATACTCAAAGGTTGTGATGTCGGTTTGAGGTTACTCTTTCAAAATCTGATTCATAATGCATTGAAATATCAGAAACAGGGCAATCGTCCGGAAGTAACCATTAAAGTGAAAAGTCAACAGAATGGGTGGCTTTTCAGTGTGAAAGATAATGGTATAGGTATTCGAGAAAAACATCAAAAGAAGATATTTCAGGTTTTTCAACGGCTTCATACCAATGAAAGTAATTATCAAGGTACAGGACTTGGCCTTGCAAACTGTATGAAAATAGTAAAAGTATCTGGAGGTAAGTTGTGGGTTGAATCAACTTATGGTGAAGGAAGTACTTTCTTTTTTACGTTACCAAATTTATAATGGATCAATTAGCACATATTTTACTAATCGATGATAGTGAATCAATTAATTTCTTTAATCGATTGATCATCGAAGACTCAAAAATTACTAAAAAATGTACCTTTTTCTTAAGTGCTGAAAAGGGGCTCGATTATCTGAAACAGGAAGATAAAGAGCGGTACCCTTTGCCGAATATCATATTTCTGGACATCAATATGCCTAGAATGAATGGGTGGGAATTTATAACTGAATACGACAAATTGGATATTGAAATAAGAGAACAAATATCCCTGTTTCTCTTAACAACTTCTATCAATGATGACGACCTTCAGAAGGCAAATACACTTCCAACAGTAAAGGGATATCTGAATAAGCCACTGTCTGTAGAAACCATTATGTCAGCGTATAATTTAAGCTTAAATGTTTTACAGAGAAAGCCTACTATAGAGTGAAAAATCATTAAGTGCCTTTAATGAGAAACCCCTCCACTAATTTTTAGTGGAGGGGTTTTCTTGTATTTTTGAGGAAATTATGATGTCGCTGAATTAAGCTAAACCACTATTCTCCATTTTCTCTAAGTTATCAGCAATACGTAAACGGTCGATGAAATCTTGTAATTCACCATCCATAACGATTGGCAAGTTGAACACCGAGTGGTTGATACGGTGATCTGTTACACGACCTTGAGGGTAGTTATACGTACGAATTTTATCCGAACGAGCACCAGAACCTACCATGGATTTACGCTCTGCACCAATCTCTTCTTGACGCTTTTTCTCTTCGATAGCGTAAAGACGAGATTTTAACTCTTTTAATGCCTTGTCGTAGTTTTTCAACTTCGATTTCTCATCTTGACATTGTACGATAATTCCTGTAGGAAGGTGAGTAAGACGGATGGCAGAGTAAGTTGTGTTTACTGACTGACCACCAGGTCCAGATGAACAGAATTCGTCACGACGGATATCAGACATGTTCAATTCAATTTCTACATCGTCCATTTCTGGAAGTACAGCCACTGAAGCTACTGAAGTGTGAATACGTCCTTGAGATTCTGTTGCAGGAACACGTTGTACACGGTGAACACCTGCTTCATATTTCAACATACCGTAAGCATCTTCACCTTGGATGTTGGCTACGATTTTGTTGAAACCACCAGAAGTACCGTCAACGAAGTCGGTAATTGATAACTTCCATTTATGTTTTTCACAGAAACGTTGGTACATACGAAGTAAATCTCCTGCGAAGATTGAAGCTTCATCACCACCCGCACCTGCTCTGATTTCAAAGATGGCATTCTTAGAATCGTTAGGATCTTTAGGGATTAAAAGCATTTTTAATTCTTCTTCAATCACAGGGATCCCTTCTTGATGTTCGTCAAGTTCCATTTTTGCCATTTCACGCAATTCTGGATCTTTCTCTTCTTCTAATATTTGCTTTGCCTCATCAATACCCTCAAGCATATTTTTATACTCAAAGTATTTATTGACAACTTTCTCTAAATCTTTATATTCTTTGTTTAATTTGGCGTATAATTTCATGTCTGAGACAGTCTCAGGCTTCACCAAATCTTCGCTTACTTGATCAAAGCGTTCTTTTATTTTCTCAAGTTTATCTAACATCTCTGATTGACTTTGCTATAATTTCTACAAATGTACGCTTTTTTCATTAAAAGGAAGGTTTAAAAAAGTCCTTATGAACATTTGTTCAGTGGATTAGGTACTGGGTAAAAGTATTTTTGATCCACTCTGTTCGTTTTTTAAGGTCTTATTTACTCTTATGAGTCACTTTCCCGTTTTTATCCCATTCGTATTTTACTTTCGGGCCTGCGTAATCTTTTCTGTAGACGTTATTTTTATTTCTATACTGGGTTAATTTTTTTCTTCTCTGTCTTCCTCTTTTGTCCATTGCGTCATAGTATTCAGTCCAGTCACCAATTTTGTAACCGTACTTGTAACTGCCTACGACTTTCTTTCTGCCACTTTCATAAAAAGACTGATAGATACCATTGAGTTCTCCATGTTGATAGGGAGTTACTTCTTTAACTTTGGTTTGTTTAGAATCGTAATAAGTGATTTCAGCATCTTTAGGGAAGCCCATATAATAAAATTTCTTATCCTTGATCGTTTTATCTTTCCCATACCAAACCCATCTTCCGGTCAAGAGTCCTTTATAAAAGAAACCAGTAGTGACAGTATCTTTTTCAACGATTTTGACATAAGAACCATGTAAGGGGATACCATATTTGGAATTCGAAGTTGACTTTCTCTCTATCTTACGATCCTTCGCATTATAATAGTATTTTAAAGGTGCGTAAGGGTTAGGTGCTTCATATTCAGGTAAAACGAAGAAAAGTTCAAATACAGCTTTTCCTTTGTCACTAGAGCGGGTATATTGCTTTTTAGTTTTAATACCCCAAAAAATATTACGTTTCTTTTTCTTCTTTTTTTTGATTTGTGCCTGTTCTTCAGGTGCACCAGGGTTCAACTCAATAGTAGGAGCATCTTCGTCAATAGAATCCATCTCAACTACCATTGGTTTTGGTTTTATTTCTTCGCCTTCCTCATCATACTCATTTTGAGCATAGATAGTGGAAGAAGACATTCCAATTATTGATAATAAAAGGAACGTTGATTTAATAAGATAAAAAAGTCTTGCCATCTTTCTAGCCTAATTTAGAAATCATCTCCATCGTCTTCCTCTTCCTCTGGAATACTGTCAATACTATCATCCTCTTCTCCTTCAGTTGCTGAATTGTCTTCTACGCCTTCGAAATCATTACCGAAATCCTCTTCTTCTTCAATAGCTGTATTAAGTTCTGAATCATATCTTGAAGGGATCTCGGAACCATCTTTATAGGTATTATAGTACCACTCTAAGAATGCAAAGGTCTGTTTCGCTTTACCAGGAGTAACGTCGCTTTGTTTCTTAATGTCTTCCATGAAAGCCTTGTTAGAGCTAAATATACTCAATTCTCCGTTATCTTGTCTTATATGATACCAAATTCCTGTAGGGCCTTCTAAGAATATATTAATAACTCTATCGTTAGGTTCTCGGTCGCCATCATCACCAGTTTCTTCTTCTTTTGGTATTTCTATGAATCCAGTGACTACGGTGTTAATATCATCACCGAAGGCAGATAATAATTTGATTTCCTCTCCTTTAGAATGGAAAGCTGCGTTGTTATTATCCCACACCAACGGATTATCCAATATCACAATATAGCTACTGAGCAGTCTTGCAATATCGTAGCCATTCAAATAGTTTTTATATTGACTGGCATTGAATAGCGGTACAATTTGATGATTCAAAGTACCTAAACTGTCAATTTCATAATCTTCAGGAAGTACTCTTGGAGCATCCTCTTTATTGGATCTCATATCATTCAAAATATAAGATGCCACTTTTGAAGATAGCTTAGGACCAATAGCAAAGGAAGCATTCATAGAAAGCTCGTCAATTTCATGCATTGCTACTCCTTCTGCTGCAGTAAGAATAGAAGGAGTTTTTTCTTTAGGGTTTGGTTGAAGCAAATCGATTTTCCCTCTGAAATTGATTTTATTTTTCTGATGATCAAAGCTAAACCAGTTTCCTGCAATAGATGCATAAAACTCTTCTTCTCCTTTTGCTAATTCATCATAGTATCTCTTTGGTTTGATATGGAAAATACCTTTGTTACTTGTGCCGTCTAAGGATTCAAATTTCAGTAAACCTTCCACATTAAATAGCTTTCTGTGTTCCTTTCTGTAACCATCCGGGCGCTCAACAAAGCTATTGTAGATATAACCATTTTTCTCATCATAGAAAAGTCCTGTAATTAAAGGTAGATTCTCTTCTGTTGAAACTAGTTTTTCATCTATAATAACATGTGCTGTAGAGTCAGTTTCACCATCATCATTTGTAGATTCATAACTGAACCATTGCGTAGATTGTCCTGGAATGTTCAAGCGGGCATTTCCTCCTTTGAAACGAGCCACTTTTTTATTTTCAACCAAACCAATCTTACCATAATATTCTAATCCGCCAACAAATAATAAAGGATCACTTTCGCTTACCTCTCCATAAGCTCTATTTTGAATCGTGTTGTCAGAGATATCATTGTTATAGAACTCTTTGGCAATCACTCTGCTTATTTTAATCACCTTTGATTCTCCAAGCTCATTTTCATATTTATAATCTCCAGAAGCATTTACTTCTTTACTAGAAATCAGTTCAACATTGGCGTTGTAAATTGTGTGCAGTTTAGTGTATCTACTTAAAACGATTTTAGCGTTTGTCAATGGTTCAATTGTAGCACCATTACTGATTTTTACTGTTTGATTTAATGAATCAGGTAGAATATCAAGGTTGCTGACTTTTATCTTGTCCACATTGTAAATGTTCAGCTTATTGGATGCTAAATCATAATTGGCGGAATCACCTTCAATAAGTAATGAATCTTGAGATGGCTCATTGGAAACAAATTTACCTTTTTGACTTTCTCCTGCAGACATGTAAATCTTTTTGGAATCGATGTCCCAAAGGGCTTCATTAATTGAAGTTTGGAAATTTACCGCTGGGAAAGTAAGGGAAGAAGTGTTTCTGCTATTATTCTCCGTACGGATAAGGACCTTATTGTCTATTACATTTCTTGCTACTCTGATATCATTACCGTGCATTGATGGACTGCCTTCAATATTGGATTTGATATCAAAAGTGGAATGTCTACTAATATAGCCGTCTTTTTGGAATCTAAAGTTTTGAGATTTATTTCTAGATTCTGAAGTTTCGATTTCACCTTCACCAAAGATTTTTGTTGGAAGAAGGGCTAGATCACCAGAAAATTTAGTGTCATCATTATAAATAGTAAAAGGCTCCTCATAAGTACCTTTAAAAGCCATACTGTCTCTAAATACATACCATTTCATATCGTAAGTATGCATTTCTACTCTAGGGTGAATATCAGATTCTATAATACCTTTTGTACCTTGAGTTGTCACAGAATCGGAATAGAAAATAAAGTCATCTGATTTAAATTCACTTCCTAAATATTCTAACTCTCCACTGCCTCTGATTCCTTTATGGGTTAAAGCAATATCTCCATCAAAGTGACCTTTACCACTGAGTTTTGGACCAAAATCAGTCTTTTTCTTTTTAACGTAAATGGGCCACCCTTTTTCACTTCCCCATGGAGCATCGTGATTGGTATTTCTTTCTAAAACAAAAATACCTGATGTTGGATCCATGGTCACTTCGTCTTTGAAAGAAGGGAAAATTCCTCCCGTATTTAGTACTCCATTAAATGAAACGTCACTATGTTCTACAGAGGCGTCCACAGTGAAAGTATCTAACTCAAAAACAATTCTTTTGTCATAGGCTCCATTCAAAATTGAAGGACGGTCATAATAAATACGACCACCTTTACTACTGCTGTCTGATGTAGCATTGAATGAAGGGAAGCCATTGATATTTAAGAGACCACTTTTGTTGAATGATTTATTGATATAAAGTGTACCACCAGTATCAACTAAAGGGTTTGGAGCTTCTTTTGGTTTTCCTGTAATACTGTCTTTCAATACAAAGCTGATAGAGTCAACATCAGTAAGCTGAATAAGGAAGCTATCGTAATCAAATGTAAATTCCTTACCTCTGAAAAGGTAAGTTCCGGCCATAAACTCTCCACCAAAAGATATTTTTCTTTCTTTTTCAATTGTCAAACCAGCACTGTCTGGAGTTACAAATACGTTCAGAGAATCGGAAATTGGGAAGTAAGGTACCTTTTTAAGAATCAGCTTAGAGCTATCGTCCAATGAAAGCTGAGCGTTAGCACTACCGTCAACTGGCAATTGAGCCGCAATACTCAAGTTATCAAAATCTCTATTGAAAAGAGCTTGTTCTTGTCTTGCACTCAGGTGTTCAAAATTCATTCTTGAGGTCATTGCCCTTCTTCTTCTTTCGCTTGAAGCATAGAAGTAGCGGTCAAGATACCTGTAGGCTTTATCGTTGAGTTTTACAATTTTTGAATAAGGATCATATTCAATAAGTCCGTCAATTGCCATAGATTGAAGACTTTCATCAAACTGCTCTTCATTGATCTGAAGTTCTTTGGCAAGTTGACCAGCATCAAAACATTTTCGTCTATGTGATCTTGAGTGATTAACAAGAATCATCAGCGGATGAAACTTTTTCATGCCTTGAATTCTTGTTACAAAACCAGGATGGAAAAAGTCCTGTGATTCTACAATTAGAGGAACAATTTTTTCACCTCCTGTAATTCTAAAATCAAGAGAGTCCTTCGTAATATCCCAATCAATTGCATCAGCATAGACATTCACGTCCTGAGCACTTAATGTAAACGGATTAAATCTGTAGATATCTGTGGTCTTTCTGAAGTACACCTTTTTGATACTGTCACCAATGCTGATATAAGAGTTAACAGAAGGATGGGAGATGGTATCTCCATTCGAATAGTAGATATCAATCTGACTTGATTTAGTTCTTATAACTTCACCTTCGTCTTTTATGCGTACTTCTTTATCGGAACGCAAAGTGAAAAGAGCTGAATTATCATTTTTTACTGTGATAGTTGTTGGAGCACCAGAAACAGCCTTGGATACTGTATGTTTTCCTTTGATGGCAAACCCTCCTTTCATCTCCATCTCTTCTGGAAGGTTTTTCCAATGAAGATTATTATTATAGCTGATAAATTGAGGATAAATTGCCCTTTCTGGGAATTTATTAAAGTGACCACTTCTATAGGTAAATGCACCAATCGCAATTGTATCGAGGTAATGACTAAAATACATTTCAGCATGATCCGCCTCAATGTAAGCTACTCTTGTATCAAAACTGAAGTGAGGTAATTCACACCAGGCAGAATCTTTAGAGAAATTGACATTTTCCCAATAGAAACGCCCTCCTTGACACACAATTGTATCAGATTTGAAAAGGAAAGTACCTACAGTATGTTCAAGTAATGCTGTATCAAATTTTGTAGTAATCAGTAAGTCAGCTTCTGAAATATGGAGCATAGGCCCTTCCAGAGGTGGCATATCTGTGATGCCAGGATCATAATTTACAATTTCAGAAGATTGTTCATTACAGTCTTCTGAAAAGGCGTAAGTATCAGCTTCCGCTCCACTGTCTCTTCCATCACTGCTGCCTTCATCATATACCTCAATGCTACTGTCGTCACCACTCCATGAGTCACCCCAATCAGAGGAACCATCATCGGAACTCCAGTCACTGCTACTGTCATTGCCCCAGTCTACGCTTCCGCTGTCCCATGAATCATTACTGCTGTCATCACCCCAGTCTGTATTGCCACTATCTTCCCAAGAGTTTTCATCATTGCCGGAAGAGTCATCACCCCAATCAGAAGAAGAGTCAGAGGTGTTTTCTTGTGCAACATCTTCATTGGTTTCAAACCAGTCTTCTTTTGGAGCTTCTTCCTGTGCTTCTTTATTGATTTCTACCACCATGTTGTCACTCACATAGCCATCTGCTGATAGTTCATGCATAAACTCATACTCACCTCCCATTACTTTGATGGTGGTGTACTTTGATTTCTCAATCAGTCTTTTCTCCAAAAAGAGTCTTGATTTATAGAAGAAATTATGAGTGACTTTTGGAGTATAAGAAATAAGACAAGTATCTGCTATTTCTAAGAACCGGGTGAATTGATTGTTATTATGACCTGCTGAATCTATGAATGCCATGATACAGCCATAATACATTGCCGCTTGATGTTTGTACTTGAAGCGGTTCTTATGCATACGTTTAGTACTCTTAAAAATCCATTCTTTTTGATTCTCCTTGATGACATTATTTTCCCAATGAGACTCAAAATCAGCCATGATGGTATCACTTCCTAATCGGACACCTTTTTGCAAATACAAATTAAGGTCCACCAAGAAGCTATCATACTCAGTAAAAGGATGATAGTACTTTTTTACTAATGAATCTGACTGCACATTGTTGGCGTCAGATTGAGCAAATAGGGCTGATGAGTAAAAACTCAATAAGAAGAGTAGAGGTAGAAATTTATATTTAAACTTTGAAAGCATAAGTTCAAAAGACGATTTAAAAATAAAAGAGGCTGTAATAGACACTCTTGTTCAATTACAGCCTACTTATAAGCTTGTTTCGCAAAAAATACTCCAAAAAGTATTAATTTTCAAATACGGCACTTACCCAATTATCTTTCTCTAAATGTGAAAGGTAAGTAAGACCTACTGAATTAGCTTTTTCAGTTATTATTGGAAGATCTTCTGTGTAGAATCCACTGAGTAATAGTTTGCCACCTTTGGTGATAAGTTTTTGGTACGTAGGCATTTCTTCCAACAAAACATTCCTATTAATGTTGGCCAATACGATTTCGTATTCTTCTAGCTTCTCCATTTCGTGTACAGTTCCTACTGTCACTCTTAAATCTACATTATTTAAAGAAGCATTTTCTAAAGCGTTTTCACACGACCAGTCTTCTATATCACAAGCGTCAACTTGTTCTGCTCCTAGAAGTTTCGCCATTACAGCTAAAATTCCAGTACCACATCCCAAGTCAGCAACATTTTTACCTTTATGATCGATTGTAAGTTGATTTCTCAACATCAAAGTTGTAGTAGCATGATGCCCTGTTCCAAAAGACATTTTCGGAGTAATGACAATTTCATACTTGTACTTTGGATTGGCAGGGTGGAAGGAAGCTCTGATTTGTAGTTCTTCGCTAATTTCTACTGGATCATAATGACTTTCCCATAACTTATTCCAGTTTTGCTTTTCCTGCTCTTCAACTGTATAAGTGATTTGTTCTTCGAAGAAATCCAATGCTTCTTTTACTTCAACTTCATTATAAAGGTCTTTTTCAATTGAAGCTTCAAACCCATGGTCATTTTCAAGAAATGCATCAAACCCAACATTTCCCAAAACCGCCTGAAGAACTTCACTTAGTTCCTCATTGCATTCCACTTTGATGACAATGTAATTCATAAAAAGGTTAATTATTTATTGCGTATATAATTTACAAAAGAATAAGCATACGGAGAAGTCATATTTTTGGGATATTCAAACCTTGATATTTCAGACCACTGACTAGGTAGAATATCTGGGAAGAAAGTATCCCCAACAAATTGATCATGTATTTCAGTGATATAAAGTTTATCTGCAATTTTCATTGCCTCTTCATAAATTTTTCCACCACCAATAATAAACACCTCTTGCTCACCTTTTTGTCTAGCCATTTCAATAGCGTCAGCTAAACTGTTAGTCAATACACCTCCGTCGAACACTTGGAAATCAGGGTTTCTTGAAATGACAATATTCACTCTGTTCGGTAAACATTTACCGATAGATTCATGTGTCTTTCTACCCATAATCACCGTGTGGTTTGAAGTCACTTTTTTGAAGTATTTTAAATCAGCGGGAATATGCCATATGAGCTGATTATCTTTTCCTATCACATTATTAGTAGCTTTTGCTACAATGATGGATATTTTCATATTTGATATATTTATTAAAAAATTGTCGTGTCTAAAGGCATTTTTGAAACATGAACCTCAAAAAAGAAGTCTCAAGCATGCTCCAGTTCATAGGACCAATTTCTATTTAATAATTGAGTAAATAAGAAACATCTAAATGAGCAAAACAAAAGTAGAGTTTTTATTCTATGATTCCCAAGTAAAAGAGACTTTAGTCATAGTACTGCGTTAAGGGAAATGTCAATCATCATTAATTTGGTTCTTTCAAAAAAACACACTGAATAAATTTCATTATTTTCTTTATTCCTACAAAGATAAGCTACAAACTGCTAAAACAATAGAATTCACATTGCAGTAGTTCTAAGTATAAAGTCAAAAATAGTGTATAATCAATACATTATTGAATGCAATTAGTAATTTGATTCTAAGATTAAAGAGAAATGCTCAAACAAAAATTTATTTTTTATGATTAAGTTTGCTATATTCTTATAACAATAGCAAACTTAGTGATTTTTTGCTTTCTATTCATCACTTTCTTATTTGTAGGAATCATTTATAGAATGTAAATTACTATAGTAAACCCTTATTTATCTGAACGAATTAAATTAGCTAGACTTGAAGAAGTTAATCATCTCTTTAATATTTATCTGTATTTCCCCGTTAGCCGTTTTTGCTCAATTTCCAGTTGAGGAGGAGGATGAATATTATGAAAAAGAATGGGCCTTGGGTATTATGATGAATACCTACGGGGGAACTATTGGTGGAGCTTCTCTCCGTTTCTCCAAGAAATTCTTTTATGAGCATAAAATCACAGAGTCATTGGGAAGAAACAGTGGTAAAACGAAAGTGACTCGTGGTAGAGTTGGGCAAATAGAGAACGAAAGGAAGTACCATTCATTGAGTATAGAATTTCTAAACATCAAACACCCTAAAGAGGAAAGAAGACAAACCTATACAGGTGAAGGTGTTGTCTATGGAAAAATGAACAGACTTTACGCCATCCGACCTATGTTTGGTAAAGAGTGGATTATCTTTAAAAAAGCTAGGAAACAAGGAGTGCAGATGAATGTGATTGTCAATGCAGGTCCTTCTATTGGGCTTGTAACCCCTTACCTCATCAAATATAAAGACCCTCAAGATGGAGTGATTACGAAGCAATTTACGAAGCAGGATTTTGCAGATTATAGTAGTTATATTGAGGGAACAGGCTCTTTTGGGGAAAGTCTTTCCAAGGCCAGTGTAGTGGCAGGTTTAGCGCTAAAGGCTTCTTTGTCGTTTGAATTTGGGGTAAATAAGAGAAGTATAACAGGTATTGAAGCAGGCATTATTGCAGATGCTTACACACAGGAAGTTCAGATCATGGCATCTTCAGATAACCGTAGTTTTTATTCAGCAATGTTCCTTACCTTCTTCTTCGGAGGAAGAAAGTAACAGAGTGTAAAAATAATAAGGAGAAAAGGTATAGCATGTAGAGTGCTATACCTTTTGTGTTTATATCATAAACTGTACAATTAATACAGTGATTTGTTGAGTTCTTTTAATACTTTTTTATCTCTTGAATAAATATCATCATAGAAATGAACTGCAACATCAGGCCCAAGCATTGCTGTGAAATACAGTAAATAAACAGTAGGTCTTTCCATCAAAATTACTCTTTTCAATTCATGAGTTTTTACAATTTCCTCAATCTTTTCTAAGGTATACCCTTGATCTTTCAGTAACTGTTCCCCCAGTTTTAGAGGTTCATGTACTCTGATACAACCGTGACTGAATGCTCTTGAATTTCTGCTGAATAAATATCTGGAAGGAGTATCATGCAGATAAATTGAATATTTATTGGGGAAAATGAATTTGATGTATCCTAGTGCATTTCCTGGTCCTGATCCTTGGACAATATAATAAGGAAAGCTTTTTTGTTTGATCGTTTTCCAGTCAACAGAATAAGGATCAATTTCATTATTGGCTCTGTCATAAAGCTTCATATTTTGCCTTTTCAGATAACCAGCATCCTTTTTAAGTTTAGGAAGCATTTCTTTACTTGCTATACTATAAGGAACATTCCAAGTGGGATTAATGTCTATATAGCTCATTTTTGCTTTGAATACAGGCGTTTGATGGTAAGGTTTTCCTACTACCACATTAGTAGTGTAATACCACTCGCCATGCTTATGAAGGTACAATGTGAAATCTGCAATATTGACAAAAATAAAATTATCATCATCTTCGTGATTGATCCACCTGGCTCTTTCCATATTCACTCTCAGCGTGTTGATTCGGCTTGAAATAGGAACATTCAACGCCTTGAGAGTAGCTTTTCCTACTTTTCCATCTTGTTCTAATCCATACATTTTCTGAAATGCAATAATGGACTGTTTCAAATTCTCATTATAAAGAGTAGATGCCGTGTCTAAAAGAGGAACTGTAACGTAAGCTGAATCAAGAATAGGGGCAGGGTTGAAAGGAATCATTGAAGTGATGGTATCAATCTCAGGTCTGTTTGATGGAGCATTCACAATTGCAATTCCTTCTTGCTGAGAGCGGAATGTAGTATCTACTTTAAGTACGGTAGAATCTACTGGGATAAGATTTCCGGTGATGGCCAATCTTTTTCTTAGCTCAGGAATAAACTCATTGTTATCACCCAACTCTATTGATTCTATTTTTTGAAGTTTTGTATAACCGCCTTTCGCCTCAATTTCCCTGAAGTTTTTTAATGATTTTCGTAATCCGGTGTATAAGATGTTA
Organism: Flammeovirga sp. SJP92; assembly: GCF_001583495.1. Classification (GTDB taxonomy): domain Bacteria; phylum Bacteroidota; class Bacteroidia; order Cytophagales; family Flammeovirgaceae; genus Flammeovirga. The sequence goes on along the minus strand of NZ_LQAQ01000093.1, from coordinate 669,224 downwards.
CTAGGTCTAATAGAGGCAGAAGCCTCAAGAATTTTTTCTTGTTCAATAGGTGCTAAAAAAAGCTTGATTCTATCTTCAGAAAATTCCTTGGTGTCAAAATTCCAAGTAGAAGAGATGGTTTCAGGTTGTACTTTTCCCCAAATCAAATGAGAACTCAATAATATTCCAGCATCAGTCATTGCAATATCATAGAGAGCCTTTTCTTCATTGGTCAATGAAGGTTTATTTTTCAGCTCCATGATGATTTTCAAATGATAATGCTCAGGTGTTAAACCATCATTATAGCTGTCATTAATAACAAAAAGAAGATCTTCGATGTTTTTTGGGGAAGTCCATATTGGCTGGTATTCTCTTCTTTCATAGATCAAAGGCATTAAACTGTCCGAGAAGATTTTGATACCATAAGATGGGTCTCCGGAATTGAGTGCTTGAAGAACAGTTTTAATTTCTGGAGTTTGCTGTGAGAAAAGTGTATTGGAAAATAGAAGTGAGATAAAAAACACAATTGATCCAATACACTTTTGCCAACAAATAAGAGTATTAGTTTGTTGTTGCATATTTTTGAAAGTAACCTTTCTATTATTAAGAGCTTTTTCGGTTGGAGAGGTTATGCACCTTTTTGATCATCAAGAATATTCTCATCATATTCTACGATGTTCTCTAAACATTTTGTTAGTAAGTCTGCGGCATGTTCAACATCTTCTAAAGGAATTCCTTTTGTGATAGAAAGAATTGCATCTTGAGCAATGCCTACAACTTGTTCTTTAAGGTCTCTTGCTTTTCTTGTTAGATAAATAAGTTTTGATCTTTTATCGTTAGGATTTGGAACTCTTGTTACCAAGTTATTCTTCTCCATATTATCGATCAAACTCGTGATACTTGCTCTGTTTTTCAATAAAAATGTAGCAAACTCTTGTTGTGCTCTACCATCTTTATCCCAAAGCATCACAAGCACATCCCATTGTTCTCTTGATATAGGTAATCCTTCACGTTCAAAAGCACGCCCTAAGGTGTAGTTGCCTAACCTTGATACTTGTGCGATGATTTTAGTCAGACGTCTTCTCTTCTCAACATCTTCTCTCATTAATGTGCTCATTAGATATGAATTTGAATTGATAAGTAATTAAATGTCCTGTAATGTAATTAATTGTTTGTGTTTAATCAAAATTTAAAACCTAAAATTATTCTCAAGTATTGGCACGCTTGAACGGGAACTTGAATTTTAATTTTGACTCATTTTGTCCGATTAATTTCGTTTAAAATGACATTATGTCATTTGTTGGAGCGTTTTTATTAATATAAAATGACAAAATGTCTTAATTTTTCACTTGGTATACCTCTTGTCTATAAGCAAACTGTAAAATTGATATTGAAATTAAAATTAAAATAATAAAATCATGAGTATCACAACTTATAGACCTTCGACAAGAAAATCATTTGTTTCAAATGTAATTAATGCAGTAGAAAGAAATAGGCAATCATTTGTGCCTGTGAATATTAAGGAAGATGAAGCAGCCTTTTATTTAGAATTAGTAGTACCAGGTTACAAAAAAGAGTTTTTCTCAATTGATGTTGAAAATAATAGATTGAATATTAACTATAAGCAACCAAAAGAAGAGAACAAAACAGAAGAGAAAATCTTAGTCAATGCTTATCAAGTAAGTGATTTTGAAAAAACGTTTAGAATCTCTGACTTAATTAAAGTAGAAGCTTTAGAAGCGAAATTTAATGCAGGTATTTTGACTGTAACTTTACCAAAAAGTGAAGAGAAAAAGCCTGTTAAAATTGAAGTAAAATAATTAGCCAAACCAAAACATAAATAATAAAATGAAACATTCATTGTCAGATTACCCAACAACTTTTATTTCCTCTTTAATGAGTGATGTTGTTAATGTATTAGATACTGTAAACCCGTTAGATGCTCAGGTTCCTATGAACGTGAAAGAGTATGCGGAAGGGTTCACTGTTGAAATAGTTATTCCAGGTGTTAAGAAAGAAGATGTGGAAATTGCCATTGATCAAAACAAATTAGTGGTGACTTACAAACATACTGAAGTAGAGCAGGAAGGAGTTACATATTTGAAAAGAGAATTTGTAGGTAAAGATTTCAAAAGGTCTTTTACACTTCCTAATAATATTAATGTAGAGGGTATTAATGCTTCATACGATGACGGAATTTTATCCGTAGTGTTGCCGAAGAATACTCCTGCTGAGAAAAAAACAATAGAAATCAGCTAGTCAATAATAGTCGTTATCAAATCACGGATCCCTATTGTGGTGAGTAGGTTGGATTTGTGACAGATAGTTTTAGAGTTCCTTTTTTTAGCCAATCTCATTTTTTGAGGTTGGCTTTTTCTATTCAAAAAAACTAATAAAACTGTAATTCAGAAGGTTCTATTACCTATTATTTATCCCAAAGTGTTTTTAATCATAACCGTTTTTGTAACTTGCAGTTGCTTTTAATTCGAAAGAACTATTTTTCTTATTACCAAAGCCATATTCTAAATTTTTATCTCAGTTTAAATAAGAAGAAGATCATTTTTTTATGAGATACTTTTATACGTTAATCTTGACTTTCTTAGTTTCTATCAGTGCTTTTGCTCAAAGTGGAAAAACTGAAGTTGAGAAATATACTTACGGGAAACAATTAATAGACCAAGGAAAGTACCAGCCTGCGATTGTGGTATTACAAGATATGATGAGTCTTAAAGGAGCAACTTTGCAGCCTTATGCACTTACATTGATTGGGTATGCTAATTATCAGGAAGGTAACTTTACAGAAGCACAAAATAATTTAAATAAAGCAATTGCAGATTATGCGGATTGGGATGAGAAAGAACAAGCAAAATACCTTTTAGGTTGTGCTTATCTGAAAGCCACTAAGTATGATGAAAGCTTGATGATTGCTAATGGAATCACGGACAGTAAACTCAGAGAAGAGCTGACTGCAATGATTTACCAATCTTTAGAAGCACTTTCTATTGAAGAGTTGAAGCCAATTTGTGAGGCAAACACTGATAATAAAGAGATTGCATCTTTGCTTTTCAATAAAATATTAGAACAGCCTAAAGAGGAAAGAGATGAAGAGCTGTTGACAAAGCTTTCTGTTCATTTGGGTATTGAAATTAATAAGCATGTAGTTAGAAAATCTCAAAAGAAAGAGAAATATACTGTAGCTGTAGTATTGCCATTCTTTACTGAAACTACGAATGGAAATGCATTGAGAGTCAAAAACGAATTTGTTTATAATATCTATCAAGGAATTTTAATTGCTAAAGAATACTTGGCAAAAAGAGATGTCAACATAGATGTAGTGGCTTATGATACTAAAAGAGATACAACTCATTTGAAAGGGTTGCTTGAAGATCCTAAAATGATGAATGTAGATCTTATTGTGGGACCATTATATGCAGATATGTTGCCATTGGTACAGCAATTCTCAAATGAAACTGGTATTCCAATGGTCAATCCAATTTCAAATAACAGTATGGTGATTGAAAACTCTTCTAATGCATTTTTAGCTACTTCAACTCCTGAAACAATTGGAAGAAGTTTAGGTAAAAGATTAAGAGCTGAGGAGTTAGCAACATTAGAGCAATTCCCTGAAGGCGATTCTTTGAGAATTCAAGCAGACACAGTTCAAACTTATGTTGTTTTTGGACATTCAACCAAAGAAAAACAAATGGCTGTAGCTTTTAAAGAAGCTTATGAGGCTGAAGGTGGTAAAATTGCAGCTTATCAAGAGTTTGACCCAGTAGATGGTTTTGAGGTATTGCAGGAGATGTTTGATCCTTTGGCTTACGATGATTCTCTGGGAGTGGTAAAAGATTCAACTGCTCATGTATTTATTGCAGTAACTAATGAAGTTGAAGCTTTAAGTACAGTAAGTGCATTATTGTCATTAGGTACAGTGGCCTCTGCTTATGTTCCTCAAGAATGGTTGAAATACAAACAGTTGAGTTATTCTCAAATGGAGACTGCAAAAATCAATATCCTATTCCCCAATTGGTTTGATGATGACTCTTTCAGAGCAAAAACATTTATTGCTGAATATCAAGAAAAATTTAATAACCAGCCCTCAAGCTTTGTATATGATGGTTTTGAAACCATGTTTGCTTTTGGTATGATCATGAGTGAATACGGAAATGGTTTTGTGCAGCAGTTAAAAGCAAGTGACGAGTTCAGGAAAGGATATTTGACCCCAGCTTATAATTATAAGAATGCTCAAGACAATCAATATGTTCCGATTATTCAATTTGTTGATGGAGATTTGAAGAATAAAACTCCAATTGAAGAAGCAGTGAACTAAGATTCATAGAAATAATACAAATTAAAGCTGTCCGTAAAGCTGTTTTTCACTTTACAGACAGCTTTCCTAGTTTTAGAAATAACATAGAGAGAAATGCCTTACGCAAATGACGATGATTTCAAGTTTTTTAAAACAGATGCTTTTAAAAAATACTCTGAAGAAGAAGGGTTAGTAGATTACTTGAAAACATTTATAACAGAAAAGAAATTAGAAGGAATAGAAAAGGTACTTTCTCAGAGAACAAATCATTTTACAGTATTGTTGGAGGAGGTTTTCAAACTTCAAAACGTAGGAGCGATCATCAGAACATGTGATTGTTTCGGTTTACAAAACCTTCATTTGATTGAATCTGATACAAAGTTTAAAGTCTCATTGAAAACCACAATGGGGTCAGCAAAATGGGTAGATGTCAATACTTATGATTCTACTAAGGGAGCCATTGAAACATTGCAATCTAAAGGGTATAAGTTAGTAGCCACAACACCTCATACGGATATGTCTATTGATGATTTACCAGTCGATGAACCTTTAGCCTTGATGTTTGGTAATGAAAAAGAAGGCATTTCAGAGGAAGCTTTTGAAATAGCTGACTACAAGGTGAAAATACCAATGTACGGCTTTGCTGAAAGCTTTAATATATCGGTCAGTGCGGCATTGAGCCTGCATACATTAAGCACAAAATTGAGAAAGTTGCCCGAGAGTGAGTGGAAATTATCAGAGGAAGAAAGAAAACTGATTGAAGCGGCTTGGGTATGTAAATCATTGGACCGTCACGAGACCATTGCTAAGACTTTTAAAAAATAAGATATGATGAATAAAGACTTGAGAATTGTTTTTATGGGAACACCGGATTTTGCGGTTCCTTCATTAAAGATTTTAGTAGAAAATAATTACAATGTGGTAGGTGTGATCACAGCACCTGACAAACCTGCTGGTAGAGGAAGAAAATTGCATATGTCTCCTGTAAAAGAATATGCATTGGAAGCTGGGTTGAATATTCTTCAACCTACCAATTTAAAGAACGAGGAGTTTCAAGCAGAATTAAAAGCTTTGAAAGTTGATCTTCAGATTGTTGTGGCGTTCAGAATGTTGCCTGAGTCTGTTTGGGATATGCCTCGAATTGGTACTTTTAACCTTCACGGTTCATTGCTTCCTGATTACAGAGGTGCAGCTCCAATTAACTGGGCCATCATCAATGGTGAGAAAGTAACAGGTGTAACAACTTTCTTCTTACAGCATGAAATTGACACAGGAGATGTTATTATGCGTGAGGAAGAGCCAATTCATGAAGAAGATACTGTAGGAGATGTGTATTTGAGATTGATGGAGAAAGGTGCTGGTACAGTATTGAAAACTGTGAAGCTGATTGAAGAAGGAAACTACAAGACAACACCTCAGCAGATTGTAGGGGAACCTAAACATGCACCAAAAATCTTTAAGGAGACTTGTAAAGTAGATTTTAATCAGCCTACGGAAAAAGTATATAATTTTATCAGAGGACTTTCACCGTATCCTGCTGCTTGGACTGAAATTGAAGGCAAAACATATAAGCTTTTCAAGGTGTCTAAAGTGATGGACAGTGAGGTAGAAGCCAATGAAAAAGGTTACGCCACTGATAATAAGAATTACTTCTATATTAAAACAGTAGATGGGTTCATCTCTGTTGAAGAATGGCAAATGCAAGGCAAGAAAAGAATGCCTGTTAAAGCTTTTCTACTTGGAACGAAGTTTTAATTCACAAAAAATCCCGATCAATAATTGGTCGGGATTTTTTTTTGGATACCTGCTGTACCCTAATTCAAATTTTGATCTATTGTTGCTGTTTTGTTGCAGCAAGTACAATTTCTCTCACATTGACACCTTGAGGTTGATTAAAAGCATACCATATAGCATTGGCAATATCTTCTGCCTTTAAAATGTTTCCCATTTCCTCTTTCCATGCCTCGTAACCATCTTTTATTTCTTGATTACTAGTATGTGAAAGCAGTTCCGTTTCTACAGCACCAGGTGCAATCGTAACCATTCTTACATTATCTGCAGCCGCTTCTTCTCTAGCATTTTCAGTTATGGCGTGTACACCGAATTTGGTACCACAGTAAGCAGCATGATTGCCGAAGGTTTTTCTACCTGCAATTGAACTGATGTTAATAATTGTGCCCCCTTTTCTTTCTCTCATTTGAGGCAAGACAATTTGCATTCCATTCAATACTCCCATAATGTTTACATCAAACATTTTTTTCCATTCCATTGGATCTTGGACAGCAATATCACCCAAAAGCATCATTCCAGCATTATTCACTATAGCTTCCGTTGGCCCGAATTGTTTTTCGGCATCATTTACAGCAGTTTTAAAAGCGTCGTAATCGGTCACATCCACTTTTTTAATGAGTGTATTAGGAAGGTTTAGCGCTTCCATTTTTTCCACTCTTCTGCCTAACAGTAAAAGAGGAAAACCATTGTCAGAAAAAAGTTGAGCAGTGGCAGCACCAATTCCAGAACTAGCACCTGTGATAACGATCAGACCTTTTTGTATTGATTCCATAATGAGAAGTATTAGATTTATTTATGATTAAATGTCTTTATTATTTGTTGATACAAAGGTGTTTATTATCAAATTAGCATCAAAATACTATTTTTGTATCGTTATCATAACTATTTATTATGGATGAAAGACTACTTCGATTTTTTGTGGCAGTGTACGAGGAAAAAAATATTTCTAGAGCGGCCGAGAAATGTTTTGTATCACAACCTAATATCTCTAATGGTATCAAGTCATTAGAAGAATTAATAGGAAAAGAACTTTTTATACGGCACAAAAAAGGGGTGACCATCAAAGAGGAAGGTCATCAATTGTACCCTATTGCAAAGAGAATATTAGGTGAGTTAAATGATATACCTGATTTGTTTAAACATAAAGACTTTAAGCAAAAAGTAGTGCTAGGCGTGGCTGACAGTCTGCCTCAATCTTTAAAAAAGAAATTTTACCTAGCCATAAATCAAAAAGTCAATAATATAGAATGGGATATTAGAGGTATAGGCAGAGATTGTGAATTGAACTTGCTGGTAAGAGAATGGAAGTTTGAAGATCATTTATTTTTGCCATTGTGGAAAGAGGATTATGTTTTGTGCATTCCAGATCAGCATCCTTTATGTGATAAAGAAGAAATAGAAATTACGGATCTAGAAGGCGAGCCTTTTATTCATTGTCCTCCATGTGAAGCACATCAGCAAAGTTTATCTATTTTGAATGATTTAGGAGGGAAATGGAAAACAATAGCCAATTGTGCAACAAAGAACGATGTGCTCACATTACTTATCGCAGGACTGGGAATCACCTTTTTACCTGAATCTTTTGTCAGAGAATGGAGCGGATTTCAGATTCGTAAATATAAAGGACCAATTTCGTACAGAGAAGTAGGATTATCTTACCCTAAAGACAGTTTAAGAAATCCTGCTGTAGCTGACATCATTAAACTATTCTCTTCAAATGAGCTTTTAATGGATTGACTTAAATAAATAGACAATAATGAATGAACTTTTAAAGCAGAATATAAGTAAGAATGCTACTTTCTCAGAAACTGAATTGGAAGAATTTTGTAAGCATTTTAAGTTGAAATATTTTAAGAAGAAAGAATACCTTTTAAAACAAGGGGATGTTTGTCGGTTTGAAGGCTTTGTGTTAAATGGATGTTTTCGGATTTTCACTTTTGATCAAAAAGGTAATGATAATACATTGTATTTTGCAGCAGAGGATTGGTGGCTTATGGATAATGATAGTTTTATGCATCAAAGTCCATCTCACCTGAACATACAAGCCTTGGAAGACAGTGAGGTATTGATGATCAATAGAACAGACAAATTGATGCTTTACGAAAAATTGCCTGTGGTAGAAAAGCTTTTTCGTGTTATGTCACAAAAAGCGTTGGTGGCTTGGCAACGCCGTTTGATCAGAAATCATTGTGAAACAGCAAAAGAGCGTTATCAAAATTTTGTTTCCACATATCCGGATATCTCTTCTAAAATAACAGATAAACAGATGGCTAGCTATTTAGGAATTACACACGAATTTTTGAGTAAGATCAAAAAGCGGTAATTTTTCCGGAGAGTTGAACTAGTTCAACTTTTTTTTGAAAACGGTTTATGAATTTTGCATTAGAATTTATAATCACGTTTTTTAAGATGTATAAAGTATTATTTTTTATAACTATCACTCTCTTCAGCTCAAACTTCATTTATGCCCAAAACGCATATGATATTACGGATGAAGAAGCTCTTCAAATTCTTTTAGCGGCCAAACAAAAAGCAGAAGAATCCAACGTATTGGTCAATATTGCAGTCACTGATGCCGGTGCTAATCTAAAAGCATTTATTCGGATGGATGATTCTTATTTGGGAAGTATTGATGTAGCCATCAAAAAAGCGAAAACCGCAAGATATTTTAATATTGATACCGGTGAATTGGGAGAGTTGACACAGCCAGGTGGTATCATTTACAACATAGAACATTCCAATGGTGGATTGATTACTTTTCCGGGAGGAATACCAATTAGAAATAAGGACAATATAATTATTGGAGCTATAGGTGTAAGTGGCGGCACAATAGAGCAGGATAGAACAATAGCAACTGCAGGTGCAATTACAATTTTACAACAATAAGCACTTTACTTGAAAAACTACACTCATGAAATTTATAATCAACTTTTTTTTCATTGCCTTTTTATTCCAAACTATATACGCACAGGAAGATAGTTTGAGGTTGGTAAGACAAGATTTTAAAAAGATCTCAGCAAAAAATACGGTAACAGTTACTTCTTATAAAAAGCAAGGGAAAGACTTTGTATATGTAGGAGGGTTTGGGAATATTGATGTCTATGAATTAGATAAGAATGGTCAACTGACTCCAGTAAGCAATCATGAATTGTACAAACAGCAAGGTCCAGCTAGAGGAATGGTGGCAGATCAAATTGGAGGTAATGATTATCTTTTTGTCGCCAACAAATATGGAAATGCTGTAGAGACTTTCAAGATATTAGAAAATGGTTCTATTGAAAGGGTAGCGATCACTGAAGATACAGAGGAGACACATATTGGGGTAGCCATTACATTACAGGTGATACATATGAAGAAATCTTCTTACCTGTTTGTGGGAGGTTTAGAGGAAACTCCAGGACTGAGTTGCTTTAAGATTAATAATGATGGAAAACTTATACATGTACAGTCGTTAAGAGATAATGATGTCATTCATACAGATGGAATTATTGGAATGTTTTCACATCAAATCAATGGCAAAACTTATTTGTACACAGGAGGTTTTCAGGATAATGGTATCAGCAGTTTTAGAGTTTATGAAAACGGAACTTTTAAAAACATCAATAACATTAGTGATAATGAAACAGACCGCTATTTAACGGGTACTTATCCGGTAACGGGAGTGCAAATGGGCGATGATTATTATGTGATTGCTGGGCATCGCCATCATAAATATTATAAGCGGAAAGGCTTTATAAAGAATACTGATTTTGTTTATCATGGAGATGGTGTTACAGTATTCAAAGTGGATAAAAAAGGAGCTTTGGTTCCTCATTATGTATTAAAAGATACGGAGAAGACTCGATTGAAGGGGCAGACTAGAATTGAGGTGGTCTCTTCAAATGCAGATGAGGCAATTCTAGCTATTGGCACTAGAGATGATGAAAGCATTCAGCTTTGTCAATTGAATAAAGAAGGCATTTTAAAACCTATCAACTATTTAGAAACAGGTTTTTCAATTTATTATGGTTTAAGAGCTCATGAAATGAACAATCAGCAATTTTTGATTGCCGGTTCTTTTCGATTTGACCTTGGAAAAGTGGTGACATACAAAATAGAGCCAAATATCAACAGGGAGAATGAGCAATTGAAACATATTGTAAGTATAAAATTTAAGGAAGAGGCTACACAGGAGAAAATTAATTTGGTGATTAAAACATTTGAAAGTTTAAAAACAGACATTCCAGCAATCGCACATCTTGAGTGGGGACTAAATGATAGTACTGAAGGTATGAGCAAAGGTTTTACACACTGTTTTACATTGGTTTTTAATGATGAATCAGCCAGAGAAATTTACCTTTTTCATAAGGCACATCTAGAGCTTGTGAAAATTGTAGGACCTCTTATAGAAGATATATTTGTTATTGATTATTGGATAGAAGGAAAAGAATATGAGCTTGAAAAATAAAAAGGCCATCATTACAGGTGGTGGCAGAGGATTAGGGAAAGCAACAGCTATTGCATTTGCTAAAGATGGAATTGACGTGGCAATTACCGGCCGAAATGAGGAAGTGTTAAAAGCAACAGTAAAGGAACTAGAGGCTTTTGGGGTGAAGGCAGTTTATGCAGCTTTTGATGTTTCAGTTTATGAGGAAGTGAAAACCAATATCAAAAAGTTGGTAGAAGAATTAGGCTCTGTGGATATTCTTGTGAATAATGCAGGGATAGCGGGTATTGGATCCTTCAATGAGATGCCGGTAGAAGAATGGTCGCAAATGATACAGGTCAATGTAATGGGATTGTACTATGTCACAAAAGAGGTGCTTCCATATTTAATTGAAAAAAATGAAGGTGATATTTTCAATGTGGCATCAACGGCAGGGTTAAATGGAAATGCCAATATATCGGCTTATTCAGCTTCTAAGTTTGCAGTGATTGGATTGTCGGAATCCTTAATGAAAGAAGTAAGGAAAAATAATATCAGAGTAATTACACTGACACCAAGTACTATTGAGACAGACATGACAAAAGACTTGGGCATGATAGGCAGTGACGATTCAGAGGAAAGAGTGCTGCAACCTGAAGACTTTGCAGAATTGATATCGTCTGCATTAAAACTCCCAAGGAGGGCAATGCTGAAGAGTGCGGCTTTATGGTCTACAAACCCAGCTTAATAGCATAATTACCAGAACATGTACTTGATTACTTTTTCTGGTAGTTATATTCAAAGTAGATTAAAGGAGTGTTTCTTAGGTTTTCCAATTCATCCATTTCTTTACCTTCAGATGATATAGCCAGCCAAGAACACTTCCTTTTTTATCTAAAAAGAAAAGTCCCCGAAAAAGGTCCAATAAGGCTTTTATCGGGGTGTTTGTTGTTCAGTTAGTATTATTTTAATAAACGGACAACCGGGTAAATCATAGCCGCTGTGCCGTTTGTAATAAATTTCCTAACATTTTGACGTGCTTCATCCACATCATCCATTTTCGGAAGTTCAACAGGTGACATTCTTAGGATCTTGTCTGACACATCAGAAAATACACTTGATGTAGCGTCTTTAGCACTATTTGCTGTTGAAGAAATAGTGTCTACAGGTTCTGATACTAGATCTTTTGATGTACTGAATACCTTTGAAGAAGCATCCTTGATGAAACGGTGTGATTCATCTACAATACTGTCAGCCTGAGTTGTAACACTGTCAATGGTTTCATTGGCTTTTTCATAAGCCATATCTTTGAACGTTTTACCGTTGCTGACCAATGAGGTAACCACTTCTTGAGAATTGACAAAAGTGCTTTCAACTAAATCTTTTGTAGAAGACAACACCTTGTTTGTCGTTTCCTCAATACTATCAATAGCGGCATCAGATAAACTTTTTGCTTCTGTAATTAGACGACCAGCAGCATCTTCAGTTTGATCAAAAATAGCAGTAGCTTTTTCATTAACAGTAGTTGCTGATGATTTAGAAAAAGTAGACGCATCTTTGATTACTTCGTGCGACTGCTGTACTGTTTTCTCTAACATCTCCTCTACTTTAGAATCCGCTTTTTCTGTTGCCTCAATTACTTTTTCTTGTCCAGTATTGATCGTTTCTTTTGCTTTTTCTTCTACAGATTCTTTTGCGTCTTCTACCATTTTAGTAGCAGTAGAAATACCTTCATTTACAGTTTCTGTAATTTTCTCTACAACATCAGAAGAAGCTTCTTGAGTAGTTTCATCTACTTTTTCTTCTGTTTTTGGAGGTGTTACATTTTCTGTCTCTTGCGTGTTCTTAGTCTCTTTATTAACTGTAGTCGAAGCTCTACTAGCAGTTGTTCTGCGGGGCTTTTTTCTTTGCTGTGCCATAGTATTTATGAGGTTATTATCTATAATTCTATTTGTTGAAGGTTTGCCTTCACAGAAAAAAATAACAGATCAGATGTCATTTTTTTCTCTGTAGAGTAAATATACGTATGAATGATTGTTTATTCACTATCATTTGTAAATTTTATAAGCTTAATGGGTTGAAAAAGAGACTTTTGATCGCTTAAAAGGTGTAATGATAAGGAGTATTGTTAAAATAAAAAAGTACTCCATCAAAATGAGTTTAAATCATTCTAGTGGAGTACTTTATTTATATTGAATTTCCAATACTGATTTAGCACTTGTTCTAGTTGCTTGAAACAATATTAGGATTTTCTTCTTCTTCAAATTTATTCAAGCTCTTTGTCTTACCAAAAAGCTCCTTTGACTTATTGTTATAAGCTTCCGCTGCACTTTCAGCAGATGGGAATAAGCCTAAGTCATATCTTTCACCTTTTGAGTAAAGTACCGCACGGTATGTTTTCTTACTCACTTTCACAACACCTCTGTAACCGGTCTTGTTATGATGATGTTTTTGATTTCTTCTTAATTCAGCCATAGTAGCCCAACCAAGGTTTTTCTCTCTACAATCCAATGGATTGCCATTCATAATTCTAACGAATAATCTTCTTTCCGACTCATGCTTAGGAACAAACTTCTCTGCTACTAACTTATGAAGGTAAATGGTTACATTTTTATAACCTCCATTAGGTTTTGGAAAGTTTTTTTGGAAGAAAACATATCCGCTGGCGTGCAAACGTAGGTTTTCCAAAAGATTTAATTGCTTGTAGTACTCGTTGTTTTCAATGAACTCATAAGCTGCACTTGATAAAAGCACATGCTCATCAGCATTCTTAAGCTTAATTTTGTAAAGCATTTTCTTAATTGGTTTTAGATAGTAATAAAATCATAGACAGTACATTTCGGCAAGTTCATCACTTGCATCAATACACTACCTTATTTTGCTAAGTGTTTTGTTTTTAAATTTTAATCTAGAATGAAGTTTAGTGCCATGGCAAAAGTTTATAATTACGTTTGTCATAGTACTTTAGCAAGTTGTAAATGTCTTAGTATTTAATGGTTTTGTTTTTAGTAATTCTGGAATTAATACTCCATCAAAATGAGTTGAAAGTGATTTTGATGGAGTATAAAATCCAATTTAAATTGATAGACTAAATTTACTACCAACTTCTTCTAAGTCTTTTATAACAGGAGACAACAAAGGAATACCCTCCGTTAATCTTTCATGTTCAATTTCTCTTTCTGGATCGCCTGGAATCAATACTCTTTCCTGACCTTCAACAGCTTCCGCATTTTTGAAACGTCTGATCCAGTTGTCCATATGTGATTTAAACTCTTCTTTAGGTCTAAATCCATCTACTCTCATAGCACCGAAGAAGTGTCCTAATCCTTCTCCTACCGGATCTTCAGGTAACGGCAAGAAGCTAACAAAAGGAGGAGCCCACGGTCCATATCCAGCACCTGATAGTACAGATGATAAAATATCTACCATACTTCCTAAACAATATCCTTTGTGACTGCTTCTGATTCTATCACCTCCTAAAGGTAATAGTGCACCACCATTTTTCAATTCGGCTGCATTTGTAGAAGATAACCCTTCTTTGTCTTGAATCCACCCCACTGGAGCATCTTCTTGTTTTCTTTGAAGGATTTCAAGTTTGCCATTAGCTGCCGTTGTTGTGGCAAAGTCTGCAACATAAGGAGGTTCCTCACCAGCAGGAATGGCCATGGCAATCGGGTTGGTACCCAATAATCTTTCTTTAGAGAAAGTAGGTGCAACCAATGGACTTGCGTTGGTCATGGATAAACCAATCATATCATGCTCTAGGGCCATCATTGCATGATAACCAGCAATGCCGTAATGGTTTGAGTTTTTAACAGAAACCCATCCAGTACCAACATTTTCGGCTTTATCAATCGCAATCTGCATAGCTTGAGGTGCTACAACCAAACCTAATCCAGCATCACCATCTACAGTAGCTGTACTTGGTGTTTCATGGATTATTTTAATATTGGGTGTAGGATTGATTCTTCCAGCTTCCCACAGTCTTACATATCCAATCAAACGAGCAACCCCATGTGAATCTACACCTCTTAAATCAGCTGATAATAAAACATTCGCGGCTAAATCTGCATCTTTCTCAGGACAGCCCATTGCCAAGAAAACGTTTTTACTGAAAGTTAGAAGAGTTTTATAGGGAACTAAATTTATTGCCGTTGTCATGTATAAGTCTTTTTATAAGTAGAACTATCAGTCTAGTTTTATTAAGTACAAACGTAAAGTCAATTTTTCAATACCTTGTAATTTGAAAACAGTGATTTTCTACTCTTGGTATTATTTTAATTACATACAAATTTACCAACTTTACATAAACCTACAAACAGGTCAAAATGCTGTGAGGTTTAAATTTTAACATGTTTAGTAAATTGATTTTGATAAAATGAAGGTGAGTGTACTTGTTGCGGCTAGAAATGAGGAAGTTACGATAAAATCTTGCCTTGAAAGTTTAATTTCGCAAAATGTTAATAACAATGTATGTGTTGATATTTTAATAGGTAACGATGCTTCTGAAGATAATACAGCCGAAATTCTTCTTGAATTTGTACGTAAATCTGACCAGATTAGAGTATTTAACATTCCTCAAAACCGGCCTTTGAAAGGGAAAGTGAATGTGCTGGATTACTTGAGTTCGTATACTGATGCAGAGTACATTCTATTTGCAGATGCCGATGTAATTTACCCTTCTTCGTGGGTGCAAAATATGCTTAATTCCTTATTATCAAAGGATATTGTGACGGGTGTGACTATTGTTGAGCAAGGGGAATTGTGGTCAGATTATCAAAGATTGGACTGGATTTTTGCCTTAAAGATGATTCGAATTTTATCAAAACTGGGTATACCTGTAACGGCTATGGGGAACAATATGGGAATCCGAAAGGTGATGTTTGATAAAGTGGGAGGAATGAAGGGAATCCCTTTTTCAGTAGCTGAAGATTTTGCATTATTCAGAGAAGTAATTAAAGCAGAAGGACATTTTGAACAGTTGTTCTCAAAAGAAGTATTGGCAGTAACTCAACCTATTAACTCTTTAAATGAATGGTTGCATCAGCGATGGAGGTGGATGCAGGGAGCTAAAAAGGTTCAAGTGTCACTAAAAATACTGAACTACCTTAATATCATTTTTTATCCTTTATTAATACTTTTAGGTGCGTTTTTTAACGAATTATTATGGTTGCTTCCTGTCGTTTATGTTGTTAAGTCAGCAACAATAATCACAATTCAGAAAAAATTAGCATTAAAAATAAGATGGAAAGCGAGTTTGCTCTTCGAATTTATGTACCTATTTACCTACAATGTCTTGCTCATTTACAGTGTTACCAAACCCAAGGTGTACTGGAAAGGAAGGGTTTATAAATCTGAATAGATGAAGGATTATAACTGTATTCTTTTAACTTTGCGGAAATTATTTCATTTCTATACTTAATTAAGATGAAAAAGAATAAGTGCGTATTCTTGGATAGAGACGGGGTTTTGAATAAAGACTATGTGGACTATGCTTATACTTTAGAAAAGTTTGAAGTGCTTCCAGGAGTTGCAGAAGCTTTGCAAAAATTAAAAGATGCAGGTTTTAAGTTAGTCATTCTAACCAACCAATCAGGCATTGTAAAAGGAATCTACAAGAAAGAAGATGTATATATCTGTCATGATGATTTACAGAAAGAATGTAACAATGCCATTGATGATATGTTTTACGCTCCTTTACATGAGAATTGGACCAATTCATTAAGCCGTAAGCCAGGTACTTTGATGTTTGAAAGAGCCATCTACAAGTACGATGCGGATATGGAAAACACTTGGATGATTGGGGACAAAGAGAGGGATTTAATTCCTGCTGAAAAAGTGGGTATCAAATATAGAATTCAAGTTGACAATCCTTTAGTAGAAAATTCAGTTGCAACACATTATGCAAAGAATTTATTAGAGGCAGTTGACAAGATCATTTTAGCTGATCAATAAAAAAATAAGGGCGTCTATTCAACGCCCTTATTTTTTGTTTCAATTTTAAATACGAAGACAAAATTATATAACACTAATTCTTCATGACTTTTTGGCTTAGTGCTTAGCTCCATTTAGAAGCCAAGTAATTACATAACTCTTCAATATATTTTTGATCTGTCGTATCAAAAGTGCTCAGTTGATCACTATCAATATCTAAAACTGCAACTACTTCACCATTTACTATTACAGGAGCAACAATCTCAGACTTAGAAGCCGAACTGCAGGCAATATGGCCAGGGAAAGCCTCTACATCTTCCACGACATAAGTTTTTGCTTCAGCCCAAGTCGTTCCACAAACACCTTTCCCTTTTTTGATTCTTGTACAGGCTATTGGACCTTGGAATGGACCTAATACCAATTCATCATTTTTTACCAAATAAAATCCAATCCACAAGTGGTGAAAAGCTTCCTTTAGAACAGCACAAGTATTGGATAAATTCGCAATCAAGTCTGTTTCAATAGAAGTCAATCCTTTTATTTGAGGAAGAATGCTTTCATATATTTCTACTTTACTACCATTATCTGGTAAGAATAATTCTTCTGCCATGTTTTATGTATTTATTGAGGTTAGTATATTTTTCTTTGGAAGAGAAAATCAAAACTCAAAATTAAAGGATTGAAGATAGATAAAAAACTTTCAGTGAATTATGAGGAACAGCTTATGGTTCATTTATATTTTTTATAAATTTATACTTGAATTTTTTGTAGGAAAAATACTTTTTTAATGTAGGCGAATGAAAGCCACTCCTTCAACTTTTAATAACCTTAGAGAGAAAGAATGAAAATTACTCCTTTAAAGATAATTCAGATATTAGTATACGTAGCCTTAATGCTTGGTTTGGTACTGATGATGTCTCCTGAAGAAATTAATGTTTTCGGGACAACAATTCGTATTCCATCGACTGAAGATGTTTTGCCAGAAAGCATGATTGCCAATGAAACAGAAGAAGTGGTAGAAGTAGAAGAATACGAAGAGGATGATTCTATGACAGTAGATATGGAAAGTATTTCAGAAGAGTCGTCATGGACGCCAGTGGAAGAAAAACCATTGAAAGTAAGAACGCCCAAAGGAGCAGTGGCAATAGAATATCCTGAAAGTAATCCCAATTGTTTGGATCATTTCTTTAAAGGTTTGACTTCAATTTCTGAACAAGGAAAGTTGATCAGAATTTTACATTATGGAGATTCTCAATTGGAAGGTGATAGAATGACGGAACAGCTTCGAAGAAATTTACAAGAGCAGTTTGGTGGATGCGGAGTAGGATTAGTGCCTATTATGGAGCAGAAAAATAGGAGAACAACCTTAGCTCAATCTTTCAGTAATAACTGGGAGCAGTTTTTATGTTTTGGTCCAAAAAAATATAGAGGAAAGCACAATGACTATGGTTTTTTCGGAAAGTATTATTCCTATGAAGGCACTGAAGCAACAATTGCTTTTGAACCAGCTCCTTATTCAAAAAATTCGCATAAGCAATTTGAACTGTTTAATGTGTATATGAGAAATACAGTGGCTGATGTGAAATTGGGGTACAGTATGAATGGAGTAGAAGGGAACCCAATTGAAGTGGAAGCAGACTCAGAGAGTAAAAAAGTAAAACTCCCTGTTTCAGGTGCACTTGGAGATCTAGAAATCTCATTTGAAGCAGATGCATCTCCAGAAGTTTATGGTGTGAGCTTTGATTGTAATACCGGTATTGCAGTTGATAATATCCCAATGAGAGGTTCATCAGGGACAGATTTTACTAAAGTGAGTAGAAAACACTTCAAGACCTTACTTTCTACTGTCAATACGGAACTTTTAATCTTGCAATTTGGTGTCAATGTTGTGCCTCAAGAAGCAAAGAACTATAAATTTTACGAGCGTCTATTGGTGAAACAATTGAATTATTTCAAAGAGGTGGCACCAGAGATGAGTATTCTTGTAGTCGGAGTTTCTGATATGGCCAGAAAAGAAGGCTCGAAAATTGAATCTTATCCTAATATAGATGCCATTAGAGCTGCGGAAAGAAGAGCAGCAAAGCAGGCAGGAGTAGCTTATTGGGATTTATATTTGGCAATGGGAGGAAAGAATTCCATTGTTAAATGGGCAGATAAGAAGCCAGCTTGGGCAGGGAAAGATTATACACACTTTACTAGAAAAGGAGCAAATTACATCGGTGATATGCTTTATAATGAGTTGGTAAGAGAATACCAACGCTATAAAAACAGAAATAACGCTAATGAAGCCACAAAATAATAATAGAGTTTGGAAAAGGTATGTATCCAATAGTGTAAAAGCTTTTTTTACAATACTATTTTTGTGTGGTCATTCTGCTCCAACTTCTATATCCTCTACAAAGAAACCTTTTGAAGTTTATGATTTTATTAGAATGGATTTGAACTCCATTCAAGTCTTTAACGATTCATCTTTATTAGATTCTTTTTTTGATAAGCTTTCGGATTTGGAAGCCGGAGATCAAAAGCAACTTGAGGTCTTGCATATTGGAGATTCGCACATTCAAGCTGATTTTTTCTCGGGGTGGGTAAGAGAAAAATTTTATGAAGATCCTCGATTCCCAATGCAGAGCAGAGGTTTTTTCTTTCCTTATAAAGCTGCCAAAACGAATAATCCTTATAATTTTTCTGTTTCTAAAATAGGAACTTGGGAGGGAAAACGTGCTTCAATTAGCTACCATAAGAGTAATTGGGGATTAGCGGCTATTTCGGCAAGAACCACTGAATCATTTGCAGCACTTACTGTTAATGTAGGAATCGATTCATTACACCCTTATAAAGGGAATATAATTGAAGTCTATTATCCCACAGATGATGCATCACAGTTTACACCAAAAGTGATGCCTTTGGAGCCTGCTCAATTAATAAGTATGGAAGTAGGAAATGGGAAAGTGTCATTCCTTTTTGATAAACCGATTTCTAAATTCAGGTTCTCATTCAAAAAAGAAAATTCATCACAAAGCCAGTTTATATTAAGAGGTTTTGGAGTTTATGATAAACTCAATAAAGGACTATCTTATAGTTCATCAGGCGTTAATGGAGCTAAAGTCACTTCTTATTTAAGGTGTAAAGCTATTCAGGAAGATATTTTATCGATTCATCCTGATTTATTAATCATTTCTTTAGGTACTAACGATGCTTTTCACTCTCCATTTAATAAAAACCTTTTTATAGAAAGATATACAAAGCTGATTCAAGACATCAGAAAAGTCATTCCAGACCTGCCCATAATATTGACTACACCGGGAGATAATTTTAGGAAATCGAAATATTTGAATAGAGATAATGCCATTGCCACGAAAGCAATGTATGAAATAGCTCAGGCTAATAATGTAGCAATTTGGGACTTCTACCATGTTATGGGAGGATTATCTTCAATCGAGCAATGGAGTGCGCTTTCTATGACTTCAAAGGACAGAGTCCATCTGAGTAGAATTGGCTACCAATATCAAGGAGAATTATTTTATAGAGCATTAATGAAATATTATAATACATATTAATTTGATTCGTATATATAAATTGGTTATATAAATAATGAATAATCATTCATTTATATAATACCCAAATAGTTCAATTATTAAATTCTTTATCTTCTTTCTTTTTTTATTACAAAATTAACTATTGGTTAATTCTTTTGCTGTACCTGTTTAACGAGTGTTATGTGTTATGAATGAATATTCATTTGGGGTTAAATGTAATAATTACAAATATTATATTGTATTTTTTTTATAATAAATGTAAATATATCTATTAAAAGAGCTTTAAGTGTGAAATATACGTGGGAATTTTTATGAATTGTTTGCACTTTGCGGACAGTAAACCTATAATTGTTTAGAAAAATTTGTTATGCATACATAACATTTATTCATCTGATTGTAATATTAAAGACAACACTTAGTCTGGAAATTATCAATTTTTACAAAATCTATTTTACTTAATGAAACTTAGAAATCTACTGTTATCATTGGCAGCAGTATGCATCGCTCAAGCATCTTTTGCTAATGGCTTCCAGGTGCTTCTTCAAGGAACAAAGCAAACTGGACGTGGTAATGTTGGCGTGGGTTACGGCCCAGACGCATCAAGCTTATTTTTTAATCCAGGAGCTCTTTCCTTTTTAGAAAGTACACAAATCCAAGTAGGATTTAGTCCAGTAATGTCACACATTTCATATCGTGGCCTTGAAGGAACACAGAAATATGAATCCAATTCACCAATGGGTACACCTTTTCACGCATACGGTGTATATAGACCTTCAGCAGAGTCTCCATGGGCGTTTGGCTTAGGTGTTTTCACTCCTTTTGGGTCAACAGTAACCTATGATCATGATTGGACAGGTAGATATTCTCTACAAGAAATTTCATTACAGTCAATTTATATCCAGCCAACTGTATCTTACAGAATTGGAGAAAAAGTATCAGTTGGTGCAGGTTTGGATATTGTATCGGGTAGTGTTGTCTTCCAAAAATCAAACACAGCTCCAGGTGGCGATATCAATTCAAAGATTGAAGGTAACACTTTGCAATATGCATTCAACGTAGGTGTTTTTGCTCAGTTGAACGATCAGTTGTCACTTGGTGTAAATTACCGTTCAGGTGTAGATATGAAAGTAGAAGGTGGTGATGCCACTTTTAATGTACCGAACGCATACATTGCAGGTGTTCTTGGAATGGTTGAAGGTGTAAACACAGATAAATTTGATGCTACATTGCCGTTGCCTCAGACTATTGCAGTGGGTGTAGGATACAAAGTAACAGACAAATTGGCACTAGCATTAGACTTCAACTATGTAGGTTGGAGTGTGTATGAATCACTTGAAGTGGAATTTGAAGAATTTTCTAGCAACAATATCAGCTTTGCAAGAAACTGGAAAGATTCATACATCATTAATTTTGGAGCAGAATACCAAGCATTGGACAATTTAGTAGTTAGAGCAGGTGCTTATTATGATACAACTCCAGTGAGAGACGGTTATATGACACCTGAATCTCCAGACGCCAACACTATTGGTTTAACAATTGGAGCAAGTTATAATATTGGTGAGCACTTCGCTATTGATGCCGCTTTCCTTTACAATACAAAAGAGCAAAGAGAGAACGTAATTCCTGATGGTGTGAATACAGGTGCATTGAATGGTGTTTACAAAGCATCAGCCATGATCCCTAGTATTGCATTGAACTACAAATTCTAATTACTAATCCAATCAATTTTTTAGAAACATGACATTGAAAAGATATAGATCATTAATTACTGCAGGGGTTTTTGCTTTGCTCATGGCTTGTAAGCCAGAAGTAGAAGACTTTACTCCTTCGGGTGGTTCTTCTAATGGAACCCCAATTGATTATACAACTTATGTAGCACTTGGCAACTCATTGACGGCGGGTGTTTCAGATGGAGCTTGGCTTGCATCTTCTCAAGTGAATTCTTATCCTCAGCTGATCGCGAATAGCTTACAGCAGGCAGGATTAGGAGCTAAAGATTTTGCTCAGCCTTTAATCACTCATTCTGGTAACGAATATTTTGGACAGCCACTTATTCTTACAAATGCGGGACCTTGTTTTACATGTACAGAAGCGGTTGTACCTACTTCTAATATTTATGCTGATCATGGTGGTTTCCATAATATGGCGGTTTCAGGAATGAAAGCAATTGAGGTAAACAACCCAGCTTTGGCATTAGGTTTATATGGCTACTTTGCCAGCCAGCCAGGTGCTTCAACTGTTTTAACTGATGCATTGGCATTAGATCCAACTTTTTATACAATGTGGTTGGGAGCCAATGATGTGCTTGGATATGCTCAGTCTGGAGGTTCATTAGGTAGTGAAGCAATTACTCCTCAAGAGGATTATGAAGCAGCAATATCATCTGTATTGGATGCTATGGATGACAAAGGAGCGAAGGGTGCTCTTTTAAATATTCCAGATATCACAGAAGCGGCTTTATTTAATTTTATTCCATCTGATTTAGAAGGCGTTTTACAATTAGCAGGTCAAGAATTATCAGAGCCTGTTTTAGGCCTTGTGAATGGTTTTATGGATAATGCCATTGGAGGTGTGAAAAACCCTACAATTACAGATTTGGTAACACCAAGCATTGATATTGGAAATGGAACAATGATCAATGTAGTAGCAGGTGTTGTAGCACAGATTCAAGGTAGTGTAGGAGATCCTACATATATACCAAAGGCAGTAGAGATTGCAACTGCAATTGTTTATGCTGGTGCTTATGCTGAAGCTATTGAAGGAGGAGCAAGCGAAGAAATGGCTCAAGCGATAGCTAATGCCTATGTTGCTAGTGCTGAAGGACAAGCAGCTATCAGCCTTTTAGTTGGTATTGGAATCGATGCATCATGGGCAAGTGCATCTGTAGAAGAAGCTATTAGTTCTTCAGATGAATATATGAAAGCCAATGGAAGTTATCCTGTATTTACAATGGAGTCGAATCAAATGCCGGTATATGACGCAACATCTCCAACGCAAATGAGACAAACTACAGTAGGTACTAAATTTACGCTTTTAGCTCAAGGTAAAGTGTCTGCTCTAGTCAATGTGATTACTGGTGGAGGAAGTCTTCCAGATGATTTGCAGGAGGTATTACCTGTTCCAACTGCAGGTGAAGCATTATTGGCTGATGATGTGAAAAAGGTTCAAGAAGCTGTTGAAGGGTATAATGCTTTCTTAAAGGAGCAAGCAGATGCTAGAGATTTAGCTTATGTAGATACTAAATCAATTATGAGTGAAGCGGCACAAACTGGGATTATTATTGATGGAGTAACATATACTACAGCTTATTTAAGTGGTAACTTGTTCTCTTTAGATGGTGCTCATTTAACTCAAAGAGGATATGCTGTGATTGGTAATCTTACAATTCAAGCAATTAATGCAAAATACAACGCAAAGATTCCTCAAATTCAGCAAAATGACTTCCCTGTAGTAGAAACTACTCCTACTACACCAGCACCTGCGGGATCGAACTAGAATAAAAAACTCAATTATAGGTAAGTCACCTTTCTTTTTCTTAAGAGAGGTGGCTTTTTTTGTCTAGTATTTTTGTAAGTTTACTTTCTGAAAGTTGTGCGAATCATTAAAATAAGTACATAGTCAGTGCAGAGTGAAGCAATTTTGTCTTAGTACTTAATATTCAAACGTATTATTTTTGGAGAAATAAAGGTATTCTCATTTTTTGTAGACCAACAGAAACATTTTTTAATAGATAAATGGCAAAATATAAATTAGTCGAAAAGTTATTAAACTTAAGAAGGGTACACCTCTCCGATAGGAATTTTATTCTTATTGTTAGTAGCATGGTGGGTATAGCTTCAGGTTTAGCAGCTGTTCTATTAAAGCTTTCAGTACATCATATTCATGAGCACCTTACACATTATAGCTTTGGAGATAATTGGGGGTTGTTATTATTCCCAATAATTGGTTTGATCATAACAACTTTAATAGCAAAATCACTTTACAAAGAAAGTAGTGTAGGACATGCTATCACTGATATTCTTCACGATATTTTTAGAAATAACAGTAACATTGGAAAGAGTAAAATGTATTCCAGGTTCGTTACTTCTATGTTTACCGTAGGTTTTGGAGGCTCCGTTGGACTAGAGTCCCCGATTGTATTAACAGGAGGAGCAATTGGCTCTAATATGGCCCAGTCATTTTTGTTGGATTATAAAACCAAAACATTGATGATTGGATGTGGTACGGCAGGGGTGATCTCCGCCATATTCAATGCACCTGTTACAGGTTTGATTTTTAGTATTGAAGTAATTTTGACGGGAGTTTCTGTAGCGAACTTTGTGCCTCTATTAATATCATCAGTGAGCGCGGCAATTGTATCATCATTAATTGTAGGTGAAGAAGTATTGTTCTCCTTTAAAATAACAGATGACTTTCAAGCACAGAACATTCCTTTCTTTATCATATTAGGTGTTTTAGCCGGTTTGATGTCTATTTATTTCAATCAGACATTGCATCAGATGGAACATTTGATGGAAGAGAAATTTCCAAATAGATATAGAAGAGCATTGTTTGGCGGTATTTTATTGTCTATCACAATCTTTATTTTTCCTCCAATTTATGGTGAAGGGTACGAGTCTATTAAAGCATTGTTAAATGGACACGAACATCATCTTTTAGAGAGAGCAGAGCTTTTTGAGAGTATTATTCCAAATACTAAAGCATGGTTGTTTTTGGCATATATCATTATGATATTATTTGCAAAAGTGATTGCCGCTTCTTTAACGCTTTCATCGGGAGGTAGTGGTGGTACTTTTGGACCTGCCTTGGTGATTGGGGGTCTGACAGGTTTTGCCTTTGCAAGGTTAGTCAACCTTTTAGGTTTTGCAAGTCTTCATGAATCTCATTTTATACTTGTAGGTATGAGTGGAGTTTTATGCGGAGTAGTATATGCCCCGTTGACTGCCATCTTCTTAATTGCAGAAATTACAGGTGGTTATACACTTTTTGTTCCCTTGATGTTGGTTTCAGCAATTGCTTATACTACTGTAAGTGTGGTGAACCCTGATGCTCCTCACGTGAGTACATTAAAAGCAAGAGGTGACTATTTGAAAGGAGATAGAGATATGCAGGTCTTGGACCGTTTAAATATCAATAAACTAATTGAAACCAACTTTGTTACTGTACAAGTAAGAGGTTACTTGAGTGATTTAGTAAAAGCAATTAGTGTGAGTCAAAGATCGGTTTTTCCTGTTGTAGACAAAGAAGGAAAGCTGAGAGGAATCATTACGTTAGATCAAGTAAGGGAAATCATGTTTGATCAGGAACAGCAAGAAACTGTAAAAATTGCTAATGTAATGATGCAACCACCAAGTATTGTTTATTATGGTGAAAGAATGCAGAGTGTGATGCAGAAATTTGAAAAAGAAGATGCATGGAATTTACCAGTGATAGATCAGGATAAGAAGTATGTTGGGATGGTTTCCAAATCTAGAATTTTCAGTGTCTACAGAAAGCAACTTCAAAGATTGAATAAGGAATGGGTAGGTAATTAATCATTTTCGATTGGTCAACCATTTAATTCTTAAAAAAAATAGCGATGAGCGAGTTTGAAATATATCTAACAAAGAAACGAATAGATCATAAAGTTTTTAAGGCATCAGAACCAGAAAGATACCAGGAATGGGAATCGCTGTTTATGATGGTACACCCTAAAAGTTTTACGCAGCAGAAACTATTTTTAATCAATCAGATCAGAAGAAGATATTGGTTGGCTGAGGCTGTAAAGGTGGAAACACCTAAACCAAAACCTAAGGCTTCTCCTGTAAAAAGAGTAGTTAAAACAACTTCGACTTCAGATGAAACGGTAGATAAACCAAAGCCTAAGTTCAGACCTAAAGTAAAACCAAAAGCTACCTCTGCAGCAACTGAAGAAGAATCAAAAGAGGTGAAGAAGCCGGCTAGACCTGTCGTAAAAAGAAAATCAACAGAAGAAACTGAGGGAGAAGCTCCTAAAAAAGCTACTCGTCCTGTGATGAAAAAGAAACCAGCTTCTTCAGAGAGTGAAGTACCTTCTAAGCCCGCTCGTCCAGTTTTTAAACGTAAATCATCAGAAGGCAGTGAAGAGGAGAAACCAAAGGTTGCTCGTCCTGTGATGAAAAAGAAACCAGCTTCTTCAGAGAGTGAAGTACCTTCTAAGCCCGCTCGTCCAGTTTTTAAACTTAAATCATCAGAAGGCAGTGAAGAGGAGAAACCAAAGGTTGCTCGTCCTGTGATGAAAAAGAAACCAGCTTCTTCTGAGAATGAAGTACCTTCTAAACCTTCTCGTCCAGTTTTTAAGCGTAAAACATCAGAAAGCAATGAAGAGGAAAAACCAAAGGTTGCTCGTCCTGTGATGAAAAAGAAATCGGCTTCTTCAGAGAGTGAAGTATCTTCTAAACCTTCTCGTCCAGTTTTCAAACGTAAAACATCAGAAAGCAGTGAAGAGGAGAAACCAAAGGTTGCTCGTCCTGTGATGAAAAAGAAATCGGCTTCTTCAGAGAGTGAAGTGCCTTCTAAGCCCGCTCGTCCAGTTTTTAAACGTAAATCATCAGAAGACAGTGAAGAAGAGAAACCAAAGGCCGTTCGTCCTGTGATGAAGAAGAAGCCCGACTCAGAAGAGGAAACTGAAAAGCCTAAAAAAAGAGTAAGGCCTGTAATTAAGCCTAAGAGAAAAGACGATTCAGAGTAACGGTTTTAATGCTTCTATAACATTTTGCGCTACGATTTTAGCACCCTGTTTGTTAGGGTGGATACCATCTTCTTGATTTAACGAAGGTTCACCTGCTACATTTTCTAATAAAAACTTTAAAAGATAAGTCTTTTTATTACTTGCAATAGCGGGGTAGATTTTCTGAAAAGTACCAAAATAATCTTGTCCCATATTAGGCGGAGGAACAATGCCTGCTAATAATATTTTACAATCAGGATTAACGGTTCTTACTTTATCAATAATACTTTCAAGGTTTTGCTGACTACTCTTAGGTGAAATTCCTCTTAATGCATCATTTCCTCCTAAAGCTAAAACGAAAATATCGGGTTTATTCTGACTTAAAATCCAGTCTACTCTTTCATTTCCTCCAGCAGTTGTTTCACCACTCAAACCAGCATTAATGCAGTTATAGTTGATATTTAAGCTATCAAATTCCCTTTGGATGACAGATGGAAATGAAGCTTCTTTTTCTAAACCATACCCCGCTGTTAAGCTATTGCCAAAGAATATGATATTCTTTTTTTTCGCTTTTTTAGTAGATGCTTGTTGTACTTCAGCTATTGTTGAACTAGACTTTTCTTTTTTTTGTTCTGTTGAATTACACCCTATTAAGGTATAAAGTAAAAAATGGAATATAAAAAATGTACTTCTTTTCATAATTTCTTGCAGATGTATTTTTGGTAAAAGTAATGTTCAAAATCTGAAAAAATAAACCATTAAATTGCAATAGCTATTTTACCTTTAAACCTAATTTTATTTCCAATACAATGCAAAAAGATTTTAAAATCCATAAAGTATTGTCGTATTGGGCCCTTCGAATTGTACCGTCAGTCATCCTTTTTCAATCATTACTCTATAAATTCGGAGATGACGCAGAGTCGGTATATATTTTTACAGCAACAGGCTTAGGCGATGATACACGGCTGTTGATTGCTGTTTTTGAATTTATAGCTGCATTTTTTTTAGTTTACCCTCCACTTTCCAAAGAGGGAGCAAGAATTTCACTTGTCATTACCTCTTTTCTGCTGATTGTTCATTTATTCATAGTAGGGGTAGATTTGCCCGTTGAAGGAGGCTACTCAGAAGGTCTTCAATTATTTGGTATGACGCTAGTAGCTTTTTTAACTTCATTATTAGTTTTTGAGCAGGAGGTAGAAGGAGAAAAAACCTATGGAGGTGAGTTATCTTTAAAATAAACTCGCTCGAGATAAAATAATTTCATGAATCTTTATAATTTTAAGCTGTTTTATTATTTTTAGAATAAGACAGCTAATTTTTTGCTCTTAATTTTTAATCCATGAAAAATCCTGTAATTCAATCTGCTGTAGAGCTATCAGACCAACTTTGTAATTTATTACCCCAATTATCAGAAGAACAATACGTTGCTCCTTTGGACTTATTCAATGGCTCATCTATCGGTCAACATGCAAGGCATATTATTGAATTTTATCAATGCCTGCACGCAAGTTATCAACAAGAGGTCTCTGTTTGTTATGAAGAGAGAAAGAGAAACCTTGCGATGGAATGCGATCTCAAAGAAGCGATCTCAAAAGTAGAAGAAACTTCTCATTGGTTGAAAACAATTCATGAACCTTTTTATAGCATGAATTTGGTAGTAAAAGACTATCAAAAAAGTAATATGAATGAATGGAGTACTCCAACAACGCTAGCAAGAGAGGTACATCATTGTAATGAACATGCTGTTCATCATTTAGCGATTATTAAAATAGGTCTTCAACATTATTTTCCTAATGTAGTTATTGGTGAACAAGTGGGCGTAGCAAAGTCTACAACTGCTTACCAAAAACAACAATCTTAGGAATAGAATTATAATTTATGTGTACACTCAGCTACGTTCCAATATCGCCCAATTCTTATATATTCACCTCAAACAGAGACGAAAGGAAAAGTAGATCTTCTGCTTTTGCTCCAACAATTCATAAAGAAAAAGGAGTTAAATTTTTAGCCCCAATTGATGGTGAAGCACTAGGGACTTGGTTGGGAGCAACAGAACAAGGGAGAGTAGTTTGCCTTTTGAATGGAGAATTCAAAATTCATATACCAACACCTCCTTATAGACACAGTAGAGGTAAAGTGGTGATTGATGCGTTAACAGCTACAAATGTTTTGGACTATCTAGAAGACTATGATTTTGATAACATTGAGCCATTTACATTAATCGTTGTTGAAAATAGGAATGCTATTGAGCTTCAGCAATTTGTGTGGGACGGTTCAAAAAAGCATTTTACAATCTTAGATAGCAGTACTCCTCATATTTGGTCTTCTTCTACCTTATATACCCCTCAACAAAAAGAAAAAAGATCGGCTGATTTTATGCAGTGGCTTGATCAACAGAATAGATCTTCAAAGGAAATATTAAAAGTCCATGAAGCTATCAATACAGAGAGGAAGTTAGGTTTGTCAATGCTAAGACCTCAGTATTGTACGGTAAGTTCAACTCAATTAGAAGTGGATGCTGTGTCAGTAAACATGTTCTATCACGACAGACTTACACAGGAAAAAGATCAACTTAGGTTGCCATTTACTATTATAAATTATGAATCTCAAACCAGACTTTAGACATAGGGTTTTAAAGTGGGAGTTTTGGCCCTTTTATATATTTTATATTCCAGTCTACTTTTTTTATTTTTTTCTCTCTATACTTTCTAAGTCATTTAGTTTTATGACCTTAGCGAACCCTGGAATGAAGTATGGAGGTTTTTTTAATTACTCAAAGTTCAATGCACTAAAACAAATTCCAGCAGAGTATTTGCCGAAATCTCATTTTTTTAAAACCACACCATCATTAGAAGATATAAAGTCTACCATGGATGAATTGGGGTTAAATTTTCCAATAATTCTGAAACCTGATGAAGGAGAAAGAGGCAGTGGCGTTGAAAAAATTAATTCAGAAGAAGAAATTGAAAACTATTTATCTTCAAACCCATTGGGTGTAATCATGCAAGAGTTTATTACTGCTAACTATGAATATGGTGTAATGTATGTAAGGCGTCCTTCGGAACAAAGTGGGCAGATTACATCAGTAGTTTACAAGGGAGAGCTATTTGTAGTAGGAGATGGGAAAAGTACTTTGTTTGAATTATTTAAAAGTCATAACAGGGCAATTTTGTATATTGATTTTTTAAAAGAGAAATATAGTAATGAGTTAGACCTAATTCTTCCAGAAAATAAAATTTTCATGCTCTCAAAAATGGGAAACCACTGCAGAGGAGCAATTTTTAATGATGCGAATTATTTAAAGGAAGAACTGGATATTCAGGTTTTTGATAAAATATCTTCTCATGTAAATGATTTTTATTTTGGAAGGTATGACCTGAAAGCTGAAAGTGAGGAGGCATTGAAGGAAGGTCGTTTTAAAATTATGGAATTGAACGGTGTAAATTCTGAACCTGCACACATTTATGATCCAGGAAATTCAATTATTAAGGCTTATAAAGATTTATTCTCACACTGGTGGAAGATTTATCAAATCAGCAAAGAAAATAGAAAAAAGGGCTATCAAGAAACTTCATTCCCAATTTTAGTAAAGTCATTAATGCAACGATCGTAGTTTTATTATAGAAATCGTTATTCACTTTTTATGTAACAATAATGATATCATTATAAAATGATTACTTTTGCACCCTAGCAAAAAGTAATTACATGTATCTAGAACGGCTTTATCTAAAGAATTTCAAAAATTACGATGAGCTCACCTTGGAATTAGAGGAGGGGATCAACTGTATCATTGGACCCAATGGTATAGGAAAAACGAACTTGATAGATGCTGTTTACATGTTGTCCATGACAAAAAGTGCTTTTAGTTTTACCGAAAACCAAAATGTAAAACATGGAACTAGCGATTTTGCTCTCTCAGGAAGATTTAAAACCGAGAATGATTTGAGTACTGTTATTTGTCAGTATGATAAATCAAAGAAGAAGATAAGTCTTAATGGAAAAGAATACAGTCGCTTCAGTGAGCACTTTGGGAAATTTCCTTGCGTTTTAATAGCACCTAATGATACAGATTTATTAAGGGAAGGAAGTGAAATCAGACGAAGGTATTTTGACAGTGTAATTTCTCAATTTGATAAAGAGTACCTACAATCTCTTATTGATTATCAAAGAGCGTTATTGCAAAGAAATCAATTGTTGAAAAACTTTGCTGAGCAAAGGCAAATTCCTAATAAAGAATGGGTGGCTCCCTATAATCATATGTTATTAAAAGAGGGTCAGAAAATCCATTCAAAAAGAAAATTATTTATAGAAGAATTTCTTTTCAATTTTAAAGAGGCATATGTATCTCTTGCTGGAGAGGAAAATGCAGATATCAATTATAAATCAGACTTTGGATCAAATACAATTTTTGAAGAGTCATGGGAGAAAGATATTGCTTTACAAAGAACAACTAAAGGTATTCATAAAGATGATTTTGATTTCAGGTTAAATACTTATCCGCTTAAGAAATTTGGTTCACAAGGTCAACAAAAATCGTTTATCATTGCTTTGAAACTAGGGCAGTATTTACTCCTTAAAAAGCAACTTCACACCAGTCCTATATTGTTATTGGATGATATTTTTGACAAATTGGACGACATTCGTATCAAAAAATTGCTTGATTTAATAAAAGAAAAGAAATTTAACCAGATTTTATTGTCAGATGCCCGACCTGAACGGTCTAAAACATTGATAGATCAAATTTCGATGCCTTGTAATATCATAGAATTAAAAAAATGATTTAATTTTGAGTGATGATAAAAAAATAAAATACAGGTTTAGAAAAGTAACCCCAATTCCCAAAAAACATGAGTCGATAAGTGTAGCTGGTGCCATGCAGGATTTTGTGAAATCTTTAAAAAAAAGTCACAGTTATAATCAAGCACTTATTGAAAAAGTATGGGAAGACGAATTAGGTACGCCAATTGCTTCTCGAACTGTTAGTTTAAAGTTAAGAGGTAAGGTACTTTACGTACGCTTATCTACTCCTACTCTCAAGAACGAATTGACGATGGCTAGGGAAAGAATCGTTAGAAAATTAAATAGAAGGTTGGGGGCTGAAGTATTAACAGATATAAAATTTGCATAAATAACTATTATATAAAATGAATAACAATTATGTGGTCATAATGGCTGGAGGAATCGGAAGTAGATTCTGGCCATTTAGTAGAGAAAAAAGACCAAAGCAGTTTCAGGATATTTTAGGAGTAGGCCGTACCATGATCCAGCAAACAGTTGATAGGTTTGAAGGTGTATGCCCTAAAGAAAACATATATATAGTTACGAGCAAGGATTATAAAGAAATCACAAAGGAACAATTGCCTTTCCTTTCAGATGATCAAATTCTGTTAGAACCTTGTAGAAGAAATACAGCACCATGCGTCGCTTATGCTGCTTATAAGATCGGGAAAAAAGATCCTAATGCAAATATAGTAGTAGCACCTGCAGATCACGTGATCTTAGACGTTCCAGAATTCCAGTTGAGAGTAGAAAAAGCATTACATTATGTGGCCTCTCATGATATTTTAATCACACTTGGTATTCGTCCAAATAGACCTGATACAGGGTATGGTTACATTCAGGCACTTAATGATGAAAGGTTAGAAGTTTTATATAAAGTTAAAACCTTTACAGAAAAACCTAATGAAGAACTAGCAAGAGCCTTTGTATTAAGTGGTGATTTCGTATGGAATGCGGGAATTTTTGTTTGGAATGCCAAAGCAATCAAGAAAGCCATTGAAACACATCTTCAAGATGTTCATCAACTGTTTAGTAGTGCAGAAGAATCCTTCTATACGTCACAAGAAGAACAGAAAATAGATGAACTTTATCATCAGTGTAGAGACATTTCTATTGACTATGGTATCATGGAGCATGCTGAAAATGTTTATGTCATGAGAACAGATTTTGGTTGGTCTGATCTAGGTACTTGGAAGTCTCTCTACGAACAAGCAGATAAAAATCAAGAAGAGAATGTTCTTCATGGTAATGTAATGTCATATGAAACTTTCAATACAATTGTAAAAACACCAGAAGATAAACTGGTTGTTGTACAAGGCCTTGAAAACTATATTGTGGCTGAATATGATAATGTTTTGATGATTTGTGAGAAAGATCACGAACAAAGAGTCAAGCAGTTTTTAGCAAATGCTAAAGATCAAAAAGGCAAAGAGTTTGTCTAATTTTTTAATTCAAAACTATTACAAAGAATCAACTAATGAATAAAACTATTGGAGTAATAGGCTTAGGGTACGTAGGATTGCCTTTAGCTGCTGAGTTTGCCAAACAGAAAGTTAAAGTTATTGGTTTCGATATTAATTCAGAAAGAATTAATGAGTTAAATAAAGGTATTGATCATACTTTGGAAGTATCATCTGATGAGTTGAAGGAAGCGCAGGATTTTATTAATTATACTTCCAATACAGATGATTTGAAGGCTGTAGATATTTATATTATCACAGTCCCAACTCCAATAGATGAATATAAAACTCCAGACCTTACACCTTTGAAAAAAGCGAGTGAGACTGTTGGTAAGGTATTGTCTTATGGAAATATAGTAGTATATGAATCTACTGTATACCCAGGATGTACAGAAGAAGTTTGTGTACCTGTTCTTGAGAAAGTCAGTGGATTAAAGTTTAATGAAGACTTCTATGCAGGTTATTCACCGGAAAGAATAAATCCTGGTGATCATGTACATAGAGTACATAATATCATGAAAGTAACTTCAGGTTCGACACCAGAAATTGCAGAAGAAATTGATCAGATGTACCAGGTAGTGGTAAAAGTTGGTACGCATAAAGCTTCTTCAATCAAAGTAGCTGAAGCTGCAAAAGTAATTGAGAACTCACAAAGAGATTTAAATATTGCATTTGTAAACGAACTATCAAAAATCTTTGATAAAGTAGGTATTGATACTTTAGATGTATTGGAAGCAGCTGGTACAAAATGGAACTTCTTACCTTTTAGACCTGGTTTAGTAGGAGGTCACTGTATTGGAGTTGACCCGTATTATCTTACTTACAAATCAGAATCTTTAGGGTATCATCCAGAAGTTATTTTAGCAGGTCGCCGAATCAACGATGGTATGGGGTCGCATGTAGCTAACAAAGTATTACGTTTGATGATGGAGAAAAATGCTTCCATTCAAAAGGGAACAAAAGTTCTAATGTTGGGTATTACTTTTAAGGAGGACTGTCCTGATATTAGAAACTCAAAAGCAATTGATGTAATCCGTGAGTTACAATCTTTCAATTTAGATGTAGAGGTATATGACCCTCATGCAGATAAAGAAGAGGTATACGAAGAATATGGAATCAATTTATTATCAGAAGTAGGAGATAACTATAGTGCCATTATTCATGCAGTAGCACATCAAAGTTTCAAAGAAGAGATAGATTGGAAAGCATTGAGTGAATCAGGTGCAGTGATATACGATGTGAAAAGTGTAATTGATAAAAAATATATTACAGACCGCCTTTAATTTATGCTTGTTTAAATATAGTAGTGAACATTCTTAAATCGTATAATTAATCTTTTATTTGTAGAACTTTATAAGTTCTACTAGTATATTTTATATTTGCACATAAAATATTTGAGATTTAGCCTGTATGGAAGAAAATAAAAACAAATCGAATCACCAAACAGCTTCTAATAATGATGAAATTGATTTAATCGAACTATTTTCAATAGTTGGAGATAAAATTAACTTAATTGTCATTAATATATGGAAGTTATTTTTAAATGTAGTCTTATACTTTTACAATATCCTTAATAAATGGAAAGTTTTAATTGGATTGGCAATTGTTATTGGAGGGGTAATAGGTTATATGACAAAAAATACTTCAAAGTTTTATTCCTCAAAAGCTACTATAAATTCAAGGTTCTTGAAAGGAGTTGATTTTACAACAGAAGTAAGTGAGTTGAATGCCCTTTGTACTGATGAAGGGAGACCTATGTTGGCAAAAGCTTTGAATATACCAATTAAGACAGCAGAATTTATTTCTGAAATATCTGCAACAGGATATTATAAATTGTATAAGTATGGTGCAATTGAGAATTCTCATATTGCTGATTCGTTATTGATGAAAAGCTATGATACCGAAACTCGTTTTGAGATTGTAGTAAGCTCTATTGACCCCAATATTACGAAACAACTAATCCAACAAGGTTTTGAATATTATTTTAATAATAATGTTTATATAAAGAAAAATCTAGATGTTTATAGGAAGAACCTTTCAATAAAGTCAGATTCTTTTGTTGAAGAAAAAAAAGAATTACAGGAGTATAATAAAGCTTATAAAAAAATTATAGATTCACAAGGTGATATAATTCAACAAGGTAAACCAAGTAGAAATAATCCAAATATTGTTTTAATGTCTACAGATCAACAAAACGATAGTTATATCAGGCAGAGTGGAGAGCTTGCTTTTGAGGCCATGCAAAAAAGTAGAAGGGCTGATGATAGTATTGCAGTTATAAGGCAAAAACTATCATTATTACAACCTGTGGAATTTGTAAATAGATTCTCCGAATTTTATACTGTATCCTTATCGGCTAAAGGTAAAACAGCTTTAGGAATGTTAGTAGGATTTATATGTGTTATAGCTTTTGCCATTTTAGCAGATATCAACTCTTATCTAAAAGATAAAGCCAATTTGAAAAATTAATGCTGTTATGAAAAAAGAAATTAAAAATATTTGTTGTATCGGAGCGGGTTATGTAGGAGGGCCTACAATGGCAGTCATTGCATTGAAAAACCCAGAAATTAAAGTGAATATTGTTGATATAAATGACCAACGTATTCAAGATTGGAATGATACAAATTTAGATAATCTCCCTATTTATGAACCAGGTTTAGCAGAAGTAGTAGAACAGACAAGAGGAAAAAACTTATTCTTTTCTACTGATGTGGATCAAGGTATCAGGGATGCAGATATGATCTTTATATCTGTAAATACGCCAACAAAAACGTATGGAAAAGGCAAAGGTCAAGCTGCGGATTTAAAATATATTGAACTTTGTGCTCGTCAAATTGCAAGAATAGCACAGCGAGATAAAATAGTAGTAGAAAAATCGACACTTCCTGTAAGAACAGCAGAAGCATTATCTGATATTTTATCTAACTCTGAGAGTGGTTTTAATTTTGAAATCCTTTCAAACCCTGAGTTCCTAGCAGAAGGTACTGCAATTGACGATCTTCTAAATCCAGATAGGGTATTAATCGGAGGTGATAATACAGAATCAGGACAAATTGCGAAAAATACTTTATCTTCAATATATGAAGCTTGGGTACCAAAAGAAAGAGTTTTGCAAACGAATGTATGGTCTTCAG
Source organism: Flammeovirga sp. SJP92 (assembly GCF_001583495.1). Lineage (GTDB taxonomy): Bacteria > Bacteroidota > Bacteroidia > Cytophagales > Flammeovirgaceae > Flammeovirga. Next base: position 633,209 of record NZ_LQAQ01000093.1, on the reverse strand, counting down.
AGTTATCTAAATTGACTGCAAATGCGTTTTTAGCACAACGTATTTCGTCCATTAATGCTATGTCTGCTTTATGCGAAAAAACAGAAGCAGATGTGGATGAAATTGCACGTGCAATTGGCATGGATAGTAGAATTGGACCAAAATTTTTAAAATCATCTGTTGGTTTTGGTGGTTCATGTTTCCAAAAAGATGTCTTAAACTTGGTTTATATTGCAAAATCTTATGGACTTGATGAGGTCGCTGAATATTGGGATCAAGTAATCAAGTTAAATGATTATCAAAAAAGACGTTTTGCTGACCGTATTATCAAAGAGTCTTATAATACAGTGTCAGGTAAAAAAATTGCTTTCTTTGGTTGGGCATTTAAAAAAGATACCAATGATACACGTGAATCAGCAGCAATTTATGTAGCAGATCATTTATTAGATGAAGAAGCTGAAATTGTTGTTTACGATCCTAAAGTATCTGAGGAAAGAGTATATGCTGATTTAGAATACTTAAATAATCATTCTTCTGAATACATTAGATCAAGAGTAAAGGTAGTAAACAATCCTTTTAATGCTGTAGATGATGCTCATGCGATTGCTGTTCTGACAGAATGGGATGAGTTCAAGGATTATAATTGGGGAGAGATTTATTCAAAAGTACTAAAACCCGCAAATATATTTGATGGGAGAAATATTTTGGATACTGAAACATTAGTGGAATTAGGATTTAACGTTTATAATATCGGAAAATAAAAATGACTGACATCAAACAAAAAAAACTTGCAGTAATTGGATTAGGATATGTTGGTTTACCTTTAGCTGTAGAGTTTGGTAAACAAGGCTTTTCTGTTATTGGCTTTGATATTAATTCTGAAAGAATTAAAGAGTTAATTAATGGAAAGGACAGTACTCTTGAAGTAACTCCTGAAGAAATGAAACTTGCTGAGGGTTTATCATATACTGATCAAATAGAATCAATTAAGGATGCTGATATTTATATTGTAACGGTACCAACTCCAATCGATGAATATAAAACTCCTGATCTTACACCTTTAAGAAAATCTAGTGAAACTGTAGGTTCAGTATTATCAAATGGTAATATTGTAATTTATGAATCTACAGTATACCCTGGTTGTACAGAAGAAGAGTGTGTCCCTGTTCTAGAGAAAGTTTCAGGACTTACTTATAACAAAGATTTTTTCTGTGGTTATTCGCCAGAGAGAATTAACCCAGGTGATCATGTTCATCGAGTTCACAATATTATGAAGGTGACCTCTGGTTCAACACCTGAAGTAGCTGAAGAAGTAGATCAATTATATAAAGCAATTGTAACAGTAGGTACTCATAAAGCACCTAACCTAAAAGTTGCAGAAGCTGCAAAAGTAATAGAAAACTCACAAAGAGACTTAAATATTGCTTTTGTAAACGAATTGTCCAAAATTTTTGATAAAGTTGGTATTGATACTCTTGATGTATTAGAAGCAGCTGGTACAAAATGGAATTTTTTGCCGTTTCGACCTGGTTTAGTAGGAGGTCATTGTATTGGGGTTGATCCATTCTATTTAACATATAAAGCGGAATCTCTTGGTTACCATCCTGAAGTAATTTTATCAGGGAGAAGAATTAATGATGGAATGGGGCCTTTTGTCGCGAATCAAGTGATTAAGTTGATGGTAAAAGCAGGACATGCAATTAAAAATTCAAAGGTTCTTGTTTTAGGGATTACATTTAAAGAGGACTGTCCAGATATCAGAAATTCTAGAGTTATTGATGTTATCCAAGAGTTTCAGGAGTTTGGTGTGGATTTAGACGTTTATGATCCTTACGCTTCAAAGGAAGAGGTGAAAGAAGAGTATGGTATTGATCTAGTTAATGAACTTGGTAACGATTACAGTGCCGTTGTATTAACTGTTGCTCATAAAGAATTTAAAGAGTTGAATTGGTCAAAAATAAATAATGGATCAACTGTTATTTATGATGTGAAAAGTGTTTTACAAAAAGAAATTATTACTGATAGATTATAATGAATCAGAGCAAAATAGTTAACTCTAAAGTTCTTGTAACAGGCGGAGCAGGTTTTATAGGATCAAATTTAGTTGAAGTTTTACTAGAACAAGGAAATAAAGTAGTAGTTTTAGATAACTTTTCAACAGGAAAAAGAGAAAATGTTGAGCCTTTTTTGTCAGATTTAAATTTCAAATTAATAGAAGGAGATATAAGAAATTTAAATGATTGTATGGAGGCATGTGATGGAATGGAATATGTTTTACATCAAGCTGCATTAGGTTCTGTACCACGATCAATAAATGATCCAATCACTTCTAATGAGGTGAATGTAGGAGGTTTCCTAAATATGTTAATTTCAGTTCGAGATAAAGGTGTTAAAAGAATGGTATATGCTGCAAGTTCGTCAACATACGGAGATCACCCTGGATTACCAAAAGTGGAAAATAAAATAGGTAATCCTCTTTCTCCTTATGCTGTTACAAAATATGTTAATGAACTATATGCTGATGTTTTTTCTAAAACCTATGGAGTTGAAGTAGTTGGCTTAAGATATTTTAATGTTTTTGGTAAACGTCAAGATCCATTCGGTGCATATGCGGCGGTAATACCTTTATTTATTAAAGCATTGATTAATCATGAAAGTCCCATGATTAATGGTGATGGAACACACTCTAGAGATTTTACATATATAGATAACGTTGTCCAGATGAATCAATTGGCAGCATTAACACAAGATAAGGGTTCAATCAATACAGTTTATAATACAGCTCAAGGAGAAAATACAAGTTTAAATGAGTTAATAATTTCTTTGAAAAAGAATCTTACTCAATTTGACTCCAAAATAAAGGAAATTGAAGCAACTCATCGAGAAGAAAGAGTAGGTGATGTAAAACATTCTTTAGCAGATATATCAAAAGCAGTTAAATTATTGAACTATCAGCCAACTCATAATGTAGCCAAAGGAATTAATGAGGCTATCGAATGGTATTGGAATTATTTTAATAATAAATAATTATGAAAATATTAGTAACAGGAGTTGCAGGTTTCATTGGTTTTCATGTAGCAAAAAAATTAATCGATGATAATATTGAAGTAATAGGAATTGATAATATTAATGATTATTATCCTATGACTTTGAAATTTGATAGATTAAAAGAATTAGGGATACAACCTGATTTTATAAGGTATAACAATAAAGTGAAAAGTGAAACAATGAAAAGTTTCACTTTCTTGCGATTAGATATAACTGATGAATCACATTTATTGAATTTATTCAATAGAGAAAAATTTGATATAGTTATACATTTAGCAGCCCAAGCTGGAGTTCGATATAGTCTTGATAATCCAAAAGCTTATATTAAATCCAATATAGAAGGGTTCAATAATATTTTAGAAGCGTGTAGAAATTTTCCTGTGAAGCATTTGGTTTATGCGAGTAGTTCAAGTGTATATGGAATGAATAAAGAACAACCTTTTTCTGTAAAACATAAAGTCGATAGTCCTGTGAGTCTGTATGCGGCAACAAAGAAAAGTAATGAACTAATGGCTCATTCTTACAGTTATCTTTATAATATTCCAACTACAGGTTTAAGATTTTTCACAGTATACGGTCCATGGGGTAGACCTGACATGGCCCCAATGTTATTTGCTAAATCAATAATTGAAGGTAAGCCAATTAAAGTTTTTAATAATGGTAATTTGGAACGAGATTTTACTTATATCGATGATATAATAACAGGTATAACTAAGATTATGTCGTTACCTCCTTGTGAAAAAATACCTTATAGAATCCTTAATATTGGAAATAGTAAACCAGTGAAATTAGGAGAATTTATAAATGAGATCGAAGAAGCTTTAGGGGAAAAGGCAATTAAAGAAATGTACCCAATGCAAGATGGAGATGTGTATAGTACTTTTGCAGATGTATCTGAATTACAGCAGTTAACCAATTATAAACCTACAATTGCATTAAAAGAAGGAATTACAAAATTTATTAAATGGTATACTGCTTACTTTAATTAAAATATATGCAATTAATTAAGGTCTTTAACGATAATCATAACAAATTAGTTAAATATTGTTTGTATTTAGCAGTTTTTTTTCTACCAATTGACATTTGGTTTAACTCGTTATTTATATTAATATCATTTTTAATAACTGTATTAAGTAAAAAACAAAGATATAGCTATAGTGGTAATTTATTTATGTATATATCTTTTGCATGGTTTTTATTATTTTTAATATCTATACCATTTGTAAAAGATGTAAGTTATCTTTTGAAGCATATTGAAACTAATTATTTATTCGTTTCTATCCCTATTGTGTTATTTTCGTTAATAAGTATTAGAGATGAAGATGTGTTTCATTATTTCTGTATTCTATATTTCGCTTGTGTTATCTATTTCATTATTTCATTATTTAATGTAATAGAACTAGCTGGTATAGAAGTTTTATTTTCTAAGCATACTTCAACATACTTATTGCATTATCATGATATCCATCATTCATATTTTGGATTATTTGTTGCGATATCTTCATTGTCAATCTTAAAGAAAAGTAACGTAGTTAGTTTCCTCATTCTCTTTGTTATTAATTTATTAATATTAATTATACTAAGAGGAAAGATGAGTATTTTAATTTATTTATTGGGTGTAGTTCTAATAAATATTAAGAATTTTAATAATCAACTCAAATTTATTGGTTTATTATTTTTACTCTCAATTCCTGCTATTTTCCTATTAAAGGAAAACCTTATTATATTATTAAATGAGAGAATTTATATTTGGGAAAATGCTTTAGACGTAATTTTTTCAAATTTCTTATTTGGAGTTGATCCAAGTAGAGTTCAAGCTATCTTAGCAGAGAATGCTCAAAATAATGAAATAGTCTCTGATATGTCTTTCAATATGAATGCACATAATCAGTTCCTAACTTCATTTTTGTACTTTGGTATTTTTGGTTTTGTATTCATTTCTCTTTTCTTTCTAATTCCTCTGTATTATTCTATCAAAAAGAGAGACTCTAATTTATTAGTGTTTTTAGTATTATTATTTATATCATTTCAAACAGAATCATTTCTGTTAAGACAACAAGGAATTGTTTTTTCTTTATTCTTTCTCTCCCTTTTAATATCAAAAAATAAATGAAAGAAATACTGTTGATATTATATATTATTATTGCTTTAGTACTAGTTAATTTTGTTTATAAAAAAATAAAACTAACAAATTGGTCGATTGGTACATATCTTATTTTATGGATAATTGTATTCTATTATATTATGCCAATTATAATGCTATTGTCTAATATTATTAATGGTAGGACTTTAGGGGTAGAGCCATATTATGGTTTGAAAAATATAAATGAAGAAACATATGTTGATTTCTTGACGTTATTTATTTCTAGTTTTTTTACATTAGTTTTTATTGTAAGCTATAATTTAAAAATTAAACAAAAGAAAGTAAATGAAATAATATATAGGAAAATAAAAATATTTCGTTATAAATTCGATATTCAGCATATTTTATCATTTTGTTTGGTATTATTATCCTTGTTTTCGATGTTTTTTTATGTCTATGGATTTGGTGGTGTTGGAAAAACTTTATCATATGCAAAAGCTGTGAGAGCAGGTATACTATCAATCGATCATAATTACCTTTTTTTAAAAAGGTTTTTAAAATTTTCTATTTTACCAATTCTATTGTTTCCTATTCTTTATAAAAGAAATAAGAGTAAATATATTTTTCTCTTTTTTATAGTATCTTTATTTACATATGGATTGACACTGAAAATTTATGAGTCTAGGCAAAATTATATAGATTTTATGCTGATTTTATTTTTGTCTTATTATTTGAAAAATAATAAAGCACTAACAAATGGTATAAAGCTTTTAATTTTTTTCATCATTATATCAGCACCTTTTCTTATATATTTAGTATTAGACGGAGATAGTAAATTTGATAATTTAATCGCTGATTTTTCATTTCCACAGTTAAGCCTTTTTGTTGGTTTAGATAATTCGTATAATTATTTTTTATTTCAAGATATACTATCATCACCATTTGGTAATGTTTTACCATCAAGTTTATCTCCATTTTCTCCTACTGGAGAAATAGTTTTTTTAAATACATATTATATTTTAGGTACTAAAGAATCAATAGTTCCAGCAGGGATAGTAGGTTGGTCTTATTATAATTTATCAATTTTTGGTGTAGGAATAGTTGCTTTTACTTTGGGGATTATTTTCAAAAAAATAGATTCTTTTTTTCAAGAATTATTACAATCTGATATGAATTATGCTTATATATATTCGTATATCATTTTATCAAGTGTTGTGATAATAAGAACAGGTTCGCCAAGGTTATATTTATTCTATCCTTTATTTATTACTATTTTTTTAGTTTTTTTCTGCCAAGCAAGGTATTCTGATGATTAGAAATATTTTAAAAAATAAGACCTTAAAAAAAATTTTTATTTTAATCTTTGGAACAGGATTTTCTCAATTATTAAATCTAGCTTTTTCACCCATTCTTTCAAGGTTATATTTACCTGAACATTTTGGAGTAGCTTCATTATTTTTATCATCAACAGCAACTTTATCTGTGGTTGGATCATTAAAGTTTGAACAAGCAATTCTTTTACCTAAAGAAAATAAAGAAGCTAAAAACTTACTACATCTATGTTTAATAATAATTTGTTCCATTACATTGATATTATTTGTACTTTTAGTACCAACAGCACTTCTTCTTAACCTTTTTTCTTCCTTAGATTCTGTTTATTTATTCTTTATTTTATTATTACCAGTAGGTTTTTTCATCAATAGCTTTATTCAATTATTAAGTATTTTTTTAACTAGAATAAAGAAGTATTCTTTAATTTCATCTACAAGAATATTACAAAGTAGTTCAATAAACATATCTCAATTAAGTTTTTCTTTCATATCATTAAGTTCATTCAGTCTAATATTTGGACAAATATTAGGTGGCTTAATGAGTATATTATTTTCAACATTCTTTATTAAGGAATACATATTTGGTTTTCATAAATTAAAAAAGAAAATAATTTTTTATTTAATGAAAAAATATCAAAGATTTCCAAAGTATTCAATTTTATCAACACTAATGAATGCTTTGTCTTTATCAGTACCTATTTTTTTGTTGAATTTTTTTTATGATGAATCTGTAGCAGGTTACTTTGCTATGTCGTATAAATTATTGATTGCTCCTGTCAGTTTAATAGGAAGAACATCAAAGAATGTTTATTTTGAAGAAGCTTCAAAGATATATAGAGAAGGAGGAAGGATTATAAAAATTTTCCAAAAGCAGACACTTATACTAGGACTGATTATTTTATTACCTCTGATTGTCATTTTTTTTTATGCAAAACAAATCTTTACTACACTACTTGGAGCAGACTGGAATGGAATAGACCTCTATATTAGAGCTATTGTACCATTAATATTTTTTATAATGCTTAACGGTCCTTCAGTAGCAAATATCAATATTCTATCTTTACAAAAATTTCAATTCAAATATGAAGTTGTTCTATTAGTACTTAGAATATTGTCAATAGGTATAGGTTATGTTCTTTTTAATGATCCAATTAAAAGCATATCTTTTTATGTATTGGTTGGTTGTATTATGAATTCAATTTTAATATTAAAAAATTCTATAGAAATAAGAAAAAATGAAAATAGCTATACATCCTCGAGAAAATAGTTTTTCGGATAGTTGGACTGAACTATGTGAAGAAGAAGGAATAGATTATACTTTAGTAAATTGTTTCGATAATAACATTATTTCTATCTTAAAAGGTTATGATGTATTATTATGGCATTGGCATCATACTGATTCCAAGGCAAAACTAATTGCAGATACTTTGATGTATTCTGTTGAATTAATGGGATTGAAAGTTTACCCTAATTATAAAACATCACTATTCTTTGATGATAAAATAAAACAAAAATATTTATTTGAGTCTATCGGAGTACCTTCAATCGTAACAAATATTTTCTTTGATAAACAGTCTTCAAGTAATTTTTTAAGTAAAACGTCTTTTCCAAAAGTTTTTAAATTAAAAGGTGGGGCGGGTGCTAGTAATGTAAGATTAATCAATAACATTAGTCAAGCTAAAGAAATCAATAATATTATGTTTGATACAGGTATTTCTTTAGTTTCTAGCCATACTAGTGATGCTAAAGCAAAATTTAAAAAAATAAAATCTTTTAAAGATTTTATTGAAAAAGCATTACGTTTTCCAAGTGTATTCTTGAAGAAAAGAAAATTAAATAAGTCTTTTAATAAAGAAATAGGATATACATATTTTCAAGATTTTTTACCTAATAATACTTATGATATTAGAATAATTGTAATATCAAATATTGCTTTTGGTATAAAAAGGATGAATCGAAAAGATGATTTTAGAGCATCAGGTAGCGGTAATATAGATTATGATATATCTGAGTTAGATACGTCAATTGTAAATAAATGCTTTGAAATAAAAAATAAATTAAGTTTGCAATCAGTAGCATTTGATTTATTATATAATAAAGATAAAGTTGAATTTGTTGAAATGTGCCACGTTTGGTCTAGAAAAGCTTACTATCCTTGTAAAGGATATTGGGATAGTGAATTAAAGTGGCATAATAATTTAGATTTTAAGCCAGAAAATTACATTCTAACAGAATTGATTAAAGGTAAATTGTAATTATGAATAATATTTCATCATTATTATTCAATTTTATTAACATCATGTGTTGAAAAAACTAAGATAAACAAGATGTATTAGAGTTAAAAGTAGCCCCAATGATACAGTTAGAATTGGGTTTATTGGTCTCAGAAATGGGGTTGAAATCCTGTACTTTCAATGCAAAAATTTAGTATTTCGAAAAAATCTACTACATATTGTGCATTATGACACAAGAGTATAGAAAAGGGCATCATACCATGACTCGATTGATGGTTCATATCGTCTTTGTAACTAAATACCGTTACCATGTATTGGAAGAAAATATTCAAAAAGGATGCTGTTACCTTCTCATTCTAATATGTGAAGCCGAAGGAATTGAATTACAGAAAGGAGTAGTTAGTAAAGATCATGTTCATATGTATATGGAGTATCCCCCGAGCAAAAGTTGGAGTGAACTTCTAAAGCTCATAAAGGGGCACACCTCTCGAATATTACATCAAGAGTTTCCACAAATGCTATTAAGGTAAGCATTTTTGGGCCGGAGGTTATGTGTCTGGAGAACAGGCAATGTAACTGAACAAATGGTTAACAACTATTTGGAACATCATAGGAGTGAGCATAGATAGGACTTTCAAACCTCTGAGAGCAGTTTAGTTCAATAAGTAATAATTACTAGAAATGTTTCAGATAATGTTATCAATGATGTAGAAGCGTTGTTACAAAATTGGGGAATTGAAGAGTTTATTATTACAGCTAACCTAGCTAGAATAGTTAGAGTTTTTGATATATATACTTGAAAAAATATTAGATTCATATTGTTCCGATAAGGTTATACATATCGAATTCGATATGAAAAAGAGTATATCATTGATTAAAAATTAATATAAAAGTGTCTTTAAATGAAAAAAAACATAGTTAGCTTAGTTCCTGAAGATTCAATGAATGGAGCTGAATTTTTTTTAAACTCTTTTCTTTCAGAAGCTCAAAAACAAAATTATGCAGTGAGCGTATTTTTTCTTAAAAAGCATAAACATAATTTATGGAGTAAAGAAAAAGAATTAAATTTTACTAATTCAAAAACTGAGAAATTTGGAATATTACCATTAATAAAAAATTTACTTTATTCAAATTCTAGGAATTCTGATTTAATAATAACATCTCACTTTCATCTTAATATTTTAGTTAGTGTTTTAGCAAAATTAAGGGTAATCACCCCAAATAGAATAGTATTTAGAGAAAGCTCTATTTGGTTAAGAAGAGTAAAGGGTATTAAGCTAAGCTTATACAAAACTTTGTATAGAATGTTTTATCTTAATTGCGATTTATTGATCTGTCAAACAGAGGAAATGAAAGAGGTATTACTTAGTGAAATTCCTGAGTTAGTAAATGTTAAAATTAAGGTTCTAAGAAATCCAATAAATTATGATGAAGTTAAAAATAAAATAAAGCTTACACAATTTAGAGGAGATAAGTTAATTGTAGCAGCAGGTAGATTACATCCTATAAAAGGATTTGATATTTTAATAGAATCATTTCATAAATTAATTGAGAATGATGAAAGACTTAGATCACTAAAATTGTTGATTCTTGGAGAAGGAACTGAGAGAGATAAATTAGAAATATTGGTAAAAAAATTAAAACTAGAAGATAATGTACATCTTTATGGTTATTCAAAATATCCATTTAAGTATTTTGAAAAAGCAGAACTTTGTGTTGTTTCATCAATAAAAGAAGGCTTTCCAAATGTTTTACATCAAATGATGGTTAATAATTCGAATGTTCTAAGTACTAGATGTGCAGAAGGAATAGAAAGCATAAATGGTTTATTAACTTGCAAGCCTAATTCAGTAGAAGAGTTATATCTTTTAATGAAAAAAGCTTTAGAAAGAAGTGATTTCGAAAAAGAAAATTCTTCAACCGAATTTGCTGAATATACTAAAAAAAATAGTATTGAAAACTATTTTAAGAGAGTGATGGCAGAAATTAATTTTTAGTAATGAAGAAAAAAGTTTTATTATTAAATATATCCTTAAGAGGTGGTGGTGCCGAAAGAATAACATCGGGGTTAATTAATAACTTACACAATGAGTACGATTTTACATTAGTTCTTTTAAGTAAAGACCAAGAATATGAGATTCCGTCTCATATTGAAGTTGTTTATTTAGATAACCAATACCAAGGTTATTCTTCTATAAAAGCAATACTTCGAACACCATTTTTAGCAATGAAATTGGCATCTATATGTAAAGAAAAAAGTATAGATGTAGTTTTATCCTTTATGTATCGCCCAAATTATATTGCTAGTTTAAGTAAATTATTATATTCAAAACCTAAGATATATATAAGTGAAAGAAATTTTCCATCTAAGGTACACAAAGGGTCATCTTTTTCGAATAAATTGTCTAGATTTTTAATAAAGTCATTATATCCAAATGCAGATTTAGTTATTCCTAATTCTTTTGAAGCAAGTAAGGATTTAAAAGATAATTTCGGTGTTAAAAATTTAAAAGTAATCAATAATTTTATTGATATAGCTAAAATAGCTTCGTTATCAAACGATCAATCTGAATATTCTTTTGATAAAGATTACTTCTACTTTGTAACTGTAGGGAGTTTAAGTGAACAAAAAAACCATGAACTATTAATTAGGGCATTTAAAAAAGCCTCTATTGATAAGGCAAAACTTTTAATAATAGGTAAGGGACATTTGAAAGTGTCGTTGCAAAATTTAATTTTAGCTGAAAACCTAGAAGAAAAAGTAAATCTATTAGGTTTTAAATCAAATCCATTTTCAATTTTAAAAAATTGTAACTGTTTTGTATTGTCTTCTAAGTTTGAAGGTTTTCCTAATGTTATGTTAGAAAGTATGGCGGTAGGACTACCTGTAATATCTACAGATTGTCAAAGTGGCCCTCGTGAAATCTTAGCGAAAGATTATTTATTTGATAGACAAGAAACAAAAACCTTAACAAATGAAAAATATGGTATTTTGGTACAAAATGAATCTATTCATTCTATGTCAGAAGCCTTAATTAAGATTTACGAAAATAAAGAACTCGAACATAAATATTCCAAGTTATCCTATGAAAGAGCTTTAGAATTCGATAAGCCTATATTAATGTCTAAGTTTAAATCTTTATTTGATGAATAAATTAATTAGAATAACTACAGTACCTATATCAATTCATAAGTTACTGAGTGGGCAACCGTTATTTATGAAGAATCAGGGTTTTGATGTTAAATTAGTAAGTTCAGATGGACATTTTATATCAAAAATTGAATTAGAAACAGGTATTAGTGTAAAGGTAATTCCTTACAGTAGAGCTATAACTCCTATAGCAGATCTTAGGTCCTTGTGGTTGACATATAAGTATATAAAAAAAGAAAAGCCACAAATCGTTCACACTCATACGCCAAAAGCTGGATTAATAGGTATGTTGGCTGCTTACTTGCTTAATGTTCCTATTAGAATGCATACAGTTGCCGGACTTCCATTAATGGAAACAAGAGGAATTAAACGAAGAGTATTAAATGTAGTAGAAAGGTTGACAAGTTTTTGTGCTTCAAATGTTTATCCAAATTCAAATGCGTTAAAAGATTTTATGCTAGAAGAACAGTTATGTTCAAAAAGTAAAATAAAAGTCATTGGACATGGTAGCTCAAATGGTATTGATTTAGAATATTACGCTCCTTCTTTAGACACAAAAGAAAAATCTGATAAAGTTCGTAAAGATTTAGGTATCAATGAAAGTGATTTTGTTTTTGGCTTTGTAGGTAGAGTTGTTAAAGATAAAGGAATTTCTGAATTAGTTAAATCCTTTTGTAGTTTAAATGATAGTAGTACTCATTTATTAATCATTGGACCTTTTGAAGAAGAATTAGACTCCCTTGATGAAGGTATAATGAACGAAATTGAAAAAAATAACCATATACATCATGTTGGTTATAAAGAAGATGTAAGACCTTTTTTTATGGCAATGAATACTTTTGTTTTTCCTAGTTATAGAGAAGGTTTTCCAAATGTGGTATTACAGGCATCAGCTTTATCGATTCCTTCTATTGTATCAAACATAAATGGGAGTAATGAAATAATTAATGATAAAGTTAATGGATTAGTTGTCCCTGTAAAAAATGAGGTTTCTCTTACTAAAGCTATGTTTGAAATGTATAAGAATAATGATTTTAGAAAAAAGGTTTCCTCCAGTATTCGTAATGAAATTATGATGAAATATGACCAAAAATATATTTGGAGAGAATTATTAAAAGAATATAATCATTTATTAGAATCTAATGTATAGGAAAGTTATTAAGCGTATCATTGATATTATAATATCATTAATTGGATTTATATTTCTTTTTCCATTATTTCTACTAGTGTTAGTTTTCTTATTTATTGCTAATAGAGGTACTCCATTTTTCATTCAACAAAGACCAGGTTACAAGGGTAAAGTTTTTAATATTATAAAATTTAAAACTATGAGTGATAAACGAGATCTGAATGGACATTTACTTCCGGACCAAGAACGGTTGACAAAAATCGGAGAAGTTGTTCGTAAAACTTCTTTAGATGAAATCCCTCAACTTATTAATGTTATAAAAGGAGATATGTCACTAATAGGTCCTCGCCCTTTATTAGAGGAATATTTACCTTTATATTCAAAAGAACAAGCAAGAAGACATGATATAAAACCTGGTATAACAGGTTGGGCTCAAGTAAATGGTAGAAATGCAATATCTTGGAAACAAAAATTTGAATACGATGTATGGTACGTAGATAATTGTAGTTTTAAATTAGATCTGAAAGTTATTTTAATAACAATTAAAAAGGTATTTGGAGCTAAGGATATTTCATCAACAACATCAGTAACAATGGAGAAATTTAAAGGAAATGGAAATAGCTAATATTTTTATATATGGTGCTAGTGGACATGGAAAAGTTGTATATGATTGTGCAATTTCCAGTAAAATTAACGTTCAAGGTTTTATTGATGATGACCCTTTAAAACAAGAATTTTTAGGATGTAAAGTTTATAAGTCTACTGAAATTTCAAAGGATTGGGTAATAATTGTAGCAATAGGTAGTTCTCAAATAAGAAAACGAATTGTAGACTCTTTAGATGTTAATTTTGGTATTATCAAACATAGCTCTAGTATTTTATCTTCACATACGGTTATTCATGGTGGTACAGTTTTTTTTCACAATACTGTAGTTCAATCTGGTAGTGAAATAGGAGAACATTGTATAATAAATACATCTTCTATTATAGATCATGATTGTCAATTAGGTAATTATGTTCATGTAGCCCCAAATGCAGTTTTATGTGGGGGAGTAAAAGTAGGAAACAGTTCATGGATAGGAGCAGGAAGTACTATAATACAAGGAATTACTATTGGAAATAATTGTACAATAGGAGCTGGATCTGTTGTTATTAATAATATTCCGGATAATGCCGTTGTCGTTGGTAACCCTGGAAAAATAATAAAATATAATAATGAATAAAAAGATATGGCTTTCTTCACCGAATATGGGAGGGAAAGAACAAGTTTATGTAAAAGAAGCATTTGAAACAAATTGGATTGCTCCGTTAGGTCCTCATGTTAATAATTTTGAAAAAGATATTTGTAATTATACAGGAGCTAAACATTGTGCAGCTTTAAGTTCTGGTACATCAGCCATACATTTAGCATTGATTTTACTTGGAGTAAAGTCAGGAGATGAGGTTTTATGTTCCACATTTACATTTTCTGCAACTGTAAACCCTATAATTTATCAGGGAGCAACTCCAATATTTATTGACTCTGAAGATGAAACTTGGAATATGTCTCCAATCTTACTTGAAGAGGCAATAATTGATAGAATTAAATTAGGTAAGAAACCTAAAGCAATATTATTGGTTCATTTATATGGTATAGCTGCTAAGATGGAAGAAATTACTGAGATAGCATCCAAGTATGATATTCCACTTATTGAAGATGCGGCAGAAGCTTTAGGTAGTACTTATAAAGGAAAGGCCTTAGGTACTTTTGGGGTGATGGGTGTTTTTTCTTTTAATGGAAATAAGATTATAACGACCTCTGGTGGAGGAGCATTAGTGTCTGATGATGAAGATCTGATAAAGGAAGCTAGGTTTTTAGCAACACAGGCAAGAGATAATGCACCTCATTATCAGCACTCTCAAATAGGTTATAATTATCGAATGAGTAATATTTGTGCTGGTATTGGTCGTGGACAAATGGAGGTTTTAAATGAAAGAGTAGCTCAAAAAAGAAAAATTAGAACCTTTTATAAAGATCTTTTCGAAAATATAGAAGGGATTAATATTTTAGAAGAAGATAAAAATATTAGTTTTTCAAATGCTTGGTTGACATGCATTTTAATTGATAAAGTTAAAATGGGTTTTGATAGAGAAGACTTAAGGTTAGAACTGGAGAAAGATAATATTGAAGCTAGACCGTTATGGAAGCCAATGCACCTTCAGCCAATATTTGAAAAATATCCAGCTTATACAGATGAGACATCTGAGAGGCTTTTTGATATAGGATTATGTCTACCATCAGATTCCAACATTGATAAAGAAGACATTAGGAGAATTGAAAAGAGTATAAAAAATAAGTTGGTTTAAACCAACTTATTTTTTTTATCTAATTCTTCAAAAATTGAATTATTACTGACATACTCAGGTACAATATCTTTAACTTTTGCAATAAGTTTATGATCATCGACATTGATCTTTCTAAATAAACTCTCATATTGCAAAATGACATCTTCATATACATATTCTCTTACTTTACCTGCCATAATCTTTGGATGATGTGTAGGAATAGTATTCTCTTCATTATTCAATAATTCTTCATAGAGTTTTTCCCCAGGCCTTAATCCTGTAATTTTGATATCAATATCTTCTCCCTCAATTAAACCAGAAAGCTTAATCATTTTTTTAGCGACATCAATAATTTTGACAGCTTCTCCCATATCGAAAACAAAGATTTCTCCACCTTTACCCATTGCACCTGCTTCCAATACTAATTGACAAGCTTCTGGGATAGTCATGAAATACCTTGTGATTCGATCACTCGTAACAGTGATTGGGCCACCTTTTTCTATTTGTTCTCTAAAAAGAGGTATAACGGAACCATTAGAACCTAATACATTTCCAAAACGAGTAGTGACGAACTTTGTGGGACACTGAGTTGTTTTACCTAAACTTTGAATATATATTTCGGCTAATCTTTTACTTGCACCCATTACATTCGTAGGATTTACTGCCTTATCAGTCGAAACCATCACAAACTTTTCAGTATTGTACTTTACAGCTGCATCAGCAATATTTTTAGAGCCACAAACATTAACTAATATTGCTTCAGATGGATTTTTTTCCATCATAGGCACATGTTTGTATGCAGCGGCATGATAAACTATATCTGGGGTAAATTCCCTGAAAACCTCCTCAATTCTAGTTTTATTAGAAATGTCACCTATGATGACTTCTAATTGAGTTTGATTAGGGTCATAAATAGGATGAAGGTGTCTTTCTATATCATACAGCCCAGTTTCAGATTGATCTAAAATAATTAATTTTTTAGGTTTGTATAAAACTAATTGTTTTGCGATCTCAGAGCCAATAGATCCAGCAGCTCCAGTTACTAAAAGTACCTTGCCTTGTACTTCTCTCTTTACATTTTCTTTTTCTAATTGGATTGGTTTTCTGTCAAGTAAGTCTTCAATTTTAACCCTTGTTATTTGTCGGGCACTTAACTCACCATTTATCCAAGTTTGGAAAGGAGGGACGTTTTTAACATGCAAGTCTAAACTAAGGCATTTATCTACAATTTTTCTTTTTCTTGGAGCTGATAGTTTATTTATTGACAATATAAGTTCATCTATATCGTTGTCGTCCAAAAAACTTGGATTTAAAGCATATCTTTGGGATAATATTTTTACACCACCAAGAATTTTACCTTGCTTCGTTTTATTATCATCAATGAAACCTTTTATATTATAATTACAAGTTGTATCCTTATCTAATACATCTTTTGTGATAGATCCAGCAGCTCCTGCTCCATAAATAAGAATATTTTTAGTAGGAAGTTTATAATAAAAAATTCTGTGATAAATAAATTTGGCAAGAATTCTCGAAGCTGTAATTAATCCCATAGAGAGTAAATAATTAATTACATTTACAGAGAGGGGTACATCAATAGCATCTAGGGTTCCTTTAAATAAGTATCTATTATTAGCTGATATACCGCTTAAAATGAATAAAGCTATTGTATTAGCATTGAATATTTTAACAATATCAGATAGATTGGTGTGTCTTAACGATGAAGAATAAACATTTAAAGATAAGTAAGATAGGAAATATATTAGTACAGTGAAACTCATTTGAGTTTCATATAGTTCACTAGAAGCTATACTCCAATTGAAATTAAAACGTATTAATAGCGATATTAGAAATGAAATACCAACAAGAAGCATCTCGAACCCCAGCACATACCACCTTGATAAAAATCTGTTTGTTTGTAAACTCTTTTTTAGAAACCTTTTTGTTGCCATAATAAAAATAATTGATCTCTTTGCTAAACTCCCTGATTTTAGCAAATTAAGTAAATATAGATGTTTTATTAATAATACTCTAAACCATTCGTTGATATTAAGTTATTTTCTTTTCATGTCATTATGAAATTTTTAATAACACAATGCACCATTTTCATTTTTGTAAAAATGAAAAAAACATTGAAAAATATTTCGTAAACATTTGTAAATACATTAACTAAATATTAATATTGAAGTAACGTAAAACAAAGAAATAGAGTAATTCGACTCTGCTTCTCGGTTCATATAAAAAAGCTAAACTATTTCTTATGCAAGCAAATTATTTGGTGTACTTATGCTTATCAAACAAGCCTCAAAATCAAATTTTATCTTGTTATTTTTCTTCCCTTATTGGGAATAGGGAAGAGTATAGTATAGTTTTCACCTCATCTTGTGGGTGAGGTGTTTTTCGAAGAAATTTGTTGTATTTAAAAATATATATTCAATGTCATGTGCCAAACTTTATGTAGAATCACAATGATTAAGTACTATAAGTACTGAAATGATATTATCAATTAACGATTCAAAAAAAACGAAACTATTTTTCTAAAATAACATCACAATATGTGCTAAATGACTACATATCATTACTTTAGCTAATATTTAATCAAGATTTTGTTGATATTATTTTACCTTATGTATAATTAAGGAT
The DNA here is from genome assembly GCF_001583495.1 of Flammeovirga sp. SJP92. Classification (GTDB taxonomy): domain Bacteria; phylum Bacteroidota; class Bacteroidia; order Cytophagales; family Flammeovirgaceae; genus Flammeovirga. The sequence goes on along the minus strand of NZ_LQAQ01000093.1, from coordinate 615,286 downwards.
ATAATAGTATAGTTTTCACCTCATTAAGAAATTGATGAGGTGTTTTTATTTTACAAATTTATGTAATATTGGATTATTTAAATACCGTTATCTTGTGCTATATATTTGATTATGAAATTATGTGATACAAAAAAAGGACGATAAAATCGTCCTTCATCATAATGTTATGTTATGATGCTTAGCTTAATACAGCTTCAGCTAGAATTACTAACTTGTTGTCAAGCATCTCGATAGTACCGCCGTCAACAGTGAAAGTAGTAAGGTCTTTACCGTTGGCGATACGAACATCACCTTTTGCTAAGCTTGAGATGATGTTGGCGTGTCTATCAAGCATTTCAAATTCCCCGTTGATACCAGGAACTTTCACACCTGTAGCTTCACCTTCAAAATATTTTTTATCAGGAGTAATTAATTCAACAAACATGATAAATAAATTTATTAAAGTAAATTATGTTTGAGAGGTAGAAGCAGTGAATGTGTACAACTTCCTACTCCCTAAATTAAAAACGGGAATCCGAGAAGATCCCAGACTCCCGTCTTTGAATATGATTAAGTTGATGAAGGAATTACTTCGCTTCAGCAAGCATTTTCTCACCTCTTTCTACAGCTTCCTCGATAGCACCTACGAACATGAAGGCTGCTTCTGGAAGATGATCCCACTTACCATCTAAGATTTCGTTGAAACCACGGATAGTATCTTTAATGTCTACGATTAGACCTGGGATACCTGAGAATTGTTCTGCTACGTGGAATGGCTGAGATAAGTAACGTTGAACTCTACGAGCTCTTGCTACTACTTGCTTATCCTCTTCAGAAAGTTCGTCCATACCAAGGATTGCAATGATATCTTGTAATTCCTTGTAACGTTGGATTGTTTCTTTTACACGTTGGGCAGTGTTGTAGTGTTCGTCTCCTAATACATCTGGAGATAAGATACGTGAAGATGACTCAAGTGGATCTACACCTGGGAAGATACCCATTGAAGTAATCTTACGTGATAATACTGTTTGTGCGTCTAAGTGGGCGAATGTTGTCGCTGGAGCTGGGTCAGTTAAGTCATCGGCAGGTACATATACCGCCTGTACGGATGTAATTGATCCTCTCTTAGTTGAAGTAATACGCTCTTGCATAGCACCCATTTCAGTAGCAAGCGTTGGTTGGTAACCTACGGCTGAAGGCATACGACCTAGAAGGGCTGATACCTCTGAACCTGCTTGAGTGAAACGGAAAATGTTGTCAACGAAGAATAAGATATCTCTACCTTCACCTTCACCGTCACCATCACGGAAATACTCTGCAATTGTAAGACCTGATAAAGCTACACGAGCACGAGCACCTGGAGGTTCGTTCATTTGACCGAATACCAATGTCGCTTGTGATTGAGCAAGCTCTTCTTCGTTTACTTTAGAAAGATCCCATCCACCTTTCTCCATGTCTTCTTCGAATTCTTTACCGTATTTGATTACGCCTGATTCGATCATTTCACGAAGAAGGTCATTACCTTCACGAGTACGCTCACCAACACCAGCAAATACAGAAATACCTGAGTATACCTTTGCGATGTTGTTAATCAATTCCATGATCAATACTGTTTTACCTACACCGGCACCACCGAAAAGACCAATTTTACCACCTTTAGTATAAGGCTCTAATAAGTCGATTACTTTGATACCTGTATAAAGAACTTCAGTAGAAGTTGCTAATTGATCAAATGGAGGAGCAGACCTGTGAATAGGTAATGAAGTTTTACCTGAAGGTTGTTTCATTCCGTCAATAGCTTCACCTACAACGTTGAATAAACGACCTCTAACTTCTTCACCTGTAGGCATTGCAATAGCCTCGCCTGTATCAAGTACTTCAGCACCACGCTGAAGACCTTCTGTACCGTCCATCGCTACTGTACGAACGCGTTCCTCGCCAAGGTGTTGTTGAACCTCCAAAATGATCTCTTGACCATTGGATTTCTTCACCTTCAAAGCATTGTAAATCGCAGGTAGCGTAGATCCTTCTGCTTCGAAGCTGACGTCAACTACTGGTCCAATGACTGTGGAAACTTTACCGATATTTGACATCTTGGTATTTATTATTATATCAATGAATTCAAACACAAGCTTCGAAGCAAGACTACTTCAAAGACTATTTTCAATGCAAAACTATAATACTATCTAATGATTCCAAAGATTATTGACATTTTAAGTGTAAGAATTGTATTTTAATTGCAAATTTTATGGTATACCGGTTGAAATTTTGAATTTGACTGCCTTTTTTACCAAATAGAGTTAATAGAATGGCGTATATCGAATCAAGATTAGAATTTATTAGGAATTTACACGTAAGTTTTAGTTCTTGTAGGCAGACTTTATTATAATTGATAACTATTGCTATAAAAACTTACATCGAATTAGGCATGATTTTTTAGGTTACCTTAGCAATTAATGATCATTTTACGTTGTACTATAAAATATACTTAACCTAAGTGTATCAACATAACAACCAAAAATGACAACTTACTGTGTGAAAAATGAAGATTAAAAACACCTTTTATCTATTATTAGCGTTTACTTTTTTTAGTGTAAATGTTTATGCCAATGATCCTCTTAACAAACCAAAAGTTTGGTCTCTACTACAAGAAACACCAACGGATATGAGTTTGTGGGCAGCCTATTTGGGTAAGTCATGGGTTTGTATGAACATTACTGAAAAAGAAAACATCAAAAACTGGAAACAGATGCTTGGTTCATCGGCTCCATTAGCTAAAAGCGAACAACATATAAGAATTTCAACTGAGCAGCAGAAACAAATTCAGGAAGAAGTTTTCCATGATGAACACGAATTTTGGGAAGGTGAAGAACTGCAGTCACAAGTAACGGCGAATGAGATTTTGCAGGAAAAGCAGGAGTTAAAGCAACACTTTGAGGAAATGGAGCAGAAAATGGTTCAGACACCAAGTGCTATCACTTCTTTATCAAGAAATTTAAGAGAAAATTTTATCTTAATTGATGATGAATTCAGAATGGAATTCGAATCATTAGGTTTAGAATATGTGGGGTATTGGGATAAGTATCCCAATGGAAAATATTCTCCAGAGAAATGGGTGCACGAAAGAAGTATGGAGCTGAAAAACCTTAAGAAACAACAGTTTGAAAAAATTAAGTCTTCAATGTTAGCTTCTGCATTATCTGCAGATGGCAACGGCGGACACTAATATATAATGTATTAGAGTGTTAAAGAGAAAAGGTTAAATCTCTAATTCACTTAATTATTTACAAATATTTTAAGAAAAGCCTCAATACATCCCTTTTGTATTGAGGCTTTCCTTATATTTGATAATCTTAATCACTTATCAAAATTATTCATTGACGGAGAATGATTCATTTTTTTGAAAAAATATTAAATATCAGAGCAATTTTATTTTTAGGAATAGTTGCTTTCTTTATACAGCCTAATGAAATTTTCGCTCAAGGGGAACAGAATACAATACAGTTTTCAGGTATTGTAGTAGAAGGAGACAGCTCATATGGAGTTCCAGGAGCTCACGTTTATATTAAACAAGCAGGAAGAGGAACGGTAACAAATCATGCTGGTTTCTTTACAATGCCTACTCAAGTAGGTGATACAATCGTGGTAAGTTCGGTTGGTTTTGCGAAGCAAGAGATCGTAATTCCTAAAAGAGATGATTTAGGTTTTACAGTATTAATAGAAATGAGGGAGGAAGTAACAGAATTACCACTTTTAGAGGTATTCCCATATCCAACCAAAGAGATTTTCGAAGAAGCATTCTTAGCACTTGGAGAGCAAAAAGATCAAAGAGTGGAGAATATGGAAAAAAATCTTAGTCAGGAAAAGTTGACAATGATGTCAAATGCCTTGCCTATGGGAGCAAGCGGTAACTATAAGTATTACATGAATTACCGAGCAGATCAGATTGCTACTCAGTATTTTATGGAGACAGCTAACCCGCTTTTAAACCCGTTTGCTTGGGGTGATTTGATTAAATCAATAAAACGAGGAGACTTTAAAAGAAAAGATTAAGATAATTTTATAAGCATTTAGTATACCATAGGTACATTATTTGCCGTTTCTTTAATAGCCGTAGATAAGGCGGTTATTAAACTTCATTAGGGCGGTTGATTGATGAACCAATAAAAATAAGCGAGATAAATAGCTGATCATTTGTCTTGTATTCCTTTTCAATAAACTGAGAGTAATTATTCGGATGTAAGTAATTGCTACAAATTGAAATCATTAATAACTCGATTTTTTTTACTGCAGTTGTACCAATTATCTCGAAAAATGAAAAAAGAGTAAAGTTTCAATGGGTTTCTTTGATTTTTTTACAAGTGATCTAGCAATAGATCTAGGAACAGCAAATACGCTGATTCTCACCAAAGGCAAAATTGCGGTAGAAGAACCTTCTATCATTGCATTAGATAGGCAATCAGGAAAAGTGATTGCACTCGGTGCTAAAGCCATGCAGATGCATGAGAAAACACATGAGAATATCAAGACAATTCGTCCTCTTAAAGATGGCGTAATTGCGGACTTCCATGCTGCAGAGCAGATGATCCGTGGTTTGATTAAGATGTCTGATGCAAAAAAGCGTTTTTTTACGCCTTCTCATAGAATGGTTATTTGTATCCCTTCTGGTATTACAGAGGTAGAAAAGAGAGCCGTTCGTGACTCCGCAGAGCATGCCGGAGCAAAAGAAGTATATATGGTTCCTGAACCAATAGCTGCAGCAATTGGTATTGGTGTAAATATTGAAGAGCCAATGGGAAGTATGGTAGTGGATATCGGTGGTGGTACTACAGAAATTGCAGTGATTGCAATGTCCGGAATTGTATGTGATCAATCTGTGAGAACTGCTGGAGATGTCTTCAATAGAGATATTTTAGATTATATGCGCCGTCAGCATAACTTATTGATTGGTGAAAGATCAGCTGAGAAAATTAAGTTTGAAGTAGGGGCTGCTTTGGCTGAATTGGATGATGCTCCAGAGGATTATGAAATCAGAGGTAGGGACTTATTGACAGGTATTCCAAAAGTCATTAATGTATCTTATGCAGAAGTAGCTTTTGCTTTAGATAAATCTATTTCTAAGATAGAAGAAGCCATTTTAAGAGCTTTGGAAACTGCACCGCCTGAATTATCTGCAGATATATATGATAGAGGAATTCATCTGACAGGTGGAGGAGCTTTATTAAGAGGGTTGGACAAAAGAATTTCATTGAAAACAAAACTTCCTGTTCATGTGCCAGACGATCCGTTAAGAGCCGTTGTATTAGGTACTGGACATGTTCTAAAAGAATTAAATAGGTTCAAAGCAATTTTGATTACCTAATTAGATAAAAATAACGCAATAAGAATTGAAAGATTTCATTGCGTTTTTTTTTGTTCGAATCTTCATTTTATCTTGCATGATATTTTAAGAGAGAGAAAAATTACGATAAGCTAAAAACCTTTTCTCTCTTAAATTATTAATGAGAGGCTAGATTTTTACAAAAAGAGAGAGATTCTAAGTCTGCTCATATATTTTTTCTGGAGATAATATTTTTGATTGCCATTTTATGAGTCAATTATTTGCTATAATATTTAAATACCGAGTCTTTTTAGTATTTATCCTCTTAGAGCTGGTTGCGGCCGCTTTAATTGTCAATAATAATACCTATCAGCGTTCGGTAATTCTATCTTCTTCTAACACTGTTGTAGGAGGGATTTACAATACTACATCAAATGTTGAGCAGTATTTTCACCTAACTGAGGTCAATGAGGACCTGTTGAATGAAAACGCACTTTTGAGAAAGCAGATAGAGCTTAATCAGATGGTAAGTATTAATGATAGTGTTGAACAGGAAAATACTTTGTCTCCTCTGTTTTACGGGATGAGTGATACAATTGCTTATGATTTTATTCCAGCAAGAGTTATCAATAATTCAGTCTATAGATCGGCCAATTATATTACGTTGAATAAAGGTAGAAAAGATGGAATTTTAGAAGGAATGGGTATCATGACAAAAGATGGTGTGGTAGGACAAGTGAAATCTGTGTCCAATCATTTTGCGACATGTTATTCGCTTCTGCATAGAGATATGGCAGTGTCTTCAGAATTGAAGAAAAATGGTGCTCTTTGTACTGTAAAATGGGACACAGAAGATCCTACTAAGGCCTCTGTAAATTATTTACCGTTGCATTTAGATATTGACGTGGGAGATACAATTACAACTTCAGGGTTTAATACTGTGTATCCAGAGGGTGTAATGTTAGGTGTTGTGACAGAGGCGGAGAAAACACCTTCTGAACGTTTTTGGTTAGTGACAATTGATGTTTCAGTAGACTTCTCGAAACTACATCATGTCTATGTATCAAAATCGCTATTCAGGGCTGAAAAAGATTCATTGGAATCTATGGATGAACAGTAAAATTTTTTGTAGGAGTTTAAGGATCAATTATAAATTATGGGAAGAGAAATTTGGTTAAAACAAGCAGGCTTATTTTTAATCTACCTTTTTGTTCAGGTATTGTTTTTTAGAAACCTTACTTTCTTTGATGGTAATGTGATGGTGTTTCCTTACGTTGCTTTTCTAGTCTTACTTCCATTTGGGGCAATGAACATGAGTATTTTGTTGGTAGCTTTCTGTATGGGATTTGTAGTAGATATATTTTATGATTCAATAGGTATCCATACAGCTTCATGTGTTTTTCTTGCTTTTACTAGAACTCAAATCATGAAGTGGACAGCACCTACAGGTGGTTATGAATTATCTGAAATACCTACCATTAATCAAATGGGCTTTGGTACTTTCCTTGTTTTTGTAATTCCTCAAATCCTTCTACATCATATTACTTTATTTATGATTGAGGCAGGCAATATGTCTTTTATGCCAAAAGCAATCTTAAGAGGAGTATTAAGCACTTTTGCTACCTTAGTTATTGTATTAGCGATTCAGTACTTATTTTATGGTAATGTAGGAAGAAGAAGGCTTTAAGTATTCAGTCTGAAAAATTATAGAATAGAAATGGTCATTAGTTATGAAAAGCTAATGACCATTTTTTATGAAAATGAAATGGAATTATCTACCAATTACACCAGAACCTATTAATTCATCCTCTTGATACCAAGAAATAAATTGTCCTGCTGAAATACCAGATTGTTTATTGTCAAATACACAGTATAACCCATCTTCTTTTTGATAAAGCGTGACTTTCTCAAGAGGTTGACGGTATCTGATTCTAGCCATGTATTCTCTTGTTTCACCAATTTCCATCTTAAGGTCTTCTCTTACCCAGTGAATTTCATTTGATTCTACTTTCAAACCTTGTCTATTCAAACCAGGATGTTCACTGCCTTGACCAGTGTAAATCGTATTGGTTTCTGTGTCAGTTGCAATCACAAACAGTGGTAGTGGAGTTCCTCCTACACCTAAGCCTTTACGTTGACCGATTGTGTAGTAATGTGCTCCTTGATGTTCACCTACTTTTTTACCATACGTCGGTTTGTAAGTATAAGGGAGTGTCTGAAGATCTAATTTTTCAGTATCAGAAGATGCGTCATTAATCGAGGCCTCTCTTTCAATATAAATAGGGTGATCAACAGGTACCTCAACAATATTACCAGCCTTTGGCATTAACTGCTGTTTTAAGAAGTCTGGAAGTTTTACTTTTCCAATAAAGCAAAGTCCTTGTGAATCCTTTTTATCTGCTGTGATCAAGTCTTGCTCAGCAGCAATAGCTCTTACCTCTGGTTTTGTAAGTTCACCAATTGGGAAGAGAGCTTTTGAAAGCTGTTCTTGATTCAATTGTGATAAGAAATAACTTTGATCTTTATTTCCATCGACACCTGCGAGTAAGCGGTATACCTCCTTGCCATTTTCATCAATGAATGAATCTTTTCTGCAATAATGGCCCATAGCTACGTAATCAGCTCCAAGTGACATCGCAATATCCATAAAGACATCGAATTTCACTTCTCTGTTACATAATACGTCTGGATTGGGGGTTCTGCCTTTTTCGTATTCAGCAAACATATAATCAACAATACGTTCTTTGTATTGTTCACTTAAATCTACACTCTGGAATGGGATGTTAAGCTTATTTGCTACAAGTAATGCATCATTACTATCATCAATCCATGGGCATTCACCTTGAATTGTTACACTTCCATCGTGCCAATTGATCATAAAAAGACCAATTACATCATAACCTTGCTCTTTTAATAAATAAGCGGCTACGCTTGAGTCTACTCCACCGGATAGACCAACTACTACTCTTTTTGCCATAAAATTAAAATGCTTACAGGGGGTTAAGTTCCCTTTTCACAAACAATAATGACCAAAACAATTATTCTTTTCCCTTTTTAATTCTCTTTTTTCTGGAAAATACCTCAACGTAGCAATGGCTTAAACGTTTTAATTTTTTCATGAATAGCTTCAAAAAATGAATTCAAAAGTTCAGAATATTCTCTGTCTTGGTGTTTATCAAATTTTTTTCAAAAAAAACTCGATTTTTTTTCAAAGATAGGAATAAGTTTTTGATGTTATACACACTATTTATTATCAGATACTTAACACATCTGAATAACAGACGAATATTATTTTTAGAAATGTAAATCGCATTATATTTAATTTTATTAAAGAAATTATTTTAGAATAAACTTGCGTGGTAATATAAAAACGTGCACCTTTGCATCGCTTTAAAACAAAAGGCCACAACAAAAAGCGGGTGTGGTGAAATTGGTAGACACGCTAGACTTAGGATCTAGTGCTTCACGGCGTGGGGGTTCGAGTCCCTCCACCCGCACTGAGAAAGGTTGATAGAAATATCAACCTTTTTTTTTATGCCCAAAATTTAGTAATCTTAAAAATAGAATATCTAATTCTTCGTTATTCTTAATAATCAGAATGATTTCATCTATTCACATAGAATGATTATTTTCAAATCAGGAATAAATTCTAAAAAAGAAATAGTTCATACATCCACTATGTAATCATGGTACTTGAATTGCTTTAAAGTACAGCAGTAGTAGGAGACATATAAAGTAGACTATGAGTGATCAATCATCAACTTCCAGAAATGTTGGTTTAAGGATAAATGATTTAAGTATTCGTGTTAAGGTTTTGCTTAACATGCTAATGATTGCAGCACTGTCAAGTATTGCAGTAGGCTTTTTGGGATATTACTCTGCAAAGAAATCTTTGGAAGAGGCTGTTTTTGCTCAGTTAACCTCTGTACGAGAAGTAAAGAGAAGAGCATTGGAGTCTTTTATTGAAGATGCAAAAGAGCAGGTAAGTGTATTGGCACAAAGTAGAATGGTAGCTGATGCAGTGATGGAGCTTTCTCCAGCTTATTCTATTATGGATTTTTATTACACCCCTGGTAAGATTACTTTGATGAGAAGAGATCTTAAGGAATTTTACAGAACAAGTGTGGATAGAAAGCTTGGAGAGCAGGATCTTTTTTCAAAACAACTTATAAAAAGTACTGAAGAACTATCGGACAAGGCTGTAGTCCTTCAGAATCTATACATTGCAAACAATCAGAATCCAATCGGTAAAAAAGACTTGATGAATAGAGCGGAAGATAAAACTGCTTATTCAGATATTCATGAAAGATATCATTCTTCTTTTAGGAGGTTTTTGATGGCGGATGGTTTCTCTGATATTTTACTAGTCAATGTGCATACTTCAGAAGTGATTTACTCAGTGGCAAAAAATACTGATTTTGGATCAAGTTTGATGGATGGTGTTTTTAGACAGTCGGCCCTTGGACAAGCTTTCACTTTAGCCAGAAATTCTATCCGACCAAATATGGTGATCTTATCCGATTTTGTTTCTTATGAAGGTGCTTATGGAGGACTGCAAATATTTTTCTCAGCTCCAGTATATGAAGAAGGAGAAAAGATTGCTGTGCTTATTGCTACAATGCCTTTATCTGCTATCAATAAGATCATGACAGATGACGGAGATTGGGTAGAAGAAGGACTTGGTGTAACGGGAGAAACTTATTTGGTAGGTAAAGATCAATTGATGAGAAGTGATGCTCGTCTTTTCGAAGAAGAACCAGAAAAATTTTATGAGGAGTTATTGGATCTTAACGTCGCAGGTGATGAAATCAATCAGATAAAGTCGCTTAGAACAACGGTACTGTCTAAATCTGTGAAAACAGAACCTATTTTGGATGCTCTGAAAGGACATGCTGGTAATATGCTGTCTAAAAACTATTTGGGTAAGCCGGCTTTGAGCGCTTATTCAACATTAAAGATCAGAGAGCTTCCATGGATTATTATAGCTGAAATGCAGGAAGAGGAAGCTTTTGAGTCTATTGAAAGATTGAAATGGAATGTGGCATTAGCTACCTTGGTCATTTTCATTATTGGTGTGATTATCTCCAATGCTTATTCTACTAGTTTTACAAGGCCAATTTATAAATTGCAGGAGGCAATTGGAAAATTGTCAAGAGGTGATTTATCTACTTCGATTCCTGTCACTTCTCAGGATGAAATCGGACAAACGATTTCTTCTATGAATACTCTGATTGATCGAACAAAAGATACTTCTGATTTTGCGAGGGATATTGGTAAAGGTAATTTTGAAACCAAATTCGAAACTTACGGCAATAGAGATGTACTAGGAAATTCATTGGTGAAAATGAGAGATCGATTAAAAGAGGTTTCTATTGAAGATCACCGAAGGCAATGGGTGAATGAGGGGATTACCAAATTTGCAGATATCACAAGACAGTACCTGGATAATGTTGATCAATTGTATGAGGTGGTATTAAGAGAACTGGTCGATTACCTGTCAGCCAATCAAGGCATGCTATTTTTGGTAGAAGATGATGAGAAAGCCAGTAAACCTTACTTACAATTGAAAGCTTGTTATGCTTTTGACCGACAAAAATACCTCGATAAGAAAATTGGTTTTGGAGAAGGTCTAGCAGGCCGTTGCTGGCAAGAAAATGAATCTTTATTTATCGATGATGTTCCTGATGGGTATTCCAAAATTGTAACAGGTTTAGGTTTAGCATCACCGAAAAGCCTTTTAATTGTTCCATTGAAGTTCAACGAACAGGCTTTAGGAGTTATTGAGGTAGCGTCATTTGATGTTTTTGAAAGATATATGATTGAGTTTGTAGAGCGAATTTCTGAGAATATTGCTTCAGCAATTACTTCTGCAAAACATAATACAAGAACGGCACACTTACTCTCAGACGCACAGAAGTTGACACAGGAACTGAGAACAAGAGAGGAAGAAATGCTTCAGAATACAGAAGAACTTCAAACTACTCAAGAAGAAATGGCAAGAAGGCAAATTGAGTTGGAAGAAGTAAGAAATGCTCTGAAGAAGGAAATAGCCTTGAAAGATGAACAAATTCTTTTCTATAAATCTCAGTTAGGAGAAAAAGGAGACGACTTGTCTTCTGAAGTAGAAAAAGTTTAAGTTTGTACTTTGATAAAAGCAAAAATCCATTGTAAACGAGGTTTACAATGGATTTTTTTGTTTAAATGTGGGGAATGTGAGTTAATAATATACTCTATTTCCAAAATCTAAGAATTGCCATTTCTATACTAAGGAACAGTAATGCAAAAAGAAGGAACCATCTCCATAGTGGTTGTGCCACATTATCTTCCATGAAAATTTGTTTGAAGGTATCTGCTTTCGTATTGCTGTAAATTTTTATGTTTTTGATATCCTTTAGTTTCTCCTTCAGTTCATCTGCTGAATAACTTTCCAGTTTGGATTCCAGAATGTCATAGTTGAAAGCAATATAACCAATGATTGCTTCATTTTCGGTGCTTTTAATGGTATAACACCCAGCTTCCATATCTTCATTAGGAAGTTTTAAAGTAAGAATATCTGCATTGACTTTTTGAGTAGGGATGATCTCAAGGTCGCCTTTCTGAAGCTTATACATACTTCCTTTCTGAAGGCCTTCAAGACGAATACGAATATTCTTATCTCCAAAGTTATAAGAAAGCTGATCGGATTGTGTTTTACTCAAAATAGCCATTCTATACATGACGGGAACAAATAAAGCATGCTTTCCGAAATTAGAATATTTTGGATCCAGTGGCACTGAGCTGAAATAAATATTCTGTAACGCATTCTCCTGTACAGACAAGAAACTTTGACTGTTTTTGTAGCTCAAAAGTGTATGAACTCCTCTGCCGTTCCATTGATAATTAGAAATACCTTCTGGCATACTCATGTTTTTGATTCTCTTTTCAAATACGTTAGCAAAGAAAGGATCTTTTTTAGGAGGAGGAATAGTACCAATAAACTGACTGTTTACTGAAATATTATTTTTAGAAATCAATACGCCAAAAGCACGGGAATAACTGTCAATATCCATGTTTGGAGGAGGAAAGACAGTGATATTTGTACCGTTTCTGATAGCATTAGTAATGACTTCATTGAGAGATTCATTAATGGACTCTACATAATCAAGAATCAATAAATCAGCTCCGTTGGTAGCGGAGTAATCAATAGAGTTGGATCTGAAAGAAGTTGCATTTAAAAATGGTTCACTTTTATAAACTGTAGACAAATATTTTCTAGGGTTATCTGATATAATGGCAATATTGATATTTGGTGACACATTAAGAATAAAGTAATGGTCATTGTCAAAGTCGACAGGGTAATCATCAATACTCACCCTGCATCTTTTGGAGCCGGCATTACTAATTGCGAAAGCCATTTCTATCGTTTTCGTTTCATCTTCTTCCAAAGAGATATTGGCGTTGGAAGATTGCACATCTTCAATGTAGAGTTTGAGATCTTTGTCAATTACTTCACCTTTTCCAAGGTTAGAAACTTTGACAAAGAGTTTATTATTTTCTTTTTCCTTCAAGAAAGGTTTTTCTAACCAAACAGAATCAATACGCAGATTTTCAGTTTTGTCGGCTTGTAATGGAATTAAATGATAAGTCGTAGATGTATCAAAGTCAAATTGTTCAAATTCTTGATTTGTTGATTTTTGAAAATCTGAAATCATAAAAATTTGTTTATTGTCACCCATTTTTTCTCTAACAAAAGCATCTTGGCTAAAAGTATTGATCTCATCTAGCCCTCTTGTGAAATTAGAGTATGTGAGACCTATGATTTCTTCTTCAGTACGGTCTTGGTTTTTGAAATATCTAGAACTCCCTGTAAATCGGTTGTCAATAATTTGATAATTATACCCCACCGGGAAGATGCTTGGTATATTTCTGCCAATATCTTTTCCAGCATCCAGAAGTGTTTTTCCATTACGTTCACTTTGCATACTGAAGGAGTTGTCAATGTAAATACTGATTTTTCCGGTGTCACCTTTCAATAATGTACTTCCATCTTCCTTTGGAATATAAGGACGGGCGAAAGTCAGAATAGCCAAAAGAATAAAAGCCATACGGGCAATCATCACTAGAATCTTTTTTAATCGATCCTGAGCATTTGACATTTCCTTAACGGTTTGAAGAAAGGCAACATTGGTAAACTTCACTTCAGACGACCTCTGGAAATTAAAAAGGTGAATAATTAGTGGCACTGCAACTAATGGCAGGGCATATAAAAAAACAGGGTTTACGAAGTTCATAGAAAATCTAGACTTATATCGATACTTTGAGGTACAAACAGTACTTCTACATATCTAATTTCATCATTTTTGTGAAAAATATACTAGTAAGATACAATGAAAGAATAGGACTTTTTACACTTAGAAGGATTTAATTATATTTGTGCCGGATTAAATCGGAAATAAAATAGAAAAAGACCCTTTATCAAGAATTTTTTTCTATTTTTCATAGTTTATTTTTTGAAACACATTCTAAACTAATAAATAAAGTGAAGAAGTTATTAATCGTAGTGGGTATCATTGCTACAATGATTGCATGTCAGCAACCTCAACCTGTTCAAACAGCAGCACCAGCAGGAGCTACAACAAAAATCGCTTATATCAACAACGATACTTTATCGGTTTACTATAAGTACGGAGAAGATCAATACAAGGACTTCCAAGCAAAAGTAGAGAAGAGTCAAAAGCAGTTACAAACGCGTGCAATGAAATTGCAGAAAGAAGCTGAGAACTTTGAAAAAAGAGCTAGAGCTGGTTTGATGTCTCAAAACGACATCCGTAAGAAACAAGAGGAATTGGCAATCAAACAACAAGAAATTCAAATTGCTCAACAATCTCAAGCACAAGGTTTAGCTGCTGAAGAGGCTGCTATCCAAGCTGAAGTTCGTAAAAGAGTAAAAGAATTTTTAGATGCTTATTCTGCTGACAAAAATTACAGTATTGTATTGGGTTATAGTGATGGTGTTACATCTACTGTAATTTGGTCAACGCCAAACGTAGAAGATATCACTCAAGCTGTTATCGACGGTTTGAATACAAAATATGAAGAGGAATTAAATGCAACTACGTCTGAAGAAAAAGGAACGAAGTAATTTTAAATTCTGATCAAAGTGCTTTTTGACAGTACTTTTCAATCCACAATAGTTGTTATGCTGTTGTGGATTTTTTTTCATTAAAATTTAAGCTTTGTACCTTTGTGGTAAGTTCCAAAATGGAAAGAACCGAGGTCTTATGTTTTGGAGCTTTAATAACTTATAAAAAATATGAGCGATAGAAAACCTACTTTTTTTGAAGGGTTCAAGGACCCATTTGAAATGGTCAATAAATTAAGAATTGTATTTTATTCATTAGCAAGTCTCTCCGTGCCATTCTTCACAATTTGGTATCTTCAAAATAAGAATGAAGAACTTGAAACAATCATTGAGCCTCTAGGAAAAGTATTTTCGGGCATTGTGGCAGCAATTGCAGTTGCAGTCGCAGCGGTGGTTTATTTACAATATCAAAAGAAATTGAAATCCATCAGAAAAGAGGATTCACTTCCATACCGACTGACAATGTTGCTTAAAGCACAATGTTTTAAGTTTATTCCTCTAGCAGTTGCCCCTGTGATTACAGTGGTCTTGTATAGATTAACTTTGGAGCCATTAATGATGGGAGTGTACCTTTTCTCATTAATATTATTGGCGATGAGTAACCCAACAGTACATACCGTTATTTCTGACTTGAGACTGAATAAACGAGATAAAGAAATAATGCTTCAAAATATTCCTTTTGAAGAAACAGATATGAAATTATAATTATTAAAAAACTTCATCAGCAATAACATTAATATTCTGATGGAGTTTTTTTATTCCTTATTAACCCCCAATCCTATGACTGAAGAAGATTTTCAAATCCTTATTGATTTCCACGTAAAAGCAAACCGACAAGGCCCTGGCAGTGACGCTGAAACTGAAAAAGCACTTTCTTTCACTGCTCTTGATTTTACAAAGCCATTAAAAGTAGCTGATATTGGTTGTGGTTCTGGAGCACAAACTTTTGCTCTAGCCAACAGTTTGGAAAATGCCGAAATCATAGCTGTAGATCTATTCAATGAATTTTTAAAAGAGTTAAACCTGAAGGCGATACAGAATAACTATGATAATAGAATTATAACCCGTCAAGAATCCATGGATCAGTTATCATTGGAGGAGGGAGAATTTGATTTGATTTGGTCAGAAGGGGCTATTTATAATATTGGTTTTAAGAAAGGGCTGGCAGAATGGAAGAAATACCTTAAAGAGGGGGGATACATTGCTGTAAGTGAAATTACATGGCTAACTAATACAAGGCCTTCAGAAATTGATGAGTATTGGAATAATGCTTACCCAGAAATTGATACTTCTTCTAACAAAATGAAGGTTATTGAGGAGTTAGGGTATCAACCTGTTGGTTATTTTCCATTAAGGGAGGAAAGTTGGATGAATAATTATTATGGTCCAATTGAAGATCGTTTTGCCTCTTTTTTGGAAGATAAAAGCCACTCGGAGAAGGCAGTCAACTTGGTTGCACAGGAAAAAGGAGAGATTGAGATGTATCAGAAGTTCAAAGACTATTATAGCTATGGATTTTATATTGCTAAAAAGGTTTGATCTATTCTTCTGTAAATATTAAGATACAAAAAAGCACGTTTCCTTAAATGAAAACGTGCTTTTTATTTGAAGTGATAATTGAATTGGTTAGTGTTACAAATATAAAGGGAATGTATACTAAATGCAAATAATTATCAACATAGTGCAATAATAAGTAAATTGTTTTGTGAACTTATTAAATAACAAAATATTCATTCATTTATCTGGCACTTATGGAATTGAGAGAAAATAATATTTTACAAATATCACATCAAAGGGAAATACTGTTATATATGATTCGGAAAATCATAAATTCCTGATGTTCATTATTTCAACTCCTCCTTTAAATATTTTGCTGTATGACTCTTTTTATTTTTTATGACCTTTTCAGGGGGGCCAGTTACTACCACTTTACCTCCTTCCGCACCGCCTTCTGGGCCGATATCAATGATATGATCTGCCACTTTAATAACATCTAAATTGTGCTCAATAATGAGTACCGTATTTCCTTTGTCAACTAACTTGTGAAGTACATCCAAAAGGTGTTGAATATCTTCAAAATGAAGGCCTGTTGTAGGTTCATCTAAAATGTAGAAAGTTTTACCCGTATCTCTCTTAGAAAGTTCCGTTGCGAGTTTTACACGTTGTGCTTCACCACCTGATAGAGTAGTGGCATGTTGACCTAATGTGATATATCCTAAACCTACATCTTTAAGAGCGGACAGTTTTCTCATAATCTTCGGATGAGCTTCGAAAAACTCTACGGCTTGATTGACGGTCATGTCTAAAACATCAGAAATTGATTTTCCTTTGAATCGAATTTCTAGTGTTTCACGGTTGTAACGTTTGCCTTTGCATTCTTCACAATCTACGTAAACATCAGGAAGGAAGTCCATTTCGATCAACTTCTTACCACCACCTTGACAGTTCTCACAGCGACCACCTTTTACATTAAAAGAGAAACGACCAGGCTTGTAACCTCTGATTTTTGATTCAGGAAGATTGGTAAACAATGATCTGATCTCAGAGAACATATCCGTATAAGTGGCAGGGTTAGAACGTGGAGTTCTACCAATTGGCGATTGATCTACCTCAATTACCTTATCAATAAAATCCAGTCCATCTATACTTTTATAAGCTTTAGGAGCCCTTTTAGAGCGATATATCTTTTGATTTAGAATTGGATATAAGGTATCGTGAATCAAAGTAGATTTTCCAGAACCCGAAACTCCTGATACGACAATCATTTTACCCAATGGGAAAGAGACGTCAACGTTTTTCAAGTTGTTGCCAGAAGCACCTTTTAAGTCGATATTTTTTCCGTTACCTTCTCTTCTCTTTTTAGGAATTTCGATTTGAAGTTTTTCACTTAAGAAATCAGCCGTTGTACTTCCTTGCTTTAAGAAAGCATCTGGATTTCCTGCAGCGACTACATTTCCTCCATAAAGTCCTGCTTTCGGACCGATATCTAGAATGTAATCAGAGGCCAACATCATGTCCTTATCATGCTCCACCACAATGACTGAGTTACCTAAATCTCTTAGGTCTTGAAGTGATTTGATGAGTTTGACGTTGTCTCTTTGATGTAAACCGATACTCGGCTCATCCAATATATAAAGTACACCTACGAGTTGTGTTCCGATTTGCGTTGCCAGACGAATACGTTGTGCTTCACCACCCGAAAGTGTTCTCAATGATCTATTTAAAGTCAGATAATCGAGACCAACATTGATCAAAAACTGTGTTCTCTTTCTTAGTTCCTTTAGAATTTCAGAACCAATTGTTTTTTGACGTTCCGTAAGGTCATCATCTACATTATTGATCCATTGCCCAAATGTTTTGATGTCCATTTCAGCTAGATCAGCAATGTTTTTACCTGCAATTTTAAAGTGTAAAGATTCTTTTTTGAGTCTTGCACCATTACAGGTAGGGCAAGTTTTGACGATGGTAAATTCCTCCGCCCAGTTTTTTACTTTTTCAGAACTGCTCTTTGCATGTCTTTTCAAGAAAGGAATGACCCCTTCAAACTGAGTTACCCAAGCAGAATCATATTTCGATTCCTTGGCAGTCAATACTTCAATTTCTTCATCAGAACCGTGAAGTACAATTTCTATCATTTCATCACTCAACTCATTGATAGGAGTTGAAAGCGTATATCCTTTTTGCTTTAGGTGCTGTTCAATCATCTTGAAAATATAGATATCTCTATATTCCCCTAAAGGAACAATACCGCCCGCAAAAATACTCTTTGTAGGGTCTGGAATAACGGCTTCTTTCGTGATTTCCTCAATCTCACCCAAACCATTACATGTCTGACATGCACCGTAAGGGGAGTTGAAAGAGAACATATTTGGAGCAGGTTCATCATATGAGATACCCGACTTTGGATCCATCAAGAATTTGGAGAAGAACTTTACTTGTTCCTTTGCAGGTGCGTCAGGGAAAACCGTCATCATGATTCCCTTACCTTCTTTCATTGCCGTTTTTAGTGATTGCGTAATTCTGAAAATATCTTTCTCAGCAACTTTCACTCTATCCACCACTACTTCTATATCGTGGGTCTTATAACGGTCCACCTGCATTTTTGGCACTAAGTCCAAAATTTCACCATCCACACGCACCTTGCTATAGCCTTGCTTTCGAAGCTGAACGAAAAGTTCTCTATAATGACCTTTACGACCTTTGATCACAGGAGCAAGAATAATCATTTTATGACCATCATAATGACTCATGATCCATTCAATGATTTGATCTTCCGTTTGCTTGATCATTTTCTCACCTGTTACATAAGAAAAAGCATCAGCCGTACGAGCATAAAGCAGACGAAGAAAATCGTAAATCTCCGTCGTTGTACCTACAGTAGATCTAGGGTTTCTTGAAGTTGTTTTCTGTTCAATAGAAATTACAGGACTTAAACCTTCAATTTTATCTACGTCCGGACGTTCCATATTTCCAATAAAAGAACGAGCGTAGGCAGAAAAAGACTCCATATATCTTCTTTGTCCTTCTGCGTAGATAGTATCGAATGCTAAAGACGACTTTCCACTACCCGAAACGCCAGTGATCACCACTAGGCTATTTCTAGGAAATTTTAAATCAAAGTTTTTAAGATTATTCTCTCTTGCCCCGTAAATGGCAATTTCTTCCTCGATGTATGCTTCTGAGTGTTTCTCCAAAGTGCTTGAAATGATGATGAAATAACAAATTCAGTCCTTAAAAATAATGGAAATAGTCTACATTATTTTCTTTTTTTTGAAATAATATTATCACTTTATTTAATATATCTATCATCATTCCAGAAGTATAGTTTACCGCCTTTCCACCCCAGGTAGATTTCCAGAATTTCTTGATATCTGAAAAGTACCATCATCCACACAAGCAGGAAGCCACTCCCATTTGTTTCTTCTACTATAAAAACAAGTAATTTTTTCGATATTACAGATTGTCGCCGGTAGTGTGGTAAGGTCATTATAGTCAGCCCATATCGTTCTTATTTTTGTACAGTTTCCAATTTCATCAGGTAAAGAGGTAAGTCTATTTTGATCAATTAGTAAGTCTTTCAGGTTAGTAAGGTTTCCTAATTCTGGAGGGAGTTGTGTGAGTTCATTTCCTTTTAAAGATAAAAAGTTCACGTTTTTACATTTCCAAACAAAAGAGGGAATTTCACCGTCATGTAAATTCATATGTTCTAGACTTACCGACTTAAGAGAGTCAATTTTCCAAATGTCTTCAGGTATCTCTTTTAAGGCTGTGCATTTATTTAAATAAAAATGCTCTATTTTTTTCAATTTGGTTATTGATTTTGGGATACTTTCCAGGTAAGGGTTTTTATAAAAAGAAAATCCTTCAAGGTTTTTTAAATTGCCTATCTTATTTGGAATTGTTTTAATAAGATTATCAGTGATAGTAAGTTCTTTCAAAGAAATCATCTTACAGATGGAATTCGGAATTTCATCAATTTGATTATGATCTAAATAAAGACGTTGTAATCTTTTAAGTTGATTAATATTGTGAGGAATAGAATTTATTTTATTTGACTCTAAAATTAGATATTCTAGTTTTTTGAGCTTAAAAAATGATTGTGGTATTTCTTTCAACTCAGTAAAGGAAGCCTCTAGATAATCAATATTTTTAAAATTTTGAATGCTATCAACTAACGTTTTAAACTCTGGATGATAGTTAAAATTTAAATAAGACACAGAGTCTTTGATATCTTTTATATCATCATACCAATCAGAGATATTTTTTTTCTCTAATCTAAAAGATATTACATATGTACCTTTGATAATTAAAATTTCAGCATTAGGGTATTTATCCCTTAATTCTTTTAATTTTTTCGTTTCTATTTCTTCATTAGCATTCGTCAATGAACATGAAATGAATACAAAAAATACTAACAATAAAAAAATCTTATTTCCAATAGTCTGAAGCATAAGTTCTGTTTTCTAGGTAGTTCTTAAATAAAATATATTTGAAGAATGATTCTTTACTAAGCTTTAATAAACTTTTTGTTTTATTCATAGGGTTAATTTGAAACTCTGAATTAGGTAGATTAGCAGTTATTTTTTCCTTACTATTCCCCAAATGTCTCCAAATGTCAAATCCCATAATTGTTCTTGGCATTCTATCTTCATTTTTCATAAGTCTTACCCAATGCTTATTAAACTCTTTTACAAAAGAATTTTTAATACCATCAATACCCGAAGAATGTTTACTGTAGTACTTATCCCAATCTGAGCAACTGTATTCAAAAGGATCATTATCATAGAGTGCTTCTAGTTTTTCAAGAATTTGTTGATCATATTCGAGGTAGCTATCTTTTTGGGATAACCTTTTGACTTTTGATGATTTGAGAAGTTTTAAAAGCTCATTCTCACTTGTCGTGTCTCTTGCTTCCCACATCATTTGGTTATAAACTGTACAAATATAACTAAGGGTATTTCCAAATAAGAATTCAGAAAAGGCATATTTTGAGTTTGCATTCAATTCTAAAGCTACTTTTTTTGCTTTATCGGTACTACTTTTTTTATTATCTGAACCTGCGGATAATGTGTTGCTAGACCAAAATCTTACATATTGAATATTATAGCCAATAGCACTAAAATCCTCTTGTACAGCATTAATTTCCATGATTAACGAGGTAGTAGCACTAATACTTTTGTTTTTACTTATCCCAGCTTCTTTTCCATGAACAAAAACGGGGATAAAAGCTCTACCTAGAGTAGTTGTTAGCTCCCCTAAGCTCCCCAAGCCTCCTTTGATAGAGGAAATAGCTTGACGTACTTGTTCCTTATTATTTTTTATTCCTCCAATAAGGCCATCAATTTTATTTTTTTTATTGGTTGCTTCAGCTTTTCCTAAAGGAACTTCTATCTGAAGATTTATGTATGCACCATTATTGTCTTTATTGGCGTCATTATATACATCTAAAGTTTCGATGGCAACTTTTGTTCCTCCATATATTGGTAAATTTAACTCAAAGCTTTTGGTATGTTCATAGACTAAGTCAGTATCATTTATATCTTTTAAAAATTCAGTATCGACGTCTTGACTGGCCTCTGGATTACTCTTACCAATTGTTTTAATACCAGCACGTTTTTTTCGTTCAATAAAAGTCGTTGCAACTTTTCCTTCTGCAGAGAGTTTGTCATCAGCATCAAGTCCAACACCTCCTTTTCCTTTCAGTGCACCGTATACTTTTTTTACCATAGTATACGGTTTTCCAAGCTCACTTTTATTTGTCTGCCAATATGTGGAGTTATCATCTAGCCCGTAATCAGCTGGGTCTAATTCGGCTTTATCGACAAGTATTCTTAAGTTGTTGTGGAAATGTGCTAAGAAGTGATTTATTGATTCATAACTACCATTGAGTTGATCAAATAAAGATAAAGATCCCCCAATTTCAGCCCCAATTTCAGCAGAGGCAATTCCAAAGTCTACACCTCCACTCATACCAAGATTCCAATTTAAAGAAGTAGTAAATCTTCTGTCATCTGTTACACTTCCTGTCACACCAACGCCAGCAGAACCTGAAATAGTAAAAATAACATATATTCTACTTGATATGTAAAATGCAAACTCAATTTGAGATTGAGAAATTTTCTGATTGTCTTTTTCTCCGGGAAATAGTTTATGGAAGCGGTCAGATAAATCCTGAGGTGAGTATTGTTTTTCTGCTTCTTCTGGAGCTAAATTCTCCGGTTTTTTAGCTGTTTTTGATGAGTGATCTGTAAATTTTGATACTAGAAATGAATTATAAAGTTGCTGAGTATCATTATGAAAATCTTGTTTCTGATATTCGATTTCCATGTAAGAAAAAATATTTCCTTGTGATGAAAGTGGAAAATCAGAAGATGACTCTTTTTGTAAATTTTGAATGCTCCCCAATGAAATGAGATCACCAAGTTGTGTTGCATAAGGAATAGGCTTTATATCATTTAAATAATACACATATTCCTTTTTTATATTAAATAAGCTTGCTATAAAAGATAATGTTTCACCTTTTTTTCTGCAATAATAGATTTCCTTGTTTTCGTAGTAGCAAAAACCTTCTCTATATGACCCATCATTTCTTTTATTAAGAGACTTAGCCTTAAATTCAAGTGCCTTATTTACATCCAGTTGATCATAACCCGTAATCAAAGAAGAATAGTCTTTTTTTTCAAAAATTTCTTCTTCTTGTTCTAAGTCGTTTGTTTTAAGTTTATTCAATTTATTAGTTATTTGGTTTTTCGTGAACAAAATTTACATTCTTTTTCCATTATGAACTGCAGATCTACCTAATCGTTGTTCCATTAATATTGCACCTGGAGAATTGTCCGGACACATCTGATAAGTAGAATCTCTTTTGTAGAATTCCTTCTTGATATAAGGTTCTATGAATTCAAAGGTCAATACATAAATATTATCGTGAATGAAGAAATATGTCTTTATAAAACTATCAAGACATTAAAGATTTTCAAATTCTCTATCTATATACTTTTACATAAGCATTAATATTTTTTTAATTTACCCTTTTTGAAAAATAATATTAAGTCTTTGATCATAAATACTTCATTAAGTTCTTACAGAAAGTAATTTTCCTTATAATGAAAGGAGCTAAAACGATTGATACGCAGGTAACCCAAAACATTACACCTTCGGGAGGTAATGGAATATTCTTACCCCAAATAATCCTTGATGAAATAGATAAAAAGATATAAATAAAAAGGTTTATAAAACTCAGTAATATTGGTCTACTTAAAGTGAATCGATTTAGAAATTTAAAAAATAAAAAAAACAGTAGAATATACGGAACTCCAAAAAATAAAACTCTCCAAAAGTTCCACATTCCAGTTGAATTCAATGCTTTATAAAGATAAAATTGATCATAACCATATCTAGACAGGTCAATAGATAGCATAACAAAGAAAGTAATAATTACTTCAATGATGAACAGACTAAAGCTTAGTACAGTAAAATTAATTACTTTTTTCATTATATAATTTACGAATTAGTTCTTTACCTAATTTCACCCTATCTTTATAGTTTTTGAAGTCAAATGTTTTTCCACCTTCAAAATGGTCTTTCATTACATCTTGAACTTCGCCTGGTCCTAGCCAACTACTCATCAAGTCGTTTATTCCTGATATTATTTCTCCTAAGTCATTTCCTTTATAATTTTTTATATATTCTTGAACTTTAGACTGTTCAAATTCTACCATTTTAAAATCTAACTTTATCCCTGTTAAATCATCAAAAGATTGATCTTCTCCAAAGGCATCAATAAAATGTCCATTTAATTTACCGTCCTTCAAAATATCTTTTGCATTTTTCATATTTTCAGCAAATAAAAACTCATTCCCACCTTGTAAAAATGAATCTACTTTACTGTCTGAGAAAAAATTCCAATCTGGTATTTCTGAACCACCAACGCCTCTAAAACCAGTTACTAATTCAGCTGCAGCAAACCATTTAGAATTATATTTTTTTGAATCAATTTGATTTTGAACCCATTCATAATAAGCATTTCTTTGGTAAACAGTTTGATAAGCGTCGGAATTCAATTTTTCAGTATTGTATATAGCGGCTTTATTAAATGTATCCTCATCATATACCCCTGCTGAACCAAACCATTGAGATTCTTTTCTAGGATCTCCACTCCATCTTCTCCATGATGGTATTGGCTCTTCATTTTTACGAAAATGAACGTCACCCTGATTAGAGACCTGATTTTCTTTTGTAATTGATTTGGCTTTAAATTTCAAAGCATTATTTACATCCAGCTGATCATAGCCCGTAATTAAAGAAGAATAGTCTATCTTTTCTAGATTTTCTTCTTCTTGTTCTAAATCGTTTGTTTTAAGTTTATTCAATTTATTAGTTATTTGGTTTTTCGTGAACAAAATTTACATTCTTCTTCCATTATGAACTGCAGATCTACCTAATCGTTGTTCCATTAATATTGCACCTGGAGAATTGTCCGGACACATCTGATAAGTAGAATCTCTTTTGTAGAATTCCTTCTTGATATAAGGTTCTATGAATTCAAAGGTCAATACATAAATATTATCGTGAATGGCTTTGATAAGTACTTCAGACATTAATGAAGAAATATTTGCACCTGATAATTGGAAAGACATAGCTACTTTTTCAATAACTCCTTCGCTATATTTAAATCCTTCTGGAATGGCCATTTCCCATATTTTTTTTCTTTCATCAGCAAGTGGGAATGGAAAATCAATGATGTGATTAATTCTCCTCATCATTGCCTTGTCTACATGTGTTCTGATATCTTGAACATTACTGGCTAAGATTACAACTCCATCAAACGTTTCTAGCCTTTGAAGTAAATAGGACATTTCTTGATTACTGTATTTTTCCTTTGCTTCATTAGCATTCTCATTTCTTTTGGTGAAAATTGAATCAGCTTCGTCAATAAAAAGAATACAATTCTGACCATGAAGTCTTGTAAATACTTTTTCCATAGCTTTTTCAAAGTCACCAACATATCTTGAAACTACTTTGGATATATCTAATGTATATGTATCCATATCATACTTTGTACCTAAAGTAGTTGCTGTAAGCGATTTACCTGTACCAGGAGAACCAGTGAAAACGAAAATGTGATTTTCAGAGATATATTTTTTGAGTTTGCTTTTTTGTTGTAAACTTGGTTTTACTTTTAATAGTAGTTCCAATGATTCCAATTCATCTTTGGTTTTATTGGAAAGTACTACATCATCAAAGCTGACCTTACTTTTCTTTAAGTTGGCAGGGAAATCAAATTCGTGATCCAATCTAGGTTTTTTTCCTCCAATAATATATTGAATGTAATGATTGGAAAGAATGATCTTTTTATCTAAAATATTATTATTTTCTTTAGAGAAAGATTCTAATACAATGATACCGTCCCTAATTAATTTGAAAGACTTGTCCGATAGTTTTAATAGAAAGGGAGCTCTTTCATCTTCATTAAGAAAAACTTCCAAAAATGTTTTTACTGTTGGTATAAACAATTCAGTGTTTTTTTCAAGATATCCCCCAAATCTTGCTCTAAATTTCAAGTTTTTATAACCTTCAATAAAAGGTAGAAATATTTGAGGTTGAAATTGCCATGAGTAGGCAAAAACAATAAATAATTCTTCTACAATTGTAAGGTTGTATTTTTTAGATAAAATACCCAGGTTTGATTCTAAACTGATTGATGATATATCGACTATTGGATCACCTTCCTTAAAGACATTTTTGAGGAGGCAGTCAATGATTTTGCATCTTGAATTGATAGTATTCATGTGAATACCAAGTTCTTCTTTTACAATAGTTTCGCTCATAATAGTTAGATTGCTTAGTTTATTAACTTCTTAAGAATCAAATATAAAACTACAACTTGAAAATTTAAATTTCAAACAATAAAATTATTAATCTGATTTATCATAAATCAACTTTACTTTTTCGTCACCCAAATACCTTCTTCATCTTATACTCATCCAACCCTTTTCCAAAACCATCTTTGATTTTCTCATAAGTGACAAAACCATATCGGTTGAAAAGCTTTTCCATCAGCTGAGTGGTATCAATATGAATAGGTAACATTTTCCCCTCAGGAATGATTCTACTTTCTATCTCATTATAAAAAGTGTCTGCTACATGGAGTAAATTTTTAGCACCAATACTTCCTTGCTTGAACATAACCCATGGCATTCCATGACGATCTTCTTTAGTGTAATATCCTCCACAACCAATAATCTCACCCTTATCGTTTTCTACCACCAAATAGTTTTCGTCTGTGTAATTATCAAGGAAATCAATAAGGTAAGCTTCGTCTTCAGGGTCAAAATACTTGGGTGTATTAGAATGGAATATTTCAAGAATCGTCTTTTGATGGGAAGGTTGATAGGTTTTAAACGTGATCATAATGAGTGGTTTTGTTTTGAAATCCTATGCAAGATATTGAATTATAAGAGGAAGAGGCTTTAATATTATCAATAAAAAATGATAAAAACGCCCTTTATTCTTCAAATAACATGATGATTATGTGACTCAATTTCATACATTTGTAGCACAAAATTTATACTGTCTGTATTTCACATACTATCAGACAGCTAAGTATATATTCACATATCAATTATTTTAAACCATGGCAAAAGGATTTTTCAGCGTACCTAAGGCTGTCAACGAACCCATCAAAAGCTATGCTCCAGGTACTCCTGAGCGTGCTGAGTTAGAAGCAAAAATTGCAGAAATGTCATCTCAAAAGATCGATGTTCCAATGTATATTGGTGCTGAAGAGGTTCGTACGGGTAACTTAGGAACTTGTGTATCTCCTCACGATCACCAAAATGTGGTAGGTGAGTATCACAAAGGTGATAAGGACCATGTAACTCAAGCAATCAACGCAGCATTAGGTGCAAGAGAAGCTTGGGCGGAATTGTCTTGGGAGCACAGAGCGTCAATTTTCTTAAAAGCAGCAGATCTTTTAGCAGGTCCTTACAGAGCGAAGATCAATGCGGCAACTATTATTGGCCAATCAAAAACAGCACACCAAGCAGAGATTGATTCAGCATGTGAATTAATCGACTTCTTAAGATTCAACGTACAATTCATGACTGAGATCTACCAGGATCAACCTGAGTCATCTCCAGGCATGTGGAATAGATTAGAGTACCGTCCATTAGAAGGATTCGTATTCGCTTTAACTCCATTCAACTTTACAGCAATTGCGGGTAACTTACCAACAGCTCCTGCAATGATGGGTAACACAGTAGTTTGGAAACCATCTCACGATCAGATTTACTCTGCTAACGTATTGATGGAAGTATTCAAGGAAGCTGGTGTACCTGACGGTGTTATCAACCTTGTTTATGTTTCTGGTCCAGACGCAGGTGACGTGATTTTCAATCACCCTGAGTTTGCTGGTCTTCACTTCACAGGTTCTACAGGTGTATTCCAAGATCTTTGGGCTACTATCGGTAACAACATTGCGAAGTACAACACTTACCCACGTATCGTAGGTGAGACTGGTGGTAAAGACTTTATCTTGGCACACAAATCAGCAAAAGCGAAAGGTTTAGCTACAGCGATCACTCGTGGTGCATTTGAATTCCAAGGTCAAAAATGTTCAGCTGCTTCTCGTGTTTATGTTCCTTCTAACCTTTGGGAAGAAGTGAAAGGTTATATCATTGAGGACGCGAATGATATCATCAACAACCACATGGGTACTCCACATGATTTCAAAAACTTCTTCACAGCAGTGATCAACGAGAAATCATTTGACAAGTGTGCAGGTTATATCGACAGAGCGAATGCTTCTGAAATGTGTGAAATCATCGCTGGTGGTGGTTACGACAAATCAAAAGGTTACTTCGTTGAGCCAACAATCATCGTGACTAAAGATCCTAACTACGAATCAATGGTAGAAGAGATCTTTGGACCAATCGTTACTATCTACGTTTATGACGCAGAGTACTTCGATGAGGCAATGTACTTAGTAAACAACACTTCTTCGTATGCATTGACAGGAGCTATCTTCTCTCAAGACCGTTATGCGATTGAGTTAGCAACTAAGAAATTAGAAAACGCGGCAGGTAACTTCTACATCAACGACAAGCCAACTGGTGCTGTTGTTGGTCAACAACCTTTCGGTGGTTCTAGAGCTTCAGGTACTAACGATAAAGCGGGTTCTGCAATCAACTTGATGCGTTGGACTACTCCAAGAACAATGAAAGAGACATTTGTTTCTCCAGAAGATTACAAGTATCCATTTATGGGATAATTATTATAAAAGATGAAACCTTTTAAAGGTTTTGTTTTCTGAAGAAAGGCTTAGTTTTCAAATGAGAACTAAGCTTTTTTTATTGAATTGATAAGAGAATGACATGAAAGAAATTATTCTTTCTTAGAGTATAAAAATAACTGATCTTTTTACTACTTTTAACGGAATAATAAAACAAACTAAACCCCTCTTCTTAATATTATTAGAGTATTCACCATTGTATTTTTTTGTTAAACCCTACTGCCTCTCAAAATTACATTATGTCATACCTGATGGATACGTTTGATAAAGGGGACTTCTTTAATCAGTTAAACTAATTAATTTAATGAAACTACACTACAATATGTTAAGGTTAACGTTAATGTTCTTTTTACTTTTTAATTTCTCTCAATCGTTTGCTCAAGAACAGGCTCAGAAAGATAGAATAAAAAGAATAAGTGCAATCATTCAGAATCACCTTCCCAATATTATATTTCCACACTTTAGCTCAAATAGAATGAACCAAGGGTACAAATATAAAGTGACCCAATCGGAGTATTTCGAAATGAATGATTCAGGTGATGAGTTACAACTTGAATCTAAGTTGGTTCCTCAATACAATAAAAGTCAGATAACAGGCTATATTTTATTTGTTAAATCGGAGACAAGTGGAGAACTAGTAGAATATAATACTATAGAATTAGCTTACAATGATAAGTTGTTATCATCTATGAAAGTTTTTAATGAATTTGGAGAGTTAGAATTAAAGGAAGAGTTTTTGTATAATGAAGAGTCTTTGTTGGTCAAAATAGAACATTATTTTTATGAATCTTCTGAACCATTATTATCCTATGTTCATGATTTTGAATATAATAACAAAAACCAAGTAATAAAGACAGATTACACAGAAGGTGAAAATAATGTGGATTATCAGACTAGTAGAATGGTTATTTCATATAATCAGAATGGAAATGTGAGTCGTATTGAAAAGTCATTTTTTAATAGTGACTATCATCAAGAGTTTCAAGAGGGGAGTACAATAGTTTTTGATTACAACGATAATGGGACTTTACATCAAGAAAACGTTTATTATTCAAATAGTCAAGGAGATACTCCAAATCAAAAGTCGGAGTATGAATACGTTGGTAATGAGTTGATTATAAACGTTTATTACTTAGTGGATAATCAATACATTCAGGATGTCAGAGAGGTATATGAATTTACTAAAGACTTCAAAAGAACGGAAACTGTACATTATTTGGAAGTAGAAAGGTGGAAAAATGAATTTATCATATTATTAGATCATGACTTTGGAGAATTGGAATATTGCTCTAATCGATATTCCTTCTATCGTTATAGCAACGGTGAATTTAACCTTGAAGAGAAAGTGGAATTCCAATACGCTCCAATTGAAGATGGAGATATAACAAATATAAAATCACTGGAGGATGAGCTAATTGTATATCCTAACCCAGCTTCAAATACGCTTTATCTTAAAAATAATACTTTAGATAAATCATCTACACTTTTACTAATCAATACCATTGGAACAGTTTATTCTTTCAATAATGTACTTCAAGGTTTAGACATTTCTCATCTGAATAAAGGGATATATATTTATAAATTGATAGATAAGAATGATAACCAAAAGACTGGTAAAGTTGTAATACAATAAAAATTAGTTACATTATTATTGGAATTTGAAAGGTCTAATTTTCGTGGAAAGTTAGTCCTTTCATCCCTATAAAGGAAAAAAGACATCATTCTATGTCGAGCTAAGGAACATGGAAATGATTTAATTAATCAAACCATACAAAACTGTACTTTTCCAGTTTGCATCTGTGCCAATTGATCACATGCCCTCTCCGTCAAATTCAAAACTCTTAAATATCCTCCAGAAGTTGGAGCATCAGCCATCATAATGATGGGAATTCCAGCACTCGTAATTTGCATTGTACCTTTGACCATACCAGAAGAGATTATTTCTTTTTTATTTCCTAAAGGAATTGAATCGCCTTCTAATCGATAACCAATTCGATTGATATTTTTGCCTATGGTGTAGGTAGAGGATAATAATTGCTTTTGGCTTTCGGATGGAAGTTTATCCCATTCTGGACCGGGTAGCGTTTCAAGAACAACTTGTTGAGGGAAACTTTGAGGTTTAATGACACTAAAACTATTGGTGAGAATATTAGGGTTGATAATGCTAATACTATCTCCTTTTTCT
The DNA here is from genome assembly GCF_001583495.1 of Flammeovirga sp. SJP92. Taxonomy (GTDB): domain Bacteria; phylum Bacteroidota; class Bacteroidia; order Cytophagales; family Flammeovirgaceae; genus Flammeovirga. The sequence continues at coordinate 584,889 of NZ_LQAQ01000093.1, read as the reverse complement.
AATTTCCTTCCTTTAAATCCACCAAACTTTGCTGGTAGATATGTAGCACAGCTATCATAAGTTTTAGGAATATCCAATTGACCGCAAATAGCTAGATAGCCATACAAACCCTTTTGAGCAAAGCCAATACTTAAAACATCATCAGTAGTAAGTGTGATAATTTTACCTTGAGAAACTATATGGTTATTTAGTTTTAGTTCCATATGTGCTCCATAAAATGCAACTGAAAACTCAGTGTTTGCTTTGATGGTGCAACCTACTTGACAGCATTCTAACAGAGCAGAGTTTGGAGTATTACCTACCAACGAATTGGCAATTTGAGCTGAAGACTCATCCATAAAACCAGATACAGGAATTCCTTGATCTTGTACTCCATACCTTCCTCCATCTTGAATGGTCGTCATTAACCCTCCTTTTATGATTTCAAAACTCATTTTGTATTCTTTAGTTGGTGAAAAGTATCAAGGTCGATGGGCTTGAATTTGATTTGATCACCCATTTGTACGAGTGGTTTTTCGTTGACTTGGAAAATGGGAAGGGGAGTTTGCCCTATGATCTGCCACCCTCCAGGAGTCGCTGAAGGATAAATTCCCGTTTGCTGATCTGCTAAACCTACAGCTCCGGCAGGGATTTGAAGTCGTGGTGTTTTTTTTCTAGGTATAAATAACTGAGGATTTAAGCCACCGAGATACATAAAGCCGGGAGAGAAGCCTAACATATACACTGTGTAATGAGGAGCAGTGTGTAAATGAATAATTTCATCTATTGCTATATTTTTTGATTGTGCTACTTCTTCGATATCCAACCCTAAAGAACTGTCATAGCAAACCGGTATCTCCACCACTTTTTGATCTGCTGTAGTATTGGAATCAATTTCTAAGTTTTCAACTTTTTCTTTTAAAGCATCAAAAGAAGTCACCAAAGGATCAAACATTAATGTGATAGAATTATAAGCCGGAGAAATTGACTTTATACCATCAATAGAAGAATGTAAAAGGTGTTTGTAATAATTTTTTACCTGTTGATGAACTGGAATGGAAATGATGTTTTCAAACTGAATAATTAAACTCTTTTCCCCAAATCTTTTTACTTCTATCATAAGACTGATTTAATATGAATAGAATTGTCTGTTAGTTTTTTTTGCACGAATTGAATTAATTCTAAAGCTTCAGGAGTATCTCCATGGAAACAAATACTGTTTGTTTTTAATGCAACTAATTTTCCATCAATGCTTTCAAGTTGACCTTTTTCAATAGTACTCTTGATTTGTAACCAAACGTCCTCATTGGTATGAATGATGGCACCGACCTCCCTTCTTGATACCAATTTTCCATCAGAAGTATATCTTCTATCTGCAAAACTTTCTTTTATAAAATGGATTCCTTGCTTTATGCATAAGGCTTCCAGCTTTGAACTAGGCATTCCCATTATAGCTAAATTCTTGCTTACTGCTTGAACTGCTTCAACAATGATCAATGCAGTAGTTTTATCAACCATGGCTTTATTGTACAAGGCACCATGTGGTTTGACATAACTTACCTTTACTTTTTCCTCCTTTGAAATTTCAAGCAAGTCATTTATTTGATTCATTAATGACAACTTTAATTTTTGATCTGAAATAACGATCTCTTTTCTTCCGAAGTTTCCCTGATCAGGATAAGACGGGTGAGCACCCACATTCACATTATATTTTTGAGCTAAACGTAATGTGATTTTCATACTTTCTTTAGTGCCTGTGTGTCCTCCACAAGCAATGTTACAGGAGGAAACAATTTGAAGCAGTTGTTCATCATAAGGAAAACCTTCTCCTAGGTCCGCATTGAGGTCTATTGTTTTCAAGTGTAGAAGAGTAATATTTGTTGAGCATGCAAAATACTTAATTATCTGAATTTTGGGTAAAAAATAAACCACCTCAATTGCTTAAGGTGGTTTAGTATCAAATTATAAATGATAATTTATCTTATGAATTTATAATTACTAGTAATTACATCTACCTGCTTATTAGTACTCCAATCAAATTCACGGTTGATAATAGATTGAGCGATAATTTCATTATCAGACATAGTGATAATTTTAATACTACCAGAAGCAATTGTTCCATTGACTTCTGTTTGAAGAATTAAATTATCTCCTTCAATTTCCCAAGTATAGTCAGTAAGAGTAGCTTGATTGGTCACAGTATAATCTACCTCACCATTTTCATCATAACTAACCAAGTCAGCTGTGCCACTTACTTGTAAAGTCTTGTCATTTCTAAAATCATAAGTGATATTAATGTTTTGATATTCAACCCTTCTTGGGTCTTCCTTTGTTACCCTATCGTCAAAAATTAATTCAGTCTCTTGAATTAATTCAAATTCTTGTAACTGCCATTTTCCTACAATTGGATGAATATTTTCTTCTTCTGTAGAACATGAAAATAAGCTTAATACCAGAGTAATTAAGCATAAGATTGAAGTTTGTTTTAGCATTTCAATAGTATTTTAAAAACTAAAAAAATAAATAGTTTGTCGTTAGTGAAGACTAGCGTGAAAATTTCATAGTTACTTCATTCCTTAAAATATAAGGCCCGTCAAAACTATCAAATTCAAAATCAGTCACAATGGTCTTAACTAATTTGTTGCTTGTTAATTCTGTGATTGTCCAAGTCTCTTCAAAGAAACCGCCTTCTATCACAAAACGTAACTTACTCATGTCTTCGTTGGCCTCCCAATAATCTGTTCTTTCCACTAAAATATTTCTAGATGCGATAGTTTGATTTCCATCCTCATCATACTTTACATTGTCGTAAATACCATCTACAACAAGAACATTATTGTCCATGAACTCATAAGTCATATCAATATTTTCACCAACCGTTGTTGTAAAACTATTCAGTTCCTCGGCTGATTCATAAATGTAACTTTGAGTAGACGTGATATCTGTTACTTGCCACTTGCCTTTGATAGGGTCTTGTACTGTTTCGTCTTCTGAACAAGAGTATAAGGACATTACTCCAAGAAGTAGGAGTAAACGTAAAAAATAGGTTTGCTTCAACATTATAAGTGTATATAAAAAAATTAAAAAATAGATTGCTTTTCTATGTCATCAGTTTTAATTGAAACACAAAGATATATCTTTTCTATCATTAATAATATTCTTTATTGAAATGGCTGGATATTTATAACAATTCTAAGATGCTCTTGGTTGAATGATATCTTTTAGTCACCTATGAAATTTTGAATAAAAGAAAGTACTGTGACATGTATTAATGTTTAGTGAAAAGCATTCAAATACAACGGTAATAGTAAAACTTACATTGATTTATTACATATAAAAAACTGATTAATGAATGGATGTTTTTATAAATACCCGTATTATAGACTATTTTTTGTCTGGTTTTGTAGTGAATCGATTACATGTACTAAAAGAATGTAAATATCCACAATATCAATTTTTCCGTGTAAAGAGCAGAAACCTAATTACATGAATTACTTTTTTACTATGAATTACCAGAGATTTACCCATCTATTATTTCTTATCATTCCTTTTTTATTTATTTCTTGTTTTGATGAAATGGAAGAGGTTGAACAAATTGATATATCTAAAAATGTAGAAGGACAGTATATTATTACTGGATTTCAATATGAAGGTGTAGATATTGTAGATCCTTTATCTGAAGATGAAGTAGGCAATAGTTATATTTCAGTGATTAGAGATAACGAAACACAAGTAACAGTTCGATTGGTTTTTAATACAGATGAAATACAGTTTTCTTGGAGTCTTTCAGGACAAAATGTTGTAGTACTTCAAGACTCAGAGTATGCTTATCAAATACAGCCTGGGTTGACAAGTCTTAATAATCTTCATTTAAATATTACAGCTGACGGTCGATTAAAAGCGGAATTTTCACCTTATCTGCAGCCTAATATAAAAGCGATTTATGCTTCAAAATAGAAGAAGCCGTCTACTTAGCATATTGTAAATAGACGGCTACAATGTCGGTCGGTTTATTTCATTTTAAGGTTAGATATCCATTTTTTTCCATCCTTCTTCTTCAAGAAGGTTAGAAACTTTTTTCTCTAACTCTTTCAGTTTTTCAGGTGCTCCATAATAATCCTTGATAGTATATAAGGAGTCATTGGTTAAAAAACTGATATAAGTGGTAGGAAGGTCAGTAACTTTCGATGTATATTCTTTTTCAAAAGAAGAAAAATTAGATTCTTCAAATGCTTGAATCAAGGCACCGTATTGAGTGTCACTTAATTCAAGAGCATATTTACCTTCGAATTTAAGATTACTTTTGGCCTCCAGTACAGCTTTTTTAGAGTTATATATTACAATGGAATATTGAGGACAGTTGCCTCTGCAACTTGTTTTCGACATCTTGATCATCTCCATTTCTTCCACTTGTTGACTGGTTGTTTTTACACAAGAGAAAAATGAAAAGAAGATGAGAAGAGTGAACAGTATTTTTTGCATAGTCTTAATTTTTGATGACTTTAAATGTTTTACCGTTATCTAGTGTAATAAAATAGACACCTTTAGCTCCATCTAATACCAATTCAGTACTAAAAGTCTCAGCCTTGTAAGTTCCTTTTAGTTTACCGGTGATATCACGAATGGAGATATTTTTAACGGTGTTGGCTTGATAGTCAATGTTGATCAGTCCGCTGGTTGGGTTAGGACCAAGTGTTATTTTCTGCAGATCATCAAAAACACTGGTTACAGAACCCTCTACCTTTTTAGCTGTGATTTTATAAGTGGCGTCAACATCACCATTAAATACATCATCATTTCTGGTGATTACTATAATTTTATATTCATATTGATCAGGGTTGTCAATACGAATAATGTGATCCGATGAATCTGATTTCACTTCAGCAGTATTGGTTGTTGTGTTGAATAAAATTATATCCATCACCACGTCGTCATCTTCATCTGCGGTTAACTGAATATCTATGCTGTCAGCATTACTGGATTGGAAAAGTAGATAATCTGCAGATAACCTATTCAATCTGTCATTACCATCTGAAGAGCTGTTATGCTCTACTGAAGTGGCACTACCTCCGTTTAAACTGATTGATTCTTCTACATAAATGGGCCCGAAATCTTTATATAAGAAAGTATAGGAATCATTATCACTTGAATAAAGTTCTCTAAGGTATGTTCTGTATTTTGCAGCGTCTTTGAAAGTGTAATCTTCATTCAAGTCTGTATCAGCAGAGAGCAGGCCCATAGCTACTCGAAAGGCTCTATTAATAGTATTTAAATCTACTTCAAACAGGTTTTCAAACTCATCATCAAGAAAACTGTAACCTGAATCATCAGAAGTATACACTACACCTCTTTCTAAAATTTTTCTGAAGAAAGGATACGTCTGATCTTCTAGGTTTTCATAAACAAGTTGGAAAAATAACCATCCACTATACCATCTTGAAGCCTCATCAGATTCGTTATCTATATTGTACTCACCATAGTTCAGTGCATAATCTGGTTTGGCAAGTGATGTGAGATATTGAAAGTTATCTGTAAGATCTGGATAAATTCTTTTTTCTTCCCAAGCCCCTTTTGCTTCCAAAAACCAAGTTGGGAAATTGTAGTTATACCCAAAGTCAATCATATGTGAGAGTTCATGTGCTAAAGTTACTTTTAGGTTTTCTTCTTCAGTACCATTGAAGTCCTCATAATTGTTTCTCAAATTCATGTGAGAGGTGTAAGAAGCTTTCTCAACAATAGTTGTCGCACTATTGTCACCTAAATTATTTTCGGGTGCTACTGTTCCGTAAACGCCGGTTTCTAAATTATAAATATAAATGTCGGGTTTGTCAGAACCACCTAAGCCACTATCAGCAGGAGGTGCATTGAAGCCTCTGTCTTGAATGTCAATTTTGAATACATTGTCCGAAATTGTAGCTACTAGATCAATATAATCAGGAATATCATTATTGTTTTGATCTGTGGCATCCACGGCATCACTTCCAGTGGTAGTATAATGAATTGTAAAATACTGAGATTCATAAACTTTAGGACTGTCATATGTGTGACGGTCTGCCGATGTGCTAAAAGCCGCTTGTGTCTTGGCATTTAGGCGGTCCCAGTTTCTGTGAGCTTCCAAATAGAGGGGAGTTCCACAATGCCTTGTGTCGTGGTGATGTGCTCTGTGAGAGGAGTGATTGTTTTGTACTTTCTGGAGTTTTGCTAACAAATACTCAGAATAGGTGTCGTCTTGTGCTAACAAAATCTGAGCAGGCAAAACGAGTAATAAAGTGATAAAAATCTTTACCATAATTTAATAACAATTGAGTGTAAGATGAGCTTTAATAATTTATAAAATGAGGCTGTTGCATTAGTGAATTATAGGTCTAAATAATATATAACGACCATAATTGAATGACTGCAACAGATATTAATTTTTAATATGTAATAGCACTGAGAATTATTTTTTTCTGAACCATAAATAAGAAACGTATTCATTTCATAACAAAAGTTTCTATTTGGTGCATTTAACTTTATGAACTTGAGTAGATTTTATAGTGTCTATGATGTGTTATATGATATGCAATTTTAAGATTTAAACATAAAAAAGCCAACTTTTTTGAAGTTGGCTTTCTAATAATTGAATAATATTTTTAATAATCTTAGTCTCTGCTTGATCCGCCGAAGAAACGTAACAAGTATAAGAATAAGTTGATGAAATCTAAGTATAAACTTAATGCACCTAAGATTGCCATTTTTTGTGCTGATTCTCCATCTGCAATGGCATAGCTCATTTCTTTTAATTTTTGAGAATCATAAGCAATTAATCCTACGAAAATTAAAACACCAACTGCTGATGAAATCCAGTAAAGCATTGAGCTTCCAATAAAGATATTGACAATCGACGTTAAGATTAAACCAAATAAAGCCATAATCAGAAGGTTGCCCATTGATGTAAGGTCTTTTTTAGTTGTTAATCCATAAATACTCATACCGATAAATGTACCTGCCGTAATTAGAAATGTAGACCCAATATTAGCTAAAGGATAAACATAAAAAATTGTAGACAAGGTCACACCTGTCAGTCCTGAATATACCATGAATAATATTGTAGCAGTTGCCGATGACATTTTATGAATTCTTGCACTTAAGAAAAATACTAATCCAAATTGTGCAATAATTAAAATCCAGAAATTGTTGGTCACTAATGGCATATTGGATGCATTATTCGCTACAAACATTGCTACGAAAGCAGTAAGTAAAAGGCCACCGCTCATCCAACCATAAACTTTTGTCATAAATGAACTTTGAATACCTGCTATTTCTTTGTCCGATATATGACTGCGTTGGAACGCATATTCTTGTTGTCTCATTTTAGGTAATATTTTAAGATTTTCTGTTAATCGTTGGTGATTTAAACGAAATATTAAACGTTAGTGTTTCGGGGTACCATAATTTCTTGCACCAAAAATGGCACTTCCAACACGAATCATTGTACTTCCTTCTTTAATAGCTATTGGAAAGTCGCCACTCATCCCCATAGAAATTTCAGAAAGTTCTACGTTCTCTAAGTTATTAAATTTCTCTTTGAGTTCAGTGAAAAGCGTCTTTAAAGATGCAAATTCTTTATGCACTTGCGTTTCATCAGAAGTGTTAGTTGCCATACCCATCACACCTACAATTCTGATATTTTTCAAAGCATGAAATTCTTCTGAGGATAAATACTCTGTTATTTCCTCTTTAGAAAAGCCAAACTTTGTTTCTTCTTCAGCAATAAAAATTTGAAGTAAACAGTCAATCACTCTATCATTTTGAGCTGCTCTTTTTTGTACTTCATTGAGAAGTCTAGGGCTGTCAATAGAATGGATCAAAGACACAAATGGGGCAATATATTTCACCTTATTTCTTTGAAGGTGTCCAATCATATGCCATTGAATATCTTTTGGTAAAACTTCATGCTTATCTACCAGTTCCTGCACTTTATTTTCACCAAATATTCTCTGATCAGCATCATAAGCTTCCTGCAGCATTTCTACAGGCTTTGTCTTGCTTACTGCTACCAATTTACAAGAAGTGCCTTCCAGTTTTTGTCTGAAAGAATTAAGATTTTCTGCTATAGATGACATAATTATTTCTTTTTGATAATTAGCATAAATAAGAAAGTAAGGAACATTCCAAGAACCATTAGGCCGATTGCTTGGTCAATAGCCAAAACACCTGCCGATAATTCCTCTACACCTTTAACATTTTCTTCATAACCGGCTTCTCCTAAACTGTCAATAATAACAGATTTACCCTCTATAAGTATAATTTTTAAATCGGCTTTATGACGTTCAATAATGGCCTGTCCAATCCCTTTTGTACTTAAGACAACGTAAAGTAAAAGTCCATAAAGTGAGGAAGCAACAGCATTTAGAGTGATGCCTATTAAAATTCCCTGTGGACCTTTCATTTTACCATCATTGAGTTTGAGACGGAAATAGGTCATTGCTCCCGCAAAGAAGAGACCGTAAAGAGGGAAGTTAATATTTTTCCATCTTCCAAATGAGTTGAGATTGAGCCCATGCAGTACCAATACATATCCAATGCAGACTAAAGCGGCAATTACTCCGGCAATAGCTCCAACCTTAAATAAATCAGGTCTTAAAAATTTTAACTTAGGTGATTGTTCTTGTTCTTTCATAATTCAGTCTTAAGGCTACAAAAGTAGTATAAGATGTAGGAAGTAGGAAAGAAAGAGGAGAGTTATTGTTTGGTATTTTTGATTTTTTAGAGGCGGATGATCAATAAGGTAAAGTCATCATCCATGGCTTCTTTGCCCATGAAGTTATAAACATCCAATAAAATCTTATTGGCAATCACTTTCAATGGCTCGTCTTTATTCTTCTCTAAGATAGCTTTCATGTAATCATAGCCGTATTCATCTACACCATTTTTACTTCTCGCTTCAGTGATACCATCAGTATATAGAATCATTATATCACCAGGCTGGTAATGGATTTCGTGATTGTGGATGAATTTTTTATATGAGTTATTTCTAACGATGCCCAAACCTAGTCCTCTGTTGTCAAGGAAGGTGGCCTCATTGGTTTCATTGCTATAATATAAAGTAGGGCAGTGGCCGGCTCTTGCATAATCCACCTTTTGCAATTCAGTGTTGATATGAAGATAAGTGGCCGTAATAAAAGTATCTCTTTGAATACAACCTGTCAATGCCGCATTGGCTTTAGTAAAGAACTCATCTGGTTTTATACCTTCTTCACGGGCCAATGAATGATAAATGCCTTTCATTTGAGCCATATTGAAAGCGGCCTTAGGTCCTTTTCCTGATACATCTGCAATGATAAAACTTACTTCATTGTCATTGAGACGGTGCATGTCATAATAGTCTCCCCCAACCACAATGGCGGGCTCCCAAGTAACATAAACCTCAATATTCTCATTGATTTCCTGTTTCTTAGGCATCAATGCTTCCTGCGTTTGTTTGGCAATCTGCATACTGTTTTTGTACACTTCATTCTTTACCGCATTAGAAAGGAGGTCAAGGTTGAAAAGTGCAATTCCGGCTTGAGCAACATAGGTGTTGACCGTTGATTGCATTACAGAGTCAATGGCATTATGAAGGCGTTTCACTAATACCAAAGAACTTTTGACTTCACTATCTACAATAATGGGCAGGGCAATGATTGAACGGTAATTTCTATTGACATTCTCCTTACGGAAATAGGGTTGGAAATTCAGTTTGATAGGCTGTGATCCATTGTATTCCGCATCTTTCAGATCTTGATTGACAATCAGAATATCTTCTTTATCGATTCCGTAAATGACCTTCACATTGAATTCATTGTCAATGATCCATCCAGCGTCAGCTTGAATACTTTTCAGTGAACTATGCAATAATACTTTATAAACATCAGTGTCCTGTTTACCATCCCTTACTGCCAAGCTCAAGTCCCTGAAACTACTTATTTCTTGTTCCTTTTTCTCAAAAACAGAAGAGGTTGGTAAGCTAAAAAGCATGAATAACGCAGCGGATACAGCATACACAAATACAAAAAGGAAAAGTGTAACTGGGAATAAGTTCTTGATTAGATCATCACTGATCAAAGACTGCTCATAAAAGTAGAATCTGAAGCTTGCGACAAAATAACTAAACGCCAGCATGATGAAAGCCAGCTTGAAAATGCCTTGTACTTTTTGTTGGAAATTGAGATGTGGAACCCACCTTACATTAATTGAAATCATTAAAATCCAAATGATCAGAAATGCAATTGGGATTTTGAAATAAACATCATCAATAGTTCCAATTCTGACAAAGTGAGCCAGCATTGTCAATCCCAAAAAGATTTCAAATGCAAGCCATGTATAATGTGTAAACTGTGTTTGTTCGAATAAAATTAATTTCTTCCAGGTGACAAAAGTACTGATTAACAGTGTCATCAAAAGGGAAAATTCAATATGGAAGAAAATAGCGTAGAGGAAAGGGAGATTGTATTTTAATTCATCTCTGAGCCATGTCAGGAGAAGATTTACCCCCATGGAGAGTAAGGTAGACAGTAATGCAACAACAAAAATCTGCCATAATAACCCCTGAAAATCCCGTTCTTTTGGCTGAAAATAAAGCCATATCAAAAAGTAAGAAGAAATAATCCAGATATTCAGGATCAAACCTTTTACAAATGAAGGGAATGGGGCATGGGCGATATTGTAATCAGTGAGGTATTGTTCACGAACACCAATCATCAACAAGAGTATCCAACTGACAATACTAGCAATAGTACTGATGCGTTTAATGCTCTTGTAACTGAACATATCATTTATTTTTGCTGCCTTATTAATAATAACTGTCTTTTTAAATTAAAAATACTTGGTATAATATGTGCCTACCCTAAAAAAGCATATTATATTAGCAAACTTAATATTCTAGAGTCACTCTAGTTGAAGTTAATACAAATATAACCGACTAATTGTGCTTTTTCTATCTTTAGAGTGACAATATTAAACTTAGATATAAATGCTTGATTTTTTTACAACAAGCCGTAGTGATTAAATTAGAAACAAATATATATAGAACTCCCATTATAGCACTGTTCATTAAGGTGATTTTTTTTACCTTTTTGTTATCATTAACTCAACCAGTTTGTGCACAAAATGATCTGCTACTCACCGGACTGGATCAATATGACGCTGATACTGTGGGGTATGTTCATATCAATAAAATCAACTTTGTTGGTCTCAATAAAACTAAGCCACAGATTATCAACCGAGAGCTTGATATTAAGGAGGGCGGTCTTGTGCCCAAAAAAAATATAAAACAATACATTACCACCGAAAGAAATAAAGTTTTCAATACCCAGCTTTTTGAGACTGTGGATGTCATGGTGATAGAAGTGCAAGAGGATTCCATCAACATAGAATTCATTATGGTTGAAAGGTGGTATACTTGGCCTGTGCCGCTTCTGGAATTGGCAGATAGAAGCTTCAATGAATGGTGGAATAATAGAGATGCAGACCTTGGAAGAATCCAATATGGACTAGACTTTAAACAGCGTAATATGCGTGGGCGTAATGAAACGTTGGATGTATTGATTAAATTAGGTTTTTCAAGACAGTTCAGTGTCGGTTACTCATTTCCTTATATTGATAAAAAACAAAAAACCAGCCTTTCTTTTTCAGGAACTTTTAAGGAAGAAACAACCGTAGCCTATAAAACTGAGGACAATATTTTTGTGGAAGTGGAAAATGACACAGAAGTGTTGAGAAGGTCATGGAACGGTGTGGTCAACTTTGGTAAGAGATACGGTTTTTATGATCATCATAACTTCTCTCTTCGATTTGATCATGATCAAGTTGCTGATACAGTGGCAATGTTGAATCCAGATTTTTTCTTGGATGGAAGAACCCGACTAAGATATTTTTCACTTGGATATACTTACACAAGAGATAAAAGAGATATTACGAGTTATCCACTCAATGGATATTACGTGAAGCTAGGATTAGAGAAAATGGGATTAGGTATTTTCGAAGATCTTAACGCAGTGGTGATGGAGTGGTCAGCGTATAAATTCTGGTCTTTAGATAAAGTGAAAAGACTCTATTACTCATTAGGTTTTGCGGGTAAATTAGGTTATCCAGATAAGATGCCTTACAACAAAATGAGAGCAGTGGGATACGACAATTTATTTGTAAGAGGCTATGATAACTATGTGATTGATGGGCAAAATGCTGTGATTCTAAAGAATGAATTGAAGTTCAGAGCATTATCAACAGCATTTAATTTCCAGAATATCATTAAATCAAAACATGCGAAAAGAGTTCCAATAGATATTCTTTTTAAAGCATATATTGATGCTGGGTACGTAGATTTCCCAGAGGTAAATCCTTCCAACGCATCATTAACCAATACACCATTGTTAGGATATGGTTTTGGATTGGACTTTGTGACTTTTTACAGCTCAGTTATAAAGTTTGAATATTCGTTCAACAGACATGGCCGGGGTGGTGGTTTCTATCTGTACTACCTCGTAGACCTTTAACCCATATTGCAGTCGCAGTCCTCCAGACAAGAAATAATATTCACTACTGACTTTTCTTTTAAAGAGTAATAAATATTCTTTCCCTCCCTTTGAGAAGATAAAATACCTTTCAGTTTCATATTCGATAAATGATGAGAAGTCAAAGATTGCTCACAATTCAACTTTGAACAAATCTCACTTACAGAAAGACGGTTGGTACAATCCAATAATTCTAATATTCTTAGTCTAACGGGATGTGCAATGGTCTTTAAAATAAAAGCTGCTTTTTCAATCTTGTCGTGTTCCATAGAAAACATTTATATGTGATGGAAAACACAAATATACAGACTTATGATTACATGTTCATGTATCGAAGTGTTAATGCTTATTTTTAGAACTTAAAATCTGAACACCAATACTACACTCCAAACACCTGTTATTCTGACAGTATTGGGTGTACAATTCAATCAAACCTTGAGAATCCAAGGACGAATTATTTTTGATGGCATATGTTTTCCAGATCTTTGTGTATTTATTATTTTCCGCAGGAATAGATTCTAGCAGCTGAATGGCTTTCTCCTTGTATCGGCTTTCGTTTCTGTCTGTGCCATAGGCAAACTGAAGTGGGATAACGACATTTACAAGTAATGATTGAAGTGCTGATTTTCCCACAAATGCACTGATTGGCTTTTTTGATTTTTTATTGAAATGATAGTGAGAATGCCAGTATTCAGAGGTAGGATGTTGCATAAACCGTATAAAACTTTCCAAAGAGGAAATATGCAGAAATGCAGAGCATAAATGAGGAATATTTATAATGATACTTGCTAACTGAGCAATTCTAATCGTAGGGAAGTTGGCAGGGCGTAACCTGAGGAATTTCCATTCTTGCACTTTCATTTCTTTTTCTTTGATGGAATATTTATGACTTAAAAACTGATACTCTTTATACAGTTTCATCATGTAGGGATCGTCTGGTTTTTCAGATAAAAATCCTGCAGACCCAAACAGAAAAGCCTCCACCTGAGCAGGTTGATAAGCATGAAGTTTTAATAATCGGATAGGCACAATGGATGAAAGTCGTTGAAAAGCATCATTATTGACTTTGAAACCGAAGTATTCGGCAAGAGTTCTGTAAGTACATTCTTCCCAATCTCTATTTGAATTTTGAAGCTGTAAGAGTATCCTGCTGGCTTTTCTTTCTATTCTTTCCAGAAAAACACGGTCAAGCATTGCTAACTTATGAAGTCTGGAGATATTTTCCAGCTGACTTCCACAAGTGATTTCATCTTCATTAAAAAGAAAAGATTGATACTTAATGAAAACTTGTTTTTGAATGAAATTTTCTGTGCTAAATGTAGGCACAATGGACTGATCACTGCGGATGACGTCAAAATCATTTTCCCAGACTACATGAAGAATGACATTGTCATAGGCTTTGTTTTTGGAGTGCTGATGTTTTTTCCAATCAGATGCTTTGATATGGATTTCGATATTTCCATGCCAGTCTATGGTATTAATTCGGATGTGAGCATTCAGAAAATCGGGGCCTGCATCATGATTTTGTAAGCCAGGAGAGATAATTTCTAAAGGTTCGCCTTGATCTGTCTGTAAGGCTATAGCATTGAAATATTGAAACTTCCAAATGAAGTATAGAAAGTCTTCTTTCATGAGAGAATCGTTAGCTAGAATCGTTTATAATTTAAGTTTACTTATTTAAGACAAATCAATATAAAAAAGAAAAAGCCAAGAGGCAAACTAAACCTCTTGGCTTCATGAGTGTTATGAATATATGATAGTCATCGGAATACCTTGATTCCAAATCGCGTTTATTTCATTCGAGCGTATACTAAAACCTTACGTTGGATACGTTCCATATCTTCTTTCCCTAAATTCGTAACTCCTTCTTCAAGTGCATTGAAATAGGTTTCAGTTGCTTTTTCTACATTGCCAGTTCTGATGTAGTAATCACCCAAAACTTCTAATGTCAAAGCATTTTTATCGATTTTGATAGCTTTGTCAATCCATTGCTTCGCTATTTCCAAATCACCATTCCAGTTGATTGTAAATAAAGCGGCGTCTTTTAAAGTGACCCAATCATTTTTCTCTGCTTTTTGAACCTTCTTCATTAACATAGCACTTTTTTCATCGTTGGGTGCTTCTAAATCAGAAGTATTAGCGAATACTGAAACAAAACTTGAGATTAATAATGTAAGAGTTAAGAAAATAGTTTTCATGATATTTAAGAATTATGTTTTTTGAAATTAATTTGACACACTAACTATTATTCTATATCTGTGCCATAAAAACATAAGTAACTGTAGATCAATATTTTAAAGTTGTAATTTCTGTTTTTAAGTAAAATAGTCCGTTCGAAACCGAACAGTAAATACATTGTTTGAACAGCTAATGTGTTCATTTTCAGTAAACTTTGGATTTGAAGAATAAAAGGTTGCGTGAATGCTCACTTATTTTAAGAACTGATTACTTTTGTAGGATAAAGACATAAATATGAATAAAAATATCCAACCCCCTGTAGCTCGAAAAGAGCCGAAAATATTAGAGAAACACGGAGACCAAAGAGTTGACCCATATTATTGGATGCGAGACAGAGAAAACCAAGAGGTGATTGATTATCTCAATGCTGAAAATAAATATATTGAAGATGTAATGTCTGAGCACAAGCAATTTGAAGAAGATTTGTTCGAAGAGCTGAAAGGACGTATTCAAGAGAAAGATGAATCGGTGCCTTATAAAGCAAGAGATTACTATTACTATGTGCGATATATAGAAGGAGGGGAATATCCGATTTACTGCCGTAAAAAAGGTTCATTGGAAGCGGAAGAAGAAATTTTGATTGACGCGAATATTGAAGCAAAAGACAAGTCTTACTTTAAAATAGGTGGCTTGACAGTTGGTGAAGATCAAAATAAGATTGCCTATGCAGAGGATATTGTTGGAAGAAGAATATATACGGTTCGTTTCAGGGATCTGGCAACAGGCAAAAACCTTGAAGACGTTTTAGAAGAAACGACTGGCGATGCAGTTTGGGCTGCTGATGGTAAAACAGTTTTTTACACTACTCAAGATAAAGAAACATTGCGCCCTGATAAAGTATGGAGACATACTTTAGGTACTCCTCAATCAGAAGACGTGGTGGTATATGAAGAAAAAGACGATACTTTCTGGATTGGAGTTCGAAGAACGAAATCAAGAGAATACTTAGTAATCGAATCAGGATCTACACTGACAACCGAAATGAGAATCTTGAAAGCCAATAATCCATTTGGTGAGTTCAAACCTTTCATTCCTAGAGAAAGAGAGCACGAATACAGCGTATCTCATTTCAACGGTCATTTTTATATTGTGACCAACTGGAATGCCAAAAACTTCCGATTGATGAAAGTGGCAGAAGATGCTGATACTACAGATAAGAACAATTGGGAAGAAGTAATTGCTCACAGAACAGATACACTTCTTGAAGGCTTGGATATCTTCAAAAACTTCTATGTAATTGAGGAAAGAAGAGACGGTTTGGTGCATATCCGTATCATTAAATGGGAAGATGGATCTGAGCATTATTTAGATTTCGGTGAAGAGACTTACAGTGCATGGTCTGGTGCCAATCCTGATTTCAATACAGATATCTTACGTTTTGGCTATAATTCTTTGACTACACCTTATTCAGAATATGATTACAATATGGTGGACCGATCAAAGGTATTATTAAAGCAGCAAAAAGTTTTAGGCAAATTTGATCCACAGGATTACGAAGCAAAGCGTTTGTATGCTACTGCAAAAGATGGCGTAAAAGTGCCTATTTCTGTAGTGTATAAAAAAGGATTTGAGTTGAACGGCCAAAATCCACTGTACATGACAGGTTACGGCTCTTATGGTATTTCTTATGATGTTGCCTTTTCACCATCAAGAATCAGTTTGATGGAAAGAGGTTTTGCTTTCGCAATTGCTCATATCAGAGGAGGAGAAGATTTGGGAAGAGCTTGGTATGAAGACGGTAAAATGTTGAAAAAGAAAAATACTTTCAACGATTTCATCGCTTGTTCAGAATTCTTGATTGAGGAAAAATATACTTCTGCAGAAAAGTTTGTGATCAATGGTGGTTCTGCCGGTGGATTATTGATGGGTGCTGTGGTAAACGCCCGTCCTGATCTTTATAAATTCGTCATCTCAGATGTACCGTTTGTGGATGTAGTTACCACAATGTTGGACGAATCTATTCCATTGACTACAGGTGAATATGACGAGTGGGGTAATCCAAATGAAAAGAAATATTACGATTATATGCTGTCTTATTCTCCTTATGATCAAGTCGAGAAAAAAGAGTATCCGCATATGTTAGTTACTTCTGGCTTGCATGATTCTCAAGTACAATACTGGGAGCCTACAAAATGGGTAGCCAAACTTCGTGAGGAAAGTACAAGTGATAATTACATTATGCTTAAGACAAATATGGACGCAGGGCACAGCGGTGCTTCAGGTCGTTTCCAGCGTTTTAAGGAAGTAGCATTTGAATATGCGACAATTTTCGCCGTAGTAGCTCCAGAGCAGATGGTGGCGATTGATCGATAAGAAAATAAAAACTATAGAACTAGCGCAAGTCTTAAGCCGTAGGCGAGACTTGTGCTGGTATTTTTAATAAGTCTGTAGACTTATAGCTCCACAAGAAAAGCTCACATGCTCAAAGTTGTGACATTAAAAACTAACTATTACAATAACGATTCAAAATGAGTAGAAAATACAAAATTCTAGATTAGACTAAATGCTATTTTGTGACTCTAACTGTAGTTCATTGGATTGATGTTTTTACAAGAAAAGAATACAAGGACATCATTATTGATAGCTTGAAATACTGTCAAAAAAATAAAGGATTGGCGTTACATGCTTACGTTATTATGACCAATCATATTCATCTGATAATATCTAATAATGAAGATAATAAGCTGGAATATATCCTTAGAGATATGAAGAAGTTTACGTCTCTTAAAATCATCAATGCAATTAAAGACAATCCTGGTGAGAGTAGGAAAAAATGGTTGATTTGGATGTTTGAAAAAACAGGTCAAAGAAATAAAAATAATACCAGGTATCAATTTTGGCAACAGTATAATTGTCCAAAGATACTTACGAGCTCTGATTCACTTTCTCAAAAGCTAAATTATATTCATGATAATCCTCTCAAAGAGGGAATAGTCAATGAACCTGATGAATACCTGTATTCAAGTGCCGGAAATTATTCTGGTAAAACGTTGAGGGTATTGGATGTTGAACTGATTTAGATGCAAATTAAAGCCCTTATTATTTCTTTAAAGTAATTTTTCATCTAAAAGTCTTCAGACTTTTTACAGATGCCAGCACAAGTGTCGCTATCGCTCAACACTTGCGCTAGATGTGGACTTACATAGTGTACGTAGTAGCATGTACAGTGTGTACGCCCTAGCACTTGCAACCCGTACGTCCTGGCATGTACAGAGTGTACGTGCTGGGATGTCTTAGTTGTCTCATAGTAATGGGAAAAGGTGTCCCCTTTATATGGGAAGCTCTTTCCCATGTATAGGGGAAAGAGTTTCCCTTCTGGTGTGCCAACAGCACAAGTTTATCTATAATGAACTGGTGTGTTTTAATGATATAGTTTTTGATTATAATTATATAAAAACATATTATTTTCATTTATAACTTAAATCCGCCACCTTTGTAAGGTAATCAATCAGAAACAATAAAAGATAGATATAAACATGAATACTTTAGCATTAAACATAATCGGAATCGATGTAGAAAAAGCATCAGAATTAGGTCAAGGATTAAATACATTATTAGCGAACTTTCAACTGTATTATCAGAATTTGAGAGGTTTACACTGGAATATTCAAGGTAAAAACTTCTTTGAATTGCACGCTAAATTCGAAGAGTTATACACAGGTGCAAACGATCGTGTAGACGAGATTGCAGAAAGAATTTTGACATTAGGAGTACAACCGTTGCATACTTTTTCTGATTATTTAGAAACTTCAGAAATTGAGCAAGGAAAGAACATTACAACTGATGTGGCTTCAGTAGAATTAGTAGTTAATAACCTGTCTACATTGCTAAAAATTGAAAGAGAAGTAATTGAGCAGGCATCAGATGCCGGTGATGAAGGTACAGTGGCGTTACTTTCAGAATTGATCAGCGAGCAAGAGAAAACAATTTGGATGTTAGCCGCTTGGTTGAAATAAGATATCAGTAGTTATTAAGTTAGAGAATAGATTGGAGTATTGAGAGGTTGTCATTTTAATATGACAACCTCTTTTTTGAATCTATTGTTCTTCTATTGAATAAAGGATAAAATAAACATCAGATGCTATTGTTCCTTTGGAGTACCTATTTTCAATGTGAATGTTTTTTGTGATTGTATTATCTTTCTTGAAAAAGCATGCATGATAAAATCAGTACTGGAAAGCCTTTCAATTGTACCTGGGTAAATGTAGTTTTTCTTATATATTTTATTTGAGTCTGGATCAAATACTATATTGAAGTTTGTATCTCCTTTCATGCTTATTTCAGCACTTAATAACTTATTTCCATCTAAATAAAACATTAAAATAGAGTCATCCATATTGAAAACTTTTAGTGTTTCACTGAAAGGAAAATTGACGTTTATAAAATGGTATCTGAAATGGTTTTTAATCCAATTAATTTTACCGTATTCGTTTACATTGATATATTGGATCCCCTTTCTACTTCCCCCATTCATACTATAATTTTCTGAGATTAAAGTATAGGTATTATTAGCTTGCTGAAGAATATTTGAAATATTAAAACCATCGTCGAGTTTATAGTTTGGATCACTTTCAAATTCTCTAGTTAATTCTTTTTGAAGCTTTGTAAAATCTTTTTGGTCTTCAAAGTGAGGACGAGACATAGGTAGCCATAGGTCTCTTATATTTTCTCTTGTAAATGGAGTAAATGTTTCAGTAAGTATTTCTTTTTTTGTGAGATCCAGGTTCATAAAATATAACCCTTCGATCTTATTATTGACTTTACTTTTTTTGAAGTCATAATAACCTGCAATGATGAGATTATTATTATCATTTTGAATAAACCTTAGATCTTCTATGTTTTTATCTTCATGTCTTATTGTATGAACTAATGCTTGTTCTTCTCCTTTTTTAAAAACATACAGGGAGAAATAATGATCTTTTTTCTCACTAGAGTTTTTTAATTTCTGAATACCATATAAAGTACCATCATTGAATACTTGAAGATTTTTCTCCTTAAAAATATTGATCTTATTAGGTAAATTGTTCTGAGGATTAGAGAAATAGGTAGAGAGTGTAGGAGACATTTTCCATTCTTTTTTCCAATTTTCATTGATCATATCAATAAAAACATTTGTACACTTCTCTTTTTCATTATTGAAGAATGTGATAACAGAAAGGTATTTTTTCGACTCTGATTGAATAATGTTAAAATTGACACTCTTGTTATTTCTATCACCGCCTTTATTATTATTGATTAGCATCCTTTCAGCCACTAAAGTTCCTTGATCAAAACCCTTCTTTTCGATGTTTACCTTTTTTCTAAAGAGGCGATGTTTAGTACTTGAATAAGCAGAATAGAAAAGCCATATATCTCCTCTATAATCAGCTATTAAGTCAACATACTCCATGGCATTATTTGATTGATAGCCAACGTAAACTTCAATATTCTTGATATTAATAGTAATTTCTTTACTACTGTTTTTTGGAACGAAAGAAAGAAATACTTGTTGCTCTTTGTTTAAAGTACTGTATAAAGTATAAGAACCTTTGTCTGTGATGAGCTTTTTGTGGTACATATAGTCAGTACCTTTCTCTTCAAACTTTAATAAAGTAAGATCTGAAATAGTGTGGAACTGAGAATATCCCAAGTATGGGGATATAACAAAGAGTACTAATAATAGTAGTTTGCTTAAGTTTGTCATTTGTAGCATTGAAAAGTTTAAATAAAAGTCTAATATAAAAAAAAAGGCAACTTCTTTCGAAATTGCCTCTTAGTATTTTTTATTCCTCTTCCTCCGCTTCATTCTCCAAATCAATGCGATCTTGATAAGGATTGTAATCTGCATCTGGTAGAGGTTCGTAATCTTCTTCTATAAATTCTTGTACTTCCTCTTCTACGCCGTCATTGATGGCTTCCCAAAGTATATCTTTTAACTCAGGAATACCTTTTTGAGCAAGAGAAGAAATAAAGACATATGGTACGCCTTCTGGTATAGTCTCAGAGATCATTTCCTCTAATTCTTCATCCAGCATATCACTTTTTGTGATGGCTAACAAGCGGTTTTTGTCGAGTAACTCAGGGTTGTATTTTGTCAATTCGTTGACTAATACTTGGTAATCATGCGCTACATCTTCACTGTCTGCAGGAACCATGAATAACAATACAGAGTTACGCTCGATATGACGTAAGAAACGGATACCCAGTCCTTTTCCTTCAGCAGCACCTTCAATAATACCAGGAATATCTGCCATGACGAATGAAAGATTATCACGGTAAGAAATCACACCAAGGTTAGGAACCATTGTAGTAAATGGGTAGTCTGCAATCTCAGGTTTAGCGGCTGAAAGTACAGAAAGTAAAGTAGACTTACCCGCATTAGGGAAACCAACTAGACCTACATCTGCCAATACTTTCAATTCCAAAATTACCCAAGCTTCTTGGCATTCTCCACCTGGCTGAGCATAGCGAGGAGTTTGGTTGGTAGCAGTTTTAAAGTTTCTGTTACCTAAACCACCACGGCCACCTTTCATTAAGATGATTTCCTGGCCGTCTTCTGTCAGCTCACAAAGTTTTTCTCCTGTTTCAGCATCTTTGGCAATTGTTCCCAAAGGCACATTAAGGATAATATCTTCACCTTCGGCACCACTTTTACCTGTTCCTTGACCGCTTTGTCCATTGTTCCCATGAACGTGTTTACGGTATTTAAGGTGCAATAAAGTCCAAAGTTGTTTATCAGCTTTTAAGATGATATGTCCACCTCGTCCACCATCACCACCGTCAGGACCGCCCTTCGGTACGTGTTTTTCTCTACGAAAAGATACTGCTCCAGATCCACCTGAACCTGAACGTGTGAATATTTTTACGTAATCTATAAAATTTGATGAAGCCATTTTTTCTATACTAAATGTCGAATAATAAGGCTTTTAAGAGAGGAGGGTGCACAGGACAAAAATGCATTGATGCAATACTCACTTTAAAGCCGAACTGCAAAGGTAGGGAAAGAACTTAAATCCTATCACTATTATTAACAACTGATTGGAATAAGAGTATAAAAACCAATGAATTAAATTAATAAAATGGAGGTAGATAATTTTATCACCCAATAAAAAAGAGGTATTGTCTTCACAATACCCCTTCTTTGCAATATAAATATATTGATTATAAGCTATCGATAGCTGCACATAAGTTAGTGAAGATTTCTTCAATAGAACCTACACCGCCGATTGCTTTATATTTTCCTTGAGCTTCGTAGAAGTTCGCTACTGGAGCCGTTTTCGTGTTGTATTCTTTCACACGGTTACGGATCAAGTCTTCGTTTTGGTCATCAGTACGACCAGAAGTTTCACCACGCTTCAAGATTCTTTTCGTTAATTCTTCTTCATCAACGTCAAGAGCAACCATACCTGAGATAGCAATACCATTTTCAGACATTAAACCATCTAACGCTTCAGCTTGTGCTACTGTACGAGGGAAACCATCAAAGATAAAACCATTACCTTCTTTGTTCGCCTTAATTTTAGAATCAATCATACCAATTACAACCTCATCTGGCACTAATTGACCTTGGTCCATTAGTTCTTTCGCTTTGATCCCAAGAGGAGTTCCTGCTTTGATTTCACCACGAAGAAGGTCACCAGTTGACAAGTGAACAAGGTTATATTTTTCCTTAATCATGTCACTTTGCGTTCCTTTTCCTGCACCTGGAGGGCCAAATAATACAAGATTGATCATAACTTTAAATAGTATGTTTATTTGTTATAAGAATGAAATACGAGTAAGAGGACTCTATACTCGAAAGGGCAAACATACAAAAATCAATTAAAGTTTTCTAATGAAATTAACTCTCATTTATGATTTCTAACGGGAATACAACCGGTTTATATTGAACTGTTAAGCATAAATATGGAAGATGTTTCAGATATTAATATCCAATTCCTTTCTCAAAATACTCAGCGCTTTTGACATTCTCTTTTCAATAGCTTTTACGCTCACGCCTAATCTTTCGCTGATTTCACCGTAAGTAAGTCCATCAATTCTGTTCATTAAAAAAACAGTTCTGCTCTTTTCTGGTATTTCATTGATGGTTTTGTCCAGCATAGATTGAAATTCTTCCAGCTCCATTTTGTATTCTGGATTTGTTTCTACTTCTCCGTCTTTTTTATTTTGTTTTTGCTCAAACTGCAACACTACTTTTCCATGTTTGATATGATTGAGCATTAAGTTGTTCGCAATGGTGTACAGGTATGTTTTTACAGTATCAAGAATAACTTTGTCTCTTGATTCCCAAAATTTCACAAAAGCTTCTTGAGCAATGTCTTCAGAAAGATCAATATCACCAATTTTATAGTAGATGAAACTCCTAATACTATCATAGTATTTATCAAAGAGCTCTTTGAATTCTTTCTCAGAGATTTTATGTATTTGGTTTTGAGTATTCACAAATTATAAAAAGATAGCGTTTTCGGCCTACATGTGTGTGTCAGATAATTTACAAATTGAAAATCAACTTTACATTGTGTAAGCTAAAATTAATTTAAAATTAGGTTCCCTTTTACAGCCTTTCTGTGGTCTATAAAAATTTGAATCATTATAACGGGTAAACCAGAATGCCATTATTTGAGGCATTCAATCTTTATTTTGTCCTATGAATCGAAACAAATCTAATTAATAATTTGCAAATATTCTTTAATTATTGCTTTCTGATTGTTGTTGGTAAAGTGATTGATAATGTCCTTCAATTTTAAGTAGCTCATCATGAGTTCCTTGCTCAATAATCTCTCCTTCGTGAAGCACAATTATTTTATCCGCTAATTTCACAGAAGAGACTCTGTGGGAGATAATAACGGAAGTTCTGTCCTTCATCACCTCTTGAAGGTTATTTAAAATTTCATTTTCTGTATTGGTGTCAACCGCAGATAAACTATCATCCAAAATCAAAATACTAGGTGTACCTAAGATTGCTCTTGCAATGGTAGCTCTCTGTTTTTGTCCACCCGAAAGCGTAATACCTCTTTCGCCGACAATAGTATCGAGGCCATTATCCATATTCTGGATATTTTCCCAGAGTCCCGCATTTTTAGTAGCTCTGATAATGTCTTCTTCTGTAGCATCTTCTTTTGCAAAGGCAATATTATTTCTCAACGTATTAGAGAAAAGGAAAACATCTTGAGGAGCCATATTGATCTGTGAGCGAATATCATGAAGGTTCAATGTTTTTAAATCCTGATCATCAATAAATATTTGCCCTTCTGTAGGATCATATAACCTTGAAATCAAGTTGGCAACGGTACTTTTTCCTGAACCTGTTGTACCTAAAATAGCTAAAGTTTTACCTGTTTCAATTTCAAATGAAACCTTATTCAAGGCCTTGATACCGGAATCAGGATAAACCAATGATACATCTTTGAAGGTTATTTTTCCTTTGATATTGAAAGGTTTATTGGTAGGAGAGGTAATCTCAGGCTCAATACTTAAAAACTCGTTGATTCTTTTTTGTGAAGCGGCGGCTCTTTGCACAATACTCGTCACCCAACCTAATGAAGTCACTGGCCAAGTCAGAAGTGTTACATACATAATGAATTCTGCAATGACACCTGGTGTAATGGCTCCTTTTTCAACTTCTAACCCACCCACATAAACGGTCAGGATAGTACTCAAACCAATTAAGAAAAGCATCAGAGGATAAAACATTGAGTTGACCTTTGCCAGTTCCAGTTGACGGCTTTTGTATTCTTCAGCATTTTCAGTGAATTGATGAAGTGATTCTTTTTCCCTCACAAATGCTTTTAATACTCTAATGCCTGAAAATGCTTCTTGTACAAAAGTTGACATTGAAGACAACTGCTGTTGAATCAGTTCAGACTTTTTATTGATGATATTATTGACGAAATAAATACTGATGGAAAGAAGAGGAAGAGGGAATAAAGCCCAAATGGTTAATTCCACATTGATGCTTGCCATGATGGAAATCGTCAGAATAAACGAAATCACCATATTGATACTGTACATAATGGCAGGCCCAAGGTACATTCTCACTTTACTGACATCTTCAGAGATTCTAGCCATCAAGTCACCCGTATTATTTTTTCGGTAAAAACTTAAAGGCAATTTTTGATAATGCTCAAAAATATCATTCTTAAGATCAAATTCAATCAAACGAGACATGACAATGATAGTCTGACGTACTAAGAAAAGGAAAATACCTCTCATCAATGCCATACCCACAATGACACCTCCGTAAAGAAGAACGATTTGGAAAAACTCATTGATGTAATTTTCATAGAGATCACTTCCTTTGAGCAAAGTTTGTGTTTTCAGTGTATCCACTACTAAGTCTAATGCATAACGGACCACTTGTGCAGGAGCAATGGCAAATATGTTGGAGATAATCATAAAAATGATCCCCAATGTTAACCTAAAGCCATAGCGTATGATATATTTATTAAGATAAGCGAGTTCTTTCATTCAGCTTTCTATTGAATTTATTCCGATGTATTATAAGTGCTAATCCAAAAATAATTTATTACTATTTCTGTCTTTATTTTTTGTGAGAACAAGGTTAAAAACGTCTTAATAGTAGTTCTACTGGAAGTTTTTTAGACGGCAGTAATCATAAAACACTAATAATAATTACTAAAAAGTAATTTTGTTTTAACACATTGTTGTTGTCACAACTAATATAGCACACAAATGTAATTAATTGTTTTAAACAAGCTCGGAAACCTTCATTTAATTGTATGTTTTGTAATACATCTTTTATGATTATTGCTAGATTCCTAAATAAATTTTAATAAAACTTTTTGAAAAATGTTATGCTTGCATACTAAATATTTATATATTTGGAATTGAAGGAGAGGATAAGCGTATTTTAGACGTAAAATATTCCTATGCATCTCACCAATAACACAAACACACACACATCACAAAAATTATTATGAAAGCATGGGCGAATTACGTAGAACTGAAAAAAAGAAGAAGTCGGTCGATTTAAGTATCAAAGCCACATGGCTGGCGATTTCAAAGATGTACAATTTATTGGGTGCAGATTATGAAATTTCCCATTCCATTGGTTTTGTATTATTGAATATCGATCCTGTTGAAGGAACTCCTGCTACGAAAATTGCTCCGCTGATGGGGATGGAAGCAAGAAGCTTGACCCGAATGCTGAAAAACTTTGAAGAGAAAGGATTAATTGAAAGAGTAGCAGACAAAACGGATAAACGAAAAGTGATCATTCGTTTAACGGACTACGGTCAGATGAAACGCGAGATGTCGAAACAGACCGTAAAAGTTTTTCAGAGAAGAGTAGAAGAAAAAATTACTCCTGAAGAATTATCAACCTTTTTTAATGTGATGGACAGCATTAATGAAGTGATCAAAGACCCGAAAGGGCAAATGTTTGATGAGATCAGAGATCAACTCAAAAGCTTTGGAATAACTGAGGAAAACGTGAATAAAAAGTAGTTTTACTTTTAAAGCGTTTACACCCAATTAAAATAAATACAATAAACAACACCAATCGGTAAACCGATGAAAAACAGAACTATCAATAAAGTGGCGGTTCTGGGTTCCGGCGTAATGGGATCTAGAATTGCATGTCACTTTGCCAATATTGGCGTAGAGGTATTGTTGTTAGACATAGTGCCTCGTGAATTATCAGAGAAAGAAGCAGCACAGGGATTAACCCTTGAAACCAAATCAGTTCGAAACAGAATTGTCAACGATGCTCTAAAGACTGCTCTAAAATCTAAGCCTGCACCTATTTTCAAAAAAGGAATTGAGCGCTTAGTTTCTACAGGAAACTTTACAGACGATATGCCTAAAATTGCGTCATGTGATTGGGTGATTGAGGTCGTGGTAGAGAACCTTGAAATTAAGAAAAAAGTATTTGAGCAAGTAGAGCAACACCGTAAGCCGGGTACATTAATAACATCGAATACGTCTGGTATTCCGATTAAGTTTATGTGCGATGGCAGAAGTGAGGATTTTGTGAAAAACTTCTGTGGTACGCACTTCTTCAACCCTCCACGTTATTTACGATTACTGGAAATTATTCCAGGACCAAGCACTGATCAAGATGTTGTAGATTTCTTGATGCATTATGGTGATGTACACCTAGGAAAAGAAACGGTATTGTGTAAAGACACACCTGCATTTATTGCCAACCGTATTGGTGTTTATGCAATCATGTCAGGTATGCATACAATCCAGGAAATGGGATTGTCTGTAGGTGAAGTAGATAAATTGACGGGTCCTTTAATTGGTAGAGCAAAGTCTGCAACATTCCGTACGAGTGATGTGGTTGGTTTGGATACTATGGTGAAAGTATCGAACAACTTGCATGCAGGTTTGCCTGAAGATGAATCAAAAGAACGTTTTGTTTTACCAAAAATCGTAAGCGAGTTAAATGACCGTAAGTGGTTTGGTGATAAAACAAAACAAGGTTACTATAAAAAGACAAAAGACGAGAATGGCAAAAAAGTTATTCTTGAATTGAATCTTGAAACATTTGAATACCAGCCAAAAACTAGAGCGAAATTCAAAGCATTAGAGGCGGTAAAAGACATTGACAATTTAAGAGAGCGTCTTCCAATCTTACTAGGTTTTGAAGATAAAGCAGGGGATTTCTATCGTAAGACTTTCTATGACGTATTCCGCTACTGCTCGAATCGTATTCCAGAAATTGCAGACGAATTATTCAGAATTGATGAAGCAGTTTCAGCTGGTTTCGCTTGGGAACTAGGTCCATTTGAGACTTGGGATATTCTTGGAGTGAAAGAAACAGTGGAGAAAATGGAAGCTGCAGGTGAAAAGCCAGCGGCTTGGGTTTATGAAATGTTGGAAGCAGGTCATACTTCATTCTATAAAAATGAAGACCGTCAGCGTTTCTATTATGACATTCCTTCCAAATCATACAAAGTTGTTCCAGGTACAGAGTCATTAGTAATGTTAGAAACATTGCGTGGTGAAAATGTAGTATGGAGCAATGCAGGAGCAACATTATTTGATATTGGAGATGGCGTATTGAACCTTGAGTTCCATACCAAAATGAATGCCTTAGGTGCTGAAAACCTTGAAGGTGTAAATACAGCGATTTCAATTGCGGAAGAAAAAGGCTGGAAAGGTCTTGTAATCGGTAATGAATCAGCCAACTTCTCAGCAGGTGCCAACTTAGCCATGCTGTTTATGTTTGCATGTGATCAGGAATATGATGAAATCAATTTGATGATTGCTCAGTTCCAGAAAACAATGATGAGAGCTCGTTACTCTTCAGTGCCTGTTGTGGCGGCAACTTCTGGTCTAGCACTAGGTGGTGGTTGTGAGCTGTCAATGCACTGTGATGCTATTCAAGCACATGCTGAAACCTATATGGGATTAGTAGAAGTAGGCGTTGGTTTGATTCCTGCTGGTGGAGGTACCAAAGAAATGGCACTTCGAGTATCAGATTCATTAAAAGAAGGTGATCCGGAGTACAACCGTCTGCAAGATGCGTTTATGAGCATCGCTACTGCAAAAGTGGCAACATCAGCAGAGGAAATGAGAAATATGGGCTTCATGAATGCTCAATCTAGAGTAACACTTAACCGTAAGCGTGTGATTGCAGATGCCAAAACACGTGTATTGGAATTGTCAGCTTTAGGTTATGCACAAGCCAATCCTAGAAGAGACATTAAAGTACAAGGCCGTGGCGGTATGGCATTGTTTGAAGCAGGTGTAGCAGGAATGCAATATGCACATTGGGCTTCAGACCACGATGCTAAGATTGCTCGTAAATTAAATTATGTGATCAATGGTGGAGATCTTTCAGCTCCAACTTTAGTTTCTGAGCAATATTTATTGGACTTAGAGCGTGAAGCGTTCTTGAGTTTATCAGGCGAGAAGAAAACATTGGAGCGTATCCAAAGTATTCTATTCAAAGGGAAACCTTTAAGAAACTAATTTTACTAATCACCATTAAACAACTGATCATTAATAATTAAAACAATGGAAGCTTACATAGTAGCAGGATATAGAACAGCGATTGGCAAGGCGAAAAAAGGTGGATTTCGATTCACACGCCCTGACGATTTAGCAGCAGATGTGATCCAACATCTCGTTCAGAGCGTACCGGCTTTGGACCCCACTCGAATTGATGACCTCATCGTAGGTTGTGCAATTCCTGAAGCAGAACAAGGTATGCAAATGGCAAGAATGATTTCATTGCTTGCTTTTGCTCCAGATAACTTAAAAGTACCAGGTGTAACAGTGAATAGATACTGTGGTTCTGGTGTGGAAACGATTTCAATGGCAACGGCCAAGATCCGTGCAGGAATGGCGGATTGTATTATTGCAGGTGGTACAGAATCTATGTCTATGGTACCAATGATGGGCTATAAGACAGGATTGAACTACAAAATAGCGACAGAAACTCCTCAATATTATTTAAACATGGGTCTTACGGCTGAAGAAGTAGCCAAAGACTATGGTATTGACCGTGATGAAGCGGATGAGTTTGCAGTAAAATCGCATGAAAAAGCATTGGCTGCGATTGCTGAAGGAAAATTCAAAGATGAGATTGTTCCAATTACTGTGAAAGAAACGTACTTGGAAGGCGATCGTAAAAAGACAAGAGAGTTTGTAGTAGATACGGATGAAGGACCACGTAAATCTGATGCTTCAGGTTTAGGTCGCTTAAAGCCTGCCTTCAAACAAGGAGGACAAGTAACAGCCGGTAACTCTTCTCAAACTTCAGACGGCGCCGCATTCGTGATGGTAATGTCTGAACGTATGGTAAAGGAATTGAAATTAGAGCCAATCGCAAGAATGGTATCTTATGCATCGGCAGGGGTAGACCCAAGAATCATGGGTATTGGTCCTGTAGAGGCAATTCCAAGAGCAGTAGCTCAAGCAGGTTTGAAATTGTCAGACATTGAGCAAGTAGAATTGAATGAAGCTTTTGCAGCACAGTCATTAGCGGTATTGAAAAATATTGATATTGATCCGGGTATTGTGAATGTAAACGGTGGAGCGATTGCATTAGGTCACCCACTAGGATGTACAGGAGCAAAACTTTCAGTACAGCTTTTCAATGAAATGAGAAGACGTAATCAGAAATACGGTATGGTAACAGCCTGTGTCGGTGGCGGACAAGGTGTTGCTGGTATTTATGAATTATTGAAATAAAGAATTAGATATACTCTAAGTTATAATTTGTTATTGTTAAGGCGGCTCTTCGGGGTCGCTTTTTCTATTTCTACTATTTTGTAGCCTCAATGCCTCCCACAATTTTTAGGTATCGAGTGTCAACAACAATAGGATAACTGTCAAATCTCAAGTTTTAATTGATTTGTACTACGAAAACACAATCCTAATTCGAAAATACTTTTAAATTGCGTTTTGCTCCTTAAATTTGTTGTATGAACTTGATGAAATTAATCAAAAGAGGGTTATGGTCTTTAATACCCCTATCAATTTTTTTAGCAACCCCATCTTGTAGAGATTGTGATGCATATTCCAATCCATCATCTTATGCAGTTGGAGCTTTTTATGATAAAAATGATTACTCAAAAGTACTTACACAAGATTTTGAGTTTGTAAATGGAATAGATGGTCCAGAAATAACAAAAATGGCAAACGGAAAATATTTATTGCCATTAAAAGTTACTTCTAGGGAAACGGGTTTTTCATTTGTTATGCCTGGTATGGCAGATACAACTTACATTAGTTATTTCACTTCTGTTGAGGTAAATGGTCCTGACTGTGGTGCTTATGAACAAATTACAGGTTTAAAAGTTTCTCCCACCGAAGGAGGTACAGGTCAGGATTTCTATAGAGGAGAGTTTGGAGCTTTGTTTGATTCGGTAATTGTAGCATGGCCAACAGTTTCAGCTGATACTATTTCAGAAAATATTCGATTTATAGTTGATGTGTGTGACGCTGAAGAAAAATCTCCAAGTAGAAATCTGATTGTAACCTATTTTGATATTGAAACAGGAAATCCAAGAGAAGAACTTTTTTCTGAAATTTTTATAAAAGGAAGAGAAAATGATGATCCTATTTATGATGGATCAGATCGATTCAGTACCATTTATTTACCTCTGGATGGAGATGAAACCACAACATTTGTTTTTAGACAGAAAATTAATGGAATGAATGTGGATCAGGAAATGAAGGTGGTCTTTAATAATACGACAACAATCAGTGATGACGAAACAGGGTGTATATTTTTTAATGGAACAGGAGATGTTCTTTTAGAAAGTGGTGGTGTAACAGGTAAAGAATTTGAGTTTCCTGATGGCCCACACTTTAAGAAAATGCAAATAGATAGAACTACTGTAAATACTAATCCAAGCTTTCCGAATGTTAAGTTATTTATCTAAAATATTTACAATTGCCCTATTTCTTTTAGGAGGAATCTCGACAGCTTATGCTCAAAATGAATCAGGGGAGCTCAATTCAGACTCCACTGAAATAGCACAGGATTCAACAGAAATTGAAGAAGAACCTTGGCCTTTGAATAAAAAAGGAGAACCAAAAGGCTCTGAGTTTTTTGTATTGTCAGGTATGCGTTTAGGAACAGATTTACGCCCGCTTTTTCAATCTATGTCTGAGCCTAATATGAATGCTTATACTTTTTATGCAGACATTATGATCAGAAATGCATTCTTTCTGACAGGGGAATACGGCATGATGGACCGAACAAGAGAAAATCCTGATGCGGACTTTTTTAGATATAGAAGTAACGGTTCATTTTACCGTTTTGGAATAGAATACAATGTGATGAAAAGAGCATCTGTAGCCAATGCACTTTCTTTTGGTTTCAAGTATGCGAATTCTACATTTGATCAATCTGCAGATTATTATAGCTCAGGTAATGGGTATTGGGAAGAAGGAGCCACTTTGAAGCATCTTACAGAGAAGAATGTCAATGTGGATTGGTATGAAATTACGGTAAGTTTAAAACTAGCAATCGTACAAAACTTGACGCTTGACTTTGGTTTTGCTTACACTATTAAAAAAGATTTTCCACCTACAGCAATTACTAAAAGTGATATTCCAGGGTGGTATTTCAATAAGGATGACCGATCAAGGTTGAATTTTCAATATAGATTGCTTTATAGAATTCCTTTCTGGCCGATTTACACAGAACCAAGACAAAAGAAAAAACAATAATTCAACTCGTGTAAAATATCGCTCGATTTTGATTATATTAAAGTAGCAAACCCTATTAGTAAAAATTTAGCTCTCTAATAACTCTTATCTTATTATTTCTATTTATGAAACACATATTTATCACACTCATCTTACTTATGAGTGTTCAATCTATTTATGCACAAGATGAAATAAAGGGAGATCCAGATCCAAGAGATATGGACTTTAACCACAACGAATCTAAGGGACAATGGTATACTTCTATTACCGTCCAATTATCCTCAAGTAATGCTGAAAATGAAGACCAATTTATTAGGCAATTGCACAAACAAGATAATGGTGAATTTGAAGTAGGTGTTCAAGGTGGATATTTTATCAAAGATTTCTTTATGGTAGGTATGGAATTTTCTTATTCAAGTCAAAATAAGAATGAAATCTATACCGCTAACAGTATTAGAACCCATCTGAAGTCAATTTCACATGGTTACTTCTTTGCTCCGTTTATCAGGAATTATATTCCTTTATCAAGTTCAAGACGTTTCAGTATTTTCAATCAAACAGCTTTGCAGGTGGGAACATCGAGAAGTTTAAAACAAACAGAATCTGGAGATGAGTTGAATAAAACGATCACTGACAAAGTTTTGTTAGGTATTGGGATACAACCGGGACTTGCGGCGTTCATTGCGGATGGTTTTGCTTTTGAAGCTTCAGTAGGCCTATTAGGCTTGGATATGGAGCATAGAAAAGCTGTAACAAATTATACAGAAGAATCGAAAAGAACTGATTTTGACTTGAATTTTAGAATAAACTTATTACAAATCAAATTGGCTGTAGCCTACTATTTCTAAATATTGAATGATGAAAATATTACGATTTACAATTATATGTACCTTAGCATTTTCTCTTTCTGCATGTATTGACTGGGATCATTTTGGGCTTTCTCCCAAAGCTGAGATAATAGACTTTCAACTTGAAGGTCAGTCAGGTATTTCAGAAATAGATTCTTTAAATAGGTTGATAAAAGTTCCTTTGGACAGTTCTGTTGATAGAACAAGTATTGCCCCTTCATTAATTAAGGTATCAAGTTTAGCTTCTGTCGAGCCAGGGGAAGGAGAAAAACAGAGTTTTTTAGATACTGTTGAATATGTTGTAACTGCAGAAGATGGAACGACTGTAAGCTGGGATATTATTATTAAAGAAGCAGAAAATCAAATTCCATTTGGTGATTTTACAACTTGGTTTGAACAAGGAAGTGGAACGAGAAGTTATTTTCTTCCAGGTAATAGTTTAGATACTTCTCCATGGAGGTCTGGAGACAAAGGTGCAGCAGATGTTACTATTCCTACATATCCGAGAACACTTGTTCCAATGCCTTCATTAGAAAATGCAGAATATGCACAATTAGAAACAAAATCTTCAATTGGTGTTCTTGCGGCAGGTTCTTTATTTGTCGGTGATATTCAGGGAAGTGGATTAACGGATGTACAAATTGACTTTGGTTTTCCTTTTACAAGTAGACCTTCAAGTTTTAGTTTATCCTTTCAATACGAGCCTAAAGAATATTCTAAAGATGGAACAACAGTAACGGATAAGAGTGATATTTATGTTTTGCTCCAAGTTAGAGAAGGTGATAATAGATACAGATTGGGAACTGGTTGGGTACCAAGAAGTGATGAAACTGTAACAGACTGGTCCGAGATTACTGTGCCGATAGTGTTAGGGCAGAGTAATGATTTTGCAGATTATATGCAACCATCACCAGATAAAGAAGAGTTGCCAGAAGTAGGTTACTATTCAGATGTAAATGCACGTCCTACTCATATTATTGTAGTATTTTCATCAAGTGCCGAAGGTGCTGATCTAAAAAGTGGAGCGGTTGGGAGTATCTTAAGAATCAGAGATTTTAAGTTAAACTATTAATAATTCATATATAAAAAGAGGGAAGAAGTAGAGTGTTTTGTATATAAATACTCTATTTCTTCCCTTTTTTCGATCCTTTAACCAGGCTATTATTCTTTAGGTTCCAGTCGGATATTATACTTCATAGAAGTTACGGTTCTATATTTAGAAAGATCAGGAATTTGATAGTTTTTCTCTAGGAAGCCATTTTCTTCTACAAAGAAATAATACTTTTTATCCTTATCGATTTCCATTGTATAGTTTCCTTCTGTGTCAGACTTCACATAAATGTTTTCATTTTCATTAGGAGAGATGAACACAAGCTCTATATTTTTTAGGAGTTCTCCTGTTGTTTTATTGGTCACTTGACCATAGAGTTTTACTTTTTGAGCAAGAGGTTCAATGATCAATGTCTTTTCTAAAGTCTCTTTTCCAATCACTCCAACAGTTGAAATTTTAGTAGGTTTCATACGTTTGTAACCAAAAGCAGACGGGAAAATTTCATAATTTGACTCATTTGAAATATCAAAATCATAATTACCATTTTCATCAGTTCTCTTAGTAATCAAGGCATTCGTTTCAAGATTTTTTAAACTGACTAAAATTCTTGGTAAAGCCATTTTAGTGTCTTTAGAAACTACTTGTCCTATCAATTTCATTGCTTCAACCGTAAATAAGTTTTCATGCTCATCTGTCAGCATTCTCGAAAGGTTAATTTCATTGACATTCAATTGGTAAATATCATTTCCACCTTTTCCTCCAAGACGATTGGAGGTGAAATAACCTGTTCTTTTGACTGAATTTAATATCAAACCATAGTCATCATAAGTTGAATTTATAGGAGCTCCTAAATTGGCCACTGCTACTATTCTTCCTTTTTTTACATAAGCCTCATAAAGGTCAAGGCCTCCCATGCCACCATGTCCGTCAGATGCGAAATATAAAGTGCCATCAGGATGAATAAAAGGAGAAACTTCATCGCCAGGTGTATTGACAATATCTCCTAAGTTGATTGGATAAGTCCATTGCCCATTGTATTTATAACTGACATAAATATCTGTGCCTCCATAACCGCCTTCCATGTCTGATACAAAATAAAGTGTATTTCCATCTTTAGAAAATGATGGCTCAGAAATGGAGTATTGTTCATTATTGAATGGTAATTCCTTGATATTGGACCATTTATTTTCTCCTAATACATCAATTAAATATAACTTATGTTGAGCCACTTCAAGGTGAGGGACATCTGCTGCGTATAACGTTGCGATCATGTGATGATCATCAATTTGAAAGGCCGAATGATGATGAAAATGATGGAATGCACTACTATCAATAGCAATAGGTCGAGTCTGCTCATTTCTGTAAAGATCATGCAAAGGAGCAAAGTAGAAGTTATAGTATGATTTTCTGTAGTGTTTATTAAAATGCTTTCTGTCGTTTCGGTCTGTTGTATAAATTAATCCATCTTGATAGAAATATGGAGATCTTTCAGATCCGGCAGTATTGATTGCCAAATTCTGAATAGTATATCTGTTTTGGTATTTCAAAAATGGAGAAGTTTCACGAGTATTACTTTCGATTTTGTCTGCATGCAATGTAGGTTTATAAAACTCATTATTTTTATGCAACCATGATAGGGCCTTAGGTGCTTTATTTCTAGATAGAATATACCTTACACGAACAGAGAAAGTGGAAAAACCATCATTTTTATTATTACTGCCTCTTTTATCTCCAGGTCCAAACTTTTCAGAAGGTACCTGTCTTGGTTTACCCGTCAAAACGGCTACACTTTCTTGAGAGCGGTCGGCCATGGATGCCGCAAGTCTATTTTCTCCAAAATGAGTGTCTCCAACATAATGCAGGCTGACATCATCAAGGTAATCTGTAAACGTAAATTTACTCATCCACTCAATACCAAGATCTATTCGGTCAGTTACTTTTACATTGAAGCCAATACCTAGTGGGATTGCTAAACCTGCTTTGTTGTATTTTGGTTTATAGATATTTCCTCCTTGGCCCTCAGTTCCCAAAGGAGCTAGATCAACCCAAGTATTACCAAATGCATTGGTCGTTTTTCCTTGTGGATTATGAAGAAATGCAGTTAGACCCGTTACAACATACGGTGTAATTCGTTTTCGTTCTGTATAATGTCCGAAGTGTGGTACCAATTCAATTTGAGCAAGAGCAGAAATCTGATAAATATCGTTTCGGAAGTGGAGATTTCTGTTGTATTCAAAAGACCCAACCTCAGCAGTTTGAGCATCATCTCCATGAATTCTTGACCAGCCAATTTCTCCTCTGAAAACAAATCGGTGAGAGAATCGTTTCTCATATGCACCACTTATATAAGCACCAGAAAGACTTGGGTCTAAGGCAAAAGGTGAGGCACTTTTAGTAAGGTCACCAAAATAATTGCTGACACCTGCATGAAATGACAAGGCCCAATGTTTGTCAGTGGAAGGAGCGAGTCCGTTATGGTGTTGGGCTTGGCATAGTATGTTTAGTTGAAAAAAACACAGAAAGTATAAAAAAATGCCAATCCCACACTGTTTTGTTTTGGGGTACATAGTTTCTTTTTATGATAGTAAGTAAGAAATTAAAAATGAAGTCTAGATTTTATTCAATAGAAAGAAGGATAAAAAGACAATTATTGCATCAGATCTGAAGTGAATTTATTAACGCCAGACAAACTAGTATCCAGTGCTTTTTTCATCATATAGTCTGCAACCTTTTGTCCTTCAATTCCTTTATACTTTTTTGGAATAAGAGGAGCAAAGATCTGATTCAATACTTTTCCTAAATCTTCTCCAACTCTTGTTTCTGATCTTTCTCCCAATAACAACGAAGGTTGAAAGATATTTAGTGTAGGAAAGTTCATGTTTGCTAATTCATTTTCAACTTTTCCTTTTACTTTATTGTAATAAAATGGAGAGGAAGCATTTGCACCCATTGAAGAAACAATTTGGAAGGTTTTTGCTCCATTCTGAAACGCTAACTTTCCAAAGTTGATACAATAAGTAAAATCAACCTTAAAAAAAGCATCTTTAGAGCCTGCTTTTCTCATGGTCGTTCCCAAACAACAGAAAGCATCGTCTATTGTCGTTTCAAGTTGTACATTTTCAATGTTTTCAAAGTCTACAATAATTTCTTTTACTTTTGAAAATTTACGCTTTAAAGGTTTTCTGGTCAATGCAAAAATTTGATCGTAATCGCTGTTATTACTTAATTTTTCAAGTAAATGTTGACCAATAAGACCAGTACTTCCAACAACTAATGCTACTCTATTCATTTTACTTCGTTTTATCCCATCAAAAATAATAAAGACTTTGAAATAAATGTTTAAATATAGCAAATATGTAGTTATGAATCAGAATGCAATGATTACATTTGTCGTTAAATTTAAACGAGAATAATAAAATAGCTCTTAGAGCCTTATGAAAATATACAAAAGACTATTAACATTTTCAGGAAATCTTGGGTCATTTATATTGCCCTATTTTTTTGTGACAATTTTGATGAGTGTATTCAGTTTACTCAACTTTACATTCATGATTCCATTATTAGACATCTTGTTTAATAGTGAAAAGTCATTTGTTGTTCCCGAAACATTATTGAAACTTGATAATTTTCAGTTTAATGGTGAATTTATAAAGGAATATGCTTATCAAGAGTTTGGTTTGTTGATGTTAGAAAAAGGGAAATTAAGTGCATTAATGTTGATTTGTACTTTTACCTTTTTAGCCTCTCTTTTAACCAATGTATTTAGATATATAGAAAGGAGACTAGCAGAAAATTATAGAAGAAATACAGTAGCACTTTTGAGAACTAATATTTTTGAAAGAGTATTGACCCTTGATATTGGATATTTAACCAACTCTAAGAAGAGTGACATCATGGCTCGTTCTACAACTGATGTCAACGAGATGGAGAATGCGTTTGCCGCTTTGACTACTTTTATCAAAGACCCAATCATGCTTGTGATCTTCTTCTCAACATTGGTTTACTTGTCTCCAACAATGACCATGTTTGTTTTTATGATTTTACCTGTTTCAGGTATATCAATTGGTCTAATCGCAAAAAAATTAAAGCAAGTATCACATAACTTACAAGATATTTCAGCCAACCTTTTAGGGGTTTTGGATGAAACGATTGTAGGTATGAGAGTCGTAAAGGGTTTCAATGCTGATAACTATGTAAAATCTTCTTTTGAAAGAAGTAATAAAGGATATGTAAAGGAATTCAGAGAGTTTGCCTCTAAGAGAGAATTAGCTTCACCACTGTCAGAAGTGATGGGTGTTTTCTTTGTAGGTGTATTACTTTACTTAGGTGGTACAATTGTACTTTCAGAAGAACCTTCATTGACAGCCTCTGAATTTATGGCTTACCTAGTACTTTTTACTCAAGTATTGAATCCAGTGAAAGCAATATCAGGTAATATCAGTAATATCCAAAGAGGTCTTGCTGCAACAGAACGTATTTTTGAATTATTGGATACAAAACCTAAAATCAAGGATAAAGATGGAGCAAAAGATTTAGCTGATTTTAAAGAAGGGGTTCAGTTTAAAAACGTCACTTTTGGCTACGAGGAAAAGGATGTTTTGAAAGGAATCAATTTCGAGTTGAAAAAAGGACAGATGCTAGCATTAGTAGGTCCTTCAGGCGGTGGTAAATCTACGTTAGCCGATTTGATTCCTAGATTTTATGATCCTCGAA
The DNA here is from genome assembly GCF_001583495.1 of Flammeovirga sp. SJP92. Lineage (GTDB taxonomy): Bacteria > Bacteroidota > Bacteroidia > Cytophagales > Flammeovirgaceae > Flammeovirga. The sequence goes on along the minus strand of NZ_LQAQ01000093.1, from coordinate 546,415 downwards.
AAGGAAGTGTAGAAATTGATGGAAACGATATCAGAGATTATAAATTAAATTCTCTTCGATCACATATGGGTATTGTAACCCAAGAATCGATTTTATTTAATGATACAATCTTCAATAATATAGCATTTGGCACAGATGCAACTTTGGAACAGGTTAAGGAAGCTGCTAAAATTGCCAATGCACACGAATTTATTGTCAAGACTGATAAAGGATATGATTCGATCATTGGTGATAGAGGTTCAAAATTATCGGGAGGTCAACGTCAGCGTTTAAGTATAGCAAGGGCAATCTTGAAAAACCCTGATATATTGATCTTGGATGAGGCGACTTCAGCCCTAGATACTGAATCAGAGAAATTAGTGCAGAATGCTATTCAGCACCTAATGAAAGGAAGAACAGTATTAGTGATTGCCCACAGATTATCTACAATCCAAGAAGCAGATAATATTCTTGTCATCAAGGAAGGAGAAATTGTAGAGGAAGGCAACCATCAAAGTTTGATGAATATTGAAGACGGAGTTTATAAGAAACTTCAAGAGTTACAGGAGTATTCTAAATAATATTTTATGAGAAGTATTGATCATATTTCAGCTGTAATGATTCTAAAGAATGCAGAAGCGTGTCTTGAAGCTACTTTAGAATCATTGAAGCTATTTAAAGAAGTGATCATTTTAGATAATGGTTCAACAGATCGCTCTTTAGAGATAGCCGCTAAATATGAAAACGTTAAAGTCTATCATTCTGAATTCATTGGGTTTGGCCCTTTAAAAAACCTGGCAGTTTCTTATGCTAATAATGATTGGATTTTTTCAATAGACTCTGACGAGGTTCCTGACCCAACTTTACTAGAAGAAATCATTCACTTTGACCTCTCTGATACAAAAAAGGTGGCAACTATGCATCGTGTCAACGAGTATTTAGGGAAGGTAATTGCTGGAACCGATTGGGGAAATGAAATTATTGTTAGACTATTTAACAAAAGAGAAACAAGGTTTACGGATACAAAAGTCCATGAAACTATTGTTTGTGGACACCTCAAAAAAGTTAAGTTAAAAGGTAAATTATTGCATGAATCCTACACTTCTGTGGCGGAAATGATTACAAAAATGCAATTTTATACTTCCCTTTACGCAGAGCAAAATGTAGGTTCAAAAGATATACATCCTTTGATGATTATATTAAAGGGCTTTTTTGCTTTCATCAGGAGTTTTCTTTTTAAAGGAGGTTTTAAATATGGCTGGAGAGGTTTATTAGTTAGTTCATATGTCGGTATTGATGTATTGTTCAAATATTTCAAACTTTATGAGTTGAATTATAAGCGAACATTAAAAAAGGCTACTTCTGATAATTACAAAGTATTAATTGATCTTGAAAGACTAAAATACCCTAATTGTGGTTTAGGCCAAGTAAGTATTAATTTTTCAAATGCTTTGACTAAAATTGAAGATAAGGGAAACTTAGATTGGGAGTTTTTATTACCTTCTGAAAATAGAAAAAATTATATAAATGATAAGGAAGAAGTGTCTTTTAGGTATCATAATGCGTTGACCAAAAATGGGATGATTCCTGTTGATAAAGACATAGACCTTTTTCATTTAACCCATCAAATTACCGCTTATAAAGCTGTAAAAGCTAGGAAAAATATCTATACTATTCATGATCTAAATTTCTTAAAAGAGAAAAACAAAATTAAAGCTGATCGTGAGTTAAGTAAAATTCAAAAAGCTGTTAATAGAGCGGATGTGATTACCGTTATCTCAAAATTTACTGAAAAAGTAGTGAGAGATAACCTAACTATTCCACCTTCTACACCAGTAAAAGTAATTTATAATGGTGTGAAGTCTCCTATTCTGGAAGAGTCAGTTCAACCGAAAATAGATGATTCGCCTTTCTTTTTTTCCATTGGAACAGTAATGCCCAAGAAGAATTTCCATGTGCTTGTAGCAATGATGGAATTTATGGATCCTAAATATAAACTTTACCTTGCAGGTCAATGGGAAAAGTATTCATATGTGCATCAGATCAGAGATTTGATAGAAGAGAAAAAACTACAGGACAGAGTGAAACTCTTGGGACCAATTTCTGATCAAGAAAAGTCTTATTTATTTAAAAATTGTGAGGGGTTTTTATTCCCGTCACTTTTGGAAGGGTTTGGTTTACCGATCATAGAATCTATGCTGGCGAAAAAACCAACTTTCTCTTCCAACAAAACCAGTTTGCCTGAGGTAGGTGGAGAGTATGCCTATTATTGGGAAAACTTTAAGCCTGAGTATATGGCTGATGTGGTGAAAGAAGGGCTTAAAGATTTTAATTCCGATAGAACGAAAAAGGAACAAGAAGTATATGAGTATGCTTCTAATTTTTCATGGGAGAAGAATGCAGAAGAATATAATAAGTTATATATTGAAACCTTAAACAGTTAAGGCTTCAATATAAACTAATTATGGACTATAGTGACAATAAACAAATTTATCGTAAAATAAAGGAAAAGGGCTTATCGCTAGATTGTGTTTGTGAAGTAGGGGTATATTACCCAGAAACTTCTAATATTTTAGACTTTGTGAATCAGGGTGTGAGAACTATCCTTGTAGAACCTTCAGATGATTCACTAAAAAGGATTGACACCTTTTTCGAGAATAAAGATAATATTACAATCCATCCTGTTGCCGTCTCTGATAAGAACGGAACGTTAGAATTATCAAAAGCAGAAGCATCCACATTTATTTCAGACCTTCCAAAGAGTCCAGCATTAATCAATGATAATTTTAAAGTAACAGAAAATGAAACGATTACTGTTCCATGCGTTACTTTTGATAAAATTGATACTTTAGATATCGACTTATTAAGTATTGATATTGAAGGGGCTGAATGGTATGTTATTCAAAACTTGAAAAGTAGACCAAAAGTCATTTCTATTGAGACTCATGGAAAGTTTTACACTAATCCTTATATCAATGAGATTACTCAGTGGATCAACGAAAACAATTATAAAGTATGGTATAAAGATCATTCAGACACCGTTTTTTATAAAGAGGGTGAGTTAGAACTGACCTCATCAGAAAAGTTTGCACTCACTTGGATGAACTTTAGGATTAACTTGAGAAGATCAAAAAAATATATCTTCTGGCCATACTATCAGTTGAGAAAATAAAAATACTAGCCTTCTAAAGTTTTTTAGAAGGCTTTTTTACATTATAGCCTAACGGTTCTATATGCTCAGCCCAAAAATGAATATCAAATTTTGGCCACGCGTGAGTCCCCATAGGAAGAATATTATTGATCGCTACGCAATCTCTTGGTCTAGATTCAATACTGAATAAGAGTGCTTCTTTGGGATCAGGAGCTGTAAAAAATGAGTAAGCATAAGTAGAGTTTTTACCAAAAAACATGTCCTCATTTTTATAATTATTTTTAAAAAGCCTGGAGTTTTTGTTCTTAAGACGGATATAAGCATACCAGTTTTTAAGCCTTTTAGCAAAGTTGAAACTCAAAAAGCATTTTGGAAGGGAAGATGAAAGGTCAATCACTCGAATATGGTCCTCTATTTTGCGTAAGGATAATCCTCCATTTCCTACATGCTTATACCTAACTGGTTCATTGTCTGGTCCATGAGGCCATGGAGCCCCGATATATGAATAATTTCGGGCACACCACTTTTGTACCTGATCTTCAAAAATAAAGCAATCTAATTGGTAAATCATTAAGTATTTATAGGACGTGTTATAGGTCTTATAAAATTGCTTGTCAACCATCAGTTGGTTGTATCCGTGTACATTTTGAAAAAATGATTGGTCAAAGTATGTAAACTGATATTGGACTTTACTTTCCTCTAAAAAAGGAGTGTAAAATGAAGTGTCTAACTCTTTGTAAGTTATAATGGAAATGTCCCAATTCTTCAGAACTTTTAGACATTGCTGAAAAGAAATCAACTCGTTATTGTCTAAAACTTCTTTATAAATTGGAATGACAATTATGCATTCTTTCATAAATAAGGTGTCTGTTTAGCAAAATACTAATGCACAAAAGAGTGCTTAGTTAAAAAAATGAACAGTTGGTAATTATTGATTACCAATTGATGTAAAGTGAGCTTTATATGTAGTTAATATTACTAAGTACAAATTCAAAATTATCTAATACTAATTCTATTTATTGTTTTGGGATTAATTCCTTCAAAAAACTTTTAATAGAACCACTATTAGCACGTTTTTTAGTGTTGTACTCACAAAAAATAAATTAGAATGAACTATGATTTATTTTTGACTTAGTACTTATCAATTTATTCAGATAGTACTTACTATGAACATGTTGTGATATTATAAATATTGATTATAGCGTTGAGACTGTGTCCCCAAACTTAATCTTTTTTGTGGAATATATGAATGATCTAAGGATAAATTCTCAATGATCTCATTAATTTTATCCATTGAATAAAAAATAGTATTGTCTTTAAACTCTTGATACTTATTGAAAGAATGATCCATAATCATTACTTTTTCATAAGCATAAGCAAGGTTAAAGGCACCAGTGATTCTTGTTTTATACATATCATTACTGAATGAAGTATCCACTAATGGAAGTATAAAATCACTGAGTTGAATGTAAGTGTGAAAATCCTCATTGGACATAAATGAGTTTTTCAATTCTATATTCTTTTGAAGGTCCAGTCGCTTTACCTCCTCTAAAAGTTTCTTGTAATGTTCTTCATTACCTTTTCCTAAAAAGATAAATTTTACATTTGAAGGAACATTTTTTAATGCATTGATGAACCTCAGATATGGTTTTCTTTCAAAGAAAATCCCGCCAGGAATTGTAATCCATATCTCGTTTGCATCACTTTTTTTTATAGAGGGGTTGGTTTCAAACTTTGGAAAAAATTTAGGATAATAGGCTGTGAATTTATTTTTATCCGTAGAAAGTTCTTCAATTAGATAATCACTCAATGCAAACAGTTTCTTACACTTTTTAGCAATAATCTTGTAGCCAATACTTCCATTACACTTTTGTAAATTATGTAAAGTCCCAGTAAAATTGACGTTAGAAGGGAAAGGTAGCAGACACAAGTATTTTACAAAGTTGCCTTGCGCAGTATTGAAGATTACGGTATCAAACTTTTCTTTTAGAATATATGACCTGATTTTAAATGCCATTAAGATGTCATGATACTTATCCGTATCAATAACTTCCTTATGTTCATATAAATGATCATAGTCGATTAATTTCTCAACTTTTGGATCAAGAATTAAAGTGATTTTAGCATCTAAATTTTGTAAGAAAAGTACCTGTGAGTAAATACATTCAGAGTGAGATCCTCCGATTTCAATGATTGCTACTTTCATAGTTTAATAGTTCGTTAAATTTTTTACGCCATATACCCCAATTAAGTCTTGAATGATATTCATTTAAAGAAGATTTTCTCAAGCTGATCAATTTTTCTTTATCATTCCATAATTTTTCAATAGTATCAGCATATTCAGATGGCGTAGCATTAAGATCAAAGGTATAACCGTTTTTACCTTCCAAGATCACACTCTCCGTTCCTCCGACTTTAGTAGTGATTACAGGCAAAGAGTATGCCCCAGATTCAGAAAATACAATTGGTGTACAATCTGCAACGGTTGGAAGCACAAAAAATGTGGAATTTTTAAAATAATTCGTGAATAACTCCAGGTCTTTTTTAATGTTCTTATTTAGAAAAGGAATAATAGTGACATTTTTATCTCTAATAGATGGATTGCATCCAATAATCACCAATTCGGTATTTATTCCTCTTTTCGTCAATTCTCTTGTGATTGCCAATGCAGTTTCTCCTCCCTTTCTTTTCCAGTCTACTCCACTAAATAACAAACGGCATTTGTTATTGACATATTCTGAAGGGATATTTTCAGTATAATCTTCTAATGGAAGATTTGCCCCAAAGTCAATAAAAGAAACTTTATTTTTATCTGCATTGTAATAATTGACGGCACTGTCTACTGCCCATTGTGAACTATAAACTACTTTTGAAGCTCTCTTTAATAAGGCTCTTTCAATTTCGTGTCCTTCTTTGATTCCCTTTTTACTTAACCCCATAAAAGGCGCATAGAAATCAATCATATTTTCAAAAGTAGCATCATTAAGATAGATCATAGGGATTGTGGTATTTTTGATAAATGCTCCCATGAAAGGAACAGCACATACAAAAATATAATCGAAGTCCTGTGATGCTATAAATTCATCCATTTTGGAAGAATAGACCTTGGAGATTTCTAGATTTCGTTCATTAGCTAACCTTCCTTTCCCAATTTTATTGACATATTTATTGAAAAAGAGGCTTGCTTTTTCAGATTTGCTTAACTCTATTTTACCGTGCCAATAGACATCAAAATCTTTCTTTAATGTCATAAAGATAGTGTGAGCGGTACCGGACCAAGCCCTTTTATCATTAGGATCATCTTGAGATATAAATGCTATTTTTTTCATCTGAAATTTATTACAATAAGGTAAATGCAAGAATCAATGACTTTCTATTATACACAGAAAAAACCTGTTAAATGACTCATTAACAGTATTGATTTGAAAATTTATTATTTATGAACCTAGAAAATGTAATGATATCTTATTGATAAAATCACAAAGAAGGTGTTTATAAGCGTTTACTTCTCGAACTTTCTAAAGTAGCTCCTTATTTTTAAGGTGATGACACCAAAGAATGCTTCCTTAAAGATACTGCCACTCATTTTAGAATCGCCTCTTGTTCTGTCAGTGAAAACAATGGGCACCTCTTTTATTTTGTAGCCATATTTCCAAGTTTTGAATTTCATTTCAATTTGGAAAGCATATCCAACAAAATGAATTTTATCTTTATTCAAAATTGTTGTCAGCACTTTATTTGTGTAGCATTTGAAGCCAGCTGTAGTATCGTTGATAGGCAATCCAGTGATAAATCGAACATATTTACTAGCAAAATAGGACATTAGAACTCTTCCCATTGGCCAGTTGACTACGTTCACACCAGATTTATATCTAGAACCAATAGACATATCATACCCTTCTTCCTTACACGCCTTATAAAGGTTTTCTAGATCATTAGGATTGTGAGAGAAATCAGCATCCATTTCATACACAAACTGATAATCATGAGCCAATGCCCATTTAAATCCGTGAATGTATGCAGTACCTAATCCATTTTTTCCAGTTCTTTCTTCTAAAAATAAACGGTCAGGAAACTCAAGCATAAGTTCTTTTACTTTTGCTCCAGTACCATCAGGTGACCCATCATCAACAATTAACATGTCAAAATGAGTATTGAGATTCATTACAGCACGTATGATTAATTCTACGTTTTCAATCTCATTATAGGTTGGCGTTATTACTAGATTCTCTTTCACGGTGCAAAGATAGAAGTTTTGTTGTTAGTTATAGAATAATTTAAACACTAAGTATTATTTATTTGATGATCTTGTAATTTCGATATTCACCAATAATATAACCTCCTGTTAACTTCATAACGAACTGCTTTACAGCTTCTTTAAATGATGTTTTTTTGATTGAAATGTCTCTTTCAAACTTCCAGTTTTGTCTATTGATTCTATCTTGCATGACTTTTGGATGTTTTCCTTCAAAAAGACTAAGCATATCAATTTCTGAATAATCGAATTCTTCATTTGATGCTACTTGTTTCTTTTCCCCATCGTAAAATGACTTGAAATTAGAATTTTTCTGCAACATAGTCTTTGGAGGTCTTACCCAACCATAATGATAGATCCATGCATCAATTGGAATAACATTGAGCTTTTCGTTATTTCCTTTTCTGAAGCCTTGAGCATCTCTGTAAGAGTAAATTTCAGGGTTATTTTTTATAACACGAATTTCATTTCTATACCAGTTTGTAGAAGAACCAATATAGTCGTAAGAACCATAAAAGTGTTTATAATGGAATAGAAGACCGTCTACTTTTGGATTGTCTTTATGTTTCTCCATGGCCTCTCTTACCACAGGGTAGAAGTCTTCTTGAAGTGCCTCATCTCCCTGAATGTAAAAACACCAGTCGGTATCTTTAGAAATTTCTTTGAAAGCTTTGTTGGTTTCAACAGCTAATACTCTTCCTCCTTCCCTTAAATTGTCATCCCAAACCGTTTCAATTATTTTGATTTTGGTAGGATCAATAGCTTTAATTAAATCCAAAGTAGCATCTTCTGAATTACCAACTGCTACTACAAACTCATCACAAATTGGCAAGATAGATTTAATTGCTTCTACAATAGGATAGTCGTATTTGATTGCGTTGCGTATAAAGCTGAAACCTGTAACCTTCATATTACTCATTACATTTTCTAAAATTAGAATGCAAAGATATCAGTTTTTGAGATTAAGTAATGAGCTAATATTATTTTATCATTAAATCTTAATTATTTTTTAAGTTAGGACATAAAAAAAACATGAAAGTGCATTGTATTTCATGTTTTTTAGATGGATTAACCATAAATACCTTAATAGAACCCTATTCAGTTTTATCCTTAAAGCAGTTCCATTCCACCTTTTAAACTAAAAAGTTGGGCAGTAGTATTCAGTGTAGATTGATACACTTCAATCGCTTTTCTACTTCTTTTACCAGATTGACAATAGAAAATGATATGGTCTACTGCTGGAATTTCATCTATCCTTTCTTCCAGTTCAGCTAAAGGAATATTGATCCCGCCGATGTCATCAATCTCTCTTTCGTATTCTTCACGAACATCAATTAACACTGAGTTATCAACATTGTCGGTGAGTATCTGCTCCACTTGTTCATAACTGATCTCAATTTCATCATCAGGAATAGCACAAAAATCAAAATTATAATCACCCAGTGTTGATATGTTGGCAACTTTTGGATTTTTCTTGAATTTCAACGTTTGAAATTGCATATCTAAACCACTTACCAACAAAAGTTGACCACTTAATACATTTCCAGCTCCTGTGACCAACTTAATCACTTCTGTGGCTTGCATAGTTCCCATAATGCCTACCATTGAACCGACTACTCCAATTTCATTACAATTTGGAGCCTCTTCTTGTGATGGTGGATTAGGAAAAATACAGCGGTAGGTAGGGCCACCTTTGTAGTTGAATACAGAAAGCTGTCCATCAAAACTCTGAATAGAGGCGGAAACCAAAGGTTTGTCTTCTATCACACAAGCATCGTTGATGAGGTATCTTGATGAAAAATTATCTGTTCCATCTACTACCACATCTGCTTTTTTGATGATGGATAAAGCATTTTCTTTTGAAAATTGCTCTAAAATTACCTCCACATTGCAATCAGGGTTCATTGCAATGAGGCGGTCTTTGATCACTTCTGCTTTGGGTTTGCCAATGTCAGAAGTAGTGAAAAGTACTTGACGTTGAAGATTAGAAACGGAAACGACATCATGATCAACAATAATCAAATGTCCAATTCCTGCTGCCGCAAGATATTGTAATACAGGACATCCCAATCCACCTGCACCAATCACCAAAACAGAAGCATTTTTCAGTTTTTCCTGTCCTTCTGCTCCAATCTCCTTTAATCTGATATGTCTGTCGTATCGTTTGTATTCTTCTTTCGTCAACATAATTAAGTTCTTAAATCTTCATTTTCTGTGGATTTGCCCAAATGCTAAACGTAGCAGGCTACGTTACTACTGAAGTGCTAGGTCCCAGTCTTTCCAAACTACTTCGTAACCTTGGCTTTTCACCATCTCTGCAAATTCCTCCGCAGATCTTTCATCTGAGATTTCAAATTGTTCCAATGATTCAGGTTCTACTACATATCCACCAGGGTTTGTCTTCGATCCTGCCGAAGCGGAAGTAATTCCTAGCTTGATGATATTGTCTCTGAAGATAGGGTGTTCTCTTGTTGATAAAGAAAGTTCTACTTCTTCATCAAATAGGCGGTAAGCACAAATCAACTGTACCAATTCTCTATCATTCATTTCCACTTTAGGTTCTAAACCTCCCGAGAAAGGTCTTAATCTTGGGAATGAGATAGAATATTTGGTTTGCCAATAGGTACGCTCAAGATAGTCTAAATGCAATGCTGTAAAGAATGAGTCTGTTCTCCAGTCTTCTAAACCAATCAATACACCTACACCAATTTTATGAATACCAGCTTTACCCAAACGGTCCGGCGTATCAACTCTGTAATCAAAGTTCGATTTCTTTCCTTTCGGGTGATGCTTTTTATAATCGTCCTTATGGTAAGTCTCTTGGTATACCAAAACAGTATTCAAACCTGCCTCAATCAGTTCTTCATATTCATCTTGGTCCATTGGTTGCACCTCCATTGAAATATGAGAGAAATAAGGTTTCATCAGTTTGATGGCATTCTTAATGTACTTTACACCAACCGTTCTATTGGCTTCACCAGTTACCAAAAGAATGTGCTCAAAACCCATTGTACGGATAGCTTCTGCTTCGCGAATGATTTCTTCGTCAGAAAGTGTTCTTCTTCTTACTTTATTGTCTAAAGAAAAACCACAATACGTACAAATGTTTTGGCACTCATTCGAAAGGTACATTGGCGTGTACATCTGAATCGTGTTGCCAAATCTCTTCTTTGTCAACTGATGACTTAATTGTGCCATCTGCTCTAAATAAGGAGCAGCCGCAGGAGAAATTAAGGCTTTGAAATCTTCTAAATTTCTTTTCTCTTTTCCCAAAGCACGCTCCACATCATGAGCGGTTTTGGCGTAGATACTCGCCTTTACTTCATCCCAATTATGTTGATAAAATAAATCTTGATACATAAGTCAGGGAAGAGGGAACAGGGAAGAGAAACAGGGAAAAGGAAAGAGAAATCTGATCTCCACCTCTTACCTCTTACTTCTTACCTCTTACCTCAACATTAAAGTTGGTTCAAAAATCCTGTTAATGGCGAACTTGCTTCTGCAGTTACTCTTGGTTGAGCAACTTGTGCTAAGTGTGCCGCTCTACCTGCTTCTACTGCTTGACCGAATGCTTTACCCATAGCTACGGGATCTCCGGCAACAGCAATGGCAGTGTTGACTAAAACTGCATCAGCTCCTAATTCCATAGCATGTGCTGCATGAGAAGGGGCACCGATACCTGCATCAACAACAACAGGAACGTTACTTTGTTCAATGATGATCTCTAAGAAATCCAATGTTTTCAGTCCTTTATTACTTCCAATTGGAGCACCTAAAGGCATTACTGCGTCACATCCTACTTCTTCCAATCTTTTACATAAAACTGGATCAGCGTGAATGTAAGGTAATACCACAAAACCTAATTTCTTCAATTCTTCTGCCGCTTGAAGCGTTTCAATCGGGTCAGGCATTAAATACTTAGGATCAGGGTGAATCTCTAATTTTACCCAGTTGGTTCCTAGCGCTTCTCTTGCCAGTTGTGCAGCAAAAACAGCTTCTTTAGCTGTTCTAGCGCCAGAAGTGTTCGGTAATAAGTTGAATTGATCGTGTTGAAGGTGCTTTAATACATCATCATCAGGATTGTCAACGTCTACTCTTTTTAGAGCAACAGTGACTAACTCTGATCCTGAAGCGATTAAAGATTTCTCCATCAGATCATTTGACATAAACTTTCCTGTACCTGTGAAAAGGCGAGAGTTGAAAGTTTTATCAGCTATTTTTAATTGATCCATGAGGATAATTTTTTATAAAATTCAGTTATAAAACAGGAGTTGAAGTTCTATTCAAAATATCATTCATAACAGTTACTACACCGGCAGGGTTGATTGCATTGGCGATAACTCCTGATACAGCGATACCGTGAACACCTGTTTTTAATATATTTTCCACATCTGTCACTTCAATACCACCAATTGCAATAATTGGCGTATCAATACCTCTTTCTTTACATTGGTCTAAAAGTGATTGATAGCCTTCCAAACCTAAAATCGGGCTCAGTTTCTTTTTTGTTTGTGTAAAACGAAACGGCCCTAATCCAATATAATCTACACCATAGTCATACAGACGTTGAATGTCTTCGATGGTATTGGCTGTGCCTCCGACAACTTTTCCTTCTCCCAAAATTTCTCTAGCTTCTGCAGGAGAAATATCCTCTTTACCCACATGCACACCATCAGCATTCACTGCTTTGGCTACGTCTGGACGGTCGTTGATAAGGAGAATAGCATTGTGAAGATCAGTGATGATTTTAGCTTTTTTGGCTAAAGCAATGTAATCTTCAGTGCTGATATCTTTGGCTCTTAGTTGTATCCATCGACAACCCGACTCACACGCTTCTTGGATATGCTGAAGGTGGTTTTTGTCTTTTTTTTCTGTCGAAATGTAATGCAGTTTGTGTATCATGATATTGTTATGAAATGATGTTGTCCAAATTTACTTGGGTCACTTGCTAAGTAATCTTCGATATAAATTTTACCTAAACGGCAGGCTTCTTCAATTGATTTTCCATGGGCAAGGTAACTGCTGATGGACGATGCCAATACGCAACCTGAACCATGTTTTTCGAAAACCTCTATCGGTCTACCTTCAATTTTTGTGATATTACCTTTATAAATCAGAGAGTCCGTTCCTTTTTCTGTAGGATGATGTCCGCCTTTTAAAAGCACATGCGTAGACTGACTGATTTTGATGGCTTCTTCAAGCGGATCGTTGTCAGAAAGCTGTTGCATCTCTTTCCAGTTGGGAGTGATCAAGTCCACTTTCTTTAAAACTTTATCCAGCTGACGAATGGTTGTTTCATCATGGAAATCAAAGCCAGCACTCGCACTTAATACAGGATCAAGTACGACTTTACACATTGGGTAAAATCCTTTGATCAGATCAATCCAATGCCTCATCAATTTGAAATTCTCTATGATGCCAATCTTTAATACATGAATAGGATAACGTTCTATGATTGGTAAAAGCTGTGCAGTAATCACATCAGCACTTACCCAGTTCATTCCTATAAATTCATCTCCGGTCTGATATGTCAGTGCTGTACAAATTCCGAAACCATGAACATCATGTGCTTCAAAAGTTTTGACATCTGACAATACTCCAGCTCCGGCTGAGGGATCAAACCCTGCAAGTATTAAGGCATTAGGTCGAGTGTTTTCCATGACGATTGTAATTCGAAGGCTTTATTTTTGATTTCTTCTGAAGAAGCATTCCATAAATATCCCAAAATTGCTGCTCCTGTAAATGAAGACCCATCTAACTCTGAAAGAGTTTTAGGAGTGATACCTCCTAATGCAATGATTTGATGATGTGGAAAACGTTCCTTTTTCATCCTTTTCAGAATCTCTTTGTTGGAATTGTACCCAATTTTTGAAGTGCTATCAAATACAGGGCTCAGAAACAAGTAATTGAAAAGTGTAGGGATTTCTGGAATCTCGTCCATCTGATGTACAGAAGAACTCAATCGTAATCCTTTCTTTTTCCAAACTTTTAACGTTGCTTCATTCAACTCTTTTCGCTGAGATTCTTTAAAGTGAATTCCACCAACATTATACTTTTCAGAAAGAGTATAATGTTGGTGTAAAGTTATTCTAGAGTGAAAATGAGTAGGGATAACTTCGAGTAAGTTTTTGATTTCCTCTTCAGTGGCATTAGGTTTTCGAAGGTGAATAATGTCAATGCCATTGTTCAGCCAACAAATAATCTGATCCACTTCAGAGTTGTAAAAGCTTTCTTTAGTTAAACCTATTGTGGGAGGTAAGAGGTATGAGGTAAGAGGTAAGAGGTTTTCCTCACTAGGATTTAAACCAATTCCTTTTTTATCTTCCTTCTTAAATATTTCTCTTTCTTCCTCCATACTTCTCATTTTCGGGTAGACACGTACGTCTCTATCGGGTAGACACATAGGTCTACCCCTACGATGGAAACCTAAATTCTAGTGATAGATTTCTCCTCCTAATTCTTTAAACTCTTCAGACTTTTGCTTCAAGCCTTCTTCTTGCTCTTGTTTTGCAGCAAAATCACGAACATCTTGAGTAATCTTCATCGAACAGAAGTTTGGTCCACACATCGAGCAGAAGTGAGCAACTTTTGCACCTTCAGCAGGAAGTGTTTCGTCATGATATTCACGAGCAGTGTCTGGATCAAGAGACAAGTTGAATTGATCTTCCCAACGGAATTCAAAACGAGCTTTTGACATAGCGTTATCACGGTATTGAGCACCTGGGTGACCTTTTGCCAAGTCAGCCGCGTGTGCTGCAATTTTATAAGTGATAACACCTTCTTTTACGTCTGCTTTGTTTGGTAAACCTAAGTGCTCTTTTGGAGTTACGTAGCAAAGCATTGCTGTACCGTACCAACCGATTTGAGCGGCACCAATTGCAGAAGTAATGTGGTCATAACCAGGAGCGATATCCGTAGTCAATGGACCTAATGTATAGAAAGGAGCTTCGTAGCAGTCTTGCAACTGAGCATCCATGTTTTCTTTGATCATGTGCATTGGAACGTGACCAGGACCTTCAATGATCGTCTGTACGTCATGCTTCCAAGCAATCTTAGTCAACTCACCTAATGTTTTCAATTCTGAAAGTTGAGGCTCATCGTTTGCATCAGCAATTGAACCTGGACGAAGACCATCACCTAATGAGAAGGCTACGTCATAAGCTTTCATAATCTCACAAATCTCTTCGAAGTGAGTGTACAAGAAGTTTTCTTTGTGATGTGCTAAACACCATTTCGCCATGATTGAACCACCACGAGATACGATACCAGTCACACGTTTTGCTGTCATTGGAACGTAACGTAATAATACACCTGCGTGGATTGTGAAGTAATCCACACCTTGCTCTGCTTGTTCGATCAACGTATCACGGAAAATCTCCCATGTTAAGTCCTCTGCTTTACCATTTACTTTTTCTAATGCTTGGTAAATTGGCACTGTACCGATTGGCACTGGAGAGTTACGGATTACCCACTCACGTGTTTCGTGGATGTTTTTACCTGTAGAAAGGTCCATGATTGTATCAGCACCCCAACGGCAAGCCCAAACTGTTTTTTCTACTTCTTCCTCGATCGAAGATGTAACCGCAGAGTTACCAATGTTAGCGTTGATTTTCACCAAGAAGTTACGACCAATAATCATTGGCTCAGATTCAGGGTGGTTGATGTTGTTAGGAATTACAGCACGACCCGCTGCTACTTCATCACGAACAAACTCAGGAGTAATTTTACCTACTGGAGTGTTTGCACCGAAGCTGTTACCTGGGTGTTGTGTACCAAATTTACCTTCTTGCTCTTCAATTCTTTGGTTCTCACGAATAGCAATGTATTCCATTTCTGGAGTGATGATACCCTTACGAGCATAATGCATCTGAGAAACGTTTTGACCTTTTTTTGCTTTCAAAGGCTTTTTGATGTGCTCGAAACGCAAGTGATCTAATTCAGAATTTTCTAAACGTTCGATACCATACTCAGATGATAACTTAGGAAGCTCTTCTACATCACCTCTGTCAAGAATCCAATCCTTACGCAATTTGTTCAAACCTTTTCTTACATCGATCTCAATTTCAGGATCAGTGAAAGGTCCAGATGTATCATAAACTGTGATTGGAGGGTTTTTCTCTACTTTGTTCAGGAATTTGTGGTTCGTATCCGCCTGCTCGATTTCACGCATCGCTACTTTGATGTTGTGAATCTTACCGTCAACATAGATCTTTTTCGATCCAGTGAATGGCTCACGGCTGATGACTTCCTGACTAGGGATTTTGTCTTGCTTTTTCATTTTTTCGTAAGTGTTTATTCGAGTGAAGAATTAAGAAAATCGGGCGTTTCCTCTGCTTAATTCATAAAAACATCTGATCTACCAATCCCAAAAAATCAATTTTGTTTTGAGAAATCAGTAAAGAATAGAAGTGAAAGATCACCAATGTTCTTAATTCTTCAGTTTTATTCTTCAATCAAATTATCCTCCTTGTGCAGGAGCGACTATCGTGACATGATCATTTTCAGTGATCGCATGTTTTTCCCAAAGATCTTTTGAAATAATTTCATCATTAATGGCGACCGCAACTGTACCACGTGCCACCGAAATATTCATGTGTTCTAATAATTGTGCTATAGAGTAAGCACTTGGAAGTGAAACAGACTTATTGTTTACAGTGATATTCATTTCTTAATTAAAATTTGAAATGTAGGAGTTACCATGAGTAATATGATCAACTCAAAATCAATACAATCAATAAACCTTAGGAGGGAATGCACGGAATGCGTGCAAGAGTAGAAATGACTTTTCCCTTCGTCGGTACTAACCGCATCAGGTTCAAAGGGTATTTCTCAGTTCGATTTAACGAACACCCCTAAAGTGTAAAGTGTGGCAAAATTAATAAATAAAAATTAAAAGACTAGTTTAAAATTAGTTATAAATGATTTTTAAGGGGTAATGTGGGTGAAAGTCACGTTTTGAGGTATAAATAGGATAAGTAGGTAAGAATGGTTTTTTCGCTGTGAGCGAAGTTCATGTTATAAATTCAATATTCTATTCTTTATAAGTTCTTATGATCATCAAAAATCTAATTCTACAACTCAATAAAACCCTAAAAAAGAAGTAAGTTCGCACATTAAAACTCACACTTAACATTTTATCGATCCGATGGAAGAAGAATTCAAAGGGCAAGGACACATGCTTCACCTCAAATTACCGACTGATCCGAAGTGGGTAAACATGGTGGAGAAAAACAATATTGAGGAAATTTTAGTTGATCATGCATACTGTGAACAGAAAGCAGCAACGGCAAGTATGTCTATCATTGTCAACTATCCTGAATTGGATGATGTGGTGGATACTTTGATGCCGATTGTAGCAGAAGAATGGGAACATTTTGAAAGAGTCGTAAAGCAACTCCGAAAAAGAGGCTTGTCTTTGGGACGTATGCGTAAAGATGAATATGTTAATGCGATTGTGAAGTTTGCTCGAAAAGGAGGTTCAAGAATGGATCAATTAGTAGACAAACTTCTTGTGAGTGCTTTGATTGAGGCTAGATCTTGTGAGCGATTCAAATTACTTTGGAAAGGATTGGATGATGAAGATTTAAAAAGCTTCTACTATGAATTGATGATTTCTGAGGCAGGGCACTATGTCACTTTTATTGAGCTGGCGAGAAAGTACAAACCAAGAGAAGAAGTGGATGCTCGTTGGCAAGAATTCTTAAAATTTGAAGCAGACCTACTCAAAACAATGGATGTCCGAGGAGATCGAATGCATTAGCAATTTTCAGTTAACAGATTCTTAATTGATTAAACTGTGTAAAGATCAATTATAAATGATTAATTTTGTGTTGTGATGTTTTTGGAAGAAATAGAAGAAAAAAGAATGCGTTTTCAAGTCGAAGATGTGGAGTCATTTCGTCTGCAGGCATGGAATTGGGGTAAGGATGAAACTTACTGCACTTACCTGTATGATCACGGAATAGATTACCCTAATGGTGGTTTTAAGCACTTACTGGCTGTTGGGGCTAAAAAAGTTTGTGATATTGAAGATGGAAACTCTTTTGAAAGTGTCCAAAAGTTTCATAATCAACACAAAAGTTGGCTGTTTGGTCATTGGGGATATGACCTTAAAAATGAGGTGGAATTGCTATGTTCTGACCATCAAGATGGTATTGACATGCCAAATGCCTTTTTCTACATCCCTAAAACTCTATTCATTTTTGAGGGAAATGAGGTGCAAATTGTTTCAGACGGTGATGCCGAAGCTATTTTTTATCAAGTTTCTCAACAAGAAGTGCCTCAACCTTCAATTGATGGCTGGGGTGGAGAAGTGAGTCCAAAGATCTCTCATAAAATCTATATCGATACTGTAGAAAGAATACAGGAACATATCGTAGAAGGAGATGTTTATGAGGTCAATATCTGTATGGAATTCTTGGCAAGAGAAGCGGAGATTGATCCGTTTGATTTGTACTTAAGAATTTCAGCATTATCACCTGCTCCTTTTTCAGCATTCCATAAAGTGAAAAACAAGTTTGTCGCTTGTTCTTCTCCGGAGCGCTACATGAAAAAAGAAGACAATAAAGTAATTTCTCAGCCTATTAAGGGAACAATCCGAAGAGGAAAAACAGAGGAAGAAGATCATCAATTGAAAGTACAGCTTCGTAACGATGAAAAAGAAGTGGCAGAAAATATGATGATTGTGGACTTGGTGAGAAATGACTTAGCTAGAACTTGTAAGGCAGGGACAATCAAAGTACCAGAGATTTTTGGAATCTATGGTTTCAAATCCGTCTTCCAGATGATTTCAACAATTGAAGGAGAAATCAAGGAAGGTATTCCTTTTGCGAAAGTATTGAAAAACGCATTTCCAATGGGAAGTATGACCGGAGCACCAAAAGTGATGGCAATGGCATTGATTGAAACGTATGAGCGTACGAAACGAGGTTTATACTCTGGTTCTATAGGTTATATCACTCCAGAAGGAGATTTTGATTTTAATGTAGTGATCAGAAGTGCCTTTTATAACGCCAGAAATAAATACTTATCCTTCCAAATTGGTAGTGCGATTACGATCGACTCCAATGCAGAATTAGAATATGAAGAATGTTTATTGAAAGCGAAAGGAATGCTTGATGCATTAAATGCTGAGATGGAATTGAAATAAAATGTTGTAATGCATTTTGAAGATATATAACCCTTGACTGTGAAAACAGTGAAGGGTTTTTACTTTTTTAAGAGGGAAGTCGTGCTTAATATTGACTCAAATCGTAAAGTGTCTTTAATAAGAATAATATCAAAATCACATTAAAAAAAGCCTTCACAACTTTTGGATTTACTTTTACTACTAATTCAGCTCCAATCCAACTTCCTGCAAAAGCACCTACTACACCCACTAATCCATAATCCCAATACACTAAGCCCTCTATCATAAAAAAGGATAAAGCAGACATAGATGAAATCATGGCCAGACTTTTAGAAAAAGCAACGTTGACCATCACAGGAATATTACTGAAAAACGAAAGGATAAAAAAGCAAATAACACTTGTGCCCGGACCGAAAAAACCACTGTAAAGTCCAATAAAAAAGGCTGTAGGATATACTATTTTTGAAGGTACATTGTCGTCAAAATCTGTCTCAGATTTAGGATGTTTTCGTTTATACCATTCAAGTACAAACAGAAAAAGAATAATAATCAAGAGAAAGTAAAGCATGTACTTCGCGTTCATCAGTTTGCTTAATTCTGCTCCACAAACGGCCATTACTAATGAAATACCACAGGCAATTAATAGTTGTTGGTTAATCTTCAAAAAACCTTTTCTATGATACTGAAAAGTGGCAGTGATTGAAGCTGTTGTGAGAATCACTTTATTCGTTCCGAGAATAACGGCATCCGGTAATCCAAGGTAAATTAATGCAGGTAATGAAAGCATTCCACCTCCACCTGAAATAGAGGTAATCACTGATGAAAAACTACACACTAAAAACCAGAAGATATATTTGTAAATTTGTTCGTCCATTATCAGAAAGTATTAGGTTATTCACCTTGATGAGCATGTTTCAAACATGTTCTAAATCGCACAAAAGTTCTTTGGCTCAAAGATACCTAATATAAATGATAATACAGGATAATGAATACAATACATGTTGAGCAGTAAATACCCATTAGAGGAAGTCCAACCTTCATAAAATCTTTTGTTTTATATCCTCCAGGGCCGTAAACAATCCAATTGGTCTGATAACTAACAGGGGTTAAAAATGCGGCAGAAGCCGCAAATGCAATGGCTACGAAAAACGGTGTGCTAGGAAGGTTGAGCATTTCACTCACCGAATAGGCGATTGGAAATACAATGGAAATTGCAGCAACATTCGTTACAAAAGAGGTCAATAACACAGTGACTAAAAATAATCCTATTAGTACACCTATCACACCGAAAGGTAAGAAGATAGTAATAAACATTTTACTGACTATTTCAGAGGCTCCTGATGCAATAAATGCATCACCCAATGTCAGTGCTGACATCAAAAGAACGATGAGGTCTAGATCAAGTTCTTTATTGACGGTATTAAAAGTGGTGGCTTTGATAAGCAGTAACCCTGCAAAGGCTATAATAGCTCCTGTAAGGATAGAAATAATTCCTGATCCTATCAAAAATACTAATCCCATCAACACTCCTAAATAAATTCCTTTGTGGACTTCCTTAACCACCGGTCTCTGACTCTCAATAGTGGATAACACATAGAATTCCTTATAAGATTTCATGTTAGAAAAGAAAGTGTCGCCGGCGGATAATAAAAGCATATCGCCAGCTTGTAGACTGATGTTTTCTAATTCACCCGTTACCTTATGACCGTTTCTATGTATGGCCACTAACTCCACATCATACTTTTCTTTAAAGTTGATTTTATTGATGTATTTTCCATCCAAAAAGGAGTTGGCAGGAATAACGGCTTCCACAATTTCGGAGTCATCTTCATGGTTGGGAACATCTAGTCCAAGGTCCGAATTGACAATGTTCATAATATTGTCAGTTTGTCCCATAAACATGAGCTGATCTTTGTATTGGAACGTAAAATCATCTGGAATAGGAGTGATGACTTCACCACTGCGGTGTACCTCAATCAGGTAAGCCCCTGAAAACTTTTTGAGCTCTGATTCATTGACCGTTTTATTTATGATTTTAGAAGTATTGTGTACTTCCAAGGCCATTAGATATTCAGGAGCAATGGCTTTTGCATCATCAAAAACTTCTTTATTTTCAGGTAATAAATTGTAGCCGATGGTCACTAAATAGAGAATTCCTAAAAAAGTCACCAAAATCCCTAAATAAAGGAAGTCGGTATAGGCTAAAAGGGGGAGGTTATTCGTTTCTATAAAACCATTGAGGACTAAATTGGTTGACGTACCAATAATCGTAATCATACCGCCCAGAATTGTACTGAAAGAAAGCGGGATCAATAATTTAGAAGGGTGAGCTCCCATTTTTTTACACCAATTGTAGACATAAGGAGTCAAACCAGCCACAACGGGAGTGTTGTTGGTGAAGGAAGACAGAAATGCGGCAAATGAAATGACCTTCAGTAAAAAGAATTTAGGATTTTTGGATTTACCAATCATCCTATCCAAAATAGCTTCTAAATTAAAGGTATGATAAAGATGAGTAGTCACAATAACTAGCACAATGATTGTAGCTATTGAAGGGTTACTCATAGAGTGCAAAATGTCTTTTGAAGTAATTGTTCCGGTGACCAAAAGAATCACAACACCGATAAAGAAAATAACAGAAGGTTTGGCACGCTCTCTCAAGAGTCCTATCACTACTAAACAAACAGTGATGAGTACAATCCATTTTTCTACATCGTGTGGTAAATAGTGACTGATATGTAAGATGGGAATAAGAAACTTAGGCATAGATTTGGGTTATAGATTATAACCAATATAGACTTTTTGAGATTATAAAAAAGTGATGATTATCAACGAAATTTTGATAAAGATTAAAAAAAAATGCTTTTTCAAGAAGTAATGTAGTCACTTGATTTGATATATTAAATTCATATAGGAAAAAATCCTATTTTTTAGAAAAATAAAATATGAAAGTAAGCCCAGAATTCAGAGGTACAGCAACTATTGTCGTAGTAAGTTTATTACTGCTGATGAGTTTTGTTTCTTTCTTAAGGTCTTCACAAGCTGAGAAAAGAGAAGTATCAGAAATTCTTTTAAATCAGGAATATAAGATTGCGAACTTCCCTTTTCATGCAAGAGAATATTACAGGACTGATGACAGGAAAACATTACTGAGTCTAAAACAGGAGGCGGACAAAGTACTTTCCCAGATTAATGCAATGGAAAGTGGGGCAAAAATGTTCTCCTCTGAGCAACAGTCTTTTTTGGTACTCACTTCATTAGACGATGATGATTTGTCGCATGCCTTAGAATTATACAGAAAAAGATTTGAAGACTACTACGCTCAAATAGACGTGATGTGGGACGCAAGTATCAAGTCAAATTCCTCTATGGAAGAATTGCAGTACGGTAGAAGAACTTTGGGCTATTCTGCTACAAAATCACAGATTATTGAAGAAGGAGAGGGAAGCGATGTGGTAGGTAAGGCATTGGATTTTTTAGAAAGAAGAAATTCATCTTTATTACTTCATAATAGAGAAACACGTTTTCAGTTGGAAGAGAATATTAGAAGAACAAAGTCAACTAACCTTATTTTCAATGGTTTTTTGGTTGTTTTTGGTGTGGTGCTTCTTATTTCCCAAGGTGCTTATTTTAGAAATCAGCTGTTAGTGCCAATGAATTTACTAAGAAAGAACCTTGAGTATTTTACTTCAGAAAAAGGAGGAGATAATGTATCTGACATCAAAGTAATTGAAGATAAGGTAAATCATTTGGAAGATGATTTTGAAAGAATTACAAAGATGATTGAACACTTGGGAGAAAAGGATTTTGAAGCAAATACTGATGGTCTTAACCCAAGGTTGGAAGAATCTTATGATAAAGCCCGTAATACTTTAATGCAATTGGCCAACGAGGAATTTGTAAGTAAATGGATTACGGAAGGACTTGCTAAAACAACTGAAACGCTGAATGGAGAACACTTTGATTCCATCACTGATATGAGTTTTGCCTTCGTAAGGTTTGTTACTCGACATTTGGGAGCATTGCAAGGCGGTGTATTCTTGAGATTAGACAAAGATAGTGATCAGGTGGTCAATCAGGTTGCAAGTTATGCTTATGGAAAGAAGCGTTTTCCTCAGAAAAAAATATCAGCAAATGAAGGGCTCGTAGGACAGGTAATGCTTGAAAAGCAATATATCTATGTGGAAGATGTGCCCGACCATTATACGGCTATTTCTTCAGGATTGGGAGAAGCAGCGCCTACCAGTATTATGATTATTCCTGTAGTACATGGGTCAGATGAGGTGTATGGTGCTGTTGAAATTGCATCTTACAGAAATCTGGCTCCTCATGAAAAAGAATATGCTAGTGCTGCCTGTGAACGTTTTGCTTCTGCAATTGCGGTGTATATGATGAACGAAAATACACGTCGATTACTGAAGGAATCAATGGAAGTGAATGAGAATTTGAAGAACAAAGAGGAATCTTTGATTTCTAAAACCAAAGAAATGCAGGGCTTTCAGGATGAGCTAAATGTGAAACTGAAAGAGCTTTCAAAGGAGTCTAACTTAAACAAGAATATTCTAGATGCGATTGGTAAAACAATGGCAATTATTGAATTTGATCTTGAAGGAAGAATCTTAACGGCTAACGATATGTACCTTTCTGTAATGGGCTACAAATTGGAAAACCTTACAGGAAAATATGAAAGAGTATTAGTGCCTTCTGAAGAGGTGAACTCGATGCGTTATAAATTACTATGGGACAGTTTAAATAATGGATCTTATATTTCTGGAGAGTATTGCAGAATCAATAAAAGAGGACAAGAAATATGGATGAACGGTACTTATAATCCAATTTTCGGACTCGATGGAAAGCCTTATAAGATTATACAATTTGCTGAATTTACCACTGAGCAAAAAGCAAAAGATCTTACAAATAATGAGAGACTGAATGCTTTTGGAATGCACTTCCCTGTACTTGATCTTGACTTGGATGGTAAAATAAAATCAGCCAACACTACATTTACAGAGCTGTTAGGGTACAGAAGAAAGGAGTATAGAAATATAGCTTTGGTTGAGCTTTTTGAAGACGCTAAAGAAATTCGTTCTTTCAAAAGAATATTAAGAGACATAAAGGCAGGGACAGATGCCGTGGCCACTTTCAATTTTATGTCGAGAGAAGGTCATGTTAAAACCTTAGAGCTTAATTTATTCCCATTGAGAAACCTTTCTGGAGATGTTCAGAAAATTACCCTTTTCATGGTGGATAAAACAGAGGAAAGCTTTATCAAGAAGGAATTGAAGACAGAATCTGAAACACTTACACTTTTACAAAATGAAGTGGCTTCAAGAACTGCAATTTTGGAAGGTATGGCCATGATTTTAGAAGTGGACTTGAATGGTAGAATTATTTCTGGTAACAAAAAGGTAGAAGAGTGGACTGGAAAGCCAATTGATACGAGAATTGGTGAACCATTGGCAGATATGGTCACTACTTCTTATCAGTCTGTTATCTCAACATTATTGATGGATGATGCTGAGAAAAATGTAAAAACAAGAACATTAGAGTTCTTTACAACAAGAAAAGGAGCTTTGTGGGGAGAAACTAGCGTAAGAGCGGTGTTTAATGAAGATGTTCCAGTGAAGTTTACCTTTATCATTTTTGATGTAACAGAGAGAGTGGAACGTGAACAAGGGCTTACAAGACAAATTGAACGTCAGAAAACGAAGAATACACTCTTCAGAATGCAACATAAAGACAATAATAAAGAAAGTGGTTTTGCAGTTTTAGAACAGATTTTCCAAGATAAAGATGTGGATTTGTCTACTAATGAATGGATCAACAAGCTCTCATTACCTTCATTATTGTTGGATGAAAAAGGAAATATAGAAGCGGATAACGAAGCTTATCAAAGTTTAAATATATCGGCATCTAAGATTTTGAATGTTCCTGATTTCTTATCAGAATCTCAGAAAGAAAAAATCACGCAATCAGTTGGTAATGCTTCTTTGCTGGAAGAATCTTTACGATTAAAAGGAGAGGAGAAACTGTTGCTGTCAGTGCCTTTATTCCAAGAGGATACGCATAGGATACTAATCATGTTTGCTTAGTAGTAAAGGTGACGTATTAAATCTCCCAATTTTAATCCATGCATTAAAATTGGGAGATTTTTTTATTATTTTTTCTTCTTATCAACAATTGCCTCTGCCAACCAAAGGTATTCTTCAATAAAAATATCCACTGCACCTTCAAAAGATGGATTTAATAACACTCCTTCAGAGTCCACCTGATCTTGGACATTAGAAATAGTCATCATTCTGTAAATTGGGTAAGCCATTAATGCCAGCACCTGAAGTTGCATTGCTTGTGCAGCTCTTATGCCCCCCAAAGGGCCCGCCGATATACTGATTACACCAATTGGTTTTTTCTGATAAGTACTTTTCGGGAAAAAGTCGATAGCATTTTTCAGTGCTGAAGAGAAACTGCCATTATATTCAGGAGAGGCCAGTAAAATTCCATCAGCTTCATCTAAAATCTTTCCCAGTTTTTTGACATTTTCTGGTGAGTCGTCATGTAAAGTATTGGTCAGTGGTGGAAGTGCGTATTCTTTAAGGTCAATCACTTCAGCATCGATTGAAAACTGTTCTTTCATTCTTTGAGCAATATATAAAACAGCACCATGAGAGAGTCTGTCATCTCTTACACTTCCAGAGAGTAGTATTAGTTTCATTTTATAGAGGTTTTAAAATTTAGATTTAAGTTATGAAACCAAATGCAAAAACAAGTGCTTTTACTAACAAAACTTATTAGACTTGGTTTGGAGAGAAATAAGTTGTCAACATTTAATAACCTTTTCTCTAACTTTGTACTTTTCTATGTTATTTACCCATACAGAACTCTTATTGAAATAGGAGAACATAAAAGAAAGACTTCCATCTAAGTAGAAATATATAATGAAAAAGACATTAGCAAGTGATAATTACTCAGGAACAAACCCTGAGCTTATTGAAGCATTAGGAAAAATAAATGTAGGCCATCAAGGATCTTATGGAGCAGATGATTCCACTGCGGGTGCAATTGCTGTTTTTAAGAAATTATTGAAAGAAGATATTGACGTTTACTTTACAATGAACGGTACAGGTGCCAATGTGACGGCTTTATCTTCTGTTTGTCCTTCTTTTGGTGCAGTTATCTGCTCTTCAGTAGCTCATATTAATGTAGATGAATGTGGTGCTCCAGAAAAGTTTGGAGGATTTAAGTTGCTTTCAGTAGAAAAGGAAAATGGTAAACTTTCTCCTGAAGATATTGCTCCCTTCTTAGTCAATTTAGGAGAGCAGCACTGGTCTCAACCCAAGGTGGTTTCAATCACACAAGCTACAGAATATGGAACAGTATACACTTGTGAAGAGATCAAAGCCATTGCAGATTATGCACATGAAAATAATTTATTATTACATGTAGATGGGGCAAGAATCAGTAATGCAGCTGTATCATTAGGCGTTTCTTTCAAAGAAATGCTTGTGGATACAGGAGTTGATTTTATCTCTTTTGGAGGCACTAAAAATGGACTGATGTTCGGTGAGGCTGTCATCTTTTTGAATACCAAGATTTCTGAAAACTATAAATTCGTCAGAAAACAAGGCATGCAGTTATTATCAAAAATGAGATACATAGCGGTGCAGTTTGAAACGCTTTTTGGTACGGATCTATGGAAGGAAAATGCACTTCACGCCAATAAAATGGCTAAAAAACTTGCTGAAGGGTTGAGTAAAGTACCTGAAGTTCGTATTACACAAGAAGTGCAGGCCAATGGCGTCTTTGCCATTTTACCTAAAGAGGTGATACCAGCCATGCAAGAACAGTCTCCTTTTTATGTTTGGAATGAGCAAATCAATGAAGTTCGTTTGATGTGTTCTTTTGATACATCAGAAGAGGAAATCAATGCATTTATTGAGAAACTTGAAGCTCTGACAACAGCAACAGCTTAATCAGAGATCAATATCACTCAAAGGCCATGTGTTTTCATAAAATACATGGCTTTTTTCATTTTATTAAAACAATTATCGACTTAAGGGGTTTAGTACTACATAATTACACCAAAATTCCTAACTATCTCCTCTTATGAAAATCATTATCAAATACTCTTCTTTCATGTTCGCGGGTTACTTATTGCTTTTTCTGATCATGAAATTTCTAAACCTTTACCACATTATAGAATTGAGAGCATTGAACTTTGTGATTCATGCAGGAGGTATATTTTATGCTTTTAGAGAGATACAAAGAGAAAATCCAGGAGATTTTGGGTATTTATCAGGATTTCTTAGTGGTATGAAAATATCTCTTTTCAGTGCTATCCCTTTTGCATTATTCATGATGTTCTATCTGACTTTTATAGATCCAGAATTTTTACAGTATTTAAAAGAATCTGCATTATCAGGAGCATACATCACAAAAGGAAAATTATTTATTGGTTTATGTGCGGAAGCCTTGGGTTCAGGGATTCTGATATCATATATAGCGATGCGATATACAATTATGCTATCATCATATCGCTCTCAGCATTAAAGATTATCAACTATAGACAAATTAGACCTACAAGCTGGAAACCTCATGGATTTAATCTATGAGGTTTTTTTTATGTGAAATTGATGAAATGAGTCTAATGTTTATTTAAACCTGTTTTCTTAGAAGAGTTTGATATTATCACTTAAATAAAAAACGTATTATTTTATTTATATAAACTATTGTACTGCCTATGATTACAATTTTAGGTATTGTAATGAAATGTATACTCAGAAGTTAATTTGAAGTAGAGGGAATGAAAAGTTGACGTAGTGGAATTTAAAGCAGAACAAGGCGGTTTACTTAGATTTGAGCATACTTTTTAAGTACCAGGAAATTGTACTGCAATCAATACTTAAAAACGTTGACGAAGTCTTGTGTTCCTATTCACTTTTTACACATTTATCATTCCCTAAACTTCACCACAGCCACTGTTTTCAATTCCTCAGCGATTGTGAATCAAATTAACTTACTAATGAAAAAAAGATATTTTTTAGGTCTATTACTATGGGCTTCTGTTGTACAATCCATCAATGCACAATGTTTACAAGATGACATTGCGTTAGGAGCTTTTAATAATTATTACCTTCCATCAGATTATAATTTATGTTCTGATTTGCGTGCCGATTTATCAGGAGCAAATGGTATTACAAGTGCAACGGTACCCGCTTCGAGTTTAACCATTAAATCAGGTACTGACATAACCATTACTGCCACTACTTTTTCAATCTTTTATCTCAATTTAATTATTGAAGAAAATGCAATTCTCCGCATCAATGGAAATATGCAGATTGAAGATGCTGATGCGTACGATTCTAGTTATCAGATTGATGGACAGCTCATAGTAAGCGGGAATCTATCGACTAGTGCTTGGAGTTTTGAAAATAATGGAGTTGGAGAAGACATTATTATTAATGGAAACGGGTCTGTTCAGGTGGGAGGAAACTTTAATAGTGGCACAATTAATCCAGATAATGTATCAGATGGTATTAATTGGGACCTGAATTGCGATAATATCACGGGAAATCTGAACTGTAGTGACCTTCCTGTAGAACTCACTTACTTTCAAGCGTCATCAAAGGAGGAATCAGTTTTTTTAGAGTGGGAGACAGCGACTGAGGTAAATGCTTCTCATTTTGATGTAGAAAGATCTTCAGACCGAAAAAATTGGGATAAACTAGGAACGCTTCAAGCTTCAGGAAATTCACAAACATCAACAACTTATCAATTTGAAGATGAAGTACCTTTATCAAGTGCTTATTACCGATTGAAGCAAGTAGATTTCGATGGATCTTATACGTATTATGGTTCTATATTGGTGAGTAATCAGTATGAACAACATAAATTAAACGCTGTAATTATGCCTAATAAAGTATTTAGTGGGGAGAAAGTACAATGCAATCTATCAGGATTAAATATCGGGAATGACGTATTGATTCAAGTATACAATAACAAAGGGCATAACGTCTACTTTAAGGAAATCAGTAACATTGATGCAAATAATATTTTAAAGACTTTCAATTTTACAGAACAACTTAGTTCAGGTATGTATTACATCGTTATCAGATCAGGGCAAAATGTTGTAAAAGAAAAACTTTTAGTGAAATAAAGATCATATAAATTGAAGCAAACTATTGTTACTCAAACCATTCATTTTAAACAAAATTCATCTTATAATGATAAAATGGCATTATTTTTTAGACATAACGAATAAAAAATTGCATATGTTAAATACGAATGAACTTTTTGTTTGTTAATGTTGTTTAGCTAAATTTTGCAATAAATCTATTTATTTCAACAATGCAATCATAAAAAAATAGCAGTAAACTATACTTAGCTTCTTTTTGATCTAATGCTCAAGTATGCTTCTTTATGATTTGAATTTTACTCTAAATTAAACTTCTGCCACCCATTTTTTGAATGCGAAGTGGGGGCAAAAAATTAACCTGACATGAAAAGAATTTACTTTTTATTATCTATGCTGTTTATAGCATATTTTTCATCTGCTCAAACATGTACAACACCTGCAAATGGTGTAACTTATACTTCTAATTGTACATATACAAGTGCTACTGATGTCAATATCGGATCCGGTGGAGATTTAACTGTTTCGGGCGATGCAAATGTTGAGTTTACTGTAAACTCCTACTCTATTGGAGGGAACCTTTTTAATTATGGTTACCTGATTGTTGATGAAGGCAGTACATTAACAATTAATGGCGATTTGGTTTTGGAAGAGTTTGGTGTTCTAGAAGTTTATGGAACTTTGAATGTTAATGGTAACGTTACATCAACAACAGGATTTTCATTTGGAGACCGATTAATAGTTGGGTCAAATGGAGTAGTTAATATTGATGGAGACTTAGATCTTACAGGACCATTAGGCGATGGAATTAATGGTACTGTTGAAGGTGAATTGAATGTAACAGGAACATCAACGGGAACAGGTAATCTTCCTGTAGAACTTACTTACTTTCAAGCATCATCAGAAGAAAAAGAAGTTACTTTAGAATGGGGAACTGCTACAGAGGTAAATGCATCTCACTTTGATGTACAAAGATCTGCAGATAGAAATAACTGGGAGACATTAGGAACTGTAGAAGCAAGTGGTAACTCACAAGTAGCTATCAGTTATACTTTTGAAGATAGCGATCCATTGCCTAAAGCTTACTATAGATTGAAACAAGTAGACTTTGACGGTGTTTTTGAATTTTTTGGTCCATTACAAGTAGCTCTAGCAGGAGTGGAAATGCCAATGGAATTATTAGTGATGCCAAACAATATCAGTAATGGAGAACAAGTACAATTTAACCTTTCAGGGCTAGATGTTGGAAATAGTATTGAAATCACGGTTTATAATAACATTGGAAATATAGTTTATACAGAGAGTGAAAAATATATTACATCTGAAGTGTTATTGAAACCAATGAACTTTACTTCTTCTCTTGGAGTAGGTATGTATTATATAGTAGTGAAATCTGGTAAAGAAACTATAAAAGAAAAGCTGTTAATCAAATAGGTTAACTCTTTCATTATAAATTATAAAGGAGACCCGTAGTTTGGATAAAAACTACGGGTCTCTTTGCTATTTTTTTATTTTTAAAAGAAGAAAAATCTCAGAGATAAAAAAAAAAGAAAAATAATTTTCAGTATTAACAAAATAATTTTAGTGTCAAAACTCTGTTTTTGTATCACAAATCAAATATGAAAATTTTTAGACAAGGTAAAGGTGTTAAACTCTCTATCAAATAGAGGTGCTTTTTAAGTGGAATGTTATTTATTTACTTATACATGTAAGAAAATTAGAAATTTTGTTCTTAAATAATGTAACCTAAAAGAAGTTGTTCTACTTTTTAAACTTCTTTATAGTAGAAAAGTCAACTTTGGCTGTAAATTCCAATCTTTGTATATTCTCATAACATGTTGCACTATTTTTATATTTATTAGATTGAATTAATGAATTACTGAACAAAAACAACAAAAAAGTGAATATGTTAATAGTGTTGTTGTCATTTGTTTAATAAGATTGTTTTGCAATCTTTGTAAAGCGTAATGATGTATTAAATTACTGAAAAAGAAATAAATACGATTTATTAATCAAAGAAAAGATGTTATAAAATACTATCTCATTTGCTCAGAAATACAACTCGCCCGCACTCTAATTTTAATCAAATAATAGCTCAGATTGTTTTTGGTTTTTGATATCAATTTTGAAAAAACCAGAGATGAAATTAATTAATCATGAAAAAAATTTACTGCTTTTTCTTATTGCTACTTACTGCTCAAATTATTTATGGACAATGTACGCCTTCGGATGGAACTGTGTATACTAGTGATTGTACATATGACAATCCTGGAGCAGCTGTTAACATAGGTTCTGGTAGCGATGTAACAGTCTCTGATAGTGGTGACCCTGGTGATCCTACTGACGTTACTTGGAATTTAGGATCGTATACTATTCAAGGATGGACCGTTATTCTTTTTACAAATTTTGGTAACCTAACAGTTGATGAAGGGACTACCCTAACTATCAATGGGGATTTGATAATGTCTGAATTTGGTATCCTTACTGTAAATGGTACTTTAAATGTAAATGGAAATGTTTCACATACTATTGGAGCTTCATTAGGAGATCGTTTCAATATCGGTCCAAATGGAGTTGTTAACGTGGATGGTAATCTGGATCTTTCAGGACCTTTCGGTACAGGTGTTCAAGGAGTTTGGGAAGGCGAATTAAACGTCACAGGATCTATAGCAGGTACTGTTAACTTACCTGTAGAATTGACATACCTTAAAGCATCACCTTCAGAAGAAGATATTTCTATAGAATGGGTGACAGCAACTGAAATTAATGCTTCTCATTTTGATATTGAAAGATCTACTGACCGAAAAAATTGGGAGTCGATTGGATCTATTCAAGCTGCAGGAAATTCTCAAACGGCCGTTTATTATGAATTTAAAGATGAAGAACCTTTGCCACGAGCATATTACAGGTTGAAACAAGTCGACTTAGATGATGCTTATGAATATTATGGGCCAATAGTCATCAATCACGCTGGAGTAGAGGAATCTATGAACGCACTGATTATGCCTAATAATATCAGCAGTGGTGAGGAAGTACAGTTTAGTATGTCTGGATTAAACATTGGAAATAATGTTTTCATTCAAGTTTACAATAATCAAGGACACAATGTATACATGGAAGAAATAAGAGACATAAGTTCTAATAATCTGTTAAGGACAATGGATTTCACAAGTCAACTTGGATCAGGTATGTACTATATCGTTATCAAGTCCGGACAAAGTGTTGTAAAAGAAAAGTTGCTTGTAGACTAAGCAACAGCAGACGAGTTTAAAAATTATTCATACCGTATATAACTAAACTTTCAGCCCATAGCCTGCCAAGCTATGGGCATTTTTATTGTTAAGTAGCGTTTATTAACCTTTGTTAGGTCTTATACTTGGCTTTTGGCGTAGTTTTTCGCTTATTCGTGCTTAATTAAGTTATATTAAATGGTGATTTAGTCCAAATTTATCGAAAATAAGGTGAAGTGAACTACTAAAACAAACATGCAAACACACCTTATTCTAAAACCTTTTCTGATATGTTAAGCATTAACTACTACAAGCTATTGTTCATATCATCTATTCTTCTGATAAGTTATAATTCATTCGCAATAGATGGGTGTTCAGCTGATTATTCTTCAGGTCGTGTGACTATTGGAGATGGAAACCTTATTTTTAATGAAAGCTGTCAAGTCTTTTCTGAATCAACAATAACACTGGAAAACGATGGAAATTATCGTACAATTCTAGTTGGAGATGCCACAGAAAATTTATCTGTACTGATAGAAGCATCTCAACTGATACTTGAGCCTGATCCAAATGATATATTGGAACTTATTATTGAGGCACAGGATACCCTTGTGATTATTGGTGATCTTAGATTATTCAACAATAGTACAGTGACTGTCAAAGATAATGGAGTATTAATTATTCATGGAAGTTTACTGACAGAAGGAGATGAAGATACTCCTGAAAAGTCAAGTAAAGTAAATATCAATGTTGCTGCTGAAGGGCAAATACATGTGAATGAAGATGCTATTTTAAACTATTCTTCAGGTAATTTAGAAGGTCTAATCATTGTGCCTAATGGAAAAATAGAAAGTTACTCTATTGAAGGTGAAGTGCCAGGTTGGTTGTTAGGATGGTTAGCTCTTTGTGAATGGTTGTTTCCAGATAGTCAATACACACAAGATTTGAGAGATACGGTTGATGAAATTAGAAATGGAGGAAAAATTGGGGATATTGATTTCGATCAAATTAAGGATGAATACCCTGGAGATATAGATAATCCTTTCACGAAAGATTACCCAGTGGATATCAGTCTACCAATAACAGCGAGAGGACTTGACTTTTTTGATGAAACAGGAATTTATACTCAACCTATTTTCACCTCAGAGAACTTAGAAGAAATCCTGTCCAATGGTAATGTATTAAGTTTATTGGGAAAAGAAATCGCATTTACTGTACAAAGTGAAGAAGATAAAAACTGTATGTTATACTCTACATTCAAAGTTAATTCTGTGGGTGGTCTTAAAGATGCTTTAGGAGAGATGACATGGAAGTTGCCTACTGAAATTGAAGATGCGATTGAAAAGAGAAATGGTGGAGATGAATCAGACAACCAGATGATCCTTGATTATTTTATTAATAAAACCATCAAAATTGAAGTAGTTGAATCAGGATCGGTTTCAGAAAGAGTCACTGTAGACGGTCAGTTAGGAGGAAGTACAGCTAGAATTGCAACAGTACAGTCGAGCGGTAACATCATTATTGATTTTGAAAGCCAAGTGCCAGGAGACTTACCCGTAGAGCTTATTTATTTCAGAGGTGCTGTAATAGGAGAAGAAGTAGAGCTAGAATGGAAAACAGCTTCAGAAATAAATGCATCTCATTTTGAGGTGCAACGTTCATCAGATCGTAAAAACTGGATTAACCTTGGGACAGTTGAAGCAAGTGGAAATTCGCAAACTGCCATTGAATATACTTTCACAGATGAAAAACCACTAGCTGTATCATATTATAGATTAAAGCAAGTTGATTTTGATGAAGCTTTTGAATTCTTTGGGCCAGTTGCTGTTACATTAGAGGGAGTAGAAGAGGCATTGGAACTTTTGATTATGCCTAATAATATTTTGAACAGTGAAAATGTGCAGTTCAGCATTTCAGGATTGAATGTAGGTACAAGTATGAGCATTCAAGTTTTCAACAACAATGGATACCTTGTGTATAGTGAAGATATAGCAGAAGTGACTTCAAATAACCTTTTGAAACCAATGCATTTCACAAAGCAATTAGGATCAGGAATGTATTATGTTGTAGTGAAGTCTGGAAAAAACATTGTAAAAGAACGTTTATTAGTCAGGTAACTTGCTGAAAAATATTTTACTACAGATTATCCCATAGTTTCTAGAAAGCTATGGGATTTTTTTTGCCTAAAATTTTACATCAACATTAATTTTTCGTCGATGTAAGAAAAAAGCTATAGGAATATACTGATTGTCGTTTTGGATGTCTTTAGTGTTGATTATTGGTTATTTTTTTGATTTTAAGGATGTATGATAACCGTTATAAATATCATATTCCGATTCTTTTTTTATTAACAAAAGGCTAGAAACATACGATTTCAAATTTTGTTGCCTTCAACACAAAAGAAAAAAAATGCGTTAGACCTCACAACCACAGCGAGAAAGATAAAATTAAAAACTAATCGTGAAATGAGAGTACCGACTTTTTAAATAATTAGAAGATATGAGAGCTATTTACCCTTTTCTATTAGCTGGTGCATTAGGATTCATAACAATGGAAAGTTATGGTCAATGTGCAAATCTAAAATCAGATTTTGATACAGACGCAGTGTTCACATCAGATGCCAATTGTTCGTTTGCAGATGATTTGACACTAAGTAGTAATTCTAGTGCCAGGAAGGTTGAGGTGAAAAATGATAGTGATGAACTTTCCGTAACAATTGACTTAAATGGTAACACATTGTCACTTGGAGGTAGGGACCAGGCCTTTAATTATCCAAGCGGTGTAAATCTTATAGTTGGTGAAACAGATACTTTAATTATCAATGGAAATTTGTATATCAACACTAATTCATCAGTTCAAGTAGATGGCGTGCTGATTGTCAGAGGAAATGTTGATACTTATGATGGAACTCTCATTTCTGATTATGGAACTGATAATATTGGGGTGAATGTAGGGAACTCAGGAATAATTTCTGTTTCAGGAAGTGCAGACTTTGGACGTGCAACCAATGAAAACCCACAAAACATTTATGCAACAGGTGGATTGGATAATCGAAGTGGAAATGGAAATTTCTCTAATGCTATTGTAGGTTCAGATCCATTTTCTACTGATAAAGTGTTGGATTTTAATGAGCTGAGTGCATCCATTGATTTTTGGGATGAATCAAAATTAGTGGCAGGGGATCGATCTGGAAACAAGATCAGTGTGTATATTTTAAATGATCTTACTGTCAATTCCGCATCGGGATGGTATGGTAAATATTTAAAAGTAACGGCTTATGGCTTCGATAACAATGAAATCGTTTTACCCAATCAGTCTAGTCTTGGTAAAATTACTTCACTCCAAGATTTGAAAGATAGAATTGTCGCCATCAAATGGGAAGTGAAAAATCAAAACGTTAGTGAAAAGCTAGATCACTATCATGACAATGGAAAAACAGATACAAAGCATCTGACAAAATCAGAAAATACTACGATGCAAAACTATTTCTCCCAAAGTAGAAAAATTGTAATTGAATTTGTTGACACACCTTTAGAGGCTAAAGCGAGTTATGAGAATTACCCATCAAATGCAAGATTGAGTGCCGTAAATGCTATTGATGAAATTGAGGTAGAAAACAATATGGGAGATCTCCCAATCATACTTAGCACATTTTCAATTGGTATAACAGAGCAACAGACAGTAAAACTGCAATGGACCTCTGCTATGGAAATCAATAATGATTATTATGAAGTACTTCGCTCAGTAGATCAAAAAAACTGGGAAAGTATAGGGATATTGGATGGTGCTGGAAACACTACTTACGCTATTGATTACACTTTTGTGGATGAAGAACCTCTTTTTGAAGCTTATTATAAGCTAGTACAATATGATTTTGATGGACAAAATGAATCTTACGGTCCTTTGTTTATTGCTTTAGAAGATGATGGGGTGAATGATTTTCAAGTAAATCTATATCCTAATGTAATCAATGGGAATCAGGTTCCTAATCTTTCGATTCAGGATGTATCAAAAGGCAATGATATTCTGATTCAGGTTTACAATAACTCAGGAAGAGCAATCTATCAAGAAGTCATTAAAAACTTAGCTGGAAACTCTCTTTTAAAACCTGTGCCATTACCTTCTAATTTACCATCAGGAATGTATTATATGGTTATAAAGTCAGGACTTAAAGCAACTAAGAAAAAATTGGTTTTACAATAAATAGAATAATAATTAGGTAAAGAGTATATATATAACGAGTGAAATTAATGAAGCTGTTCCACGAGTATCTTGTGGAACAGCTTATTTTTATTTTTTGGAATCAAATGCCTCAATAGGAAGATCAGATGCGATGATATCTACACCTAAATCCCAAGCTTCTTGATATTCTTTTGTTCTGTTTTGAGCATCCTGCACTTTATCAGTAGTATGGAAAGTAGCAGAAATACAGTAGATGCCTTCTTTATGTAAATTTTCATAAAGAGATTTATCTTGAAGTTTAACTCCCGTGAAAGCAATCATTCTGTTGAAAGGAATGCCAGAAGCTTTCGCCTCTTCCCATCCTTTTTCATCCATGATAGTTACAGAAATCATTAATTCAGGTGCCAATTGATGAACTAATTTTGCATCTTCCCAATTGTAAGTGATTACTGCCGCATATTTTTCAACACCTGCGTCACGGATGGCTTTTGTAATTTTTTCAAATGGAACACCACGTTTTACATCAACAGTTAAAAGTGCTTTTCCTTTTTTAGTCCACTTCAATACTTTTTCAAAAGTATCAAACTTATATTTCGTCAAATTACCTTCATCGTCTTTCAAACGAATTTTCTGTAATTCTTTCCAAGTGTAATTTCTCACAGAACCACTGCCCGTAGTTGTTCTTCCTAGCTCATTGTCATGCATTAAAAACATCACACTGTCTTTGCTCATCTCAACGTCCAATTCAATCACAGGTACGTCAACATATTTCACAAGGTGTTTGAAAGTAGGAATACAATTTTCTGGATAACCAATATAAGGACCACCACGGTGAGCACTCACTAACTGTTTTGGCTTAGAAGCATTGTAATCGAAAAAAGAATAAAGGTCTTCAACACTTTTGAAATCTAAAGACTGTGCATGAAGTTGGAAGGTTCCCAGAAAAAGGATAATGGAAAATAAGGTTCTCATTTTTTGGGGGAAATAAAATTAAGTGGATGAGAAAATAAAAACGTGCGTCTATAAGCCGAGTTCTGTACCTCCATTGCAAGCAATGTGGTCCCTGTCATTTATCTAGGCCTGCAATCGCTCACAGGCTCCATCGACCTACCCATCTTATCTGTCTGTGAAGACAATGAAGCGAGCAACTTCATTCCCGAAGGACAATAAGACCTATTTGGTCTTTCATCTCACAAGGTTTACCATGCCGTTCGTGTTGCCACCAACGCGGTGAGCTCTTACCTCACCATTTCACCCTTACCCGAAGGCGGTTTACTTTCTGTTGCACTTTCTGTCACCCATTGCTGAGTGCCTTCCCGTTAGGAAGTGTGACGCTCTGTGATGCTCGGACTTTCCTCTTCATTACTGAAGCGACAAGGCAACGCACGTTTGCAGCAAAAGTAAGAAGAGAAAAATTAATAACTAAGAAATAACAACTAATAATTGCCAATTAATAATTAAAAAGAGGAGAAGTAGATATTTTTCATTTTTGACTAAGAAAAGTCTCTAAAAATGAGAAATTTTAGAAAAAATGACCCTTTTAATGATAAATTATAAAAAACTTCACCTATCATTTATCAAATTGTTGGCGATTCACTGATTTAAATACTACTTTTATAACTTTAGTACTAAGACAAATGTTATCGAATATTTGGAATTGACTTTTTTGCCTGCCTTTTATCGGAATTCTCATTACATGGTTTGAACAATGTTTTTACGAAATTCCGGAGCAGAAAATCGAAAAGTGTATTTCTAAAAAGATTGATTTTGCCTTAGCATTGTACTCGCAAATTTTGCGAATTGTTTATACTTATGGACTAGCAAACAGGAAAAGGATGAAAGTACTCAAGTTTGGAGGTACATCGGTTGGAAGTGCGAAAAATATCCAACAAGTGGCCAATATCCTTTCTGATTACCAGCAAAGCGGACAAAGAGTCGCAGTTGTGGTATCGGCGATGAGCGGGATAACAAACAAGCTCATAGAAGTAGGGAACAGAGCAGCGTCAGGTGACGAAACCTATAAGTCATTATTGAAAGATATTGAGTCTACTCACTTAACCGCGATTCGTGAGTTAATTGAAGTACGTAGACAAAGTAAAACCATTGCGTTCGTGAAACTTCAGTTGAACGACCTAGAGGATATTTTAAGAGGTATTTTCCTTTTAAAAGAATTGTCTCTACGCTCATTGGATATTTTACAGTCTTTCGGAGAACGCCTTTCATCATATATTATTGCTGAGTTCTTAACACAAGAGGGCGTTCTTGCTGAACAGTTGGATGCACGTAAAGTAGTGCGTACTAACAGTGTGTTTGGCGGAGCGAAGGTTGACTTTGTAACAACAAATTCTGCAATTACAAAGCATTTTGCAGAAACAGATAAAATGCAGATTGTAACTGGATTTATTGCTTCTTCTGAAAGTGGTGAAACAACTACTTTAGGTCGTGGTGGTTCAGATTATACTGCGGCGATTTTCGGTGCGGCATTAAATGCTACTGAAATCGAAATTTGGACAGATGTTGACGGTGTAATGACTACCGATCCAAGAGTTGTGCCTACAGCCTTCTCATTACAGCAACTGTCTTATGAAGAAGCAATGGAGATGTCACACTTCGGTGCGAAAGTGATCTATCCTCCAACACTTCAGCCTGCCATCAAGAAAAACATTGATTTAAGAATCAGAAATACATTCAACCCGTCTTTCCCTGGTACACTTGTAACAAGCAAGTCAGGTCAGGAAGATTGGCCAGTGAAAGGTATTTCTTCTATCAAAGAGATTGCTTTGGTTACACTTTCAGGCAGTGGTTTGATTGGTGTTCCGGGTGTATCATCAAGATTGTTTGGTGCTTTGGCAAGAGGTGGTGTATCGATGATTTTGATTACACAAGCTTCTTCAGAGCATACAATTACTTTCGCGGTAGCTCCAGGTGATGCTACGGAGAGTAAGAAAATCATTGAGGAAGAGTTCTTCAATGAAATGGCATCTGGAAAAGTAAATCCAGTAGAAGTGCAAAATAACTTATCAATTCTTGCAATTATCGGTGAGAACATGGCACACCGCCCAGGTGTTGCAGCCAAGTTATTTAGTGCATTGGGTAAAAACGGT
The DNA here is from genome assembly GCF_001583495.1 of Flammeovirga sp. SJP92. GTDB lineage: Bacteria > Bacteroidota > Bacteroidia > Cytophagales > Flammeovirgaceae > Flammeovirga. The sequence continues at coordinate 507,257 of NZ_LQAQ01000093.1, read as the reverse complement.
GTAAACATCGCCGCAATTGCTCAAGGTTCATCAGAACTAAACGTTTCTGTAGTAATCGAGCAGAAGCATTTACATAAATCATTGAATGCATTGCACGAAATCTTCTTCTTGTCAGATATGGCGGAGTTGAACGTGTTTATGTTGGGCCTTGGTTTGATCGGTAATACATTACTGACACAAATGAGAGATCAGGCTGAGTACTTATTGACTGAGCGTAACTTACGCTTGAACGTAGTAGGTGCTGCCAATTCAAAGAAAATGATCTTCAATGAAACAGGTTTAGATATTTCTTTACCTAAAGACGAAATTCTAGCAGAAGGAGAAACTTCAAGTGCTGCAGGTTTCGTAGAGAAGATGATTGAAATGAACTTGCCTAACTCTGTATTTGTAGACTGTACAGCAGGTGATAGTGCGGTGAAATTGTATGAAAAGATTCTATTGAATTCTATTTCTATTACTACACCAAACAAAATCGCCAACTCAAGTAGCTTAGATTATTACTTGAGATGTCAAGCGGCTGCAAAACGTAGAGGCGTGAAATTCTTGTATGAGACAAACGTAGGTGCAGGTCTTCCTGTAATCGGACCTCTTCAAGATTTAAAGAGATCAGGTGATAAGATCATTAAAATCGAAGGTATTCTTTCAGGTACATTATCGTACTTATTCAATACTTTCTCAGCAGGAATGAAATTCTCTGAGTTAGTAAAAGATGCCAAAGAAATGGGTTATACTGAGCCAGATCCACGTGACGATTTGGGTGGAGTAGACGTTGCCCGTAAGATCTTGATCTTAGCGCGTGAAGCAGGTTATCATATGGAACCTTCTGACGTAACAGTAAAACCTATCCTTCCGCAAGCATGTATGGATGCTGAATCTGTAGATGATTTCTTTGTAGAACTAGAAAAAGCAAATGACCTTTTCGAAAAACAAAGAGCAGAAGCAGAAATCGACGGTAAGGCACTAAGAATGGTGGCTACTTTAGATGAAGAAGGAAAAGCAACTGTAAGTTTGGAGGCAGTAGATAGTACGCATCCATTCTACGGATTGGTTGGTTCTGACAACATGGTAGTATTTACTTCTCGTCGTTACTTCAATGAGCCATTAGTAATCAGAGGACCTGGTGCTGGTGCAGAAGTGACTGCAGCGGGAGTATTTGCAGAGATTATTACAATCGGAAACTTCTTGATCAACTAAGAGTTGAGAATGAAGAATGAAGAATGAAGAATGAAGAATGAAGAATGAAGAGGTAATTACTCTTTATAAATTGCTTCATAATTCAATTTCTAATTTGATTATAAAATGAGGATAAAGCTAGTCTTTGTCCTCATTATACTTTTTATAAAATAAGGTCTAATTCACATTATTGAAAAGAGACCTTAACTACTACAGGTAGCAATAAAAATAATGAAAGAAGTAAAAGCATTTGCCCCTGCTACAGTGGCTAACGTAGCTTGTGGCTTTGATATCTTAGGTTTTGCCGTAGATAGCCCTGGTGATGAAATCGAAATGAAATTAGTCGATAAGCCGGGTATTGTAATTAAAGACATCACAGGTGATGGTGGCCGTCTTTCTCGCAATCCAAGAGAAAACACAGCGACCGTTTCAGTGTATCAATTTTTAGAGAAAATTGGAGCAGAGAAGGCAGGGATTGAAGTAACCTTACACAAAAAAATGCCTTTTGGTAGTGGTTTAGGTTCTTCATCAGCAAGTACAGTTGCTGGTGCTTTTGCGGTCAACGCATTATTTGACAATCCATTAACTTCTGAAGAGCTACTTCCTTTCGCAATGGAAGGAGAAAGAGTAGCTTGTGGAGCGGCGCATGCTGATAACGTAGCACCTGCATTGTATGGTGGTTTTGTTTTGGTGCGTAGTTATGATCCGTTGGATGTAGTTCGTTTGAATGTACCAGAGGAATTATGCTGTGCAGTAGTTCACCCTCATATCGAAGTATCTACAAAAGATGCTCGTAATATTTTGAGAGGTGAAATTCCATTAGTAGATGCGGTTCGTCAGTGGGGTAACGTAGGTGGTTTGATTGCTGGTTTAGAGCAAGAAAATTACGATTTGATTGGTCGTTCATTACAAGATGTAATTGTAGAACCGATCCGTTCAATGCTGATTCCAGGTTTTGATGAAGTAAAAAGAGCAGCAGTTTATGCAGGCTCAATGGGTACAGCAATTTCAGGTTCAGGTCCTTCAGTTTTCTCTTTATGTAGAGGATTGGATAAGGCAGAAAGAATTGCAAATGCCAAGGTAGAAGCTTTCAAAGCTATTGGTATTGATAGTGATAAATTCGTATCAAAAGTGAATAAAGTAGGGCCGAAGATTATTTATTAGTTTTCCCCTTTTTCATATAAAATGCCCTAGTATTGGTTGTCAATACTAGGGCATTTTTTTAGTACTATTTATATAAACAATCCCGATTTAGAAGAACACAAACTTACCAAGACAACACCCATTTATCATACTTTTTATTTACACTCTTTGAGTGGTAAGGTTGTGGACAAGCAGAGTTGAATATATTGATATTTTGAATTTATAAACAGTGATCAGTTAGATCAACTTGTTTAAAAAGTATTAGATATCCGATGTGACACTTATTTTGACAGATGGATTTATCCCATATTAATTGAAATGATATAATGTTCAGAATTATTAATTATAGCATAGATCAATTCACTTTACCCAAGTAGCCTTTAGATGAAGGACATGAGGTGTGTGAATTATTTAATTTCCATATCAAATTTCATCTATATCTATGAAGATGAAGTATGAAAAATGATTTAAAATTAAATTTTGTTGAATGTTTTGAAAAAAAATATTGACAAGATTAGAGGAGAAAAAACAGGTCATTTTTCATGGTTCATGAACAAGGATCTAAAAACAGTATTTTAAAGCTTTTGGTCTTCTAATTTGATCTCATCTTGATATAATTATTAATTGAACCTCTTTCCTTATTTATACATTAAAGAAGGGGGCATTTTTGTAATAACGAATTATTTCATAGAAAAATGATTTTATATATCTATGATAACTCAATTAAATAAATCAAAATTCGCCTCCTCTAAGTTGTTTGAATAGTTCAATTTTTAAAATGCAAATAAGTGTAAATTGCGTATTGAATATTTTGTTATTTTATATTTAATCCAAATAAAAATGACTTAAAATTCAAATTTGAGTAATTTTGTGTTAACAAAAAATTAACATTGCAATATGTTGTAAGTAAGATTTAGAATCCTAAATTCGTATAGATTCAATTTTAAAAAGATGCCTTCAACCAGCAACATTTTTTTAAAAGAACATACAATAGGTATATCCAGCTTTGAATAATTATAACTATTGACTAAGCTATTTCTAACTTAATAATATAACCAAGAAATGAGTAACGATCACGGTGGTCTGACTAGTACAGTTGACCATAAAACCGCTGCGTCAACCAATTATGATGCAGTTATCGTCGGTTCTGGTATAAGCGGTGCTATTGCAGCCAAAGAACTATGTGAAAAAGGTTTCAAGGTATTGATTCTTGAAGCTGGTCCGGGTAAAGATCTCTCTTTAAATGGGTATGAAAAATACTTGGACAATTTTTACACAGCAACATCCAAAGACAACAATGCCCCTTTCCCAAGAAACCCTAATGCTCCAATGCCTAGAGGTACAGATGTGGATAGTCTACGACCTGGAGAACCCAATTCAGCTAATTTTTTAGTCCAAAACGGCCCATTAGTGACGGATACTACTTACTGTAAAGTAGTGGGAGGTACTACAATGCACTTTGAGTCCAAAACACCCCGAATGCTTCCTGAGGACTTTCATATGAAAGACAGATATGATGTGGGTGTAAACTGGCCAATTGACTACAAAGAATTGCAACCTTACTACAGGACTGCTGAAAAAGAAATGGGAGTTTCTGGTGAAGTAGCTTCTCAGAACATCACTGATACAGATAATTACGCTGAAGGATATGTTTTCCCTATGCACGGAATGCCACCTTCTTATCTTGACCAAACTGTTGGAAAAGGTTTGAATGGTATGAAGGTCGACATGAAAGGGGAAGAGCATACACTGCAGGTAAGACCTTTCCCTCAAGGTAGAAATGGTATTCCAAACTTGGAGTACAAAGCGTTCAATGACGGTGAGAATTTTGTTCCTGAAGGAGCTGTAAGTTTACACCAAGCAGAAATTGGAGAACGTTGCCAAGGGAATAACAACTGTACACCTATCTGTCCAGTTCAAGCAAAGTACGATGCTCGTAAAACATTGGCTAAAGCTTTGAGAACAGGTTATGCTGATTTATTGCCTCAAACAGTGGCATCAAAAGTAGTAGTGGATGATAGTGGTAAAGTCACAGAAATCGAGTACAAGCACTATGACTCAATGGAATCATCAGAGTATGAGTCAGGAAGTTTCAAAGGAAAGATTTTCGTTTTGGCTGCCAATGCTATTGAAAATGCGCGTTTGATGTTGGCTTCAGGTCTTCAAAGCAGTAGTAAACTGATGGGTAAAAACTTTATGGATCACCCTTATTTACTGACTTGGGGATTACTGCCAGAAGTAGCAGGCACAATGAGAGGAACTGTTTGTACATCAGGCATTTCTGATTTAAGAAGCGGTGAATTTCGTAAAGATCACGCTGCTTTTGCCATTGATATTCACAATGATGGTTGGGGATGGGCCACAGGTTCACCTTACACAAACCTTCATGATATTGTGGATCACATGAATAAGTATGGTAAGGAATTGAGACATGAATTGGTCAATCAGATTTCAACACAATTATTGATGGCTGTGATGATTGAGCTGATGCCAGATCCATCAAACAGTATAACGGTAAGCCCAGACTACACTGACCGTTTAGGCAATATGCGTCCTATTGTTTCACTTTCTATCCCTGATTATACGCTAAAGGCAGTTGAAAAGGCAAGACAAGTGACACGTCAGATCTTCCAGAGATTGGGAGCAGAAGATCACACATCTTACGACCCATTGGATTTTGGATATGTTTCTTACAACGGTGAAGGCTATGCACTTCGTGGCGGTAACCACATCGCAGGTACGCACATTATGGGAGATGACAAAGCTACTTCAGTAGTTGATAAGTATCAGAAATCATGGGATCATGAAAATTTGTACATTATTGGTGCAGGTAGTATGCCATCAATTGGTACGTCTAACACAACACTTACACTAGCAGCGCTGTGCTTTATGAGTACAAAGAAAATGCTAGAGGATTTAATTTAGATTTCGCTCAATCTAATATTTAAAAATCAACAAACATTTATCCAAAACTTTCTAATTACTATGAATGCTAAAACATTAGAAACCCAACAATTTTTACAGTTGTCTGTTAAGCTAACAGCTTTTTCAGAATTCCAACTTCAAGGAACAGGACAATTAGAAGAATATTATGATGCTGTCTACCAAATTATTGGTGAAAAAAATATGATACAGTTGCTTACTACTTTTGATGAAATCCAAGATGACACAGGATCAGATGAAGTAGCTTTTGATAAGCAATTCCGTGCTAAAGTTTTAAGCGATGAAAAACTAGGACCAATTACAAGAAGCATCATCAAGTTATGGTTTGTAGGAACTTGGTATCAATTACCTAAATCATGGAATGATACATTCGGATTATTAGAAAACGATAAGACGTATGTGATCTCTCCAAGTGCTTATAAAGAAGGTTTACTTTGGCCAACAATTGGTTCACATCCTATGGGGGCAAAAGCTCCAGGTTATGGTACATGGTCTGCTCCTCCGGAAATTCCAGCAATAGACTAGTATACTGTAAACTAAGTTTTTAAAAAGCTATGTATTTAGAAATCAGGAGATTTCTTATGATCTGTAGGACACGAATGACGCTTACGCTTAACATTCGCGCTAGTATACTGTAAACTAAGTTTTTAAAAAGCTATGTATTTAGAAATCAGGAGATTTCTTATGATCTGTAGGACACGAATGACGCTTACGCTTAACATTCGCGCCAGTTGGTTTCTACCATTTTTAGGTTGATAGTACTTACTCAACCTTGACTTCTAAGCCTAAATTTTGCTTCGTTTTTGTTTCAAGACAAAAATGAAGAAGAAGAAAGCTTGAAAGTACTTCGTACAAAGCTTGTGATACTATCAATTGATAATGGACAAAAATTTAGTTTGCAATGTGTTAGGTTCGTTTTCAACGAACACCCAAAAAGTACTCTAACTAAATACTATAATCATGGAAAATAGAAAAAGTCACCTATTGGAAGATATAGTGACAGACCATAAAACTGCATCAGAGATTCTGTATGATGCAGTGATTGTTGGTGCCGGTATTTCTGGGGCAATCATGGCCAATGAACTAAGCCAAAAGGGTTTTAAAGTACTTGTTGTAGAAGCAGGACCGGGTCAGGACCTTACTATTCCAGGCTATGAGGAATATGTAAAAAGGTTCTATACTAACTTGGACAAGGACCCTAACGCTCCTTACCCTGTGAACTCAAGTGCACCTATGCCACGCCCTCAAGATATCAAACCTTTGAAAAAAGGAGAGATTGATGATAGCGGTTACATTGTACAAAAAGGACCGGATGTTTTTGATGGTACTTATGCAAAAGTCGTTGGAGGAACGACGATGCACTTTCAATCGAATACACCAAGAATGTTGCCTGAGGATTTCGAAATGAAATCAACTTTTGACAAGGGTATTGATTGGCCAATGAAGTACGATGACCTGAAACCTTACTACCGCAGAGCGGAAAAGGAAATGGGTGTCGCAGCTAATGTAGAAGATCAAGCCTATGACGGTATGACTTTCGACGAAGGGTATGTTTTTCCAATGGAAGCCATGCCTCCAACTTATTTGGACAAAGTGATTGCTGATACTGTAGATGGTACAGTGATTAAGTTGGCTGGAGAAAATCATGAATTGAAAGTCCGTAACATTCCGCAAGGCCGTAACGGAATTCCAAATCCAAAATATAATAACGGAAAAGGTTTTGTTCCTGATGGAGCAGTAAGTGATCATCAAGCTGAAATTGGTGAGCGTTGCCAAGGGAATACGAACTGTACTCCGATTTGCCCTGTGCAAGCAAAATATGATGCTAGAAAAACACTAGCAAAAGCATTGCATACAGATCAGGTAGATTTCTTGAATAAGACGATTGCTTCTAAAGTGATTGTTGATCCTAATACGGGTGAGGTCACTTCATTGGAAGTGAAATATTATGATGAAGTAGGGGCTGATCATTATGAGGTAGCTACTTTGAAAGCAAGAAAATTTATTTTGGCAGGTAATGCCATTGAAAATGCCCGTTTGATGTTGGCATCTGGTCTTAAAGGAGAAAGTGAATTGATTGGTAAGAACTTGACGAATCATATTTACTTATTCAATTGGGCCTTAATGCCAGAAAATGTAGGTGCTTTCAGAGGTACTCAAGGTACTTCAGGAATTGAAAACTTCAGAAGTGGTCAATTCAGAAATGAGCAGGCGGCATTCCATATGGACATCATTAATAATGGATGGAACTTCGCAACAGGAGCTCCTTACAGTGATGTAGCCGACTTGGTAGACAACAAGAACAAATACGGAAAAGATCTTCGTAAAGGTTTGGTAGATAAAGTTTGTCGTCAAGTGCTCTTCACATTTATGGTAGAAATGACTGCTGATCCAAACAACGCTGTCACTGTTGATCCTCAATACAAAGATAAGTTTGGCAACCTTAAGCCTGTTGTCTCTTTCAAAATTCCGGAGTATACCTTAAACGGACTTCAGTATGGAAGAAAACTGGCGAAGAAGTTATTCCAACAGCTAGGAGCGGAGGATTATACTGAGTACAACCCAACAGACTGGGGCTATATCATTCATAATGGAGAAGGTATTGTAGTAAGAGGTGGAAATCACTTCTCAGGTACACACATTATGGGAGATGACCCTAAAACTTCAGTAGTAGATACTAATCAGAAGTCGTGGGATCATAAAAACCTCTTCTTAGTAGGGTCAGGAAGTATGCCAACCATAGGAACTTCAAATACTACGCTAACGCTAGCGGCACTTTGCTATAAAACAGCAGATGCCATCACTAATGAATTAAACAACGAAAAAAATAACCAACAAAAAAAGGAACTAGATTATGTCTCTTAAGCCAATAAAAACTCTTGACGACGTAAAGGATTATCTTTACGCAGGTATGCAATTAGAACATGCCACTATCCCAACGTACATCACTACGATGTATTCTATTCATCCTGATACAAACTTAGAAGCTTATAACCTTATTCGTGTTATTGTGATTGAAGAGATGTTACACCTTACTTTGGCGGCTAACATTTTGAATGCAGTAGGAGGTACGCCTGACATGAATAAAGAAGGTTTCTTACCAGAATTTCCAACTTATTTACCTAACGGCGAAACTGATTTTGAAGTAAGTTTAGCTCCTTTCTCTCATGAAGCAATAGATATGTTTTTAGAGATTGAGCGTCCTGCTAAACCTGAAGAAGAGCATACAGGTGTACGTTTGAAGGCTGTAAATCCATCCCAGAAGAAATACTTATTACCTTGTCTGAAAGATGAAAATGATCAGGATGTAAGCTATTACAGTATTGGTGATTTCTACAAGGCAATTGAAGAAGGTTTGGAAATGCTTTGTGATGAATTAGGAGAGGAAAATGTATTTGTTGGTGATAAGAGCAGACAAGTAACTCCGGAATATTATTACTCAGGAGGTGGTGATATTGTTCCTGTTTATGATTTAGAAAGTGCAAAAGAAGCAATCCGTTTAATTTCAGAACAAGGTGAAGGTTTTGAGGGAGGCATCTTTGATTATGAAGGCGAACTAGCTCACTACTATAGATTCCAGCAGTTGAAATTAGGAAAGTATTACCATAAAGGTGATCAAGCAGATGAGCCAACTGGTGAAGCATTAAGTATTGATTGGGATGCAGTTTATCCTATCAAGGTCAATGCTAAAATGGATGAGTATCCGAAAGATTCAGAGTTGTATGCAGCCAACTTGAAGTTCAACCAATACTATAAGAACTTCATGGACAAGATCAACACAGCCTTTAACGGAAAGCCTGAAACATTGATTCCTGCTATTGGTGGTATGTTTATCATTAAGCAAATGGCTTATGAAATCATCAAAAACCCTATTCCTGGGCAGGAAGGTGTGAATGCTACCCCAACTTTTGAGGTAGATAAAGTAGAATTATTATCAGATGAAGAACTAAACGTAGTAACACCTCAACATGGATAAGGAAGCATTAGATATACACGGTTACTTAAATGATGGAACTGTAAAGATTCCGAAGTTTAAGAAAATCACGTTAGCAGAAAATCAAAAAGATGGATATTGGATTTCTGCGATTGATATAAATGGCAATGGAAAACTGGATATTGTCACTTCTGGTCTTGCTGAAGGTGAGGTAGTTTGGTATGAAAACCCTACTTGGGAAAAGCATCTTATTGCAAAATTCCCTGAACCTGTAGCGATTGACGTTGCTGATATTGCAGGCAACGGTCGTAAAGATTTGGTGATCTCTCACAACTTCGGAACGTGTGCTTTCTGGTGCCGTCCTGAAGATGGTAAGATTTCATGGCTAGAAAATCCAGGTGAGTACAAAGAAAATACACCTTGGAAACGTCACTTCGTAAGTGATCTATTAGCAACGCACAGAGTAAAACTAGGTTATTTCACGCAGTCTGAAAACTTAGAACTTCTGGGTATTCCTGTAGTAGGTTGTAAGCCTTACGGAGAAGGAATTCATCAGCCGATTGCCATGACACTTTTTGATCGTCCCAAAGATCCTGTAAACGCAGGAGAGTGGAAAGGAAGAGTGGTTAATGATACAGATTTCCGTTTAGTACATGATGTTCTTTTAGGAAAATATGGTGGTTATTCTGGTGAGAAGCACGACTCTATGTTGATTTGTAGTGAGGAAGGATTGACTTGGTTCTACTACAATATTGAAACTGGAAAGTGGGATTCGGCTCCATTATCAGAAGGTGATCGTGAATATGAAGACATCGGATTCACAGGTTGTTCAAACATCGCTTACGGAAAATTAGGCGATGATCCTTATGGCTATATGGTATCATTAGATCCATTCCATGGTAACAAATTGGCACTTTACACAAGAAGAAATAAAGGCGGTATTGCTGATGGACCTTGGACACGTAAAGTGATTGACACTTACGGCGATTTTGATGCTCATGGACAAGGAGCTACTCACCATGTGATCTGTGCGGATTTTGATGGAGACGGTGATGACGAATTCTTAGTCGCACTAAGAGGTCCTATGCCAAATCAAGGCGTTTATTACTATAAAGTAATTGACTTGGAGCAGGGATTGATTGAAAGATGGAGAGTATCCACTGCATCAGCTTCATTAATTGTAATCGGTGATTTCAACGGAGATGGTCGTTTAGACTTTGCAACAACGAGTTATTACACACCAGGATTTTTCCTATGTGACAATGCTCAAGTGAACGTTTTCATTAACGATTTTGCATAGTCATGGCGGTTCACTTCGGACGTGACATTACCGGAAGTCTAGAAACGGCTGAAGAAAGAGAGTTTCTAGTGACAAATGGTATTGGCGGCTACTGTTCAGGAACAGTAGCCGGTTCACTTACTCGTGGATACCACGGGCTTTTGGTGTCTTCTTTAAGACCGCCAATAGACCGTCGATTAATGCTTGCCAAGTTGGAAGAAACAATTACATACAGAGGGACAGCCTTTGCATTGACTTCCAATAGATGGCAAAACGGTGCCGTAGCCCCAGAGGGGTATAAAAACATTCAGACTTTCGCTCTTGAAAGCTCGATCCCGACCTGGCAATATGCTTGTGCGGATGCTTTGATAGAAAAGAAAGTATGGATGAAATATGGAGAAAATACAACGTATGTGTCTTATGAAGTACTTGAAGCGGATGAAGTGGTTGAACTCCAAATCAGTGCAATTGTAGACAACAGAATTTTTCATAATACAGGACAAGTGGAATGGCCTGTGAATGTTTCAGCTATTCCATCAGGTGTAAAAATCACTTCCAATAATTCTTCTGATTTACCGCTTTTCTTAAAGCTGGAAAACAGTTCTTGTACTATTTTCAATGAATTGTATCAGAATTTTCATTTAGAAGAAGAACTGAAAAGAGGGTTGAATGATACGGATTCACACGTACACCCTGCTACTTTTCAACTTCAGCTTTCAAAAGGTCAACGCATCACTTTTGTAGCTTCTACAGAAGAAAATGCAACGGCTGATGGAAATGAACTTTCTGAAAGAGTTCAAAGAGATGAAGCGGTGGTGAAGAAGTGGTTGAAAACACAAAAGCTTAAGAAAAATCAGGTTTCTGACTGGATGAAACAATTGGTTTTAGCTTCAGATCAGTTTGTGGTCAATAGAGTGAGCCAAAATGATCAAAATGGCAGAAGTGTCATTGCAGGTTACCATTGGTTTGAAGATTGGGGCAGAGATACAATGATCAGCCTTACAGGCTTGACATTAGAGACAGGAAGGTTTGATGATGCATCAAAAATTCTGAAGACATTTGCTTTATATCTTAATGAAGGAATGTTACCGAACCGTTTTCCTGATGTAAGCGACACACCTGAGTACAATACCATTGATGCTACACTTTGGTATTTTCAAGCTATTCATAATTACTATGAAAAGACCTCAGATTTAGCACTGATTAAAGAGCTATATCCAAAGTTGCAGGATGTGGTGCATTGGCATATTCAAGGTACAAGGTATAATATCAAAATGGACCCTCAAGATCACTTATTAAGTGGCGGTCAAGATGGCGTCCAATTGACTTGGATGGATGCAAAAGTGGGAGATCACGTTGTAACACCAAGAATTGGGAAGCCCGTTGAAGTCAATGCACTTTGGTACAATGCCATTTGTGTGATGGATCGTTTTGCAAAGCTTTTAAATGACCAAGAATCAACTTACAATACATTAGCTGATAATATCAAACAAGGGTTTCAACGTTTCTGGAATGAAGACAAGCAATACCTTTTTGATGTATTAGATGGTCCAAATGGACATGAAGATTTACTTAGACCCAACCAACTATTTGCTGTTTCTTTACCAGATACTCCATTGAACGAAGAACAACAAAAGAAAGTGGTAGATGTCTCTGCCGAGCATTTACTCACTTCTTTTGGGCTTCGTTCATTGGCTCCTTTTGAAAAGGAATTTATTGGTTTCTATGGAGGTGATCAATTCCACCGAGACAGTGCCTATCATCAAGGTACTGTTTGGGGGTGGTTGTTGGGACCATTTGTAAGAGCACATCTAAAAGTTTATCAAGATAAGGACAGAGCCTATGATTTCCTTATGCCAATCTCAGATCATTTAAATACATCTGGCTTGGGTACTATAAGTGAAATTTTTGATGGAGATGCTCCTTTCACACCCAAAGGCTGTATTGCACAGGCTTGGAGTGTTGCGCAGATTATTGAAGCGTTTCATGCTATTGAAACCTTAACCACTACGTCTCAATCTCAACAAAATTTAGTATCAGCATGACATTAAATAAAGAACAAGAAAGACTAGCAAAAGCCTACTCCAATAAACAAGATCATGAAGATTGGTTGGAGTGGGGACCATATTTATCCGAACGTCAATGGGGAACTGTAAGAGAAGATTATAGTTCTGATGGTAATGCTTGGGATTACTTTCCGCATGATCAGGCAAGGTCAAGAGCTTACCGCTGGGGGGAAGATGGATTGGCAGGGATTTCAGATCCAAAACAGAAACTATGTTTTGCCTTAAGTCTTTGGAATGGTAATGATCCTATTCTGAAAGAAAGATTGTTTGGCCTGACCAACAGTGAAGGGAACCATGGAGAGGATGTAAAAGAATATTATTTCTATCAAGATAATACACCTACTCATAGTTATATGAAGTGGTTGTATAAATACCCTCAAAAGGCATTTCCTTATCAAGATTTAGTGGATGAAAATGCGAGACGAAAGCAGTTTCCTCACTCTATGGAGTATGAGCTGATTGATACAGGTATTTTTGATGAAGACCGTTACTTTGATGTACAAGTGGAGTATGCGAAATCATCTCCAACAGATGTATTGGTAAAGATAAAAGTAACGAATCATGGTCCTGATAAAGCACCAATTCACCTTTTGCCAACCTTATGGTTTAGAAATACTTGGTCATGGTTTTTTGATGTAAAAACACCAGTGATTGAAGGTGCTACACAAGGGAATATTGGTGTATTAAAAGCGAGTTCTGATGCGGATGGAAGCACAGACGAAATGGCTTTGTACTGTGAAAACCCTGAGAAACTGTTCTTTGTAGATAATGAGACCAACAATCAGAAGCTTTTCAATTCTGAAAATAAAACACAGTATCCTAAAGATGGTATCAATGATCATTTGATTTATGGTACTGAATCGGTGAATCCTGAATTGAAAGGATCTAAATCAAGTGCCTACTATTATTTTGATCTTGAAAGCGGAGCAACGCAAGAAATCAATTTAAGATTTACTGCAGATATGGATAACCAAGCTCCATTTGGTGATGCTTTCGAAAAAGTATTTACAGATAGAATTGCGGAAGCAGATATTTTCTATGAAAATATTTCTCCTGCCACTTTATCGGATGAGCAGAAGATGATCCAGCGTCAAGCTTATGCAGGTATGTTGTGGAGTAAGCAGTATTACTTGTATGTAGTTTCTGATTGGTTAAAAGGAGATCCTGTTGGACCTACACCTCCAGAAAGTAGAAATAGAAATAAAGAGTGGAGCCACTTTTATGCAGATAACATCTTAACGATGCCTGATAAATGGGAATACCCTTGGTTTGCTGCTTGGGATTTATGTTTCCAAACAGTGGTGTTCTCAAGAGTGGATATTGAGTTTGCGAAGAAGCAATTACTCTTCTTATCACATGAGTGGTACATGTCGCCGAAAGGTGCCATTCCTGCTTATGAATGGTCATTTAGTGATATCAACCCTCCACTACATGCGTGGGCTGCACTGAAAATCTATGAGATAGATAAGGAACTGAATGGTGATAAAGCGGATACTGACTTTTTAGCGGATATTTTTAGACACTGTTTGATGAATTTTACTTGGTGGGTAAATCAAGTGGATAAGGACAACAACAACTTGTTTGAAGGTGGATTCTTAGGTTTGGATAATATCTCTATCATCAACAGAAGTGACCTTTCTAACCTTGAGCAACGATTAGGTGTTGGAGTGAATATGAACCAATCTGACGGTACAAGTTGGGTGGGAATGTTTTGTCTGAAAATGATGGACATTGCGAATGTACTGAGTCTTGAGAACCACTCAGAATATTCACATTTGGTTAGTAAGTTTTTCCAACACTTTGTATTTGTAGCAGACGCTATGAATATGAATAGAACCGAGTGTAATATCAACCTATGGGACGATGAAGATCAGTTCTACTATGATTTCTTGACGGTTTATGAACAGCCAACCAAGTATCATTCAGTGAAATTAAGGTCGTTGGTAGGAGTGATTGCTTTATTCCCAGTAGCTACAGTTGATTTTACAAAGTTAGAAGCTCATAGTGCTCAGTCTTTAAAAGAGAGATTGGATTGGTTCTTAGACAAGCATCCAGAACTTTTAGAACAAGTTAAAACTACTTCTAAAAGTGATGAGGATAAAATGCTTTTGTCCTTTGTGAATCCAGAAAGGCTCGTGAAAATACTATTAAGAGTATTTGATGAGCTAGAATTCTTAAGCCCACATGGTATCCGTGGTATTTCAAAGGTATATGAAGACAATCCGTATACATTAGATTTACAACGTAATAATGTGACGTTGCAAGAACAATATGCACCAGCTGAATCTCTGAATCAAGCGTTTGGTGGTAACTCCAATTGGAGAGGTCCTGTATGGTTCCCTATCAACTTCTTATTGATTGAAACACTATTAAAATACAATGAATTCTTAGGGGAAGATTTCAAAGTGGAATACCCTTCGAAGTCAGGAAATATGATGCATCTTGGCGATATCGCCAAAGATCTTTCGAAGCGTTTGATTGGCATTTTTGAAAAAGATCAAAATGGCAACCGTCCAGTATTTGGAGGAAATCAGACCTTCCAAAAAGATGAAAGATGGAACAACAATATTCTTTTCTATGAATATTTCCATGGTGATATCGGTGCAGGTATCGGTGCATCACATCAAACAGGCTGGACAGGTCTGGTCGCTGAATTACTTCAAACTCTTAAATAACGAAAACAATGAAAACTCCATTCAATAAAGAAAAAGTATATATAGGAATTACTCCTACATCATGGTGGAACGATGACTTTTTAGACATCGATATTGGAATTCCATTTGAACAATGTGTATCTGAAATGGCTTTGGCTGGCTATGAAGGTTGTAGTGTGGGGCACAAATACCCTAAGGACCCTGAAGTATTGAAATATGCTTTAGACATTAGAGGACTTCGTGTTTCTGAACCTTGGACAAGTACCTACTTTACCATCAAAGATATGTATGATAAAACGGTAGAGGACTTTAATAAATCATTAGAGTTTATCAAGTCTATGGGGGGAACGGATATAGTTGTTGCTGAATTAGGGGGCTCCTCACATCAACAGCCTATCGCATTGAAAGCCAACAAAGCTGTATTTAATGATGAGCAATGGCAAGCATTGGCAGACGGATTGAACCACATTGGTAAAATTGCTACTGACAATGGTATGAACTTATGCTATCACCATCATATGGGAACAGGTGTGATGACAAGACCTGAAGTAGACCGTTTGATGGAAATGACAAACCCAGCATTTGTTCATTTATTATTTGATACAGGACACATTCGTTTTGCAGGTGGAGATCCATTAGAAATGGCGATGGACTATGCACATCGTATCAAACACGTTCACCTGAAAAATATTCGTCAACCAATCATGAATCAGTCAGATGAGCAAGGAATGTCATTCAAAGAATCAATTGAAGAGGGCATTTTCACGGTTCCTGGTGATGAAGAAGGTTGCATTGACTTTGAACCTATTTTTGAAACATTAGCTGAAAATAATTTCGAAGGTTGGTTAGTGGTTGAAGCAGAACAGAATCCTGCTAACGCTTACCCTTTGAAATATGCTAAAATGGGTAGAGAGTACATCAGAAAAGTAACAGGTATCTAATATCTGATTGCACTAAACACTTTTTACACTCAAACTGAATACACTGTATTATATTAATTACGGGTTTAGCGTCATTACGATGATGACTTATTGTGTATGATTATATTGGACTCCTCACTAGAATTTTTCTTGTGGGGAGTTTTTTATAAGTACTAAGTCAAACGTATTGAATACTAATTGCAATTACTTCCTTTAAAAAACGATCAATTATTTTTGTTCTAGTACTTATAATTAATGCACATAAGCAATTTTAACGGCTCAATACTCTCATAAATCATTTTATATGCTTAATTTATTTCCGCAATAAGAATGCGATTGATTAACAACATACAGTAACCAACTGTCAAAACTAAAGACGTTATATGACCGAAGAGATTATACTAATCATACTCACTACTTTTGTAACAGGTTTCATTGCCTTCAAATCAAAATTTCCTCCTTTAGTAGGCTTCCTGATTGCAGGTTTTGCATTGCATGCTTTTGGTGTGGAAAGCAATGAAATCATTCAGTGGCTAGCAGATACGGGAGTGACCCTTTTGCTTTTTACAATTGGGTTGAAATTAGATATCAAAATGCTGATTGGAAAGCATATTTGGTTGAGTGCTTTAATTCATAACCTTGGGACTACCCTTTATTTCTTTCTTGCACTGTGGGGACTTCAAATAATGGGAATATCATTACTAGCATCATTAGGTTATGTAGAACTGCTATTAGTAGCTTTTGCGTTATCATTTTCAAGTACTGTTTTCGCTATTAAAACCCTTCAGGAAAAAGGGGTGATGAATGCCATTTATGGTGCTTTGTCTATTGGTGTACTTGTAATGCAAGATATATTTGCGGTAGTTTTTATGACGATTAGTACAGGGAAAGTGCCTGAAATCTGGGCCTTTTTACTATTTGGATTACCGCTGTTAAGACCGCTGTTTTATAAAGTGATGGATATTGTTGAGCACGGTGAAATGTTGGTGATATTCGGCATTTTCATGTGTTTTGTAATGGGATCAGGACTGTTTGCAGAAGCAGGTTTAAAGCCTGATTTAGGAGCATTGATTATTGGGGTATTGCTATCAGGTCATCCCAAAGCATCTGAATTGTCAAAGTCTTTATTCAACATCAAAGAACTATTGCTGGTTTGCTTCTTCTTAGATATTGGTCTGTCAACTTCATTAAGTACATCTGCAATTATCTTTGCATTTGTTCTTGTTTTATTGTTGCCTTTAAAAGGCTGGCTGTATTTCAGAATCTTCGACCTATTCAATTTTAGAGTAAGAACATCTGTTTTCAGTGCCTTAACTCTGATGAATTATAGTGAGTTTGGATTGATTGTAGGGGGACTCGGCTATAAGTTTGGATGGATTTCAGGTGAGCTTCTAGTGAGTATTGCTGTTGCCGTATCTCTATCATTTATCATTGCTTCTCCTATCAATAATTGGAGTAATGAAGTGTATCAATTATTGGCTAAAATAAAGAAGGAGAACAGCCGTTTGAATAAAATGGATCAGATGCTGAAAACTGGAAAATCAAAGATTTTGATTTTAGGAATGGGGCGTATTGGTACAGGTATTTATGATGAAATCAATAAAGTTTACGAAGGGCAGGTATTGGGTGTAGATGTGAAAGAAGGAGCTGTTGAGTCTCAGTTGGAAGAAGGCAGAAGAGCTATTTTAGGTGATGCCATTGATTGGGATTTCTGGCATAGAATCAGAGATATTAATCAATTTGAAATGATTTTATTTGCCATGCCTCACCATCATTCCAACGACCTAGCTTTTAGACAGCTGAAGCATTTGAATTTTAGAGGGAAAACAGCTGCAATTGTTGAATATTCTGATCAGATTGAACAATTGAAATCGGAAGGAATGGATGCCGTTTATAACGTATATAGAGAAGCCGGAAAAGGTTTTGCACAACATGTCATCGAACAGTTTTCTGATAATACGATTTCAATAGCTTATAAGGCGACGAATTAAAAAAGTTTCCTGTATGTTTCTGTCGCGGAACCTATCAATATGGTAAGAAAATTACCATGTTTCAAGTATGTTCTTATATATAGAAGATATTGAGAAGTTTATTAATAAACTATCTCGTGTAGCCATTCATGCATAATGTTTGGCTACCATTTTTTTACGCTTTTCTCTTGTCAGTTATCGTTTTCATCGTGTAATACTAATAAAGGTGCTGGGGTTGTCTAGTGCAATGCTTTTTGGATCTACAAGAAGGAGTGGTCCCATACTTATGGGAAAGGTTGTCTCATAGTAATGGGAAAAGGTGTCCCCTCTATATGGGAAACCCTTTCCCATGTATAGGGGAAAGAGTTTCCCCTTTCTAGTGCAAGTGTTAAGCCTGTATTTGTATCTAACAATCGGGGAAATTCCCGACTTTCGAACCAACGTACTCCCTCAAAATAGAGATACAAGTGACAGTTATTGTCTTAACACCTGTGATATAGAACCATTTTTTCTTTCAAAAACTACTTCACGCTTACATGAAAAATAGCATCTCCCTTATTGACGTTTGGAGCAGTATTTAATCCAAAAATTGCAGAATTAGAAGGAGCGTAAATTTTCTTTTCAAACTCTCCAAAAGGGTCAGAAATTCTACCAATCAATTGTTTCTTGGTGACTTGCTCCCCATTTTTCACTGTAGATTCAAAAATCCCTGAATAAGGCGCTCTTAACCATTTACTTTTTTTGATATAAATAGGACCTTGCTTGAACTCAGGTTCACCTTCGTGCATTTTGAGGTATTTCATAACATTCAAAGCACCATTGACACCTATATCGATGACATCATTTTCCAAATGAAGCGATTTTCCACCTTCAAAAAGAATGATAGGTTTACCCATTTTATGGATTGTTTCACGGATGGATTTATGAATATATTTTGAATGCATAACATAAGGCGCTCCAAATGCTTTGGCCAATTCAAATTCTTCCTTTTCATTAAAATCACACCTGATGTTAGGGAAGTTGCTTCGGTCAGCACCTCCAGTATGGAAGTCCACTACATAATCTACTACAGGGGCAATTTCTTTAGTGAAAGTATAGGCAAACTGACTTGCCAAAGAACCATTTTTTGTTCCCGGAAACATTCTATTGAGGTCTCTGCCATCAGGAAAAGCCCGCGTTAAATTGAGATAGCCAAAAACGTTGAACACTGGGATACAAATCACAGTACCGCTTTTAGGTTTGTGGTATTTCTTTCTGATAATATCACGAACTATAGCAACACCATTGGATTCATCACCATGCACACCTCCCAAGAGTAAAAGTACGGGACCGTCTTTTTTTCCTCTTTCAACAATTACAGGCACTTTCAAACTATTGCGTGTATGTAGTTTAGCCACTTCAAGCTCAAGGACAGCACCTTTACCTTTCTTGATTTCTGTTCCTAAAAGAACAAATTTATCACTTGCCATTTTATATGAATATATTGAGAGCTTGTGATACGCTATTTAAAGTCAGTAGGTTGCAGTGTTGAGAGAAAAAAGAATAAATATTTTGATGGATTTGAAAAGGAGTGATTTTGTGAAATAAGATTGACTTATTCATTAATCAAAATAGCTCTTGATTTGAAAGAAAAGCCGTGCTGGCTGAAGTTGCCAATATTGATTGCTTCAATTAATGCTTTGTTTTTTGGAGTGGAGGTTGTGCCATATTCTACAATAAAATTGGCTCCTACACCTCCTAAACTTTCTCTTTTCTCTACAATGTACTCAGCAGATTCTAACGGCTTCAACTCTAGAGTTTCACCCTTTAAGTAATTTCGAAGGAGTTTTCCGTTGCTGTCATAATAATCGGCAGTTGTGAAATAAAGTGTGTCTGTGGTACTTACATTTCTTAAACTCAAAATCACGGTACACTGAAATTTATCGTTGCCTTCCTGATAATATAAATCAGAATACGCCGCCACATAATATTTCTCTTTGAAACTAAGTTGAGGAGTTTCACTGGGTTTAATCACTTTTGAAGTGAGATCTTCAGAAACCAATGAAACTTGCTTTTTTTCACAAGAAAAAATTAATAAACAAAGAATAGAAAAAAAGGAAATATGTCGCATGCTAAAATAGTTTTGTACTGTGATGATTTACTCAACGAAAATAGAAATAAAAAGCATCATTTTAAAGAAAAATGACCTCATCAGTTTTTACTAATGAGGCCATTTATTAAAATTGAGATTTTATATGAAGTATGAAAGTGAAACGAATTAAGTATAAATCTCATTGATTTCACTTTCATATTTTTTATTGATGATCTTCCTTTTTGGTTTTAGAGTAGGTGTGACCTCTCCTGTTTCAACCGTCCATTCATTTTCCAATAATTTGAACTTTTGAATCTTTTCCCAACGGGCAAAATCAATATTCGCTTTTTGAATTTCCTTCTTGAACTTATTGAAAACCTGATTATTTTTGATCAGTTCCTGCTTGGTGTCAAAAGCAATTTGCTGTTCTTGAGACCATCTTTCCAAAGCTTCAAAGTTTGGAACAATCAATGCAGAAGCGAATTTTTGGTTACTGCCAATAACGGCTACTTGTTCTATGAAGAACGACTCCTTCAGTTTATTTTCTAAAAGTTGAGGAGCGATGTATTTGCCGGCTGAAGTTTTGAATAATTCTTTTTTACGATCAGTAATTTTTAAGAATTTCCCATCTACTAACTCTCCAATATCACCAGTATGTAACCAGCCATCTACAACCGTTTCAGCTGTTAATTCAGGTTGCTTATAATAACCTTTCATAATGTTAGGGCCTTTGATAAGGATCTCACCATCACTGGCAATTTTCACCTCAATACCTTCCAAAGTAGGCCCAACGGTTCCCACCATCATATTGTCTGGAGTGATACGGTTGACACAAACTACAGGTGAGGCTTCAGACATGCCATAACCTTCACATACTTTAATTCCTGCAGCCCAGAATGAACGGATCAATCTTGGTTGAAGCGCAGCAGCGCCTACGTTCATATTTTTGATGTTGCCACCCAATGCTTCACGCCATTTACTGAATACTAATGTATCAGCAATTTTATGTTGTATTTTCTGCCAGAACGACTGTTTTTCTCTTGGATCATATTTCAAACCTAAGTTTAAAGCCCAGAAGAAAATGGCCTTTTTAAGCCCTTTTGTCTCCATTCCTTTTCCAACAATAGTATCATATACTTTTTCCAGTAATCTTGGGACAGTACAGAAAACATCAGGTTTCACTTCTTTCATGGCTTCACCTATTTTGGCCACGCTTTCAGCATAGTACACTGATGTAGAATTACTCACGTAAGAGAAAACACTTGTACGTTCATAAACATGTGAAAGAGGGAGGAAGCTAAGTGCTTTTCCTTTTCCTTCTTCAACAGGAAGTGTTTGAGCTGCCGCCAATGCATTTGATACCACGTTTTTATGTGTGAGCATTACCCCTTTTGGAGGGCCTGTAGTACCAGAAGTATACACAATTGTATAAAGGTCTTCAACATCTATATTTTGTTTGACTTCAGAAAGATTACGGTCTTCCTCCTCAGAGATATCTTTCAAGAAAGTCTTCCATGATTCAATATTTTCAACCTCTTCAAAAGAGAAAATAGCTTCTAATGCTGGCAGTTTTTCTTGAATAGACTTGATCTTTTTGACAAGAGCATTCGTTTCAATGAAAGCAATTTTAATCTCAGCGTGATTGAAAATATAATTGTAGTCTTCAATTGTAATAGTAGGGTAAATTGGTACAGCCACTGCTCCAATCTGAGAACAAGCCAGATCGATGAAGTTCCATTCAGGCCTGTTTTCAGAAACAATAGCTATTTTATCCCCTTTTTGAATACCATATCGCAATAGAGAATTACTTACTTGATTGATGATTTGAAGAACATCATCAGTTGAATAAGTTTTCCATGTTCCTTTTTCTTTAGCAGCCAAGCAGACGTCAATACCGTTGTATTTACGTTTTTGCTGTTCAATAAAATCAAAAACTCTTGTTGGTTTCATATGGTTCGTTGTGGATAAGTACAGCAGTACTTAAGAATTGAAATTTATGTCTAATAATAGGGTATGTTCATACTACGGATTACAAATAAACATAATTTTTATCCTGAAATACGATGATTTACGTTAAGCTTTTTGAATACCAAGTTAATAGTTAAGTCAAAAAGAGAGGTTTTTATTGGTTTTTAGTCGTTATACCATTCAAAATAGTACTTTATATAACACTTAACACAATTTGATGTTGATTCGTTTTTCGAATACTTTTATTGTTCCAAATCCATTATTTAAAACGCATAGAGAATGTCTGAATTCAATAAAAAAGAACATTGGGAAAATATATATTCAACAAAACCATTAGAAAACGTAAGTTGGTATCAGCCAGTACCTGAAACTTCTTTGGCTTTTGTAGAACGATCTATTCTAGCACCTGATGATAAGATCATAGATGTGGGTGGAGGAGATAGTTTTTTAGTGGATCATTTGCTGGAAAAAGGCTATAAAGATATTACGGTTTTAGATATTTCTAAAAAAGCCCTTGACAGAGCAAAGGAAAGGTTAGGTGCAAAGGCATCAAAAGTGAAATGGGTTGTTGCAGATGCATCTCGTTTTGAGTCAGACGAGCAGTTTGCCTTCTGGCACGACAGAGCCGCTTTTCATTTTTTGACAGATCCTATTGATATTGAAAATTACAGAAAAGTAGTTGCTTGTTGTGTCAAACCTGATGGGGTTTTGCTTATTGGTACTTTTTCAGAAAAAGGCCCAACGAAGTGCAGTGGCATTCCAATACAACAATATTCTCCAGAGCGTTTGACAAAGGTTTTTGAAGAAGACTTTGAATTAGTCAATACTCAAACTATAGATCATAAAACACCTTTTGATACCTTTCAGAATTTTGTATTCTGTTGTTTTAGAAAGAAGTAAGTCAAAATAAAAACTCCTTTAAGGAATTTCTCTTAAAGGAGTTCAGTCATTATTTCTATTCATATAAATTAATTTGGTAGGTTTATCCTTAACTCAGAAACCCCCTGATATGTTTTAAGTAATTCTATAACATAGTGATTTTTATCTTTCAAATAGGTTTCAAGTGGTAAGCTTTTATCATACTCTTTGATGAATCCGGCATCTTCTAAGTCGTCCCAGTGAATCTCCTTGAAAGCCATAGACCAGGTATTGAAATTACGTTGTTCAATATCACCTGCATAGACCTTTTGTACATAGCTGTGCCTGTCATCTCTTTTGATTTTAGCATACAGCTCTTCTACTTCTTGTTCATCCCCTTCAAGTACCTGAATAAATTTATCTTCCAATAAGATCAACAATCCAGTGAGGTTTTTGAGAACATTGTTTTTTCTACTCAAAACAAGTATCTCACGCAACACATCATCATCTAATGATAGCTTACGTGTGCTTACATAGCATAGACAATACATGGTATTTAATTGGTTTATTAATAGTAACTGAGAAATAGTTGTGATTAATATAATAAGATTGGAAAAGAATCTTTTGCTGTAGAAAGGTTAAAGTTCCGAATTAATTACAATGTGAAAATTTATCTTTTAAACATTATATCTTATCGATATTTCTTTCGGTGTGATATCGAATTTTTCTTTAAAGTTCTCTGAAAAATTGGATAAGCTTTTGTATCCAAAATGCCTTGCTACCTCAGTAACAGAGATCTGTTGTGATTCCAGCATTTTATAAGCGAGTTCAAGTCTATAATTGGAATGAAAACGAGGAATTGTAGTGCCAAATACACTTCCGAAATCTCTTTTAAGTTTTGATACAGAAACACCGTATTTCTCTGCAATAGTTGGCAAAGACGGCGTTTTGTCATATAGACAGATCAGTTCATCTTTGATCATCTGCATTCTTTTGATATCCTCAATATGCAGGTTGTTGTTTCTTTGAGTTTGATGTTCTCTTCTGATGATCTGATCAAGAAATAACCCAACAGCCTCTGTAGTTCTAGCAATGATCAAACTGTTTTTCAATGGAGGAGTCATTTCCTCATTCAAAGAGAACAGGTCAGCAATAAGAAGATTGATTTTTGGTGGAATGATTTCATAAATCACCCAAGGGTTTGACGGATCAAATACTTTTCCGATGTGTACTTTCATATGAGACATATAACGATTGAAGTACTCTTCAGAAAGCCTTAATGTAATCCATTGGCTTTGGTCTCCCTTTTGAGCTTTCATATTAAGAAAAATACTTGTGCTTTGCATACTCATCATCGTGACAAGCTGAGTGATATTGCTGTTTTCCTCCGGTGTTTTGGGAGAAACATTCCCTTTGTATTCAAACTGAAAGTAAATGTATTTTTTTTCATTAGTATCACTTAGTATATCTACTTCCAAATCATTTTTATATTTCACTCTATGAATCCCAATTTCAACACCGTCGTAAGGAAAAAACCATTCATAATCTAATTCCACTAAATGATTGTTGATGATTAAAGTATTTTCTCTTGACGGCTCTTTGCCAAGAATAGATCCAAGCTGTTCAGCAACACTTTCAACGGACCCTGTATGTATTGTGATTTTTTCCATAGATGAGCAACGAATTAATG
The DNA here is from genome assembly GCF_001583495.1 of Flammeovirga sp. SJP92. Lineage (GTDB taxonomy): Bacteria > Bacteroidota > Bacteroidia > Cytophagales > Flammeovirgaceae > Flammeovirga. Next base: position 482,588 of record NZ_LQAQ01000093.1, on the reverse strand, counting down.
ATTCAATATGAAATTACGATAAAAAAACAGAGATCAATAACAATTGAACTAACTGCGATACCCTTTGAACTAATGAAAGTAATCTAATGGGATGATTGAACGGTTTAAGTAGAATGTAAATCAATCCAATATTAAAATGAAAAAGAAAATACTTGAGGTATTAGGTACCGCATTGTTACTACAGTCAGGAATTCAATCTGCATTTGCTCAGGTTCCCCTATCAGAAGCTACTTTAGAAGGGGATGAAGTTATTGAAACAGTTTATGGAAATATTGAGTTAGAACATCATTTCATAGCCAAAGGAGAGCAAGAATTATTCGATATTATGGATTTTCAACGTGCTTCTCAGGCATATATATGGTCTACTCCAATTGTTTCTATGAAAACTTGGGGACAGCAAGAAGACCAAGCTTATGATGTGGCTGGACTCGAAAACTTTGTGGTATTAAAATCATTAAAAGAGAAAAGGGGTATTGTGACCGGCAACCTAACGACTCCTTACATTTTCACTTTTTCTAATTTAAAAGAAGGAGCGGTGAAGTTAGAATATCCAAAAGGAATGACTGCCGGAGCTTTTCTTGATCTATGGCAAAGGCCTGTTGCAGACTTAGGATTGACAGGCCCTGATAAAGGGAAGGGAGGAACTTATATTATTTGTGGTCCCAATGATGATCCAAAATTGTATGAAGGAAAGGCCGATTTTGTCGTTCAATCTGAGACTAACAACTTCTTTATTGGTTTGAGAATTTTGGAAGCAGACCCACAGGCGGAAGCCAGCTTCAAAAAAGCCTTGAAACTAGGAAGAGTGGGAAGTGAATTGAGGAAGGCTACGTTTGCTGAAGACAAAAATATAGAATGGTCCGCTACAGCACCAAGGGGATTGGCATATTGGGAAACCCTGCATACCATTATCAATGAAGAACCTGTGAGAGAACAGGATAAGGCTTGGATTGCGATGTTAAAACCGCTTGGTGTTGAGATCGGAAAACCTTTCCAACCTACCGAAAAACAAAAAGACTTATTAGTGAAAGGTGGAAATATGGGAGAACTGATGTTGAGAAATCTTCAAACCAATCCCCGTTTTACTGTGCCTTATTGGGAAGGAACGAACTGGTACAAATCATTTGATTTCAATATTCCTCAAAGTAATGAAATGATGGTATATCTAGATGAAAGAGCTGTATGGTATTATGAGGCGGTAAGTTCGACAAAGGGGATGGTAGAGCCTTCTCCAGGTTATGGTCAAGTTTATATGACTTCTAAAAGAGATGAAAATGGAGACTTACTGAGAGCAGATAAAACTTATAAACTGCATGTACCTGCTCATGTTCCTGTAGATCAATTTTGGTCGGTGACATTGTACTCAGAAAATACACGTAGACCTTATGATAATGGTGGTGAAAATATTTCGGATATAGGAATTAATTCAAGAAGAACAGATGTAACGTACAATCAAGATGGTTCGATTGATCTCTATATAGGTGCGGAATGTCCCAAAGATGTAAACCCTGCAAATTATCTGAAAACGGTGGGGAATGATGGATGGTTTATCTATTTCCGACTTTATGCCCCAAGAGAAGAATTTTTCAATAAGTCTTTCCAATTAAGCGACTGGGAAGTGGTGAATACTGGTTTAAGCAAGTAAAGTGAAGCGACATAGTACTTAACTATGATTTTTACCTCCCAAAAACAATTGTCTTAGTATTTCTAGTGTCCAAAGTGACTTTTAAAAAATGGATACTAAAATTGATAATATAATATTGAGTAAAACAAAAGGAGAGACTTTTTGAGCCTCTCCTTTTTAATATTTCTAATTGTAAAGTTATTAGAATGTGAAATTCAAACCTGCTTGACCACCAATCCAAATGGCAGTTCTTGTACCATGTTTTGAAGTTTCATCATAAAAAGTATGTTCAGGAATATCCAAAGTACCGGCCATTTCATTTCCATCAAGTTTGTAATCTGTTGTGTATACATTCAATGAAGGACCCACGTAGATACCGATGTTTTTGGCCAGTTTCACTTGAATATTCAGATCAGCTTTATTCAATAAGTTCAAGCCTGTATCTGCTAATTTTCCATCATAAACAATTTGGTTGGCAGAAAGGTCCAATGCAAGGTTTACTCTTTTTGCTAATTGGAACGAAGTACCAAAACCAGCACCAAATGTAGTCACATCTTTGTCGTTGTATTGAGTATAACCACCTTTGAAAATAGTGTAGAATTGTTGTGTACCCATTTTGAAGTTTACATTGCCCCAGATGGTTTCACTTACACCAACTTCAACTGCATAATAGCCATTTTTCACTACGTTGATCAAACCGATTGGTGTTCCTTTCGCTCCATCTTTTACCACATTGATTAATCCTACTTGAGTACCGCTTAAGCTGTCAGTATAGTTGATCAACCCCACTTGACCACCTGTCATTTTACCTCTCACTGTGTTGATTAAACCAATTTGTGCACCATTCATATCACCTCCAGAAATATTAGAAATACCTGATATTTGAGCACCGTTTACTTCATTGTTTGTATAATTGTTGATACCTGCTAATTGTAATCCTTTTGCAGAAGAGCTGTTGAAGTTGGTAATACCAGAAACGATAATACCATTACTTTCACCTTTTGTTACGTTAGTAATACCAGCTATTTGACCACCAGTTACGTTACCGTTATTGACGTTGGCAATACCGCCTAATTCAAAATAATTTACACCTCCGTTAACACCCCAAAGAACGTTGAAAGATCCATCGCTGGCCACCTGAGTATTTGTACCATTAATTCCTAAAGGATATAAAAATGAAACTTGAAAAGGTCTTGATTCTTTCTCTTGAGCGATAACTGATAATGAGATCAATAAAAGTGCGAAAAGGTTGAAAATTAATTTTTTCATTTGATTATATAATTAGATAATTTTTTTAATTCAATTTTGATTAGAGCAGGAGAGAGGATTTCACTTGACGTCATTAGTAGAAATCACTGTTTCTCCCGCTTCCGGTATAATGACCCGCACTCTTGAGTTTACCCCTATTCTTTTTTGAAAAAAAATCTAATTATTTTGCAAATGGCTTATTTTTAGGTTTTTAAATAAATAAAAAAGGCCGATTATTTTTCAATAACCGACCTTTAAGTGATGTTTTTTCTTTCTTACAAAGAAAGAAGATCATTTTTTAATGAAGCATCAATAGGGGTATTCCCTAAGTAGATGTTCATAAGTGCTTTTTTGAAAGCTTTGTTATCTGTCTCGAATAGTTCCTTACCGTTTTTAAAAAGCGTTACAGAATTATTCTTGCTGATGATTCTGAAGTGATCGCCACCTTCAATCAAATCTGAGAAAGATGCGATATACTCTTTAATGTCCGCACTGATAGCATCCACATTACCCAAGTTCGACTTATTAAAAGCCTCTCCAAACAGTTTTTCAACAGTTATAATCTGAGAAGTAATGATTTTGTCATGCTTTCTTAAAGAGGCAACAAATTGCTTATCCTCCTCTGTTGCATTAATGTCTGCCTTCAAATCTTTCGCATACGCTTCTTTGATTTTTTTGACAGTAGCTTCAGATTGTAGATAATTTGAAGTCATTACTAAGTCAATTACTTTGAGATCATCACTGTAAATCAAACTGATTGCATCATCTGTTGGGTGTTCTACATATAAAGCACAAGAAAAGACTTTTTTCAGCCCTTTCGACAAAGCACCATAGCCATTGCTTTTCAGCGACTGACTTGAAATAGTGACATTTTCTGGAAATTCAACCTCGTTAAAAAAATTAGTTTTGAAAGTAGGTTGGTTCTGTGCTTGGATGTTAAGGGTAACTAATAAAAATACAATGCTTAATAAGTTAATACGATAAACCTTTTTCATAGGAAGTTTACTTTTTATTTAATTATTGATGTTAATCTTTCATCAAAATACTAAACATTATATAACTATTCAAAGAAAAAGTTTGATAATAGTGTTAATGTTGTTATCTGTTTAAACAAATTTTGTTCTATTTTTTGAATTGTAATTTCATTATTCTAAGTTTGTTTCAACAAATAAAGTAATCACAATTATTGAGTTTGTAAAATATCCATTATCCACTATTGATTAGAAATCAGATTTTAAACACTCATACATCATGGAAAACCAAACATTAGTGCAGGATCAGGCCGTAGTTTCAGAAGGTAAAGTTACAATAGTAGTAAGATTTTTACTTGCACTGATGATGGTCGTATTTGGATTAAATAAATTTCTGAATTTTATACCAATGCCACCTGCAAATGATGAAGTTTCACAAGTTTTTGGTTCATTAATGCTGATGGGGATACTTCCAGTAGTTGGTATCCTTGAGGTAGTAGGAGGTGTGATGTTGGCCATCAAGAAAGCTGTACCTGCCACTTTGGTTGTGCTAGGTGCAATTGGTTTTAATGCTTTCTTATTCCATGCAACTCTTGACCCAGCGGGTATTGGAGGAGCAATATTTTTTCTTGGAATGGTTATATATTTAGCGTATGCATATAGATCAAAATTTGCCCCACTCTTTAGATAATATACTATAAAAATTAGACTTGAAGTTTTTAACCCATTAAAAGAGTAGCCCTTTGGTTACTCTTTTTTGGTGGATAACCATTTTTTGACACTCAAAAAGCACTTTTTATCAGTAATATCTTCAAACACAGTCGTTAAACAAGCTGTAGATAGAATGATAAAAACGTAGTATAGACAGTAGTTAGATTAAAAAAATTGAAAGAGGTTATCCAGTGGATAGCCTTTTTTTGTTTATTCCCTTATTGGAGTGAGGGAGAAAAGTTACTTTTGTTTATACATCCCTTTGCAAAGTAATTTTGCATAGATCACAATTAACAAACACTTCATGAAAAATAAATTTACGCTCCCTCTTATTGTTACTTCTCAGTTTTGCTGTACTTCACTCTGGTTTGCGGGTAATGCCGTAATGAATGATTTAGTAGACAGCCTTCATTTACAATCAAATGCCTTGGGAGCACTGACTTCAGTTGTGCAGTTTGGTTTTATCATTGGTACACTCACGTTTGCGGTATTGACAATCACAGACCGTTTTTCTCCTTCAAAAGTATTTTTCGTTTCCTCAATACTTGGTGCCTTGTTCAACATAGGAGTAATCTGGGAGGGAAATAGTTTGAATACATTGCTATTATTCCGATTCTTAACAGGCTTTTTTCTTTCGGGTGTGTATCCAGTGGGAATGAAGATAGCAGCAGATTACTTTGAAAAAGGATTAGGGAAATCACTCTCTTTTTTAGTAGGAGCATTGGTATTAGGAACTGCCTTTCCACATTTATTAAAAGTACTGACCAATGCTTTTCCATGGAAATATGTGATTGTATCTACATCGGTTCTGGCCACAATTGGAGCTTTCTTGATTGTTCTATTTGTACCGGATGGCCCTCATAGGAAGCCTTCTTCTTCTTTCAGTTTTTATGCCATCAAAGATATTTTCAAAAAGCCCACTTTCAGAGCATCCGCCTTTGGTTATTTTGGTCATATGTGGGAGTTGTATACATTTTGGGCTTTTGTGCCTGTAATGCTTCAATCTTATCAGCAACTACATGCTATTGATGCATTGAATATACCATTGCTTTCATTTATTATTATAGCAGTAGGAGGTTTAGCTTGTGTTGTTGGAGGGTATATTTCTCAAATGATAGGAGTGAAGAAAACAGCCCAATTGTCGTTGACTTTATCAGGGGTTTGTTGTTTGCTTTCTCCATTGTTTTTTAGCATCGGTTCTGAATTACTGTTTATCAGTTTTCTCGTTATTTGGGGAATGTTTGTTATTGCAGATTCTCCACTTTTCTCCACATTAGTAGCTCAAAATGCACCCGTTGAATTGAAGGGTACAGCTTTGACGATTGTCAACTGTATTGGTTTTGCTATTACTATTGTCAGCATACAGTTGTTGACCGTAATGCAAACAAAAGTAGCAGTGACTTATCTATTCTTGATATTGGTCTTGGGGCCTCTTGTGGGACTGAGGGCATTAATAAAAGAACATTAGAAGACGGGTAGACACAATGGCCTACCCTTTATGTTATTCGCCAATAATGATGGTGGCAGTATCGTAATTATAGGCAGAAAAATAACCTAGTGCATTATTCGACCAGTTGGATAAGGGATTGCCTGGCGCGGCAGCACCTCCACTTGGTCCTCCATTGCCACCAATAATATCATTTAAGGAACTGAAGTAATCATAAGAGGACTCATCAAAATGAATCAGGTTTACGTCTACTACATCTCCTTCTTCAAATACTTTAAATCCTAGAGAAGTTTTTGGCTGGTTACCGTTGTTTCTTAGATCATTGAAAACTCTCAGATCGCTTTCAGTATTTTGGTATTCTCCGTTTAAAGAATGCGTTAATCGATAAAAGTTCTCAACATCTCCTGGATCAGTATACTTGATGTAGACATAATAACCCGATTCTCTAGGGCCGAAACCTTCTTCAAATTCAGAATAAATGGTATCGATCATTACTTTATCAAGCATTGTGGTTGACGCATTGTAGGTTTCATTATCAACATTGACTTCTAGATGATACTCTGTATTGATGAGAGCATTGACAGGCAAAGAATAAATGCCATTTCCAGAATTAGGAATATCAATTTCTTCATCATTAAATTTTAACGTAACATTGGCATGGTCAATCTTTTCCGATGGAGAGTTGTCAAAATAGGGAGCCGTTTTAGAGATTTTTACTACAAAGTCATTTTCACCTTCCATCAGTACGGCTTCAATGACAATACTGGGAGCCGCATCTTTTAGATCCACATCAATCACTTTTTCACAAGCGGTGACCAGAAAAGCAATAATAATTGCAGAAACGATAAGTTGTATTGATTTCATAATTAAGCAGTCTTTTAAAATTTAAAGTTGTAAGTAACCGAAGGAACCCATTTGAATAAGGCTAATTGTACAGCTTCTGTGGTATTTGGATCTTCCTCGCTTGGTTCAAAGCTGATGGTGTAGGCATTTTCTCTTCCATAAACATTGTAAATGGAGAAGTTCCAGCTGGATTCAAACTTATCTGTTTTCTTTCTGATCCATGTCAAAGCTAAGTCTAAACGATGATAATCAGGCATTCTATAACCGTTTCTTTCAGTGTAATAAGGAATCACTTTTCCATCCACTTCATATCTTCCAGAAGGGAATGTTATTGCATCTCCAGTATAGTAAATGAAGTTACCCGATAAGGTCAATTTAGGATTGATCTTGTAGATGGCCACCAAGTTGATATCATGAATTCTATCTTGTCTGGCGGCGAACCAGTCACCGTTATTGATTTCATCAAATTGCTTTTCAGACCTTGATAATGTGTATCCTAACCATCCTGTAAGTCGGCCTTTGTTCTTTTTGATCATAAATTCCACACCATACGCTCTTCCTTTGCCATAAACTAAATCACCTTCTAACTGATCGTTTAAGAAAACATTGGCACCTGTTTTATAATCAATAACATTTTTCATGTCTTTGTAGTACGCTTCCACTGAAGTTTCAAAAGTATTGTCTTTGAAGTTTCTGAAATAACCCAATGAAATTTGCTCAGCTTCCTGTGGTTTCACATTATTAGAGCTCATGATCCATGTGTCTGTTGGGGAAGAAGAAGTTGAATTACTCAGCATATGCAAGTATTGGTAATTCTTGTTGTAACCTAATTTCACAGAACTTTTAGGATTGATGATATAGTTGGCTGATAAACGAGGCTCAAAACCACCATAATATTGCATTGTTTCACCATCACCATATTCTTTCGCCCCAATCACTTCACCTTTATCATTGAATTGATATTCTGTACCTGTTCCAATACCTTGGAATAATGAATAACGAAGACCGTAATTGATACTTAATCGGTTTGAGATTTTAAATTCATCTTGAATATAAATAGCACCTTCGATACCGTATTTTTTTTCAGAATCTTGAGGGTTAATGCCTGTGTTAGATCCCGCAGAAAGGTTACCTGGTTCTATGGTGTGGTGAATAGCATTGAATCCAAACTTGATTGTATGTTTTGTGGAAGCATAAAAAGAGAAATCTTGTTTGATGTTGATGTCTTTAATGATCGATTCCAAACCAATTTTGTCTTCATCTGCACCAAAACCAAATTCGTAATTATAATTGCTATATATAAAGGAAGTGTTGGAAAACAGTTTACTAGAAAAAACGTGATTCCAGCGCAGTGTTCCTGTTGCATTGCCATAGTCCATATTGACCGAGCCATCCATTCCTAATTTATCTTGGCCAAAATAACCTGAAATGAAAATTCTATCTTTTTCAGTAATTCTATAGTTGGCCTTTAGGTTGAGATCATAAAAATAAAGACTCGAATTACTGAAACTAGGATCATTGGAAAGGCCAAGAAATAAATCTGCATAGGTTCTTCGGCCAGAAATCATGAATGATCCCTTGTCTTTTACAATAGGACCTTCGACCGTCAATCTTGAGGCAATGGTACCAATTCCACCTGTCACAGAGAGGTCTTTAGCATTTCCATCTTTCATTCTAATGTCTAAAACAGAAGAAGTACGTCCGCCATATTCGGGCATCATACCCCCTTTGTACATTGTGGCCCCTTTGATGGCATCTCCATTGAAAACAGAAAAGAAACCTAAAAGGTGCGAAGGGTTATAAACAGGTGCTTCATCAAGAAGTACAAGGTTTTGGTCCAATCCACCTCCACGTACATAAAAGCCTGATCCACCTTCGCCTGAAGCTTTAACACCTGGCTGTGTTTGCATTACTTTTATAATGTCAACCTCACCACCAAAAGTGGGTAACTCTCTGATGGCTTTAGTGTCAATTTTGGTCACACTTCCCTCATTTGAAGTGATATTTCGGTCTTCTCTTTCGGCAGTGACAACCACTTCCTCCAAGTTTTGAGCAGATGTAGGAAGTTCCAAAGAGATTGTAATGTTTTTATTGAGTTCAATGGATTTTTCAATCACATCATATCCAATGTATTGATAAATAACGGTATAATTTCCTTCAGGCAAGCTCAATGAATAATACCCGTAAGTGTTGGCGGTTACACCAACTCCTTTTAGTTCTTTTACTGTTACCGTAGCAAATGGGAGGTCTTCTCCATTTGAAGCATCTTTGATCTGACCACTTAGGGTGTATTTAGTCTGGCCAAGAGAGATCGATGAGATGGTAAGTAAGATGATAGTTAAGAAAGAATTAATATTCATACTAAAATTAAGTTATGATTTAGATACAAATATTAACTTCTCTCACAGCGGGTGTGAGAAAAAAAGAGGTCAAACGGGCAATTTTATACTTTAAACGGGCAGGGCAATTTGTAAATGGAAAACCTATTTAGTCCTGTAGCCATTTTAAAAAATCGCTTGCTTTTGCTTTACTCACAATGATGTCTTCATGAATTTCAATTTGAGTTTCTACCAGCAGTTTCCGTGCAAAGTATTTTGATACATGATTGATGGCATTTCTATTGACTAAAAATTGCCTGTTGATTCTATAGAAATCAGCATTCAAATTAGATTCCAAGGTATCCAAAGACTGGTCAGATGCATATTTTTCTCCATCAAAAGTATAGATATAAGTCACGCTTGAATCTAGATGAATTAATGCGATTTGTTGGGTGTTAACAGGAATAATTTTTTCTCCTTTAAAAATGAGAATATTCTTTTTGATGTTCTTTTTTGGAGTACCCGAAAGTTCAGCAATAATAGAATTAAAATCCTGTGGGACATGGTGATTGATGATCCGGTCCACTTTACGAAGGGTTTCAATAATAGTATTATTGTCAAAGGGTTTAAGTATGTAGTCAATGCCATTGACTTTGAAAGCTTCTAAAGCATATTCATCGTATGCGGTGCAGAAAACAATTGGAACCTCGCATTTTATTTCTTGAAAAATCTCAAAACTTAGCCCATCAGGAAGCTGTATATCCGAGAAGAATAAATCAGGCATTGGGTTACTTTTGAGGTACTCAATTGATTCATCAACTGTTGTGAGTTTTGTGACAATAGTATGTTCTGAACTGTATTCTAAGATTAAAGATTCAAGTTCATCAGCCATCAAATACTCGTCTTCTATAATTACAATATTCATTTTTTCAATGTGTTAAAAGTCACTTCAAACTGCTTGTCTTTGATGTTATGAAGTACAACAGGTTCATCATTTCCTAAGAGCTTAAACCGCTTTTTAAGGTTATTCAAGCCTGTGCCTGTGGTCGTTTCATTGTTTCTCTTCGGAATAAGATTATTAATGAAAGAGATGGAGTGGTCCTCATTCTGCTGTATTTGTATGATCAGCGGGTTGTGCTTTGTGAAGGCATTATGTTTTATGGCATTTTCAGCCAAAGATTGAAGTGTGACTACCGGCAGGTACTCGTTATTAATAACTTCAGTTGGAAGAAGGTTTTGAAACTGAATAGAGTTGGCAAACCTTACTTTTTGTAGCTCGATATAATTTTTACAGAACTCCAATTCATTTTTTATCAGTGCTTGATCTTTGGCGGTTTCTGTGATGGAAAATCTTAGGTAAGCAGACAAACGGACCAGATAATCTTCAGCCACTTTCTCTTCTTTTTTAATTAAAAGTTTCAGAGTATTCAAGGCATTAAAAATAAAGTGGGGATGAATTTTATTTTTCAATTGCTCCTGCTGTGTAACGTATTGTGCTAATTCCAAACGTGTTTTGTCTAATTCTAACCTCGCTTTCTCATGCTTTCCGGTTATCAATCGGTAAAGAATCAAGATAAAAGTATTATTGGCGGTGGTGACTATTAAAGGATAGTAGCCAAATACGCCAAAGTCAATGGTATTGTGCTGTGCCCGTTTTTCTTTAAGCAGAATAAAAAAAAGGAACATGATAGAAAATGAAAATAAGTACTTCAAGTTTTTATTGATTTTTCTATTGAGCTGATCATCTAAAAAGTGAAAAAGCCAGATATTTAGCATCCACAGCATCAAGATGACTACTGATACTCCTATCAGTGCTTTCATTAGATTGAAGTGATTCAGCGTTGTTAAACTTTTTTCTAAAGAAGGAATAGATACAATATGCATCACCATTGGGCTGATAGTGTACACAGCTATGATAGGTGAGGTAATTAGTGCCATTTTCACCAATTCACGCAATTGAAGCTTTTTGGAAACAAACTTATTCATGTGAGTAAAGTAAGAAAAAGAAACTTTTTAAAGAGCTAAAGCCTTGATAAAAACGGCTTAAATAAGCCATATTCCCTCATTATACTACTTATCATAGAGCTTTTACCGCTTTAAAAGGTTGTTTGATATGTGAATTATTTCTGTAGGTAATCAATAAAAAAATAATTTTTTCAATTTAAATTCTGTTGAAATGAACTAAAACCTACCCATGTCTGTTTTTATAGTGTGCGTGATTAAAACCTAATATTGTGTTAGGTCCTACATCCAACTCGTTCAGATTGATTTTGATGGATAGAAATTAAAATCACTGTGAATGCTATGAAAGAATATCCAACATTGGTTTCAACTAATGAGAATATAAATATCATGATGAATACCCCTCACGCTTCTAGTTCAACAGAAAAGATGATCTGATGAATACGTCAGTTGACATTGTTTATGCAATTGAAATAGAAGCTAACCAGACCAACCCAATATATTCTGTCCCAGCGTATCATGATAGTGGCATCTAAATTTTATGGATCCAAAATGGGACAGAAAAACACTCTCAAAAATATTGATCCAGTAAATTAGACAACAGAGAGATGTAATGAGGTTTCACTTAAAAAGTGAAGCCTTTTTTTTGAGTTGTGTATTTTGTTAGATTATAAATGAAAAAGTCAGATTTTAATACTTTATAGTAAGAATTTGAAAGTCGAAGATCACTAACTGCCGTTTTTAGAGATAGATAGAATGAAAAAGTAGTATAGACAGTAGTTAGATTATATAGTGAAAAAGGTTATCCGATGGATGGCCTTTTTTTGTTTGGGCAGATTGTGTAGAAGGAGGCGTAGTATGTCTTTATCTTTTAAGGCTTCAACTTTACATCTTTTTCTAAATGTCTTATCTTTCAAAAAATTAGGATAAAAAAAAACACTTGAAATATTTCAAGTGTCTTTCCACAGCTGGTTAATGTTACTGGTGTATCATGCCATACAATAGGTGACTAACCTATGTTTCTTTACCCATTAATCTTTATTCACTTACTGTGCCATAAAATGAAAAATTAGTTAAATTATTAATAATCAGTTATTTATGAGTTAAAATATGTTTTTTGGCATATTTTTAAGTTTCAAAATGAAACATATTTTCCATAATATGGAAAAATAACCGAATTAGAATATTGAAATTCATTTTTATTCAGAATAATTCACTAAATCCACCCTCAACTATCTACCTGAGTATGACGAAACTCATTTTCAAAATAGCTCTAGGTATGTATATTCGCGACTGATTATAAAATTCATCTTATAAAAGAAAATTTACATCATGAGACAAAAAATTGTTGCAGGTAACTGGAAAATGAATCTTCTTAAGGAAGACGCTGAATCTTTAGCATCAGAAGTAGTGAATATCGCAAGAGACGAGACTCCGTCAGACGTTAAAGTTATTATGTGTACTCCTTTCATTCATTTAAGCAAGGTAAAGTCATTGGTAGGTGATACTGCTAATGTATTTGTTGGTGCTCAAAACTGCTACACAGAGCCAAAAGGTGCTTACACAGGAGAAATTTCTGCACAGCAATTAGCTTCTTATGGTATTGATTACGTGATTTTGGGTCACTCTGAGCGTCGTGAGTATTTTGGTGAGTCTAATGCTATGTTAGCTACTAAAACTGATGCGGTAATCGCTAACGGTATGTTGCCTATCTTCTGTATCGGTGAAGTATTAGAGGAGCGTGAAGCAGGTACTCAAAAAGAAGTTGTAGAGAAGCAATTATCAGAAGGTTTATTCCACCTTTCTGCTGAGGACTTCGGTAAAGTAGTTTTAGCATACGAGCCAGTTTGGGCAATCGGTACTGGTAAAACAGCTACATCTGCACAAGCTCAAGAAATGCACAAAGATATCCGTGATATGATTGCTGCTAAATATGGTCAAGAAGTTGCTGATGCTACTTCTATCTTATATGGTGGTTCTGCTAAACCAAGCAACGCTCAAGAATTATTCGCTCAACCTGACGTTGACGGTGGTTTGATCGGTGGTGCTTCATTAGTAGCTAGAGACTTCATCGAAATCTCAAAATCATACTAATTTAGACTCGAAGCGTTAAAGTACAGAGAAATACCTTTTCTCTTTGCTCACGTTACGCATTGAAGATAAACGTGTTTAAGGGGGTTGTTCTATTCATAGTTCAACCTCTTTTTTTTGTCCAAAAACTTGTTTTCTTCCCTATCTTCAGTATATTAATAATGTGATTCAGCCAATTGCCGGAAACGGTGGCTACTATTGAAATGAAACCAAGACTTAATTCAAAAATGTACAGACTCTCTATATTCACATTGTTATTTTTAGTATCAGGCACCCTTCTTTTTGCTCAGAAAAAAGAGAAAAAAAAGAAGAACGACATGATTCATGCTGCTACAAAAGACTTGGAAAATCAATCTCAGAATGAGAGAGACAGTATGGTTTTTTATCATTCAGAGTGGGAGGTTGGCAATCTGTTGTTGAAAAATGGGAAGGCTTTCAAAGGTGTTTCTTTGCTTTATGATCTAGAGAGAGATCAGGTGGAAGTCTTACAGATTGAAGATATTGAGTTGTATGGAGGGGAAGGTATGAAAGATACTACTACTTTAATTTTTGAACAACATGAAATTGAAGAGTTTGATTTTATTGCTCACACTGTAGATGAAAACGAACAGGAGATTACAGTACCTCATCATTTTGTAAATGCGGAGCGTTATTATAGAGATGAACACCCTGCTACAGGAATATTTGAAATTGTGACAGAAGGAAAAGTAGGGATTATTGCTTACCCCTATTTATTGAAAACGATTCATAGAACCAACCCTCATTTTGATCCTGATAGGAGACGAGAAATGGAAAATAATGTCCATTCTTACCGAGGAAACCAAGCTGATGTATATTATAGTTATAAACTTAAGGAAAGACTGTATTTAGTATTGGAAGGGAATGTAATTTTTGATTTGAATATCAAAAGAAAGTCTTTCTTAAAGATTTTTGGAGAAAAGGAGGATGAACTCAATGATTTTATGAGAAAATCAGGCCTTCAGTATAAAATTAGAGAAGATCTTATTCAAATCGTTGATTATTATAATGGATTGGAAGAAATAATGAATTAAAGTAAGTTTGAATATAGACAGGTCTATGATACAATTTTATTATGCTTCGTTATTTTCATCAAGCCATTCTTTAATGTAATCTCCAACCTCTTTCCAATTAGGCTCAAACATAAAAGCATGTGCTCGATTTTCGAATATTTTTGCTTTTTGACCGTAAAATTCGGCCGTTTTTTCTACGTCTTCAGGAAAAATAATTTTATCATCTCTAAAACCAATATGAGCCATTGGGAAATGTGCTTTGGAAGCATCGATTTCAAAGTCTCTCCATATCATTTCAAGTAAAGCACGTATTGATTCTCCTTGCATATTTTTGCTGACGTGTTGTCTGACTTCAAGAGAAGGCATAGTTGTGTAAATCCCTTCGGGAGGTTCCGTATCAAAGTATTTTCCAATTGGGAATATCGCTGAAACGGCAAATTTACTCCAACTCAATGGTGCTGTTAGGAAAAATTCTGACATCGATCTGAAAACACCAAAAGGAGGAACTGCCGCCAATAAAACAGCGGCTTGAAGAGAAATTTTTTGACCTACAAGCTGGGTAACAAGACCGCCCATAGAATGACCAATAAGAATTGGTTTTTCATCAAATGAGGTGATCAGCTTAATAACGTCTTCAGTGTATTGATCTAAACCATATAGGTTCAAAAAGAGTTTACTTTCATTGTCACGGTGGCCACTCAGGTGAATGGCGTAGGTGTCATAACCAAGTTCCGCAAAAAAGTCTAAAAAGTTACCCCTCCAAGCCTCTCCATTGAACAAAGCTCCATGTATGAGTATAAGAGGGTGTTTCGATTTTTTTTGTACTGCAGGTTTAAAAGTAAACATTACTCACACTTTATGTTTTAAGAATTGGGCATAATGCCTTTGCTGTAGATTGTATCTTTAACCGTTTGCTGATAAAGTCTACCAATAGGTAACATTTTTCCATTCTTCAATTCTACTTGATTTCCTTCAATGGCATTCACCTTCTTAAGTGAAATAGCATAAGAGCGGTGTATTCTTATGAATTCATCCTCAGGAAGATTTTCCAA
This sequence comes from Flammeovirga sp. SJP92, assembly GCF_001583495.1. Classification (GTDB taxonomy): domain Bacteria; phylum Bacteroidota; class Bacteroidia; order Cytophagales; family Flammeovirgaceae; genus Flammeovirga. Next base: position 467,290 of record NZ_LQAQ01000093.1, on the reverse strand, counting down.
TATTTTGGTAAGTGTATAATGGACCACCATTTCTTTTTCTTTAGTGTAGATTCTCAAGTAATCTTTCAGACTTTCCATATAAATGATGTCATCAAGAAATACCTTCAGCATTTTCTTTTCTACTTTCAAGAAAATAAAACGTTCTTCATCATTGTTACTTGATGTCGAAACAGGTGCAGTCATTGCCTTAGCAGGAGTTTTAGCGGCTTCTTTTGTATGTATGAATTGTGAAGCTTTATTGGCCGCCTTTAAGAAGCGCTGAAAAGAAATGGGCTTTAATAGATAATCCAAAGCTGAAATTTCAAAACCTTCTAAAGCATACTCTCGGTGTGCAGTAGTAAGAATAACTTCCGGCTTTTGCTCTAGAGACTTCACAAAGTCAATACCGGTCAGCATTGGCATATTAATGTCCAAAAACAGCAAGTCAATTTTATTGTTCTGTAATATATTGAAGGCCTCAATGGCACTTTCACATTTTGCTACAATTTCAAATTCATTGAGACGCAGTAGATAATTTTCAATCACTTTTATTGCTAAAGGCTCATCATCAATGATTAGGCATTTTATTTTGCTCATCTCTTGGAATTTTAAGTGTTACTTTAAAAATCTTCTCCCCATCGTTAATATCCAAAGAATAGAGGTCGCCATATAGCAAGCCTAATCTTCTTCTAGCGTTTTCTAGCCCAAACCCACCGGTTTTAGGTTTCTTTTGTGAATCAGTAGTAAGATTAAACGGCAGAGGGGTTTGGTCAATGTTAGGATTTTCTACTTCAAATGTGATAAAATCCTCTGAGATCTTCAAGTGAAGTGAGATATCTATTTCATTTAATTTATTCTTGGTGCCATGTTTAAAGGTATTTTCAATAAATGGCAATAATAATAACTGAGGAACTCTTACTCCATCATCATCACCTTCTATCTCAAACGTTAGGTTGAGTCTATTACCGAAACGTAATTTTTCAAGATCAAGGTAATTCTGCATATAATAAAGCTCATCAGAAAGAAGCACCCTTGAGGCTTTTTGATAAAGCATATAACTCATTAATTCAGAAAGCTTGATAACTGCATCAGGTGCATCATCACTTTTGTCTAAGGTAAGAGAATAGATATTGTTTAATGTATTGAATAGAAAGTGAGGCTGAATTTGTGACTTCAGTAAGTTCAACTCAGTCATCATATTTTGTTTTTCCAACTCACGTGTACGTTTCTGATTGATAATCCAGTTTCTAGTTAAAGCAATGGAAGTAGTAATCCCCAACACATACAATTCCCCTGTAATAATGGCTACCACATGATTGACACTAAAAATCTCTGCCTGTGTTCCTGCTTCAGGCCATACAGGTAATAAAAATTGCTGTGTCATAAATACTTTGACATACATCATTACTACCAAAGCACCAGCGAGATTTAGTAAATAAAGGAAATATTTCTTCGAAGGGATGAATTTTGGAAGTAAATAATACGCGTGATAGTACGTAAGGGGGATATGAATCGCAAAACCTATTATATTAGATTGAAAAGAATAAATGTAGTCATCATAGTAGCTTCCCCATCTCAATCCATTCAGAACAAAATAAATCAACCAAAAGATGGTATGATGTAATATAGGCTTCTGCAATTTAAGCGTCATCACTTCGGGGATATGTTCAAAAAAGTTTACTGGCTCATTGAACTTATTTTTATTAGTAGATATAGCCATTGTTAACTAAAGTTTAATTATATCTACTAATTATATGTTAAATGTCAATGGGACAATTAATTTAGATTTATGTTACAAATATAGGATTTTATGACGTTTATCCTTAGATGAATGCAGTTTATCCTCTAATTAATGTTGTATAACATAAGTTAATCACTGTTAATCTATTTTTTTAAAATTCCTTAAGTGTCTGTTATACATTTACGATATCAAGAAAATGCAAGGGAGTGTTTCCTTTGCTTGTGAGCGAAATTACTAATTACTCTCTGCTCACATCGTCTGTTCATCTAACCTTCAGTTCAATATGAAATTCAGACTACTAACATTCGTCGTTAGCCTACTACTAATGACAAATTTCCTTCAAGCACAAGAGTCACTTGTGAAAGGTACAGTAAAAGAAAATGGCACAGGAGAGCCATTACCAGGTGTTAACGTATTAGTTAAAGGTACATCTGTAGGTACAACAACCGATTTCAATGGTGAGTTTGCCTTATCAGTAGAGAAAGGAACAACATTAGTCTTTTCTTATATTGGTTTTATCTCACAGGAAGTACTTGTCGAAAACCAATCATCATTAGACATTTCTTTAGAAGTTGACGCAGAACAACTAGAAGAAGTTGTCGTAACAGCGTTAGGTGTCGAAAGATCAGCAGAAAGCTTAACTTACTCAACACAATCTGTAAGTTCAGAAGACTTAGTTACTGCTAAAGACCCTAACTTAATGAACTCACTTTCTGGTCGTGTTGCTGGTTTACAGTTATCAAGAAGTGGTTCTGGTGCAGGTGGGTCAGTAAAGATCAACTTACGTGGTAACCGTTCGGCTAAAGGGGATAGTTCTCCGTTATATGTAATTGACGGTGTGCCAATGGCCGGTCAAGGTGCAGGTCAGCCGGGTGAAATTGAAAACCCTGGTCGTGACGGTGGTGACGGTATCTCAAACCTTAACCCAGAAGATATTGAGTCAATCAACATCTTAAAAGGTGCAGCAGCTTCAGTACTTTATGGTTCACAAGCGGCAAACGGTGTAATCATGATTACGACTAAGAAAGGACGTCCGGGTCACTCAAGCTTAAGCTTCTCGTCAAACTTTATGGCTGAGCAAGCTTACCAATACCCTGAAATGCAAACTAAATACGATCTTAATGGAGATGCAGTAAACGTAACAGGTCATACAGCGGATGATTTCTACAAGACTGGTACAACTTGGGTAAATTCAATCTCTTATACTCAAGGTTCTGAAAAATCACAATTTTATGCATCATATGCTAACACAACAGCAGCTGGTGTAATGCCAACAAACACTTTCAATAAGCATAACTTCTCATTTAATACTACATCTAAAGGATTGAATGATAAATTAGAGTTGAGAGCTTCAGCCAACTACATCAACCAAAAAGGTGAAAACAGACCAACTGCAGGTGCTTATATGAACCCTATTTACAGTTCATATTTATCATCAAGAACAATTTCACATGATGAATTAAAGAATAACTACCAAACTTGGAATTCTAGTAGAAATATCTACGAGCAAAATTACCCTGCAGCAGTTAGATCTGAAATTGGTAACGAGAACCCATACTGGTTATTGAATAAAGCTCAAACTGAAGATATTCGTAACCGTTTCATGTTATCAGGTTCAGCGAAGTATAACTTCAACGAGTTCTTATCATTACAAGGACGTGCAAATGTGGATGCAACGCAAGATCTTTGGGAAAGAAAAGCACATGCTACTACTAACCCAATCAACATTGCAGCAGACCCTGTAACTGGTTTGTCAAACGGCGGTTACTTTAGAGATGACTTCTCAAATACAATGATCTACGCTGATGCGATCTTAAACTTCAACAAGACATTCAACGACTTAAGTGTTACAGCTTTATTAGGTTCTTCAATTCGTGATGAGAATAATTCATTCCAAAGAGTAACATCTGATAAACGTTCGATTCGTTACACTAACGTATTTACTCCAGCAGGTTTACCTGAAGGAATGGTACCAACAGAAACATTGAACCGTCGTCAAGTACAATCAGTATTTGCATCAGCAACATTAGGATACAAAGAAATGGTTTATTTAGACGTGGCAGGACGTAATGACTGGTCTTCTACTCTTCCATTAGACAACAACTCTTACTTCTATCCTTCAGTAGGTTTAACAGCAGTACTTAACAAGATGATGACTTTACCAGAAGTAATTTCATTAGCAAAAGTTAGAGGTAACTACACAGTGTTAGGTAATGATGCTCAGCCAGGTGTGACAACTTTACAACATCAGGTAGATTTTAACGGAAACTTATTATTCGCAGATACAGAGCCAGCAGCTAATCTTAAGCCAGAGCTTTCAACTTCAATTGAATTCGGTGCAGAGTTAGAATTATTCAACGGATTACTTTACTTGGATGCCAACTTCTACAAGACAAACACTGTTAACCAGTTGTTTAGAGTGGCTAACCCAACAGGTTCTTCAGGATACCAATATAGCTTTGTAAACGCAGGTGACGTAGAAAACAGAGGTTTTGAATTATCAATCTCAGCAATGCCAATCTCTCAAGGTGATTTAACTTGGAGTACTACATTAAACTTTGCAAGAAACGTGAACGAAATCAAAGAGTTATATACTCGTGCGGATGGAACAGAAGCAGAATTTGATATCGTAACAAACGGTGGTAACATCAACTACATGCAAGTATTAAGAAAAGGCGGTGCAATTGGTGAAATCTGGACAGCTGATTTTGCAAGAAATGCTGACGGAACAATCGCAGTTGGAGATGATGGTTTACCAAGTGCTGCTGGTATTGATCCTGAAACTGCAGTGAAATCGAACTCTAACCCTAACTTAATTGCAGGTTGGACGAACACATTGAAGTACAAAGGCTTCATCTTAAACATGGTAATTGATGGTAAATTTGGAGGTCAGACTCTTTCTTTAACAAACTCTTACATGGATGCGGAAGGTACTTCAAAAGAATTTGCAGATGCAGTTGAAAACACTGGAAAAGTAGTAGTAGAAGGTAACGAATTTGATCCTCTAGGATACTTAAGAGCTACAGCAGGTAGATCTAATGTTACTTCTCAATACTTATATGATCAAACAAACATCAGATTGAGAGAATTATCTGTCGGATATACTTTTGGTAGCGTAGGTCCTTTAAATGATGTTACATTATCAGCAGTAGGTAGAAACTTATTCTTCTTCTACAATGCAGCTCCATTTGATCCAGACGTAGTAATGTCAACAGGTGCAGGTGTTCAAGGTCTTAACTTCTTCGGCTTGCCAACAACAAGAAGCTTAGGTTTAAACTTGAGAGTTAACTTCTAATTCTAAACGATCAATGACAATGAAATCAATAGTAAAAAAATATATTTTACCTACTGTACTTGCTGCAGGTATGTTTACAGCATGTACAAGTAACTTTGAAGAAATTAATAATGATCCAAACCGTCCAACAAATGAAGATTTGTTGGCGGATGGTAACCTGATCAATGGTTTCTTCCCTCAATTATCACGTTCTGTTTATTTCAACTTTGATAACTCAAACTGGAAATGGCAGGTACAGCAAAACTTGAACGGTGATGTATTCTCAGGGTACATGGCACCTCCAACACCTTTTGCTGGTAACTCTAACGCAACACACTACAACTTAATTTGGAACTTATGGCCTTGGTCTTTAGGATATGAAAACATCATGTCTCCAGCCAATGCAATTGACCAATTAGGGGAAGACTTAACACCAAGATTATATGCGCCAGCATTGGTATTGAAAGTGTTAGGTATGCACAGAGTTTCAGATATCTATGGTCCAATTCCTTACGTGAAATTTGGTACTTCAGAAGTGACTTATGATGCTCAAGAGGCTGTATATGACAAATTCTTTGCGGAGTTAGATTTAGCCATTGCTAACTTAGAAAATACAGAGCCTGTACCAACTTTCTCAGCAGTAGATGACCTTTACCAAGGTGATTTTGTAATGTGGAAGAAGTTAGCGGCTTCATTAAAGTTGAGATTAGCAATGAGAATTTCTAATGTCAATCCTACAAAAGCAAAGCAATATGCAGAAGAAGCGATTGCAACAGGTGTATTTGAAGGAAGTGATATTGCTTCAGTAGGTGTAGGAGTATCGCCAATCGTTAACCCACTTGCTACGATCTCTGAAGGATGGGGTGATATTAAAATGGGTGCTGATATGGAATCAATCTTGACAGGTTTGAATGACCCTCGTGCTGGTGTTTATTTCACACAAGCAGGTGGACCAGAAGATGGAGACCCAATTAAAGAAGGTTTTGCAGGTGTACGTTCTGGTATTGATTTACCAGACGGTAGAGGTGACTATCAGTACTATTCAAGAATTAATACTGAGTTTATTAACCAAACAACGCCGATCGTATTGATGACTTCTGCAGAGGTTTATTTCTTAAGAGCTGAAGCAGCATTGAATGGATGGAATGCAGGCGGTGGAGCTCAAGCACTTTATGAAGAAGGTGTGAGACAATCATTTGCTCAACATGGTGTTGCAGACAAAGCTGATGCTTACTTAATGGATGATACAAGTGTTCCTGCAGATTATGTAGATGTTTCTGATGCAACTTATGGTACTGATTACTCTACTGCAGCAGTAAGTGATGTAACAATTAATTATGATGCTTCAAAAGCATTAGAGCAGATCATTACTCAAAAGTGGATTGCAATGTTCCCAGAAGGAATGGAAGCATGGTCTGAGTTCAGAAGAACAGGATACCCTCACATTTTCCCTGTGAAATACAACAAGAGTAATGGTGACGTTCCAGCGGGCGATTATATCAAACGTTTAAGATATCCTGATGGTGAAGCTGTAAACAACGTACAGGCCTACAATGCAGGTGTTGAAGCATTAAAAGCTGAAAACGCTAAAGCTACAGGTGACACTGGTGGATCACCTCTATGGTGGGACGTAGACTAGTCAATTTTTGAATTTAGGTGAATAATAATATAACGGACAATGAATTAAGTACAAGCAGAGGAAATTTTCTCCTCTGCCTGTTTTTCAAAATTGTTCTTGTGAGTACACTGTCCTTAAAAGATAGTACTTAGACTTTTTCAAAAAATAAAGAAAGACGTTACAGAAGTAGCGTCTTTTTTTGTTCTTGATCTATGATAATTTCCGATTAAAATGTTTAATGTTGTTAAGTTAAAATAGTATATAACCGCTTAAAGATTGTTAGGTCTTAAAACTTGCTAACGCTTAATCAGTAAACTTTAATAAAGAATTCGTGAGTATTTATAATATTTACGTATAAAATGAGATACTCGATTTTATTTCGTTCTAAACAATCAAAATATTATCATCATGAAAAACCTCAAAAAATTATTATTATCGGCTGCAATGTTGATCAGTGTTACATTTTTAGTAACGTCTTGTTCATCAACGAAAATTGTGACAGATTATAATCCTGGGACAAACTTCAATGCATACCAAACTTTTAGTCTTTTACCTTTCCAAAAGACAAACGCGAAAATTAATCAGTTTGACCGCGAAAGAGTAAAAAATGCAGTCATTGCTAACATGCAAAACTTAGGATATACTTATTCTGAGCAGGATACAACTGCCGACTTGCAAGTGGGTATGGTATTCACTACAAAAGAAAAGAAAAGCGTAACTTCTTATAATGCTGGATACGGTGGATGGTACGGCCCTTGGGGTATGGGTGCTACTCACTACTCTGAGTATGAATACACAGAAGGGACTTTTGTAATAGATATTTTTGATACTAATGCAAGAAAACTACTTTGGGAAGCAGCAGCGGTAAGTACATTGACTGAAAAGCAGGAAAGCCCAGTAGTCAGAGAAAGAAATATAAACCGTTTTGTGAAGAGTATTTTCAATAAATACCCTGCAAAATAGTAAAAGAGGAAACGTGTTAACTTGAAAGCATCGAGTAGTTGATTCTATTCGATGCTTTTTTTATATGACATTTTCTCTATTGTCTAGATTAGGATAGTACATGCTGTAAGCGACAAGCATACCTACTACAATAGCACAAAACATTAAGAGTCCTGAAGTACCAATACTTGGGTTATCAATTATGGGATCATTTCTGAATTGATGGGACAGCCCCATAAATAGTCGACTTCCTGGAACGAGAATAACTATACCTTGTAAGAGATAAACTGAAGGCGGTACATTTCTCCATTTACTCAATAATATACTCAAAAAAGTAATCAAGAATGCACTAATAAAAGTTCCAAAAATCCACCCTATATTTTCTTGAAAAATCATAGGTCCCCAAAAGGCAATAACAGCTAAAAATAAACCAATAAAGAGATCGTTGGGTTTGGTGTTGAATACAATTCCGAGTCCTATAGATAATACTGGCAATGCTATAAAATGCATCCATTGTGGAATTTCATTAATATAGACATCTTCTTCTAGTCCAAAAATAAAGTGACCTAATGCCATGCCTAGATAGACTCCAATAAAGAGTTTGAGGAAAATCATAATGGCATTAAAGAGGAAACCTGACCCGGAGTTGAATTGATTGAAAGAAATTTCTTCCAGTGCAATGGAAATTGTCAATCCCGGAACGTATAAGATCACTGAGGCCAAACTGAGTTCTATGACATCTAAATCAGGAATATAATATTTACACCAGCAACCTATAAAAGAGCATACAAATGCAGTATAAAACTCTACTGTATAGCGGGAAGTATTAAACCTGCTCACACTCTTTGCGATCAAATAGCCAATAAAACCCATCAGAAAACTAAATATAAAAGTCACCCAGCTAGCACCAATCAACCCCAAAAAAGAGGGAGGAATAATAGTATATGCTAATGCTAAAGTGAACTCGTTGTAGATCTTCTTTTTCTGAATGACCTTATCAATGTTTTGAGTAATTGTTTCATAATCATGTCCCTCCATAAAAGCCGTTCTGATTTGCTTGTGGAGGTCGGCCAATTTTCCCAGGTTGTTGCTTCCTAATGGAATATATTGCAGGAGGACTTGACGCTCTTTGGTCCGTGGATCTTCAATTTGATAATTGAGGGTATTCGTAGTCACTTGACAGGAAACTTCTACACCAATATGTTTGGCGACATCTTGAATGTAAGTTTCTACTCTAAGTGAAGAACATCCAAATTTATGAAGTGCATTTCCTATTTTAACTATTAAATTGTATTTCTCTTCGAAATTTTTCATGGGTTTAACAAAATATTATTTTGTTTTAGGAAGTGCAATATTAATTCAATTTTATAGTGATTGAAAATATTTTTTGAGATTGAGTATGGAATTTATCTATTATTAATACAGAAGGGATATATTTTATGAGCAGTATTTTGAAATGAGAAAAGGTGAGTCAAAAGGCTCACCTTTTCTATTCCTCAATTTCTTCAACTTTCGGATCCCATTTTACCGCTTCTTCACCCCATTCAGAAATCGTTACTAATAAAGGAATAAGTGTTTTCCCGAAATCTGTCATGCTGTATTCTACTCTCAAAGGAGGTTTGTCAGTAGGGATCACATTCCTTTCAATCAGTCCATCCTCTTCCAATTGCTTCAGTTGAAGGCTTAATGTCCTTTCACTTACCGTAGGAATTAATTTTCGAATCTCATTATACCTTAAAGTACCATTTTTTAGATGAATCAAAATCACTGACTTCCATTTGCCACCTATATATTTCATGGTCAAGCTTGTACAACAAGGGTACTCTTTTCCGTCTACCTTAAATTTCATGCTTGTTTTTATTAAATAAACGTTAAAAATAGATACTTACATTTTTGCCCGTTATTGATTTCTATGACAACACTAATTATGTTTGTAACTATCAAAAGTAAAGTTACTAAAATTTATTTAGATACTTATTCTAAAACAGAATTATTAGCAACTACTTTTCAATTTAAAGTTCAGAAAATCAAACAATAAAAAAACATTATGGAATTCTTAGAAGTAGCAAAATCGAGATACACTACAAAAAAATACGACGCCTCTAAAAAAGTAAGTGCAGTTGATATTGAAAAAATCAAAGAAATCCTTCAATACAGCCCCTCTTCAATCAATTCTCAACCTTGGAAATTTACGATTGTCGGTGATCAAGAAGTAAAAGAGAAATTAGGGAAAGCTTCGTATTTCAATGAGGAGAAATTAGTAGAAGGAAGTCACGTTGTAGTATTTAGTGTAGTGGATGATTTGGCGAAGTTTGAAGGCAAAATGGAGTCTTACTTAGCAGAAGGTGCAGTTTGGTACTACAATAATTTCTTAAAACCTCAAGGTGAAGAAAAAATCAAAACTTGGATGTCTGAACAAGTGTACCTTGCAGTAGGTTATTTCTTGTCAGCAATCGCTTCTATGGATATTGATTCTACACCAATGGAAGGTATTGAAAATGATAAGTATAAAGAGATTTTAGGTTTGGAAGGATATCAGCCACTTGTAGCTGTTATGATTGGTTACAGAGATGAGGAAGACGGTAACCAACCTTCTAAAACTTCAAAACAAAGACTAGAAATGCAAGAGGTGGTTGAGTTAGTCTAACCTCCGAAGTTGTATAATAAATGATAGATGAGTAATAGCCTTCAAGATTTTGTGAAGGCTATTTTTATATCAAATATTTCTAACTAAACGAACATAATTGTTGATTCGGATTGCATCTCCTTGAGGTCCTCTACCATTTTTATATTTTGAAGGATCACCAGATTTTGGGTCACTTCTTTGACTGCCGGCTCCATGAATATCAATCCAGTTAGGAGCTTGATTACTGTTACTTTGTCTCATAGAAGGGCCTTGCTGTCCTTGACCTTGTGGAGGTCTACCGCCAGGAGGAGGTCCCATAGGTCGTTGTCCATTTCCATGACCTCTTTCAGGTCTAGCCGGCATATTCCCAAGTGATTTTCCAAAGGCTACATAGACTGCTGTACCACCACCATTTCTACCACTATTTTCATGAGTGGTGTTGGACCAATAAAAAGCAAAGTCATTTTCTCCCCTTTCATTTTGGATAGAAGAAATCTCAAAGATAGGGTCAATGGCTGGGTGGTCATCATTCTTGGCTACTCTCTCATAGTCTACAATAGATTCCAGTTCTTTAGCATCAGGTAATCTCCAATCAGAGTGATTGCCGGTAGTATTTTCTTGGGCATATTTTAAAGCCTCTTCCCAGTTCATTCCCTTTTTAGAGTCGGCTTTCATCCACATTAAACCTGTGTTCAAATCTGAAACAGTTCCGTCCCCGTTATCCTTAAAATCATTGGTACCATAATCTGCATTTCCTCTTACTAGAAAGTAACCAAAAAGTTTTTCCTTATTACGTAGCTTCTTTCCATAACCTTTGATTCGTCCATCAGCAAAATTTACCCCAAATACCAATTCCTGTTCACCGTAATAGATCGTGCTCGTTGCACATTGCTGATCAATAAGTCGTTCGCCAGCATCAGTATCACCATAAGCAAAATCAAAATAATCAGTATTGATAAAAGGCTGATTACCGTTTACACTTTTCGCTTGAGGATTGATGTCTTGCCCACTAAACATAATCAATGAATACAGTTCCTTAATGGTAGGTAATCGCCAATCTGTATAGCCTCCCGTATTCTCCTTTTTCACTTGTTTCAGAAGGTCTTTATAAGATAGTTTATCATTTACATCAATTTTACCATCACCATTATGATCCAATGAATTTTGCCACATCAACCCTGTAACCAAATCAGTGACAGTACCATCGCCATTGTTTTTATACTTTGGAGTGTTCCCCAGGAAATTGGCATTTTGACCATAAAACGAATCACCTTCCTTAGGCAATTTTATTTCTTTTTTATTATCAAAAGCTTTGCTCTGATTAGTCCCAACAATAGGATATTTCAAGTTGTCTTTTGATTGACGGTTGATGGTGTAAGCGGAGCCTAAAATACTCAATGCCACCAATAGGATTATATATATTTTTTTCATTTCGTAGGTTATTTTTGATAAGAATAAAATTAAGAATCACATAATAGAATGGGTAATAAACTCTACCAATTGGATAAAATAATCTGCGAATTCATCAGTTGTGAAGATTATATTTGTTTAGGTGAAAAATCTCTACCTTTATATTTAATGATAAGAACTAACAACATTAATTATTCTATTACAATGACAAGCAAACTGAAGCTTTTACTTTTCTTTTTATGTATTTCTATATCCGTTTTTTCTCAGGATTTATTGAATTCACGTAGGTCAAGTTACTATACTTATATCTACAAAATCACCAATCAAGAGGCTGAAAAAATTTATCAAGATGGTATTTATGTAGTGGATCAATCTTTTTATCATACTTTGATTGACTCAATAGCATCAGACTCTTTTCCAAACGACTTATACCTTCCTTTAGGTCATTATTTGATAACAGAAATCGTCGGTAATGAACAGTATGTAGAGCTATATTCTGAGGAATCCTTGGAGGTTTTTGTATTGAATAATGATAAAGATTTGGTAGTACAAGTGTATGATCTTAAAGGAAATTGTATTGAAGGTGCAACGGTAAAGGTAAATAATAAAACACTTCGGTTTGATGAGGAAAGGAAAGCTTACATTGATAAAAAATCAAATAAAAAAGGATTACTGAAAGTATCTTATGATGGGTATGTTAGTTATAGACATTTGAATAGGAGGGTGGGTAACTCAGTATTCAAAAGAGGGTGGCGAAAAGTGGTCAATGGAACACCATTGAAGTATGTGTATTTTCCTATTTATTATGTGGTTTATTTACCAGTACGTTATGTAGTTCATTTACCGATTGATGGAGTGAAATCCATAAAATACAATTATCCACGAGGAACTATTTATCGAACAAAAGAATTTGCAATAAAAACAGCTGATAAAGTTGCCCGTTGCTTTGATGGCAATTACCGTAATAATAATCATAATTATTACAATAAATATAATGGATACTTTGTATTCAATAAACCCATATATAAACCTGCTGAAAAGGTAAGGTTCAAAGCATATATAGTTAATAAGAAAAATGGGAAGCCTTATAGTAAAGTGTTGACTGCTTATTTATATGGTTATGGTAAAGAAATTGACTTGGGAGAAATAATGCCTTACGAGAAGGGAGGGTACTCTTTTGAGTTTGATTTATCAGATTCATTGGAATTAAAATTAGATAAAAGATATAGTATAGAACTTAGGGATAGAAAAGGTAGAACGGTTACTTCTGGGTTCTTTAGTTATGAGGAGTATGAATTAGGGAAAAATCAATTGGAAGTGAGAGTAGATAATCATCAACATTACAGAAATAAAGACTTCAAACTTTTTGTAAAAGGAACAGATGAAAATGATCTTAATTTAAAGGATGCCACTGTTGAGGTTACCTTAACTTCAAATGCTGTAGATAAGTATCATGCTGATAGTGTTTTTGTACCTAATACTCTATACAAAATAAATAAAAAGTTATCTTCTAGTGGAGAAACTGAACTTCTTCTTTCGGATCAGTCCTTTCCTAAGGCAGATTTTGAATATGAGGTAAGTGTAAAAATGAGAACTTCAGATAATGAGGTGAAAATCCAAAAAGAGAAAGTTAATTATTTCTATAATCATAAAGAAATCACATCAAACCTAGAAGGGGAGAATTTATCGTTGAACTATTTAGTGAACGGTGAGGTCATACAGCAGGAAGGTAAGGTCTATGGCATTGATGCCTTCGGAAATAAAACTTTAGAACAAAAAGGAGCATTGCCATTTCAGGTTCCTGTGACTCCTTATTACAGAAAGTATCTTGTTGAAACAAGTGATGGATTTCAAGAGCAGGTTGCAATGAGAACTTTAAAATCTTCTCTACAAGTTTTTACAGAAAGGACAGCTGATTCTATCAAGGTAAAAGTAGACAATCCTAGGAATCTTCCTTTTAACTATACCCTATACAAAATCAATAAAGTTCAAGAAAAAGGATACGGACAAACACTTTCTTTTAATAGAGAAGTTAAAAACAAGAAGAATTATTACTTGACAGTAAATTATCTGTGGGCAGGTGAACTTAAGACAGAAAATTATTTGATACCATCTCCTAATGAGCTACAACTCGACCTGAAAGTTAACGTACCAAAACTAGTCACTCCGGGTCAAAAAGCAACTTTTGAAGTGCAAGTCACAGATTATAAAGGAAAACCAGTAGAAGGAGTTGATATTACAGCATTGGGCATTACCAATAAGTTTAAATATACCCCACAAAAAACACCATCATTTTCTAAAAAGAAAAAGAGAGGGAAATCATTAATCAATAATTTTAGTCTAGATCATGAACAATTAATAAGTAGTGACTTTATGCTGGATTATGCTACTTGGAAAGTATTGGCAGGGTTGGATAGTATTCCTTATTATAATTTCTTGTACCCGGAAAATAAGATATACCAGGCTACGTATTCAACCGAAAGTCAAATTACTCAATTCATTCCCTATGTGGTTTATAAAGGTGAAATTGAACCAATACATGTGATATATATTGATCATGTACCAGTTTATTTTGGCTGGACAACAATTTCGAAGCCCTATTCTATAAGAGTAGCAAGTGGTAAGCATAATGTAAGATTGAGAACAGCAAAGCATGAGGTCACTTTAAAAGATTATGAATTTGAAGAAGGTAAAAAAACTATATTGAGCGTAGACCGTTCTTACTCAGTTCCTAATATGTCAGTAATGGATAAGTCACCTTATTATACAGAAAGTGAGTTAAGATGGTGGTCAAAATACACGATGATTTATAAGAATGATTTTAAAAGTTATGCTTATCTGCTAGAAGAAAATAAAGATGTTTATCTATTGAGTCCAACATCTGCACAGCAATATCAATTTGCAGGGCCAGTAATTGATACAACTACATTAAAAGTACTGGGAGAATATGAACGAAGTTTTCAGTTTGAACCAAATTATTTATACGAGTTTTCAGAAGAATATATTAAAATGAAATCCTTTGATTTCAATAGTCAATTATTGGAAAAAAATATTTCAGCTAGGGGTTTTTATGAAGAAATACTAACAGAAGAAAAGGTTAAGCAATACTGGGAAGAAGATCTATATGAAAAACGAAGAATACAACCAGTATATGTTTTCCCTGAATCAACGGAAGAGCACCAAGGGAAGTTGAAAGTGAGTTTTAGGTCTACACTGAAACAAAAAGATAACCCGCTCAATAAATTATTGGTGAAACTGGATGATCCTCAATTTATGAGAGTTTATCCTGGAAATACGACCGTTTTTCATGCATTAGATAGTGGCTATTATCAGTTAATCTATTTCTATTCAGAAAACCGTTACCATATAGAAGATTCTCTTAAAGTTCAAGAGAGAGGAACTAATCACTTTATTGTTGATTGTCCTCAAGAGTATAAACAAGACGAATTTGGGAAGAAATTTTCTAAAATTATTGAAAAGTTGATTTACCCAACAGAAACGGATGATCTTGATAAAACGGAGGAGTGGAAAGAAATACAAAATTCATTTAGAGAAACCTTTAGCTCTCGAAGTGATGGGAAAATTGTTCAAGGAATTGTTACAGATAGTCAAGTTGGACCGATCCCAGGAGTAACAGTAATGGTAGAAGGAACTACTCATGAGACCATCACTGATTTTCAAGGATACTTTTCTTTATCAATGCCTAAAGCTATCAATAACCTAATTTTTAAATCTATAGGATATGAAAGTAAAACAGTACTAGTGGATGGAGATTTTATAGAAGTAGAAATGTTTTACGACCAGGAATCATTAGAAGAGGTTGTTGTGATTGGATATGGTACTACGAGAAAAAGATTTCCTTCTAATGCGGCAATACCTGTCCATGCCCAGGTTTCGGGGATAACAATCGATGAAACATCTACAGGTTTAAAGATCAAAGAAGTGAATAGTATCGAAGGAGTTCCTGCACCTTTATATGTAATTAATGGAAAAATCTACACAGGTGATGTATCTAAAATTGACCCTAATCTTATTCAAAAGTATTCAATACTGAGAGACGCTAGAAGCACGAGTATTTATGGATCAAGAGGTGCAAACGGTGTAGTCCTTATTGAAATGTCATCATCATCAATTGAAAAGCTAGGATTGAAATTAGGCGGGAATGCAGAGGTTACAAATGACTTTATGGCACAAGCTCAAAAGAGAACATCAATTAGAAATAACTTTAAAGATGATGCTTTTTGGCAACCAAAATTAAAGTCAGATAAAAATGGTAAAGTAAAGTTTGAGGTGACTTTCCCTGATGATATTACAAAGTGGGACACTCATTTCTTGGCTATGAATGGTAAAAAGCAATCAGGATATGCTGAAGAAAATATAAAATCTTATATGCCACTCACAGGACAAGTTAATTTGCCAAGATTCCTAGTAGCTTCTGATCAAGTAAAAGCTGTTGGTAAGTCATTGAATTATATGGGAGATACTCTACAATCTGATATTGTATTTTCTATTGATAAGAAGAAACAATGGGAAAAATCTGTAATCATTTCAGATGTGCATATCGATACTTTAACTTTTACTTCAACCAATGACAGTGTGGCATTAAGTTATACTGTCAATTCTCAAAATGGCTTTTTTGATGGGGAGGAACGTACTATTCCTGTTTATCCATTAGGCCTAGAAGTGGCTAAAGGAGATTTTTATGTTTTAGAAAATGATACCACAATTCAACTTCAAAGTAACGACGGTCCAACAAAACTGTATGCAAAGTCAAGTTATTTAGGTGCTTTAGAAAGTGAAATAGAACATGTTGTCCGTTATCGTTATTTGTGTAACGAACAGTTGGCTTCAAAGCTTAAAGCTCATCTGTCTGCTTATACCATTAGCCAGTATAAAGAGCAGAAATATGAAAATACTGCCCAAATAGAGAAATTGCTTACGAAGCTATCCAAAAAAAGAAATGAAGCTCAACTCTGGGGATGGTGGGAAGGAAATTCTACTTCTAATTGGATCTCGATTCATGTCTTGGAAGCTTTAGCACAAGCAAGAGAGCTAGGCTTTATAGTTCCAATAAACACTACAGAAACGATTGAAAGGTTATTAGTAAGTTTTCAATCTGACACACTTTCGACTCAAAAGTTGAAAACCCTTCAATTGGTTTATGCTTTGGACCCTCAAGGGAATTATCAAAAACAGGTTCATGACCTCGATAAGATTAAAACCTTCACCTTTTATGAGCAATTACAATTGATGCGAATGAAACAAAAAGCAGGGTTGTCAATTGAAATGGATAGTATCAAAAGGTATCGACAAGAAACTATGTTTGGGAATATCTACTTCGAAAATGAAGAAAAAGGTAGAGTAGGAGTATGGAGCAACCGTATAACAGATAATGCTCTTCAAAATACACTCTTAGTTTATCAGATATACAGAGATGATTCTCTTTATCATAATGAGAATGAAATGAGGAAAATGAGAAACTATCTTTTAGAAAAAAGAAAAGCAGGGTATTGGAATAATACTTATACTTCTTCGAAAGTGATAGAAACCATATTGCCAGATGTAATCAAACACAATGGGCAAGCAACTTCTTCTACGCTGATACTTTCAGGCAGTAAAAATGGAACCATAACGCAATTCCCATTGGAGTTAGACCTACAAAAGGGCGAGGAATTGACAATTTCAAAAAAGGGAGATTTTCCTATTTACCTTACGCAGTACAGCAACTATTGGGAAAGCTCTCCTCTAGAAAAGAGTGATCACTTTGAGGTGAATACTTATTTTGAAGATCAAAATACTCAAACTTTAAAATCAGGAGAGAAAATAAACTTGGTGGTAGAAGTAGATGTGAAAAAGAATGCAGATTATGTAATGGTAAATGTGCCAATTCCAGCCGGTTGTTCTTATGCATCTAAAAAACAAGGATTATATTATGAAGTACATAGAGAATATTTCAAAAATGAAGTAGCGATCTTCTGTAAAAAACTAAATAAAGGAAATTATACTTTCACAGTAGAACTATTACCAAGGTATACTGGGGAATATCACCTCAACCCTGCAAAAGCAGAATTGATGTATTTCCCAACTTTTTACGGTAATAATGAGTTGAAGGAAGTGGGAATTCAGTAAAAAGAATATGGCATCTAATTTTTAAGGTTAGATGCCGTTTCATTTTCACCAACTGCCATTTCTCCAATTTCAGCAGTTTGAAGAAATTGTTCGAAAATATTTTCTTGTAGTTCCAAAGGATATTTATTCCTTTTTTATCTAAATTCCAGCTGCAAGAATCAAATCCAGATTCTTTAATGGAAGATCAAACTTTTCCGCTATCATTTGATTCGTCACACAACCTCTATACGTGTAAACGCCTTTGGTAAACCAAGAGTGTCTTCTCATCATGGTATCAACACTACCTTCATCATTTAATTTCATCAAAGTAGTGGTGAAGATATTACTGATAGCAGCAGTTGCAGTTCTTGATACTCTTGACGCAATGTTAGGGACACAATAATGAATTACTCCGTGCTTCTTGTAAACAGGATGTCTATGATTGGTAGGCTCCGAAGTTTCAAAGCATCCTCCTTGATCAATACATACATCAATGATGATAGAATTTTCCCTCATACTTGCCACCATTTCTTCCGTAACGATAGAAGGTGTTCTTGTGCCGTGTGTATGTACCGCTCCAATTACAATATCTGCTCTGCTCAGAGCTTCTTGAATAGAAGTACTATCAAAAGCGGATGTAAATAAGTGAGGAAGGTTAAGCTCTTTTTTAAGTCTTCGAAGCTTATAAATGGCATTGTCAAAAACTTTCACTTCCGCTCCCATACCGATAGCATTTCTAGCAGCATATTCGGCTACTGTTCCTGCTCCAAGAATCACTACTTTTGAAGGTGGAACACCCGTAATACCTCCAAGAATAATTCCTTTCCCTCCGTTATAACTGCTTAGATATTCTGCGGCAATCAGCATTACAGTGCTGCCTGCAATTTCACTCATTGCTCTTACTAATGGCAAACCACCTACTTTGTCTTCAAGTAATTCAAAACCTAAAGCTGTGATTTTTTTATCATTCAAAGCTGTTAATACACTTTTTTGAATATCTCTCATATGAATAGCCGAAATGATGGCTTTATGTTTCTTCATATAAGAAACTTCTTCTACTGTAGGAGAGGCTATTTTTACCACAAGATCAGCTTCCATGGCTTCCTTATGTGTATAAACTATAGTAGCACCAGCGTCTGCATATTCCTGGTCAAGGTGATTTACATGTTGACCAGTTTTAGACTCCACTAATACTTCAATCCCATTGTTGACTAATATAGAAACAGCACCAGGTCTCAATGCACACCTTTTCTCGTCGGGATTTAGCTCTTTAGGTAAACCAATTTTCAGAGGAGATCCTTTTTTACTGACAGGTCCCTCCATTACCTCTTGAGGGTGAAATTGAAAATAACTTTCGGTAGCTTTCTCGAAGCCTTCACGTTGCTTTGCCATATGTTATCTAGAGAAGAAAGTTTAATTTAATCTAATAGAAATTTCCCTTGAGTGTTCGTCTAAGACTTTGATGTCTATATCAATGCAGTCTTCTGGTAATAGTCTTTCTACTTTTGAAGGCCACTCAATCAAGCAAAGATTTTTGCTGTATATATACTCTTCAAAACCTATATCAAATGCTTCCGTTTCATCTTTGATTCTATACATATCAAAGTGATAGATAGTATCGGCTTGATCTGTCATATATTCATTGACCAAAGCAAATGTGGGGCTGTTTACGTGATCCATAACGCCTAAAACTTCACAAATGCTTTTGATGAAAGTTGTTTTTCCGGCTCCCATTTCGCCATGAAAAAGCCAGACATTGGATTTGCCTTTAGTAAAGTCAATTACTTGTTGAGCTGCCGATGCTAAATCATCTATGCTGTTTGTTTTGATTACCAACTCTTTAGAACTCATGTTTAGTAAATATAAATCATTTGACGGTTTTATAGTACAGGTTCAGTAACGAATTTATTTAAATTATTCTTTTTGTGGTTATAATCTTATGATAATTATAGTGTACACCAAATAAAAAAGGCTACTTCGTCTATTATTTAACGAAGTAGCCTTTCTGTAATATGTATTTTTCTTAGAAATTCGAAACTGTAATACCAATAGTTATAGGTCTGTCAGTACCTGTAAATGCAACTCCATCTGTATTTAATAATTTATCACTTTCAAAAGTATTTGTAAGGCCATAGTAGCAGAAAAAGTTGATCCATCCGTAACCAATTCTACCTACTAATCCGGCTTTGAAAACGTTCATATTCAAATTTCCTTTATCTTTTGAAACACGGACATTGCCATATTCGTCTTCGTATTTCACTTTGGTATGACTGTCTACCAGCACACTCAATTTTGCACCAACAGCAAAACGAAAAGCATTTCTACCTGGGTGATTTCTGAAACGGAATTCTAATGGTACATCAACATAATTTCCTACAAACTTGCTTTTTCTTAATCTCTGATCACCACTTACAGCGTCTACAGGTAATGTGTTATTTCCATTATTATAAATTGTTACACCGTTTTTCATGAAATAATTGTCAGCTGTATATCCAACGCCAGGGTTGAAGGTAAACTGACCGTTTTTATCCAAAACTAATTCATACATGTAAGAAAGTGATACCGATCTAGATTGTGTTTCTAATTCTAGTCCTTTATCATCTTGCCACATTGTAGCTCCAAAATCTAAATAGAAGTTTCCGGGAATACCTGTTCCTTGTCCAAAAGTGTATAAACTAAAAAATAGGAAACAGAAAAAGAGATTGATTTTTTTCATTTTGTAATTGATTAATTAAAAAGACACATTTCAAAAATCTATTCAAATATAGATCAATATGAGTAGTAAGAAAATAACCTCAAGAATAAAAAGTTAAGAATTAAACGTCTTATTGATGAATACTTGACAATAGTAGAGTTATTTTATAGAAAATTGAAATGTGAGAGTAGACAAAATCTTTTTCAGTTTCTAATATTGATTGAATTTATTCTAATTCCAGTTTATACACATTTGCCATCAAATTATGATCAGCGTCTGGAATTGTAAAATAAAAATTATCTGTTTTCATTTCCCACTTTACCTCTTTACCTGTGCCTAAATCAATCATTCTTTTTATAGGAGTAGGAGTGCAGTTTCTATGTAAGCCTAAAGGTCTTACCTTCATTTTTTTTTCCGTTTTTGGTTTTCCGAGTATAAACAAATACACCGATTTATTGTCTTTTGAAATAGTAAAACGAACATCATTGGCAGTATATTTAACTTTAGCGGATTGACCATCATGTGAGCTTTGAGAAGGCTTTGCATTACCGTATCCAAACACATAATAGGGGCGAGTACCGTATACTGCTTCTCCATAGATCTTAAACCAATCACCAATGTCTTTTAGTATACTTCTTTGTTCTTGATTGATAATGCCATTTGCTTTTGGAGAAACATTAAGAAGTACAATGCCATTTTTACTCCAAACATCAATCATGTTTCTAAGAACCAATGATGAAGATTTGTAAGGGTGTCCTTCCACATACATCCATTTATGTTCCCCCAATGTAATATCAGTCATCCAGGGAATAGGGTAGATGTCTCTTCTTCCTCCTTGCTCAAAATCCAAAACACTAGATTCCATCGGTAAGTCATTTTGCTTATGACAACTGACTACTTCTTGTCCATTTTTAGCACCTTCATTGAAAAAATGAGCTAACATTTCTTTTCGGTAAGAGGCAGGGATGAAATTCAACCAAGAGTCAAACCAAATCATATCAGGTTGGTATTGATCTACCACTTCGTTGACTTGCTGAAGCCAATACTGATTGAACTCCTCTTCCGTATCAAAATTACCAAACAGCATTTTTAGTTTTGGATCTTTTGTAGCTGTAGGTAAATCAGGATGATAGGGATAATGGGAGTTGAATCCATTACGGCCCCAATTTTCAGGTATTGAAGCATTTCTTTGTCCATTGCGAGCATGGTGAAATGTAGCCAATGTTTTCATATTCCTCTTTTTCAAAGCTTGAAACATATCACCCAAAATATCCCTTTTTGGTCCCATTACTTGAGCATTCCAAGGATTCACCTGACTATTCCACATCGCAAATCCATCATGATGCTGTGCTACCGGGCCTGCAAACTTTGCACCTGCTTGTGAAAAAAGTTCTGCCCAATCTTCCGGGTCAAAATACTCAGCGGTAAACATTGGAATAAAATCTTGGTATCCGAATTCGTTTATATCACCAAAATTCTCTTCATGGAATTTATTGACATTAGACCCTTTGATATACATATTACAAGGGTACCAAGCACTACCATAAGCCGGAACGCTATAAGGTCCCCAGTGGAAGTAGATACCGAATTTTGCATCTTGAAACCATTCGGGAGTAGCATCATGTTTTGCTAAAGATTCCCAAGTTGCTTCATATTTTTCTGGATCATCAGCAGTACTGTTTGTACAGCCAAAAGCAATCCCTGTAACTAGGATTAAGCCTGTAATTTTTGATAGTATATTCATTTCATTGTTGGTTTAGAATTGGAAAGTCAATGCAATTTTCAAAGGCTCGTCACTATTCCCGTAGTAGATTTCGTCATTGCCATGAGGGCCGGTACTGTTTGACTCTTGGAACTTGGTGCCAATACCAGGGATATTATACACGAATGAAATATCACCTTTTGGGAAAAATGGAGTGACTCTGCCTTTTGGATCACCACTTGGTTTTTCAGGAGTAAGCATTCTTAAGAAAACATAAGGAGAGTGACAATAAACTTTAAAACCATCAGTCGATTTACTTTTTAATTCTACCCAATACAAATGTGAGAAGTAGCCTTTGAACTCAGGATAGACAAAGCCTGATTCACCGGTGATAGTGTTGTTGTAATCATTTTCCCAAACTTGAAAACGAGTCCCTTTGGTTCTATTTCTCCAAACTCTGTAAGGACCATCTCCAAGCCATTTCATACCTGCTACATCACCTTCATCATAATTAAATGTGATGCCTAAAACGTCTTTCGTCCTTTTCTTTCCTTTAAACTCAGCGTCAAGATCCAATAATCCATTTTGATGAACTCTCCACTTTATACTATCAGAACTTAGCACTACTATTTTCGTCCATTCCGGCATTTTATTCTTAGGCTCAAAAACAGCGATTATATCAATGTAATTCTCCTGTTGGATGACTTTGACGGTATCTACTTTATTCTTATTACCAAGGATAACAGGACCGTTTGATAATGGGATAATTTGATTGTTTTTAATGACCTTTTTTAATACACCGGTTTTATTCGAAAAAGTAAACTCGCATTCATCAGAAGCTACGATGATATTGTCTTTTTCATGCTTTAACTGTAATGTCCTCTTTGATTTATTTGGAGTTTGAGCTAGTAATTTTTTTGAAATAATTTTAGGACTTTCAATCGCATAAGACCAAGTAAATATTTCTTTTCCATAAGGATTATAAGCGGTAAGGTGAAGTGCGTCTGCTTTTTCCCAAAGTGGAGTTTTATTGACCTTAAATATTCCTTTTTGATTAGGAGATAAAGGAGGAAGCTCAACAGGTTTTTCTTCTAATACTGTTACTTTGTTTTCTTGGAAACTAACAAGTTTAGCGATCATTTTGCAAGAAGCCAGAGAAGTATAATGGTATCGATTTTCTATTCTGAAGATTCCATTAAAGTCACTTTTGATGGTACGATCTTCAATATAAATAGGAGACCATATTTCTTTGATGGTAAAATAGCTAGCTTCTTTTTCTCCATAAGGTCCTACAATACCATCAGAAGCATGATTGCCGTCGGTATCTAAAATGCCGTTTTTATCCGTTCTAACGACGGCTTCATCAGCAAAATCCCAAAGAAATCCACCAGCACTATTTGGCATATTCCACATCTTTTCCCAATAATCTTCCAAACCAGCACCATGTCCACCATCATATAAACCATGAAGAAATTCCGTAGGGAAAAAGATTTTATCTGTGGCAGGGCCGTCATTTGCTAAACCATGGAAATGGAAATAATGAAGCGTATTGGTTTTATTGAAAATATTCCATGGATGAATAACTTCACGTTGCTGAATATCCCAAAGTGCATAATCATCATCCAATTCAGTATTCCAACCAGATTCATTTCCATTAGCCCAAAGTAAAATCGAAGGATGATTCACATCTCGAACTACTGTTTCTTTGACGATCTTCTCTCCAACTTCTGTGTCTAAGGCAGGGGAATGCCAAGTACAAACCTCATCAATCACAAAAAGCCCAAGGGAGTCACAGACATCTAAAAAATGAACATCAGGTGGATAATGCGACATTCGAACTGCGTTCATGTTCATGTCTTTCATCATTTCCACATGTTCAATGCTCAAAGCTTTACTCGTAGTTCTGCCTGAAGAAGGGAAAAAAGAATGTCGGTTTACACCTTTGAACTTAATCCGTTCTCCATTGACATATATTCCGTCTCCCTCTAATAGTTCTACAGTTCTAAAACCAATACGTTGTTTGATTTGATGTTGTAACTGACCTTTTTTATTGAGTAATGAAAGTTCAAGTTGATAAAGGTGAGGAAATTCTGGGTTCCATGTTTTAATGTTATAAGCTTTAGTTTTTAATCTCCATTTTTGATTAGCTTTTGAAGTCTCAAGATTTAAGTCTTGAACTAGGTTTCCTTGAATATCTAGTAATCGAGCTTTTATATCACCTTCTGTTTTCTTTGAAAGAAATACATCCGCTGTAATATGTCCATTCGCTTTCGCATCAATTGCTACTCTTTCGATATGCTGTTTTGGAAGAGCTTCAAGATAAACGGGACGATAAATTCCCCCAAAAATCCAGAAGTCTGCTTTACGTTCCGCATGATTGATGGATTCATTGGCTGAAGCTTTATTTACTTTGACTTCAATAAGGTTTTCATTTCCATATTTAAGCAGGTTTGTAATGTCGTATTTAAATTCATAAAAAGCACCTTGATGAATAGGTCCTGCGAGTTTACCATTAACCTTTACTTCAGCATCGGTCATTACACCCTCAAAAACGATTTTGACTGTTTTATTTTTCCAATCCTTAGGTACGGAAAACTTATGCTTGTATAACCCATATTCATTGACTCTTTTCTCAAATGGATCATGACCGTAATTATAGTGACCAAATCCTTGAATTTCCCAGCAAGATGGTGTTTCAATAGTAGTCCACTTTTTACTATTCTGACCTGCGGAACAGTAGAAGTCCCAAGTCACAGTATTGTCTTTATCCGTTCCTGTTATATATCTTTTTTCTGTTTGCTGACTATTTTGAGCAGTTGTAGATCCTAAGAAAAATAGGGAGTAAATTATAAATAGACTCAAAAAAGAAACTATCTGTCTCTTGAAATTCATTTGTTGTTTTACCTTCATAATACTTTGTGATTTGATTTCAAATAACAGGCTTGTGGAAGGAATTCTATATCTGAAACATCACATTAACGGTCTCTATAACGGTTAAAATGATCGTTACAAAAGCCTTTCGCCCCCTATTTTTTAATCATTTTATACTTTTTAGATGAGGGAACAAAAACTTACCATAACACAGAAGCAACAGATTGTTGACGCTATACTACAGAGTGACACTTTTAAGAATGCACCGACTTCAATTGCTTTGTTGAAGTATCTTTTTGAAGCTACATATAATAATACTCCTTTGAAGGAAGGGGTGATCGAAATGGAATTCTTTAGAGGGGATCCTGATGGTAAATCGAATTCAAGGGTGAGAGTAAATGTGTACAATTTGAGAAAAAAGTTGACAAACTATTATTCGACTGAGGGTGCTGATGACGATTGGGAGTTGATGATTGAAAAGGGACAATATGGTGTGAAGTTCAGAAAAAATACGAGTCAGCCATCAAAAAATGTATCTCTAATCAATCTATTTCGATGGGATTCTAAATTTATACCATATATAGGATTGCTTTTGATTGCATTACTCAGTTATTTATGGAATGCACCTGAATCAGTTTCTCCCTTATGGCAAAAAATTATACAAAGTAAACAACCTACACATTTATATATAGGTGATGCCTTTGGATATAGAGGTAAAACTATTTCTGGAAACGAAGGATGGACACGTGATTTTAATATCAATAATGTTGAAGATTATTTGGGTTTGATAGAGGATAAGCCGGAACTAAAAGAAAAGACGAGGATGACCGATCTTTATTATTCAACAAGAATGGCTGAACACGCAACATATGATTTAGGACGGTACTTTCAGAAATGGAATGAAGAACTCTTAATAAAGTATGCGACCAATACCTCTTTCACTAACATTAAAAATGGCAACCTTATTTATGTAGGTCGTTTTTACAATCAAAGCGATTTTGTCTATCTATTTAACCAATACAACCCCTATTTTAAAATCAAGGACAAACATTTGATTTACACAAATAAAGAAACAGGGATCGAAAACAGTTATGAAACTAACAGCCAAGATTTGATAAACGACTTTACTATTGTCTCTAAAATTAAAACTTCTCAAGGAAGAACACAGTTTTTCTTTTTTTCAAATCATGACATTGGTGTAATGGCTTCTGTTGAATTTTTCACAAACACAGATTCTCTTAAAACTTTCGATAAGCGTTATGCTATCGGAGAGCAAAATTTTACAGCAGTTTTTATTGCTGAGGGAAAGGAAAGAATCAACTTAAGTCTGAAAGAGGAATTAGTAGTTACTTTTTAGTGAAAAGAGGTAAAAGTCCATTGTAATGTAGAAGAGGCGAGAGTATAAAAAGTTGAAAATTAAATAGATAATTGATGAATAGTTGGTAATAAAAGAGTTATTTTCATAGAACTGTAATAGAGTAGTAAGTGAAACCCAACCCGAACTTGTTCTGTTAAAGAAAATTATGAAATCACACTCACTTCTAAACTGATTGATTTTCAGTATGTTATAATTTTAATTTTTATAATTTAAAAAATTAGAGCTATTTTCTTTGTGTATAATGGAATTTTTGCTTATTAGTTTCTATATTTGCAGATTCAAGAAAACCGCAAATTGCAAATGTCGTTTAGAAAAAACAAAAAGATCAATAACGATTTCACTTCAGTAACAGTGAGTTTGGCCTCTCCAGAATCAATTTTGGAAAGCTCTCACGGTGAAGTGACTCAACCAGAAACCATCAACTACCGTACGTATAAGCCGGAAATGGGAGGTTTGTTCTGTGAGCGTATCTTCGGACCTGTAAAGGACTGGGAATGCCACTGTGGTAAATACAAACGTATCCGTTACAAAGGTATTATCTGTGACCGTTGTGGTGTTGAGGTAACAGAAAAGAAGGTGCGTCGTGAAAGAATGGGACACATCCAATTAGTTGTTCCTGTTGCTCACATCTGGTACTTCCGTTCGTTACCGAACAAGATTGGTTACCTATTAGGTTTACCAACGAAGAAACTTGATCAAATCATTTACTACGAGCGCTATGTAGTAATCCAAGCAGGTGTAAAAGAAGCCGACGGCATCGCAAAGATGGACTTCCTTACAGAGGATGAATATCTTGACATCATGGATAAGCTACCAAGCGAAAACCGACAATTAGAAGACGATCATCCAGACAAGTTCATTGCTAAGATGGGTGCTGAGGCATTAGAAATGCTTTTAGCTCGTACTAAACTGGAAGATATGGCTGCAGCATTACGTGACCAAGCGAACAACGATACTTCGCAACAACGTAAGGCAGAAGCATTAAAGCGTCTTCGTGTAGTGGAAGCATTCCGTGATGCGAAAACTAGAATTGAAAACCGCCCTGAATGGATGGTAATCCGTATGGTTCCTGTAATTCCACCAGAATTACGTCCATTGGTACCTCTAGATGGTGGCCGTTTTGCAACGTCAGACTTGAACGACTTGTACAGAAGAGTAATCATCCGTAACAACCGTCTGAAGCGTCTGATTGATATTAAAGCACCAGAAGTTATCTTACGTAACGAGAAGCGTATGCTTCAAGAAGCAGTTGATTCATTATTTGACAACTCACGTAAAGTTAATGCAGTGCGTTCTGATGGTAACCGTCCATTGAAATCACTTTCAGATATGTTGAAAGGTAAGCAAGGTCGTTTCCGTCAAAACTTATTAGGTAAGCGTGTGGACTACTCAGGTCGTTCTGTAATTGTAGTAGGTCCAGAGCTTAAATTACACGAGTGTGGTCTTCCTAAGAATATGGCAGCTGAATTATTCAAGCCGTTCATTATTCGTAAGTTGATCGAGCGTGGTATCGTAAAAACGGTAAAATCAGCGAAGAAAATCGTTGACCGTAAAGATCCAGTAGTTTGGGATATCCTTGAAAACGTATTGAAAGGTCATCCTGTACTACTAAACCGTGCCCCTACACTTCACAGATTGGGTATCCAAGCTTTCCAACCGAAACTAATCGAAGGTAAAGCGATCCAATTACACCCATTAGTAACAACAGCCTTCAACGCCGATTTCGATGGTGACCAGATGGCCGTTCACGTTCCTCTTGGACATGAAGCTGTATTAGAGGCATCTCTATTGATGTTAGCATCGCATAACATCCTAAACCCAGCCAATGGTAAACCTATCGCCGTACCTTCTCAGGATATGGTATTAGGTCTATATTATATGACAAAAGGACGTCGTACTACTGACACGGAAATCGTGAAAGGTGAAGGTATGACATTCTACTCGTCAGAAGAAGTGATCATTGCATTGAACGAAGGAGCAATCTCTCGTCACGCATGGATCTTCGTAAAAGGAAAAGAATTGAATGATGAGACTGGTGAGCTTGAGGAGAAATTCATCGAGACAGTAGCTGGTCGTGTATTATTCAACCAACACGTTCCTGAAGAAGTAGGTTTCGTAAACGAACTACTTTCTAAGAAAGCATTACAGGTGATTATCGCGAAAGTGGTAGATATCGTAGGTATGGCTCGTGCTGCTCAGTTCTTGGATGATATCAAACACGAAGGTTTCCAGATGGCCTATAAAGGTGGTCTTTCATTCGGTTTGGATGAAATCATTATCCCTAAAGAAAAAGCAGAATTAATTGAAGAAGCGAAAGGTGAAGTAGATATCATTCGTAACAACTTCATGATGGGTCTTATCACTGATAACGAACGTTATAACCAAGTGATTGACGTTTGGACGAAGACAAACAACATGTTGACGTCTACTGTAATGACGCAAATGGAAGAGGATAACCAAGGTTTCAACTCTATCTATATGATGATGCACTCAGGAGCCCGTGGTTCGAGAGAGCAGATTCGTCAGTTAGGAGGTATGAGGGGTCTAATGGCTAAGCCTCAGAAAAACTTAGGTGGAGCTTCAGGTGCGAACATTATTGAAAACCCAATTCTTTCAAACTTTAAAGAAGGTTTGGATGTATTGGAATACTTTATCTCAACTCACGGTGCTCGTAAAGGTCTAGCCGATACAGCCTTGAAAACTGCCGATGCGGGTTACCTAACTCGTCGTTTGGTAGACGTTGCTCAAGACGTGGTTGTTACTGAAGTAGACTGTGGTACTTTACGTGGTCTTACAGTAACTCCATTGAAAGAGAACGATGAGATCAAAGAAGCTTTATCAGACAGAATCGAAGGACGTACTTCATTGAACGATGTAGAACATCCTGAAACTGGCGAAATCATCGTTCCTGCAACTGGTGCTATTACTCCAGAAATTGCTCAGGAAATTGAAGAAGCAGGTATCGAGGAAGTTGAAGTAAGATCAGTATTGACTTGTGAAACTCGTAAGGGTGTTTGTGAGAAATGTTACGGTAAAAACTTGGCAACAGGTGGCGTAGCAGGAAAAGGTGAATCAGTAGGTGTAATTGCTGCACAATCAATTGGTGAGCCAGGTACTCAGCTTACACTACGTACATTCCACGTCGGTGGTGTGGCATCCCACATTGCAACTGATGCTTCATTGAAAGCGAAGAAAGCTGGTAAAGTAGAATTTATTGAAATGAAGTCAGTGAAGAGTACTGACCCTCAAGGTGACGCTAAAGATGTAGTAATGGCTCGTACAGCTGAATTAAACATCTTAGACGACGAGGGCAAAGTATTATTCAATGCTCATATTCAGTACGGTTCATACCTAAGTGTGAAAGAAGGTGATATGGTTGAAGAAGGTGACGTGATTTGTTCATGGGATCCATTCAACGCCGTAATCCTTGCACAATACAACGGTGTAACTGAATTCGAATCAATCGAAAGAGATATTACTTACCGCGTAGAAACGGATGAAATGACGGGCTACGAAGAGAAAGTAATTATCGATACTAAGGATAAAACTAAAAACCCAATCATCCATATCGCGGGTGACAACGGTGAGTCAGTAGCATCCAACTTACCAACAGATGCTCGTTTAACTGTTGAAGATGGTCAAAAAGTGAAGGCAGGTGATATTCTAGTGAAAATCCCTCGTTCTGCTGGTAAATCACGAGATATTACCGGTGGTCTTCCTCGTGTAACGGAATTATTCGAAGCACGTAACCCATCATCTCCGGCTGTAGTATCTGAAATTGATGGTATTGTGACTTATGGTGCGGTAAAACGTGCTAACCGTGAGTTATTCGTTGAGTCACGTGACGGTGTGAAACGTCGTTATATGGTGAACTTATCGAAGCACATCCTAGTTCAAGAGAATGACTATGTGAGAGCGGGTATGCCACTTTCAGATGGTGCAATCACTCCTGCAGATATCTTGAAAATTAAAGGACCAACTGCTGTACAAGAGTACTTGGTAAATGAAATTCAAGATGTATACCGTCTACAAGGTGTAAAAATTAACGATAAGCACATTGAGGTAATTGTACGTCAAATGATGCAAAAAGTCGTTATCGAAGATAATGGTGATACAACATTCTTGCCTGGTCAAGTAGTTGAGAAATTCACATTCCGTGAAGAAAACGATAAAGTGCTTAGCATGAAGATCGTTACGGATGCAGGTGACTCAGCGAGATTCAAGGCGGGTGCGTTAATCTCATTCCGTGAGATGCGTGATGAAAATTCATCGTTGAAACGTAGAGATATGAAAGAAATGAAGGTTCGTGATGCACAGCCAGCAATTTCAAGACCTACGCTTCAAGGTATCACTCAAGCGTCATTGGATACGAAATCGTTTATTTCAGCAGCCTCTTTCCAAGAGACAACTAAAGTATTAAGTGAAGCTTCTATTAGAGGTAAGCGTGATGAACTAGTTGGATTGAAAGAAAACGTTATCGTGGGCCACTTGATTCCTGCGGGTACAGGTCTTCGTGACTATGAAACACTTCGTGTTGGCTCTAAAGAAGAGTATGAAGCACTAATTGATTCTAGAGAAAGACACCTGACTACAGGATTCTAAAAATTTGCAAGCGGTTTAATAGAGCCCTTCATCGCAAGATGAGGGGCTTTTTTTGTACTCTTTTTGGAGTGAGAAAGTTTGGATTTCGTATTTAAAAAGCCCCTTTTTTTAATGATTTAGCTATTTTTTCATAATTGAGTAAATATTTTTTCAATTTTCTTTCTATCAGTACTTTAGCTTCGATTAAAATATAAAATTGTACTTTTCTAATACTGATTTGTAACTGTTTAATTCACGTTTAATTTTATACCCATCTTCGATCTGAAAGAGATAGAAGTTAATTAACAAATGTTTTGTGTTATTTTAAACTACGTGTTATATATCTGTATAGTTTATAACTGAATGCTTCCTTCTTGAATTTGCACTTTATCATGGTAAATAAAAGTGAATAAAAATAAGTGTATTTTTGAAACTTTTTTAATACAACCAAAGGATGATTATTGTTATTATAAAAAAACGATATTTTTATTGTATATTTGCTAAAACGTTCGGCTTAAAGTTGAATGTTTTATTAACAAACTAACTAACAAATGATAGGATAAGGTTATCCTATTGAATACGGAATATATTACTATTTAAAATCGCATAGGTATGCTATTTGGAATTTTAAAAGAACAAGATCAACGTGTGTCCGTTACTCCAGAATTAGCGAAGAAATTCATTTCTGAGGGGCATGAGGTTATTTACGAAAAAGGCGCTGGCGAAAGTGCTTTTATTAGCGACGAACTATACGAAGGTATCGGAGCAAAGTCAAAAAGTAGAGAAGAGGTATTAAGCTCATCTAATGTATTAATTACTTTAGATCCATTAAGCAAGGAAGATGTTGCGAAATTGGCTGAGGGAACTTTCTTATTCTCCTCTTTCCAACCTTTCCAAGACGCTTCAATCTGTGAAGTGTATGCTACAAAAGGGATCTCAGCTTTTAGCTTTGACATGATTCCAAGAACTACAATTGCTCAGTCAATGGACATTCTATCGTCTATGGCTTCAATCTCAGGTTATAAAGCAGTATTGAAAGCAACTGACTATTTGCCACGTTATATGCCAATGTTATCAACGGCAGCTGGTACAGTACCTCCATCTAAGGTGTTAGTAATGGGTGCAGGTGTAGCAGGTCTTCAAGCTATTGCAACAGCAAAACGTTTAGGTGCTCAAGTGGAAGCATTCGATACGCGTGCCGCTGCAAAAGAAGAGGTAATGTCGTTAGGTGCTAAGTTTGTAGAAGTAGAAGGTGCTACTGATGATACATCCGCTGGTGGTTATGCTGTAGAGCAAACTGAAGAGTACAAGAAAAGACAGGCAGAGTTGATCGCTCAGAAAGTTGAAAAAGCGGACGTAGTAATTACAACTGCACAATTAAGAGGTAGACCAGCTCCAACACTTGTGACTGAAGAGGCAGTGAAGACAATGAAAGCAGGTTCTGTAATCGTTGACTTAGCATCATCAACAGGTGGTAACTGTGCTTTGACTAAAGATAAAGAAGTTGTAAGAGCACACGGTGTAACGATCATCGGTAACTCTAATTTAGCTGCGGATATTAGTGAGCAAGCTTCTGTTTTATACAGCAAGAACATTCAGAACTACATGAAATTGTTCTTAACAAAAGAAGGTTTTGATTTCGATTTCAACGATGAGATCATTCTTCAAAGCTGTATCGTTTACAAAGGAGACGTTGTCTATGGAAACGAAGAAAAACAAAAGCAATTAGTTCCTCCTGCGAAAGTAGAGGAAAGTGTAGAAGCGTAAGCTAAACTAACAACAAACAAGTCGATACTAATATGGAACAAATTATAAATTTCTTAGACGATAACACTTTAGCCATGTTGTCGTTACTAGTACTTTCTTCATTTTTAGGAATGGAGATTATCGGAAAAGTACCAACAGTTTTACATACTCCTCTTATGTCAGGAGCTAACGCAATTTCAGGTGTCGTAGTAATCGGTGCGATTATTCTAATCAGAAGAGCTGATGCTACAGATTACTTAACATTAGTGCTTGGTTTTATCGGTATTGCCCTTGCAATGATCAACGTTGTAGGTGGTTTTGCAGTAACCAACAGAATGTTAGATATGTTCAAGAAAAAAGAACGTAAAAATTAATTACTTATTCACCTGAAATTAGATTCGTAAACAAATGGATTACTCGAATATAATCGACTTACTATACTTAGTAAGTATCATCGTATTTATTATTGGTTTAAAAGGTCTTTCGCATCCAGAATCTGCTCGTAAGGGTAACCAAGTAGCAGCTTTGGGTATGGGTATGGCCATCGTTATATCATTATTTGCTCCTGAAACGGGAGATAACAACTACTTATGGATCATTGGTGCAATGCTAGTAGGTGGTGGTATTGGTTTAACTTCTGCAAAGAAAGTGGCCATGACAAAAATGCCAGAGATGGTATCTTTATTCAACGGTTTAGGTGGTGCTTGTGCCATGTTGATCGGTATTGCTGAATTTGGAAACCTTCCTGCAGGAACTGAAATGATGAGTGGTGCTGTTTTGACAAACATCTTCGCTATGTTTGTAGGTGCTGTATCATTAACAGGTTCGTTAGTAGCTTATGGTAAATTAAACGGTTCTTTAAGAGATAACTTTACTTTACCTGCTCCACAACTTATCAACATCACGTCGTTGATCGGTATCATTGCATTATCAGTGATGATCATGACACAGCCTGAGTTGAACATGGCATTAGTATATGCTTTACTTGGTTTATCATTATTCTACGGTATCGCTTTCGTAACGCCAATTGGTGGTGGTGATATGCCAGTAGTAATCTCATTACTAAACTCAGTAACGGGTATTGGTGCAACTGGTGCAGGTTTGATCTACGGTAACAACATTATGATCATCGGTGGTATCCTTGTAGGTGCTTCAGGTATCATCCTTACTGTAATGATGTGTGAGGCGATGAACAGATCGTTGATCAACGTATTAGTAGGTAACTTAGGAGCATCTGGCGGTGGTTCTGGATCAGATCGTGAAGAGATCGTGAAAGAAGTAAACGTTTCAGATTTAGCTATCCAATTAAAATATGCTGACAAAGTGACTATCGTACCAGGTTATGGTTTAGCGGTAGCACAAGCACAACACATTTGCCACGAGATCGAAAATGCTTTGGAGGACGAAGGTGTTGAAGTAAGATATGCAATTCACCCAGTAGCAGGTCGTATGCCTGGTCACATGAACGTATTATTAGCAGAATCTGATGTGTCTTATGACAAACTATTAGAATTAGAGCCTGCTAACGATAGTTTCCCTTCTACTGACGTTGTACTTGTAATTGGTGCCAATGATGTAGTAAACCCATCTGCTAAAGATGATACTTCATCACCAATCTACGGTATGCCAATCCTTGATGTTGAAATGGCGAAAAACGTTGTTGTATTCAAGCGTGGTATGAGTACAGGTTATGCAGGTGTGCAAAACCCATTATTCTTCGGTGAGAAAACGAAGATGTTATTCGGTGACGCGAAAGCTTCATTGGGTAAATTAAAAGATGAAATAGCTAACGCTTAATTCCGAGCGATTTTTATATTAGTAATAGCTCTATTGGGATTTTCTCAATAGAGCTTTTATTTTGATTATTTACTTTTCACCTATATTAAAATACAGATCGAAGGAAATGTTATCGGTCTTCACCAATTCTTCAGTTTTAAATCCTGAAAATCGCTTAATATAAATTCTATAACTACCATTTTTAAAGCCTTTGTGATTAAAGTACCCATTTTCAAAAGCAGTATATGGAATATTAAAGGAATCCTGATTGATGGTTAGAATACCAATGTCTTTTGTTTTATTCATCAATTGAAAAGAAACTGTAATATCAGAGTTGTTGAAGTGGTATGTCTTGATCTCACTATCATTTGACAAGCTCCCTTTACGCATACTGATCGAAGTAGAATATTGATAGCCTTTGATATCATACAGCAAATCATACCTTTCAACAAAATCAATAGGCGTGTAACTTTCTACACTTTCCTCCTTTGAATGAGCATAGTATTTCTTCAGCTTCATTTCCTCTAATATTGCTTCTTTCTTTTTCCATCTTGAATCTTCCTCTTTCACTATTTCATCAAGATTTATATCCTTTAAAAGAGGTTGTAAAGTATTGTAGCCATGATGTTCTATCAGGTAAACTACAATAGAGCGTATGTTCTCATAATCTTCATTTACTTTAAAATCACTTTTTACCCATTGCCCTTCGATATTGATCCATTCATTTTTTTCTCCCAATTCATATAGTCTATTGTATTGACTTTTCTTACTGATATTAAAGGCGGATAAAGGTCCAAAAGTAGAAGTGAAAGTAAGTACTGCGAGTGCAATTGGAATCACTTTTATATTATTCTGTCCTTTGATCAAAAAGTAGATGGCAACGAAGAAGAGCCAGGTGCCGATCATGATCAAATAATATCTGAACTCTGTAATTCCGTATTCAGAAATACGTCTGTAAATAGCAGAGCAGAAAAGTAAAATGACAGGAAATAATGCATAATAAAAGCCTTTGCTAAACAAGGAAATCCATTTCAGTCCTTTATCATTCCGAATAGGATATATTATTAAAAGAGCACTGATGCCTAAAAAAGAGAAACCAATCGATAAGTAAGAAACCCAACCCTTGGGCCAGTTTTGTGCTAAAATTATTTTAAAGCCATAAGTATAAAGTATGACTAAATAAATGCAGACCAGTGGGAGTAAAATAAATTGTACAAGGTTTTTAAGTAAAAGTGGATATTCTTTGTCTTCTGTAGAGATATCAAAAGAATCTACTTTGCTAGTGAAAAATAAGGTGTTTAGAAATGCGAAATTAAAGACGCTGAGTTTGAGATAGGTATTTTCTTTGATGTTGATATCAAATAAAACCTCTATTGCGAGCAAGGCCAAAGAGATACCAATATTGATAATCACACTATAAAACAAACACTCAATAAAAGTGCTGATAATATTTTTTGCATTGAACCAGTAATTAAGATTGTTACTTTCCCTAACACTGATTCCAATAAAGGGTAATAAGAACGAAAATACAGTAAGGAGGGCACCTCTTGAAAAATGAATATAAGATAATTCATCAGGTAAGCTCATCACATAAAAACAGAGTAACAGCAACCCGGCAACTCTTATCGCATAAGCCTTAAGATTAGAAAGTTTTAATTTTTGGCTTAGGAAGGTAATAGCTATAAATGTTGGGATACCTATTTGAGCACCATGAAGCCCTCTTACCATCCAAATGTTTTTAGTATTGTCAGAATCTATAGTGGAAAATAAAAGGAATGTAAGCAGTATGGCAGATAAAATTGTAAAAGGAAATGTTTTAATGCTCTTTAAAAAAGCATTGAAGAGGTACTCTATTGAAGGTAATTTCATTTTTAATGAGTTTATATGAAGTTAGTCCTTGTAAGATAGTATTTTATTTAGATATTGGGGCTGTAAATGAAAAAAGGTTACCTCAAAAATGAGATAACCTTACTTGGTAGCGGGGACCAGACTCGAACTGATGACCTTCGGGTTATGAGCCCGACGAGCTACCAACTGCTCCACCCCGCACTGTTTTTCTTAAATGCTGTGCAAAAGTAGTCAAGATACGCTCGTTTTTGTACATCATCAAGAATTAAAGGCGGTTCGAGGTGGTAGAATTCACTTCGAATTGTTTAAAGATGAAACGATGACTTGGGGAGAAGTATTAAGCAATGACCAACCTGTTGTAATAAAGGGAAATTGGAAGTGTGATTCGAATAAAAATACATTAACTTTTACTTTAGATAATCTTACTAAACATTTTTTGATTATCTCTTTAAAAAATAATAAGTTAAAGCTTAAACAAATTAGCAGTTAATGCGTAAAGTAAAATAGGGATGATAATTACTTAGTTCTATCAAGATTAATGAAATTAAAAAACAACTTACTAATCAGTTTGTCGGCGATAGTGTTTTCAGGAGCAATTTATATAAGTTGTAACCAAGCGGACAAAGAAGAAAAAAAAGTGGAGACTACTTCGGAGGTGGTGAACCCTCATGCTGATCTAAATTTACAATATCCTGATTCAATCTTTGTGGGAACTGAGACCTGCCGTTCTTGTCATGAGGACGAATACCATAAATGGAAAGGTTCTGACCACGATAATTCAATGAAACTTGCTACTGACGAAACGGTTTTGGGTGATTTCAATAATGTTATTTTTAAAGCGAATAACGTTATCAGCAAGTTTTTCAAAAAAGGAGATAAGTTTTACGTCAATACTCAGGGTCCTGATGGTGCTAATCATGACTATGAAGTAAAATATACATTTGGCATCACACCGCTTCAGAACTATATGGTGGAGATGGAAAAAGGTAAAGTTCAAGTGATCAGAGAAACTTGGGATACTGAAAAAGGCGTGTGGTTTAATCAACATGATGATTTGGATGATATCCAGCATTATGAATGGTTACACTGGTCTAATGGCGGTGGAAACTGGAATACAATGTGTGCCGACTGTCACTCTACCAACGTTAGAAAAAATTACGATTTTGAAAAAGATGAATTTGATACAAAGTGGTCAGAAATCAACGTAGGTTGCGAATCATGCCACGGTTCAGGTAAAGAGCACGTGGAATTTGCTAACTCAGCAGAGTTTGAAGAAAAGAAAGATTTCGTAGAAGGTTTATATATTCAACAGTTTAGAACTTCAGATGATCAGAAGACATTGATTGAGTCATGTGCTCCTTGTCATTCAAGAAGATCTCAGCTGACGACTAACTTCAAGTATGGTCAAGGTTTCTATGATCAATTTGCTCCTGAGATTTTGAGAGAAAATATGTACTATCATGATGGTCAGATCTTGAATGAGGTATATGTTTACGGTTCATTTATTCAAAGTAAAATGTACCATGAGGGTGTAAAATGTACTGACTGTCATGATGCGCATAAAGCAGAATTGAAGTTTAAAGACTTGAATAAAGTATGTGCTCAGTGTCACGAACCTCAAGAATATGAAGTGAAATCACATACATTGCATGATACAGGTAAAGATGTAAGATGTGTGGATTGTCATATGGTAGGTGAAGTTTATATGGGTAATGACTACCGTAGAGACCATAGTTTCAGAATCCCAAGACCTGATTTGAGCTTGAAATATGAAGGAACACCAAATGCTTGTAACCAATGTCATACAGATAAATCGACAAAGTGGGCAGTAGCTAATTTTGAAAAAATGTGGGGAGAACCGCATTATGATTGGAGAGATACACTAGCATTGGGTAGAAGTTACTCAGAGGAATATGTTTCAGAATTGAAGCAAATGGTAGAAGAGCAAAAAGCACCGTTTATTGCAAGAGCAACGGCTGTTTACTACTTGGCTAGAACTCCTGGTAACGAATCTATCGAAGCAATTATTAATGGTTTGAAAGATCCAGAGCCATTAGTGCGTTTTACTTCAATTCAGAATTTATCTCAGTTGAGCCTTGACCAAAGAATTTCTTATTTGAGCCCTTACTTAAAAGATCCTGTAAGATCAGTGAGAGTTGCGGCGGCAATTGCTTTGGGTGATGCTCCTGAGAGCCGTTTCAAAGGAAAGTGGAAAGAAGCATTTGAGTTGGCTACAGCTGAAATGAAAAACTACTTCCGTCAAGCGAAGGATTTCAGAGAAGGACCTTTTGGAGAAGGACAATATCATGAAAGAAGAAAGGATTACGATAAAGCAATTGCATCTTATCAGCAGTCATTGAAGTTTGATACTTTAATGAATGAAGCAAGGTTTAGTTTAGCGAGGGTTTATTCTATTCAAGGAAAAATCAAACTAGCAGAACAAGCATTGGACAATGCGATTCTGACAGACCCTAACTCTGCTGAAGCGTATTATTCTAAAGGTTTATTATATGCTGAAATGAAAGATTGGCCAAAAGCTGCTGAAGCTTTAGGTAAAGCTGCCGAATTGAATCCTCAAAATTCTAGAGCATTTTATAACTGGGGCTTAGTATTACAGCAATTAGGTAAAGTACAAGAAGCTGAAAAAACGTATTTGAAAGGTCTAAGTTTCACGAAGCAAGATCCATCGTTACGTTATGCTTTGGCCGCTTTATACGAGCAAACAGGGCAAAAACAAAAAGCACAACTGTATTGGAAATGGTTGAAAGCCAATTATCCAAACGATCCTAGATTTAACTAAAAATCAATAAAATATAGAAAGGGCTTTGTAGGACAACTGCAAAGCTCTTATTTTTGCCACAATTTTAAAATCAAGTTATTTACAAACACCAGAACCATGAAAGTAGGTATCATTATGGGGAGTCAATCTGACCTGAAAGTAATGTCAGAAGCAGCTCAAGTTTTAGAAGAGTTAGGCGTTGAATACGAATTGACAATTGTCTCAGCCCATAGAACACCGGAAAGAATGTTTGAGTATGCAACTTCTGCAAAAG
Organism: Flammeovirga sp. SJP92; assembly: GCF_001583495.1. Lineage (GTDB taxonomy): Bacteria > Bacteroidota > Bacteroidia > Cytophagales > Flammeovirgaceae > Flammeovirga. The sequence continues at coordinate 427,942 of NZ_LQAQ01000093.1, read as the reverse complement.
AAAGAGGTTTAGCAGCGATTGTAGCTGGAGCAGGCGGAGCAGCTCACTTACCAGGTATGGTGGCGTCTATGACTTCATTGCCAGTAATTGGTGTACCAGTAAAGTCAAGAAACTCAATTGATGGATGGGATTCTATCCTTTCTATCTTGCAAATGCCTTCAGGTGTTCCAGTAGCTACAGTTGCTTTAGATGGTGCTAAAAATGCAGGTATCTTAGCGGCTAAAATTGTAGGGGCAACAGATGAGAAGGTATCTCAAAATATTGAAAACTTCATGAAAGAGATGAAAGACAAAGTTTTAACATCAGCTTCTGAAGTAGAAACACAAGGATGGAGAAATAAGGTTTAATTGACCCCGTTCTAAATTTGAAGGTCTGTATTTTTTGAAAGTACAGGCCTTTTTTATTTGTTGTGTAGCTGATTGGTGTGAAAGAATCTGCGATTTGTGTTAAACTTATGTGCTAATAATCAATACTTTTGAAAAAAAGAATAATGTTATGAGTCAAAATATAATTCATTCAAAATCAATCGATGAGTTGGCTGCTTGCTTCGGGATGAAGAACACTCAACATCCATTGATTACCATTTTAAATACAGAAGAACTAGCGTACGGGGAGGAACATATTGGAATGAAATATTCATCTGATATGTACTGTATTGCTCTGAAAGATAAAAGCTGTGGTTTGGATTATGGCCGTAATCATTATGATTTCAATGAAGGGGTTTTGATTTTTACAGCTCCTGATCAAGTTCTTTCAGTTCGTAAAGCTCAAAAACGAGGAGAAGTAAAAGGTTGGATGATTTATTTTCACCCTGACTTAATCAGAAATACAACTCTAGGTCAGAAAATTGATGATTATAACTTTTTCAATTACGAAGTACATGAAGCATTGCATCTTTCTGTAAAAGAACAAGATACTTTAACACAAATTGCTAATTTGATTAAAACGGAAATAGCTGAGCGAATTGATAATCATACTCAGCAGGTGTTGGTATCGAACCTTGAACTACTATTAAACTATAGTTTAAGATTTTATGAAAGACAATTCAATACACGTTCTTCTCAGAATACGGATATTGTATCTAAAGTAGAAGTACTATTGAAAGATTACTATAAAAATAATGAGCTGGTAGAGACTGGTCAGCCAACAATTCAATACTTGGCAGACCAATGTTATTTATCTGCTAGTTATTTGAGTGATTTATTGGCGAAGGAAACAGGACGCTCAGCCAAAGATCATATCAATGATTTTATAATTGACAAAGCAAAGAATATGCTTTTGAACTCTTCTGATTCCATCAGCGGTATAGCTTATACATTAGGTTTTAATTACCCGCATTATTTCGGAAGATTATTCAAACAGAAAACAGGAAAGACACCCCAACAATATCGATCAACCATCGCAAATTGAATAATTCATATATATCTATGTTTAGAAGGTTATTTTCTCAAGAGAGGAGGTAACCTTTTTCTTTTTACCATCCAAAATGTTTTTCAGCGATTCGTGTTTTTACTGCCGTGATATGTGTTAAAGTGTAGAAGAAGTAAATGTCATATTTGTAATGTGATCAACGTTTAATGGTCTGATAATGAATAGAAAGTTATTAAACAAACGATCTGAAAATAGGTTTATAAAAGAGGATAAATCTACTGAAGTCAAATTAATTATTAAACACATTTACAACCCCAAAAGAATAATCAAATGAAAAAGACAGTATTAATCACAGGTGCAAGTAGCGGTATTGGTAAAGAAACTGCCAAACTGTTCCATAGTAAAGGATGGAATGTAATTGCTACCATGAGAACTCCTGAGAAAGAAGAAGAACTAACGCAATTAGAAGGTGTCAAAGTAGAGAAATTAGATGTATTAGACCTTTCTTCTATTGAAAGTGCTGTACAAGCCACAATCAATCACTTTGGAAAGGTTGATGTTTTATTAAACAATGCAGGATATGGTACTTATGGTCCTCTGGAAGCATTTCCAAGAGAAAATATCGTAAGGCAATTCAATACAAACGTAATCGGTTTATTGGATGTGACAAGATCCGTTTTACCTCATTTTAGAGAAAATAAAGAAGGTGCTATTATTAATATATCTTCCATTGGAGGAAAAATGACCTTCCCGTTAGGTAGTTTGTATCATGGAACTAAGTTCGCGGTAGAAGGAATTTCTGAAGCGTTGAGTTTTGAGCTGGGTGAAATTGGTATCAAAGTTAAAATTGTAGAGCCAGGTGCCATAGCCACTGATTTTGGTGGAAGATCATTTGATTTTCAAACAGCAGAAGGATTAGAAGAATATCAGCCTACAATTAAATCATTGATGGAGGGTTGGGGAGAAGCTGTAAAACAAGCCTCGCCAGCTTCGGTAGTAGCAGATGTGATTTATACAGCCGCTACTGATGACAGTAATCAGTTACGTTATAGAGCAGGGGAAGATGCTCATTTCTTATTGGACAACAGAAAGAAAATGTCTGATGATGAATTTATAGGTATGATTAAACAGCAGTTTATGAGTTAATTTTAAATTCAATCAGCAAGATAACAGCACAATATTCAAAAGGGTATTGTGCTTTTTTATAGACCTTTGGCACAGTCAAAAAAGGATTTTCAACAGAAATACTGTTTATTTTGACAGTATTCGTCATAAAAAATCTACTTTTCATTATTTTTTGTCAGCCCAATTTCCATGAATTCTGTCAAAATGTCCGCAAAATTCAATTGGCATATACATTGTCTAATAGAAAATGTCTTTGTTGAAAAACAGGGCATTAAAAATTGAATTAAGAAATAAAGATATAAAATTTAAATACAGATCATGGGAAAAATCATTGGTATTGATTTAGGAACAACAAACTCATGTGTTTCCGTAATGGAAGGTAACGAGCCAGTTGTTATTGAAAACGCAGAAGGTAAAAGAACGACTCCTTCTATCGTAGCATTTTTACAAGACGGCGAGCGTAAGGTAGGTGACCCAGCGAAACGTCAAGCAATTACAAACCCGAAAAACACTATTGCATCTGTGAAGCGTTTCATGGGTAAGCAATATTCTGATGCAGGTAACGAGATCTCTCAAATGGCGTATGACGTTGTTGAAGGTCCTAACAATACACCAAGAGTAAAAATTGGTGACAAATTATATACTCCACAAGAAATTTCAGCAATTACACTTCAAAAAATGAAGAAAACTGCTGAGGATTATTTAGGAACTGAAGTAGCTGAGGCGGTAATTACAGTACCAGCTTACTTCAACGACGCAGAGCGTCAAGCAACTAAAGAAGCAGGTGAAATTGCAGGTTTAAAAGTTTCTCGTATCGTAAACGAGCCAACTGCTGCAGCATTAGCTTACGGTTTAGATAAAGCAAATCAAGATAAGAAAATCGCAGTATTTGACCTTGGTGGTGGTACTTTCGATATTTCAATCTTAGAATTAGGTGATGGTGTATTTGAAGTATTATCAACTAACGGTGATACTCACCTTGGTGGTGATGACTTCGATAAAGTAATCATCGACTGGTTAGCGGAAGAATTTATGAAAGATCACCCAACAATCGATCTTCGTAAAGACCCAATGGCATTACAACGTTTGAAAGAGGCAGCTGAAAAAGCAAAAATCGAGCTTTCTGCAGGTGCTAAAACGGATATCAACTTGCCATACATCACTCCAGTAGATGGTGTACCTCAACACTTAATGAAAGAATTATCTCGTTCTGATTTCGAACGTTTAGCTGATACATTAGTTCAAAGATCATTAGAGCCTTGTCGTAAAGCATTACAAGATGCTGACTTATCTACTTCAGATATCGACGAAGTAATCTTAGTAGGTGGTTCTACTCGTATCCCTAAAGTACAAGAGGAAGTTGAGAAATTCTTCGGTAAAAAACCTTCTAAAGGTGTTAACCCTGATGAGGTTGTTGCAATTGGTGCAGCTATCCAAGGTGGTGTATTAACAGGTGAAGTAAAAGACGTTCTTTTATTAGACGTAACTCCACTTTCTTTAGGTATCGAAACTATGGGTGGTGTGATGACTAAATTAATCGAGTCTAACACAACAATCCCTACTAAAAAGTCTCAAGTATTCTCTACAGCGGCAGACAACCAACCTTCAGTAGAAATTCACGTTTTACAAGGTGAGCGTCCAGTAGCTAGCGGTAACAAGACTTTAGGTCGTTTCCACTTGAACGATATTCCTCCAGCACCAAGAGGTGTACCTCAAATCGAAGTAACATTTGATATTGATGCGAACGGTATCGTGAACGTTTCAGCAAAAGATAAAGCAACTGGTAAAGAGCAGTCAATCAAAATTGAGGCTTCTTCAGGTTTAACTGAGGAGGAAATCCAAAAGATGAAAGACGAAGCAGCTGCTAATGCTGATGCAGATAAGGCTACTAAAGAGCGTGCTGAGAAATTAAACGAAGCGGACTCAATGGTATTCCAATCTGAGAAGCAATTAAAAGAGTATGGCGACAAGCTTTCTGAAGGTAACAAAACTGCTATTGAGGCAGCATTGAAAGACTTGAAAGAAGCTCACGCTGCTCAAGATCTTGACAAGATCCAACCTGCTTTAGATGCATTGAATGCAGCATGGCAAGCGGCTTCTCAAGAGATGTACCAAGCTACGGGTGGTGACGCTGCAGGTGCGGCTGGTGCTGATCCTAACGCTGCTCAAGGTGGTGCGCAACAAGGCGGTAACGACGCTGATGACGTTACTGACGTTGACTTCGAAGAAGTAAAATAATTAACATAGCAGTTGAATAATTGCTTCAACGTTAGTTAGTATTTAAAATATAAAGAGGTTTTCTTCACAAAAGTGAATGAAGACCTCTTTTTTTTATACTTAAATAGTATATTCTCACCTTACTTTTTACCTTTACTCTATACATAACATTAGTATCAGAAGTTGAATGCACAATATTTTTAGAAAATACCTCTTATTTTTTTCTATTACTTTGTTAGGAGTTTATGCCAATGGGCAGTCTCTTAAATCAGAGTTGGAATTGGCCATTACAATCGACAGTGCGATCTATCATAGAGATGGAAGTATTGTGGATCAATGGATCAATTATGAGGTTTTCACTCAAAGGGTATTCAAGAGTTTGCATAGAAGGTCTACTGATTGGAAAGATTATTCTGAGTTATTCAAGCAGGATTTAAGGTTGGGAGAATTGCTCGTAGAACAAATTGGTACAGATGGGGAGTTATCTTTTGTGAAGGTATTAGAAGACACAGAAGGTAATGTGAACTTGCTTTATAGAGATTTGAAAGGAGATGGCTGGCTGGATTACAACGAAATGTTGTTAGTCAAAAATCATCAGAACCAGTGGAATATTGTAGATATTTATTTTTATTCTGGAGGAGGTTATTTCTCGGATATTATAGCAGCAATATTAGCCAAGGATGATGCCGACTTGGTACAGAATGCATCCTATCGAAATTCATTATTAAAAGTAATTGACCTTTTTGGCTATAATCAAGATGGCCTTTATGGAAGTACAATCTCAGCTTATGATTCCCTTTCACCTTTTTTTCAAAAACAGAAAAATACACAACTTGCATTAATACAAGCTCATGCATTTCAAGGAAATATTTCAGAAATGGAAACCCTTAAAAATGCTTACTTACAGCAGTATCCCGATGATAAGAGTATACGCTTGGTATTGATGGATATTTATGGTTCACTTGATAATTATGAGATGGCTAAAGTGATGTTAGATGAACTGTCTCAATTAGTTGGAGGAGATGATTATTTGTCATTGCGTGAAGCGGAAATTCTGCTTGCCTGGAACAAATCAGCCAAAGCCAAGAAGGTGTTGAAAAAAGTCATTAAGTCAGAAAACTTTGTTACAGATGCCCGCCTTTTATTAGTAGATGCTTATTATTCAGAACAGAACTATAAAGGTATGCTAGACGAGACCATTAAAGTATCAGATGTAGTAGGTGTGCCTATTGAAGAAATATTGCCTAAAGAAACTTATGGACAATTCTATAGTTCCTCTTCCTGGCAGAAATGGAAAAAACAAAATAAAAAAGGTCATGATTTAAAATAAAATCATGACCTTTTTGTTTGTTGGTACTGTACTGTCTTAAGCTTTCGCTAAAAGAAAGTCCTCAACGTTTTTATATTCAAGACCGAACGCATCAGCAACAGCTTTGTAAACTACTTCGCCACCAATGATGTTCAAACCTTTCTTTAACTCTTCGTTATCACGGCAAGCCGCTTCCCATCCTTTATCAGCCAATTGAATAGCATAAGGAAGTGTAGCGTTTGTCAATGCAAGTGTAGAAGTATAAGGAACTGCACCTGGCATGTTCGCTACGCAATAATGCATTACACCATCTACTTCAAATACTGGCTCAGCGTGTGTTGTTGGTTTTGTAGTTTCAAAACATCCACCTTGATCAACTGCAACGTCAACAAGTACTGCACCGTCTCTCATTGAGCTTAACATGTCTTTTGTGATCAAGTGAGGAGCTTTTGCACCTGGGATCAATACCGCACCTACTACCATGTCAGCATCTTTGATTTCTTCACGGATATTGTGCTCAGAAGAAACCATAGTTTTCACGTTCGCTGGCATGATGTCGTCCAACTGACGTAAACGGTAAAGGTCAATGTCCATAATAGTAACATCAGCACCCATACCTGCAGCAATCTTAGTAGCTTGAGTACCCACGATACCGCCACCGATTACAATAACTTTAGCTGGTTTCACACCTGGAACGCCACCAAGTAAAATACCTCTGCCACCCATTGGTTTTTCAAGGTATTTAGCACCTTCCTGAGTTGCCATTCTACCAGCAACCTCTGACATTGGAATCAATAAAGGTAAGCTTCTGTCCGCTCTTTCCACTGTTTCGTAAGCCAAACAAACCGGCTTCTGCTCAATCATAGCACGTGTCAACGGCTCATAAGAAGCAAAGTGGAAATACGTGAATAATAGTTGATCTTTTTTGATTAGAGAGTATTCTGCTTCAATTGGCTCTTTTACTTTCATAATCATTTCAGCAATTGCATAAGTTTCCTCGATAGTAGGAAGCAATTGAGCACCTGCAGCTGCATATTCTTCGTCAGAAAATCCACTGCCAATACCTGCTGTAGATTGAACATAAACGGTGTGTCCTCTTTTGATAAGCTCTTTAGCTCCACCTGGAGTTAAAGCAACACGGTTTTCATTGTTCTTAATTTCCTTTGGAACGCCTATAATCATGTCTAAAATGTGTTATATGAGTTACGTATGTGTTATAAAAAATAGGTTTCCTCTACAATGAGGAATGGAAGTTATGTGTGCTGCAATATATAAACGGAAATTTAGTTAATTAATATTTTTAAAATATTTTTTCGTTTTTGGGGTGAAAATGTATGGATTCTTTCGATTTGGCGTAAAAAAATCCCCATATACAGAATAAAAAGTATATGGGGATTATATTTTGATGTGTGTAATTTAGTATCCTAATGACTGGTTTTCAACTGATGCTTTTTCTAATAAAGTAGAATATTGATCTGCTGTAACATCTTTAGAGAAGTAACGAATAGGATTGACCTTTCTTTTCTTGTGAATTACTTCATAATGTAAGTGAGGAGCTGTAGAAGAACCTGTACTTCCCACTTCACCAATCTTTTGTCCTCTGTTCACTTTCTGTCCTTTCTTAACATAGAACTTAGACATGTGCGCATATTTGGTGACATATCCAAAACCATGGTCTACTTCGATCTCCCAACCATAGCCACGGTTTGATTTTTTTGCTTTGATGACTTTACCATCTCCAGTAGCATAAATAGCAGTACCTTTTGGAGCAGAGAAGTCAATGCCTGCGTGCATTTTCTTTACTTTCAGGATAGGGTGAATTCTCATACCAAAACCTGAAGCTAATCGCTTTAAGTCTTTATTGTCTACAGGTTGTATTGCAGGAATTGCTGCCAACATTTCTGATTTGTTCAAAGCTAAGTCAACAATCTCATCATAAGACTTAGTTTGAATATACATTTGTCTTTTCAGGTTGTCAATTTTAGAAAGAGTTCCTAAAATCATATCCTCTCTAGATAATTTTTTATCTAAAAGGTCTTGATACTTTTGACTACCACCAGTACCTGCTTTACGGATTTCGTTTGGAATTGGATCTGCCTCAAAAATCACACGATAGATTCTATCATCTCTGTCTTGAAGAGAAACCAAAACATTTTTTACGTCATCTACTTCTTTCTGAAGAAGTTTGTGAGAATAGAGTAAATCTGCATTCTCCTTCTGTAAACGTGCTTCCTTAGCAGAAGGGAAATATTTTATATATATAGCCGAAAAGAAAAAGCCGAATAAAGAACATGCGAAAAGAAGCCCCATGATATTGATAAACATATCAAAAGGAGAGGTTCTTATGCGTTCGTAACGACAAGTTTCAGTATCGTAATAATATTTAATCTTTGCCATATTTCAATTGTGAAGACCGAAGACTTCGATATTTGAGGTTCAAATATACAAAAAAAAACTTAGATGTTCTTTTAGCCTATTATGGTGTAGAGATACAACGTCAAAATGTGCTTTGATATTGTATAAAAGAAACGAGAATTTTGATAAAAAATCGGTTTTTATCACCAACAAAGAAAAGTATGAGATTATTGGAATAATATAATGTTCTAATTTGAATAAAAAGTTGGCTTATTCTTATAATAACAATGTATTGTGAGGCTATTTTTTGGTTCGTAATGTGGTGAAATTAATTTTGTTTTCAGAAAAGAAACTATTGTTTTCTCGAAGAGAGAAATATGTATATAAAAATAAATTTTCAACATTATTGGTGGTATCTATCTTTAACTAATTATTTGGCAGACTAGAAATTAACTATAAAATACAGTTGGTTTTTCATATTAAAACTTGAAGCAAATTTTTTGGTCGTGTACAACAATGCTCAAAAGTGAGATCCATTTTTAATGCTATTTTAACATAAACTAATTATTACAATGAAAACAATTATTTTTTCATTCTTTTTGTCATGCTTATTTTTTTCTTATACCAATGCATGTTATGCACAATTCCCCAAACTTCCTAAGGTCCCTAAGGAAGTGAAACAAGCACAAAATGAGGTAAAGAAAGCAAAGAAAACAGTTAACTCTACATTAAAGACAACATCAAGCAAGAGTTCAGGAACAAAAACAAGTTCTAGTTCTTCGTCACCAAGTTCTTCCACATCTAAAAGTAGCAACAATACTTTATGTGATAGAGCAGCTAATAATATGAAAAAGCATGAAGAAAATATATTGGAGCTTATGGCAAACCGTGAATGGGAAGGTTATAAAAGTCAGTTGTACAACTATAATTATAACTTGAAAAACTATTATAAAAGCGAGTGTGGTAACCCAGACCAGTATCAAGATAGATATAATGAACTTGATAGTTTAATTACGGAATTTAAACATGAGTTACAATGTGATGAATGGGTTAATGGAATTATCAAGGAAAATAAAGAAAACCAGGAGAACTTTGATAAAGGATTAGTGGATAAAGTTTCTTCAGCGACATGGATGTTTGATAAAATTAAGAAGCTGGAAGAAGCAGACTGTGGTGTGGATTGTACTTTATATAAAGAACAAGCTGAAAAATGGAGTGCTATTCGTTCCGATTATTATTTTCAGCAGAATAAAGAAGAACTCTTCAAAAAGGCATTATATACTAAGAACTATATGGAAGAGGTAAACAAAATGTTTGAGAGAGGTTTAGATCCGAAGGTTGATACTTTTACTATAAAACACGCGGCTGAAGCAGTAAAACTTGATGTGATAAAATTGTTAGTAGAAAATGGAGTAGCCTTAAATTTTGAAGAAGGAACAGCATTTGATTATATAGGATATAGTTCCAATGATGAAGAGCTCCATGCTGTTTTATTGTATTTAAAAGAAAAAGGAGCGAAGATAGAAAATTCCGATGCAGAAAAATTGGCCAACTCTTCAGTAAGACATGCTGATGTGAATTTATTTAAAGCAGTAGAAAAGTATCATAAATTCACTTGGCGACAATATGAAAAATTTTACAATAAGTGTAAAAGTTATAAAGTGTTTTCTAAAGATATTGCTACATATATAGGAAGCGTATTGAAAACTAAAAATGTTGAAAATAATTGGAGTGGTTATTATGAAGGGATAAAAGATGCAACATTGGAGGCCAAAATGCGTGCTTTGTTCAATAAGCAAGGGTATAATTATAAAGTTGTAGATCTTAAGATTAGAAGCGACCGTTGGGTTATTGAAAGAAATGAATTAACGGGTATTGTTGTAGGTAAATATCTAGAAACGTTTATGTATTTAATAGATGCAAAGGGTGTTTGTGGTGTCAAGAGAGTTTTCTTTTATAAATCTTATAATGGAAGCTCATACGAACCTATGCATCTTGGAAATATGCTTAAGCCATTTACATTAGTAAATTGTAGTAATGTGAACTAGAACTAATATAACATCATCCAATTTTTATTTAAAAGGGATCAAGCCACAACTTGATCCTTTCTTATTCATATTTGACAGCAAACTAAACTCTCAAATCATCTATTTAATGAAATTCTTTTATTTTTTAATTCTGCTGACTACAGTATCTTCTCAGACTTTTGCTCAAAAGAAAATATATTTAAATGAAAAACTTATTGAAGCAACAACAGAAGAGAATGCTATGTTCTATCTTCTATCAGAAGAAGGGATAGTTAAAGAAGGGACTTATTTTCATACCATTTATTATTTGAGTGGAAACATTTACCGCTCATACAGTACGTCCTTACCTCATTATTTGTATGCACCCAAAGGTCATTATACATCCTATTATGAAAGTGGGAATAAATATATGGAGGGTTTTTATTCTGAAAATTCCACAAAAAAAGGTATTTGGAAATTGTATCATGATAACGGACAACTTTGTTTGGAATATAAAATAAAACCAGAAGGAAGCGTCATTTCACCTCAAGAAACTATATTACTGATTAATGGCTGGAATGAATGGGGTAGGCAGACTTTGATAGATGGCTATGGTAAGGTAAAATATCTTTGGTCAGATTCTATACTAGGAGCTCAATACTATGAAGAAGGAAAAGTAGAGGAGGCAAAGAAAGTAAGTACTTGGAAAGCAAAATACCTTACAGGTGATAAGTATTTTAAAGAAAAATTTTCTAACGGAGTATTGAACAAAGGTATAAGCTGGGATGGTGAATTTAAAAAATACGTTTATTCTCAATTAAAAGAATCAGCCTCTTTTGAAGGAGGCATAGACAAGTTTTTAAATCATCTCCAAGGAAGAATTCAATTGCCTAGAATTGCAAGATTGAAAGGTAATAGAGGAACAACATATACGCAATTTGTAGTTTCTAGAGACGGAACTTTAACTGATATCAAAGTATTGCGAAGTGTAAGTCCCTCTATCGACCAAGAATGTATTAGAGTATTATCTCAAGCCCCAAAATGGAACCCTGCTAAATATAGAGGACAGCCGTTAGAGGCTTTAGAAGAAAGTATGGTTTTACCTATTACTTTTTGATGTAGTAGATAGATGAGCCTCCATTAGATATAAAAGGCCTTTTCTAAAATGAAAAGGCCTGATGATCATATAAAAAACTGTATTTTTTTAAGTTTAAGATGGCTGTTTTTTATTGTTAACTATTTCTTTAAGTTATGAAACTTATAGCAAGATTATTGATTATAAACGTACTATTTCACTTTTCTTTTAATTAAGAAATTTGGTTATTACTTACATAAAATTGTTGCTTTCTAAGCAAGTACTCTATTGTTACATCCATACAAATTCTCAAAATATGAAAAAGCTATTTATATTTTTTCTTTTACTTTACTCTCATTTTGCCGTGTCTCAAAATTTAGAACTTAATATAGGAGATGAAGCATTTAAACTAACTTTTTCTAAGGTTGATGATGAGTTAGAAAGGCTTGGTTGTGTTGAAATAGCTGGTAGCTGTGGAAATAAATTTGTTATAACTACAGGTATAAGAATTGATAATAGGATTAATCTTACACCTCCTGAAGGAAGTCCCTATTATAAGCAGGATTATTTTCTAATTGAGGGAGGTGCTACTACTGTTGGAGTTCAATTTTTGGGATTTAAAACCTTTTATTTGAGTCATGATGTTGTAATGACCAGCGGTATTGGAGATCAATTCTATTTTGATTTATCTGCTCCAACAACCTTTGTTTATAACCGTTTTAATGAACTTATTGAGGTACCCTGTGTAAGAGATAACAATGGAAATATTTTCAATATTTTTATGGTAGGAACGGTATTAGGAAGTTGGGATGGACATTTTCATAAATTTGATTTATCTATAGAATCTATTGCGACACTTGATGAGGATAAACCACAGGTATTGAAATAGAGTTTGGCTCTCAAATTATGTATCTCCATTGAAAACAACATAACTCGATCTCGTAATTTCGTTTATCGATTTTGTATTTGATAATCTTCAAATATTTGATATCGAAAAAGCCTAATTTATCTTAACTCTCAAATAGGAAGTTTTTAGATTTAATTATTTATCCGAATCTAAAAAATATGTGAGGGAAGATTAAAATCAGTTGTCATGATTTTTACAGTTTTATACTCGTTCTTAGAAGATGTAGTCCAAGACCGTTTAAACCCATGATTTTAAATCATGCTTCTGTTTGATTTGTTGAATTTCATCGTAAGTAAGATCATTTTTCATTTTATATGATCTTATACCATTTGTATACTCTTTAAAATATATACCGTTGTGGTAACAAAAATTGATGAATGCTGACACAGTATATTCTGTTGTTACTTCGTCTATAAAAAATGAATATCGATTAGCAGAACCTTTTTTTGGGTAAATTATAATCGAATTATAAGTTTTTTGTAAATGATAGCCATTACGGCCACCAATACTAACCTTATTTGGGTTTTGAATAAAGTCAGCCTTAATCTGTTCATCAATTTTGCTCCATGAAATATTGCCATATTGAATAAAGTCTAACTTGATTTGTTGAATACTATCAATTGACAACTCTTCTTCATTGACATATAACGTGTCAGAATTGAATTCGATTTTTCCAATAAGTGGGTATGTTTCATATACATTAAGTGTCTCAATATCAACTTCTAAAAAGAAGTAGGTCACAAGCGGTAATGATGAAAGAAGATAAAGACATATGATAAAACCTTTATATTGATCCTCTGAATAAATATTTCCCAAGAAAATACATAGAATTACTAGTATTATTGAGGTGACTATGAAATATTTAAAATGATATTTTTTTGGTTCATTTTTCGAAGGTAAGTGAAGTAAAGTTGCTTTAAGTTGAATACAATATTTTTGATCAGACATGGCACTTTTAGTAGTTACTGTTTATTAATACATTTACCGTAATAATAATACTTGTACTTGAAATGACACTTCGCCAATATTCAGTTCCAAGTGACGACTGTGCTTAACACTTGAAACAGAGTAGTATATAATGAATAAAAAAAGGGCATTGCTAAGAAATTGAAGCCATAGCAATGCCCATATTAATCTAACAAGGATTAATACTTAATGACAAAGGAACACATTTTTTCTTGAATAAGATGTATGTATTTAAATATAATTAGGTAATAACCTTAAATATTAAATAAAAAACTACCTCCCCAATTAAGAGAAGGTCGTTTCAATATCTATAAAAACGAGCTGATTAAGCTAACTCTTGTGCTTTTTCAACAACAGCATCCAAGCCATTGATATCTTTACCACCAGCAGTAGCGAAGAAAGGTTGTCCACCTCCACCGCCTTTGATTTCTTTCGCTAATTCCTTAACGATTTTACCAGCGTGAAGATCTTTAGCTTTTACTAACTCTTCGTCGATCATTACAGCTACTTGTGGTTTACCATCAACGTCTGCCGCTAAGATCAAGAACATATTTTCAACAACAGCTTTCAAGTCGTAAGCCAATTGCTTTAACCCTTGAGCATTTGCAACTGAAACTTTAGCTGCGATAAAGTTGAAACCGTCTTTAGCTACAGCTTTAGAAGCCAATTCGTTTTTCACTGCTTGAAGCTCTTTATTACGAAGTGCTTCAACTTCTTTCGATAAAGCCGCTTTTGCTTCAACCAAGTCAGCCACTGCTTTCTTAGGATCTTTCGCTTTTAATAGCTCTTTGATCTCTTGTAATAAAGTGATTTGCTCGTCCACATACTCTTCAGCAGCATCGGCAGTGATCGCCTCAATACGACGTACACCTGCAGCAACTGATGATTCAGCAGTGATTTTGAATAAACCAATTTTACCAGTAGCAGGAACGTGAGTACCACCACAAAGTTCTACTGAGTAATCGCTATCAAAAGTAATTACACGAACGAAATCACCGTACTTTTCACCGAATAATGCAGTAGCACCCATTGCTTTTGCATCTTCGATTGGAACGTTTCTTTGCTCGTTCAATTGGATGTTTTGACGGATTCTTTGGTTTACAATTTTCTCAATCTTTTCGATTTCTTCCGCTTCTACTTTTTGGAAGTGAGAGAAGTCAAAACGTAAGTGTTTTTCGTTGACCAATGAACCTTTTTGAGCCACGTGATCACCCAATACCTCTTGCAATGCAGCGTGTAATAAGTGAGTAGCAGAGTGGTTATTCTCTGTTAAAGATCTGCGTGAAGCATCAACTTTTGCTACTACTGGAGCTGAAGGATTAGAAGGTAATTTGTTAGCGAAGTGAATAATCAAATCGTTCTCTTTCTTTGTATCGAAGATAGCAATTGTCTCATCACCAGAAACTAAAATACCTTTGTCACCTACTTGTCCACCGCTTTCCGCATAGAAAGGAGTTTGATCAAGTACTAACTGTATAATTGTCTTCTTTTTCTCTGTTACTTCACGGTAACGTAAGATAGAAGCGTCTGATTCTAATGCATCGTAACCCAAGAATTCTACTGAGTCACCATCGTTTACATCAATCCAATCGCCTTTTTCTGAAGCTGAAGCTGCACGAGCTCTGTCTTTTTGCTCTTGCATAGCCACATCGAAACCAGCAGTGTCTACTGAGAATCCGTTTTCAGAAGCAATCAATTGTGTCAAGTCAAGAGGGAAACCAAATGTATCATACAATGTGAATGCCTCTTTACCTACGATCGTTTTGTCAGAAGCTGCGTCCATTGCTTTTTGAAGAATCGCTAAACCTTTGTCTAGTGTTCTTAAGAAAGCCGCCTCTTCTTGCATTACTACTTTCTTGATGAAGTCTTTTTGTGAAATTACCTCAGGGAAAGTTTCTTCAAACTGATCAGCAAGGATATCCACCAACTCATACATGAATGGCTTGTTGAAATCCAAGAAAGTATAACCGTAACGTACCGCTCTACGAAGGATACGACGGATTACATAACCTGCTTTGTTGTTTGAAGGTAATTGACCGTCAGCAATAGCAAATGAAATCGCACGGATATGGTCAGAGATCACACGGATAGCGATATCTATTTTCTCATCTTTACCATATTCTTTACCCGACTTCGCCGCTAAGAATTGAATCATTGGTTGGAATACGTCTGTATCGTAGTTTGATTCTTTTTGTTGAATCGCCATACATAAACGTTCGAATCCCATACCTGTATCGATATGTTTGTTAGGAAGAGAAACCAATGAACCATCAGCCTTACGGTTGAATTGCATAAATACAAGGTTCCAGATCTCTACCACTAGAGGGTGATCTTCGTTGACTAAACCAAGACCGTCAACTTTCGCTCTTTCCTCGTCATTACGAAGGTCAATATGGATTTCAGAACAAGGACCACAAGGACCTGTCTCACCCATTTCCCAGAAGTTATCTTTTTTGTTGGCAGGGATAATTCTGTCTTCGTCGATTAACCCTTTCCAGATATCAATAGCTTCTTGATCTAGTTCAGTACCGTCGCCTTCATCGCCTTCGAATACTGTAACATATAATCTATCTTTTGGTAGCTTGTAAACCTCAGTAAGAAGTTCCCAACCCCACTCAATTGCTTCTTTTTTGAAATAATCTCCGAAAGACCAGTTACCTAGCATTTCGAACATTGTATGGTGGTAAGTATCAATACCTACTTCCTCCAAGTCATTGTGTTTACCAGATACACGTAAACATTTTTGAGTATCGGCGACACGTGCATCCTCGGCGGCTTTGTTTCCTAAGAAATAATCTTTGAATTGATTCATACCTGCGTTGGTAAACATCAACGTAGGGTCGTTTTTAATCACAAGTGGTGCCGAAGGAACGATGGCGTGCTGCTTGCTTTGGAAGAATTCCAAGAACGTGCGGCGAATACTTTTTGCGTCCATGTATGTTTCTCTAGTGAGTTTTATAAATTTTCAAATTTTTGATCGTGCAAAAATAAGATATTTTCTTAATCTAAATAACGATATAAGCAATTGAAGTGCTGTAAATAAGGATCTTTTGAAAAAAATAAGAGATTTGATGGAGTTTCAATTCTAAAAATGGGAATTCAGCCCGTGTATCTCCTTTAATTTATGAGCTTCACTTTGTATTCATCCAGCTTTTCCCAAATGGTCCAAAGTTCGTTGAGAACAGCTTCTTCGCTGCCATCTATGTGTGTATTGACAATAATTAGTCGTCCTACTTTACGATCTGCGTCAAAGAAGAAAAGGGAAACAATTCCCGGATCACCACCAGTATGTCCATAGAATCCTGATGAAGTACTTCCCATGAATAGGTTAGACTCATACTTTACAGAAAAAACAGGGTTTTCCTTTTTGACAGTATCTGCTAATTGCACAATGGTCCTTTTTCCAAAGAGTGCCTCATAACTTTCAGGTTGTAGCAAATCTCCTTTTGAAGATTGTCCTTTGATCAGTTCTTTTAAAAGTAACGCTAAATCATTGGCAGAAGTCAAAAGTCCGCCATCAGGGTAACTTAAAAGTCTGTACAATGGAAGTGCATTTTCACCGAAATACAAAGTTGAATGCTTGGAGAGGTCAATCGTTTCAAAAGACCATCCTGAAGAGGACATCTTTAGCGGTTCAAAAATATATTGCTTTGTGAATTCAGGGTAAGATTGACCGCTGGCAATTTCTAGGATATAAGCTGCCAATGCCGCACCGACATTAGAATAAGCAAAATTTTCACCTGGCTTGAATTCTGCAAAACCTTCTTTTAAATACCAACCGCCTTCCTCAGAAAGTAATTTTGTCAGGAATTCGGGCATTGACATATAGGTATCTGCAGGTTGGAACGCTCCTTTTAGCTGTTCATTTTCAACCGAATCAGTATCTTCTTTCAGTACATATATATTCTCATCATAAAACTTTGTATCAAGAATGGAGGAAGTATGGTTGGCTAAATGTTTTATTGTGATGACTTCATCCGGAAATGCGGGGTTGAAAACTTTAAAAGGTAAGTACTTATTGATCGGGTCATTTAAATGTAACATGCCTAATTCTTGTGCTTTTAAGAGTGAAAGACCAATGACCACTTTAGAAACGGATCCAATATTCTGAATAGTTTGTGTGGTGTAAGGCGTTTTCTTTTCTTCATTTGAATACCCAAAACCTTTTTGATATAAAACATCTTTGTTGTCAACGATTGCTACTGAAAAACCTTTGATTAAACCTGTCTCTGAGATTTTTTGCAATTCTTTTGTTAGAGCTTTAGTCGTCTCATTGTCTGTTTTTTTGCTCTTGCATGAGATGAAAGAGAATAATAGTAAAATGAATAGTGTTTTGTTCATAGGTGATGTTCGATGAATAGTTTATTAATCTGAAAATAAAAGGAGTACTGTTTGTGTTCTTGTATTTTGTAGATTGTTAAATGTAGTAAACAAGGGAGAGGGTGACAAAAAGGTTATGTTACAAAATGTTGTAATGCTAAATATTTATATCAACTGTCTTGTTGATTCCCCAAAAATGAGTGAGACAATAGTATCTATTTTTGCATTGTTATTGATGTGTGATTTCATGTTTATCAACTATTTACTTAATAAGTGTCATTACAATAAAATAGACTCTTTTTTGAAGCGAAATAATTCTATTTCTTTTTCATTCAATATTGCTGAATAAGAAGGGTCGTAAACTAGGTTTTTCAGCTAAATTGAAATTGAAAAATAACATTATTGAAAATGTAATATTTTGATTTTCTGTGATGCTTATCTCATAATAATGCAAAAAATGATTTTATTGTTAGTTGATATTATTTCCTTCTGATAACATCTTGACTAAGCTTTTGAAATTTGTATCACAATTACATTTTGTTATATGAAGGTAACATTGTTTTAAATAATGAACCTTGATAATTAGCAGTTTATGTTACCGGTTGCTGAAAATATTTAGTTTGATTTTTAATTACTTGATTTCTTTCTCTATTAAAAACTTGATTATATTTACTAAACTAATTGTGTAATGACAATTGTCTTATGCTATGATTGACAGTTCATTTTTGAGCTGTTTCTAACTAAATTAATAAAGAAAATGAAGACTTTTGAAGTCAGATTACCGTACTCGATTCTATCTCCAGATACTTGTTTTTCACAGCATGATCCAGATTGGACAGATCTTGAAAAATGGATTGTCAGAGGAAAGAAAATTGGTATGGAAGTGGTTTTGGTGCCAGTGTTGTGGAAATTAGTTGAGGGAGAAGGAAAAGCATCAGATCAAAAAGAACACTACATTCACTACAATTGGCAATACTATAGAAGTTTGATCGACAAAATTATTGAAAGCGACCTTCAAGTGGTGGTGGAATTTAATTTTCAGATGATCAACAATTATGAAGAAAACTTCCTTTGTACATTACCAGACTGGCTTTGGGGACAACTAATGTGTGCTCATGATGAAATAAAGGTTTTAAGCCAGTTAAAGTACGTCAATAAAGCAGGAGGAAGCGTTCAAGACGCTGTTTCTTTATGGGCAGACCATTATGTGATGCCGTATTATGAGGAACTGATTCAGTCATTTAAAAATCATTTCCAAGATATTGCCGGCTCTTTCACCAAATTTATTATATCAGCTACACCGCAAGGAGAGTTAAGTTATCCGCTTAATGAGTGCTCTTTCCCAAGGAGAAATATGCAGTGTTATTCTCCGTTGGCAAAGGACGACTGGGATAATTATGTAAGAGAAAAATACAAAGGTTACAGAGAAGCAGGTGAAGCTTGGGGTATTGAAGGAATTACTGACAAAGAATCATTGTTGAATTACTTCACAACCAATGACGCACTTCAAGGAAGAAAATATATAGATACTACTTACGGGTTTGATGTTACTTCATGGTACAACAAGTCGTTATGTAGACACGGTAATAAACTTTTACATATCCTTCAGAATACTTTTAGTGATAAAGGATTCGAGAACACTAAGCTATGTATTAGAAGTTCTATTGCTTATGCAGAGAAAAATCTGAAAAACACACCTCATCAATTAGAAGTGGGTTCAGGAAGCATTGCCATCAGCAACGATGTGCCAATTGCTAAAGCTTATAAGAAATCACTTTCTATGATTGCTGATGGTATTCGTGAGGACAGATTAGGTATCATCATTCCAACGAAGAGCAGAACAGAATACAAGAAGGACTCGGAGTATGCTTTAAAAGTGAAGGAATTATTGACATTTGGTGAAGGAAATTTAATTTCATTCTATTTGGAAAACAGCTCTGTAGACGGACTAAACTCTCACGTGATATGGGATAATGCAGCGCTTTGGCTTCTGAAAAATGATACTTTGACAGGTTTGATTATCAATAATATGAAAGTATTGTTCGATCAATTAGACACTGGTAGTGCTCGTTTACAGGAGTTGATTAGAAAGGTGAAGTTCCAGGATGATCACATTGAAACCAAGCAGAAGTCTTTCAGAGTGATGGGACCTTTACACGTGAAAACACACAACCCTAAACGATTGCTTCAAGATCATGACTGGCTAACAGTTTCTCGTCAGTTGGATAGAATGAGAGATATTGGAGTATCGGCGGTTTCTATCGATATATGGTGGGGACTGGTAGAAGGTACACAATCCAACGTTTTTGATTGGTCTTACTATGATAATATGGTGAAACTGATTGAATCAAAAGGGTTGAACTGGGTGCCGATTTTATCATTCCACCAAGCAGGAGGAAATGTAAACGATGATTTTACGCAAATGATTCCACTTTGGATCTGGGGTAAAATTGTGGAGGAAAATCCTCAGCTGGAATCGATCCAAGATTTACAATATGTATCAGAAACTGGTGATGTAAGTGTAGAGTATGTATCGCTGTGGGCAGACACGTATGTGATGCCATATTATGAACGATTCATGGAGGCATTCAAACAACGCTATAAGAAATATGCTTGGATGACGGATGAAATCAATGTTTCTTTAGGACCTGCAGGGGAGTTGAGATACCCTTCTTACAACTCTCATGACTGGGGAGATTATCCAAACCGTGGTACCCTACAATGTTATAGCCGTTTGGCAAAAGAGGATTTCCAGCGTCACGTCATCAACCTTTATGGTAGTTTAGATTATATCAACGAAGTGTGGCATACAGGTTATGAAACAGCAGAGCAAATTCCAATGCCTGATGCAGATGCTTTATTTAAGAATAATAGCTACGCAACTTCTCGTATCGGTCAGGACTTCTTTAATTGGTACAATGACAGTTTAGCGAAGCACGGTAATAAAATCATCAGAAGAGCAATTGCGATCTTCAATGATGAGTTTGAAAAAGTGCCAATCGGTTTCAAAATGCCGGGTATTCACTGGTTGATCTCTGATCCAAACCAACCAAGGGTAGCTGAGATTACAGCTGGTTTGATAGCACCATATCCTGGAATTGGGTCTACTGACAGAGGTGAATATGAAGACATGTTGAAGAAAATCATTGACAAGGATTTCAAAGATAGAGTGGTTCTTCACTTCACTTGTTTAGAGAAAATGAACAAGGACTGGGAAGGTTACTCAAGAGCGGAAGACCTTGTGATGTGGTTCTCTAATTCTGCTAAGAAATTAGGTGTTCAAGTGATGGGTGAAAATGCACTTTACCATGAGCTTTATGGCCAGTCAGGATGGGATCAGATTGAAAAGGCATTAACGAGGTCAAATACAAGTTATTCTGGTATCACAATTCTCAGAATGCAAAACTTATTCTCAGATAATAACTTCCCAATTGAGAAATATGCAGAGTTGATCAATAAACTCCGCTAGTTTTTAATTGAGATTTCCATAAACCATTAGTAATTTCATCTAAGTACTAAGTCAAAAATAAATCATAGTTAATTCTAATTTATTTTTTGTGCGTTCAACACTAAAAAAACGTATTAATAGCAGTTCTATTAAAAGTTTTTTGAAGGAAGTAATCGCAAAACAAGAAATAGAATTAGTATTAGATAATTTTGAATTTGTACTTAAAGTAAATTGCTAATGGTTTTTTTATTTTCTTTTTATGGAACAAAGAGATTTTGATAAAGCTTTAGAAGCTTGGAGTAAAATATTCAATGCAAAGAGAGTAGGTGATTCTGTGATCTTTAATAATGAATTGGGAAAAGGAGTAATTGATGGTTTCCGTTTTAATGACCAAATGGAAATTCTTCGTTTTGATTTCGTATTAAAGAAAAAAATCGCATCAACAGGAAAGCAGTTGAACGCTATGGATCAGTACATTCCCATTTTTTTTGGAGAGCCTTCTTCTGAAAAGAAATCGTTTGATATTGAAAATGAAAATAAAGAAATAGAAGAGTTGGCATTTTTTACCGAAGGTGCATTTACCACTAACACAAAAGACACTGTAGGTTGGGAGCTTTTCCCTAATAAGAAAACATGTTTTGTAAGTATCCGGTTGGAAAAAGAGTACTATAAATCTTTAGCAAGCAAGTCAGCGTATTATGAACAGCTTTTTTTAGAGGATGCACCCTATTATATTTTTGAAGAATTTGATCACATTATGCATGGCATGTTTTGGAATCTTTATTCAGGTGATATCAAAAATGTATATGAAAAGGAGCTCGTTTATGCCAGTGCAATGTATCTTGTCGCTACTTTTTTTTCTAAAGTAAATGAACGCGAGAGTATTTTAGAATCCAATAAGTATCCTTTCAATACTAAAGCTGTTTTTAAAGCGAGAAATTATTTGAAAAGTCAATTGAGCCAGCAAGTTCAAATTGATGATTTAGCAAGGGAATGTGGATTGAGTGCGAGTAGACTGAGGACTTTGTTTAAGCAGGTTTTTGGAGTAACGATTCATCAGTTTCATCAAAATGTACGTCTTGATATGGCAAAAACGTATTTGCAGGAAGGAGAGCGTACTATGTCTATGATTGCCATGGATTTGGGTTTTTCCAGTGCTAGTCATTTTTCAGCCAATTTCAAGAAAAAATTCGGTGTTACACCAAGAGAATTTAAAGAGGACTTAAGAAAATAACACCTAAATTCTTTTACAGATTTAGGTGTTATCATATTTATGGTAAAAATAGTTTTTGCTTTTAATAAAGAGCTGAATCACAACTTTATTTATATTCTTCCCTTAATGCCATAATCATTTCGATTAGGTTGATTTAAAGAGACCATTTCTGCAATAAATCCAGTCATAAACATCTGACAACCTATAATAACGGCTGTAAGTGCAAGATAGAATAAGGGCTGTTCTACAACTTCTCTTTTAATCGGCAATCGGTTAATTGATAAATAAACCTTCTCACATAAAAGCCAAAGTGCAGCTAGTGTACCAGATAAAAATGAAAGTGTGCCCAATAAACCAAAGAAATGCATGGGTGCTTTTTTGAATCTGGATACAAAAGTGATCGACATCAAATCAAGGAAACCGTTGATAAAACGTTCTAACCCAAATTTAGTTGTACCGTATTTTCGAGCTCTATGCTGTACTGGCTTTTCACCAATTCTACCAAAGCCATTCCATTTTGCAATGACTGGAATGTAGCGGTGCATTTCACCATAGACTTCAATAGCTTTAACCACATTTTTTCTGTAAGCCTTCAAGCCACAGTTCATATCATGCAACTTTATACCTGATAAAGCAGTAGTGGCCGCATTGTATATTTTTGTTGGAATAGTCTTAGATAGTGGGTCATAACGTTTTTCCTTCCATCCAGAAACAATGTCATAATTCTCCTCTAGAATCATACGTCTTAATTCTGGAATTTCGTCAGGACTGTCTTGTAAATCGGCATCCATTGTAATCACAACTTCACCTTCAGCGGCTTGAAAGCCTACCTGCAGTGCGGCTGATTTACCATAGTTTCTTTGAAATTGAATGCCATGAATCCACTCAAATTTCTTTTTCAACTCCACAATAATGTTCCAAGAGTTGTCCGTACTTCCATCATCAATCAGGTATAAATCACCGTTGATGTTTTCAGCTACAAAAACCTTATTGATCCATTCTACCAATTCAGGAAGTGACTCTTCTTCATTGAGTAAAGGAACAACTACGGATACATCTATTTTCTTTTCTTCCATTTTAAAAGTAGTGAAGCTTGTAAATTAAAAATCGTAATCTTGATTAGGGTCAACGGGTTCTCTTTGCATTATTCTGGACAATAAAACAGAGAAAATATAACCAACTAATGTTAATATTAATACATTAGAAATTTGCAACAAAGGAGTATTGAAGAAGAATTCAATAATGTCATATGATTTTTCTAAGTCTGCTTCGTTGATGCCTGGCTTCTGAGCCATCATTTCTTTTGATAATTCTATACCTTGATCAAGTGCTGAACGATCAAAAAAATGAAAATAAACATACCCAAGAATATTTGAAATTGCTGAGGATGTGAAGGATAAAAGAATACCAATGCTCTTACCTGTTTCATAAAGAAGGACATTATTATTCATGCTCCTGTATTCGCGGAATGCAAAAACAAAGGTGGTAATTATCACAACTAAATTTAGGTTGATCAGAAAGACATTTTGAGTTTTTCCTAGATACTCCAAAAGGTGCGGATACCCAAAAGAGAAAATACCTAGTATTGCAGCGTATTTTAAGGCTATTGTTTTAGCCGATGGTCTATCTTGCATTTTTAGCTTTATGATAATAGTTTTTTCAATTCATTTAATTTCAGCATGGCCTCAATTGGAGTCATGGTATTGACATCAATTTTTTCAAATTCATCTTTTAACTTTTTAGCCACAGGGTCTACGGAGTCAAAAATTGATAATTGATAATTGTCTTTTGGCACTTCTTTGATACGTTCCGTATTCTTCTCTTTACGTTTGTCTTGTTCCAGGTGCTCCAGGATTTCTTCAGAACGTCTCACCACTTTTTGAGGCATACCAGCTAACTGTGCTACATGAATACCAAAACTGTGCTCACTTCCACCTTCTTTTAGCTTTCTCAAGAAAATAATTTTCTTTTGATGCTCTTTTACAGAAACATTGAAGTTCTTGATGCGAGGGAAGTCTTCTGCCAGCTCATTCAATTCATGATAATGCGTAGCGAAAAGTGTTTTAGCTCTCGCTTTTTTATGATTATGAAGGTACTCCACAATAGCCCAGGCAATTGATACACCGTCATAAGTACTTGTTCCTCTTCCAATTTCGTCCATTAGAATTAAACTTCTATCAGAAATATTATTCAGAATGCTTGCTGTTTCCGTCATTTCCACCATAAAAGTAGATTCTCCTTTTGAAAGGTTGTCAGAAGCACCCACACGTGTAAATACTTTATCTACAATACCAATTGTGGCAGACTTTGCAGGTACAAAAGAACCCATCTGAGCCATCAATACAATTAATGCTGTTTGTCTTAATAAAGCCGATTTACCTGACATGTTTGGACCTGTAATAACCATGATTTGTTGCTCATCTGTGTCTAAATAGACATCATTAGGAACGTAAGGATCATCTACAGAAAGCTGTCTTTCAATCACAGGGTGTCTACCTTCTTTGATTGATAAAGCTTTTTCTGCTGTAATTTCAGGTTTTACATAACCGTATTCAATGGCATTGGTTGCAAAAGAAAGCAGACAGTCCAATTTTGCTAAGGTTGAGGCAGTTTGCTGGATTGGGCTGATGTACTCTGTAGACGCATGGACTAAATCCGTAAAAAGTTTATTCTCAATTACAGAAATTTGGGTTTCTGCATTCAGAATTTTCTCTTCATACTGTTTGAGTTCCTCTGTGATATAACGTTCAGCATTCACAAGTGTAGACTTACGAATCCATTCCGCAGGCACTTTATCTTTGTGCGTATTTCTTACTTCTAAGTAATAACCAAATACTTTATTATAACCGATTTTTAATGAAGGAATGCCTGTACGTTCACTCTCTCTTTCCTGGATTTTCTGCAAGAAGTCTTTTCCTGAATGAGAAATTGCTCTCAATTCGTCCAGTTCTGCATTGACGCCAGTACGTATGATATTGCCTTGGGCAGGGTTTAATGGTGGATTGTCCTGCATCTCTTTCTCAATACGGTCCACCAGTACCTTACAAGTATTGATTCTGTCTGCAATACTTTTGATTTCCTGATGGTCAACCTTTGAAAGAACATCCTTAATTGGAGCGGCGTGTTGTAATGCCTTTTTAATAAAGACAATTTCGCGAGGGTTCACTCTTCCTACTGCCACTTTAGAAATCAGACGTTCAATATCCGTGATTTGCCTCAAGTGAGAAAGCACTTCATCGGCTGTAATTTCTTCTTCTGTGAAATAATGCACAACGTTGAGACGGGCATTAATACTTTTCTGATCTTTTAGAGGAAGAACGGTCCATTTTTTCAATAAACGGGCACCCATTGGCGTCACACATTTATCCATGATATCAATCAGAGGTACACCACCGTCATTTTGAGGGAAGATCAATTCAAGACTTCTCGCCGTGAACTTATCTAGCCAAACGTATTTGTCTTCCTGAATTCTACTGACCTGATGAATATGATCAATATGATGATGCTCTGTCAGCTCTAGATAATTCAGAATAGCACCAGCGGCAATAATGGCCAAGGGAAGATTTTCAATACCAAAGCCTTTTAAGTTTTTGGTGCCAAAATGCGAAGTTAGTTTTTCATAACCATATTCAGATGTATATACCCAGTCATCTTGCCTGAAAGTAGGGTAGGTGTCACCAAATATTTCATTGTATTGTTCCTGTTCAGTTCTGCAATACAATACTTCAGAAGGAGAAAAACCTTGTAATAACTTATCGATATAGTTTTGATCACCTTGAGCCACAAAGAACTCGCCAGTAGAAATATCAAGGAATGAAATCCCCATCTCTTTCTTGTAAAGGTGAATGGCAGCCAAATAGTTATTTTGTTTTACGCTCAAGACGTTGTCATTCATTGAGACACCAGGTGTTACCAATTCGGTAATCCCCCTTTTTACAACACCTTTAGCTGTTTTAGGATCTTCAAGTTGATCTACAATAGCAACTCTCTGTCCCGCTTTTACCAATTTGGGTAAATAAGTGTCCAAAGAATGATGAGGAAAACCTGCTAATGCTGTTTCTGAAGCAGAACCATTAGAACGTTTTGTTAAAACGATATCTAATATTTTACTTGCTGTAATTGCATCATCTCCAAAAGTTTCATAAAAATCTCCAACTCTGAACAATAACATGGCAGTAGGATGCTTTGCTTTGATTGCATTGAACTGCTTCATCATCGGAGTTTCCTTCTTTGTCTTTGTCTTCCCCAAGGCTATATAATTATTATTTTCTAACTTCCTTCAAGGCATATTTACAGGATATGCCCAATCAATCTGCAAATTTAAGGAAAGGTTTTAGAATATAGAATTGTGGTGGAAATGAAGAGAAAATAATTCTAAATCTTTTGAATGTTTTTGATTCACAGTCTAAAGATCATGTTATTTTTAATGCCAAAAAAGGGATTCCTTATCAAGAAATCCCTTTTCCAAATACGCACGATCTTAACTAATCTACTACCTAATCAATTTTTATTATCTATAATTAATCGAACGACTGAATAATTAAAAGGTTTGTGCTGTTTACTTTTTTTAACAAGAGGTAGAGGGTAATGTAGGATGAAATGCTGAGGTTAAAATCAATAAATAAGATGAATTACTGTACTATTTTAATAATAAATGGAAAATAAAAGGTATTTTAACGTAAATAAAACATTAAAAATTCAGGGGTTAAGTTGTTGATTTTCAGTGTGTAGTTGATGTTTGAGTGATAAGCTTGAAGAATTAATACCTATAGAATTGATAATAAATTGATTAAGAATACATTTTTTAAGACTTTTGTGCATAATTCTCTTTATGAAGGGAATATGAAATAAGAAGTGATGTTAGATTAATGTCACAGATTACGTGAAATATTATATGCACAATTTTAGTACACTAAAAGAATTCTTAGAGGAACCAAGAAAAGTGGTCATCATTCCGCATACTAAGCCTGATGCAGATGCTATAGGGTCGGCACTGGGGTTGTCTTGGTATTTAAGAAAAGATGAGCATATCACAACAGTTCTTTCTCCCAATGATTACCCTTCTTTCCTGCATTGGATGCCAGGACATGAAGAAGTGGTAATTTACGATAAAGAAAAACCTGAAATTGCAGAGACAATCATTGAAGAAGCCGATGTGATTGTTTGTGTAGATTTTTCTTCACTCAATAGAATAGAAGAACTAGGACCATTAGTCAGAAACTCTATTAGCAAGAAGACGATTGTGATGATTGATCATCATAGAGGGAAAGAAGAGTTTGCTGATTATGAACTTTGGGATATTGATGCAGCCGCTGCGGCACAGCTAATATATGAGTTTATTGATCTGGACGAGGGAATTCAAAAAATTGACCAACGTATTGCCGCATGTTTGTATGCTGGCTTGATTACAGATACGGGATCTTTTAAATTTCCAAGTGTAAGCAGCAGAACATTACGTATTGCCGCATCACTTAAAGATACAGGATTGGATACAGCTAGAATCTATAACCTTATTTACGATAATAATACAGAAACACGTTTGAGATTTTTGGGCTATGCCCTGGGCGAGAACCTTACTTTCTGGCCTGAACTCAATACAGGGTTCTTTACCGTAAGTCAAGATGATAGAGATCGATTCAATTTACAATCTGGAGATACTGAAGGTTTGGTGAATTATGCCTTGTCTGTCAATGGTATCAAAATCGCTGCTTTATTTAAAGAAAAAGATGAACGTGATGGCATTAAAGTGTCTTTCCGTTCGATTGGAGATTTCTCTGTTGCAGATCTTTCTGCAGAACACTTTAACGGCGGCGGGCACAAAAATGCTGCAGGAGGAAGAATAGACGGGATTACTATTGATGAGGCAGTGGCCAAATTCAAGAAGGTACTCCAAGAAAAATTAAAATAGAATAAATTACTTATAAACTGAATATGCAAATCAAAAAGAAAATTGCAATTGCAGCCGTTATGTTAGGTGCTGTTGCTTGTGGACCACAAGAAAAAGAAACTCCAACAGGAAAGAAATTCAGCATTGTTGAAGGTGGAAGTGGTGCTGCGATTAAGGAAAATAATATCGTTGAGTTTACATTAAATATCTCAACTACTTCTGATTCTACTTTATTTGATATTACAGAAACAGGAAGAGAGTTTGCAGCTGTAAAAGTTTTCCCTGATTCAGTAGTGAAGCAACAACAAGCGGCAGGCCAGCCAGCAGATCCACTAGGAGAAATGGTTGCAATGATGAGCGAAGGTGATAGTGCTCAAATGAAGATTATCGCTTCTGATTTCTTCGGTAAAATGGCTCCTCCATTTATCAAAGATCCAGCGCAGGAAGTAGTTGTTGGTATCCGTACTGTAAATGTATACGTAGATGAGGATGCTTACCGTGTAGCTATGGAAGAAAAGCAAGCGGAAGCAATGAAGAAAATGGAAGAAGAAGCTGAAAAATACATCGAAATTGATGATCAGTTGATTCAAGATTACTTAACTGAAAACAATATCTCTGGTGCTCAGAAAACAGAGACTGGTTTATACTATGTAATCACTGAAGAAGGTAATGGAGAAACTCCTGCAGCAGGTGCTAACGTAAAAGTTCATTACACAGGTACTTTATTAGACGGTCAAAAATTTGACTCTTCTGTTGACAGAGGACAACCATTTGAGTTCCCATTGGGTCAAGGTAGAGTAATAGCAGGGTGGGATGAAGGTTTCACTTTATTGAAAAAAGGTACTAAAGCTACTTTATTTATTCCATCAGCTTTAGGTTATGGAGCAAGAGGTGCAGGCTCAATGATCCAGCCTTTCTCTGTATTGAAATTTGATGTTGAGTTGATTGACTTCGTTAATCCAACAAAATAATTGATAAACACTTTCTTGATAACGAAACAGTTAGAAAGAAGTGTTTTCAAGTGCTCAAATAAGGTTTCAATGTTAATGTATTGTAATCTTGTTTGAGTACTTAACATAATATATTCTAAACAATAAGTTTACTATTGATAAGTACAGTAAATTTGTTGTGAATACAAAGGTTTAAAATTGTCTACCGCTAGAGGGCAATTGTCAGAGTATTTAATGGAATGAATTGATTACAATTCTTCTCATTCTTCTTAATTAAATCTAATATTAAAACCTACTTATCATATGAACAATACTTACAAATATTTCAAGTTAGCCATTCCTGTATTTTTCCTCTTTGGTTTCACAAGTTGTATTCATGACGACATTGTGGATTATTTCGCTAAAGACACAGAAACACTTGAATCGTACTTGGCTTCACACGACATTCAGTACCGTAAGACTTCAACATTACCATCAGGCGGTAGTGTTTATATTACTCCTCCAAACGAAGGAAGCAGAGAACTTCCAGGAGACAATGATGCAAGAATCTTTGAAGTAAACTTAGACTTAAGACGTTTTGCTCAAGAGTACATTGGTGATCCTTTGTTTGACCAAAATCCAGATGATTTGGTAACTCACGCTTTTTTAAAGGATTCTACTTATACTTTTGCAATGCGTAGAGGTGCTATTTGCTTAGGAGCAACAGATGCAACTCTAAACACAATTTTCCCTAATGAAGTATTGGATAGAATTTATGTTCCTTCTTACTTAGCCTTTGGTGGTACTTCATCTTCAGGATTAGGATTACAATTCAACGATATTGTGACGTTGGAAGATTTTGAGGTAAGAGCACTTCGTGGTGCAAGTTCTCAAGCTTTGCATGAAAAAGAATTAGCATTACAATATGCTAAGGATTCAATTGATGGCTTTACTCAGATCGAAAACGATACTTTATATAACACAACAAGATCAGTTGTAGATGAAAACTACTTTGGAGATGACCAACCTCTAGAGTTAGCGGACAATATTGTAAAACACACTATCCAAGAAGGTACAGGAGATGTAGTAGCAGCCGGTGATACTGTGAAAGTACGTTACGAAGGTAAATTCATTGATCAAGATGGAGCTGTTTTCGATTCAAATACTGAATCTGGAGATGCTGCATTCCAAGTTGTTGTTTACGAAAGTGCAAAAGCGGCACAAGATGCGAACGCACTTTCAACAGTGATCAATGGCTGGTACAAAGCATTACGTACAATGAAAATTGGTGAAAAAGCCGTTTTCGTAATGCCATCACACGTAGCATATTGGGAAACAGGAGACAATCCGAATACTTCTGATTTATTTAAAACAATTCGTCCTTTTAAAACATTAGTTTTCACTATTGAAATAAAAGAAGACGAGCAATAATATTATTTTTTAGTTCATATTTATAGTATGCAATATCGCATTAGACACTATTTACTGCTTTTAAGCACCCTGATCATTGGCTTTTCATGTTCAAATACAAGTTCTTTCAATACAGAAATTGATTTTGATGAGGCAGAAAAGCACTTGATTGAAGAGTATATTATTTCAGGTCCTCCTTACTTCAGTGCGGATTCTCATCAAGAAGCTGTGGACAAGTATTATAACTTTGGAGTGTACCTGTCATCTATTACTCCTGAAGATGAAATCATGACGGATCGTAACATCAGTCTTGGTGACTCTATGCATATTACCTATACAGGTTGGGTACTTCATGGCGAAATTTTTGACAGTAACCGCTTATCGGAAGATCCTTTCCCAGTGGTTTTAGGTAAAACGTCAATTATTGAGGGATGGAATATTGCATTGATCAACATGCATGAAAAACAAGAGGCAAGAGTGATTATTCCTTCTGCTTTGGGTTATGGAGTTTCAGGAACAGGAACTATTCCTCCAAACGCTACTTTGGTATTTGATATTAAAGTAGACAGTTTATGGAAAGTGGATGAGCAGTAAGTCTCTAAAACTATAAATTAGACAAAAACCGAAAGATGAAAACACTTTATCTTTCGGTTTTTTTTATGTCATAGAAGAAATGTGAATAATTAAAACTTCCTATTTTAATTATTCGTATGCTTAACTATTGAAAATCGTTTTATTGCATTAAATTTGTGTGATATTTGTCCGGCAATTGCCAGGCATTTGTTGTTTGCAATCATATTATTAAAACTGAAGTCTAATTGGTGTAAAGTTGATTGTAAGACGATCAATAATTTTTGTAAAAAGATCAAATCAAAAAATATTATATGTTAGGTTCAATAACCAAAGCATTCTCTAAAATTTTTGGTACTAAATCAGATCGAGACCTTAAAGAGATCAGACCTTATTTGGCCAAAATTGATGCAGAATATAAAAAATTATCATCAGTTTCAGATGACGAACTAAGAGCTAAAACAGCTTACTTCATTGATTATATCCAAAGTGGGTTAGCTTCAATTGATGATCAGATTACATCAAAGCAAGAAGCAATAGAAAGTGATACGAAACTAGATCTTGCGTTCAAAGACAAAACTTTCAAGGAAATTGACAAGTTGAAAAAAGAGCGTAATGAGAAATTAGAAGAAATATTAATGGACCTTTTACCGCAAGCATTTGCAGTGGTAAAAGAGACAGGCAGAAGATATACTGAAAATAAACAAATCACTGTTACTGCCACGGACTATGACCGTGAAATGGCAGTGAAATACGGTAATATCACGATTGAAGGTGACAAAGCAACTTGGTCAAACAAGTGGTTAGCAGCCGGAAACGAGGTGGAGTGGAATATGATCCACTATGATGTACAGTTATTGGGAGGTATTTTCCTTCACCAAGGGAAAGTAGGTGAGATGATGACGGGTGAAGGTAAAACACTCGTAGGTACATTGCCGGCTTACTTAAACGCATTAGCAAAAAGAGGTGTTCACGTAGTAACAGTAAACGATTACTTAGCAAAACGTGACTCGGAGTGGAATGCACCTTTATTCCAGTTCCATGGTTTATCAGTAGACTGTATTGATAAGCATCAGCCTAACTCTGAATCTCGTAGAAAAGCTTATCAAGCAGATATCACTTATGGTACAAACAACGAATTTGGTTTTGATTACCTTCGTGATAACATGTCGAGAGACAAAGATGATTTAGTACAGAGAGAGCATCACTTTGCAATGATTGATGAGGTCGATTCAGTATTAATTGATGACGCTAGAACACCATTGATCATTTCAGGTCCAGTACCAAAAGGTGATCAGCAAGAAGAATTTGGTGAGTTAAGACCAAAAGTACAGCATTTAGTAGATGAGCAGAGAAAGCAGACTCAAAAAATGTTGAACGAAGCGAAGAAATTAATCAAGGATGGAAATAAGCAAGAAGGTGGCCTTCAATTACTGAGAGCACACCGTTCGTTGCCGAAGTACAAGCCATTGATTAAATTCTTAGGAGAAGAAGGAATGAAGCAGTTGCTTCAAAAAGTGGAAGGTGAATACATGGCGGATAACAACCGTAGAATGCCTGAAGCAGATGAGCCTTTATTATTCGTAATCGAAGAGAAAAACAATAGCGTTGAATTAACGGAAAAAGGTATTGCTTCTGTCACTGGAGCCAATGCCCCTGACTTCTTTATTCTTCCTGACTTGGCAACAGGTATTGGTAAGATTGAGAACGATCCGGCAATGTCAGATGAAGAGAAGATTGAAGCTAAAGATGCAATCATCGCTGAGTTTGATACAAAATCTCAACGTATTCACTTGATGAAGCAGTTGTTGAAAGCCTATACGTTATTTGAAAAAGACGTAGACTATATCTTGGTGGACAACAAGGTGAAAATCGTAGATGAGCAGACTGGCCGTGTTATGGAAGGTCGTCGTTACTCAGATGGTTTACACCAAGCTTTAGAAGCAAAAGAAAATGTAAAGATCGAGGATGCTACTCAAACGTATGCAACGGTGACTTTACAGAACTACTTCCGTATGTACCACAAACTGACAGGTATGACAGGTACAGCCGAAACGGAAGCAGGTGAATTCTATGAAATCTACAAATTAGACGTAGTAACAGTTCCAACTCACCGTCCGATTATCCGTGACGACAGAGAGGATTATGTATATAAAACAATCCGTGAGAAGTTTAACGCTGTAGCGGAAGAGTGTCAAAGACTTGTAGAGCAAGGCCGTCCAGTATTGGTGGGTACTACTTCAGTTGAAAATTCAGAAGTAATGTCTCGTATGTTGAAAATGAGACGTATCGAACACCAAGTATTGAACGCCAAACAACATGGTCGTGAAGCAGATGTAGTTGCTAAAGCTGGTCAGCCAGGTACGGTAACTATCGCAACCAATATGGCAGGTCGTGGTACCGATATTAAGTTGCCTGATGAAGTGAAAAATGCAGGTGGTTTAGCGATTATTGGTACATCACGTCACGAATCTCGTCGTGTAGACCGTCAGCTAAGAGGTCGTTCTGGTCGTCAAGGTGACCCAGGATCATCTCAATTCTTTGTATCATTGGAAGATAATCTAATGCGTTTATTCGGTTCAGACCGTATAGCAAGCATTATGGATAGAATGGGTCTTCAAGAAGGTGAAGTAATTCAGCACTCAATGATTACAAAATCAATCGAAAGAGCACAACGTAAAGTAGAAGAAAACAACTTCGCGATCCGTAAGCGTCTTTTGGAATATGATGATGTAATGAACTACCAAAGAGAAGTAATTTACCGTAGACGTAGAAATGCGTTATTTGGGGAGCGTCTACAAGTAGACGTGATGAACTCTTTCTTTGATGTAGCTTCAAATATTGCTGAAACTCACGTAGGCAACTACGAAGGTTTCAAATTGGATGCATTAAAAATCTTAGGTATCTCTACTAAAATTGCTGAAGATGGATTCCAACATCAAAACGAAGAGCAGTTAACACAAGAGTTATATAAAGAAGCATTAACGCATTACAAAGAAAAGAATGCTCAGCTTTGGGAGAAAGCAAAACCTGTTTTCGAAAAAGTAAAAGAAGAAAGAGGTGGTGTAGTGGAGAACATTGTGATTCCATTTACAGATGGTCATAAGATGTTCCAAGTGCATGTAAACCTTGAAAAAGCGTTAGAAAATGACGGTGAAGAAGTAGTTGGAGCTTTAGAGCAAAACGTTACTTTGGCAGTGATTGACCACTTATGGAAAGATCACTTACGTGAAATGGACGAATTGAAGCAACAAGTACAAAATGCCGTTCACGAACAAAAAGATCCATTATTGATCTACAAGTTCGAATCATTTGAGTTGTTCAAAACGTTCTTAGCGGAAGTAAATGACGAAATCATCAGCTTTTTAGCGAAAGCGAAGATTCCTGTACAGGAAGCACCTCCAATGCCAGCTCCTCCTCCAATGCCAAAACGTCCAGAACCACAAGTGACAGCCAACAAGGCAGATGCAGGGTCAGCATTAGCTCCTGACTCAACTCCTCAAGGTGGTGATATACCTGAAGCTCCAAAAGGGCCAGTGGAAGTAGTAAAACCACGTCAGAGTGATAAGACTTACCAAAGAAATGACAGAGTAACTGTAAAATACAGTGACGGTACTGTCAAAAAAGGGGTAAAATATAAATCTGTGGAGAATGATATTCAAAACGGAAACTGTGTGATTATTGAAGGGTAATTTTAATATCACACATAAAAGAGGCTGTTTCATTTTTTGAGACAGTCTCTTTTTTTTGATACTACTTCAATACAAATGATTAAATGCTTAACTTTGATCGTTCCATTATTTCTAAATATAAATATGAAACTACTAATTCGTTATACATTTATAGCATTGCTAATGAGTGCAATGGCTTGTAAACCTTCTCAACCTAAACAAACGGTGCCAGCTTCTGATCTTGTTGATACAGATTTTAATGCTTATTTGCCGAAGGCAGAAGATAAAAAAGAAGAAGTTGTTGAGCAGGTGCCTCAAGACCAAGAAGAGCTAGGTATTCCAGAAGGAGATGTTAATGTGGAAGTGGATACGATTTTGGCTCATTTATCCTCAAGAGATTTAGGTGGAATACAGGTATATAGAATATTAGTTTATTCAGGCAGAGAAAGAGATAAAGCTGAAGAAGTAGTAAGCTACCTTAAAAATGAATTTGGTAACTACGAAGTAGAAATGACGTATGAACAACCTAATTATAAGGTAAGAGTAGGATATTATTTTGACCGATTGACTGCACACGGTGTTCACACAAGTCTTAAGAAGAAATTCAGATCTGCATTTGTAGTGAAAGAGAAAATGCACGTAGATAAGGTAGCAAGAAGAATCAAAAGAGCAAATGCTGAAAAAGCAGCCGCTATGGAAATAACTGAAGAGGACGAATATTAAAAGATAAATCCCTTCAAAAGGAAAAGGAGAACTGATTTTTAAATGGTCAGTTCTCCTTTTTTATTTTCACAGGAAAGAGATTTAGCCCTTAAGCAGTTATACATTTAAAATTGGGAAAAGTTAGATCTTCTTTTTTTGATTGTATAACTGCTTAATTCCTCTTACTTTTTTGTATTGCTTTTGATTGCAGAAGCGATATCATCCCAAACAGGAGAAGGAATAGCATCTAAATGATTAAACTCTCCGGCACCTTTCAGCCATTCACCACCGTCAATAGTGACCACTTCTCCATTGACATAAGCAGAAAAATCAGACATCAGATAAGCCGCCAAGTTGGCTAATTCTTGATGCTCTCCCACTCGGCCTATAGGCACTTTTCCGGCTTCATCAAATTGACTTCTTAAATTTTCAGGGAATAAACGATCCCAAGCCCCTTTTGTAGGGAATGGCCCCGGAGCAATGGCATTCGAGCGAATTCCATATTTTGCCCATTCTACCGCGAGTGATCTTGTCAGTGCCAAAACGCCAGCTTTTGAAGAAGCGGAAGGAACCACATATCCCGATCCAGTAGAAGCATAAGTGGTAACTATATTCAGCATAACGCCTTTCTGTCCATTGGCAATCCAGTATTTGCCCATGGCCAAAGTGAAATAGTAAGTTCCTTTCAAGACAATATCAACAATAGTATCAAAAGCCTTGTGGCTCAAACGCTCTGTCGGGCTGATAAAATTACCCGCCGCATTATTCAAGAGTCCGTCTACTTGTCCAAACTTATTGACAGTTTGCTGGATGACATTTTCAATCTGATCGTATTTTCTTACATCACAAACGACATAAAAAGGACGCTTTCCAGTTACTTCTTCTAGTTCATTGGCTGCCGCTTGAAGTTTATCTTCTTTCCTACTGCAGATTGTAACATCGGCTCCCAGCTCAAGGAAATATTTAGTCATGGACTTGCCTAGGCCAGTTGCACCTCCGGTAACGATATAAGTTTTCCCTTCAAGTGCCCCATCTCGTAGCATTGGTTTATTATACATGTGAGTATTTGGTTTATGTATCTAAAAAGTGTTGTACTTTGTTTATTGGTGAACTAATATAATGAGTATTCGATTTTTATGCATTAAAATGAGCTAAAAAGAACTGTTTTTACAATAAATTCTAAATGTACATAGATTATACCTTTTTAATTTCAAATAGACTACTTCTTATTGTTTGAACTTTATCATCTTTGCATTGTGTGACAAGTAGATGTAGTTTAAATACATCGACCTAAAGCCAAATGAATCAAAACTAAACCAAATGAAACAGATTTTATCAATCATTTTGATCCTTGTCAATGTGTCCTTTCTTTCTGCTCAATCTTTTCAGATTTCAGGACAGCTTATTGATAAAGACAACAGCGAAAGCATTCCCTATGCATCTGTTAAACTTTTAGATGCCAATCAAGAAATTATCACTTTTACGAGTTCAGATT
This sequence comes from Flammeovirga sp. SJP92, assembly GCF_001583495.1. Taxonomy (GTDB): domain Bacteria; phylum Bacteroidota; class Bacteroidia; order Cytophagales; family Flammeovirgaceae; genus Flammeovirga. The sequence goes on along the minus strand of NZ_LQAQ01000093.1, from coordinate 390,966 downwards.
TTGAAGGAAACTTTGAAATGAATAAAGTGAAAAAAGGGGAGTATAACATTGAAATTTCCTTTGTTGGATATCATTCTCTTCATAAGTCGATCTCTTTATCGGACCATTTGAACCTTGGTACAGTATATCTTAATCCTAATGTGCAACAGTTAGATGAGATTGTAGTAAAGGATTTAAAGGAAACGGTTTCTACAAAAATCGATAGAAAAGTGTATGATGCTTCTGATTTTGAAACGGCAAGAAGTGGTACAGCAACAGACATGTTGAATAAGCTTCCTCAAATTTCAGTTTCTCCAGAAGGCGATGTTTCTGTTCGTGGTACACAAGGTTTTATGGTGTATGTGAATGGAAAACCGACACAGATCGATCCTTCCACTTTATTATCTCAAATTTCGGCAGGTTCCATTGAAAATATTGAAGTAATTACAGTGCCTTCTGCCAAATATGATGCACAAGGAAAAGCGGGTATTATCAACATAACAGTCAATAAATCAGAATTAGAAGGTACTTCTATTTCAGCCGGTGGTATGCTTGGCGGGTCACCTTGGAGAGATGGTGCTGAACCCGTTCGTGGTGGTGGTAATTTCAATATTACACATCAAAAAGATAAATGGACTTTTAATGCAGGCGCCAATTATTTGAGTAGAAATGTTGATGGTCGCCGTGAAGGTGATTCAGAAATTACACAAAGAGATAGTGATGGAAATCGTACAGGAACGTATCATATGGATGCAGCAGGTGATCGTCCGGAATGGCATGTGAATTACTCAGCAAACGCTGGTGTAGGTTATGATTTTAATGAAAACACCTCTTTAAAAGCTTCTTATTTCTACGGTCATAAGAGTAATAAGCGTACAGCAAATTATGTTTACCATAACTATTACAAAGATTTAGACGGTCAAATGATTGATGGATCTGAGGAGTACATTTACAACCCCAACACCCATAATCGTTTTGGTGATTTCCATACTGCCAACTTAGATTTTTTCCATCAGTTTGAAAATAAATCAAAGTTAAACCTTGGTTTAGTTTATGAGCATTCAATTTTGGGTGATGACTTGGACAACAAAAACCAAGTGTATAATAAAGGAACAGAATCACCGGAAGAAACAATTCTGACGCATTATACTCAAGTGACAGATCAGCCTTTACATGCTATCCGTTTTTCTTTGGATTATGAAAAACCAATCAGCGACAATCAAACGGTTTCTTTTGGTGTGCAACCTCAATTCCTAACACAAACAGGTAATTACAATTATGATACATTGAATTTGAATAATGGAGATTGGGAACAACATCCCTACTCAAATTCTTATGAACTAAAACGTAATATCTATGCAGGTTACGTTGATTATGGTGCAAGATTCGGGAAATTAAACTTAAAAGCAGGTCTTCGTTTGGAGTACACGGATCAAGTGATGACAGTAGGTAATTACGCTGTTTTCCCCATCATAGATGTACCGGAGCAAGATGAGTTTGTGGTGCAACAATTAAATGCTTTCCCTTCATTGAACTTAGATTATGAGTTTAATGAAAATAATAGATTAATCTTCGGAGCAAGTAGACGTATCAACCGTCCACCAACAAAAAACATGGCTCCTTTTCTTTATAGAAGACACTTTGAAGTATATGAAGTTGGTGATCCAACACTTCAGCCTGAATTTGTGAACTTAGCAGAGGTTACTTTTGATAAGAAAATCGGAAACCAAAACATCAGTTTAACGGCCTTTTATAGAGGTGTTGAAAATGCAGTATTCCGTGTGAATGTGGTGAACGAAGGCGAAAATGTTTTGATGAGATCCTATACCAATGCGGGTGATGATCAGTCTTTGGGATTGGAATTGAACTCTAATTTCAATATCGCTAAAAGAGTGAAGTTATTTATGGGAGGGTCGTTATACCACTATGCCATCAATGGCTCTATTTATGGACAGACAATCGATCAAAGTAGCTTAAACTGGAGTTGGAAATCAACGCTGAATACGGAGCTGACAAAAACATTAAGTTTTGTATTTGACATCGATGTACAATCGGCTACTGTAACAGCTCAAGGACAAAATGATTTGTTCTATATGTCAAACATCGCTTTAGTTTACAAACCGACATCAATGCCGGATTGGACCTTTACAGGTAGAGCGAACGATATTTTTCAATCTAACATTAAAGGTTTAGATACGACAGGTAAGGATAGAAATTCGAATGAAAATACGTTCTATCAAAGAACAACTTACTACAGATATGGTCCAATCGTAGAGTTTAGTGTGAACTACACTATGAATGCTAAACCGAAGAAAAAAGGCAAGAAAACAGAATTCGATAAGCAGTTCTAATCACAAGGTTTCCTTTTAATAATTTACACCCTCAATCACCCGATTTTGAATGGATATATCATTTAAAGTCGGGTGATTTTTTTATTTATTTTGAATAGAAGTCAGAGACTTCTTTTGATCTCTCAAGCACAAATGACGCTGTCGCTTAACATTTGCGCTATGGGGAATCAGTACCACTGGCGCGAATGTTAAGCGACAGCGCCATTCGTGTCCTACAGATCCTTAGAAATCTCCCGATTTCTACTTTCTGCTTCATCCCCAATTTTCCCGATTCATCCTCCAATTTCCCGGCTTCGTCTTCCTTTAATTTATATACAGCGTTAGAATGGGGAAGTTTGTGTTATCATCAAATCATAACATTAAACTTATTCAACCAGATGAAAAGCAAATATATATATCTAATTCTGAGTCCTCTGATTATCATTATCGCTGTTTTTGCAGTGAGTGCATTACCAGAAAAAGAACCTGAAGCACCGCTTGAGGGAAAAAGTGATTTAGCAGTAAAAGTGGAATACGCGAAGTTGGAAACCTTACACAATACAATTGAAGTAACGGGAAAACTGAAAGCGAAAGATAGATATGAAATTTATGCGGAAGTAGAAGGACGTTTGTTGTCTTCCGCTAAAAAATTCAGAGAAGGAAATTATTACAAAAAAGGTCAAGTGGTATTACAGATCGACAAGCAAGAGCGTTATATGACATTACTTGCGGATAAGAGTAATTTTATGACAGATCTAACGGCAATTTTACCTGATTTAAAAGAAGATTTTTCAGAAAGTTATCCCACTTGGAATCAATACTTAAAGGAGTTTGATATTCATCAACCCTTAAAAGAGTTACCTACGCCTAAGACAGAAAAAGAAAAATATTTTATCGCCGGAAACGGAATTTACAGCTCTTATTATACCATCAAATCATCTGAAGAAAAGTTAAGCAAATATACAATTTACGCTCCCTTCAATGGCGTAATTTCAAAAAGTAATGTGGAAGCTGGAACAGCGGTAAGAGCCGGTGAAGAGCTTGGAGAAATGGTCAGCCTGTCTTCTTATGAATTGGAAGTGACAGCCCCGCTAAAAGATATTGAACATTTCAAAAAAGGAAGCAAAGTAAACTTGTATTCTTCTGAATTAGAAACGGAATGGACAGGTACAGTCATCCGAATTGGAAGCACGTTAGATGCGAACTCTCAAAGCGTAAAAGTGTATATCCAAACTTCAGGCAAAGACCTAAAAGAAGGGATGTTCTTAACGGCAAAAGTAAACAGTACATCATTTGAAGATGCAATTCAAATTCCTCGAAAATTAATATTTGAAGAAAATCAGATTTTCATTGTAGAGAACAATAAACTGAAGATTCAGAAAATTGAAGTGCTGGAGTCTTTCAGATCTGAAGCAATCGTAAAAGGTGTTTCTGCTAACTCGGCAGTATTGATGACCAACATCAAGAACCCTTACGAAGGAATGAAAGTGCAAGTGATGAAATAAGCGGATCGAATCATGAAAAAATTAATATCCTATTTTATAAAGTTCCCAGTGGCTGTCAATCTGGTAATGGCACTCACATTGGTGATGGGTTTTATAGCGGCAAGTAAAATTACAAGTACGTTTATGCCCAATGCTCCTCAGCGTTTTATTTATGTTGATGTAGTTTACCCAGGTTCATCTGCTGAAGAAGTGGAGGAAGGTGTAATTCTGAAAATTGAAGAAGAGCTGAAAGGGCTTGAAGGCTTGGACCAAATCACTTCTTATGCTCAAGAAAACGTAGGTAAAATTACGTTGGAAATGTTCAAAGGTACTGATATGGATGAAGCTTTGACGCGTGTAAAAAACGTGGTAGAAGGTATTTCATCTTTCCCTTTGGATGTGGAATCAGTGGTTTCTAAAAAGCACGAAGATGCCAATTTTAGCTTTATGTTTGGCATTACAGGTGATGGTGTTTCATTAAAATCTCTAAAAGAAACCGCTAGAAAGGTAGAGAAAGATTTACTGGCGAAAAAGGGAATTTCTAAGATTGAGATTTCAGGTTATCCGAACGAAGAAATTGCAATTCTGCTTCAAGAAGACGCTTTGGAAAGTTATAATATGACTTTTGAAGAAGTGGCTATGGCAGTACAAAGTGCCAACCTAGAAATGACAGGTGGTAGTATAAAAGATGGTGAAGAAGAGTTTTTTATCAGAGCAAAAAATAAAGGCTATTCTTCAACAGAGATGGACTACATTATCATCCGTCAGACGGACAATGGAGGTGTGATTCGTTTGAAAGATGTAGCCAAAGTAGTAGATCAGTGGGAAGATGCTCCAGCAAGAGCGACTTTGAATGGAAAAAGAGCAGTAACGGTTACTATCAACAATACTTTCAGTGAAGATATTTTAGCAACAGCAGATATTTTATATGAATATATTGATGAATTCAATGCTGAGAATGATGTATTGCATATCGATGTAATTCGTGATCAATCAGATTTATTAGGACAGCGTTTAGACCTTCTGATTGACAATGGTATTCTAGGAATCATCTTGGTATTAATTGTTCTTTCACTTTTCCTTAACCCTAGAATTGCCTTTTGGGTAGCTATTGGTATACCCTTTTCTATATTCGGAATGTTTATACTGATCTCATTTACAAGTGTGACGATCAATATGATTTCACTTTTCGCCTTGATCGTTGTACTGGGAATTTTGGTAGATGACGCCATTGTAGTAGCAGAAAACATCTATCAGCATTATGAAAAAGGCAAGCCTGCTATTCAAGCCGCAATTGACGGAACAATGGAAGTTCTTCCAGCCGTAATTTCAGCCGTATTAACTACTATCGTTGCTTTCTCTACTTTCCTTTTCATTGACGGAACAATGGGTGACTTCTTCAAAGATATGTCATGGATTGTAGGTCTGATCTTATTCGTTTCATTAATCGAAGGTTTAATTATTCTTCCAGCTCACTTGGCATTTTCAAAAGCATTTAAGGCCAATGGAAAAGCGGAGGCGAATATTGTAACAAAGACAGTTGACAAATACCTGTTCAAGTTCAGAGACAATGTGTATTTACCTATTCTTGAATTCACATTGAAAAACAAAGCCATCACATTCAGTATTACAATAGCCCTGTTTATTTTCTCAGTGGGAATGATGGCGAAAAAAGTAGTACCAGCCACATTCTTCCCAAGTATTGAAGGAGATGATGTGACGATCACTTTGGTCATGCCTAATGGTACACAACAAGAAGTGACTGAACAAGGAGTGCTGCAAATTGAAAACGCAATTGATATCGTCAATGAAGAAATGAAGTCTGAGCAAGAAGGCAATAAAGATATCATCAAGAAAGTAAACATGGTCTACATGGGTTCGGGCCACCAAGTACAATTCAACCTTACATTATTAGGTGCAGAGGAACGTTCTGGATCAACTGCCGATGTCAGTAATTTACTATCAGAAGCCATCGGTAAAATTCCAGGTGCGGAGTCGATCAGTTTTGCTTCTTTCTCTCCTTTTGGAGATCCTGTAGTAGTTTCATTAAGAGGTGATGATTTAGAGGAATTGGCAATTGTGAAAAAGGAATTGAAACTCCGTATGGAGAAAATGCCTGAGTTGAGAAATGTAAAAGACAACAACCCTACAGGTAACAGAGAAATCCATATTTCTTTAAAAGATAAAGCCTACCAACTTGGACTTACTGAACAACAAGTGATCTCTCAGATCCGTCAAGGTTTCTTCGGTTACGAAATCCAAAGAATTCAAAGAGGACAGGATGAAGTGAAAGTTTGGGTACGTTATGATATGGACAACAGAAGCAGTTTTGGTGATCTAGAGAAAATGAAAATTAGAATGGGAAATGGTGTTGCGTATCCTTTCTCAGAAGTGGCCAATTTCACTATTGAAGACGGTTATTCATCGATCAACCATATTGATTTCAATAGAGAAATGAAGTTGACGGCTCAATTGAAAAATCCTGATGATGCTCTTCCAGATATTTTAAATAAAATCAAGACAGAGTTATTACCTGACCTATTAAAAGAGCACCAAACAGTAGAAGCGGATTTTGATGGTCAGAAAAGAGAGCAGGAGAAAGTAGGTAACTCAGCGGCGAAAGTAATTCCGATTGTATTTATCCTCATGTTCACGATCGTGGTCTTTACGCTAAGATCATTCAGTCAGTCGTTTATCGTTTTCGCACTTGTCCCATTAAGTTTTATCTGGGTGGTATTAGCACATTACCTTCACGGGTTTGCCATTAGTTTGATGTCCTTTATGGGAATTATCGCCTTGCTTGGTGTGATGGTCAACGATGCTTTGGTATTGATCAATGCATTTAACCTCAACCTAAAAGCAAAAATGAGTTTTGATGACGCATTGATTGAAGCTTGTCTATCTCGTTTCCGTCCAATCTTATTGACTACCGTAACGACTGTAGCAGGTATGGGGCCAATGGTTTTCGAAACTAGTTTACAAGCAAGATTCCTTATTCCGATGGTGATTACGATCTCTTACGGAATCGCAGGAGCAACCCTAATCACCCTTATCGTTCTTCCAGTTTGTATTAAGATGTTCAACCAAATCAAGGTGAAAATCAAGAAGATCAAAACAGGTGAAGAAGTAAATCAAGAAGCTGTTGAATCAGCAATCAAAGAATTAGCATACGACTATGAAGAAGCTTAATATCATCTCTACCCTCTGTTTCTTACTGTTGGCAGGAAATAGTTTTGCTCAAGAAAAAATGAGCATTAATGAGGCAATTCAATTGGCATTGACCAACAACCACAATCTAAAAGCGGTGTCCGTCAATAAAGAGCAAGCCAGCAATAACGCTACTGCAGGTATGGCAGGGATGTTACCTTCCATAACTGCAAATGGTACTGCAGATTATAGTAATAACGATACGGAGATGGAGTTCATGAGCACAGGAGCTCCATCAGAAGGAGGCGATAACAGAATGCAGTTGGACAATGCGGCATCCACGACTTTTGATGCGAACATCAGAATGGATTATGTATTGTTTAATGGCAATGGCAATCGTTTTACATTAAATCAGCTTCGTGAAAGTGCTACTTTGGAAGATATACGTTTTAAGCAGGAAGTTGAAAATACAGTACTTCAAGTAGTAGAAGCATTTTATGATATATCGCGTGAGCAAGAAAACCTCAATATCTCCAAAGCAACAATTGTCACATCGAATAAAAGATTAGAAAGGTTGAAGAACCGTTATCTTTTAGGTCAGTCGACAAAGTTGGAAGTATTGAACGCTGAAGTAGATTTAAATAGTGATAGTACGGCTTACCTTCAAACGGAACAGGCTTATTACACAGCTATTAGAAAACTGAATGTGGTATTGGGAGGTGAAGTGAATGCTACCTACGAAGTGGATGCTGATTTTGAATTTATAAATGGTTTGACTGCTGATAAAGTATTGGAACAAGCTATGACTGAAAACCTTTCGCTTTTAGCACAGCACAAGCAGGAAGAGATTACAGAATTGGATTTGAAAATTGCGAAAGCAGGAAAATCACCGACACTTTCTACTTACGCTCAATATGGTTACAACAGAATGAATAATGATGCAGGGCAGGTGCTTTACAGTGAAAACTTAGGGATGTCAGCCGGAGTGACCATGTCATTTAATGTATTCAACGGACATCAGCAAAAGAAAAAGGAGCAGAATGCAAAGCTAAGCGTAATGGCACAACAGCAAAATACGATGCAGTTGACCAAAGAATTACAAAGAGACGTGATGAATGCTTGGTCGGACTACGATTACAAACAACGTATCGCCAACATGGAAGCGAAAAGCATGGAACAAGCCGAATTAAACTTCAGACAAACGAAGGAACAATACGAATTAGGACAGGTTACAAGCATTGATTTCCGTACTGCACAGACCAACCTTCAAACTGCAAAAAATAGATTAAACGATGCCTTATACAACGCCAAAGTAGCCGAGTATTCCATCTTACAATTATCTGGAGACCTACTAGATCAAATTAATGAATAGAGAAGTGTAAACCCGTTATCCAGCACTCAGGTCTTCGGGCTTGGGTGCTTTTATTTATTAATGGGGAAATTATTCAAATGTGCATTAAACTATAACTGATTATATTAGAGACATGAAAAAGAAAAGGAATTTACTCTGGTTGTTTTTTATACCGCTTACCATGTTTTGTATCATCCTCATACCGATGACAACGCTGACATTGAGCGGGTATATTTCAGAAAACAAAGTGGCTCATTTTCTCACAGAAATGTTACCGTTGATTCTAATTTCTTCCTCTACAGCAGTATTTGGCTATTATTTCGCTGTAGTAAAACTGAATAAGGTGCTTCCTTGGAAGAAGCACATGTTTTTAAGAGGTTTAGTGGACTTTACCATGGTGCTTGTAGTAACAAGTATCTTGATGAGTTTTATGCATAGCCTTTATGATACAGGAAATCTATTCCACCGTTTATTGGCTTTTAAAGAACAGAACTTACCTATTGAAGGCATGTTTGCATTACCTTTAGTCGAGAACATTTTATTTCTTGTTGCCATAGAAACGATTGAGGTAGTCAGTGAAAGAAATGAATTAGAATTGAACCTTGAAAGAGTAGAGAAAACCCAATTACAGACGAAATATTCTGCCTTAAAAAATCAACTGGACAATCACTTCCTTTTCAATAACCTTAGCGTACTTTCCTCTTTAATCTATGAAGACATCGAAAAGTCAGATCAATTTATTCAAGAGTTTGCCAAAGTATACAGATATGTATTGACCATCAGCGAAGAGATGTTGGTACCGGTAGAACAGGAATTGGATTTTATAGATGCCTATTTATTCCTTTTAAAGATCCGTTTTGAAGAAGGTTTTCAAGTGAAAAATGATTTAGAAGAGAACTTACCCGATCAGATGATTCCACCATTATCACTACAGGTATTAATAGAAAATGCCATCAAACATAATCGTATCTCTAAAAAATCACCTCTTCAGATTCATATCTATGAAGAGAATAACAATATAGTGGTAGCCAATAATTATCAACCAAGAGATACTCCAGAAACGGCTTCCACTCATACAGGACTCAAAAATTTAGAAGAAAAGTATAAATTAATTTCAGACAAAATCCCACGTTTTGGCGTCCAAGGGGATCAATATATAGCTGAATTACCATTGATAAATCAATAAGCGATGTATAAAGTACTGATTGTAGAAGACGAAGCACCAAGTGCAAGAAAACTCAAAATGCTATTAGGAAAACTTGAGGACGATTTTGATGTGATCGCTTCCTTAGAATCCATTGAAGAGTGTGTAGAGTTTTTTGAAACCGGAGAAGAAGTAGATCTGATTTTTATGGATATTCATCTTTCAGATGGTAATAGCTTCGAGATTTTTGAGCAATTAGAAGTGGAAACGCCCATTATTTTCACTACTGCTTTTGATCAATATGCCATCAAAGCTTTCAAGCAAAATAGCGTAGATTACCTCCTCAAACCTATCAGTCTTGTCGATCTAGAAACAAGCGTAAACAAGTTCAAAAAGCGATTTATCACAGACAATTCCCCAAGTAAAATTGACTACGACTTACTCGGTCAAGTCGTCGCACAGCAAATGAACCACGACTATAAAGAACGCTTTATGGTCAGCTTCCGTGATGAACTTAGAACCGTGAAGGTAGAAGATATCGCATTTGTATTCGCAGAAAGTAAAGCCGTTTTTATTCAAGTGACAGATGGAAAAGTGTATGATGTCAACTACACGATGGATCAAATCGAAAAGAAACTAGACCCTAAAAACTTCTTCAGAGTCAACCGAAAATACATCGTTCAAATTAATGCGATCGACAGCGTTTCATGGTATTCAAAAACAAAACTGAAGATTTTTACTAAACCAGAGACGCCTTCGGAATTGTTTGTCCCTGCAGATAAGATGGGGAAGTTTAAGGAGTGGTTGAATAGGTAATTCTTCATTAAATCTTTCACCCAAACCCAACACCAATCCATAATATTTGGTATTTTAGCTGTCTAAATACCAAAACATCAACAATGAGAGTTTTCCTTAACGTCAAAAAACATTTCAATTACGATAAACTAGACAAACAAGAGTATAAACGTCTGGTGCGAGATATCATTATTCTGAACATAATTATTTTTCATTTACTGTGGATGACCTTCAATTCGTTATTCGCCACTGAAATTGTTCAGAACTTTTTGTTTGCTATAGCAGAAATCCCTGCTAGCTGGTATAAGGATTATATTTTTGATAATTTTTATATCATCGAAATCTGTTTTATGGTGTTCTATTTATTGGAATTTTTCACTTCATGGTGGGAAGCCTATAGAACAAAAACCTATGCAAAATGGTATTTCTATCCTTTCTTACATTTCTATGATTTAGTGGGTAGTTTCCCAGGGATGAACTTTTTCAGATTATTGAGAATTTTTGCTATGCTATTTAGATGGCACAGTCATGAGGTGATCAATTTGGAAGAACTGAGTGTTTACAGAACTATCCTGCATATCAAAGAAATTGTAGTGGAAGAGGTATCAGATGCCGTTGTGATTAATGTATTGGAAGGCGTAAAGGATGAATTGAAATCAGGAAGTTATGCCAATCAGCAGTTTATGGTTGATGTAGTGAAGCCTTATCAGGAGAACCTGTCCTTTTGGATTTCAAGGAAAATAATGCATGCTATGCAAGAGGCTTACGCCAATAAAAAAGGAGATTTGGAAAACTATGTTTCTATATTGATTGAAGATGCGGTCAATGAGAATGAAGAAATAAAAGATATCAAAAAAGTGCCTGTATTGGGGAGTTATGCTTCCTCTCGTTTAGAAGATGCTATTTCTGATATTGTTTTTAAGGTAGCCAATGATTTGTTTGAAGATATTTCCTCTGAAAAAAATGAATTGATCCTGAAAGATGTGGTGTATGAGATGATTGAAGGTATAATGTTCTCAAAAACCAAACAAGGTAATGAAAAGCTGGTGCAAGAATTGGCAAGTTCTGTGATTGATGAAGTGATCAGTAGAGTTGCTGTGAAACAATGGCAGATGAGAGAGCAAATGTGGGAAGATAAACAGCAGAAAGATTTAGAAGAAAAGCGTAAACAAAGAGAGCAGTTCATTCATCATAATAAGCAGAATGACGACAGCTAGGGAAGTTTTGCATAATGATTTCTAATATTATTTGCGTAACTTGCGAAAGTTGTTTAAACGAATTTAGAAGTTATGAACTGGCATCAGTTAACTGAAATCTCTCAATTGGAAGAGTTAGTGGCGTTATCGCAGTCACAAAAAGTCCTAATTTTAAAACACTCAACACGTTGTTCTATCAGTGCAATGGCATTGGACCGACTAGAACGATCGTGGGACGATGGAAATGGAATCTCAGCTTATTATTTGGATTTAATCCAATACAGGAACATTTCCAATGCAATCGCTGAAAAATTTAACGTAGAGCACCAATCACCTCAAGTGCTTGTATTAGATAAAGGAGAAGTAGTGTATACCGCTTCGCACATGGGAATTTCCTATTCAGACATCGTCGCTTAATTATCATCAAACAGACAACACCATGAAAATTGGTATCATATGTTATCCTACCTACGGAGGTAGTGGAGTAGTCGCTACAGAGTTAGGGAAAAGTTTAGCCGCAGATTTAGGTCATGAGGTGCATTTCATTACCTATGATCAGCCAACGAGGTTAGATTTTTTTGATGAAAATATTTATTACCATAAAGTAGACATCAAAACCTACCCATTATTTAAATATCCTCCTTATGAGTTGGCGCTGACAAGTAAGATGGTGGAAGTGGCAGAGTCTGAACAATTAGATGTTTTACACGCTCACTATGCAATTCCTCATGCGTCTGCGGCGTATACAGCAAAGCAGATTTTAGCCAAGAAAGGAATCAATATGCCAATCGTGACCACACTTCATGGTACAGATGTAACTTTGGTGGGGAAGGATGACAGTTTGGGGCCTGTAGTAGCTTTTTCTATTGACGAATCAGATTGTGTAACCTCTGTTTCTGAAAGTTTGAAAGAAGAAACTTACCAGTATTTTGATCTCACAACAGATATCAAAGTAATCCCCAACTTTGTAGACCTGAAACGCTTCATGAAGCACAAAAAGGACCACTTCAAAAAGGCAATTTGTCCAGATGGAGAAAAACTGTTGATTCACGTTTCCAATATGAGAAAAGTGAAAAGAGCAGATGACGCTTTGGAGGTTTTCAAGAGAGTAAGAGAAAAGATTCCTTGCAAATTGCTGATGGTAGGTGATGGCCCGGAAAGAGCGAGTTTAGAAGAAAAATGTTATGAACTGCGTACTTGCAATGACGTTCGTTTCTTGGGAAAACTAGCAGAAGTAGAAGAAATTCTTTCCGTAGCTGATTTATTCTTGATGCCATCTGAAAAAGAAAGTTTTGGTTTGGCGGCATTAGAAGCAATGGCCTGTGAAGTTCCAGTGATTTCTACGAATGCAGGAGGTATTCCTGAAGTAAATATTCACGGAAAAACAGGTATGATGAGCGATATTGGTGATGTGGAGGACATGGCAAAAAATGCCTTATATATCCTTGACGATAAAAACCTTCCATCGTTTAAAGAGAATGCACTCAAACAAGCACAACGATATAATATTGCTGAAATCATTCCTCAATATGAAGAGATTTATAAGAAAGCAATTGAAAAGACGAAAGTGAAAATAGGCTAGAACACCTCTTTTTTACCGATCAAGGGTTATTTCATCAAAGGAATGAGATAACCCTTTTTTGTTGTCTTAACGATAAATGTATATTATCTGATGATAAATTAGTTTTTTACTATCAAAAGTTGTATTATTGTTAATAATTGACAATGAAATGACTAAATCCAGCTACCGTCAAGTTTTTGACAAATGAGATAATTATTTTCTAACTATAAAAACAATCTAGTATAAATTTAAAACATCAAATCTTTCTTTTTAAAACCATTTTTACATAACAACACTAATAGCATTGTAGAATCTATACCCTCACTACAATTGTCATTTTATGATTTGGAACCAATTAATAAAAGGGTAATTGCATATGCTATTACTATTGAAATGAATTACACAATCTTCAACCTTTCTAAATGAAAACCTATTGACATTTAGACCTTTTCGTTATGTCTTATTTTTTGATAGAAATATTTTAAAATGTATTTCTTTTAAATTGTGAGAAGTAATGCCTGGCCGAATAATGTCTACACTTTTAAGAAGTTGTAAAATTAAGATAGAACAACATGAAATTTTATGTTCGGTCTAGTCTGATCATGTATTGATGTGTCCAAATTTTGGGATTAGCATATCATTTTTGATGAGTCTTGAGCTGAGGTGGATTTTTATGCTCCAATTTTGATGATACAACAACTTTAACCTCTTAGCTGGAGGGTTAAATCATTGTCTTTTGTACTAAGATCAAATGAAAATAGAGAATTGAATTTATTATTTCTTATGCAGTTCAATGCAGATGGACAACACATAACAATAGTTACGTAGTAAAGGCCCTGGCAGAATAACATAAGAGAGAAAGATAAAAGCTCTGTTTACGATTGTTCTGGTACTACACATTAAATAATTACAACAAAAGCTCCCTTTTCGTAAGGTTGAGCAACATTCTTCACATCCGTTAAATAGTACATTTAATTAAAACTAATTATGAAACGCAATTTCATGTTGGGTGCAATAATATTTTTGTATCTGGCTACTAACAATCTATGGGCACAGGAATTTAATTATGGAGAAGCCCTTCAGAAATCTCTCTTTTTTTATGAAGCACAACAGTCCGGAAAGTTACCTGATTGGAACAGGGTTACTTGGAGAGATGATTCGGCATTAGATGATGGATCCGATGTTGGCTTAGATTTAACCGGCGGTTGGTATGACGCTGGTGATCACGTGAAGTTCGGCTTCCCAATGGCATTTAGTGTTACAGCCCTTGCATGGGGTGTAGTAGAATATGAAGATGCCTACAGACAAAGTGGACAATTAGAAATAATGAAACGTAATCTTCGTTTCGTTACTGACTATTTTATAAAATGTCATACTGGACCAACTGAGTTTTATGGACAAGTAGGTGCAGGTGGACCAGACCACGCTTATTGGGGATCACCTGAAGTAATGACAATGGCAAGACCTGCCTATAAAATTGATGCAGCTAATCCTGGTTCTGATTTAGCGGGCGAAACTGCAGCGGCAATGGCGGCTTGTAGTATTGTTTTCAAAGATTCAGACCCAGCTTACAGTGCATTATTATTACAACACGCTGAGGAGTTATATGCATTTGCTGACAACTACAGAGGGGTGTATTCTGAATCAATCACTGATGCGGCGGGCTTTTACCGCTCATTTAGTGGATACCAAGATGAGTTAGTATGGGGTGCAGCTTGGTTGTACAAAGCTACAGGAAACACTACTTATTTAGATAAAGCAGAATCAGAATATACAAACTTATCGAATGAAGGACAATCTACTTTGAAAGCTTACAAGTGGGGATTAGCTTGGGATGATAAAGCATATGGTATTTATGTTTTAATGTCTGAATTGACAGGTAAAGAAGAGTACAAAGCAGATGCTGAAAGACACTTGGACTACTGGACAGATGGCTTTGAAGGAGATAGAATTCCTTACAGTCCAGGTGGACAAGCTCACTTGATGCAATGGGGATCATTACGTCATAGTTCTAACACTGCTCTTGTAGCTTTTATCTACAGTGACAGAGTAGCAACTACAGCGGCTAAAAAAGCAAAATATCATGATTTTGCAGTGAAGCAGATCAACTATGCTCTGGGTGATAACCCAATCAACAGAAGCTTCATGGTAGGTTTTGGAAATAACCCTGCCTATAACCCTCATCACAGATCAGCGCACGGTGCTTGGGCAAACAACCTTTTAAACAATCCAATTGATCCAAGTCATACATTATATGGTGCATTGGTAGGTGGTCCAGGTGAGCCAAATGATGCATTTGAAGATGATCGTTCAGATTATGTGGCGAATGAGGTTGCTTGTGATTACAACGCATGTTTCACAGGTGCTTTGGCAAGAATGTACCAGGAATTTGGAGGAGAGCCATTGGCTAACTTCCCAGTACCAGAAGTACCAACTCGTGCTGAGATCAGAACATTCTCAAAATTCAACAGCAACAACGCTTCAGGAAGTACAGTGAGAGTTTTAGTTCAAAACAGAACGGCTTGGCCTTCAAGAGTGACTGATAAACTTTCATTCCGTTACTTCTTTGATATTTCAGAAGGTGTAGCAGAAGGTTATACGATTGCAGATTACCAACCGGAGTTGAACTCGGTACAAGGAAACAGCACTATGACTGTAGCAGCTTGGGATGCGGCAAATAATATCTATTATGCAGAAGTATCTTTAGCAGGTGAGCAAATTGCTCCAATAGGTGACCCTGCATTCCGTCGTGATGTACAGGTGAACTTCCGTGTAGCCAACGGAGTACCTTACGATACTTCAAATGACTGGTCTGCATTTGGACTAGATACAGAAGGAGAGTCTCCAAGAATACCAGTTTATGATAACGGTGTATTAGTTTTCGGTGCAGAGCCAAACGGTGGAGGAACTCCAGTAGCGAAGTTTACGATGGATGTTAACCAAGGTGTTGCACCATTGACAGTGAATT
Source organism: Flammeovirga sp. SJP92 (assembly GCF_001583495.1). Lineage (GTDB taxonomy): Bacteria > Bacteroidota > Bacteroidia > Cytophagales > Flammeovirgaceae > Flammeovirga. Next base: position 375,011 of record NZ_LQAQ01000093.1, on the reverse strand, counting down.
TTGATGCTTCAATGTCATCAGATCCAAATGAAGATCCAATCACTTATTCTTGGGATTTTGGAAATGGTACGTCATCAAGTTTAGTAACACCATCAGCTACTTATACTGTACCAGGTGAGTATACTGTTACTTTAACAGTAAGTGATGGAGAAAATGTATCAACTCCTGTAACAGAATCAATTACAGTATTAGATCCTAATGCTCCTCCAGTAGCATCATTCACAGCTTCAACAACAGGTGGTGTAATGCCTCTTGATGTTACTTTTGATGCGTCGGCTTCAATTGATCCAAATGGAGATGCATTAACTTATGCGTGGGACTTTGGTAATGGAGAAGTAGGTACAGGTGTAACAGCGGCTACAACGTATGCTGTTGATGGTGATTATATTGTAGTGCTTACAGTATCTAACTCTTCTGGAAAATCAAGCAATACTTCAGAAACGATTAAAGTGACTGACGGAAGTTTTGATTGCACTTTCGGTACACCTCAAGCATCAGCTTTAGAAACTACAGGTCATACGGCGTTCAAGAACATTCATGTATTAGGTGAAGGTGGTCCAGATTTGAGCAACATGCGTGATTTTACAATCAACTGGGACTTGCCAAATAAAGGATTGTATCAATTCTCATTTAATTCAAACAATGGACAACCAAGCTGGTATGTTGATTTATTAGGCAAGGTATCACATACTTTTGATGCGGCTCAGCCAGCTGTAACAATTACAGCTTCAGGAATCCCAGGTTTTGATGGAGATTATTGGGTTGCATTAGATGGAGCTAACTTTGTGTTAGTATCAAAAACTGGTACTTTCTCTATCTATTTCAACAACTCAGCAACTGCACCAAACTGTTCAGGTGCTGTAGCATCTTCTTCAATGAGAGTGATGTCAGCAATGGCTGTTGCTTCAGATTGTTCTTTCGGAGCTCCTCAGGCGGAGGCATTTGCATCAACAGGTCATACTGCTTATCAAAATATCTTTGTATTAGGTAACGGTGGTCCAGATTTAAGCAACATGCGTGACTTCACAATCAACTGGGATCTTGCAAATAAAGGATTATACCAATTCTCGTTCAATTCTAACAATGGGCAACCGAACTGGTATGTTGATTTATTAAGCAAAGTAACACATACTTTTGACGCAGCTGAGCCTTCAGTGACAGTGGCAGCTTCAGGAATTCCAGGTTTTGATGGAGACTATTGGGTAACTTCAGATCAGGATAACTTTGTAATGGTATCGAAAGCAGGTGGCTTTACAGTTTATTTCAGCAAAACAGCAACAGCTCCAACTTGTGATGGCGGAACAAATCCTCCTGATGAAAATACACCTCCAGTAGCAAGTATTTCAGCAGATGCAACAGTTGGAAATATTCCATTTGTAGTAAGCTTTGACGCATCAGGTTCTACAGATGCAGACGGTGATACTTTATCTTTTGCATGGAACTTTGGTGATGGCACAGTAGGAGAAGGTGTTTTAGCTACGCATACTTATACAGCTGTAGGTAGCTATGATGTGACATTGACAGTTACTGATACAAAAGGTGGAGAAGATCAAGCGATCATTACAATTACGGCTGAGGAAGATAATGTGATTATTACTCCTCCAGATACCGACAATGAGTACATTCAGCGTTTCGTTGAAATGAGAAATATGTACTTAGACCCTGCCAATGGTTACTTCAGTCCTGAAGGTTCTCCTCACCACTCTGTTGAATCATTAATTGTAGAAGCACCAGATCACGGTCACGAATCGACTTCAGAATTATATTCTTATTGGATGTGGTTAGAAGCAATGCACGGTAGAATTACAGGAGACTGGGAGCCATTAAAAGAAGTTTGGAGAAAAACAGAACAGTTTATCATCCCAACAGCAGAAGATCAGCCAACAAATGGTGCTTATGATCCGTCAAGCCCAGCAGCTTATGCTCCTGAATTCCCACTTCCTGAATTATATCCTGCTCCTTTAGATTTCTCAAATCCAGTAAAAGGAGATTATGTTTCAGCAGAATTAGAAGCAGCATATGGTAATCCTCATATCTACCAAATGCACTGGTTATTGGATAATGACAACTTCTATGGCTACGGTAACCGTGGTGATGGAGTAAGTGCACCTTCATATATCAATACTTTCCAAAGAGGTGAGCAAGAATCTGTATTCGAAACAGTACCTCATCCATCATGGGAAGCATTCAAGTGGGGTAGTGCAGATGGTTTCTTACCATTGTTTACTCAAGACAGAGCTTATTCTACACAATGGAGATACACAAGTGCACCAGATGCTGACGCAAGAGCTGTACAAGTAATGTACTGGGCTTACGAATATGCAAAAGAGCAAGGTGTAAGTCTAAGTAGTTTAGATTTAGATAAAGCTTCTAAAATGGGTGATTACTTGAGATTAGCCATGTTTGATAAATATTTCAAACCACTAGGAGCACAAGATCCAAATGCCACTTCTCAAACAAGCTATGATAATGCACACTACCTGATGTCATGGTATATGTCATGGGGTGGAGCAACAGATGCTTCAGCAGCGTGGGCATTTAGAATTGGTGCATCTCACTGTCACTTCGGGTACCAAAATCCAGTAGCTGCATATGCATTATCTCAAGTAGAGGAATTAAAGCCAGTATCTTCAAATGGTGTAAGAGACTGGACAACAAGTTTAGACCGTCAGTTGGAATTCTATACTTGGTTACAATCTGCTGAAGGTGGTATTGCAGGTGGAGCAACAAACAGCTGGAATGGTGATTACAGTGTTTATCCTGCAGGTAAATCTACTTTCTATGGTATGGCTTATGATGAAAACCCAGTGTATCACGATCCAGGTTCAGGTGGATGGTTTGGATGGCAAGTATGGTCAATGGAGCGTATTGCCGAATTGTACTATATCAACAATGATCCAAGAGCAAAAGACTTGATTACAAAGTGGGCACAGTGGGCTGTTAACGAAACAGTATTAGTAGGTGATAACGATTTCGATATTCCTGCTGGTTTAGAGTGGACAGGTGAGCCTGATACTTGGGATCCTGCAAATCCAGGTAGCAATGCAAACCTTCACGTAACTGTGACAAGCTATAATCAAGATTTAGGTGTAGCTGCTTCTTTAGCAAAAACATTAATCTACTATGCGGCTGCTACTGAAAAGTATGCTACACTTGATACAGCCGCTCAATATTTAGCAAAAGAAATCTTAGACAGAATGTGGGTGACTTATCGTGATGACAAAGGTGTTGCTTCATTAGAAGAGAGAGCTGACTTTGCTAGAATCTTTGAGCAAGAAGTGTATATCCCTGAAACATTTACAGGTACCCTACCAAGCGGAGCTACAATTCAATCAGGTATGTCATTCTTAGATATCCGTCCTCAATACAAAGACGATCCTGAGTTTGCAAGATTAGAAGCGGCTTACTTGGCTGGAGAGCCTTTTACACAACGTTACCATAGAGGTTGGGCACAAATTGAAGTAGCATTAGCAAATGCAGAATATGGTTTCTTCTTTGGTGGAGACTCTACTTCAAGTACTGCGCGTCTTAACAAGGTTACTTCTGTGAAATCAGGTTTGGAGAAAGAAATATTGGATGCAGTATTAAGTCCAAACCCAACAGATCATACAATTAAGATTGCATTGAACAGAACTATTGGTCGTTCAACAGTTAATGTATATAGCCTTCTTGGACATCAAATGAAGTCATTGTCAACAGATGAAAGTGTTAGTTCATTGAACATTTCATTGACAGACTTGCCTTCAGGAACTTATGTCTTCGAAATTATTAGCCATGATAAAAATGAGGTAATAAGAAAGAAGGTGATTAAAAGATAATCATTAGCACAGTAATTTAGATTCATGTCAATTATGGGTGATGCCGTCTACTTTTTAGGCGGTATCACTTTTTTTATTTGCAGTAAACTCAACTGTTGCTAACTTCCAATCCGCATTCTATAAGTTTTCTATGGTCTACTTTTAAGCTTTCTTCTTCTTCATTTTTTCCATTGATGCAAAAGCTAAAGTAAGAAAATCATTTTTTACGGCTCGATACCAAAATTCTTAACGGTTTTCCTTTCAAGTCCTGGAGAGGAGGACTACCAAACTAATGAGGTAGAAAATCCATTGGTGTAAGTGTTATTCGTGTCCTACAGATCATCAGAAATTTCCTGATTTCTAAATATCATAATTATACCATGCTTGGGGTTTACAGTATTCATAATCACTTCTCTGTAAAAAAACATGACATTAATTAGACTCCTTTAAAAAGATTGCTAACCCACTGATCAAAAATTATTTTTTACCTTAGTGCTGTATTTCTTTGTTCACTAAAATTTTATTCATCTCTCTTCAATGAATATTTTTTAATAAATGAGATACTAAATACCAAGAATAGTAAAAAATTAACATCAAACTAAAATGAAAAACATGCGTCCTATCATGCTGGTAGGTACAGGTTCTGATGTAGGGAAAAGTTGGATTACCACAGGTATCTGCCGTTGGCTGAAAAATAAAGGATATCAGCCAGCTCCTTTCAAAGCACAGAACATGTCGTTGAATAGTTTTGCCACTTACGATGGATTGGAAATTGGCAGAGCACAGGCGGTGCAAGCAGAAGCATGTCAGTTGCCAGTAATGGTAGAAATGAATCCTGTTTTATTAAAACCATCATCAAAAAATAAATCACAAGTTGTACTTCATGGAAAACCTGTAGGAGATCAGTCTGCTAGAGATTATTTCTTAGGAGAAAACAAAAAACAATTATTTCTAGAGGCTCAAAAAGCATTTCATAAACTTTCAGATCAGTACGGCCCCATAGTTATGGAAGGGGCAGGGAGTATCAGTGAACTGAATTTAAAGCATAGAGATATTGTAAATATGCGTATGGCAAAAGCAGCCAATGCGTGTGTTTATCTGGTGGCGGATATTGATAGAGGAGGCGTTTTTGGCAGTGTGTATGGCACTATTGCTTTATTAGAAGATTGGGAAAAGGAATTATTGAAAGGGATCATTATCAATAAGTTCAGAGGAGATGCAAGCCTGTTTGTAGAAGGAAAAAAGAAGTTGGAAGAATTGACAGGGTATCCTGTTTTGGGTGTATTGCCCTATGCTGAAAATATCATTATTGAAGAAGAAGATTCAGTGGCACTTCGAGGCAGAAATGTAACAGCCCATGAAGGAATGCTCAATGTAGCTGTGGTGAAACATTATTATATGTCGAATTATACTGATTTCCAAGCCTTAGAAAATGAACCATTGATCAACCTGTATTATACTAGAGATCATGCGGAATTGAAAAAGGCAGATGTGATTGTACTTCCAGGTACGAAGAATACAATGAATGATTTGGCAAAGCTGAAAGAAGAAGATATTGATACTTTGATCAGTGAATTGTATGGTAAAATTCCAATCATAGGTGTTTGCGGAGGCTATCAGATGCTTGGTAAAGTGGTCTATGATCCTCATCATGTGGAAGGAGAAAAAGAAGAAGAACTCGGATTGGGAATTTTTGATATTGAAACGACTTTATCAGAAAATAAGCAAACCGTACAACAACAATTTACCTTTAAAAATTACGCAGAAGTATGTGAAGGATATGAAATTCATATGGGTGAAACGTTAGTGCCAGAAGCTTTTGCATTGAATACAATGGGAGGCGTGAAAGAAGGATTTTTTGATGGAAAATTGAGCTGGGGTACGTATCTGCATGGTGTTTTTGACAATCAAGTAGTAGTCAATGAACTATTGAAAAGAAAGTTTCCTGATGCGGAGGCTTTAGATTACAAGACGTTCAAAGGAGAGCAGTTTGATAAACTGGCAGACTGGGTAGAGGAGAATTTGGAGATCAATAAAATCATGGAAGATATATGCTAAACGGACATGGTGACGACCTTCATCTTATAAAAGGTCAAATTAAACACAATTTCAGCTCCAACGTTTTTTACAAAGGATGTCCTCCAGCCATTCTGGAGAATTTGAAAAATCAGTTGCATAACATTCAAAACTATCCTTCTCCTGCTGCTGAAGAACTTAATATTTGTGCCTCAAAACGCTATAATTTATCGGCTGAAAATTTTCTTTTCACCAATGGTGCCATTGAAGCATTTTATCTGATTGCACAGTTTTTTAGAAGAAAATCAGCCACAATTGTAGGGCCCACTTTTTCAGAATATGAAGATGCTTGTAGGATCAATAAAGTCAACTATAAAATAGTCCGAAAAAATATCATTCAAGAGCATTGTTCGGATCTAGTTTTTATCTGTAATCCTAATAATCCTACAGGAAGTGTTTTTAGCTTTAAGCAAATAGAACAACTCGTCAAAGGAAATCCATTGACAACTTTTGTGATCGATGAAGCATACATTGAGTTTACCGCAGCAACGACAACAGTGGCACCACTTGTGGAGCAATACAGCAACTTGATCATTGTGCGTTCGCTGACTAAAACGTTTACAATTCCAGGGTTGCGTTTGGGGTATATTATTTCCAATCCAATGTTGATTGAATGTTTAAAAGCCATCCGAATTCCATGGAGTGTAAATGGTTTAGCTCTTTCAGCAGGGAAGTTTCTTTTTGAAAATTATGATGAACTGCTTTTTGATGTTCATGATTTGTTAGAGGAAAGAAAAGCTTTTCAAGAGCAATTACAGAGAGTCAGTTCCATTAAAGTACAGCCGACTAACACTTCTTACTTTTTAGTGAAGTTATTAAAAGGAAAGGCGAGTGAATTGAAAAACTTTCTTATTGAAAGAGGAATATTGATACGAGATGCAACCAATTTTACGAATCTGGAAGGGGAGTACATTCGACTTTCAGTACAATCACATTTAGCCAATCAACAAATTATTAAAGCTTTAAAATCATGGGTTTAGAATCTGTTGTTATACTGTCTGTCGCTTTTTTATTGGATCTTATTTTTGGAGATCCAAGGTCATTGCCTCATCTTATTGTGGGGTATGGAAATTTGATTTCTTTTGGAGAAAAAAGATTGAATAAAGGTAAGAATAAACTCATCAAAGGAGCTTTACTCACCATCATATTGGTGAGTAGCTCTTTTGCCGTATCTTATTATATTCTGTGTTTGATTCATTCTTATAATGCGATCACTGCTTCAGTAATCAGTATTATTTTACTGTTCTATTGCTTAGCAAATAAGACGTTGGTCAAAGAAGGAATTGCTGTTTTTAATGCATTAGAAAAAGACGGGTTAGAAGCTGGAAGAAAGCGATTGTCATGGATTGTAGGTCGTGATACCTCTGAATTAAGTGCTCAGCAAATTCGCACAGCGACATTAGAAACCATGTCTGAAAATTTAAGTGATGGTGTGATCGCTCCACTTTTCTATTTTGCCATTTTTGGAGTACCAGGTGCCATGGCTTATAAGATGATCAATACTTTTGATTCTATGATTGGCTACAAAAATGAGCGTTACGAAAAGTTTGGTAAATTTGCCGCCAAGCTAGATGATGCAGCTAACTATATTCCAGCCCGTTTAACAGCACTTTTGATGTTGATCGTTACTTTCCGTTTAGGAGGACTTTTTACTGTTTTCTCAGAAGGAAAAAAACACAGCAGTCCTAATGCCGGCTATCCAGAAGCAGCGTTGGCTTATATTCTTAATGTGAGATTTGGAGGTCCCAACTTTTACGGAGGAAAATTGGTAGATAAGCCTTACATAGGTCATAATGACAGAAATATTCAGCATCATGAAATTCATAAAGTAGGGAATATCAACTATGCTACGAGCTGGCTTTTTGTATTGTCAATTGTCTCTATTCTCGTTTTAATTCAATTTTTATAATGCACAAATACATCATCTCAGGCGCAGCAGGTACAGGAAAAACGACATTAATTAATGCAATAAATAATGACGGTACTCCTACAATGCCCGAAGCTTCCCGACAGGTGATTATGCATGAACAGTTGACGGGCGGAGAAGGAATGCCGTGGAAAGATGTAGAACGGTTTAGTGAATTAGTATTTCAAAAAACAATGCATCAATTAAAAGAGAATCCAGATGCAGTTTTTTGTGATCGTAGTATTATTGATACAATAGCCTATCTGAAGTTTCAAAACAAACCCATTCAAAAAGAATTAAAAGCATTTCCTTATCAAAAATATTATCACAAACAGGTGTTTTTTGCACTTCCATGGGAGAAGATTTATATCACTGATCCCCAAAGACCTGAATCATTTTCTTATCAAAAATCACTCTCTAAAGTGCTTGAAGAAACCTATTTAGAGTGTGGATTTGAACTAATTTACCTTCCATTTGAGTCTGTAGAAAACCGTATGAATTTTGTTTTTGACAAGGTTTGTATGACAATAAAAATTAAGTAACTTTGCTATGCTTTAAGGGTGTTCCTACAAGTACTAGGATAAATGAATAAATATAAAATATCCATATACTTTAAGGAATGAAAAGGGAATTTGGTGAAAATCCAAGACTGTACCCGCAGCTGTAAGCTTTCGTTTTCTTCGGAAAACAATTTTGTTACAATGAGCCACTGTTTATGAGGAATGGGAAGGAGTAACAAAAGAAAGTAAGTCAGAATACCTGCCTGAAGAAGTACTGAGAAATTTAAAGACTTTCGGGAATAAAAGTTCTGACTTTCAATCTATTGCTAAAACTATTAGTCTCCCAGACTAATTTAAATAAACAGATTGTCATTCTATTATCCCCAATTGTTGCTATTCAATCAAACAATCTGACTAATGGGGAAAAACATCGCTGAAACTCAACAGATTTTTTTATTTTGTGATGGAGGATCCTGCCAAAAAGCAGGGTCTGAAGAGGTGGTACGCAACGTACGTGCTTACTTGAGAAATAGTGGACAATGGGACAGTACACACACGATCAAAACAAGATGTAACGGTCGGTGTGAAGATGCTCCAACATGCATTGTGCAACCTAACTATTGGTACAAAGACCTCAATCCACAAAAAGGCTTAGAAATCATCAAAAGCCATATCGAAAATCAAGAACCTGTCACTGATTATTTACTGTATCAGGACGAATGGTCTGCAATCAAATCAGACAAAGAAAGAGAGGCATTTACGCCTAAGCCTTTTTCTATCAAAATAGATCCTGATCTTGGAGAATGTCGGATCACTAGGGGTTTTGCTTCGGACCAATATACCTTTCCCCTTTTTCTTTATTTATCAGAAAATAGTCCAAAATCTACGCTCACACTTTCTGGTCAAACACCACTTTCATTTAGTGAAATCAAAAGCGTCAATTACAGTCAAAAGTATACACTTGAATTGGAATTGGAAAGTGAAACGATTGAACTGATTATTGCCCCTATTGACCAGAAAAATCAAGAACTCGTCAAAAAGAGAATTGCAGTGGTAGAATATTTCGAACAGCTGGATTCTCTGAATAAAGGAGTCAGAATGAGAAATAAATTCGGAGAAGATATTGGATTGATTTGGCTGGAGGATCACGCTTGGCAATACTGTTTAGAAGTACAATTAAAAGGAATAAAATTGGAAACGGTATGAAAAAGAAGGTGACTATTGTAGGAGTCGGTTGGTTAGGCATTCCGCTGTCAGAACGATTAAGAGAGAGAGGTTTTGAGGTAAAAGGAAGTGTGGCTTCAGAAGAAGAATTACTCGCTTTTGAAATCACAGATCAAATCACTCTTGTAAAAGTTGAGGAAGATCATATTAAAGGAGATTGGGATAATCTGATAGCTGAAACTGAAATCTTGATTGTATGTTTTCCACCTGCTGATCGAAGAGATAAACATGGCGTTTATGTTAAGCAGATCGAACAACTGACAAAACAAACACCTCCTCATCAAAAAGTCATCTTTGTAAGTTCCACTTCAGTCTATCCGAATACCAATCAATCCATCAAAGAATCAGATCAATTCACTCCTGAAACCATAGGAGGGAAAAATATATATCAAGCAGAACAAGTTTTACGTCAATATTTTGGAGAGCAATTGACCGCTATTCGCATGGCAGGTTTAATTGGCGGAGGGCGTCATCCTTCTCAGCTTCTAAGAGAAAATAGAGTGTTGAAAAATCCGAATGTGCCTGTCAATGTCATTCACCAAACTGATGCCGTCAATTTGATTGTAGAAGTAATAGAGCAAGATGTTTTTGGGGAAGTCATTAATGGGTGTGCGGCACTTCATCCTATCCGAAGAGATTTGTATACCAATGCAGCAATGACATTAGGGTTACCTCTTCCAGTTTTCCGAGACTGTAAAAGCACTGCTTACAAATTAGTTGATAATAGTAAATCAAAGCGATTGTTATCCTTTGAATATAAATACGATGATCCTCAAGCCTACTTCAATGAAAACGAAGGAGTAAAAATACATTAAGAATGAAACAAGGAATACTATTATGTGGACACGGTTCCCGAAGAAAAACAGGAACAGACGCATTTAAAAAACTCGTGGCTTTATTGAAAAAAAGATACGAAAATGAATATGAGGTAGATTATGGTTTCTTGGAATTCAGTCATCCACTGTATGAAGCTGCAGTGGAGCGATTGTATGAAAAAGGAGTACGAAAAATCTACGCTTTGCCTGTCATACTGTTTGCGGGTTCACATGCCAAAAATGATATTCCTTATGAAATGAACACGATCCAATCGTATTACCCTGATCTTGAAATTAAGATGGGAACACACATTGGTGTAAGTTCTTATTTGTTGGATTTATCGAAGAAGCGTATTGAAGAACAGGAAGCCTTATTGCCGCCGATTGATCGTAAAGAATGTGGATTGATGGTGATTGGCAGAGGAACTACGGATCCAGATGCCAACTCTGATGTACACAAATTAGCGGCGATGCTTTGGGAAGGAATGGGCTTTGGTTTTACCTCCGTGGCTTACAGCGGTACAGCTTATCCATCTACTGCAGAAGCATTGCCGATGTTTGAGAAGCTAGGCATGAAGCGTACTTATGTGATTCCATTCTTCTTTTTTACAGGTGTTTTGCTGGAAAGAATTTATGAAACAGTAGAGGAGTTCAACAAAACCTCAACCACTGAATACGTCAATACAGAAGCTTTTGGATCAGATGAATTGATTATGAAAGCCTTCGATGAAAGGTTGGATCAAGCGAAGAACGGGCTAGCACACATGAACTGTCAGTTGTGCAAGTACCGTAAGCAGATTATTGGTTTTGAAGAAGAGGAAGGAAAGGAACAAGTTGGTCATCATCTAAATGTAAAAGGAATACTTTTCGAAGAAGACGAAAAAGTAGATGAGAAGAAAGGAGTGATGAAAACGGTTAAAAATATACTGGGGATCTAATGGAAAAAGGAAAAGTATACGGCATTTCATTGGGTCCTGGCGATCCTGATTTGATTACGCTAAAGGGATATAAACTACTTCAATCTGTTGATAAAATCTATTATCCCGGTTCCATTTTTCAAGATGGCAGAAAGAGCAGTTACTCACTTCAGATCATGGAAGGTTATGATTTACCAGAGGAGAAGTTGGTTGGCTTTTATATGGAAATGACTATTGACAGAGTACACGTTCACCCTGTATATGAAGAGGCTTTTCAGGATATTCAAAAAGATGTTTCGGAAGGGTTGGATGTAGCCATAGTTTGTGAAGGAGACTTGAGTACTTATAGCTCATTTTCTTATCTCTTAGAAAAATTTCAGCAGACAGATATTCCCATTTCATTGGTGCCGGGCATTAGTTCATTCCATTTAGGAGCGGCGGAAATTCAACAACCACTAGCTCTTTTAGGAGAGACGATTCATGTACTTCCTATTTTGAAATCAACACAGGTTTTAGAAGACGCCTTGAAAGTTTCGGACACGGTGGTATTGATGAAAATCAGATCGGTGATGCGACACATTCAGCCTATTCTGGAAAGAGAGGAAATCAACTTTACGTATTGTGAAAAGCTCGGAACTACAGAGCAATTCATGACTTCATCATTAGACAAACTTCAAGAGAGAACTATTCCTTATTTCTCTTTACTGATTATAAAGAAAAACAAACAAGCATGAAAATTACAGTAGCAGGCTTAGGACCTGGACATAAGGACTATATTTTACCATTGGTGGTCAATGCATTGCAAAAAGCAGATGTAGTGATTGGTTATGACTATTACTTTCAATTTTGCGAAGATTACCTGAAAGAAGGCGCGGTGAAAATTGCCATGCCTTTAGGGAAAGAAGAAGAGCGTGCAATAGTAGCGGTTGAAGAAGCCAAAAAGAACCAGCATGTATTTGTGATTGGGTCGGGAGATGCTAGTATTTACTCCATGGCAGCCATTGTTTATCAAGTGGCTTCTTTAGAACAAGACTCAGAAATAGAGTTGGAAACCTTGCCGGGTGTTTCTGCCTTTTTAGCGGCAGGAAGTAAACTTGGGGCTCCATTAGGACACGACTTCTGCTGTATTTCTTTATCGGATTTAATGACGCCTTGGCAAGTAATTGAAAAGCGGATCCGAGCGGCGGCTGTAGGTGATTTTGTTTGTAGTTTGTACAACCCCAAAAGCAAGAAAAGATATTGGCAGTTGGAGCGTTTGAAAAAGATCTTTTTAGAAGAACGTGATCCGAGCACGCCTGTAGCCATAATTCGTCAAGTGACGCGTCCTGAAGAGAAAATCACGATCCAGACCTTAGGGACTTTTGATGTGGAAATGGTGGACATGTTCTCTTTGGTGATGATTGGTAATTCCCAGACTTTCCAATTCAAAAATCACTTAGTGACACCTCGTGGGTATTTGAATAGAAAACCACATACAGGACAGGAAATTCAGCAGGAAAGTTTCCGCATTGTCACGGAACAATTGCAAGATGTACAGCATTCAGTAGAAGATAAATGGGCGATTACGCGTCTGATTCATACCACGGGAGTGATCGATGATCATGTGCATTATGAAGCCTCTCCAAAAGCAGTTGAGACATTCTCAAAATTCCTTCAAAACGGTGGAACAATTGTGACGGATGTAACGATGGTACAAGCCGGAATCACAAAAAGATATGCCAAGGAATACGGCAACCAAGTAGTATGCTGTTTGAATGATCCAGAAACGACACTTTTAGCCGGCGAGGAAGATTTGACACGTTCTCAAGCGGGTATTAAAAGAGCGATGGCTTTATATCCGAATGCCTTGTTTGTGGTAGGAAATGCACCAACAGCTTTGTTTGAATTGACGGATCAGTTAAGAGAAAATCCTGATTTCAAACCAGCAGGGATTATTGGTGTTCCGGTAGGTTTTGTCAATGTCATTGAATCCAAAGAACAGTTGGTGCAAGTAAAAAATGCCGAGTGGATTGTATTAAATGGCAACAGAGGCGGAAGTAATATCGCTGCCGCTTTGGTCAATGCTTGTTTCACGCTTCAAGAATCTGAAAACTATTTCTAAGTCTTGCTACAGGAAAACAAACATATTGACTTCTACATCATCGGGATTGGCAATCATTCTGAAGTGCAACTGAACACTGAGGTAAAGCAGTTGATACAGCATCATTCTGTTTTTTCTGGAGGGAAGAGGCATTATCAATTGGTGAAAAAGCACCTACCTGAAAATCATGAATGGATTGAGATTTCAGGTAAAATGCAGGATGTCATTCAGCAGTATCAAACGAAGGAGCAAAAGGTGGTGGTCTTCGCTTCGGGCGATCCGTTATTTTTTGGTTTCGGAAATACACTGAAAAGACTTTTACCCTCTGCTAAACTAGAAGTCTTGCCGTATTTCAATTCCATTCAACGATTAGCACACAAAGCCTCTTTGAATTACAGCGATCTCAAAAGCATTTCATTGCATGGCAGACGTACTTGGAAACCTTTGGATATTTGCTTGATGCAGGGTGAAAAGATGATAGGAATCTTGACGGACAAGGAGCATTCTCCACAGTACATTGCACAGCGATTACTCACTTACGGTTATCCAAACTATACCATCTATGTCGGTGAAGAATTGGATGGAGAGAAAGAAAGAGTTCGTCAATTCACCTTGGAAGAAGCGAGTGAAACTACCGATTACCAATTGCTGAATTGTGTGATCCTAATCAAGACATCTGACTTTATTCCGCCCCGAAGTATTGCAGATAGCACTTTCCAAACCTTGGAAGGCAGACCGGGAATGATGACCAAACAGAGCATTCGTTCCTTGACGCTTCAAGCATTAGAATTATGGGATAAAAAGTGCTTTTGGGATGTAGGAAGTTGCACAGGTTCCATTGCCATTGAAGCACAACTGAACTATCCGTCACTTCAAATTTTTGCTTTTGAGAAAAGAACAGAATGCGGAGAAATCATAGACAATAATGCAAAGCGTCATCATTGCCCTGGAATACAGGTGAGCATTGGCGACTTCTTTGAAGAAGATATACAAGAAATCACCCCACCGGATGCAGTATTTATTGGAGGTCATGGCAACCGTTTGGAAGAAATGATTCAGAAGTTGGACTCCGTTTTATTGCCCAACGGTTTGATGGTCATGAATACGGTATTGGAAAAATCCTTTGAGACTTTTCAAAAGGCTTGTCTCCACTTGGATTATACCGTAGCGGATCCCATTAAAATGAGTCTCAACGACTTCAATACTATACATCTATTGGTCGCAAAAAAGAATTAAAAATGAATAAAATAGCAATCATAGCCACTACAGATAGAGGGCTTGAACAGGCGCTCATTCTTCAAAAAGAATTCCCAAAATCTTTAGTGGTCACTACTCGTGAAACAGACAATGAGCATGTCTCAGTCGTGGCTTCATTGAGTGATTACCTGAGCAACTATTACCATAAACTAGACGGCATTTGCTTTGTGAGTGCATTGGGTATTTGTGTACGATTGATCGCACCTTATATAGAAACGAAGGCAACAGACCCTGCAGTGGTTTGCATGGACGATCATGGCAAAAATATTCAGTCGGTGCTTTCAGGACATCAAGGTGGAGCCAATCAATTTGCGGAGAAAATCGCTCAAGTGGTGGGAGGGAAAGCCATCATCAGTACATCGAGTGATCTACAGGAAATATGGGCGTTGGACACCTTGAGCCAAACTTATGATTGGACAGTTGAAACAGATCAACCATTAAATCACTTGATCAGCCTATTTGTCAATAATCAGCCGACAGCATTATTGTTGGATGTCAAAGATAAAGGCACTGCTTATTTAGAGAAAAACCTTCCCGAATTTGTGACGGTATTTTACGATGCAGAAGAAATAGTTGCGGAGCAGTTTGAGTTATTGATTGCGGTGACGTATAAAATTTACGATTTCAATCTTCCTTCTCTTTACTACAGACCTAAAGTATTAGCCTTAGGTTCGGGCTGTTCGAAGACTTTAGATTTCCCTCTTTTTGAAGCACGATTAAAAGTAGAATTAGAAGAGCAGAAGATTGCTTTTTCAGCATTAAAAACATTTGGATCTATTGATATCAAAGCTCAACAAAGCGCTTACCTCGACTTTTCCAATAAATACTATTTACCATTTGTCACTTTCTCAAAAGAAGCAATTGACGAAGTGAAAGTACCGAATCCGAGCGAGATGGTACAGTCTAAAATTGGAGTGGACGGCGTTTCTGAGTCTACAGCCATGTTGCTTTCTAAGCAGAATAAAGTATTGGTGGAGAAAACAAAAATCCATTTAGAAAACGACGATAAGTTTACGTATTCCATTGCATTAATCAAGGACTTTGAGAGAAGATCTGCTGTAGCCATTATTGGTGCAGGTCCGGGAGATGAGGAATTGATTACGGTAAAAGGCAAGCAGTATTTAGAAGAAGCGGACTGCGTGTTGTATGCTGGAAGTTTGGTTCCGGAGGAAATGATCAGTTGGTGTAAAGAAGGTGCGATTGTTCGTAATTCAGCCATGATGACATTAGAGGAGCAAGTTTCTTTAATGTTTGATCAATATAAAAAAGGAAACGCAATAGTAAGACTGCATTGTGGAGATCCATCCCTTTACGGAGCGATTCAAGAGCAGATGACCATTTTTGATGAATTGGGAATGGACTACTTCATCGTTCCGGGTATTTCTTCCTTTAGTGCGGCGGCGGCGGCATTAAAATCAGAATTTACGATTCCAGAAGTAGTGCAGTCGATCGTGTTGACACGTGGAGAAGGGAAAACGCCAATGCCAGCAAAAGAAAGTGTGGAAGCATTTGCCAAGACTAACGCGACAATGTGTTTGTTCCTCAGTGCCGGAATTGCCAAGAAAGTACAAGCTCAATTATTGAATCATTTTGATGAAAATACGCCAGTGGCCGTGATGTACCGATTGACTTGGAAGGACGAGGAAATTTATCAGGGACAATTAAAAGACCTCGCACAAATCGTGAAAGACAGCAAGAAAACAAGAACGGTATTGATCGTAGTCGGAAAGGCAATTGGAGCTAGAAAAAACCGCTCACAATTATACAACCCTGATTGGCAACATATCTTCAGAACCAATAAAAAGTTTGTCGTAAAAGAAGCGTAAGCATGGTATTGGTTTTTGGAGGAACAACGGAAGGCAAGCGAGTGATGGAAGTACTGAAGCAACATCGACAAGCATTTATCTACTCTACAAAAACAAAAGTAGAGGTGGAGAGCAGTGCGTACATGAAATATTGTTTCGGTGCATTGGATCAAGACTTAATGCAGACGATGATCAAAGAAAATCAAGTGACAATGATTATCGATGCCGCTCATCCGTTTGCGGAGCAGTTGCACAAAACCATTGAAGCAGTTGCCCTCCAAAACAAGCTTCCAGTAATTCGATTTGGAAGGGAGCCTATTCAACTAAAAAATAAGGAAGGCATTCATTGGGTGGAGAGCTATCAACAGGCAGAGGCTTTACTTTTTGATCAATTCCAAGGAAAAAAGTTGTTGGCACTAACGGGTGTACAGACAATTGAGAAGTTTGAAAAATGGTGGAAACAAAACCCTTCATGGTTTAGAATTTTACCTAGAACGTCTTCTATGAAAATTGCTCAAAAAGCAGGTTTCCCTAGAGAAGATTTAATCCTTTCCATGCCTAATCAAGAATTGGAGAAAGAGGTGGCTTTGATTCAAGAAAAGGGAATTGAGGTTTTGATGACCAAGGAAAGCGGTGCAAGTGGTTTTCTTCAAACGAAAATTGATGCTTCACAAGCTTGTGGAATTCCAATCATCATCATTCGAGAACCAAAAATACCCGCTTCCTTTCAGGTGGTTTATACAGTTCAAGAACTAGAAAAAATATTAGATCAAAATAGTTTTTAATACAAGCTATTTGATTGCACGACGTCTGCCTTTCTTACGGCATTGATGGGAAAAGCGTCAAGAATTTCATGGAATGAGCTGGTTAAAATGATTTTGCTGTTTGAGCGTAGCGAGTTTAAAATCATTGAGGCGAAAGGAAAGAAATTTAGCTTTTGACTTCACAGCCTAGATTTTTTTGCTTCGTTTTTTCATCAATGGAAAAAATGAAGAAGAGGAAAAATTGAAAGTAGTATGAAGGGGTAATCGGGTAACATTTTAAAGATAAACATGGGTTTAAAGAAAGTTCCAGAAGGTGAGTTGAAAGAAGGTTTCACAACAGGAACCTCAGCTACTGCAGCCGCAAAAGCAGGCTTAAAGGCTATTATCTTTCAACAACAACAGGAAACGGTAAAAGTGCATTTACCGATAGGGAAAATATTGTCTATACCTGTTCACTACTGCGAATATTCTTTTAGCTCCGCAAAATGCAGTGTTATCAAAGATGCAGGCGACGATCCTGATGTGACCAACGGTGCCGAAATAGGTTGTGAATTACAGCTGATTGAAGAGCAGGAAATCCAATTTATCGCAGGCGATGGTGTGGGAACGGTTACACTTCCGGGGTTACAATTGGGAGTAGGAGAACCGGCGATCAATCCTGTTCCAAGGAAAATGATCACCGATGCTTTACAAAAGCTTTTGCACGATTATGATTTGGAAATGGGAGTAGCTGTCACTGTTTATGTAGTCAATGGAAAGAAGCTAGCGAAGAAGACCTTAAATGAGCGAGTGGGCATCATGAACGGTCTTTCCATTTTAGGTACTTCAGGCATTGTAAAACCTTATTCTGCATCTTCCTATATCGCAAGTATTGAGCAAGGTGTTGACGTGGCAATTGCCAATGGCATTGATGAACTCGTGATCAATTCAGGAGCGAGAAGTGAAAAATACCTCCGAGCATTATTCCCTGATTTTTCAGAGCAAGCCTATATCCATTATGGAAACTGGATTGGTGATACGCTTCGCAAAATTCAAAGTGCACCGATCAGAGCAGTGACCATCGGAATTATGTTGGGGAAAGCGGTGAAGTTGGCAGAAGGACAAACCGATACGCACAGTTGTGTTTCCAGCTGGAACAAAGAATTTATTCAATCCATCGCCCAAGAAGGCGGGTATTCAAAAGAACAACAAGAAGCAATTCTTCAATTAAATATGGCGAGTAGACTCGTAGAAATTTTTCCTTTTTCGGAAGAGGAATTATTCTATCAGTTGCTACTCCAAAAATGTTATCAATCCACTAAATCTATTATTCAACAAACCAAACTCACTATCTACCTCATCGGCAAAGAGGGTGATTTTATTAAACTAAAATAATTATGACAGGAGCAAGTTTCATTCGACCATTAATGGCAGGGGTATTACACTCCTTCGAGCCGGATCACGTGACAGCAGTATCCGTATTAGCCACTGAAAACGCAATCAAAAAAGAAAGAGCCTCTTTTAAAAACGTATTCAAAGCTTCACAGTGGGCTTTAGGACATTCAGTAACCCTGATTTTATTAGGCGGAATTGCCTTATTATTTAAAAGTACCGCAGAAGTTTTTGTCCATGATTTATCAAGTTGGGCAGAAATGTCAGTAGGTCCGATCATGATTTGGTTAGGCATTGTGGCCATCAAAAGAAACCATAAAATCAATGATATGATGCAAGATCATAAAAGGATCGAAGAGCATGATCATTTAGATACCAACCCAATTCACCTTCATGGAAAGCAAGGAGAAGAAATTGCGATGAATCCTATGAACCGTTCGTTTTGGGTAGGAATGCTTCATGGATTGGCAGGGACAGGTGGAGCGTTGACTTCCGCTTTGATTTTAAGTTCTGCTACAATGTGGGATGCTGTATTAATTTTATTGGTAGAATCTGTTGGAATCATTTTAGCCATGGGTATTTACAGCTATACTTTGTTGACGGTTTTAAGTCGATTTATAGAAAAGAACATCGCCATTTTTAAGTGGATGAACGGACTAGCTGGTGTAGCCTCAATCGTCATCGGATCATACTGGATTTACAATTCAATTTTTGCTTAATGAACAACTTCCCTTTTACAGCCATCATCGGTCAGGAATCGTTTAAGTTGGCACTAATTCTAAACATCATCGATCCCACTTTGGGCGGAGTTTTAGCCGTTGGCGATAAAGGTACGGGTAAGACCACCTTGATCCGATCCCTGTCTGACTTGATGCAAAAGCCATTTGTCAACTTGCCGATTGGTGCTTCTGAAGACAGAGTTTTGGGGCATATCAATTTGGAGAAACTCATTAATGATAAAAAAGAAGAAGTCCAACACGGTTTGTTATCACAAGCCCATCAGGGTTTTTTATATATCGATGAAATCAATCTGTTGAATGATTATCTGATGGATGTGCTATTGGATGCTTCCGCAACGGGAAGTTATCATTTGGAAAGGGAAGGAATTTCAAGAAAGTTGAATAGCCGTTTTTGTTTAATCGGCTCCATGAATCCAGAAGAAGGAGATCTGCGTCCTCAATTAAAAGATCGTTTTGGTCTTTCGGTAGAGGTGAAAACGCCTTCTTCATTACAGGAAAGAACGCAAATAGTACAGCATCGCTTGGCTTTTGATGATAATCCAAAAGCATTTTTTGAAGGTTTTGACAAAGAACAACAACAATTATTCGATCAAATATTATCGGCTCAAGCACGATTATCAAGCATTGAACTAGAGGAAGATGTATTGGAATATTGTTCTCAATTGGCACTTGAACATGCGGTAGAAGGATTAAGAGCAGATATTTTATTGGTTAAAACAGCAAGGGCTTATGTGGCATTCCAAAATGGTGAGAAAGTCACAAAAGAGGCTGTAAAAGCTATTCGAGAATTTGTGCTTTTACATCGTAAAAATCAAAACCCACCGAATCAAGAACCGCCTCAAAATCCTCCACCTCAAGAGGAACAAAAGGAACAGCAAGAAACTTCAAAAGAAGAAACACCTCCTGTACAATTTGAATCGGTTATACCTAATGAATCATTGACCTTAAATCAATCTTTCAAGGAAAGTAACAAACAAGTTATCCATCAAAATGGTGTAAAATCCTCTACGGATACTCGAAAAACTGTAAGCCAATATTTGGCGACGTACAACTTTGAATTAATCAAGAAATCAAAAGTAGAACCGACCAAAAAACAAGTGATCTTCATTTTGGATTCAAGTGGTTCCATGATCAAAGATCAAGTGATAGCTTACGCAAAGGGTGCGGTGCAAAAGATGATAGAAAAATACGAATCCTCTGATGTGCATTTTTCTCTGATTTCTTTATTGCAAAACGAAGCGGAAGTAATGGTACAGGAAACGTCTAACGTTGCTTTTGTCACTGAAAAAATACAGCAATTGCAGACGGGAGGAAAAACGAATATCATCGCCGCTTTGAAGAAAATAAAAGGCATGTTGGTCGGTTTCGATCTGTCAGAAACGGAATTAGTGATTGTTTCCGATGGTCGTTTTTGTGCTGAAACGTCCATAGAAGACATTATTTCAAGCTATCAATTTCACTGTAAAAAAGTAGATCATTTGACTTTAGTCGATGCCGAAAATGGAGTAGTGCGATTAGGCATTATGCAGGATTTAGCCGATCGTTTAAGAGGCAATTATCAGAAATTATCCCTTTAAATCATGAAAGCGAACATTCACTTTGTCACAGGAGGTCAGCGTTCAGGGAAAAGTGCTTTTGCCGAAAAAGTAACTTTAGAACTATCCGAAACGCCTATTTATTTGGCTACCTCAAAAAAATGGGATGAAGAGCACAACGAAAGAATTGCCCTTCACCAAGAAAGAAGGGAAGAGTGTTGGACTACCGTTGAGGAACCTATTGAAATACATCAACATGACTTTACAGGAAAGGTAGTTTTATTGGATTGTATCACGCTTTGGCTTACCAATATTTTTGATGAGGTATCTTATGATAAAGAAAAAGCTTTGCAACGAGCACAAGAAATCTGGACTGCATTAATACAGCAGAACTGTACGCTGATTGTGGTCAGTAATGAAATTGGTTTGGGAGGAATTTCCATGAACAAAGCAAGCCGTCAGTTTACAGATATTCATGGATTGATCAATCAATTTATCGCACAGCAAGCACAAAAAGTAACATTTGTAGTATCCGGTCTACCGATGACCGTAAAAGAATAAACCTAATGAAAACATCAAGCTTCATCATCGCCGCACCAACGAGTAATTCAGGAAAAACAACCGTCACTTTGGGATTGCTTCGCTTATTGAAAAACAAAGGTTATAGCACACAACCTTTTAAAAGTGGACCGGATTATATCGATCCAAAATTCCATAAGATCGCTTGTGGAAAAACGGGAATCAATCTTGACCTCTTTATGATGAGAGAAGAACACATGCGTTCCACTTATCATGAATTAGTCAATGAGGTAGATGTGGCTTGTATAGAAGGAGTGATGGGCTTATTTGATGGAGCGAGAAAGTCAGAAGGAAGCACCGCCGAGTTGGCTAAGAAGCTAGACATTCCGGTCATTTTTGTGGTGGATGCCAAGTCTGTCGCCTACTCCGTTGCTCCATTATTATACGGCTTTAAAAATTTTGATCCCGATCTGAATATTGCAGGTGTAATCTTCAATCGTGTGAATACCAAAAGCCATTACAAATTTTTAGAAGAAGCATGTGAAGACGTTGGGATAAAAGCATTAGGTCATGTGCCTTTTATTGAAGAATGTAAAATCCCATCAAGGCACTTAGGGTTGTCGATTGATAACCTCTCAAAATATGATCAGATGATCGGCAAAATGGCGGATCAGATGAATGAAACTATCGCTATTGATCAGTTACTTTCTATTACTCAAAGAGAAAAAATAGTACTTGAAGAAAAGGCAGAAACGTCCAACCCTGATTTTAAAATAGCAGTGGCACAAGACGAAGGTTTCAACTTCAGTTATTATCAAAATATCGAAGCTTTAAAGCAATTGGGAACCGTACAGTTTTTCAGCCCAATTCACGATCAAGAACTCCCTAAATCCGATTTGGTGTACTTCCCCGGAGGCTATCCAGAATGCTACACTCAAGAACTTTCTGCAAATACAAAAATGAGAGAAAGCATTAAGAATTTCGCAGAAAATGGCGGGCAAATCATCGCCGAATGCGGAGGGATGATGTACCTCGGAAAAAGCATGGTAGATCAAAAAGGAAATGAATTACCAATGGTGGGCGTCTTCCCTTTTACAAGCTCAATGGAAGCTATGAAACTCACATTGGGTTACAGAAAAATTGACATCGATGATTTCACGATTAAAGGGCATGAATTCCATTATTCAAAAGTCCTTCAAGACGAAAATGTAGCCACTGTTGGAACCGTGTGGAGTGCAAGAGAGCAGGAAGTTCCAACAAAAATCTATCAATATAAAAACGTATTGGCCTCTTACATCCACTTTTATTTTGGTGAGGTAGGAGACCTTCAGAAACTACTCCATCACCAACCCATGATTTAAATCATGGGTTGGTGATGGAATCAGAATAGTCCAAATACAAAACAAATAAACTCTTACGCTATGAAAATCTACACTAGAAAAGGTGATTCAGGAAAAACAGGCGTATTCGGCGGAAAAAGAGAGTTCAAAGATGCTCCCCGAATCGAATGCATAGGCACATTGGATGAAGTGAATTCAACCATAGGGCTTTTAAGATCAAAATTAGGCAATGACCACGAGTGGCAACCGAATTTACATAGAGTTCAGAAAGACATGATGAATATGATGTCGCATTTGGCTCGACCATCAGATTCTAAAAAAGAAAATCAAAATCCTCACCCAACAGATGGAGCGGAATTTTGCGAAGCATGGATCGATGAAATGGAAAGTAAAATGAGTAGCCCATCAGATTACTTTTTATTACCGGGAGGAAATGAAATTTCGGCTTTATGCCATGTGTGCAGAACACAAGTGAGAAGAGGCGAAAGAGTTTTGGTGACCTTAAGTCATGAGGACCCGGAAAGTGTATTGGACTATATCTCTTCGTACATCAACCGTCTGTCTGATTTGTTTTTTACCATGGCACGCTCGGAGATGGACAAGCACGGAGTAGCAGAAGAAAAATGGAATTTATTTTTATATAAAAGAAAGAAAAAACCACAAGCATGAGAAAAATCCCAATTACAATCGTAACAGGTTTTCTAGGCGTTGGAAAAACGACTTTAGTACACCACATGATGAAAAATGCCAACGGAAAGCGCATTGCTTTATTGGTCAATGAATTTGGTGAAGTAGGTGTTGACGGTGAAATCATCAAAGCAGGTTGCGGAGATGATGAGTGTAACTTGATAGAGTTATCCAACGGCTGTATTTGCTGTACCGTTCAGGAAGAATTCTTACCGTCTATGTTGGAGTTGATTGAGCGAAAAGATGACATTGACCATATCGTGATCGAAACTTCAGGTTTGGCAATGCCAAAACCATTGGTAAGAGCAGTGAACTGGCCTGACTTAAAACCACACATTACGATCGACTCAGTGATCACTGTAGTAGATGCTGTAGGTGTAGCAACAGGAGAATTCTGCGATAGACAAAGAGTACAAGAGCAAAGATTGGCAGACGATTCATTGGATCATGAAACACCGATTGAAGAGTTGTTCTTAGATCAATTATCATGTGCAGATTTGGTATTGGTTAGTAAAAGAGATTTGGTGGATGATCAAAAATTTGAAGAAATTTCATCTTACGTTCAGCAAAAAATCAGAGCCAACACGAAAGTCATTCCTGTAGTCAATGGAGAAGTAAGCAACGATCTATTGTTAGGAATTGAAGCATCAGCAGAAGACGATTTAGATAACCGTCATTCTATCCACGAGCATCATCACGAACATGGTCATGACCACGATCACGACGATTCATTAGTCACAGAATTATTAGAATTCCCTGAAACGTCAGACATCAAGCAATTGGTGAAAGAAATGACGCAATTGGTAAAGGAACATGAAATCTACAGAATCAAAGGTTTCGTCAATATTCCGAACAAGCCAATGCGTATGATTCTTCAAGGTGTAGGTGATCGTTTTGATTATTATTTTGATCGACCTTGGAAAGAAGGAGAGATAAGAAAAACGCATTTAGTGGTGATTGGTAGAGACTTAAAATTAGCTTCAACAGCGATCTAAAATCATGCATAAGAATATAAAGCTGTTACTACTAGCCTCTATTCTCACGCATATGGGAGCAAACTTACTTGCTCCCATTTATGCCATTTTTATTGAGAAAATAGGAGGGACATTAATGGACGCAGGAATTGCCATTGGTGTTTACGCCATCTTCAAAGGCATTTTCTTTTTCCTTTTTGATAAAATCGATGAGTCCAGACTCAGCAAAAGAGCCATGATGTGTATTGGCTATATTTTGATGGGAACCGGTTATGCCTTGTATGTTTTTGCAAGCAGTCCAACCCATGTTTTCCTCATCCAAGTCATTTTATCCTTAGGTGAAACAGTCATCACACCTTCATGGAGTGCCATTATTGCCATGTCATTGAAGAAAGGAAAAGAGAAAAGTATCTACTCTCACTTTTACGGCTACCGTTCTCTTTCAGAAGGCATCGCCGCAATCATTGGGGCCTTGTTCGCCATGCAATTTGGTTTTGCATTAGTCTTTTCACTAATGGCGTTTTTCTCACTAGCATCAAGCGTTTTATCCTTATTAGTGGAAGAACATGTGATATCAGAACCAGAAAAAGTAAAGGTTGCTTAGCTTTATGAGGTTGAATGACCCTGTTTCAAGTGTTAAGCGATAGCGTCACTTGGAACTGTTCATAGGCGAAGTCTCCTGACTTCGAACCTCATCCTTTTTATATTCATTCATTTCGAAGTCGGGAGACTTCGCCAATTATAAATCACAAGTGACGCCTGTCGGCTTAACACTTGCGATATTAAAGTAAAGGAAGCTTAATTCTGATAATCGAATAAATGTCCTATCCATTAAGGTAGTATCCTTATCGGCATTGAAGGGAAAAGCGTTAAGAATTCTATGTAATGAGGCGTTAAAAATGATTTTCTTGTTTGAGCAAAGCGAGTTTAAAATCATTTAGCCGATTGGAATAGAATTTAGCTTTTGACTTCACAGCCTTGAATTTTTGCTTCGTTTTGTTTCAAGACAAAATGAAGAGGAAAGATAATTGGAAGTAGTACCTAATAATTTTAGTATCCCCTCTTTTCATTATGCATTTAATTTCAACACTTCCCGGAGGATGGAACCCCAACGACGAAGGCGTTTTCCATATCCAACAATCTACCGGAGACCTTCTTTTCTTATCGGCCGCCGACACCGAGTTATTCACTGTCAACAAAGCCTACCAAGAACTACATCAAGAGGAAACGGAACTACCAAGTGTACGTTTAGCCAACTTGACGTACTTCAAGCAGGAATTGACGATTGATACTTATATCGAAGAAGTAGTGTCAGAAGCCAAAGTTGTTGTGTTGAAATTATTGGGAGGAACCGCTTACTTTTCATATTTGTGTGAAGCGATTGCTGAGTATGCCGAGGACAATGACATCAATGTAATTTTCCTACCGGGAGATAATAAACCTGATTTGGAATTGATGCAGATGTCGACTTTGCCCCTTTCAAAAGTCAGTGAAATATGGCAGTATTTTGTGATGGGAGGAAAGGAGAATACCAAAGAGGTGTTGAAGCTGATCATGAATGAAACATTGGAATATGATTTTCCAATCAAAGCCCAAGAAAGCATTCCTGATTTATTCCTTTATCATCCTTCAAAAGGAATTCTTAATCAACCTTTAGTACAAACAGAGAAGGTAACGGTATTAATATTAGGTTATAGAAGTTACTTCTTAGCCGATAACCTTGATCCATTTATTGCAGTCACTGAAGAGTTGGAACGAAGAGGGGTGACAGCCATTACTTGCATGGCGTTGTCGTATCGTGATGAAGACATTCAGCAACGTATTTTTTCTCTTTTGGAAAATTGCCGAATTGCTCCACCTAATGTGTTGATCAATACGACCGGCTTTTCATTGCAAGGCTTTCAAGACAATGAAACCAAAGGTATTTTTGACACGCTTAATGTTCCCGTCATTCAAGCAATATTAGCGAGTTGTAATAAGCAGGTATGGGAAGAAGGTACTTTTGGTTTACCGCCGACTGATATTGCAATGAATATCGCTTTGCCGGAAGTCGATGGGAAGATCATTACGTCGGTGATTGCATTTAAAGAAGCCAAGGAAAAGGATCAGTTGACAGATTCTGAAATTGTGTACTTCGAGCCTCATGTAGAAGGCTGTCAGTTTGTTGCAGAACATGCAAAGGCTTGGATTCAACTGGGAGATAAAGAAAATAAGCAGAAAAATGTAGCCGTTATTCTTCCCAACTATCCAAGTAAAAATAGCCGTTTGGCGAATGGAGTAGGATTGGATACTCCTGCAAGTACCGTAGAAATATTAAATGCCTTAAAAAACTCAGGGTATGATTTAGGTGAAAATGTTCCTGAAGGAACAGAAGAATTGATGGAGTTGTTGACGGAAAATGTCACCAACGAACTGGAATCACTCTCTTATAAATCCGCTGAAATTAAAATCAAAGAAGAAGAATTTTACACCCACTACAACCAACTATCCATTGCATTAAGAGAGAAAGTAGAACAACAGTGGGGGCATCCATCAAAATCACCGAATTACCGAGAAGGTTATTTTCTAATTCCAGGAAAGCAACTAGGCAATATTTTCTTAAGTATTCAACCCAACAGAGGGTATAATATCGACCTTCAAGCCACGTATCACTCTCCTGATTTACCACCGACTTACGCTTATTTGGCGTATTATATTTGGTTGCAAAATTACTTCTCAGCCGATGCCATCATTCATGTCGGAAAACATGGCAACTTGGAGTGGTTACCGGGGAAAGGGGTAGCACTATCAAAGGAATCTTGTTTTCCTGCCGCCATATTGGGGGCAATTCCTCATTTCTATCCCTTTATTATTAATGACCCAGGAGAAGGAACGCAAGCCAAAAGACGTAATCATGCCATTATTTTAGATCACTTAATTCCACCGATGACAAGGGCTGAAAATTACGGTGAATTGCTTCAATTGGAATTATTGATTGATGAGTTTTATGAGTCGGCTTTACTTGATCCTAAAAGAGCCAATTTGATTAAATCGAAAATCGAAAACCTTGTCAATACAACTCATTTGAGAGTGGATTTGAATGAAGATGGAAAAGATATTGATGCACTTTTGGAGGTGATCGATGGGTATTTATGTGAATTAAAAGAAGCTCAGATTAGAGGAGGACTTCATATTTTCGGTTTGCTTCCACAAGAAGAAAAATTCTTGGATATGTTGGTGGCATTGCACCGCTTACCTCAAGGAGAAACCAAGAGTATTTTACAAGCCTTAGCTATTGATCTGGAATTAGCTTTTGATCCTTTGGATACTGCTTATGAAACGGCATTAAAGGAAACAATCATGGGCGTAGAATGCAGAACGATAGGTCAGGCAGTAGAGGTTTTGGAGAATAGAGCGAAGACGATCATTGAAGGAATTATCAATCATCAAGAAGGAAATTATGGTGAGGAAACACAAAAAGTCGTCTCATTTATCAAAGAAAAAACGATCCCGACTTTACTAAAAACAAGGAATGAAATTGACCACCTTCTCAAAGGCTTAAATGCTCAGTACATTCCTGCCGGTGGTTCTGGTGCACCAACAAGAGGACGATTGGATATTTTACCGACCGGTAGAAATTTCTATTCCGTAGATACAAGAACAATTCCTTCTCCATCCGCTTATGATTTAGGGGTGAAAAGTGCTCAAAATATCATTGACAGATACCTGCAGGAAGAGGGAGAATATCCAAGTTCAGTGGCGATTTCCGTTTGGGGAACTTCCACTATGAGAACGGGTGGAGATGATATTGCACAAGCTTTTGCATTGCTCGGTGTTCGACCGATTTGGCAGGGAGCCAATCGTAGAGTAAAGGATTTTGAGGTTATTTCAACATTGGAGTTAAAGCGTCCAAGAGTCGATGTTTTATTGCGTATTTCTGGTTTCTTCAGAGATGCCTTTCCTGATGTGATTTCCTTATTCAATTCAGCCGTTGAAAAAGTAGCTCAATTGGATGAACCGTATGATATGAACCCGATTAAAACCCGTTTTGAAAAGGAAAGAGAAGATTGGAAGAAAGAAGGGTTGGATGAAAAAACGGCTCATGAACGTTCATTGTACAGAGTTTTTGGTTCCAAGCCAGGAGCGTATGGTGCGGGTTTGCAGGGATTGATTGATGAGAAAAACTGGACGAATCAAGAAGACCTTGCCAATGTATATATCAATTGGGGAGGCTATGCCTATACAGGGAGAAGAAATGAAGGAAAGTCAGCACATGAGACCTTCAGAAAACGATTATCTATGGTGGAAGTGGTTGTTCAAAATCAAGATAACCGAGAGCATGACTTATTAGACTCTGATGATTATTACCAATTTCAAGGAGGAATGACAGCGGCAGTCAACTTGGAAAAAGGAGAAATGCCAACCACTTATTTTGGTGATCACTCACGCCCTGAACAGCCAAGAATTAAATCGCTGAAAGAGGAATTATTAAAAGTATACCGTTCAAGAGTAGTCAATCCAAAATGGATGGAAGGTATGAGAGACCACGGTTACAAAGGAGCTTTTGAAATGGCAGCTACCATGGATTACCTTTTCGCCTATGATGCTACCACCAATCTGATCGAAGACTTTATGTATGAAGGCATCACAGAAGAGTATCTTTTCAATCAAAAAAATCAAGAATTTATCCGCCAACATAATCCTTGGGCATTGAAAGATATGTCGGAGAGAATGCTGGAAGCGATCCAAAGAGGATTGTGGGAAAACCCAAATCAAGAAACATTGGATCAGTTGAAATCGCTCTATATGAAAGCGGAGGGAGAATTGGAATAGGATAATAGTAATATAATTGATATTCAATGTAATGTGAGTGTGAATTTGTGTGGTTAATGTGTCAATAGGTATTCTTTTTCTTTTTAATTTATAAAGAAATAATACACAACCCTTAAACTATTTATGGACACATTAATTGAATCAATCTACGCCCTTGAAATTCTAGATTCAAGAGGCAATCCCACAGTACGCGTTTATGTTGAATTATTTGATGGAACAAGAGCATATGCTTCCGTACCATCAGGAGCATCAACAGGTCAAAACGAAGCCTTAGAACTAAGAGACGGAGATGAACGATATGGAGGAAAAGGGGTACAGAAAGCAGTAGAAAATGTAATCACTACTATTGCTGATGCCTTGGAAGGGATGGACGCTACCCAACAAAAAGAAATAGATTACACTATGATTGAATTAGACGGAACTGACAACAAGTCAAAGCTCGGTGCTAATGCAATTTTAGGGGTATCAATGGCAGTGGCAAAAGCAGCTGCACAATCTTTGGATTTGCCTTTATACCAATATTTAGGAGGAACTAACGCTGTTCGTATTCCAGTACCTTGTATGAATATTCTGAATGGTGGGGAACATGCTGATAACAGTGTAGACTTTCAAGAATTCATGCTTGTACCTCATGGAGCACCTTCATTCAAAGAAGGATTACGTTATGTGGCGGAAACGTTCCATATTCTGAAAGGAATTTTAAAAGAAAGAGGCTTAGCAACAAGTGTGGGTGATGAAGGAGGTTTTGCTCCGGATTGTGAAAGTAATGAAGCGGCGATAGAATTAATTATTGAAGCCATAGAAAAGGCAGGGTACAAGCCCGGAAAAGATCTTTCAGTTGCAGTGGATAATGCGGCCAATTCATTTTGCTCTAATCTAAAAGATAATTATGATTTAGTCTGGTCAGGAAGAGGGAAAATGACTTCAGATGATTTAATAGCCCTAACAGGAGAGTGGTTGGACAAGTACCCGATTATTCTTTGGGAAGATCCATTAGCAGAAAAGGATTGGGATGGTTTTGCTAAGTTCACCGCAAAGTATGGAGATAGAATTGAAGTGGTAGGTGATGATATTTTCGTGACCAATACCAAATACATTAAAGAAGGAATTGAGAGAAAAACAGCGAATTCTTGTTTGATCAAACTCAATCAAATTGGTACAGTAACTGAAACGATTGAAGCCGTCAGAATGTGTAGAGAAGCAGGGTGGCGCTATTTCCTCTCACATAGGTCAGGAGAAACAGAAGATACTTTCTTAGCCGATTTTGCTGTTGCTATGGACGGAGGACACCTTAAAACAGGCTCTGCTTGTAGAGGTGAGCGTATTGCAAAATACAATCGTCTACTGGAAATTGAGCATGAACTGGCAGGGAGATCAGAATATAGATGGAAGTAAATAATACTTCAAATGATATAAAAATATCACCTGCATTTGTAGGTGGTATTTTTCAATGAGAATGAAAATGAAATTTATTTTTCACTTTTTTTGTCAGTAAAATGCTAAAACCACGACTTAAATATGATGCTGTTCAAAACTATCGCTGAACAGCCATTGCAGTAACAATAATTTTTTGAACCAAACTTTAACTTTTACTATGAAAAAGCAATTACTTACCCTAGTAATCTCCCTTTTTTCTTTATGCTTGTATGCACAGGACGCTGAAACATTACCTTCAAAATACTTATATGCTGATGCTACAGTACAAATCAGTTCTGACTTTGTAGGGTCGCTTTCTCTTGGACATTCTTGGGGACTTGGGAAAAAGAAAAGATTTGTTCTTGGAACAGGTGTTCGATATTCATTTTTCCAAGGAAAAGATAATAAAGAGTTTTACTCTGCTCCTCCAGAGTATTTCGGGAAGGCTGATAAGCAAGATACATTGACAATTGCATCTCCTAGTCAGTCAAATATTGTCCTTTATATTTCTTTGAGTTACCGTATCAAGAGTAAGTTTGAAGTGGGTATGAATATCGATGCTGTAGGTTATACTTTTGGTGCTGACAAAGATGCAGTTTATACAGGAAATGGTAGTAGTCAACCTACTACAGCTTCTTCAGGCAATGCATCACTTTTACTTATTGGAGCAAATGATACAGGTATGTTAAGCTCTGAATTCTATGTACAATATCACTTCAATAAAAAGTGGTCAGCGAAGTTAGGTTTTGCTCATACCTTCACAGAATTTCAAACACCAACCGAATTACAACCTGGAAATAAAAGATTCAGAGGTGTAAGTGATGGATTAGTAATTGGAGCAAGGTATAACATAAAATAAAGAACGATGAATAAAATAACCCTAATCTTATTAACCTCATTTTGCCTTTTTATTTCAAAAGGATACGCTCAGGAAATCAATACTTCAGCATCAAAAATTGATTTTACAATCAGTAATTTCAAAGTCAATTCTGTTGAGGGCTTTTTCAATGGCATGAGTGGCAGTATTCAATTTGATGAAAATGATTTATCCTCTTCAGAATTTAATGTTTGTATTGATGCATCAACCGTTAATACCGACAACGAGAAAAGGGATGATCATTTAAAAAATGAAGACTTTTTTGATGTTGAGAAATATCCCAAAATATGCTTTACATCTGATGAAGTAGTGAAAAATGGCAACAAATATATTACTAAAGGAAATCTAACACTGCATGGTGTAACCAAAGAAGTTTCAATACCTTTTGTCAAAAATGGATCTAATCTGGAAGGCAAATTAGAAATAAAACGCCTGGATTATGACTTGGGTAAAGGAACAGGAACATTTACAGTGGGAGATGAAGTTGAAATTAAAATTACGTGTGTTTTAAACTAATTTCCTAATATATAACCGAAACGTTGGGTGATTAGATAAATAAAATGGAACACTCCATCAAATGTAACTTATGGTTATTTTGATGGAGTGTTTCTTTATTCAGAATTCCGTTTTTACTAAAACCTTTCAACTAAAAATATCAAGAGAAATAATTTTTAGCCTTTTGGCTCAATTGTAAAATCAAATAGCCGATAATAGTATAAATTATAAAATCAGCAATCAAAGGTTTTAGATACCAACCGGAGTTTGGTGTACAGCATTCTACAAAGAACTCTTCATAATAAGTAAACGGCAATCCAATCTTTAGAGAAAAAGAACTATCATAAATTGCAATCTCTTTTGGCAGATTAATGTAAGGAAGAAGACTGAAAAATGAAGAAGTGGAAAATAATAGTATGCTTAAAAGAATGATTTTAAAAATACTATAGGAAGCGAGTTTGATAGATGAAAACATGCTTCAATTTAATAAAAAAAGCCCATCAATGTGTTAAAAATTTGATATTAAACAATTATACTTTAAACAAAATATAAAAATGTCACTATGTAGTGACATTTTTTTTACTTTTGTCATCAAAGGGTGACATTATGAAAAGAACAAAGAAAATAATCATCGATTCAGCAATTAAAGCTCTAAGTGAGAATAGCAATGCGACACTTGATGAAATTGCACAAAAAGCAGAAGTCAATAAAAGAACTTTACATCGCTATTTTGATGGAAAAAAAGATCTTGTAGTTCAGGTTTTTGAAGAGTTGGGGAATACTTATTTTGAAGATATCATTGAGATTCTATCAAAAGAACAAAGTACAATTGTCACATTTAAAGAATTGTTCAGGTATGATGTAGAGGTCTTTCAGAATTATAAGACTATCCACAACCTATATGAAAAACATAGGTCTGATTTTCTATTCGAAACGAATATCATGAAAAAAATTAATGGTGAGTTTGCATTGGTATACCAAAGTTTGAAAGATGAAGGTTTCCTTAATGCAGAGTTCTCTATTGAATGGATTCAAGTTTATCATTTCGGGTTATTAGAGTCGGGTTACAGATTTAATAATAATTATAAAGACACGGAAGAGTGTTTTCAAAAACTATGGAAATTATTTTGGTGTGGAGCGAGCTGATTTATAAAAGACTAAAAACTAGACCAATACTATTAATAAGAAATGAGAAGATATGCATTTTTTAATTTTATTTTAATGAACCTTTTCATATGGGGAGTTTATTTTTGTGAGTATCATCCCAAAAGTCATTCTCATTGGGATTATTCTGAAAAACATGGACCACCTCATTGGAGTGAAATCGATTCGAATTGTAATGGAAAACATCAATCACCAATTAATATTATAGATGTTGAAACTGTACCTGCCACATTTACTAAAGGAATTATTGAGACGAAATATGAAAAAGAAACAACGATAAAATCAGTAACCAATAATGGTCATTCAATACAATATAATTTTGATGAAAATCTCAATAGCATTGAGTATGCTAGTGTCGAATATAAACTAAAACAATTTCATTTCCATTCGCCTTCAGAACACACTCTGAATGGAGTCAGTTATCCTTTGGAAATTCATATGGTTCACCATTCCGCTGAAAAGGATGCTTACATCATTTTATCATTATTGGCCCAGCAAGGTAAAGCGGATACGGTTTTTTCTTTCCTGCAGAAATATTTACCTCTACCAAGTGGTGAGACTAAAACAGTAGAAGAAAAGTATGACTTTGGTACTACTATTTCCTCTGCTTTCGGGGTGGACAGTCTAAGTGTATATACCTATAAAGGTTCACTGACAACTCCTCCTTGTTCTGAGGAAGTGTATTGGATTGTAATGAAAGACCCTATTCAAATATCAGAAAAACAATTACATATGATTCAGAAATTGATGCCTCACAATAATCATAGAGATATCAAGCCTCTGAATAACCGGATAGTTTATCATGAGATAATATTTGATGAATAAGACTTAACTCAAATACGCTTATACTAATATGACTACTAGACCAATTTTTAATTAAATCGTATTCCTTTTTTAATCTGAATATATAAATAGAAAACAGAATTGTAGTGAAGCTTAGAAAACGTTTTTTCGGAATCTGAATAAATCGTTTTAAACTCTTGTACGGAAGAGTATTTTTTAATTCTATTGAAAACGTAAATTGAAAGAATGACGGTCATCTCAGTATCTGAGGTGACCGTTTTATTTGCATAAAAAAACACTCTACTTTTCAGCAGAGTGTTTCAATATTTTGACTCGAACTAATAAGGTTTTAAGCCTCTACTAGATCTAAGATTTCTTTCAATTTTACGACTACAGTATCGATTTCTTCTTTTGTATTATATTTTGAGAAAGAAAAACGAACTGAAGTTCTATCAGCATCCCCGCCGATTCCAGCAATCACGTGAGAACCTTGAGTGGCTCCACTACTGCAGGCACTACCGCCAGATACAGAGATTTTTTGAAGATCTAAGGCGAATAATAGCATCCCATTTTTGCTAGAAGGAGGGAAGCTAACATTCAGCACTGTATACAAGCTATTGTCAAGATCATCGCTCATTCCATTAAATTCAATGCCTGGAATATGCTCTACTAATTGACCTCTCATATAGTCTTTTACTTCTTTAATATGAGCTGTGTGAGTATCCATTTCAGCATTGGCAATTTCTAAAGCTTTAGCCAAGCCTACAATTCCCCATACATTTTCAGTACCTGAACGAACTTCTCTTTCTTGCCCGCCACCTTCAATCAAAGCAGGCATTTTTGTTCCTTTTTTGATGTACATAAAGCCTGCACCTTTTGGTCCGTGGAATTTATGAGCAGCACCTGCCAATGTATGGATATGCAATGCTTTTACATCCACTGGGAAATGACCTACACTTTGTACGGTATCAGAATGGAAGTATGCACCTGAAGCTTTGCAAAGTTCGCCAACACGTTGAATGTCGAGGATGTTTCCAATCTCATTGTTACAGTGCATCAATGTCACCAATGTCTTTTCACCATTTTCTGTTAAAAGAGCTTCTAACTGATCAAGATCAAGATTGCCTTTTTTATCTACATTCAAGAAAACTAATTCAATACCGTTTTCTTTTGCTAAGTGTTCAGTGATATGAAGTACTGCGTGGTGCTCTAACTGAGAAGTGATAATTCTTTTCAAACCATAAGCTTGAACAAGACCTTTAATAGCTGCATTATCTGTTTCAGTACCGCCAGATGTAAAAATGATTTCAGAAGGTAAAGCATTAATACTTTGAGCAATCATTTTACGCGCTTTTTCAATCTCAGCCTTAGAGGCTCTACCATGTGCGTGTGTAGAAGATGGATTACCAAATACGGTATCCATTGAAGCAATCATTGCTTCTTTTACCTGTGGATCAAGTTGAGTACTTGCTGCGCTATCTAAGTAAATGCTCATGCCGTGTTTAATTTTGAATTGGTTGTGTGTATGTGTGAAAGTTATATCGTTTACACTCCAAAGCGTAAAGTTAAGACAAAAAACGGGCAATCTGTGAAGATCGCCCGCTTGATTATTATATATTAAGATACAACAGTCAGACTATTAGGAGTTTAACTCTTGTTTTCTTTCTAGTTTTAAGCATCTGAATCTTCAGCTTTGAACTGAATAATTTCCTTAATATCAGAAATGATTTTTTGAGCTAAATGCTCAGCAGTTTGTTCCGAAGCAGATTCAGAGTAAATACGGATAATCGGCTCAGTATTCGATTTTCTAAGGTGAACCCACTCTTTATCAAATTCGATTTTTACACCGTCCAAAGTATTTACAGGTTGATTAGCATACTTCTCTTCCATTTTTTGAAGGATTAGATCAACATCAATCTCAGGAGTCAATTCAATCTTATTTTTAGAAATATGGTAATCAGGATACGACTGACGCAACATGCTGGCAGAACCGTTGAATTTCGCCAATTTAGAAAGGAATAACGCGATTCCCACTAACGCATCTCTACCGTAATGAAGTTCTGGAAGAATTACACCTCCGTTACCTTCACCACCGATTACAGCGTTCGTATCTTTCATCATTTTCACTACGTTCACCTCACCTACAGCTGAAGCAGTATAAGTACCGCCATGCTTTTCAGTAACGTCACGCAATGCTCTAGTTGATGACATGTTAGAAACTGTATTGCCTTTTTTATGCTCTAAAACATAATCAGCAACAGCTACTAATGTATATTCTTCACCAAAAGGAGTTCCGTCCTCAGTAGTGAATGCCAAACGGTCCACATCTGGATCTACAATAATACCTAAGTGATAGTTTCCGTTTTGCAGCGTAGAACTTAATTCCGTGATGTGTTCAGGAAGTGGTTCAGGGTTGTGAGGGAATCTACCATTCGGCTCGCAGTATAACTCTTCAATTTGAGTTACGCCCAAAGCATTCAAAATTTTCGGTACAGCAATACCACCTGTTGAGTTTACACAGTCAATTACAACTTTGAAGTCTTTTGCACGGATAGCTTCAACATCTACCATTGGTAATGCCAAAATCTTCTCAATGTGTTTGTCAATGTAAGTGTCGTCGTGGGTAACTTTACCAGTTTTTTTGTAATCTACGAACTCAAAGTTGCCTTCCTCAGCATTCTTCAGGATTTCTCCCATTGCTTCAGCTGAAATAAATTCACCTTTAGAATCCAATAGTTTTAGGGCGTTCCAATTAGCGGGGTTGTGGCTTGCAGTTAAAATAATACCACCTGCAGCCTCTTCCATTTCTACTGCCATTTCAACAGTAGGAGTAGTAGAAAGACCCAAGTTGATCACATGAACACCCATAGCTTGAAGAGTACCAGAAACGATGTCGGCTAACCAACCACCAGAAACACGAGCGTCTCTACCTAATACTACTTTGTTGTTGTCAGAGTTTTCAAGGATCCACTTTGCATAAGTGGAAATAAATTTAGCTGCATCAATAGGGTTTAATGAATCTTCAGTAGATCCACCAATAGTTCCCCTAATACCAGAAATAGACTTAATTAATGTCAATGTCTCAAATTATTTGATTAGGCTACAAAAATAACGCTTTAAGTGATAGTGTAAAGAGAATTAACATTCTTATTTATTATTATTTAATAAAAAGTATATACCCTTGTGGGATAGTTTTGGAGGTGTAAATAATTGATATTTAGTAGTGTTGAGTCCTCTTTGTATAGTGTGAAATTAGGTTTTGAATAGTGAAAAATTAAACCATTGTTTAGTTCTATTTCCATGACATCTTTATTTTGATTCATATTTATAAAATGAGTCTCTTTTTGGGAGAAAAAAGATTGATGCTTTTTGACGATCGTTTCATATTCAAATTGGGCTTTTATACTGTCTCTTAATATAAAAGAATGCACTTTATTTTCATCAATGATACTAATAGCAGGCGTTCTTGATGCGTATAAATAAATTGCAGGCTGATGTTGAAGGTGTGTGATGTAAAACTGAAGGGTAAAGGTGAAAATCATAAGACTGATGAAGAGCCATTTTTCTTTTCTATAGACTAAAGTGATGTAAATAGTAATACTCAACAAAATGGCGGTATAAGGACTTATGTTCACAAAGGGCAGTTGTGGAAAATATTGAAAAATTGATAGCCACTTTTGAAAAAGAAAGTATACGATATCATAAGTATTGATCAATAATTCTAATGGAAGTTGAAGTGCATCAAAAAGAAGAATAAGCAAGCCATTATACATTAAGAGTAATGTAAAAAAGCCACTTAATAAGCCAGAAAATAAGCTATATGCAGGTATGTATTGGAAGAAATAAGAGGTAAAACTAATGGTGCCTAACTGAGCAAAAACTGAAACGATCACAATAGAAAGAAATGTTCTCCCTGCATAAGGTAGTTGTCTTACTTTTTCCCAATAAGGAAAAACACTAATGAAAAGGACGGCAGAAAATGATAGAATAAAACCAATATCAAAAAGTAGGTATGGATCGTAGAGCAGGAAACAGAAAGAGACAAAGCAGAGTAAATTCAAAAGGTTGACTTTCTGATGAAATGCTTGACCGATTATTAAAATAGAAAACATGCTGACGGCCCTTAAAATGGAGGGAGTGAAGCCTGCAATGGAAGCATAAAACCAAAGTAAGGGAAGGTAAAGGAGTTGTAGTTTTTGAGCAGTTCTGATATTCAAATACTTTCTCCAAAAGAAAATCAAATCCAATATTAAAACGATAATACCTACATGCATTCCAGATAATGCCAGTAAATGCATATTGCCAGTTTGTTGAAAGAGCTTGTATTCTTCTTGTTGAAGGTGGGTTTTGTCTCCTATCAGTAATGAAGAACTGATACCTTGAAGTGCAGATGGAAAAATTGTTTTAATTCTACCTTGGAGTTGATCTCTGAAAGTTGAAGAATATTTTCCCCTTTCGATCACTTCAACAGCATTAGTAGTGACTTTAAAATGTATATTTTTCCCAAGTAAATAATCACTATAATCATACATAAAAGGAAAATGATCCTTAGGAATGGGCTGTAGTGAATCTGAGACGAATACAAGGCTTTTTATAGAGAGATGTTCCTTCCCGAAATAGGTGAGCATTACATTATAATTGACTTCTTGATATGCTGGATGAGATAGGCTTTTGACTTTCGCAAAGTAACGCTTCACTTTTTCTTTTT
This sequence comes from Flammeovirga sp. SJP92, assembly GCF_001583495.1. Classification (GTDB taxonomy): domain Bacteria; phylum Bacteroidota; class Bacteroidia; order Cytophagales; family Flammeovirgaceae; genus Flammeovirga. Next base: position 336,449 of record NZ_LQAQ01000093.1, on the reverse strand, counting down.
CAGAAAGAATATCTACTATTTCTAAATAGATTTCATTATGTTTTGGAGGAATAACGCCTCCTTTTTTGATTTGAAATAATGTGAAACCCAATAGAAATACAGTAGAGAAAATGCAAATCGAAGGGAAAATTAATGATAAGTTTTTACGGTAGCCTACAAGTGATAGGATAAAAAGGAGTAATATACACCCAATTAATAATTCATTTAAAAGGAACTGATTTTCAATAAAAGAAGAAAACAGTATCCCTAGAATAAGAAATATATTAATTTTGAAAAAAGGAACATTATGAATCATTTTTTAGCAGTTGAGTTAGTTTTAGAGATTTTTGTTCCTCTAATATAAAGAAGATTTAATACCAATGAAAAAGCTATACCTATTCCTAATTTTGAGCATGCTCTGTTTTTCTTGTTCTCAGAAAGAAGATAATGAAACAGAGACTGAAGATAATTTCTTTGATTTTGATTTTTTTGATGATGAGGAGGAGCAGGAAGTCATTGAGGAAAAGGTTGTCCGAAAACCGCTGGATGAAACACCGAAATTAAAAACTACTGCTATTGAAATAGATCAATTGGAGGAAGTACCTATTGAAGAAGAAGTAGTAATAGAAGAGGAAAATATGGAAGAAGCAGATGAGCTTGAAGAAGTAGTTGCTGAAGAGGAAATGGAAGAAGAAGATAAATTGATTCTTATTGACTATCAAGAATTCAGAGTTCGATTCAAGGCCAAGGAAACTTTTGATGTGAATGAAATTGATTTTGAAGAAAAATTAAAAGATAAAGGCTTATTGAGAAGGTATAAAACCCAACAAAGTTACTTTGATATTTATGATATCGACAAAGCCATAAATTGGAGTGGCGCAGGTGATTTTGCCGAATTTGGTCAAGGTTTTTATGAACGTTCAAAAGAGGTATATAGTGGCAAATATGTCAATTTTGCCAAGCGTAAAGCTTTTATGTTTCATACTAAAATTTCCTTTGAGGAAGACCTGAATTACTCTAATATCAAAAAGTTGAAATCAGACCATGAAGTGGAGAATGATCATAAAGTAGAGGCCATAGTTGTATTTTTTGGAAAAGGCAATTACGGTTACAGGTATATCTATGAAATAGGAAATGAGCACGCAGAATTGACATCACAGACTATTGAAACTTATTAGATTTAATGGTCGTCAATAATGAATTTGAAATTAAAATTCACATCAATATGCGGGTCCACTTTTACCATACCCATCATTTTTTTGGGAGGAGTAAGGCCATAATCAAGAATGTTGATTTGCTTAGCACCTATGATTTGAAAGTTTTTACCTTCTAAATGTGGAACTTCATAAGTGATGTCCTCAATTCTTTCCTGACCAGCGATGATCATACTTACTTTTCCTTTGCCCTTGATTGTCTTGCCTTCAGCTTGATAAATGTACATTGAAAGTAATTTCATAGTAATAATTGGATACTCATCAGCATTCAATAATTCTGTGAATTCCTTATTCATGAGTGCAATACCGCAGTCAAAACATGTGACACAAAACTCTAAACCGGAATGTTGTACTTCGGTTAATTCATTGAAGATATTTTGTGTGAGTGTCAATTGACTTTTAATACCATTTTGAAAAACACAATCAAAAGTATTGATATTAGTTTTCCCGTCTATGTGCATACTTGTATTCGGAACCACTTCTAAAATATATTCAGTGGGAATATAATCTGCTTTTTGACTAAAAGCAGTAAATGAAATTAGGAAAAGTATAAGTGTATGAAGTAAGTGTCGCATCAAAGTTGAAAATCAGGTGGTAGATAATTCTATGTTGATGTGGATAATGCGTAGTAACAATTACCCACTCTTTGTAGTTACATTTAAAATTAATAGAAAAATAGGAAGACTTAAACAGTAACTTCTTAATACAATTTAAAAATGCCTTACTTTTATAATTATTATATTTTAAATTAAGTATACGGGCAGTATAGGATGCTTTTAATCTGCTATTTGGAGTCTAGCATTGACTTTTAATACTTTATTGCCACTGTTTTAATACTTAATTGAATGCACTATTGTAATTGTAGAAAAGGATAAAAATTTATACAATGAATCAAATTACACTCAAAGTAAAAGAAGTAGTTCATGAAACTTCTGATACAGTCACTATAAAGCTAAAGCAACCACTTTTTAAGAAAGTCCAATATCAGGCAGGACAATTCCTAACCATAATTGCAGAAGTAGGAGGCCAAAAGCTAAGAAGGTCTTATTCTATGTCATCAGCACCTCACCTTGATGCTACAATCGACATCACTGTCAAAAGAATTCCAGACGGAAAAGTATCCAATCATCTAAATGACAATGTGAAAGCAGGTGATATGTTGGAAGTGGTGGAACCTATGGGACAATTTGTTTACGAGCCGGATAAAGATACAGAGAGACACGTTGTACTATGGGGTGCCGGTTCTGGTATTACTCCTTTATTTTCAATGTTGAAAAGCTGTCTGTTTTTTGAGCCTAAATCAAAAGTAACTTTAGTATTTGGAAATAGAAATGAGGAGTCAGTGATTTTCAAAAAGTCGCTGGAGGAATTGAAAGAAAAATTTGAAGATAGATTGGAGGTGGTACATGTGATGTCGAGACCTTCAGCTCAGTGGGGAGGATTTTCTGGAAGAATCGATGATGTGGTAGCAATTAATATCATGAATAGATTGTCACTTGACCATTCAGAGCATTATTTATGTGGACCTGACGGAATGATGGATGCAGTCAGCAATGCTTTGAAAAGAAATAAAATGGCTTCATCAAAAATTTTTAAAGAAAGTTTCACACCTGTGTCAGGAAGTGATCACAGTGATAATGTTTCCTCAGAAAATATTTTATTGGTAGTAGACGGAGAAGAGCACAGTGTTTTTGTAGCTCCAGACCAAACCATTTTAGAAGCAGCATTAGAAGAAGGTCTAGATGTGCCATATTCTTGTCAGAATGGAGTTTGTACAGCTTGCAGAGCCAATTGTTCTTCAGGAAAAGTTGAGATGGGAGACACTTCTGTATTATCCCAATCGGAGATGGATAATGGTGATATCTTAACATGTATTAGTCATCCATTGGGTGGAAATGTTAAAATCACTTATGATTAATAACAATATTGATGTTCATTTACTTTTTTTGTTAATGAATCTTGGAATATTGAAATTTTAGTCGTTACTTTGAGTCATCAAGATTGAAGAAAAAAAGAACCCTTTACCTATAAGGTAAAGGGTTACTTCAACTCCTCTTCAATCTGTTCATTTCGCTAAACTTATATTTTTGAATATTCGACTATCAATTACTATCGACTTTTTTGATTAATAGAAATTTTTAGTAAAATATTTTTTCGTATCTATTTGTAAACAGTCTCTTTTCAGTCTATTCCTCTGACATTAATTAATCGACTGTATAATAAAGCAAGTAAACACAACTCCTCTTTCCTTTCTTCTTCTATTCATCTGACATTTATTATTTACTTACATAATGACTTAACGGGCTTACTCGTTTAAGGTTATGTTTATGGTATTTTATTAACGTATTTTTCCTTTTTTTAGGAACTCATAATCGCATCCATAGAAGGATTTGATTCTTGGGAAAGTACAAAAATAAAGGCTAGCACTGTTGTGTGCTAGCCTTTTCTATATGGTATTTTGTACCTGTTATTTGATGTTGCCAAAAGTGGTTAACAATTGTCTAACATCAGCCACCGTCTTAAGATTGTATCTAGCAGCAGAAGCTCCAATTCCTACTTTGATGGTATAAGACTTTTTAGGCATTGCCAAGAAAGTGTCTTCATCTGTTACATCATCTCCTGCGGCAAAAACGAAATCGTATTTATCATCCGCAAGGAATTTGACAGCAGCCTTTCCTTTATTGACATCCTGACTTTTCACTTCAACTACTTTGTTGCCGTGCATTACTTGAAGATTCATGTTTGATACCAAGTAATTTAAGTTGCCAACTAATTCATTTGCTCTCAGGTCACCAAAGTCTGCATCTGCTTTACGGTAGTGCCAAGCAATAGAGAAGGCTTTTTCTTCAACAAAAGAACCTGGCGTTCTATCTACATAACGATCCAGCATTCTGCTGATTTTAGATTTCCAATCAGAGTTAAGGTTGTCAATCATTTCAAAGTCTTGATCACCTCTTCTCAACCAAATACCATGTTCTGCAATGATATCTACTTTAAAATCTGCGAACCAATTTTCCAGTGTTTCTTTATCTCTTCCACTGATAATAACTACCCTGTTTTTTGGATCGGCAGTTAAGCTCGCCATAATTTCTTTTAATTCCTGATCTGGAGATACTGATTGTGGGTCTGCAGCAAATCCTTTCAACGTACCATCATAATCAAGGAATATGATACGTTTAGACGCTGCTTCATATTTTTCAAGCATTCTTTCTTGAGATTTTTTAGGCAATAGGCGAGAGTTCATCGCCATTTGTTTTTCTTTAATATTATCGAGTTGGTTCATAAAGATCTCTACCCAACGGTGTACATTGTAGCGCCTCACTTTTTTCTGCATCTCTTTCATCCTGCTGCGCTGTTCGTCTTCAGGCATAGTGAGAGCTTTGTATAAAGCTTCTACAATTTGGTTTTCATCATTAGGGTTGATCAATATTGCTTCTGAAAGCTCTTTGGCCGCACCTGCCATTTCACTAAGAATCAAAACACCTTGCTGATCTGTTTTACTCGCTACAAACTCTTTACACACGAGGTTCATACCATCACGCAAAGGTGTAACAAGTCCAACGTCAGATGCTTTATAAAGAGCAGACAGTCCATCAAAACTAAATGATCTGTAGAAATAATGAATTGGCGACCAATTCATACGGCTGTATTTACCGTTAATTTTACCAACCAAAGTATCAATTTCCTCTTTCAAGTGTTGATATTGGTCTACCTTGTCTCTTGATGGGACTACTAATAAGATCAAAGACACCTCACCTTGATATTCTGGATACTTTGATAAGAACTTATCAAAGCCTAATAAACGGTGCTTGATCCCTTTGCTATAGTCCAATCTGTCAATAGAAAGGATGGATTTATTTTTACTAAGCAGATCACCATAAGCAATTACTTTTTGTTTAGTCTTGCTAGAGTCTGCTGCTTTTTCAAATTTGTCATAATCAATACCCATTGGAAAGGCATCTACAGAAACTAATCTGTTTTTCACTTTTACAAGTCCCAATGAACTATCATAACCTAATAAACGGTTCACCGAACTTAAAAAGTGCCGCATATCGTCATAAGTATGGAAGCCAATCAAGTCAGCACCCAATACACCTTCTAAAGTTTCCTCTCTCCAAGGGAGCAAACGGAAAATCTCATAAGAAGGAAATGGAATATGTTGGAAAAAGCCGATAGTAGCATTTGGTAATGCTTCCCTAAGCATTCCAGGTAATAATAATAGCTGGTAATCATGTACCCAAATTGTATCTTCAGGCTCAGCATGTTCTAGGATGGCTTTTAAGAAAAGCTCATTCACATGAATATAAGAATCCCACAGTTCTTTTTCATAAGTGGCATATTCTGTGAAATAATGGAAGAGAGGCCATAATGTTTTGTTGCTATAACCTTCGTAAAACTTATTGACATCTTCTTTGGTTAAATACACTGGAGCCATATTGTCTTTTTTAAGCTCTTTTTCAATGTGTACTTTTTCCTGATCATCATGATCGTAAGTTCCAGGCCATCCGATCCATAAATTCCCCCCTTGCTTGTAAGTAGTGCTTAAACCTGTTGCTAATCCTCCTGAACTTGGGTGAAAGCTAAGCGATCCGTCCTCTGAACTTTTATTTACAGTGACGGGAAGACGATTAGAGACAATAATTGTTTTTTTAGACATGTTATTTGTTAGTTAAATAATCTGGTGATGAGATACCCGGTCAAAATATAAGACAGACTGAGGTATTCTAGAGCATGTTTGAAACCAAAATTTAAATAAAAGATAGGTTTCAGAAATGCTCTTATAATATAAACTGAAACACACGTTCCCAATTAAGGAAAATCCATACTCCTATACCTCCAAGAACAATTCCAATGCTTGATCCTAGAAGGAGCATTTTTTGGTTATGCTTTCTTTCTTTTAGTTTTATTTCGAGTTCAATTTCTTCTGGCAAATCAGAAATGAGAAGAAGGTGATTTTCTCTATCTTCAATTTTAGCATCATAATCTTTGAGTTCTTTCTCTTTAGAATCTAAAATGTCTTGATAATTTTCCAGTACATTCAGAACACTATCTTTGGAGTGCTTTAGTTCTTTAAATAAGTCATCTAATTCACCATCACTGATTGGTTTTTTCTTTTCAAACGGGAAATAAATATAAACCCAAAGTAAAATGGTAAAAAGTGAAAGACCACCTATCCACCACCAAAGATACTGTTGAATATTATGAATTAGTTGAAACCATACATCATTCATATAAAAAAATATTTTATTGGTATTAATACCTATTTGCATTAAAAAATGCAACTCTACAATTTACAATTATTAATTTTAAAGTGTATAAGTACTAGGGTAAAAGTTCTTTGATGAATTGAAATAGAAGTTTCAATTTGTTGTTTTGATCATAATCCTCTCAACAACTATATGCTTAATATTAAATACACGATATAATTGCAAGTTCTACTTTTTAAGAATACCAAAAAATCTATTTTACTTCAACTAATTAATATTGTAAGGAATCAAGGTAGGGTATTTTTATTTATACTTGTATAAGTAAATAGATGTTAACGATAAATTAACTACGATTTTAAATACTCTTGATTTTTATTATGTCAGAAGATGATTTCATAAGCAAAGGCAACGAAGCATTCAAAGATGGTAAAATAACACCAATCTCTTCTTCAGAAGATGAAGAGGAAAAGCTGTTGAAAAAAATTTCAGACCATACCAGTAATCTCTCTCTACCAAAATCTAAAACCTCTCATGACGATGCATGGAACAAAATTCAAAAAGATATTCATCAAAATACTTTTCAGGTAGAACGAAATCCTAATGTGTTTGAAAAGTTATTGAGCTCAAAAACGATTACAAGAATAGCCGCTGTCATTGGCGTTTTCGTAGGGTTATACGCATTGTGGTTTTTTACCAATGATATCGAACGTGTCACAGCCAGAGATGGTATGATGGAATATACTTTCCCGGACGGTTCAAAAGCAATGCTGAAAAAGGGATCTTCAATTGAATTTCTAAAAACGGGTTTTGATGGACAAATCTATCTGGACGGGCATGCTCAGTTTGATGTACATGACGATGGCGATGATGATCATAATTTTGAAGTAAAAACAAATAGGTCAATTGTTTTTGCTAATGATGGAAGTAAGTTTGATTTAAGAGATGATCAACATATTTTTCAGCTGACTAACCTTGGGGAATCATCAATCTCATACATTGAGGAACACAGTGTGGCTAAAAAATCATTGAGTTTGAAAAGTGGCGAGATATTGGAATCATTTGATGCACAATTTTCAAATCCAGTGCAAAGAGATTTATCACATACAAAATGGGTAGATGGAAACTTTGCCTATTATGAAGCACCTATTTTAATGGTAATTGATGATATAGAAAAGCACTTTGGGGTAATTATTGAGCATAAACTACATGCTTTAGACTTGTTTTTTACAGGGAAGTTTGAAAATAACGGTATTGAAAATGCATTGATGGAGGTTTGTTCACAATCTTCATTAGAATATATATTGAATGAAGAAAAGATTATTTTACAGCAAAAAAAATAGCTTTATATCTTCTTAAAAAAACAACCCCCATGTACAAAAAGTGCATGGGGGTTATTTGTATTATCAGTTATTGAACTTAGACTTTGATCTCTACGTCAACACCTGAAGGTAGGTCAAGCTTCATCAAAGCATCAACTGTCTTTGGAGAAGACGAGAAGATGTCGATCAAACGCTTGTAAGTACAAAGTTGGAATTGCTCACGTGATTTCTTGTTAACGTGTGGTGAACGAAGAACAGTGAATTTTTCTTTCTTTGTTGGAAGAGGTACAGGACCTGCAACTACAGCGTCTGTTTTCTTTACAGCCTCAACGATTTTACCAGCAGACTTGTCTACTAAGTTGTGATCGTATGACTTAAGCTTGATTCTGATTTTTTGTGTCATATCTTTTGTTATGATGCTAGCCGTCCACTAGCGGATTATATATTTCATAAACTCTGAATCTACCGTTGTAGATTCAGAAGTTTATGATTATTGACAATTTATAATTACTTCTTAGCTTCAGCAATTACGTCTTCAGCAACGTTTCTTGGTACTTCTTTGTACTCAGAGAAAGTTAATGAAGCCGATGCACGACCTGAAGTAATAGTACGAAGGTCAGTTACGTAACCGAACAATTCTGATAAAGGTACATCAGCTTTGATTACAACTGCACCGTTTGAGATCTCTTGTCCTTTCGGAAGACCACGACGCTTGTTGATATCACCGATTACCGCACCGGTGTATTCGTCTGGAGTAACTACAGAAACGTCCATGATAGGCTCAAGGATGATTGGCTGACAAGATTTTGCTGCCGCTTTGAAACCTAATTTAGCTGCTAATTCGAATGATAAAGCATCTGAATCGACATCATGGTAAGAACCGTAGAATAAACGAACGCGCATTGCGTCGATTGGGTAACCTGCTAAAGCACCGCTGCCCATAGCTGCTTCGAAACCTTTTTGTACAGCTGGGATAAATTCTTTTGGAATTACACCACCTTTGATTTCGTCAACAAACTGAAGACCTGGCTTAACAACACCGTCCTCATCTGGCTCAGCTGGGCTAAGTTCGAATTGGATATCGGCGAATTTACCTTTACCACCTGTTTGCTTCTTGTAAGTCTCTCTGTGTTCAGTAGAACCTTTGATAGCCTCACGGTAAGCAACTTGAGGAGCACCTTCGTTGATTTCAACGTTGAATTCTCTCTTAAGACGGTCAATGATGATTTCTAAGTGAAGCTCACCCATACCTCTTAAGATAGTTTGACCAGTTTCGTGGTCAGTTTCAACTGTAAGCGTTGGATCCTCTTCTACTAGTTTAGCGATAGCCATACCTAATTTATCTACGTCACCTTTTGTTTTAGGCTCAATAGCAATACCGATTACCGGCTCAGGGAATACCATCTCTTCTAATACGATTGGAGCACCAAGCTCAACAAGAGTATCACCAGTTTTGATGTCTTTGAAACCTACACCCGCACAGATATCACCTGCCTCAACAAAAGGAATTGGATTCTGCTTGTTCGAGTGCATTTGCATCAAACGAGAGATACGCTCTTTTTTACCAGTACGCATGTTCAATACATACGAACCAGCTTCTAATGTACCAGAGTAAGCTCTTAAGAAACATAAACGACCTACGAATGGGTCAGTAGCGATCTTAAATGCTAACGCTGAGAATTTATCTGAAGCATCTGCCTTACGAGTCTCCTCTTCACCTGTTTCAGGGTTAGTACCTACTGTGTCAGGTAAGTCAAGTGGAGATGGTAAGTAAGAACAAACAGCGTCAAGAAGTGCTTGAACACCTTTGTTTTTGAATGCAGAACCACACATTACTGGAGAGAATTCCATGTTCATAACAGCCTTACGAACTGCAGCACGAACTTCATCAGCAGTAATTGAATCTGGGTCTTCGAAGAATTTCTCCATCAACTCCTCATTGTGAGTAGAAACCGCCTCGATAAGGTTTTCTCTCCACTCAGCAACTTCGTCTACCATGTCAGCAGGGATGTCGATTACTTCGTAAGTAAATCCTTGGTCAGCCTCATTCCAAACGATAGCTTCGTTTGTAATCAAGTCAACAACACCTCTGAAACCTTCTTCAGCACCGATTGGTAATTGTAAAGGAACTGGAGTTGCACCCAATTTCTCTTCAATTGTTTTCACTGCTTTCAAGAAATCTGCACCAGCACGGTCCATTTTGTTGATGAAACAGATACGAGGTACCTTGTAGTCATCAGCTTGACGCCATACAGTTTCAGATTGAGGTTCTACACCAGATACTGCACAGAAAAGTGCTACAGCACCATCAAGAACACGAAGTGAACGCGCTACTTCTACTGTGAAGTCAACGTGACCAGGAGTGTCAATGATGTTTACTTTGTACTCTTCTGAAGCTGGAGTAGCCTTACCCTGCTCAGTAGGGTAGTTCCATGTAGTGGTTGTAGCAGCAGACGTAATAGTGATACCACGCTCTTGCTCTTGCTCCATCCAGTCCATAGTAGCAGCTCCGTCGTGTACCTCACCAATTTTGTGAGATTTACCTGTGTAATAAAGGATACGCTCTGTAGTCGTAGTTTTACCAGCATCAATGTGAGCCATGATACCGATGTTCCTTTGGTGCGAAAGATGGATCTTCTTAGCCACGGATTATTAGAATCTAAAGTGTGAAAATGCTTTATTTGCTTCTGCCATACGATGAGTATCATCTTTTTTCTTCACTGCAGCACCCTCTCCACGAGAAGCGGCAATGATTTCGGCAGCTAAACGTTCTTTCATAGTACGCTCGTTACGCTTTCTAGACATAGTGATCATCCACTTCATGCCTAAAGATTGCTTACGATCTGGACGTACTTCTACTGGCACTTGGAAAGTAGCACCACCTACACGGCGAGCTTTAACTTCCACTGCAGGCATTACGTTAGAAAGACCTTTCTTCCATACGTCTAATGCGTCAACAGTTTCGCCTTCTTTTGAAAGTTTTTGCTCAACGATTTCTAACGCGTTGTAGAAAATGCTGTATGCAATACTTTTCTTTCCGTCAACCATTAAGTTGTTAACGAATTTTGTTACCATAGTATCACCAAATTTAGGATCTGGTAATACGTAGCGCTTTTTAGGTTTTGCCTTTCTCATTTCTCTAAAGAATAAATAATTTAAGAGATGCCCTTACTGACAAAATTGTCTTTGCTTCAGGACTTGGACTTTAATTAATTTTTTAAGTAAGTAGGTAGAGATTACTTCTTAGCTTTCTTAGTACCATACTTAGAACGACGTTGACCACGTCCTTCAACACCAGCAGTATCAAGTGCTCCACGAACGATGTGATATCTCACACCAGGAAGATCTTTAATACGACCACCACGAATCAAAACGATTGAGTGCTCTTGCAAGTTGTGTCCTTCACCTGGGATATAAGCATTGACTTCCTTACCGTTAGTCAAACGAACCCTTGCTACTTTACGCATCGCCGAGTTAGGCTTCTTAGGCGTAGTAGTATAAACTCTTGTACATACTCCTCTACGTTGAGGGCATGAATCTAATGCAGGAGATTTAGATTTTAAAACAATCTTCTTTCTTCCTTTTCTAACAAGTTGTTGAATAGTAGGCATTTACTTAAATTTTAATTTAAATGCGTCTAACGTTCGATACTATTAATTCTCGAATGCAAAAATTTTACAGTGGGCAAAGGTATCAATTATTTACGTGAAATCCACATCTTATTATAAACAATTTGTTATGAGAGTGTTATCATTGATTAATAATCGTGTTAATAAAAGCTAAACGTCTATTGTGGAAAGAATTAATGGAAATTTGATGCTTGAATAATAGTTCATTAACTATTCATTTTTTTGTGGTCAGTTATGGTATGGAATCCTATTATTTATCCTAACTTTACTTTTAGTGTGAAAATAATCTTAATTTTTACACATTTGTAAGCGTATGTTTAGAATATATTAAACCAAGAAAATGAGGAGTTTTAAACATACGGTTAGTGTCAACATTACTAAAAAATTTTTATGCTCAATTTACGTAAGTTTTTATTTCTTACTTCTGCCTTCTTGTTTGCCGCTGTTACCCTATTTGCCCAAGAGGAGCAAAAGAAAAAAACAGAGGTGTATGTTACAGGTGGTTTAGAAGTTATTTTATCTGGAAATACAGGTCTGAAAATAGATAATCAAGAGTTGAATAGTGGGGTGGTACGTTTTGCACCTGTGATCAACTGGCAGTCTTTGGTGAATTTTGACTTCAACCCTCATTTCGGACTTTTTACAGGAGTTGGTATAAGAAATGTCGGAATGATTTTCGATGTGCCTGAAGCTGTAAAGGATCCAACACTTGATGGTCCTGTACGTAAGAAAGTGAGGTCTTATAATTTAGGTATTCCAGTAGGTTTTAAAATTGGCAACTTGCATGGCATGTTCGTCTACGCTGGGTATGAGTTTGAAATTCCATTGCAATACAAAGAAAAGACATTTGTTTCTGAGAGAAAGCAAGATAAATTTTCTGTTTGGTTTACAGATCGTGTTGAATTCCAGCATAGTTTAATGTTGGGAATTCAGTTTCCTTATGGCACAAATTTGAAAATGAAATATTACCTGAACAATTACTTCAACTCTTCATGGGGTGAAGGACAATCTAAAATGGTAGGCACTACAATGAACTATAATCAGTTGACTGGTAATGTGTTCTATGTTTCATTGAATTTCAATATCTTCAAAAATACGAAGTTCTATTATTCTGAATATGAAAAGAAACATACTTTCCCAGAAAGTTAGAATTTATAAAACCTGAAAAAATAGAGAAAGGGATGTAAGAATTGAATCTTGCATCCCTTTTTTAGTAGAAAGAAAGACAGTAGTGAATTATCTGATATTTTTTATTTTTTGTTATCAGGAGTGCTTTTAATGTCTAATAGATTGGTTTCTTTATCAAGGTCTTTTGAGATCGTAAAAATAAAAGTGCTTCCTTCTTCTTTATTATTTTCAGCCCAAATGTCTCCTTTGTGTTTACTGATGACTTTTTTGCAGTTAGCCAAACCTAAACCACTTCCATCGTAACTGGTATTCAGACGAGTAAATGTATCAAAAATGGCTTCTTTCTTATCTTCATTAATTCCAATACCATTATCAGTAATTGTAAATTTCCAGTGTTGTACTTGTGAAAAAGATTTGATAGTAATTACAGGTGCCGTGTTTTTGTTTCTGAATTTTAATGCATTTGAAATAAGATTCAAGAAAACCTGATACATGCCAAGTTTATAGCATTTGATCTTAGGCAGGTTATTTCCTCGGATAATTTTCGCAGAAGAATCATCAATATTAAATTTTAAATCATCCAGCACATCATCAATTAATTCATCCAAAGAGACATTTTCTGTTTTTTTGAAAATACTTTCATTACCGAAATCCAAGAGTGACATAACAAGACTTCTGAGCCTTTTGATGGATTTATCAATCAATTCAAGCTCTTCTTTATTCTTACTATCTTCTAATGATAAGTCAATCAACTGTGAAATACTATTAATAGGAGACCGGATGTCATGACAAGCATGATATACAAAATTTTCAATCTCTTTATTTTTCTGAAGCAGTTCCAGTTCAATTTTTTTAGTTTCTGTAATATCAATAAAAGCACCTATGAAGGATGTGCATTTTCCAGTCTCATCATATTCAAAACCGCTGTCTCTAGACAAGCACCACACCCATTCTCCTTTTTTAGATTTTATACGGTATTCAATAGTAAATATTTGTCCCTCTTTTGAATGCCTTACTTGCTTGAGGTGTTGAATGATATTTTCTCTGTCGCTGGGATGAAAGAGTGAAATGAAATCTTCCTTGTCCATAGTATTGATTTCCTCCCGTGTGTATCCAAATATCTCGGTATACTTTGAATTGGTATATTCAGTAGTAGAACTTTGAAGATTATAGAGATAGATACCATTTAAAGCATTCAAGTCTACTTTCTCAATGAAGTTTTTCCGTTCAATCAACTGTTTCTTGATATTATAATCATTCGTGACGTTTCTTGTGATGAGATTTAGGCGGAAAATTTCTCCATTTTTAATGACTGGCGTGACTGTCGTAGCATAGTGTAAAGCTCCCAAGGGAGAAGGGAAATCAATTTCATAAGATTTAGCAACTCCCGTTTCAAAAACAGAATTAAGTATATTTTTTACTAAATCTTTAGTATACTCACTGGGAAGCAAGTCGATAAGGTATGCCCCCAAAACCTTTTCTTTATGAAGTCCAGGTGAAACGTGGTTGATATAATGGATCTTGTATTCTCGGTCTATTTGAAATAAATGATCCGTATTGTGCTCAATTAATGAATAATAGAGGTCCAGCTTATCCTTAATGGGATTTTTGTATTTGAAAAATCGGTTGATGTCAACAATCAATGCTATTGCCTTTCTAGAACCATCTATATCAACACTGCTTAATGATATTTCAACATCAACAATACTTCCGTTTTGATGTACAATTTCAATAGGATCAGTATTTCCCATTTTTCGGGTTTTGGGCTTTCTGAAAAATGAGTTGAATTTTTGTTTATGCCCTGGTATACTACCTGAAGGCATTAGAATGGACATTGGTCTTCCAATTAAGTTTTCAGGCTTATACCCTAACGTTCCAGTGATAGCATCATTGGCGAATTCGATGATTCCTTCACCATTAACCATAATAAGGGCTTCTGATAGGTTTTTTAGTATAGCAAGTTGAGAATCCAAAATTGTAAATAGTTTATAGTTTTAGGGTGAATCCTTGAATAAGGAAATGTTGCTTTTTTATGAATGCCTCATTTTAATAGAAATTAGCGAGTAGGTGTCATAAATAAAAAGTATATCGTAAATGCTTTTCACTGATAACAGAAATATTAAATTTTATCTTTGATTTGTCTTGATTTAAAGAGGTTAAATGAAAAAAAGACCTCATAAACTATAAAAGCTTATGAGGTCTTTTGAGAGAACAAATAATACTAATGAGCATTCTTCAACTCCTGATTGATGGCTTTCAACTCTGCATTGAAAGCTTTTTTGTCAGTAGCTCCACAAATACTCATGAGTGAACTTGATGTTCCTTTATTAATTTTTTTGTTTTGTGCTTTCGCTTCTTCAACAGTGATCTCACCACTTTTTTTCTTCTTGGCAATTTGTCCAGATTTGTTCATTTGAGTTAATTTCAACTCATAAACCTCTTTGGTCTTTGCTTCATCCAGATCATACTTTTCAGCAAGTGCTTCAGAAAAGTGTTTTGCCTTCTTTTGTTTTTTGTTCATTTTTCCATCTTGTGCAAAAGATGTAAGTGTAATAAGTAGTGCTGCAAGAATAAATAAATACTTTTTCATTTCAGTAAAAATTTTGTTTTTAAAAATCACTATGCTCATTCCCATAATTTTATAATGGTAGCATAGAAGTCACACACGAATAAAAAATCGGTCATTAAAGCTTGTTCTTTAATGTGTCTTAAAATTACTCAAAATATATTATTTATCAATTTTATTCTGAAAACAGGGTGACATTTTAACGTAAGGTATATAACATAGTGTAAAACAGTTATTCACTTTAAAATTTAAGAAAATGAAAAAACAGCTATTATTAATCTCATTGGCCCTAGTTTCTATGTTCACATTTGCCTCTAATAACCCAGAAGATGATGGAGGAAAGTCTACGAGTGCTGCTGCAGTAAAAGCAGAAAGTCATGTGAAAATCTATAAGGGACTTTATTTATCAATGGAAGACATTGAAGTAGAAAATTATATCATTAATGAGTTAAATGGGAAACCCGAAACGAATGGAGATTATGCAGTAAAGTTTTTTGATCAAGATGCTTATATGCGTCCAATTTATGATGAAGGAAAACTAGAAAGAGTGGAAATCATATTAAGAGCACAATATTCTGATGATGTGATTAGTAACTTAAAAAACTTAGAGGCGACTCTAGCAGCTACTGAAGGCTGGAAAGAAAACAAAGCTTCTGATGAACAATGGTTATTTGAAAAAGACCTTGATAAAACAGTTGATAATATGAATCAGATTACAATTTATACTTATGGTATACACTCTGATAAAGTAGGAGGTGGATGGCATTCGCAGATTCAAATAGCACCACGTTTTGAAGGACAGCCTTTATCTGAGGAAGAACTGAATGAGAGAAGTCTGGAATTACAATCTTTGATTAACTAAAAGTCTGGATTAAGAAATATGGATTTATAAAGAATAAATGGGTGTGCAACAATGTACACCTGTTTTTTTGTGCTAATGTTTTTAAAGTCTGTTCTAAGATGAATTTTCTTTTTTAAATTGATAGTAATTATTATTAATGCCATTAAAATGAAGAAATTATTACTGAGCCTAAGTTTTCTATTGGGCACGATTCAACTCACTATGGGACAGAGTTTAAATACAATGCAATGGTTTAATGCTCCAGAAAAATGGAGTGTTGAAGGAAATAGTTTGAAAATGCAGGTGACTCCACAAACAGATTATTGGAGAAAAACCCATTATGGATTTACGGTAGATGATGGCCCTTTTATGTATGATTTAAGAGGCGGAGAATTTGAGGTGTCTGTGAAAATCACTGGAGCTTATAAAACACGTTTTGATCAAATGGGACTAATGCTTCGAATTGATGAGAAACATTGGATTAAAACAGGTATTGAATATGTAGATGGAGATTATAATTTCAGTGCTGTAGTAACTAATGAACATAGTTCTTGGAATTATGTTGCTTTAGAAGGAAAGCCGGAATCTATTTGGATCAAAGCTGTTAGAAGGCAAGATGCAGTAGAGATCTTTTATTCCTTAGATGGAAAAAAATATACTTTAAGCAATCTAGCCTACCTTCCAGATCATAAGCCTGTAATGGTAGGAATGATGGCGGCGAGCCCTGATGGTGATGGTTTTGAAGCGACTTTTGAAGAATTCAAAATCAAACATCTTGCAGATGAGAGAAGATTGGAGTGGTTGGAAAGGAATAAAGAATAATCCAGCAGAATAAATAATGAAGGGTGAATGAAAAGAACTTTTGCATTTTTATGCAAGACATATCTTTTCATCCACCCTTTTTTATTACTCTTAAACTTTTTTATTTCATAATAAAACGCTCAATCAAAGGTCCAATACCCGCAAAGAAAAATTCTACAGCCATTACCATGACAATCAGTCCCATCAATCGAAGCATTAATTTATTGCCAGTATCACCGATTACTTTCATAATAGAACTGGCCGAAAGCAAACTCAAACATGTAATTAATAATACTGCTGTAATGGCAAGAATCAATCCTCCAATTTTCATGGGATCTCCACCGGCATTATCCATCAAAATAATAGAATTGGCAATAGAGCCAGGGCCACAGATTATAGGAATAGCCAAAGGAGTAATTGCAACGTCTTTTGCATATTCGTGAATTTCATCTTTAGTAACTTTCACACTGCCCAATCGAGCCTGAAGCATATCAAAGCCTACTAAAAAGAAGATCATACCTCCAACAACTCTTAAGCTGTCAATTGAGATTCCAAAAAAGCGGAAAAGTGATTGTCCTGTAATTGCAAAAAATAATAGGAAACAAAAAGCAATAAATGAGGCTCTTAATGCTGTGTTCTTTCTTTCTTCTTTTGAAAGCTGATTAGTCATTGTCATAAAGACAGGCATAATCCCTACAGGATTGATCAGTGTAAAGAAAGACGTAAATGCCAAAAGGGCATAAGTAAAAACTTCGTTCATTTTTTATATATGGAGTTGTATGTATGTCGAGTGCAAAGTAAAGGAGAATGAGGGAGGAATCATAACAATAAAGACTTAACCAATTGAAACTGATTAAGTCTTTATAAAAACAAGTAAAATAGATTACAAACTAGCCATCTCCTGAGGGCTCATGACTATTTCCTGTTCTTCAAATGTAATTCCCATACTTTCCAGTTCTTCCAGAACGGGTTCATAGATGTTTTTATGAATTGGGATACAAGTTCCTGTTTTGGTGATTTTGCCTTGTAAGATCAGTTTGGTGACAATAGCTAAAGGAATACCCACAGTATCTGACATGGCAGTGTATGTCTGATCTTTACCTTTTACTACCATATGTGATGTTCTCAAGATATTTTCATTTCCTTTCTTATAAAATAACTTATGATACATCACAATCATATCTTTATCATCAGGATCAAGCTGCCATTTTTCTTCCAATATTTTCTGGAGAATCTGTGCAGGTGTAGCCTTAGGAAGTCCAACTTTTTTATCACTAAAAATATCTAGCCATTCCAATTTTTCCATTTCCAGATCGTCTTGAGACAGTTTTAAATACTGCATCAATTTTAATTCAACAGAATCATTAGGGTTATACCTTAAAAAGGAATTGATGAACTCACGATAAGTCATATCCTGAGTATTTTCCATTTCATAGCTATCATCAGTGACACCTAAAGTGACAAAGCAGTTCCATGCTCTACAGAACCCAGGCCTTCTTAAAGTGCCTCTATAAACGGTGGGAACACCTTCCAAACCGTATTTTTCAACATACTTTAAAGAGTCCCTATTGGCGTAACCTTCAAATTTTCCATAACCTTCAATCTCAATTCGCTCTGTTCTACGGAATACCTTATTATAAGGAATGTATTTATGTTTTCCATTATGAAGAAAACGTACGGCACCACCTTGACCTGCTAAAACTACATTACGAGGATTCCAGGTGAACTTGTAATTCCAAGGGTTATTATCAGACTCAGGAGCAACGAGGCCTCCTGTAAAAGATTCAAAGCCTTCAATGGAATACCCCTTCTCTTTCACTTCCTCAATCATTTTCATGGCTGACATATGATCTATACCGGGATCTAGTCCAATTTCATTCAAGAGAATAATTCCTTTCTTCTCAGCTTCTTTACTCAAAGCCTGCATTTCTTCAGTGATGTAAGAAGCAGTAGTTAAAGGTACTCCATGTTTTACGGCAACTTTTGCTGCTTCTATATGGAAACGGGCGGGAAGTAGTGAAACCACTATATCAGCTTGTGAAATATAGGTTTCACGATGTTCTTCATTGTTGATATCAAATTGAAAAGCAGAAGCTACATTTTCAAATCCTTTGATCTTCTCGTCTGCTAGCTCTTTTTGGTAGTCTCCCACCTTTATTTGCCACTCATTGGTTGTTGCGTGGCCACATAAATAATGGATTAATGATGATGCAGAACGTCCTGCACCTAAAATGATAATTGTTTTCATAAGTGTTTATTTGGTGTATCGAAGTACACTGATAGTGTTTATATGGTAGGGTAAAAATAGAGGATTTAAGTTTTGGTTGAAAGGAAAATTTAAATTAGTGTAATAAATACATTTTATTTAATTCTAAAGAATTAATAATGAACAATTAAGAATTATTCATTCTTCCATCAATCCTCTTACCTTTGCATTTCAAAACAAAGTAAAAGAAGCATGAAAATCAAAGAAGCTGAATTTGTGACAAGTAATACGGATGTTGCAAAATGTCCTGAACCTAAAATTCCTGAGTATGCATTTATCGGAAGATCCAATGTGGGTAAGTCTTCATTAATTAATGCATTTACAGGAAAAACGAAATTAGCAAAAACATCATCTACGCCAGGTAAGACACAATTGATCAATCATTTTATTATTAATAATGAATGGTATTTATGTGACCTTCCAGGGTATGGATACGCACAGGTGAGTAAAACGGAGAGAGAGAAGTTTATGCGTATGGTGAAAAAATACCTTGCTTCTCGAGAAAACTTGATGTGTACTTTTGTTTTGGTGGATATACGTCACGAGCCGTTGAAAAACGATTTGGATTTTATGGCTTGGATGGGAGAGAAGGAATTACCGTTTGCAATAATTTTCACAAAAGCCGATAAATTAGGTCAAGGAAAGATCAGCAAAGCAGTGGCAACTTATAAAAGAGAGTTAAAAAAGCAGTGGGAAGAGTTTCCTCCTATGTTTATTACCTCTTCAGAAGACAAAACGGGAGTCAATGATTTGAGGAGTTATATTGGAGAAATCAATGGATATTGGGAGTCCTAAAAAAAACTTCAATCTTTTTAAGGCTGAAAATCAGTGTAATTTAAATTAATTTGCATTTTTTTTATTTAATGATTTTGCAAATTCAAAAAATGCTACTACTTTTGCCACGCTTTAAAGGAAAAACGTTCCACAAATAAAGCAGAATTTGAAATAACTTCTCCTTTAGCTCAGTTGGTTAGAGCATCTGACTGTTAATCAGAGGGTCCTTGGTTCGAGTCCAAGAAGGAGAGCAAATTTATTCAAATTCATTCCTCTTTAGCTCAGTTGGTTAGAGCATCTGACTGTTAATCAGAGGGTCCTTGGTTCGAGTCCAAGAAGAGGAGCTCCCAAAATAAATTTTCTCCTTTAGCTCAGTTGGTTAGAGCATCTGACTGTTAATCAGAGGGTCCTTGGTTCGAGTCCAAGAAGGAGAGCAAAAGCCTTAGCAGAAATGTTAAGGCTTTTTTTGTTGCTCAAAGATGATAGAAATTCCCAAAATCAATTCATTATCTTATTTAAATCATAAGACAAAGAGGATAAATCATTTATCTTTGCCGTTGCAATTTTTTTTTGACCTTGTATTTCTGCCTTTTTGAGGTGAAATACAGATGAATATTGTTATCAACCAATAAAGATATTTTATATGAAAGCATACGTATTCCCAGGACAAGGAGCTCAGTTTACTGGTATGGGTAAAGAGCTGTATGACTCAAATGAAGAGGCAAAAGCACTTTTTGAAAAAGCCAATGATATTCTTGGTTTCCGTATCACAGATGTAATGTTTGAAGGTACTGCAGAGGAGTTGAAGCAGACTAATGTAACACAGCCTGCTGTTTTTCTTCACTCAGTAATCACAGCATTATGTGCAGAGGAGTTCACTCCTGACGTTGTAGCTGGACACTCTCTTGGTGAATTCTCAGCTTTAGTGGCATGTGGAGCATTAAACTTTGAAGATGCCTTAAAATTGGTAGCAAAAAGAGCTGACGCAATGCAGAAAGCATGTGAAATGAACCCATCTACAATGGCTGCGATCTTGGGTCTTTCAGATGAAGACGTTGAGAAAGTATGTGAAGGTGTTGAAGGTGTAGTTCCTGCTAACTACAACTGCCCAGGTCAATTGGTGATTTCTGGTAGCAAAGAAGGAATTGAAAAAGCATGTGAAGCAGCAAAAGAAGCTGGAGCGAAAAGAGCGTTGCCACTTCCTGTAGGAGGTGCTTTCCATTCTCCATTTATGGAGCCTGCAAAAGCTGAATTGCAAAAGGCTATTGAAGAGACAGTATTGAACACTCCAAAATGCCCAATCTACCAAAATG
Organism: Flammeovirga sp. SJP92; assembly: GCF_001583495.1. Taxonomy (GTDB): domain Bacteria; phylum Bacteroidota; class Bacteroidia; order Cytophagales; family Flammeovirgaceae; genus Flammeovirga. Next base: position 315,412 of record NZ_LQAQ01000093.1, on the reverse strand, counting down.
TAGATGCTAAACCTCAAACAGACCCTGCAGTAATTAAGGAAAACCTAATTGCACAATTGACTGCTCCTGTAAAATGGACACAGATTGTTCAAGCAATGATCGCTGATGGTGTAACTGAATTTATTGAGTGTGGACCAGGTAAAGTTTTATCAGGCCTAGTGAAAAAAGTAGACCGTAAAATGCCAACTACTTCTTTATAGAAGTATTATTAAGGTATTAAATACAAAGGCACTGTAGTAGTAAATCTATTGCAGTGCTTTTTTATGCAATAATAGTTGCATTCAAAATCTCAGCAAGATGTTTCTTGTAAATAGGAGTACTCAGTGCAAACTGAACGCCTAAGTTCAGCAGTTGCTTTCTTGCTCCTGCCAAAGAATAAGGAGTAGTACCTATTATAGAGATCTCTCTATCATTTTCTTGACAATATTCTTTTAATTTGTCAATAGTGTCTTTTAAGTGTCCACCCAATGTTTCAGCATCAAGAAATACCATTTTTACAGATGGATTGTCAACTAATGAAAGTAACGGACTTGCATCTGTTATTACATTAATTTCTAACCCCTCGTCCATAAGCATTTTTTTTAGATAGTGTGCATTGATAATATTATTATCAACCACTATTGCTTCGCTTTTTTGTTCTGAATGTTTTTCTATGCTGTTTGAAAACGCCATCGTCATATTAGTTGCTATCTTGGTCCTTGTTTCATTTTTACTAACTTCGTTGCTCCTTTATAAATAAATAATACAATGTAAATTTATTTATGATGAAGTATTAGTGTAATCAGTTAAAAAAAACTTCCCCCATTTATTACTTTTTCCTTGTGATAACTGTTTAAAAAATTGATTAGAAGCTCTAGTCATGCAATTTCAGCGATGAACTCACAAAAAAATAATAAATAACTCTGCAAAAGTTATTCCTGTCTGATTACTAAGCATTTACTTATCTAACGATAAAAAAACATAAAAAGATATATCCAAGGAGGAAAAAATATGAAATATTCTTTACAAGTAGCTTTTTTTTATATCATTTCGATCAGTTTTATAGGCTTTTCATGCTCAAATTCTCAAGGTGATTGGGAAGAAGGAAAGGAAGTAGCTACGGAAGTTGAAGACCCTAATGATGACTTTTTATTAACCCTAACGACAGAATACGGGGCGATGAAGATAATTCTTTACAAGGAAACACCAATTCATAGAAAAAACTTTATCAAACTTGTGCGTCAACATTATTATGACAGCTTATTATTTCATAGAGTGATTGATGGATTTATGATTCAGGGTGGTGATCCTGATTCAAGGTTTGCTGATGAAGGTGAACATTTGGGCAGAGGTGAAATAGGAGATCAGTTGCCAGCGGAGATCAATTATAAATATTTTCACCAAAAAGGAGCCTTAGCTATGGCTAGAAAAGGTGGAGGCTCTAACCCAGGCAAAAAATCCAGTGGGTGTCAGTTTTATATTGTTGATGGGAAAAAATATACTAAAGAGAGCCTGTATGATTCCAAAACAGATTACAAAAAAGTCAATCAATACTTTACGTCATTAATAGAAGATCCTGAATATTCAAGAATCAATCAAGCCTACGTACAACTAGGAGAAAGAAGTGATACGGCGGGACAGAAGCGTTTGATGAAAAAATGTATTCCAATGATGGAAAAGAAATATGATGTGCAATTGATTGATAAGCCCACAAGAAAAGAAAGAATTGCCTACACAAAATTAGGAGGAACACCATTTCTTGATAGAGAATACACCGTGTTTGGTCAAGTGGTGGAAGGGTTGGATATTATCGATAAGATTGCTTCTCAGAAAGTAAACGCTCAAAAAAGGCCAATTGAAGATATTAAGATGTCGATAACGGTAGAAGAGGTTCCTGCTGTTTATGTGGAACAGCTGCTGAAAGGCATTCAATAGTGCTTATATTTGTAGTATACTAATTCAACTTTTAAAGCATATATCACATTAATTATGAAATTTATTTATTTAGCCTTCTTTTCGATACTATTATTTTTTAGCTGTGAGCAAAAACCATCTCAAGAAATGTCTTATTTCGGAGACACTTTTGAAGTAGAAAATACGATTGCTTCTACTGATTTAAAATCAAAATTAGGTCAGGAAGAAACTGTAAATGTGCAACTGGAAGGTGAAATTACAGGCGTCTGTCAGAAAAAGGGATGCTGGATGACCATGCCAATGGGAGAGGGCGAGAAAGATGTCTTCGTTAAATTCAAAGATTACAAATTCTTTGTTCCTAAAGATGCAGCAGGAAAGAAGGCTGTCATTAAAGGAATCGCCAAAAAGGAAGTGATTGATGTTGCTACCTTAAAACACTATGCAGAAGACGCTGGGAAGACAGAAGAAGAAATTGCAAAAATTGATGCGCCTGAAGTGAAATATACTTTCATGGCAGAAGGTGTTGCTATTGAAAACTAGACGATGTATTAAAATGAGTAAAATAATTCCAATTCTAGCTTCTGTCAGTTTTATCCTAACTACATTGATTTGTTGTCAACAACCTAAAGAAAAAGTTTCTTCTCGATATCCTAATGGAGGTTCTGAATTAGCTTGGCTGATGCGTGATGCTACAGATCAAATGGAAGCCCAGAGGAATGCTATTCTAAAAGGTCAATCTTTTCAGTCAATATTCTTGAACGCAGATCATATTTTGACGGCTATACCTACTGAAGAAGGAAAAACAGCTTCAAAGGACTATCAACAAAAAGCAGATCAGTTTTTAAAACATATTGCACAACAAAAGGATATCCCTTTGGAAGGTCAGATGAATTATTTCAATTCGACGGTTTCATTGTGCGTCAATTGCCATGAGACACAGTGCCCAGGGCCAAATGTAAGGATCAAGAAATTATATATAGATAAAATTTAGTTTCTTTCTTTTGTAAGAGAAACCTGTCAAGGAGGTAAAGTATTGAAAGATGCTTTACCTCTTTTTTTGCTAAACTTTTTTGAAGTTCAGTTGTTGGGAGAGAAATTATCAAGCATAAAGACAGTCGGTTTTCAATCAAAAAAACTTAATTTTTAACAAAACAATAGTTTCCATGGAATATTTTTTAAAATTAAGTAAAATAAAACCTCGGAAACTTTTTTATTACTTCGGGTTTCCCTAAGTTTGTCCCATCAAATAACAATAGTTTATTTCATCTTAACTTTAGATAGAAAGCCAAAAATGCCAGAATTATTTTTGAACAAAAGTTTCATAAATGAACTGAGATTTAAGGTCTACTATATATCATCTAACTAAAATAGTCAATTCATATTCATCGTGGTAAATGATCAATTACGTCTGCGTATCATTGAAGAAGCACGAAAACAATTTCAAGGTTTAGGGCTCAAAAGAGTGACAATGTCTGACATTGCTGAGCAATTGGGGATGTCCAAAAAGACCTTGTATAATGTCTTTAGAAACAAAAAAGAACTCATCGAATTTACTCTTTCTTTTTACATGGAAGAGGATTCAAAATTTATAGAGGAAGTTGGGAAGCTGGACCAGGATGGTGTTTTCAAAATGGCCAAAATCTTTTACTTCTTTTATGAAAGAATGCGTGCGATTAACCCTTCAGTTTTTATGGATTTGAAGAAGTTTTATCCTGAAGTTTGGGATAAATACGAATGCCATAAAGAAGGATGCTTTCATGAAACTTTAATATCCATTATCAAGCAAGGAAGTTCAGAAGGACATTTCTATAATGATATTGACGTCGAGATGTTAGTATTAATGAGAATGTGGCAAGTAGAAGTAGCTTTTGATACTTCAGTATTCCCGCATGACCGGTTTCCAGTTGCAAAAGTTCAAGTGGAATTATTCAAACACTTTATTAGAGGTATTGCCACTCCAGATGGTGTCAAATTACTGGACCACTACCTTCACGAATTTATTAATCAAGAATCACAATCTACAAACTTATGAAAAACGTCCTTCAATGGATCGTAGCTTTTTTAAGCTTATTTTTTAGTTTACAACTGTCTGCACAACAAACAACCACTAACGAAAACGGTGTTCCATTATACAGTGTGCAAGATTGTATAAACTATGCTTTCCAAAATACAGGAATCATCAAAAATGCAGTTTTAGAACAAGGCATCTCTCAAGCAAAAGTCAAAGAAATTATCTCGATTGGTTTACCTCAAGTTAATTTTGAAGGGCAATTTGTGGATAATATGAAAATTCAGAAGGCATTTTTGCCAGAAAATACCTTTGACCCAATTAATGGAGATCCTCAAAAAATACTTGCTATTGAATTTGGAACAAAGTACAGTTCTAATCTTCAGTTACAAGCTTCTCAGTTGATATTTGATGGAACATTCTTTATCGGTGTTCAAGCGGCTAAGGTTTATAATGAGTTGGCTTCAAAGGAATTAATCCGTTCTAAAATTGATGTAGCTGAAGCGGTTACTCAAGCTTATTATTATGTATTAGTGCAGAGGGAATTCTTAAAACTGATCATTGAAAATAGAGAAATTTTAGAAGGCCTTTATAATGAAACCAAAGCCATGTATGAGGCAGGTATGGTGGAAGAAACCGAATTAAATAGAATTGAGGTAAGTTATAACAGTATGGTCATTCAGGAAACACAATCTACTCAAATGAATGTGATTGCTGAAAAATTGTTGAAATTCCAGATGGGAATGGACATCAATTCATCTATTGGTTTAGCAGAGAAGCTAGAAGACTTTAGAGATTTTATTGTTACTCCAACTGATTTGGCAGTGGCCAAAAACAGAATAGAATACTCAATTTTAAATACTAATATTAAGTTAAATGACTATGATATTAGATCTACTAAAGCTGAGTATTGGCCTAAATTATATGCATTTGGAGGATATGGTTTTAATGCTGGTGGTCAGGAGCTACCAGGTTTGTATGGTAATGGAGGAGATTTCGCAAATATAGGTTTAACACTTTCACTGAATGTTTTTGATGGGTTTGCTCGTCAAAAAATCATTGAACAGAAGAAGTTGAAAGGACAGCAGTTATTAAATACTCGTATCGATTTGGAACGTCAAATTTCTATAGAGCAAGAGCAATCTCGTATCGTATACGAAACTAATATGGCTACTTTAAACCTTCAGGAAAAAAACATGGGAGTTGCTGAAAAGGTTTATACAAATACACAGGTAAAATTCAAAAATGGAGTAGGTTCTTCAGTAGAGGTGACAACATCATCACAAGACTATGCTACAGCTGCCAATGAGTTTTACAACTCTCTTTATGAAGTACTAATAGCAAAATTATCTTTTGAAAAAGCAAATGGACGTCTATTGGAATATGTAGATAGTGAGGATTTTGAAAAGGATAAAGAGACATTAAAGTTGAATAACGAAAGAAAATAGAAAAAATACAGATATGTTATCAAGATATAAATTAATCACATTACTATCAGTTGCTTCCTTTGTATCTGCCTGCGGTGGAGAAGATGAAAATTCAATAGAAGCAAAAAAAGCTCAATTAATAGAATATCAGCAGCAATTAGTAAAGTTGGAAAGTGATATTCATACATTAGAAGCAGAAATTAAAGATTTAGGAGGAGATAAAGCAGAGGCAAATACTTTAAAACCTGTTACTGTATTTGATGTTAAAGCATCTACTTTTAATCACTTTGTAGATGTTCCTGGTGATGTTACTTCAAATAGAAATGTAGTAGTAGCCCCAGAAACAACAGGTCGTATTATTAGGAGATATGTGAGAGAAGGTGCTTACGTGAAGAGAGGACAATATCTTGCGAAATTAGATGTAGAGTTAGTTCAGAAGCAAATTGATGAGGTAAAAACAAGCTTGGAACTGGCAGAAGTACTTTATGAGAAACAAGATAAACTGTGGAAGCAAGGTATCGGTTCTGAGGTACAATATCTTCAAGCAAAAAATAATAAAGAGTCATTAGAAGCAAAATTGGAAAGCTTGAAAGAGCAGGAGAATAAAGGATATGTGGTTGCTCCTATTTCTGGTAAAGTAGATGAAATCTTTATGAAAGAAGGTGAAATGGGTCCTGCAGGTCAGCCTTATGCTCGTTTGGTAGATATCTCTAATATTGAAGTTGTAGCAGAAGTATCTGAAGCTTATAGTAGAGTGGTAAAACAAGGAGATAAAGTGAAGGTGAAATTCCCAATGCTGGAAATTGAAAGAGATATGAAGGTTGATGTTGTTGGACAAACTATTAACCAATTGAATAGAACTTTCAAAATCCGTATGCGCATCTCTGAGAAAGGGTTGGATATTAAGCCTAATACTATGGCTGTGGTAACGATCAATGACTTCTCTAAAGAAAATGCTGTAGCTATTCCTAGTAATCTGGTTCAGAAAAACACAAAAGGAGAAACATTTACTTATATCCTTGAAAACAAAGAGGGTAAGCAGAATGTTGTGAGAAAAGTTGAAATAGAGACTGGTAAATCTTACAGAGGAAACACTATGGTTACATCTGGAATTAAAGCTGGAATGAGAGTAATCAATAAAGGTTATTCTGAAGTGATTAATGGTGAACAAGTTAGAATTGTTGATTATCAAATTTAATTTGGAGCAGACTGATGGAGGAAAATAAAAATATAAAAAACGAAGAACAGTCAAACTCAAAGGAATTTGGGTTGAGTAGTTTTTCAATCAATAACAGTACTTCAATTTTTATCCTTACGATAATTATTGCTGTATTTGGTATGTTGTCATATGTTGGAATGCCAAAGGAACAGTTTCCTGAAATTCGTATTCCAATGGTGTACATCCGTACAATGCATCCAGGTAACTCGCCTGTGGATATTGAATCATTGATTACTCGTCCTATTGAAAAGGAATTGAAGTCAATGAAAGGAGTGAAGGAAATTATCTCAACTTCTGCTCAAGATTTTTCAGTGATTACTGTAGAATTCAATGAGGATGTTGAAATCTCAAAAGCACTTCAAGATACAAAGGATGCTGTTGATAAATCGAAAAGTGAATTGCCAACCGATTTAGATACAGATCCCGATGTTCAGGAAATGGACTTTTCTGAGATTCCAATTATGGTAATTAACCTTTCAGGTGATTTTGAAATTCAAAAGCTGAAAGATTATGCTGAGGATCTTCAAGATGAGTTAGAAGAATTTAGAGAAGTATCTCGTGTAGATATCACTGGTTCTGTAGAAAGAGAAATTCAGATTAATGCAGACATCTATAAGATGGATGCCATGCAGTTGGCTTTCTCTGATATCTCAAATGCAATTGCCAATGAAAACGTAACTATGTCAGGTGGTGATGTGAAAATGGGTAATGGTTTCCGTAGAGCGTTGCGTGTAGACGGAGAATTCAAAACGGTGGAAGAAATCAAGAACGTGATTGTAAAGTCGGAAGACCAGAATACAATCTACTTGAAAGACCTTGCTGAAATTAAAGATAGTTATGTTGAACGTAAGAGTTATGCACGTTTAGCTTCTTCTGATTTCAATTCAAAAGGAGCTTACCCAGTAGTTTCTCTAAAAGTAGTAAAAAGAGGTGGTGAAAACTTAATCGATGCTACTGATAAAATCATGGCAGCTTTAGATGACGCCAGAGATAACTACTTACCAAGTAACTTGGATATTGTGATTACAGAATCTCAATCCAATGAGATGAAAACTTCTCTTAAAAACTTAGAGAATAGTATTATTTCAGGTATGATTCTCGTGGTTGTGGTACTTCTTTTCTTTATGGGATTAAGAAACGCAATGTTCGTGGGTATGGCTATTCCATTATCAATGTTCTTGTCGTTCTTGATTTTAAGTTCATTGGGTGTAACTATCAATATGGTAGTATTATTTGCTTTGATCCTTGCATTAGGTATGCTAGTGGATAATGCCATTGTAGTAATTGAAAATATCTACCGACTGAGGGAGTCAGGAATGACCACCAAGGAAGCAGCAAAACAAGGTACAGGAGAAGTAGCATTGGCGATTATTTCATCAACAGCTACAACTTTAGCAGCCTTTGTTCCTTTGGCATTCTGGGGAGGTATTATGGGTGAGTTCATGAAATACTTACCAATTACTTTGATCTCCGTACTAGCATCATCACTGTTTGTTGGTTTGGTAATCAACCCAGTAATTGCTTTTAAATACATGAAAGTCGATTCAGAAGAGGCTTACAGAACTATCAATAAGACTAAAGTTACTGTTGGACTTGTACTTTTAGGGTTGTCGATTCCAGGTTACATTATGTGGTCAACGTATACATTAGGAAATGTATTAATGCTGGGAGCTATTATCGCATTGCTTGATGGCATGGTCTTAAAAAGATTGGCTTATTATTTCCAGAATGTATTCTTAACACAACTTGAATCAGTTTACTTAACAACATTAAGATTTGCTTTAAAAGGAAAGACTCCTTATTTCTTGATCGTAGGTATTTTTGCTTTCCTTGTGATTGCTATTGGTTGGTTTGGAGCTAGATTAGGTAGTGGCAAAGTACCGATCGAATTCTTCCCTGATTCAGATCCTCGTTATGTATACATGTACATTGAGGCACCACAAGGTACAGATGTTGAAGAAACCAATAAGATTGCTTTAGACCTTGAGAAGAGATTATATAAAGAATTATCTCCCTATAGCGATATTATTGAATCGATTGTAGCTAATGTAGGTGAAAACACAAATGATCCTCAAGATGGAGCCGCCAATACAGTAACACCAAACAGAGCGAGAATTGCAGTAGGTTTTGTACCTTATGAAAAGCGTGATGGTGTGAGTTCGGTAGAAGTAATGACACTTTGTGCTAAAATCGCGAAGGATATCCCAGGTGTAGAAATTGTAACGGATAAAGAGCAAAATGGACCTCCTACTGGTAAACCGATTTCAATTGAATTGACAGGTGAGGATTACTTAGTGTTGATCAAAGAGGCAGGGAAAATGAAGGCTATGATTGAGCAATCAGGTATCCCTGGTATTGATAAATTATCCATTGATATTTCAGTAAGTAAGCCAGAATTATTGGTGAACATTGATCGTAATAAGGCAAGACGTTTCGGAGTGTCAACAGGTTTGTTAGCTCAAAACATGCGTACTGCTATTTATGGACAAGAAGTTTCTAAATTTAAAGATGGAGAGGATGATTATCCAATTCAGCTTCGTTTGAAAGATGAGTACCGTTATGATTTATCTACTTTGAACGATCAAAGGGTCACATTCAGAGATAATAAAGGTAAGTTCCATCAAGTACCTGTTTCATCTGTTGCAAAACTGGATTACAGTACAACTGTAGGTGAGATCAAGAGAAAGGATTTGGATAGAGTAGTAACACTTAGTTCAAATGTTTCCAAAGGATATAATAATCAAGTGGTAGTAGAGAATGTGAAAAATCTGCTAGGCTCTTATGAAATGCCTGCACAATACAATTATAAATTTGGCGGTGAGCAAGAAGATCAAGCCGAATCAATGGCATTCTTAAGTAGAGCGATGTTAATAGCAATGTGTGCAATCTTCTTGATTCTTGTTTCTCAATTCAACTCATTCGTGAAGCCATTCATTATTATTGCTTCAGTAATGTTCAGTTTGATTGGTGTATTATTAGGTCTGATCATTTTCAATGACCCATTTGTAATCATCATGACAGGTATTGGTATCATTTCATTGGCAGGTATCGTAGTAAACAACGCCATTGTATTGATTGATTGTGCTGATCAATTGGTTGCAGCTAAAAAGGAGAAATTAGGAATGGATCCTGATGATCGTTTACCAATCAAAGACTTAATCGAATGTATTGAGCAAGCAGGTTTCACTCGTCTACGTCCTGTATTGTTGACGGCGATTACAACCGTATTAGGTTTGATTCCATTAGCAACGGGTATGAACATTGATTTCTTTGGAATGTTTGCTCACTTTGATGCGGATATCTATTTCGGTGGACCAAACGCAGATACTTGGGGACCTATGGCATGGACAGTAATCTATGGTTTAACGTTCGCTACTTTCTTAACATTGGTCATTGTACCAGTAATGTTATTATTAGCGGAACAGTTAGGCTGGTTCTTCCAGAACTTAACTTCAAGTGAAAAGAAAGAAGCAGTGCACAACTAAGATAAATTATAATGAAAAACGTGATAAGTACTAAGCTAAAAAAAGATCAAATTAATTTTGGCTTAGTACTTAGAGCATGTTTGAAACATCTCTTTTAGTTCATGTTCTTCATTAAAAATAAAAAGGGGGAAAAGTAATTATATCAGTTACTTTTCCCCCTTCTTTTTTATTAAGCTATTAATAAACTTAAGCGTTGGCTTCCATACGTTTCTTTCTAGCTTCAATGACTTTATCCATACCTTCTTCCAATAATGTAAATGGACGGTCTAGAATGGTCTTTAGTTTATCTACATCTGGCTGTCTTCTTGTCATGTCACCTTCTTTCAATGGTGGAAGGTAAATGATTTCAGAAGATGATCCAGTTTTTTCAATAATCAATTCTGCTAATTGCTTGATTGTAGTAATGCGGTCGTTTCCTACATTGATAACATCATTCACTACTAAATCTTCTTCCAACATTTTAATTGTTGCATCAAGGTTGTCTTGAATATAGAAGAATGTTCTAGTTTGAGAACCGTCACCATAAATTGTAATAGGTTCATTTTTCAAAGCCGCGTCAATAAATTTAGACATTACAAAGTCAGTACTTTGTTTAGGTCCGTAAGTATTGAAGAAACGAAGAATTGTATAGTCAAGATCAAACTCTTGTTTGAATGATCTGCAGTATGCTTCACCTACATTTTTAACGATGGCATATGGTAATCTAGAGTTTAATGGAGTAGTGTGTTCGTGTTGAGGTAAGTGTACAGGCTCTCCGTAAACTTCAGAAGAAGAAGAATAAAACACTCTCTTTACTCCTGTGTTCTTAGATAAACGAAGTACATTTTCAATACCTTGAAGGTCTTCTAGTACCATTACAGGGTTCTCTAAAGTTCTTTTTACTCCAACAACAGCTGCATAATGGAATACATAATCGAATTTGTATGCCGTCATAATTGCCGCAATTTCATCATAGTGGTTTACGTCACATTTGATGAATTTACAATTGTCGTGAGTGGGAACTTTCCATTTTTCACCAGTTAAGAAATTATCCACACAAACCACAAAGTTGTTAGGGTTTTCAAGAAGTTTATCTGCAATTGAGCTTGGGATAAAGCCTGCTCCACCTGTAATTAGAAATTTCTTCATTCTTTAAAAGTATAATTTTCTCTCCTATAAATGGAGAGCGACAATTTAGTTAAGTACTAAGTCAAAATAGTAAAAGTAATTCTCCTTTCTTTATTAGTGAATACGACGCTGAAGATAATTGAACTTTTATTCATTTTAAAATGAGGCAATCGCAATACAGTAATAAGAATTATAGGAAGTTATTTTGTCTTGATACTTATTAAGTGATAAAAAAACATGCCAATTGGCATTAATAAGCCTTTAAATGTAAAAAGCTTTTTATTTAAAATTGAATTCGTCGTATTGGAAACTCAATTCGTGATTTTAGAAAACTTATAATTCGATTAGCTATTAATCTCAAGAAACTGTTTAATAGACTTTTTGGTTGCTAACATGACCAACTTATCGCCTTTCTGTAAAACAGATTTAACATCCTTGGGGTTTCGAATTAAATGCTCTTTATACTCTGTTACTCCAAGAGCATTACGTTCTTCAAATAATCTACGGAGTGCAATTATATCAGCATTAAAAGTGGCTTCTATGTCCAGATCTTCTAAATACTTCCCATACAATCTTCGAGGTACAATCACTTCCACAATCTCATAACTATCGGGTAGAGTCATGAAAGATTGAATTTCTGGGTTCAACAGCATTTCAGCAGTCATCTTACCTACTTCATCTTCAGGAAGGATAATTTCAGAGACTCCTAGTTTTTGAAGGATGATTTTTTGCTGTTCACTGACAGCCCTTGCAATAATACGTTTTACCTTAAGTTCTAGAAGTAGCACAGTAGTTAGCAGCAGGCCTTCTACATTTTCACCAATAGCCAAAAGCACAGCATCCATTTCATGGATAGACTGTGCTTTTAGTGCTTTTATATCTGTAGAATCGAGAGCTACGGCATAAGCGACGTCGTCTTTCACGATGTCCACTCTTTCTATTTCTCTATCAATAGCCATTACTTCCGCTCCCAATTTAGAGAGATTTTTGGCCACTGATGTACCGAATTGCCCGAGTCCTATAATTGCAAATTTTCCGTCCGCCATATCAATTAGTTTCAAAGAGTAATTTCAGTGAAGTACGAGATAAAAAAGTTATTTCTATTTTCTTCCAGTACTACTACTCTGAATTAAGGCGGAAAGTTAGGACCTTATATTTTCTGAAGCAAGAATGTTTTAACTACATCTAAACCTGTGTCAAAATTAGTGTCGTTTCTGATGATCAAATCAACAGTTTCTTTATGAGGCTTGATGTAATTCTCATAAGCAGGCATTACGTGATTTTCGTATCTGTAAAGTACGTCGTTGATATCGTATCCTCTTTCAACATTATCTCTTTTGATACGTCTACTCAATTTCAAGTGTGCTTTTGCTTCGATGAAAAGTTTTAGATCAATCATGTCAAAAACTCTTGGATCATGAAAAACAAAAATACCTTCTAGGATGATTACTTGCTTTGGATTGAAAGTAAGCAGTTTTGGCTCTGCAGCTGCATTATTAAAAGTGTATTCCTGAATTTGAACTACCTCTCCATTCTTTAACTTTTGAATGTCTTGGTAGAATTTTTCTAAATCAATAGAATAAGGAGTATCAAAGTTTTTTATTCCTTTTGCATCTTCAGGTTGATTTTCTTTGTCGATGTAGTAATTATCTTGAGAGACAGTACAGATATTATCTTCACCGATTAGATCTGTCAACATTTTAATAAAGGTAGTTTTTCCTGAACCACTACCACCTGTGATACCTACTATATAAGGAGTTTCCATTTATGGATTTTTTATGAAACAATAATTCAAAATTAATAGATCAGATTGAGAAAACAGTAATTTGTATAGTTTCATTAGAAATTTATGGTCAGATCTACGAAAAATCCAAAAATGAGGAAAAAACAAAATTAAAATACCTATAAATGGGTATTGTCTAATAGTGGCCTAACCGGTACTTTTGTAATATAGGCTATTGTAAAAAATAGCACTGTTGGTTTTTCCACAGCTGAATATTAACTATTACAAATGTTACAACGTATCAGATACTAAAACCTATTAAGACTAAATTTATTATCTTACTACTTTATCTTTTAATTACACCAATGAGGAGACTTTATGAGTCTCTTTTTTTGTTTAAGAGGTTTACAGTCAGTGTGTAATACTTGATATACTCTTAAAATATCACTATATTATAGGTGTCAAATTTCTCTCCGTCAACTAACATTACTATCAAAAATGAGAACCAAAAAGACAACATTATTTTTTTTGGTGAGCTTGCTACTTTTAATTGTCAATCCTCTAAATACATTAGCTCAGAATAAAGCAGAAGTTCACCTTAAAAACCTGGCGTTCATACAAGAGAAGCATAATTTTACACAAATAAAGTTTAAGCTTGTCAATAACTTAGTGGTTATTCCTGTTTCAATAAACGGTTCAGATACCTTGAATTTTATTCTCGATTCTGGAGCCTCTTATATTATACTGTGTGATCCTGCCTTCGCAGAACAATTAAATCTAGATCCTAGAAGAACTAGGGAGGTTGATATCAATGGTATGGGTACCGAAGGTCCTCTTCAGGCCTTTCATTCATGGGGAAATAAAGTCAATATAAAAGGTGTAGAAGGTTTTAATCAGGATATTATTTATCCTAACCAAGATATCTTCAAGCTGACCGACAATATGGGAATGCTGATTCATGGCTTAATCGGATCTACAGTTTTTCAGCATTTTGTGGTAAGTATTGATTATAAGCGAAAAGTATTGACACTCTACCAAAAGGATTTTTATTATGCTAAGCGAAGAGAAAAGCTGAAGAAGCGTTATGAATGCATACCTTTGACAGTACGTAAAAATAGAGCTTACATTGAAACAGCTTTATTAACTAGTGAAATGAATAAAACACACAAAGTCTCTCTCTTGGTGGATACAGGAGCAAGTCATGCATTGTCTATTTTTGAGTCAAAACATCATAACCTTAAAGCTTCAGTAAAGGCGATTCGAGATCATTTAGGAGTGGGCATAAGTGGAGATTTATACGGTAAGGTAAACCGGTTGGAAAAATTAAGCTTAGGTTCCTTTACTTTGGAAGATCCTATTGTGAAATATCCAGATTTTGAGTCTTTAGGTTTAAAAGTTATCGATTCTACGCGTCATGGAAGTGTAGGGGCAGAGGTATTGAGGCGGTTTACTGTGATTTTTGATTATGAAAAAGAAGAGTTGCTGATCAGAAAGAATACAGATTTTAATGATGATTTTTTATATAATTATTTAGGTTTAGACTTTGTGACGCCATACCCTGGTTTGCCTTTTTTTAGAATTTCACAAATTAGAGATGAATCGCCTGCTGATAAAGCAGGAATTCAACAAGGAGATAGAATCATAAAGGTAAATGGTCAATCTGTCGCTTTTTTATCTCCAGAAGAAATTAGGGTTTTATTCAGAGGAAAAGTCGGCCGGAGAATATCTATTGATGTAGAGGATCTGGAAGGGAGGAATAGGTCCTTCTCTTTGAAATTAGAAGACCCTTTTCTACAGAATTAAATCAAAAATATAAAACCTGAGTTCAGTGATTTTTTTCAATAAACTCAGGTTTTATATTATTTTTAATAAAGGTGTTTTACTTCTTTGAAACCAAAATGTCTGATTTTACCATGTTCATCAGCAATTGAAAGACAGCCATTTTCATTGACTCCCAAAATTTGACCTTCAAAAATGTGTATCTCACCATTTGGAAGAGTTTCTTGAAAACTCCCCATTTCATGATACCAAAACAGATGAGAGTAATATTCCTGACGGAGTCGATCATACCCTTCATTTTTCAGTATTAAATATCTTTTTTCAATATTTTCCAAAAGCGTTTCAATCACTCTAGGAACTTGAAATTTTTTCTCGGATTCCATAAAGAGAGAAGTGGCCGGAAAATCTCCAACAAAACGCTCTTGATTAATGTTTAATCCAATCCCTACAATACTATGTGAGATGTTTTGGCCTATAATAAAGTTCTCAATCAAAATTCCTCCCACCTTTTTATTGTTGATCAGGATGTCATTGGGCCATTTTATTTTTGTACCTGAGGGAGTTAAATGATGTATTGTATCAAAAACACCCAAACTTATAGCAACATTAAGTTGGAACTGATTTCTTGCGGTGATAAATTGAGGCCTCAATAAAAAAGACGCTGTGATGTTTTCATTGGGATTTGATTCCCAGGTATTTCCTCTCTGACCTCTCCCTTGCGTTTGTTCAGGAGTCAGAACAATAGTGCCCTCTTGTAAGTTTTTATTCTGTGATAGTAAGGTTCCTACAGAATCATTTGTAGAATGACAAGAAGGCATATATATGACACTTTTACCGATAAAAGACGTATTGGCAGAAATTTTATACAAGTATTTGTTACTTTTGTTTATAATCTTGTTATAATTCAATACAAATCAAAAAAAGTATTGAATTTGCAATGCAATTATACAAAATTGAGTTCAATTGAGAACATTTTATAGCTTTTGTTAGAAATATAAAAAATTATAGATATAAAGGGAGGAAAATCCTAATTTTAAAAATATGAGTAAAAAGGAGATCGGAACGGAAGAGTTTGCACATGTAGTGGCAAAAGGAATGCAGGAAATGAAGGCTCAGCATATTGAAATATTAGATTTAAGAAAAGTAAAGAACGCAGTTACAGATTTCTTTGTAATTTGCACTGCTACTTCAGATACTCAGCTAGATTCAATTGTTGATAGTATTGAAAAAGAAGTGAAGGAAACTGCAGGTGAAAAAGCATTTGCTACAGAAGGAACAGGTTCACAAGGTTGGGCCCTTCTTGATTACATTAATGTAGTAGCTCATGTATTTCTTCCCAAAAAGCGAGAGTTCTACGCTTTAGAAGAGCTTTGGGGAGATGCTAAGGTTTTTAAGCTTCCTACTGAATAAAAAATTAAATAACACAAATTAGATCATACATTTCGGATGGATCAGAACAAGAGGAATATTCCAAAAAATCCTATGCCCAAAAATAATTACCAAGTTTGGATGCTGATTGCATTGATACTGGTAGTTGTTGGATTGGCCTATTTTAGCAAGAGTAGTACTACTGAGACTACAACATTGCACGCCTTCAAAGAGATGGTGGAAGAAGGAGATGTGAAGGAGGTAATAATCGTCAATGATAATTTAGTAGAGGTAATATTAAAAAATGAAGCCCTTAAAAAGAGCAAATACTCCAAAGCACAGGAGGAAAGAAGCCCTTTTTCAGTGGTATCTGTAGAACCTAATTTTAAATTCAAAATAGTATCAGGAGAGCATTTCCTTTCTAAATTAGATGAAATGGAAGAAGGAAAACCTGAAGATCAGAAAATTCCTTATGAAATTCAGCAACGAGAAAGCTTCGGAAGCTGGTTCTTCAGTTCTGGATTCTTGTTGGTACTTCTTTTTGGATTCTGGTTCTTGATGAGAAGAATGGCAACAGGTGGTGCTGGCGGACAAATCTTCAATATTGGTAAGTCTAAAGCCCAAATGTTCGAGCCAAATCATATGAAGGTGACATTTAAGGATGTAGCTGGATTGGATGAAGCAAAAGAGGAAGTAGAGGAGATTGTTGACTTCTTGAAAAACTCAAAAAAATATACAGACCTAGGTGGTAAAATTCCTAAAGGTGTGCTGCTTGTAGGCCCTCCAGGTACTGGTAAAACATTGTTAGCGAAAGCTGTAGCAGGTGAAGCAGGTGTGCCTTTCTTCAGTATGTCAGGTTCAGATTTCGTAGAAATGTTTGTAGGTGTAGGTGCGGCTCGTGTACGTGACCTATTCAAACAAGCTAAAGAAAAAGCGCCATGTATCATCTTTATTGATGAGATTGATGCAATTGGTAGATCAAGAGGTAAAGGTTCAATGCCAGGTTCTAATGATGAACGTGAGAATACTTTGAACTCACTTCTAGTAGAAATGGATGGTTTCGGAACAGACTCAGGAGTAATTATTCTGGCAGCAACCAACCGTCCTGATGTATTGGACAGTGCCTTGATGAGAGCCGGTCGTTTTGACCGTCAGATTTCTGTTGATAAACCAGATATTAATGGTCGTGAGCAAATCTTTAAGGTGCACTTGAACCCTATTAAAGTTGCAGATAATGTAAATCCAAAAGAGTTAGCAACACAGACTCCAGGTTTTGCTGGTGCTGAGTTGGCCAACGTTTGCAACGAAGCAGCACTTATTGCAGCTCGTAACAATAAGCCCGCAGTGGATATGGATGACTTTATGGCGGCAATCGATAGAGTAATCGGTGGATTGGAAAAGAAAAACAAGATTATCTCTCCAGAAGAGAAAAAGATTGTAGCTTACCATGAAGCGGGTCACGCAGTAACAGGCTGGTTCTTGGAGCATGCCAATCCATTAGTGAAAGTAAGTATCGTTCCTCGTGGTGTTGCAGCATTAGGTTATGCTCAGTACTTGCCAAAAGAACAATACTTGAATACTACGGAGGAAATGATGGATGAAATCTGTATGACACTTGGTGGTCGTGCGGCAGAGGAAATCATCTTCGGTAGAATCTCAACAGGTGCTTTGAGTGACTTAGAGAGAACAACTAAAATGGCTTACAGCATGGTTTCTATTTATGGTATGAATGACAAGATCGGTAACGTATCTTTCTATGACCCGAATAGAAGCGAATTCAGCTCTAGACCTTACTCAGAAGCTTTGGCAGAGAAGATTGATGATGAGGTGAAGAAGTTGATCGATAATGCTTACCAAAGAACATTAACTCTATTAAGAGAGCATGGTGAAGCGTTAGAGGCTTTAGCACAGCAATTATTGGAGAAAGAAGTGTTATATCAATCTGATCTTGTAAAACTGATTGGAGAGCGTCCTTTTGATAAAAAGACAATCTACCAAGAATTTACAGATGTGAAGGATGTAGAGCCGATAGAAGAGCCAAAGGCTGAGGCAACTGAAAGTACTGAAAGGTCAGCGTCAGAAGAAGAAGTAAAAAAAGATGATGCTTAGTTTATAACATCATTTGTATTATATGAAGAGGCTATCCTGTATGGGGTAGCCTTTTTTGTTCTTATTTTTTAGGTTAATCATGTTTTAAAAATGCTCTTAGTGTTGTGAAGAATACTAGTTTGCTGATAGAAGTTGTTTGAACAAAATGTTTCCTAAACATATTTTTAAAAATTTGCTTTAATAGAAAAAATATCCCTTATTGCAAGAATTACATATTTTGTTTAAACAAATTATAGTACGACAATGTCTATTGAGAAGGATATAAATCAAAAGGAGTTTAAGAATGCATTTCAGAAAGTGTATATCAATTTGATGTACACTAATAGTTGGATGCAAGATCTATCAAAAACATGGTGTAAGCAATTTGATATTACCCAACAACAATATAATGTTTTAAGAATCTTGAGAGGTGCTCACCCTCACTGTATGAACCCAGGTAGTATCAAACAGGTGATGATAGATAAAAGTCCTGATTTAACGCGTTTAATTGATAGACTTATTGACAAGGAATATGTACAAAGAGAAACGTGTGGCAGTAATAGAAGAAAAGTAGACGTATTAATTACTCAGAAGGGTCTAGATAAGCTCTCAGAGCTCGATCCTCATGAAGATGGTATTTTGGATACCGTACGTAATTTAAGCGAAGAGGAGGCTGTTCAGCTAAGTACTTTGCTTGATAAGCTGAGAAATTCAAAAGATGACTAGTTGAAAGAAACAGTGTCTTATTAGAGATGTAAAAAAATGGTTGTTAATCCAGGTTAATCCTGAGTATTAACAACCATTCTTCTTGTTACGCGGTTTGTACCGTTAAGTACGGATACAAAATAAAGACCTTCTGTGATTTTTGTTTGTGGCTTAAATTGGAATTGAATAGTGGCTTTGTCTAATGACAAGTCCATCCTGTATACTAAGTTTCCTATTGTGTTGTAAAGTAAAACTTGTACTGGGAAATTTGTGTCAATTCCCTTTACCTTCATTTTAACATCGATTGTATTGTTCACACATATAATTTGTGAAGGTATAATTTCTAGCGTTAAAACATTATTCTCTTCTAGAGTGAAGGTGTTTTTTACCGGCTGATTAATTGGTTTTGCAGTGATTTGCAATGCCGAATAAAAAAACATAAAACCGAAAAGAATCACTATTCGAAAATCCTTTGTAATATAACTTTCAAGTGATTTCATAGTAATATAGAGTATTTTTATTGCATAAGCATATATAATTTGATGTGCCAATTAATATGCTAAAAAAAAGTCAGTTTTTCAAATAAAAAAAGCCAACACTTCAGCAATGTTGGCTTTTGTGATCCCGCTGGGGCTCGAACCCAGGACCCTCTCCTTAAAAGGGAGATGCTCTACCAACTGAGCTACGGAATCGTCGTTTTTCAACGAAGTTATTTTAGAAGTGATCCCGCTGGGGCTCGAACCCAGGACCCTCTCCTAAAAAGGGAGATGCTCTACCAACTGAGCTACGGAATCGTCGTTTATCAACGAAGTTATTTTAGAAGTGATCCCGCTGGGGCTCGAACCCAGGACCCTCTCCTAAAAAGGGAGATGCTCTACCAACTGAGCTACGGAATCGTCGTTTATCAACGAAGTTATTTTAGAAGTGATCCCGCTGGGGCTCGAACCCAGGACCCTCTCCTAAAAAGGGAGATGCTCTACCAACTGAGCTACGGAATCGTCGTTTATCAACGAAGTTATTTTAGAAGTGATCCCGCTGGGGCTCGAACCCAGGACCCTCTCCTAAAAAGGGAGATGCTCTACCAACTGAGCTACGGAATCGTCGTTTATCAACGAAGTTATTTTAGAAGTGATCCCGCTGGGGCTCGAACCCAGGACCCTCTCCTAAAAAGGGAGATGCTCTACCAACTGAGCTACGGAATCGTCGTTTATCAACGAAGTTATTTTAGAAGTGATCCCGCTGGGGCTCGAACCCAGGACCCTCTCCTAAAAAGGGAGATGCTCTACCAACTGAGCTACGGAATCGTCGTTTATCAACGAAGTTATTTTAGAAGTGATCCCGCTGGGGCTCGAACCCAGGACCCTCTCCTTAAAAGGGAGATGCTCTACCAACTGAGCTACGGAATCGTCGTTTTTCAACGAAGTATTTTTAGAATAATAACAAGTGCTCACGATTGGATTCGAACCAACACGGGATTGCTCCCACCACCCCCTCAAGATGGCGTGTCTACCAATTTCACCACGTGAGCTTGATATCTGTTATTATCAAGTGTGATCCCGCTGGGGCTCGAACCCAGGACCCTCTCCTTAAAAGGGAGATGCTCTACCAACTGAGCTACGGAATCATAATTTTTCTAAAAGATTGGACTTAATATTACTTAATTCAAAATCCTCCCTTAAATTTGAAAACTCGTTTAGTTTCCTTTTTTGCGAGTGCAAATGTAGAATGATTTTTAATGTCAAGCAAATAATGAGATTTTTTTTATTCTTAATAAGTTTTTACGCGCTGATTTTCAGTCAAATATCCTTTGCAAATTCTTCGATAGAATCTGAAATTAATAGGGCTGATGAGTTTTTTGAGTCAAAACAATACATCGATGCCTTCAATATTTATGAAAAAATATTGGAAGAAGATCGTGTTTATTCTTCAAAAATGTTGTTGAGGATGGCGTTTATTCAGGAAGGACAGGGTAATTATGCCTCGGCATTGTACTATTTGAACCTTCAATATGGATTAACTGCCGACCGAGGGACGTTGAATAAAATGTCAAAAATTGCAGAAGATCATAATCTGTTGGGATATCAATACTCAGATAAAGAATATTTGACTTCTCTTTTCAATAAAATGAAAAGTGAAATTGGAGGCGTTATTATCTTCCTTCTGATTGTATGTGTTGTATTGATGTACATGAGAAGAAAAGAGCAGCATTCTATCACTACGCTGACTGTTGCAGTGTGTGTCTTGAGTGTTTTAGCACTGTGGGCCTTCAATGGAGGTATGAAGAGAGAATTAGGCATTGTGAAAGGTTCTGGGGCATTATTGATGCAAGGGCCTTCAGCGGGAAGTAAGAACATTTCAAACCTTTCTTCAGGAGAGCGTCTTAAATTAGTGGATCAGGATGACATCTGGTACAAAGTAGTTCTTCCTAATGATTCAGAAGGATACGTTCGAAAAGGGATGGTGTTTGAAGTGAAATAATTTTTTATTTCTTCTGTATCAAATTTCAAAAAAGGGCATTCAGTAATTTCATTAAGCTGAATGCCCTTTTGGGTTAAATGGTGGATGTACTTATTTACCCATTATTTTGAATACCCATTTGTCGGTTTCTTCTAAATAAAGTTTTTGAATAGTGATTAAGACTTCAATCGCTTCGCCTTCATTTTTCTTGACTGAAGTAGTTAATTCTGTTTGTACCACTTTCCAATCGTCATTTTCAGCATAAATAGGAAATAACTGCCCAATTTGATATTGATGAAGCTCTTCTAATTCATAATCTAGAAAGTCAATGAAAGAGTGACTGCCAAACCAGATTGATCCATCTTCTTCCGCAATAACCAAACGTCCACCTGTGATGTCTACAACCTCGTTGAGTAGCTTCTTTGATTTCTCGGTTTCTCTTCTTTCTCTGACAAGGAGTTCTTGTGTAGCTTGAAGTTCCTCCATATTCTGCTTCATTTCCTCCTCACTGGTTCTTAACTCGTCTGTGAGTCTTTTACTGTCATTATAAAGTTTGCTTACGTTAGACGTGTTCTCAGAGGTTACTACAGAGGTGGCAATTGCTCCGCCAATTTCTTCTAACAGTTGGAATGACTTTTTCTCGAAAGGTTTGAAAGATGCAATTTCTAAAATCACCTCAACATTACCGTGTGATTTAAAAGGATACACAATCAAGGCTGAAGGTCCTGCATCTCCTAAGCCCGAACGGATCTTAATATAATCTTCAGGAATTTCTGTTAGATAGATAGACTCTCCTTCTTGCCAAATTTCACCAATAAGTCCTTCTCCAATCTGTACTTTCTGTTTATCTGCTTCTTTATGGAGGTCAAAGGCGTACATGGCCGTTAATTCCATGAATTCTTCATCGGTGATAGGATCTTTCTTGTGGATGTAAAAAGAGGCGTGTGAGCACTCCATAAACCTTGAAATTTCCTTTACAAGTGCTTTTCCTAACTCATCAGCATCATTGCTGTGAATACGAATCAGTTTATTGAGAATAGCGGACCCTTCATTGACCCATTCGCGTTCGTTTCTTTCTTTAGAATTTTGTTCCAACCGGTTTTTTGTATCAATCAAAGAATGAATAAAAGGGTCATTTTTAAATTGCTCTTCATTTATTTTTTCAAATTCAATATTGAAATTCCCCTTACTGAACTCCATTACATATTCAGAAATATCTTCCAACTTCTCCTTCATAAACAGTAATGAATTTCTCATGGTGTTCATTTCCTGTGTGCCGGAGGAATCAAAATTGACATTTAAATTACCAGAAGCGATTTTATTACTTTTTTGAGCAAGCTCTTTAAGTGGTGTAATTAAAGCTCTTCTCAATACAAAAATATTGACCATTCCTAATAACAATATCAAGATAGTTGCAATGAAAATAAATCGCGTGATTTGATATTCAATTTCTACAGCATCATTCACATAAGCTTTTACAAGGTCTTGGTTCACCTTAAGCATATCTTCAGACGTTTTTTCTAAATAAGTTAAACTGTTTCTTATTGTGACATTTTCCTCGTCTACTTTGGAAAGCAATCCCACACTGTCAAGTAATGCGGTGTCAAGAGGAATATTCATGTTGAAAGTGTAGTTGGAGGTCGTTAATGGTTCCTCAAGAATAATCCTTAGGTGCGTACGAAATGGCTTCCAGACTTCTTCAACTCTTTCAATATAATCATCCACACGGTCACTTGCTGGTCGGATTCTCTTCCCTTCAAAGCCAGGAACAGTACCGCCGTGTTTCATGGCAAGCAATGATCCGTCATAAAGGTCTAAAGCTTCTTTAAGACTGTTCAGATTATCTTTTTCTCCGGTATTAACATAAATATTTGACAGCAACACCATTCTTTGCGAAAGCATAGCATTTCTAGAAGAAATATCCACTTCCAAACTTTCATTCTGGTATAAACCTAATAAGGTCAATACAGTAAAAAGCATTGTTGCAGTGAGGATACCTCCAATCCAGAATATGATTTGTTTGATAGTGAATTGCTTTAAATACTTGTCTATCATTATTTTATATTGTTAGATCTTTTGACTGTCCTTCGAAGATAACTCAGGAAGAAAAAATTTGGTTTATTTTCCTGTGATTAAAAATACTAGAATTAATTTATTCTTTGCCGTGTATTTTTCTGAAACTCTATTTTATAACGCTTTTATAAGTAAAAATGTATAAAGAGTAGACTTGAATGAAGCGAAAATTATGTGCCAATTTTTGAATTGAGTGATTTGCAGGGGGAATACAGAAAAAATGACAGAATAAAAAAAGCCACTTCAATTTCATGAAGTAGCTTTTCTTTTACAGCTGTAAAGTCCTAAAATAACGATACACTAAAACAATCGTTATTATGGAAGACAATAAAAGTCAATATGTTAAAAGAACTCAGAAGGATTATTCAATGTCCTTAAAACTTCAAATTGTCTCAGAAGTTGAAAGTGGTCAATTAAGTTTAAAAGGAGCTACACGTAAATATGGAATACAGGGAGATAGAACAGTAAAGGTTTGGTTACAAAAATATGGTAACTTTGACTGGAACCATAAAGTCAGTACCATGAAGAAGAAAACACCTGAACAAGAACTGTTAGAGCTCAAACTGGAATTGGAAACCGCCAAAAAGAAAATCAATAGATTAGAAGCAGAAGCTGAGAAAGCAGATCATAAGGCCATCATTTTCGATATGATGATTGACCTGGCCGAAAAAGAGTATAAAATTGACATAAGAAAAAACTCTTCACCCAAGTAGTTGATGATTTCAGAAATGGATATTCTATAAGTATTGAATATTCAAGTCAGTTACTTGGGAAAGATCGTCAAGTGTACTACCGCTCCATCCATCGTAAGAAGAAAGATCTGGAAATTTCTGAGCAAGTAGTAGCACTAATACAAAACGAGAGGATAAAACTTCCTAATAGTGGGCATAGGATGCTGTATTCACTACTCTATCCTCAATTAAAGTCTTTAGGTGTAGGTCGTGATAAGCTACTTCAAATTATGAAAGCTAACCACTTAGAAATACAAGCTAAGAGAGCTTATCATGTCACAACTGATTCAGACCATAGATTTAAAACTTATCCAGATTTGGTAGATGGTCTTGAGATAAATAGACCTGAACAGGTTGTAGTAGCAGATATTACTTATGTAGGAACAAGAGACAACCCTTGGTATTTGGCATTAGTAACGGATGCCTATTCAAAGAAGATAATGGGTTACGACTTATCTAGGTCTTTAGATAAAGAGGGAGTAATTAGAGCCTTGAAAATGGCGATAAAACAACGTGAATATAAAGGAGAAACATTGATACATCATTCTGATAGAGGAGTCCAATATTGTAGTAAAGCCTATCAGAAGTTACTTAGGAAATCGAAAATCATAACAAGTATGACAGAAACTTATGATCCGTATAAAAATGCTATTGCAGAACGCATTAACAGAACAATAAAGCATGACTTTAACTTAAGTAAATATGTCAGTTATGAAATCGTATTTGAAGCCTATTTAAAAGAATGTATAAAAACATATAACTTTATAAGACCACACATGTCATGTTATATGAGAACTCCTATTCAGATGCATAAAACAAGAGGTAAGAAACGAAGGACTTATCGGACAGTAAAAGTCACACAATAAGCCTCGAAATTTATTGAGGTGAAATTGACAGCGAAGCGAATCAATTTTGCATCGTTAAATTTGAGGAACTCGCGGTAGCGAAATAAAAACTGAAGGCTACCTATAAAAAAGACCCAATAATTTTTAAATTATTGAGTCTTATATCAAAATTAATTCACTAAAAAACTGTATCGTTTTTTCAGGGCATTACAAGCATTGTATACTTTCAAAAGTACCAATTCTAAGACTGTATATTAATCTTTCTTCTGGTCAGAAACTAATGATACACAGAAAGCACCGATAATTAAAACGATACCCGCCATAGTCAATAATCCAACAGCATTACCGTTAAAGAAAGTAGATGCGATTGTACCACCAAAAAGACCTGCAAAGATTTGTGGGCCTGCAATTGTTACATTGAAGATACCCATATAAATACCCATTTTTTCAGCAGGAAGGTTTTCAGAAAGAATACTGAATGGCATTGCTAAAATTGCTGCCCAAGCAATACCTACACCTGCCATTGAAGCAAATAATAAGTACTTATCTTGAATCATTTCAATACTCAATAATCCTAGACCACCTAAAATTAGTGCTCCAGCGTATACTGTTTTTCTATTTGTAGCTTTGATTAAGCTAGGCATTGCTACAGAGAATAATGCCGCCGCCAAACTGTACATTGCAAACATTAAACCTACCCAGTTACCTGCTTCGTTGAAAGCTGCAGACGTAGAATCACCTGGTTCTGTATGCCAGATGTGCTGTGCAATGGCAGGAGTTGAATATACCCACATAAAGTAAAATGCTACCCAAGAGCAAAGCTGTACAGCTGCTAATTGGAACATTACCTTAGGTGATGATAAAAGCGTTTTAAAGAACGAATCCTTATTTTCAGTATCGGTCTTTTTAGCTTCTAAATCAATATTGTTGTACTCTGCATATTCTTCTGGAGGATATTCTTTTGTTCTTAAAGCGGTCCATAATACAGTAATCATTAGTGTAGCTCCTCCAATATAGAATGACCATACCACTGAATCTGCAACTTTCTGTCCTTCGGCAGGCTCATTGGCAACACCAATCATTGTTAAGATAAAAGGTAATGCAGAACCAATCACAGCACCTGTGTTAATAAGGAAACTCTGAACAGAATAACCAAGGTCACGTTGTTTGTCATTTACCATATCACCCACCAATGCTCTAAAAGGCTGGAAAGTGACGTTGAATGAGGCATCCATTATCAAGAGCATTGTTGCACCAAAAAGCATTGGAGGCATTAAAGCAACAAAAAATTCAGAGTTAGGCATTAAGAACATTGCAGCAGTAGCGGCAATTGCACCTCCAACAATAAAAGGAATTCTTCTACCCAGTTTTGTCCATGTACTATCAGAAGCACCACCAATAATTGGTTGAATAATGATACCTGCAATAGGAGCAGCTAGCCAGAAGTAGCCTAAGTCATGAACATCAGCACCTAGCGCTTGAAGAATACGGCTTACATTACCGTTTTGTAAGGCAAAACCAAATTGAACACCTAAGAAGCCAAAGCTTAGATTCCAGATTTGCCAGAAAGATAAATCAGGTTTAAGGGATTTATTGGACATAGATAATTTATTGATATTAATTTTTTTCATACTTTAAGTATCAAGACATAAGTTCCGCTGGTATTTGCCTTACTACTTTTAGACAAATATAGAAATGTAAACATAACAATTAACTGATAATCGTTAGGTCAATGAAGTTTTTTCCTACTTTTTTCTCTGCAATCGGTTGATGATGGAAAATAAAAAAAGGCCATTACTAAAAAGTAACGGCCTGATCTATTTTTTCTTAAAAAGAGGTCTATTATGCAGACTGCTTTTTGTTTTTACATTGGCTTGGATCGTTTCCACAGAAGCTACAAGTTTTGCCTTCAGGATTTAGGAATGGACTTTGAGAAGCACATGTCCCTTCAAACTTACCGTCTTTCTTGAAAATTAATTTTACGGACATTAAAATGAAAAATGCACCTAGAATACCAACGGTTAATAATACGATTTCCATAATGAACTTTATGTTATGAGCCTTGTATGAAGGCAATGATCTTCTGTAAAAAGGTTAATATCAGTTTTTTTGATACTAACAATTTATTTTTTGTTGTGACAAAGATAAATAATCTTTGCGTGTTTTTGTGTTAAATGGAAAGACGAAAATGTACTTTGCCTTAAACTTTCAAACAAATTAACAAATGTTCATATGTTTTGTGCACTGTATTATAAGTACTGAAGTTTAATGTTAACTAGTGCGTTATTTTCTTTTTCGAGTATAAAAGCATATTCTTCAAAATCAGGTTCTTTCATTTTTACCTTTTTGTCCCAAGAATAACCAAAACCTTCTTTAGGAATGCCGATCCAATTATTAGTCATTTCGTCATTATTATCTTCGTCATGACAAATTCTGATTCCATAGGTTCCTGGTTTTATATCAGGTATTGAGATTTCAACAACATCTTTTAAAACTTTCTGCTTTAACTCAACAATTGAAGCCATGTTTTTATCTACAACTTGTACAAGAATATGCCCCTTAGTATTGCGTAATCCTTCAACTGTTAATTCAATTTTTGATTGGGATTGAGCAAATAGGGAATTGAAGGTTAATAATAATAGTGTTCCTAAGATGATGTTTTTCATGATGTTGGTTTTATTCAATTAAGTTTCAAATGAAATATGTGTGATATTTGTTTACTAACAACAATATAAAGAGAATTTTGTTATCTGAATAGTTGTAATGAGTAGTGAACAAATTAAATCTTGGGAAGACCAATTTTATATTTAATGGCAACAAGTCGAATGCCGATCACAGTGCCGATACAACTCCAAGTGCAGAAGATACCGCTTATTCCTAAAAAAGATAATCCAATAAAAACTAGACAGCCCACTATACATGCAGTGGCGTAGATTTCATCTCTGAAAATCAAAGGGACTTCATTACACAGTGTATCTCTGATAATACCTCCAAGTACTGCAGTAAAAGTTCCCATAATCACCCCAATGGCAGGTGATATATCATGAAGGAGGGCTTTTTCAAGACCAATAAAAGTAAACACCCCCAAACCCATGGTATCAAACAAGAAAAGTGTTTTTCTAAGTTTGGCTACTTGCTTTTTAAATAAAATGGTGAAACCAACAGCCATCGAAATGACAAGTAGGTAATTGGTATCTATCATCCAGAAAACGGGAGTAGCTCCCAGCATCATATCTCTCGTTGTTCCACCTCCAACAGCCGTAACGCTGGCAACGAATAACGCTCCGAAAATATCAAAGCGTTTTTCTGAAGCTGCAAGTGCACCTGAGATAGCAAAAACAAAGGTTCCAATAAGGTCAAGGATGTTTATTAATGTCATATTGATTGCATTAAGCTTTTTCTATAACGTCTGCCACTTTTTTGTAGACCATCTCAGGAGTGATGCCTTCTAAGCAGGCATAATCTTCTCTAAGGCAAGGTTTATTGCCAAATACAGAGCAAGGACGGCAATCCAGCTCCTTGACAGAGATCTCTGTAATATTATCAGTAGATTGACCATATCCTAAAAAGCCTGCGTAATGATGGGTTGCCCCCCAAACAGATACACATTCAGTACCTACTAAAGAAGCCATATGCATGTTGGCAGAGTCCATGCTGACCATTACATCAAGATGAGTGATAATTTCTAATTCCTCTTTTAGTTTTACATTTCCAGCCAGATTGATGCTGTTGGGAACTTGTTTTACACATTCATCCAATATTTCTGCTTCTTTACCTGGACCCCCAAAGAAAATCACTTTAGCATTTTTCTTTGCAGCTAAAAGCTTACCTAGAGCCACTGCTTTTTGCTCTCCCCAAATTTTTCCTTTATGCTGTGCAAAAGGGGCAATGCCGATCCAAGGAGCAGTTTTTGATCCAAGAAGTTTGATGTTCTCCTCACACATATCACCTTGTTTTTTTGTAGGTAATTGATGTGATAAAGAGGCTTTAAAACCTAGTTTTTGGAACACATCAGCGTACCTTTCCACTGTCAGTTTGAGTGGCTTCAATGTTTTAGAGCCTGATGCTACTAATGCCTTTTTTTCTTTTCTACCCTTGTCAATTCTGATGACTTTATGACCAGATAATTGAAATAGACCACCAATAATAAAAGTTCTAAGTACTGAATGTAAATCTGCAACAGCATCAAAAGGGCCCATTTTTTTAAGGTCTTTGACTAATGCTCTCAACCCTTTAAAACCTTTGTACTTATTGTTCAAATCTGCTCCAAAGAAGGTTAACCTTGGAATATCATCAAAGAAGGGTTTCAAAAAAGGACGGGAAACCATTACAATTTCTAGGTCCTCATTTTGAGCTAAAATTTCTTTTAAAACAGGTGCGGTCATTGCCACATCACCCATTGCGGAAAACCGTAAGGATAGAATTTTTTTAGACATAACTTAGTACTTACAAAAAGAAGTTGTTCTTTTTCCATTCAGTAGAGGAAATAGAACAACTTCTTAATTTATGATAGTAAGGAATTACTTTCCTTCTTTATACAATACAGGGTTTAATGAAGGGTCATTGTACATTTTCATTTGTTTGTACACCTTCATGTATTTTTTGCCTGCCTCAATATCGTTGATCAATTCTTCGATAGCAGTTGACAAGTCCACTCTTTGCTCTAAAAGAATGTCCAATTTAGTCTGACAAGCAGCTTTATGCTCTGGAGTAGCGCTTTCACGATCTACTTCTTCTTGCATATGATAGATTTTCAACGCTAAGATTGATAATCTATCAATTGCCCAAGCAGGGCTTTCAGTGTTGATGCTTGCACCTTCAACAGGTTGAACATCCTTATTTTTTTCTAAGAACCAGCTATCGATAAACTCAACAACGTCAGTACGCTCTTGGTTTGAAGCATCAATTCTTCTTTTAATTTTCAAAGCTTCATCAGGATTGATGTTAGGATCACGAATGATGTCCTCAAGGTGCCATTGCACAGTGTCAATCCAGTTTTTTAAATATAAAAGATGTTGAATAT
Organism: Flammeovirga sp. SJP92; assembly: GCF_001583495.1. Taxonomy (GTDB): domain Bacteria; phylum Bacteroidota; class Bacteroidia; order Cytophagales; family Flammeovirgaceae; genus Flammeovirga. The sequence goes on along the minus strand of NZ_LQAQ01000093.1, from coordinate 285,481 downwards.
CTTCCTTTTCGAATGGATTTTTGATAGGTGTATCCACATGATCTTTAATATGGTATTTCTCTATACTTTGTGAGAAAATAGAATTACAATTTTCTGTAAATTGCATACTATGTTTTTTTATAGTTTATAATTTGACTGCAAAGATAAGAAAAACTCTTACTGTGCCATCATTCTTTGTCTGTTTGCCTCAAAAATGATAATTCCTGCCGCAACACCCACATTCAATGAGCTTACTTTACCTGTCATTGGGATTTTTGCCAATTTGTCTGCCATATGAATAATATCTGGAGAGATGCCATCTTCCTCAGACCCCATTACAATAGCAGTTGGAATTTCCATGTCTACATAGTAAATATCTTTTGAACCTTTTTCAGTACAGCATACTACTTGTAGTCCGCTTCCTTGTAAATCCAAAATAGCAGATTGTAAATCATCTACTCTTGCCACAGGAATGTGGTTTAGTGCACCTGCTGAAGTTCTAACAGCATCGCTGCCAATTTGAGCAGATCCTTTTTTAGGGATGACAATCAAATCTACTCCAGCACATTCTGCTGTTCTGGCAATAGCACCGAAGTTTCTAACGTCAGTCACTCTGTCCAATACTAAAACCAATGGAGTTTTCCCTTCTTCAAAAGTAGTGGCAATCACATTTTGTGGGTCCACGTAATCAATGGCAGGTACGAAACCAATTACGCCTTGGTGATTTTTTGATGTGATTCTCTGCAGTTTCTCCACAGGAACTCTTGAGACAACAATCCCCGCTTTATGGGCCATTTTGTGAATCTCAGCAATTGATTCATTGTGAGAGTCTCTTGTGATAAAAAGCTTTTCAAATTGCTTTCCAGCTTCCAATGCTTCTACGATAGGCTGAATACCGTACATGATATCTGCCGCATTAGGTTTTGGTTTTTTGTTATATCTTGAAAAGTTTTTTTTCTTTTTATCGTCGTACATAATCTTAATTCTATCTTATAAACGAACCAAGTACATACGATTGCACCAGGTCCAACATAGCGCAAAGTTAACGAACCTTATCCACATGAAGGCCTTCATTTTGTAAACTTCTATTAATCATGACATAAAAAGTTTAATAATCTTCTATTTGTAAGGCATTTGTGAAGTCAATAATTAGTTTGTAAGCACCTTCAAAGCCTGATAGTGGAAGAGGAGGGGCGTCATATACATCATGATAATGTGTCCATGAACTACCCATCAAATAGAAAAAGAAGCTAGGTACACCGCTTTCAGAAAAGAAATAATGATCGGAATTGGCAGCTTTTCCTCTTTGAGCTACCTTGGAAAGGTACTTATGTTGCTTATTTATTTTTTCTAATAATTGATACTCTTCTTTGAATACGCTTCCATTTACAGTCATCATGCCTTCCTCTCCACTTCCAAAAAGATCGAGATTGACAACAAAGCGTATTTGCTCCAAAGGAAAGAAAGGATTTTCAACATAGTGTTTTGAGCCAATTAATCCCGCTTCTTCACTGCCAAAGCCAATAAAAACAATAGAATAGTCTGGCGGATTTTGAGTATAATATTTAGCTACTTCTATCATCATGCTTACACCAGAAGCGTTATCGTTGGCTCCAGGGAAAATGCATTTCTTACCAATGCTTCCAAGATGGTCATAATGAGCAGAAATGATGATGTATTTTTCAGGGTGCTTTTTACCTGCTATATGCCCAATAACATTTTGAGAAGTATACTCCTGAATCATTTGGGCTTCTAATTCAAATGAAATAGATGAAATATCTTCAGTGATAATTTCTTTTTTTACATAAAACCTTGGTTTAGGGAGTTGCCAACGTCCTACACTGTGATTAAACTTGTTTTCATAAAGAACAATGATCCCTTCCGCCTGTAACATTTTCTCTAAAATCACTCTATTCCATGAGAAACGTTGCCTTTCCTGTGCTTCATTGTATATTACAACTTTTCCTGTTAGATCAATTTTCAAGAATTCTTTTAGTTGAGTTTCATCTGTAAATATTTTCTCATTAATGTAAAAAGGAACCCCATTTTTTAGTTCTCCATTTCCTGCATCAGAGGCAGGAATATAATCTTCTCCCAGTTTTAGTTTCTTTTTATTAATTCTGAAATCTACTTTTCCATGAAATGTATTGACAGGTAAAGTGTAATGTTGGTAGTAACTATTTTTACCCGGAAAAGGAGAAATGCCCAATGTCTGGAATTCTTCACTGATAAATTGAGCCGCTTTTTTATCTCCATCAAAGGTATAACCTCGTCCTTTGAAAGATTTTGAACATAATGTGTTGATATTGGACTTTACAGCTTTCATGTCCTGTGCGTAACTTGAAATAGTCCAACTAAGAGGAATGATAAAAAAATACTTGAAAATATGTCGGAAAAAATACACTTATAAATTGATTAAAGGTTTTATTTTTCATAGTTTAAACTAACGAATACCTAAAACTACTATTCTTACTATTTAAAACACAGTATATAAACAATATATTTTACGATAAAAGGTGCAGCATAATTAATCATTGATTTTTAGATAATTGCACCAAATAAACAATACTAACCACATACACATAAAAACAAACACTATGGTACAAGAAAGTTTAGACACCCAAAAAATGGTCGCTGACTCAGTGCAGCGTTTCGGCGAGAAACATATCGCTCCCTACAGAGAACAATGGGATGATGAAGAACACTTCCCGGTTGAAGTTTTCCATAAACTTGGAGAACTGGGTTTGATGGGTATTTTAGTTCCTGAAGAATATGGAGGAACAGGCCTTGGTTACAATGAATACGTGACAGCTATCTCTGAATTGGCTTATTTTGATCCAGGCATTGCATTGTCTTTGGCGGCGCACAATTCTTTGTGTACAAATCATATCTTGATGTTTGGTAATGAAGAACAGAAACAAAAGTGGTTGCCGAAATTAGCATCTGGTGAATGGATTGGAGCTTGGGGGTTGACAGAGCCAAATACAGGTTCTGATGCAGGTAATATGATGACTGTAGCCAAAAAGGATGGTGATGAATGGGTGCTTAATGGCTCAAAGAATTTTATTACGCATGGTAAATCAGGTAATGTAGCAGTAGTAATGGCTCGTACTGGAGAAAGAGGTGATAAGCATGCCATGACAGCTTTTGTGGTGGAAAGAGGAACAAAGGGTTTTTCTGGAGGCAGAAAGGAACGTAAGCTAGGAATGAGAACCTCGGAGACCACAGAAATGATTTTTGAAGATTGCAGAGTGTCTGAAGCGAACGTATTAGGCGAAGTAGGAGAAGGCTTTGTGCAAGCATTGAAAATATTGGATGGAGGAAGAATATCCATTGCCGCTTTAGGTTTGGGTATTGCTAATGGAGCATTGAGATGTGCGATTCAATATTCCAAAGAAAGAAAACAGTTTGGAAAGGCTATTTCATCATTTCAAGGTATCTCCTTTAAGTTAGCTGATATGGCTACTCAGGTTGAAGCTTCAAGATTATTGATCAAAGAAGCAATTATCAAAAAACAAAGAGGTGAAAATATTAATAAGGCTTCCGCTATGGCGAAGTATTATGCTTCGGAAGTGGCAGTGAAATGTGCCGATGAAGCAGTACAGATTTTTGGAGGGTATGGTTTCACAAAGGACTATCCAGTGGAGAAGTACTACAGAGATGCTAAGTTGTGTACTATTGGTGAGGGAACTTCCAATATTCAAAAGCTAGTCATCAGCAGATGTTTGCTTGACGAATAGTATTGATACACTCTTAAATACAAAAAGAGATGAATTCCTCACAAGAATTCATCTCTTTTTATTTATAAAATCTTATTTTTTTTAATCTTAATAAAAGTATGTTTCATCTTTTGGCATAATGAAAGCCATCACTAAATAGATTAAACCAGGTGAGCCTAATCCCAAAAACAGACTGACTACAAAACCTAAACGAATAACTGTTGGATCAATATTAAAATATTTACCAAGGCCACCGCAAACACCGGCGAAAACTGAATTTGATGTTGATTTGACTAATTTCTTTGACATAGTTGATATTGTTATTTCTTTATATTTGACACTTATTTACATATACGGCTTTCAACTAAAAAAGATGCATGAAAACCTAAGAATTTTTAGTTGAACAGTATTGATTTTGAAAGTAATTCAAATTGGCTTTTTAAGCTATCTAAAAATACAAAAAAGAGGGTATAAAAAAAACCTTCAGAACGAATTCTGAAGGTTTTACTTGCAGAGAGTGAGGGATTCGAACCCCCGGTACCTCGCGGTACAATGGTTTTCAAGACCACCGCATTCGACCACTCTGCCAACTCTCTGTGTCATTGGACGGGTGCAAATATGCACGCTCCATTTGAATTATCCAACCTTTTGTGAAATAAAAAATCTAAATAAAATTAAATTTTTATCTAAAATCCTCAGGTTCATTGTCCTTAGCCCAAAGCTGTGCTTCTTCAATTGTTGTATTAATTTGAAACCCTATTAGAAGTATCATAGCAATAGTATAGATCCACCCCATCATCCCCATGATTGCTCCTAGTGATCCATATAGGATGTCATAAGAGTTGAAAGTATCAAGGTATAATCCAAATAACAGAGAAACTGCTATGGACAAAGTGGTGGCAACTACTGACCCCGGATTGAAAATTCTCTTTTTCATCACTTCACTAGGTGCGTATTTGAAAATCAAAGTGATATTCAAAAAGAAGATGAAAATTATCAACAACAAACGAAGGGTTAATAAAGAATAAAGCGTGAATTGATTATTCAGAAAACCAATATCATGCAGATGTTCCAAGAAGTGTTTACCTGAAATCAGCAGGAAAGAGGAAAGGAATAATGTCATTAGAAACAGAATAGTGAGGTTAAGTGCAACTCTGAACTGCTCAAACATTGATCTTTTGTCTTTGAGGTGATAACAGCTGTTGAAGGCATTCATTAATGTTCTCATACCTGTGGTGGCTACATAGGTGGCCCCCACGAAACCAAAAGAAAGCAATCCGCCCCTTGACCTGCCTGTAAGGTCTTGGATAGGTCCTTCTATGGCTTGATACACATATTGTGGCAACATTTCTTCCCTGAAGATTTTAAACATCATATCTACCTGACTACTTGGGACGTAAGACAGTAGGGTAGAGAAGAAAAGAATAAAAGGAAGCATGGCAAGGCTAAAACTGAATGCAATCGCTTGGCCTCTTTGCAAAAGATCATTCTGCTCTATCCGAAGTGTAAGAGCCTTGATAAAAGTATAAAAGGATACTTTAGTATGAGGTACTCTGGTACTCGTGAGATAGTGGCTGATTTTTTGATAAAAATCCTGTTCCTTTATTTTATTTTTAAGATCTTTCTTAGTCAAAATAGTTTAATTTTCTGAAAAGAAAGGAGCAATACAATCTAAAAATCGTTGTGGTGCTCTGCATGGACGGTAAGTAGATTTACTCATAAAAGCGAGTTTTGTCCAACCTTTGTGAAGTAATTCACCTTCTTCATTCGTAATCTCATATTCAAATTTGAGTTTCACGGTAGGTTTTTCCACTAAGTTGGTAGTGATGGTTAGAAGGTCATCATACTTTGCCGGTTTGATGTACTTGGAGTAATTTTCCAATACAGGTAGCATTACACCGTCTGCTTCCATTTCTTTATAACTCATCCCTAAACTTCTTAATGCTTCTGTTCTTCCTATTTCAAAGAATTTGGCATAATGACCATAATAAACAAAGCCCATTTGGTCAGTATCAGCATAATTGATGCGTATTTGTGTTTGACGAGTTAACATTTGAAATTCACTTTTACTATTAATTGTGCAAATATAAGCATCTGATTCATCAAAATCGGTAATTTTGATCTCCATTTTTCGGATTAAAGCAGGAAGCAGTTCAAAATTCACTTCACTTTAATTGGTTTGTTTTCAAGTGGATTTTATTGTTGAATCGATTAAATTAATGATAAAAAAATCACTTCAATGTACTAGACAGTGAAGTGATTTTAATATGGTCAGATTCCTCAACTATTGATTTTAATGCTTATTGAGCAAAGAAATCTTTCATTCTAGAGAAGAAACTCTTACGTTTTTCTTGTTTATGCTCCTTAGTAGGACTGAAGTTTTTGTGATCTCTCAGTTTTTTCAAAATATCTTTCTCTTCTGAAGAAAGTTTGATTGGAGTGAAAACAGAGATATGGATCAATTGATCACCAACGCCATAACCGTTGATATCACGAATACCTTTTCCTCTTAAGCGAAGCACTTTACCACTTTGAGTACCGGCATCAATTGGCACTTTTACAGAGCCAGTCAATGTAGGGATTTCAACAGTAGTACCTAAAGCGGCATCCATAAAGCTTAGGTGTAATTCAAAGTGAATATTTTCACCGTCTCTATGAAGTTGCTCATCTTCGATAGCTTCAATTACAATAAGAAGATCACCAGGAACACCACCACCTTTTGGCATGTTACCTTTACCTCTCATTGAAAGTTGCATACCGTCATCCACTCCTGGAGGGATATTGATCGCCACTTCTTCTTCAGTGTAAACACGTCCTTCACCGTGGCAATGCTCACATTTTGTCTTGATGATTTTACCTTCACCATTACAAGTAGGACAAGTAGTTTGAGACACCATCTGTCCCAACATAGTGTTGACCACCTTTTGAACTTGTCCAGAGCCATGACATTGATGACATGTGTCTAAGTCAGTGCCATTTTTCGCACCAGTACCATTACAGTGCTCACACGAAGTATAGCGTTTGATTCTAACTTTCTTCTCAACCCCTTTGGCCATTTCCTGAAGGTTAAGCTTTAGTTTGATTCTTAAGTTAGAACCTTTTCTCTGACGACGGCCTCCGCCACCGCCACCTCCGAAGAAGTCGCCGAATGGGCTTCCACCACCACCGAAGATATCGCCGAAGTGAGAGAATATGTCATCCATATTCATACCTCCGCCACCGCCGAAGCCACCAGAACCGTCAAATGCCTGATGTCCGAAACGATCATATTGAGCACGTTTCTGGTCGTCGCTCAATATTTCATAAGCTTCTGCAGCCTCTTTGAATTTCTCTTCCGCCGCTGCGTCACCCGGGTTTTTATCCGGGTGATATTTGATAGCTACTTTTCTGTATGCCTTCTTTATCTCACTACTCGAAGCGTCTTTACTGACACCAAGAACTTCGTAATAATCTGCCTTTGCCATAAATAGGATTTATAAAATTACTGACCGACTACTACCTTCGCGTAGCGGATTACTTTATCGTTCAACGTGTAGCCTTTTTCTACAACGTCAACAATCTTGTCTTTAAACTCTTCAGTAGGAGCAGGGATTTGAGTGATTGCATCGTGGAAATCAGTGTTTAACTCTTTTCCAGTAGCATCCTCCATTTGTTTTAAACCTTGTCCTTCTAAAGTTTTAAGCATTTTATCTTTAATCATCACAACGCCGTCAAGCACAGGCTTCACTTCTTCGTTTTCAGATTTTGTATTTGCAATTGCTCTTTCTAAATCATCGATAGTAGGGATGATTGCTGAAAGTACTTTCTCACTAGCAGTTTTTGTAAGGTCAACTTTCTCTTTCGCAGTACGTTTACGGAAGTTGTCAAATTCAGAGTATAAGCGAAGGTATTTATTCTTCATTTCTGCTAACTCTTGTGCTAGTTTGTCAGTTTCAGAAACTTCTTCTTGCGTTTCTTCAGTTTGTTCTTCAGTAGTTTCAGAACTAGTTTCTTCTACTTGTTCCTCTTTGTTTTCGATATTTTCTTTTTCTTTATTTTCTGCCATTTCGGTACTTTTTTCTAGTCTAAAATTACATCACGTAGCTTTTCAACAATATTGCCAAGGCGGTTATTCAAGTCAAACTGTCCTGAAATACTATGACAAGAGTGCTAAATTGTTGACATTCTGTCTTTTTTTCTGTCAGGAAAAGAATATCAAATCATACAAAAACCTTGTACAATGCGCAATTATACAAGGTTTTCAAAAGTGATAATATTTTTAATGGAATTTATTAAGCAATTAATAAATATATTTTTCTCATTAATGAATGCTTAACCTTTGAAATTCAATTCATTCAAGGCTAACCAAGTCATAAGTCCAACACCAATTTCAAGAGCATCTTCGTCGATGTCAAAAGTTGGAGTGTGAACTGAAGAAACAATTCCTTTTTCTTCATTTCTTGTTCCTAAACGGTAGAAGCAAGAATCCATTTCTTGAGAGTAGTAAGAAAAATCTTCTGCTGCTAACCAGATGTCCAAATCAACTACGTTTTCTTCTCCTAAGAATTCAATTGCAGCCGCTTTGTTTCTTCTTGTCAACTCCGGTTCGTTTACTAGGAAAGGATAACCTTTTTGAATGTCCATGTCCACAGTAGCACCCATACCTTCAGCAATTCCCTTTGCAATGCTAGTGATACGCTCATGAGCTTCCATTCTCCACTCTTCGTTCATCGTACGGAATGTACCTTTCACTTTTACCTCATTAGGAATCACGTTAGTAGCACCAAATGCTCTTACATCACCAAATGATAAAACTGAAGGGATTTTTGGAGCAGCATACCTACTTACAATTTGCTGTAGAGCTACAATAATATGTGATGTGATCACAATAGGGTCAATATTTTTTTCAGGCATTGCACCATGTCCACCTTTACCTTTTACAGTAAAATAGATCTCATCAGCACTGGCCATATACATACCTTCTCTGAAACCTACTTTGCCACAGTCAATAAATGGCATCACATGCTGTCCGATCATTTTAGAAGGAGTTGGATTTTTAAGCGCTCCATCTTTGATCATTAAAGAAGCACCTCCAGGTAATTTTTCTTCTCCAGGTTGGAAAATCAGTTTCACAGTTCCTTCAAACTCATTTTTGATAGATTGTAAAATCTGAGCCGTACCTAAAAGTGAGGTCGTATGAACATCATGACCACATGCATGCATCACGCCTTCATTTTTAGATTTGTAAGGGACATCATTTTCTTCAATAATAGGAAGAGCATCCATATCAGCTCTTAATGAAATCACTTTAGAGTCAGGGTTATTGCCTTTAATCAAACCAACCACACCTGTTTCCGCTACACCTTCCTGTACTTCCACACCATAACTTCTTAGCTTTTCAGCTACATATTTTGCTGTTTCAAATTCCTGATACGATAATTCAGGGTTTGCATGAAGATGTCTTCTATTGGCAACAATCTCATCAAGGTTCTCTTTTACAGAACTTTTGATTTTTTCAATTAAACTCATCCTATATTTTATTTTAATATTTGAATCTCACAACTTATAATACCTATCTGCCGGCGTTTTTCATCGCGTTTTTAGCAGGAATAATTGAAGCAAAGACTGTGATAGTAGTGACAGTTAGACAGATGATAAGGAAATCAATCCATCGGGTTTCTACAGGGTAAGCATCTAAAATGCCGTTGTTGGCTCCTGTGCTTATCCATTTAAATTTCTCTTGAGAGAAACAGAAAATATACCCTGATAATAAGCCGAAAATAGCACCTGATAATGCTACTAATCCGCCTTCAAATAAGAAGATCTTGCCAATCATTTTATTGGTGGCTCCCATTGACTTCAGAATACTCATATCATGACTTTTCTCAATAGAAAGCATCGCTAAAGCAAAGAAGACATTGAAAGAAGCAATTCCTAAAATCAGGGCAAAAGTGCCATACGTAAAGAACTTCTCAATTTTCAAGGCCCTAAGTACTTGAGCTTGCTGTTCAGGTCTGGTTTTAATAATAAAATCATCCCCCAATATTTTCTGAAGCTTACTCTTGACGCTTTGAGCAGTATGATCGTCTGTTGTTTTAATCTCTAATCCAGTTCTTAGGTTACCGTATTTCAAAAGGGAATTTGCAAACTGTAAAGAAACAATCACAGTAGCCTGATCAAACTGAGGTTCTGCTACAAACACTCCACCGGCCTGTATTATTTTTTTATTAAACGCTTTTCCTGGGTCTAAAGATGCCTTTCCTTTTCGTTTTGGATACCAGAACTGAAGCGGATACATGCTGTCTCTTAATCGAAGACCCAATTCCTGATATACTCCAGAACCTACCAGAACATATCTTGTGTCATTACTAAAAAGCTTGTTTGTTCCTAATACAACAGTAGTATCTATTTGTGTTTGAAGGGCGAAGTTTTCACTTACACCTTTCATTGTTACTACTTTTTGTTTGTTATTGTAAAGAATTAAAACTTTATCTTCAATTACTTCTGTAATTGCTTTCACTCCCTCCACATTTTCAATTTCATTACGAAGTGACCATGTATACGGAAATGACTTTCCTTCAGCAGGAATGATTTTCAACTCAGGGTTATGCCTGTTGAACATGCCCGTCAACGTTTGTTCCATTCCATTAAATAATGAAAGTACAATTACAAGTGCAGCAGTACCAAAACCCACACCAATCATCGCAATATTAGATAACGTTTGTATGAAGTTTTGTTTAATAAATCGTTCTGCTAATCCTTTATATGTTTTACGGATTCTTTTCGGTGAGAATGTGAAAAGTACTCCGATGGCCTTTCCCAAGAATATAATTAACCCAAAAGACATTTGAACCACTAGTACAATGAGCATGAGTGGTATGCTTTTGATATTTCTTTGAGATAGGAAATATCTTTTTGCTACAAAGAAAGGTAGTCCTGATTTCGACATTTACTTTTTTATTAACTTAGCCACAAAGTTAAGCGTAGAGTTTAATTCTTAACAACATTGTAGTAATAACTTCACGTGAAATTTGAAAAGTTTGTACTTATTGAAGATAATAAATAGGTTTTCAAATTAAATTATTTGAAACAAGTTAGTTAAAGCTTGATAAAATAGTGGTTTAGGAATCAGTTTTTGGAGTATAGTCACAGAATATCTTAACTTTGAGGATATAAATAGGTACAGAGTAAAGAATAGTAGTATAAATAATATTGCTTTCGATACATTATAAACTAAATAGCAATCAAACTAATCTTGGATAAAGTATTACCTTATTTAGGAAATAGAAAGATGAAATTTTACTTTCTTTTGCTACTTTTTTATGCTTGCACTAATACACTTTATGCTCAAAATGTGAAATCATTTTGGAAGCTATTGGATAAGGGTGAGTATATTAAAATTGAGAAAAAGATACAAAAGGAAAGAAGTACGGACTCCCGGAATGCAGTATTGCAATCTTATTTAGGGCTTTATTTCTTTCATGTTCCAAAGGTTGCCAACTTAGATTCAGCGTATTATTATTTCCAAAGTGCTGATACAATATGGAGTAATGCGTCTGAAGATGAGCTTAATTCCTGGGCTAAAAACTATGTAACTGAAGACTCTATCAAAAATTGGATTAAAGAGGTAGAGAAAACTGGTTTTGATCACTCTATGACAGAGATGACAGAACAAGGCTTTGTGTCCTATATCCAAAGATTTCCTCATTCATTTCATATTCCTAGGGCTATTGAACTAAGAGACAGTTTGGGATATGAGAATGCTAAAAAAGAGCATAGCTACAATGCTTATGAAGTTTTTGTTAGATCTTATCCTGAAGCAAAGCAAGCGAAAGAAGCACAGCATCAATATGAACTATTGGTTTATCATTCTAAAACAAAGGATGCTGATGAGAAAGTGTTAGCTCAATTTTTAATAGAACATCCAGAAAATAAATACAGAGATAAGGTAGAGGGACAGCTTTATGCTATTCGGATTGAAAACAGATCTAAAAGCGACTATGAGCAGTTTATAAGAGATTATCCTAACAGTGTTTATGCTGATTCTGCTATTTCACATTTATGGTATTTTTCTAATTCAAAAGACAGTGTTTTAGAGCAATATCCTTCTTGGTCTGAAAAAGAGTACTATCAATCCCTCTTAAGTGAAACAGAAAGAATATTTCCAGTTGTTAAAGATGGTAAAGTAACATTCATAAAAGTTGATGGAGATATTTATCTGGAAGAAAGTTTCATAGCAGCATCTTCGGATTATAATTGCCACGGTACTGAAAACGCTTATTTGGAAGTAGCAAAACCGTCTGGAATTGGATGGATTGACAGAAAAGGGAAAGAAGTTGTTGCTTGTCAATATGATGAGATTCTTCCTTTAGAAGAAGGGTTGGTAAGTGTAAGGAAGAATGGAAAATATGGTATTTATGCTTTGAATGAAGGAGAGTGGATGCCTGTAGTGTATGATCAAGTATTAAGAGTAAGCAACAGATTGTTTGGGGTGAGAAGAAAGGCAAGATGGGGTGTGATTTCATTAGAAGGTGAAATCAAACTTCCTGTAGAAGCTGGACAGTTGATTCATATCTCAGACAATATGGTGTTAGTAATGAAGAAAGGAAGGTGGGCTAGTTATAGAGAGTCAGATATTTTTGAAAATAACATTTCAACAGCAGACTCAACTTTTAGGTTTGAAGGGTATAAACTGTTGAAGGATCAGTGGTACGCCTTATCTCAAGAAGGAAAATGGTCGATCTATTCGCCAAATGGAAAACAGTGGAGCAAAGGAGAAGCTTTTGATGAAATAAGAGATACCTCCAACGAAGAGGGATGGCTTGTAAGGAAAGACACGCTTTGGCAATTGGTCAATTACGATATGGAAGTCAAAATTGATTCTATGGTCCAGCCAGTACTTGTTAAGGATAAAGGTGTGATATCAAAATGGAATAGCCAGTGGGTTGCTCATCAATGGGATGGTACCAAGATCAGTGAACATGATGCAGATACGCTCTCGTTTATGAATCATGAATTGGACCTTTTGATTGAAAAGGATAAAAAACACTCTATTCAATTTCAATCAGGAAAAATATTGTCATTGCATAAATATACTGACTGGAACATCACGCACATCAAAATGGATTCGTTAAATCCTGCTTATCTGTCAGTTAAAAGTAAAAGCAATAAAAGATATGCTTTGCTGAATGAAGATGGCTCACAGATAATGACGCCACAGTTCAGTAAACTCAACGTCTATGAGGAAGGAGTGGTGACCGCAAAGTATGGTTCCTTAGAGTACTTTTATTCAGTAAAGGGAAAAAAGATTTTTAATGAGGGATATTCGTCCATAAAATATGATAACGGAGTATTTCATTTAAAATCTAAAGGAAAATATGGTTTATTTGTGCCTGATTCCACTTTTAAGATTCCACCAATGTTTGATGAACCTTTGAGCAGAACACATCTAAAAAAAGATGGAGAACTATTGTGGATGGGTAAAAAAGGAGGGAAGTATGGTTTACTCAGTTTATCGAATGCCAAAACCGCAAGACTTTACTATGAAAAAATGAAGCCCATCAATAATGGACTAGCATTTGTATGGGAAGATGAAAAATGGAAATTACTTAACGTTGTGGACAATACTATTAACTTAGAATGTGATAGTTATGAATTGTTTGCATTAAGCAATGACCAGTTTTGGATTCGCTACGTAAAGAAAAATAAGTTCGGAGCTTACACTTCCAGTTTTGGAGATGTAATATTCCCCGAATTTGAGTCCATAGAAAATATGGGAAATACTGAAAGTCCTTTGTTAATTGGTAAACAATACATACATCAGGCGAAATTAAACATACTACTTTACATGGATTTACAAGGTAAAGTTGTATATCAAACAATATTAAACGAAAATCAATACAGGAAAATAAAATGTGAGTAATTATCTACGATTAACGTTTCAGATCTAAAAAGAGGTTAAAGAACTGTTAAAACTCTCTTAATGAGCTCTCTTAAATAGATTTGTTGAATTTTATCATTGTTTTGAGTTCTCTAAATTTTCTAAAATAGCATTGCAGTTACAGAGGATAAATATTAAAAAGATACGAGAATTTCAACTTATGCGATTGGCGTTCAAGTAAATACTAATTAAAAACAACAATCTTTCTAGTTGCATCAAGCATCAAGTACGATATAATACACAATTATGAAAAAGAAATTATTACTTCTACTTTTGTCGATTGGAGTGGGTATGACAGTAGGAGTAGCTCCAGCCCTAGCAAGTGGAGGGAGTCATCCAGAAGCAGCAGCGTGGTCAGTTATTCCATTTGCAACATTATTAACGATGATTGCAACAGGGCCACTTTTTTACGAGAAATTTTGGCATCACAACTATCCAAAAGTTGCAGTAGGTTTAGCATCAGCAGTAGTACTATATTATATTTTTGGATTACACAATACTCATGCTCCAATTCACGCATTTTTTGAGTATTTCCAATTTATTGCCTTACTATCAGGTTTGTATATTGCCTCAGGTGGTATTATGATCAAAGTAGATAGAAAAGGTACACCAATGGTGAATACTATCTTATTGATTTTCGGTGCAGTTATCTCAAATATCATTGGTACAACAGGAGCTTCAATGTTGTTAATCAGACCATTTATGCGTCTAAACCAACAAAGATTGCAACCTTACCATATTGTATTCTTCATCTTTATTGTAAGTAACGTAGGTGGTGCTTTGACACCAATCGGTGACCCTCCATTATTCTTAGGGTTCTTGAAAGGTGTGCCTTTTGAGTGGACATTAGTACACAGTTTACCAATGTGGGCTTTTGCAATCACTATTTTAGGCTTAATCTTCTACTTCTTTGATAAACGTTTTATTAATAAAACAAACTTATTATATGATGGAGAGGAAGAAAAAGAGTATTCAAATAAAATCAGTGTTACTGGTTCTAAAAACTTTGCATGGTTAGCCGTTTTAGTAGGTGCAGTATTCTTAGACCCTTCAAAAATTGCATGGTTACCAGGTATTCTTCAGACCCATGAAGGTTTCTCGATCGGATTTTTATCAGATTTAGAGCATCATGAAGGAGCTACACTATTCTCTTTCATCAGAGAGATCATCATGTTGACAGTAGGTTTCTTATCTTTCAAACTAGCAGATCAAGAGGCAATCAAAGGAAATGAGTTCAATTTTGAGCCAATCCGTGAGGTGGCATTTATCTTTATTGGTATCTTCGGTACAATGATGCCAGCTTTAGAATTGGTAGCCAATTTCGCTAAATCTCCAGAAGGAGCAGCGTTGATTACTCACAATTCATTGTATTGGGCAACAGGTGCTTTATCGGGTATCTTAGATAACGCTCCAACTTACTTGAACTTCTTTACTGCAGCGATGGCCTCTAAAGGTGCTGATATTGGTGTAGTGAAAGATGTAATCGACTTTACAAATGGTATTGTACAAGGATCACCAAATGCTGAAGCAATTTTAGAGTTAACAGCTATTTCAGTGGCAGCTGTATTCTTCGGCGCAATGACTTATATTGGTAACGGACCTAACTTTATGGTAAAATCAATTGCTGAACAATCAGGTGTAGAAATGCCTTCATTCTTCGGTTATATTGTACGTTACTCATTACCAATCTTACTAAGTGTATTAGTGATTGTTTGGTTAGTGTTCTTTGCTTTTGCAGGATAATACATCAAGACTTTACGTTCTTGAATTAAAATATAGAAGGCGTTATCATGGTATTCATGGTAACGCTTTTTTGTTTTCTTTTTCTAAGCACCATGACAAAATTATTTTTGATTAGTACTTAAATTGAAATAATGTAATGTTACCTCATTTCTATACAAGCTTGTTTAAACGAACAAATAAAAGGTTACATTTTTCTATTTCTAATTGTACAACTGCTTATATTTGGTTGCTGAATTAATATATCAAACGATCGGATTTTTTATGAGAAAGATGTATTCCCATTTTTTTGTAGGGATGTTATTGGTATTGACTTTTATAAGTTGTAGTGATGATGCAGAGAAGGAAATACCTGATGTATCAAACATTGAAATCAATCTAGAGGTCAGAAGGTTAGAACAGGAAATCTTTGCATTGGAAAGTAAGGATGAAATTGTAAAATATTTGATTGAAAATCCTGAGATAGAGCAAAAATATTTTCTTCAAGCAGGGTTGTATCCATCAAGATCTTATTTGGTGGATGCCTTATGGGATTTTAGGCAAAAAGTAGAAAACGATACTTTGAAGTTAGATGCTGATCGAATCTTTGGGAATTTTGAAAAGCAGAAGAAAGAATTTGAACAAGCTTTTAAATACATTAAGTACCATTTTCCTGATTTTGAACCGCCAAGAATTTACACTTCTGTTTCTGGTTTTGCAAACTGGGGTTTTGGTGGAGATGTATTAGATTTTGGAGATTTCATTGTAATAGGCTTGGATTATTTTGAAGGAGAAACAGCAACATACAGAGTACCTGAAGTACCAATGTATATTCTCAAGCGTTACTCTCCAGACTATTTGGTGCCATTTACATTACAAATTTTATCCAATAGGTATAATAAAGTCAATCCAACCGATAGAACCGTACTGTCACATATGATAGCCTGGGGGAAAGCTTATGAGTTTCTTGATGAAGTATTGCCTTTCGCACCAGATACAATCAAAGTGGCCTATACAGCACAGCAGTTAAAGGAGGTTAATTACAATGAAGGTTATATTTGGTCACATTTTGTAGAAAATGAGTTGCTCTACAATTCAGAGCGTATGACAGTGAAGCGATATGTTGACGATAGACCATTTACCTCAGAAATCTCTGGAGAAAGCCCAGGAAGGATAGGAAGGTGGTTAGGATGGAGAATTGTGGGCAGTTATATGAAAGCTCACCCTAATGTTACTTTGGCTGAATTAATGGAAGATAATGATGCAGGCAAGATACTGAGGAAGTCCAAATATAAACCTTTGAATAGAAAGAAATAGATTAGTTAATTCTTTGATTCTGAATTTAGTATTAAGCAAAGAAATATTAGATTACTCTAAACAATCTTAAAGGATTAGTAACTATCTATAATAATATATAGTATTGGTAAACGAGGAATATAGAAGACTTATGATCACCTTATTGAAGTGTATTTAATCCCACTTTGATAAGGTGAGATAAGTACCTTGAAATAATTTCGGTGAACGTTGAGTAGTTTCAATGTTGAAGAAGAATTATTTATATCCTCGTTTACTGAGCCTCCCATTTTGTTTTGCATTATGTGGAGGTTTTTAATTTGTAATAATATTTTATTTTCTATAAAGTAAAAAGGCAGTTCATTGCAAAATGAACTGCCTTTTAGCATCTTTTTATATTGGACTTTTAGCCTCGTTTTCTACAAATGAGGTGACTAGAGCTTAAGCTCCGGATTTATCTAAAAGTTTTTCTTTATATTTTTTTACTTGGCGGCGTAAAGACTCAGTGGCTTCATCTGTTGCGGCTTCAAAGGATACACCATGCTTTTTAGCAACTAGGATATCTCCTGGAATATGTAACTTGATTTCAACTACCTTGTTATCTCGACTGTTGTCACCATTTTTTTCTACCCTTAGGAATACTTCTCCTCCTGTAAAACGGTCATAAAAAGTTTCCAATTTATTAATTTTAATCTCAATAAAATCGATTAATTTCTGATCTGCTGTGAAATGTATTGATTGGATGTCGAGTTTCATATTCTTACAGTTTTATGTGTTATGAAAAATTTTAACTGTGAAAAGATGCTGTACATTTTCTCATTTGTACAAAACATTGTGTCAGATAACACCCTGCTAAAAGTATTAATTTTACCGTTTATCTTATAATCTATATTACGGCTTTTTTCCAACTTGGTTGTATGAATTTACAACATTTTTTCAGTATTCAAACCCTTTTTTTCTTTGCTCTAGGATGGGCTTGAGCATGTACTTTTTTCATTCTTTGGAGCGAAGAATGTGTATATATCTGAGTGGCAGAAAGATTGGCATGTCCAAGGAGTTCTTTTACATCATTTAAGGCTGCTCCTTTTTCTAAAATATTTGTTGCAAAAGAATGTCTTAAAATATGAGGACTTTTTTTCCCTGCTGTTGTATTCATCTCCAAGTAGTGCTTTACAATGCTGTAAAGTTGACTGTACTTCAAGGTGGCACCATCTTGAAGTAGGAATAGATCGGGGTTTTGATGTTCTTTTCTATTACTAAGGTAAATTTTAAGTTGTTGTACTAATACTGAGTGCAAGGGAACGATACGCTCCTTGTCTCGTTTTCCTAAAACTTTTACGGTATTCTTATAAAAGTCTAAATCATTGACTTGTATGCTTAATAACTCATTTGCTCTTAATCCGGTTCCGTAGAGGAACTCAAAAATTAATTTGTCCCTTACACCATCAAAAGAGTCGTCAAAAACGTCTCCATTGAGCATGTTATCCATTTCTTGTGGCTTTACATACTGAGGGATCCTTTTTGAGGTTTTTAATACATGTACAGTCTTGGCAGGGTCAATGTCTATGATTCCACACTGTTTTAAATACTTGTAGAAACTTTTCAGTGAAGTACTTTTCCGATTAATACTTCTGGGATTTAAATCAGCTTCCATTAGTGAAGCTATCCAAACTCTCACTTCTGCTTTTGTTGCTTTTTCGAGTGTTGCGTCTTTATCTTCTTCTTGTAAAAAAGATAAGAATTGCTCTAAGTCAATGCTGTAGGCAGTGAGTGTATGGGAACTTACTTTCTTTTCAAATTCTAAATAGGTTAAAAAAGATTGGAGTATTGTCATATAATTGTACCTGCTGTTAGTGCTCTCCGAAAGCTCTATTCTTTATAATTTATGAATCTCAAAATATTAAATTATTATTACTCAATACACAATAATATTTCGAAGAGTACTTACGTCTAAATTACACTTAATATTTAGAATTTGAAAATTTTTTCATACAAAAAGCCCATCAATTTTAAAATTGATGGGCTTTTATTGAGAACTCAAAAAAGAGATTAAGCACCTTGCTCAGTTCTCATTTTGATTTTGTAAGCTGTTTTGATAGCTTTTTTACGGTCAGCTACTGATTGCTTCTCATAGTAAGCACGTGCACGTAATTGACGTAATACTTTTGTTCTCTCAAATTTCTTTTTGAAACGCTTAAGAGCACGGTCGATAGACTCGTTATCTTTTACTTTAATTTCGATCATTATATTTTCCTTTTAATAAGGTTTTTTCAAATTCAATTCATGATTTCGGATCGCAAATATAATCAAGTTTTATAAAAAAGGAAAATGATTTGCAAAAATAATCAAGAAGATTTCTAAATGATTCTTATTGATTGTCAATCTTGTAGTACAAGAATTTCCCTTTCAATCTCCTTCCATGAGAAGTTGGAATAAGTAGCAATCGACAATAAATCCCCTTTATTCAGTACAGTTTCGGGCTTTGGACAGGCATCTGTCTTGCCATTTTGTATTAATGCTATAACATTACACTGTTGATTTAGAGTAACGCTGGCCTTCATTATTTTGAGCTGAAGGTCCATCCATTTTATCCCATCTAAGCTATTGATTTCAACTGTTACAGGGTTGGCGCCTTTAGTATTATAGAGTAAATCTTCTACTACCATGGCTGAATAAGGGTCTTGACATTCTTGTACAATTGCCAATACTGATAAGTCTGCATTAATATAAGTAGCATTATTATCGTCAAACATCCATGTATTGGCTTTTTCTACCAATACAAACAATATTCTAGTACCTTCAGTAACAAAACGCTCTAATAAATCTACTGTAGTTTTTGTAGCACCATCAGCAGATGAATTATTCGAGGCGTTCGGAAATACAATGATTGTTTTATTTTGATTAATGTTGGCATTCAGGTAAGTGTTTTTTTGTAAAGGACACCCTTTGACAAAGTGAATATTGGGGATTTCCTGAATTTCTAATGGTAATGCCTCAATGTTGTTGTCCACAAAACATATCCCAACGTCTTTTTCAATGGCTCTTAATTCTTCAATAAAATTCTTAGCGATAGCAGTGGCAGGGAAGTTAAAAATTACATACCCATCATTAAATGGATTTTTCATATAGCCTAATTTCTTTTGTGTTTTGTGATATTCTTTATAGTCAAATACAGCACTGAACATTGCTCCAACAAATGCAATACTAACAGTACTTAGAATCATGGTAATAATTCGTCCAAATAATGTTTCAGCAGGCCGGTTGCCATATCCCACGGTGGTGGCGGTTTGCCAGGTTTGCCAGATTGCTTCATTCCATGAAACAGCTTCAACATATTTGAATAAAATAGCGAAAAGAAGATTGATTCCTAAAGTGTATAAAATAATACGCTTTACATTTCCATATTCTTCACTACCCCTGTGGAGTCTGAGCTTCCGAAATAAGTTGAAAATCATATTAAGGTTTGATTGTCGTGTAATTTTTTAGAGAATGTGGTTTTAAATGTCTTGTTTAAATTTAAGCACTAAGACAAAAAATAAATTAAAATTAAATAGGATCTATCTTTGGCTTAGTACTTACTTATAATTAAAATATGCTATCCTCTTCAAAAAAATAAAAAGTAAGTACATAAATATACAACACTTGATGTAAATAAATAGAGGTGAAAATCTGAAAGCTTCTTAAAATGTAGAGGAAAGGTTATTAGTTGTCTTCATTTTCTTTATAAGTATATCTGAAGTCTTTGTTTTCAAGATTCCTATAGCCTTCAAAGGAAAAGTCATCTTCCACTTCCAGTATCTTCTTTTTTGAGAATTCAGTTTCTACGTGACGGTAATAATAGGCCATCACACAACCTACAATAAAGCCAGACAGATGTGACTCCCATGAAATACCTTCTTCATTGGGAACCAAACCTACTAACATGCCGTGATTGAGGACTGCAATACAAAGTGATATAATTAAGGAACCTGGGTTTTTCTGAAATATTCCTATAAAGAATAAAAAAGAAGCAATGCCATAGATAACACCACTTGCTCCAATATGAAAAGAGGGGCGAGCAAAAAGCCAAACCATGATACCTGTAAATAAGGTCAGCTGTCTTAATACTCTAGAAGCAATTTTGGGGATGAAAAAATAAAGTGAGAAACAAAGAATGGCAAATGATACGGTATTAGAAAAAAGGTGTTTAAAACCTCCATGTATAAAAGGATGGAAAAATATACCGAATATGCCTAGCCTGTTTCTTGGGTAAATTCCAAAATGAAAGAGGTCGACTCCTAAAGACCATTCAATACCCTTTAGGAGCCATGCTATAGCTATTAATAATAAGGTGATTTTTGCACCTTTATTTATTGTCATTCTTAGCACTCTCTTTTTCTTCTTTTTTTCTATCTTCTACTTTTTTATAAGCAGAAATAATACTTTTAACTAATCGGTGACGCACTACATCTTTCTGAGTAAGGTGCATTACTTTAATACCAGGTACATTGGAAAGTATTCTTGAAGCAGTGACCAATCCCGAACGTTGTCTTGGAGGTAAATCAATCTGAGATTCATCACCTGTGATTACCATTTTTGAGTCTGGTCCTAAACGGGTAAGCAACATTTTCATTTGCATCTCCGTTGTGTTTTGTGCTTCATCTAACAATACAAACGCGTTAGAAAGTGTTCTACCTCTCATATAAGCTAATGGTGCAATTTCAATGACTCTGTTTTCCATATAGAACTTTAATTTTTCTGATGGAATCATGTCGTCCAGTGCATCATAAATTGGTCTTAAGTAAGGGTCAACTTTGTCTTTCAAATCCCCAGGCAAGAAACCGAGGCTTTCGCCAGCTTCTACCGCAGGACGTGAAATGATAATACGTTTTACTTGCTTATTTTTAAGTGCTTTTACAGCTAAAGCAGTAGCCACATAAGTTTTACCTGTACCGGCTGGTCCAAGTGCAAAAACAAGATCATTTTTCTTGATGGCATTGACTAGTTTTTGCTGATTGCTGGTTTTAGGTCGAATGGCAATTCCTTTTGCTCCGTAAAGTAATATTTCATCTTTAATATCCTCATCATGTAGATCTGCGTTCATTTCTACATAATCCAGAACATTATCCACTGTCACTTTTCCAAACTTTTTATAATGAATGAGTAATTCATTAATGGCTTTGTGCACCTTGATAATTTCAGCACTCGTACCTTGAATACGAATCTCATTTCCCCTTGCAATGATTTTACTATGAGGGAAAGCTGTTGATAATTCTTTGATATTACTGTTGTCAACCCCTAAGAAGTCGACCAAAGTAATATCTTCTAATGGAATTACTTTTTCTATCAAATGTTTATGTATTTAATTTTTTGTGATTTTTCTATTTAATCTACTCTGAAATAGTAACAAATAAATAGTTTATACTAACTTGTTTCAAATGTCAAATTTACCGAGAATTTGCGAGATAAACGAAGTAAACATGAATACTAATCTAATTAAATCATCCTTTCTCACAGTCAGTAAGATATTATTTTTTAACCTAATTCTCCAATTTTTGTTTTTACAAGCTAATGCTCAAACTAAAAATCAAATCCTGGAGGGTGAATTTCGGAAGTTTTTAGACCATGAATGGATGAAAGGAGCTTCTGTATCATTTCATGTGAAATCAATAAAAGGGAGCGATTTTGAGTACAAACATGATGCTCAAAGAGCTTTAACTCCAGCTTCAATCACTAAGTTATTGACAACATCGGCGGGTTTATTTCAATTGGGCAAAGACTTTCAGTTTATAACAAAGATCAGTCATACAGGTACTTATAATGAAGGTGTTTTGAATGGAAATCTCATTATTCATGGTGGTGGAGATCCTACGCTTACATTAATAGCGTTGGATAGTGCAGTGAAGGCGTGCTTTCCAGCATTAAAAGAAATTAAGGGTGAAATAATTGTTGACGCTTCATTGTATGGAACCAGAACTACACCGCCTAATTGGGTTTGGGAAGATTTAGGGAATTATTACGGAGTGGGTATCGCATCTTTAAATTTGAATGATAATATGTTCAAACTTTATCTTAAGACAGGAGCAACAGGCTCTGTGGCCTCTATTAATAAGATAGATCCTCACCCTCCCTATCTTCATATTACATCTGAAGTGACAGCAGGAAAAAAAGGCACAGGTGATAATTCATTTCTGTTTTCTGCACCTTATTCCGACAGGCACATTATAAGGGGTACATTACCGCCTAACCGTTCAAATTTTAGAGTTAAAGGAGGAGTGACGGACCCAGACTATCATGCAGTGTGGATGCTTGCGGATACATTGCAGTCACAGGGAATTACAGTCAATAAAGAAAGACTCAAAGTAGAATACCAACAAAAGAATTTACCTCCTTCAAAAGCAATTGGAGAAATAAAATCGAGACCACTTTCTTGGATTATTGATAAAACAAATAAAAAAAGTATCAATCTGTATGCGGAATCCATTGCAAAGTACGTTAGTAACAAGAAGACAGGGTCAATAGTACCTGATAGCATTACTTCAACTTTATTGAATGAATTAGCGACTGTGGGAGTAAATACAGAAGGAATTTATTTGGAAGATGGAAGTGGTCTTTCACCGTTTGATGCTTTTTCGGCTTCGCATATGACTTCTGTTTTAGAAAAAATATATCATACTCCTCAATATGAGGCTTTTCACAACTCCCTCGCAGTGACGGGTGTTTCGGGTACATTGAAATATTTCTGCCGTTATAACCAAGCAAAAGGCAAGGTTTACGGAAAGAGTGGCTCAATGAGAAGAGTGAGAAGTTATGCTGGCTATATTAACACAGATAGTGGTGATATTTTGGCATTTACGATTATAGTAAATAACTTCTCATGTAAAAGTAAGGTAGTTAGAAAAGCGATGGAACCACTACTCGGAATATTGGTAAAATAGAATTATTCTAATATTTTATTGAATTAAGGTGTAATTTTCACAAATAAAATTTAAGCAAAAGCTTTGTACATAGGCTTGATGTTATGTACATTTAAGAATATTCATAAAACCGCCTTTATTTTTAAGTAGATCACCGCTATTGGTTTTTTATATATAGGTATTATCAGGAAGATTTAGACTAGCAAGGTTTATGTTAACAAAAAAATTAACTCGTTTAATTTTAGTACTTTTTGGATTTCTGTTCATCTCTACTCAGTCTTTTTCGCAAGACATCAATGAGTTGAAGTCCCAAATATCAACACTTCCAAATGGAAGGACTAAAGTTGATAAATTAATCCAGTTAGCCCATTTAGAATTAGACAAAAGTAATTTCACGTCAATGCAAGAAAGCATTGACAAAGCTTTAAAAATTTCCGACGAGGTTAATTATAATCTAGGAAGAGCAAAAGCATTGATGATGTATTCTACAATGCACAAATTAAGAAGGGATTTTGATGTTGCCATTGATTATGGTTTGAAAGCCATTAAAATCTTTGAGCAAGAAGATCAAGATATACCTTTGTACGATGCTTACGGAGAAATGTGTTTCTTGTATCAGGATTGGGGTATTTACGAAAATGCCATCGATTATGAGAAGAAAGCATTGAGAGTAGCTGAGCGTATGAATGACTTGGAACGTCAGACTGAGATATGGTACCTTTTGGGTAACTCTTATCTTCTGTTGAGAAACTATGACGAGGCCTTGGTTTATTTCCGTAAAGGTGCTGAATACTACAAAGGGCAGTATGCATTAAACAACAAAAAAGAAGACCTTCAATCCTACAACAATGCTTTATCCAAAATTGCTTCAATAGAGATGAGAAGAGGCAATTATGAAATCGCAAAAGACGTCAACTTTGAGATTCTTTCCCACAAACAAATCTTAGGTGATGAAGAAGGAACACACGTTCCTCTGAATGATATTGGTTATTGTTTTCAGAAATTAGGAAAAAGTGAAAAAGCACTGAAGTACTTCAATGATGCATTAGCCGTCAACAAGAAATTTGGTAAACCTGATGTTCAAAACACAACCCTATTGATTAACATTGGTACTTTATCCAACCAAAATTTCCGCCATAATGATGCCTTGAAAGCTTATGATGAAGTATTGAACATCAGAATCAAGCAGGGGCAACCTGGACCAATTGCACAAGCCTATTCTTATAAAGCAACCGTTTATCAAGGACGAGGAAGCTTTAGTGAAGCACGTAAGTACTTTAATAAATCTTCGGAGTATGCACGTATGGCAGGGGATTATGAGCAGTTGGAAAAGAACTATAAGAAAATTGCAAATATCTATGTAAGAACAAATGACTATAAAAAAGCCTTCCAAGCAATCAGTAGCTTGAACGTTTTAAAAGATAGTATCATTGGTGCAGAACGTAGACGTTTGAATGAGATTACGGAAGCGAGAATTGCTGCTGAGCAAAAGGAAAAAGAAATTGACCTTTTGATCATGGACCAGAAAGTGACGGAAGCTCAAATGAAAAAGCTAGCCGAGGAAAATGCTCGTAAAGCAAAAGACCTTGAGCTTTTACAACAAGAACAATCGTTGAAAGAGTTTCAGTTGAAACAAAATGAGTTAGAGAAAGATAAGAAAGCACAAGAGCTCCTTATTACCTTGAACGCTCTTGAAGCTGAAAAGAAATCAAAAGAGATTGATCAGCTTGTAAAAACGAAAAAGCTGAATGAGTTAAGAATTCAGGAAAATGAAATTCGTAACCGTCAGAAGGAGCAGGAATTAGAGCTTCTTGAACGTGATAAAGAATTACAGGAAAGTAAGATCAAAGAGGCCGAAACAATGCGTAAGGTTTACATCATTATGATGGTGTTGCTCTTTGTAGTGATTGGTGTAATTGTAACAGGTTATATTCAAAACAGAAGTAAGAACAAAAAGCTTGCAAATAAGAACGATGAGATTTTAGGTCAGAAAATGGAAATCGAGAAGCAAAGAGACGCTCTTGAATCGGCTAAAACTCAAATCGAAAAAGCATACGATAATATTCAAGTCTTATCAGAATTCGGTCAGAAAATTACCGCAATTCTTGACTTAGAATCAATCAACTGGACTTCTTATGCTTATGTAAATACATTGATGGATGCAGCAGTATTCGGTATCGGTATTTACAGAGAGAAGTATGATAAGATTGAGTACATCAACTTCCTTGAAAATGGTCTTAGTTTGCCATTATTCAGCTATGATATGGATAAGAAAAACAGTCTTTCTGTATTGTGCTACAAGTCAAGTGAAGAAATTGTGATCAATGATTATGAAAATGAAGTGGACAATTTCTTGAGAGAAACTCCTGATTTTAAAACTTCCGAGATTCCAAAATCATTAGTTTACTTGCCATTGCTTACAGAGAAGTCTCTAGGTGTATTAACGGTACAGAGTTATGATAGAAATGCTTACTCTAGAAACGAGTTGAACATCTTAAGAACGCTAGCTTCATATGTAGCAATTGCCCTGACAAATGCCAACGCTTATCAGGAAATTGAGAATCAGAATAAGCACATTACAGATAGTATTCGATACGCTCAGACAATCCAAAGAGCCATTCTTCCTTCAAATGCTAAAATGCAGACAGGTTTATTAGAAAACTTTATTTTCTTTAAGCCGAAGGATATTGTATCGGGTGACTTCTATTGGTTCTCGAAAATTGACGAGAGAAAAGAGAATCTAGCTTCAGTGAACTTCTCGAAGAATGATGTTTCTGAAAGAATATTTATTGCGGCGCTTGACTGTACAGGTCACGGTGTACCAGGTGGTTTCATGTCTATGATTGGTAACACATTATTGAACGAGATCATCAACCAGAAACAAGTCTATGATCCAGCTAAAATTCTTGACATGTTGAATGAAGGTGTAATTGACGCCCTTCACCAAGAGAACAAGAGTAATGATGACGGTATGGACGTTTGTTTATGTATGATTGAAAGAACATTGACAGGTGAAGATCGTATTGTATTCTCTGGAGCGAAAAGACCACTTTATATTATGGAGCCTGGTAGCACAGAAATGTTAGAATACAAAGGTGATAACAAGTCAATTGGAGGTGTCCATAAGAGAAAATCTTCGAAAATCAGCTTCTCTAATACTGTGATTGAGGTAGTGAAAGGTTCTTCAATTTACCTTACAACGGATGGTCTTCAAGACCAAAATGATAAGAATGGTAAGAAGTTCGGTAAGATTAAATTGATTGAAATGTTACAGCAAAATGCTGAAAAGCCAATGCTTGAGCAGAAATCAGCATTAGAAAAAGCATTAGATGAACACATGGGAGTTATTCCACAACGTGATGATATCACAATTTTAGGTTTAAGACTATAATACGTCACCTATTGATAAAATATATTTTATTAAAAAAGTACCTTATTCATAATTGTGATGAGGTACTTTTTTCTTTTAATGGAGGTAGAAAAAAGTGAATGCTCTTAACCTTTTAAAATCTAGAAAAGAGATCTATTGTATTTTAAGTAGTCTATACTTGATACTTAGTATTGTGGCATATAACAAGTATGGGGTGAAAGTAGTGATAGACTCCGGGAGATATTTGTTGTCATCAGAAAATGTTTATGATCTTATTGTAAATCAAGGACACAATTTCTGGTACTTGGGGTATATACTTTTTTTATCACTCCTAAGGTCCATTTTTGATCATCTACTTTTTGTCGTTTTCATTCAATACTTAATTTCCTTTTGCTCAATATTTCTATTATTTGAGTCGATTTTCATCATCACAAAGCAATATAAAATCTCCACAATTTTGACTTTAATCTATCTCTTCAATTTTGAGATCGTGTCATGGAATTCCTATATATTATGTGAGAGCCTATATATTTCGAGCGTCATTGTATTGATTTACCTTTTTCTTTTGCTCTATCAAAAACGTTCTAGGTTTCGTTATTTTTTATGTTTTACAGGTTCAATGTATGTCGCCTTTATCAAGCCCACAGGAGTATCGATTATCATTTCATTGATTTTCCTCTGTTTGATGATACTGATGAAGTACAAAGTTTATCGAAAGTATATTTACATCTTAGTTCCTTTTTTGGGAATAGGAATAGTGTTTTTGATCAAGTATATGCTACTGACATTCGAAATTCCATCGGATTACATTAAAGGTGATATAGTATACAATATATCAGGTTATCCTTCAGTGCTTGCTGAATATCCTTACCTGCAACTGAAGCCAAATTCTACATTAGTATTGAATAAAGTAGGTGATGATACTTTTTGGGAGACTCTTCAATTCATTAATCACAATTTTACGTTTTGGTTCAAGCTCTTTTTAACTAAAATCTTCTTCTTTTTAGCACATGTCAGACCGTATTGGTCGCTTGCTCATAATCTGAACTCAATCATTATTCTTCTCCCACTTTATTCTATGCTCTTGGTCGCTGGGGTGAAAGGTAAACTCAATAATATCATCAGTAAGATCTTGCTTATTTTTGTTTTGTGTCATGTCCTTATTGTGGGGTGTTCCGTTGTGGATTGGGATGGTAGATTTTTGATGCCTATTTATCCTGTCCTTTTTTTACTTTTGTCTTTTTATTGGAAGAAACCTCAAAAATTGTCAATTCATTAAAAAACAAAGGTTGCTGTCTTATCTTTTGTAAGTTTCTTTTTTCTGATAATCTGTCTAATATGAATTGAGATTTCTTGAATGATCTCTCAGCGAATAGTGTTAATGAATCAGTCTTTTTTTCTTGCAAAGTAAAGTTCAAACTTAGCATTCCCCATTTTTCACTCAGCATGTCATAAGACTCGAAGTTGTTATTCTCTCCAATTTTATTTTCACCTTGATACAATGTTAATTTGTCAAATAAGAGACTGTCTTGATGAAAATGATAGAGCCAGATATTCAGTTTATATTCCTGAGCAGTCTTTAGTTCATCTAATGGAATTGAAGTGATTTTTCCTTTATAAAAAGCAGAGATTTGTAGCCCTTGTTTATTACTGTTGGTGATTTCAGAAATACTATTCTTACTTAGTGGGTCTACATAAAGAGCTTTTTTTCTTAAAGAATCTATACTTATTGGAGTAGGAATGAAATCTTTTATTGTAGAAGTGTAGACAAGCTGATTTACGATCTTTAGCTCATTATACTTTTTACTCAATGTATCTCCTAAAATAATTATTTTTTCTTCTTGGTTGATATACTTCAAAATGGAAGGCTTTACTTCTTTTATAAAAGGAGTAGTGAATTGCTTTTGTATATTTCTCTCTTCAATACTGTGCCTTGATAGATAATTATTGATCGGAGAAATTCCATATTTAAGGGCTAGTTGATATTGTAAATCGGCTAGTTTTGACCGTTTGCTTGTAGTATCAGTTTGATAAATAATTGAGGCTGTAATTTTATCTTCTAAGTTATTTTTGAAATCATAGTTTTGAAGATTGAAAATATTTTCTTCAAAATGAATCTCCTTTTTTATTTCTGTCATAAAGTAAATAGATTCCAATATTCCTATACATAAAATGAGGAGTAGAAGTTTTCTATTGAAATAAGAATAGCCAAATTGAATAACACTGATAGCAATAACGAAATAGGATACCCAGCCGAAACGCTGTAGGTCACGAGTTTGTTCGAGTTGCGGTAAAAATTCTAATACAAGCTGGAATCGGAGAAACAAAGATGTGGCATAAATAATAAAGAAAATTCCAGTAAGTAATAATGGCAAATTGAGATGACTTTTTTGTCTTCGGTAAAACGTTAATAGTAAAAATAGCACCAAAACATAAAACCATATGTTGAACTGTAGGTTTTCATGAACAGAAATTGAGTCCCATAAGGTAAAGGGCTTAATTCTATTAATATTGATTGCATAATCGAATAACCCAACAGGATGCTGACTTCTCCATAAATTCTCGTCAGATAAATAAACGGCAGATGTGAAAACTAAAGTTGGTAGAATACCTAAAAGAGTGTAGATAAAGTTGAAACTTTTCTTTACAACACTTTCAGTCAGAAAATAAAAGATGACTAATCCAGAAAATAGAGTACCAACATAGCCATGAAGGAAAAAGCTTCCAAAACTGAATAAGAGAATAATCAGGCCGTTCTTTCTTTTATTAGAAGAGAAGGTAATTAATTGGTAAATCAAGAAAGGTAAAAGCCCCGTAAAGAATAAACCAAAATGAAGTAGAATTCTACTATTAGAGGGAGCACCTAATGCTAATAATAAACTCCCGACAACTGCTGTTACCTTGTCAAGCTGATAATATCGAAATATCTTATAACAATAAGTGTAACTTACAATAAACACCAAAAGCATTTCGACATGTAAAATCCCGATACTGTAATCAGATATATCAATTATATTTTTTGAAATGAAGCTATTGAAGCAACTCAGCAATAGTACTGAATCTGTATATAACAAGGATTCTCCAAATGGAAAGTTGATATGCTCTAAATTTCCATACTTTGAAACAAAGGCAAAAAGGAAGTAGTTTTTTAAAGCATCACCGCCTTTATATAAAAAATGAAGGTTAGGGTTGTAAATGATTTCCTTAAAGATGAAAAAAAGTATGCACCATAGAAAAATCAACCCTAATAGAAACTGAGGATGTTTAGTAATTATTTTCTTTGTCATAAAAAATCAATCTCTTTCAATGAAATATCTTGAATGAGAATGTTTTAAAATTAGTTTATCGGAGTAGGTATAACTTTCCAATATTGTGTTTGAAAAGGTTGTCTTTGCTGGTTTTTCGGTGCTGGTATTCTCCATTATTTTTTTGAGGAATGATCACTCTGTATAAGTAAACACCGTTGGCCAGTTGATCTCCAAATTCATCTCTACCGTCCCAAGCATATTCAGAAACATTAGTACCAATCCTTATTGGACCTAATTCGTCTTGGAAAATCTCTTTTACTACTCTGCCTGTCACAGTCATAATTTGAATTTTGATCTGATCAGGTGCTTCAACACCTGTAACTTGAAAAACGAATCTTACTTTGTCGGAAAATGGGTTAGGATAAGGATAGAAATTGGTAATAGTAGATTCTTTACTGATTTCAAATTTCATCAATAAGAAAGGTCTTTGGTTTGCAGATTCATCAGAACCATTACCGGCTCCATTACCAGTTACATCTCTTCCTTCGACCTTTAATGTATACACACCGTCAGCCAAACTTCCATCGGTGTCAATATGATTTACATTCACCAATTGATTGAGTGGGAGTGATGCAATGATATGATTTTTACTTCCAACATTTTCAAAAGAGAATAAGAGAGAATCCAATACATGGAAATTATCATCTTCCTCATTTTTGATAGATAAGGACAAAAGGTTTGCTAAAGGGTCATCTGTATGGTCTTCTAATCTAAGAAATTCGTTTTCATCAATGAGACTGATTGAAACTTCTGCTGTAGGAGAAACAATATCACCACTAATGATCCTTTGACCGTCAAAAAGGACTTCAATAAGTGGATTTGTATTATCAACAGCTACTCTAAAACTAGAGTTGACAGAGTTGTTGTTATAAAAATTTTCAAGCAGTTTTATATCTGGATTTGTAACTAATGATAGAGATACATTTCCTGTAAGTTGGTCACGCCATGTATCTGGTTTTATTTTAAAATTATACTGACCGCCTGCAATAAGTGGAGGTATGCTGATCGTATCAGAAATGATTTTACCATCTGTTTTATAGGTAAGTACTGTTGGTACCTCTTCTTTAAAAGGTTGAGTTGAAATGTTCTGTAATAGATATTCATACTCAATATCTTGTCCTTGTTGTACTTCTTTTATATTGGTTTGGTCAGTGATATCCTGATATGTCAGTACTGCTTCAGGTAATGTGTTGTAGGATACTCTGATGTGTTGTAATTGTGAAGGAACTCTTGCTGAAGAAGTATCCGTAAGAGTAGTTCTTAGTCCAATGTAATTGTATTCATTAATGGAAGGAATTCTTTGTAGATCAAGGCCGTTAGAAGGCGTTTCTCCTTTGAAAGTATAAATGTTCTGGGTGATAGAAGACCCTTTGTCATCAAAAGTGATGCCTTGAATTATGGTCTCAATCTCTCCTGAAATAGCACTGAAATCCATCCATAATCTTTCAAAGAAGTTAGTCCTGCCTATTGGAGTTGTACTAATAATACCTTGACTAACATTCGGTTGGATATTAAAAGTTTCTTCTAGAAAATCACTGGTTGTACTACCTATAATAAGTTGGCCTTGTGGTTGATCAGCATTGAACTTTGTCCAACCAATAAAAGGCACTCCTTGAGGAATATTGTAGATAGCAGCTGTATCAAAACCAGCAAAATGCATTGCCTCTTTATTTAATAGATAAGCTTGGTAGTTTTCGCTGTTTGTGTCAGATGGAGCGGTAGGGAAGTTGAAATTACCAGAAGCAAAAGCCAATACAAAATCCCCATCTTTTAAATTCGATGTTTTAGGGTCTATGAATAATGAATTGGGACCGTAATAAGTGATGGATTCAGAAAGTGGCCATGTTGTTCTTAGAAGGTCATTCGGCCTTAACTGAATTGCAGCTTGACTTGGGAAACCGATGCCACAGTATCTTGTATTCCATTGATAAGCATCAGCAGTGATCACTTCTCCTGAACCTTGATCGAATATCATAAATGTCAATGTTCCGCCATTATTACATTCTCCATTGATGACGAATTTTTCTCCATTGACCTCCACTTCATAGAATGTACCGTCTCCAAAGGATGCACCACCTGTTTTTACTGTAATCACTTGGTTTTCGTTAGGAAAAGTCCATGTTACATCTCCCTGTCCATCATCTTCTGAAATCAATGCTGTCAGTTGATTGTCTCTCATTTGATGGCTATTGTTTTGACTCCATCCTTCTCCAGAACTTTTAGGTAAGTGTGTGAATGAAATTTTATTGTAAGGAAAAACTTTTCCATTTCTGTCTTTTAGGCGAATACGAGCATAAATGACCGTTGTATCCGAGGTGATGAAATCATTTAAATGATACAGATTTAATTTATAATGGATTAATTGCTTTGGAGTTGTTGTAGTAGGTACGATTGTACTGAAAAGGCTGTCTTTTGAGATGTCTATTTCAATGATGTCACCTTCGGTTCTTTGTTCGAAACTATTGTCAAAAGCATAAAAATTGACAGTAGAGTCATGTTGTACTGACAAGTCGAGAGGTTGTATAAAACGAATAGTATTGTCGGAAAAAGTAACTCTTGTAGAACCTGTATTGTTGTTGACATTATATTCTAAATTTGCATCAACTAAGACCTCATTTTCATTCAGTATAGTACCAACTGTTACACTAATAATGTTTTCACCTCCACCAAGAATTTTATCTTCCTCTGAATTGATAAAATCAAAAGAGAGCGTATCTGAAAGGTAAGTGGCATTTACACTATCAATTAAAGAATTGAAAGAGTTGGCTCCGTTGCCATAAGTTCTTTTTACCTGAACATAAAGTGTTTGATTACCGAGTGCTTTACCAAAGTTATTGACCACTACTTGAACTCTGAAGAAGTTGTCATCAACAGAAAACTCACTGCCATTTTGAGGGCTGACACTTACGTTGTTATCAGCAACAGCATAATCAGGTTGAGCAGGAGAAATCTGTAATAAAGGATCACCTTGAAGGCCCGTTTGTTCCACAACTGCGATGTTAGAAATAGAAGAACTTCCATTTAAAGCATCAGTTTGAGCTTTAATGATATGGTCTCCTATGGGTAATCCGATTTGATCTTTGAAGAAAGCCTCATAAAAGTTTGTTCCGTAGTTTTCTAAGAGCCTGCTACTTCCTAAACCACTTTTAGAGATAAAACCAATTGATCCTTTGTCGGGCGTTTCAATCCAATCTTCACCCCATGATTTTCTAGTTGTGAAAAGGTTACCTCCACCACAGCCAATCATATTAATCAGTGGATATAATCCTTTATTTTGATAGCCTCTTGAAGGATCACTCGCTAATCCAATATCAATGTCTGCATCCAGTGCAGAAGAGTGACCATAAAAAGTCATTAAGCTGATGCCGTCATTCACCACATCTGTAACATCAATGAATTCAATAGCGCCTTCACTTTGCCTGCTGATTGTGGTTACACTACCTCCTTCTAAGGTATCAACAAAAATATTTTTATAACCATCAACAATTCCTTTGAATCGTTCTTGTTCACTTAAACTTGCTCCTCCACTAAGGTGAAGTGCTCTTTTTCGCCATAATGCATCAAACGCTAAACTTTCATGCTCCTGCACCTTGTTGAAATAGTCTTCAATCACTTGAGGTTCGTGAGCGGAAATTCTACCAATTGGAAGTATACCTACTTCATTACCGTCAAAGCCCATCATATAAGCATTATCGGCAGCTGGAAAACCATAAGATGGAATATAATGAAAAGCACGTTCGCCAGTTGGATTACTTTCATAAGGATCAACATCAAGGTCTAAACCTTTTCCCAAAATAAGAACATATTCTAATTGCTCAGATCGAAGCAGGTCAATACAGTTTCTGACGGCAATAGGAGTTTGTTCTCCCCAAGAAAAAGTATTGTAGAGTTTGATGATGTCAGCGACATAAACTGCTCTATTGCCACCGCTTACGGATGCTCTATAATTAGCATACGTTTCAACAGGATCATTAAATGAATTAGAAGGTTGTCTTAAAGCAGGATGGGAAATGATAAGGTAGTCATATGAAAGGCTGTTGTCTGTAAATTCAAACTCTGCTAAGGTTAAAGCATTGACATTTTTTGGAACTACGCTATAGTAAAGGTCTACTCTTTGTCCATTATTATTGTCAACAACAGATTGATCTCTTGAGCCACTGGAATTTTTCTGTAATAAGATGGGAGAATTTACATTGCTTATATCATAAAAATTACCACCTCCATTTTGCGGAGCAGAAATTATATTTTTTGAATTTGGAAAAAGAGTAAAAGGGATGTCTTGGTCTGTAGTGATAGCAGAGTGAGCTTGAGGATAAGTTAAATTAAAGTATAACACACCCATTTGATTGAAATCCGACCCACTTCCGTTGAGATTGTTGACGAGTTGTACAAAAGTGCTTCTATTAGCATCAGAAAAATCAGCATTAGAAAGCTGTACACTTATGTTTGTACTTACCTCATATCTGTTGATAAATTGAGAGTCTCTTGTGCTTGTGTTTCCTTCAGCATTTCCTATTTGGAAATCAATATCTGCAGTTCTGTAAGAGTAATTCATTACTCTACTTTCTAATTGAAGGTATGTATTAGGGGCACTTGAGAAGAAATTATTTGTC
Organism: Flammeovirga sp. SJP92; assembly: GCF_001583495.1. GTDB lineage: Bacteria > Bacteroidota > Bacteroidia > Cytophagales > Flammeovirgaceae > Flammeovirga. The sequence continues at coordinate 250,665 of NZ_LQAQ01000093.1, read as the reverse complement.
CTGAGTTGAAAATTGACAATGCCAGTTTTGTTCCTGTTTTCATAAGTAGTCCAAGAACGAGGCCCTCTAAAAGCAGAACTGAATGAAGTACGTGAACTTCCATTGGTAGATTCTCCTTGACTGAAAGATTTCCTGAACTCAAAGCTTTTTTCTGTTGGCGTATCTCTGTAGGTCTCAGTATACCAATGATATTCTACCTCAGTGGCGCCATTGCTATCTACATTACTATTTTGAATTCGTAAAGGTGCACTGCCAGATAATGCTGAAGTACTTAAAAAGTATACGGCTGTTTTAGAGTAAATAGGTTCATAAGGGTTGACAAAATCATTGATATCTCTGAATAAATATCTGTCAGTTTCCCCATCATTAGGTTGACCATAAAATTCAATATAGTCTCCATCATCAAGACGGTTATTTCTATTATTATCTTGTATATTAATGGCCACTTCTTGCCCTCTTCTAAACATTCTGATGTCTGATAGAAGGACATTATTTACAGGATAATTTGCTCCAAGAAGTTCAGTATATGTAATTCTGTAAATGCCATATTCTCTTACTTCCATTTTATAGAAAGTAGTATTTCTTGTTTTTTCTCTCCAAGCGTTGATGTCAGCAATAGGAGTTTGAGAAAATACGGAGAGGAGATTTAGAAAAAATAGAGTTACGATGAGTAATAATCGCATTGTAAACGGCAGAATAATGATTTAATAAAAAAGCGTTTTTTAAAATTAACATATTCTCGCAATAATCTACTAATTTCGAGCTGTTGACTGATAATAATTTTAAGGAAACCTAGAGGAAGCAAGTGAATAATATCTTTGATACAAAAATTGAATATCTAAAAGGAGTAGGGACTGTTAGGGCAGAGATTCTCAATAAAGAGTTGGGTGTATACACTTTCGGCGATTTATTGGAGCAGTACCCTTTCCGTCATGAGGATAGAACAAGGTTTTACAAAGTCGATGAAGTAATCAATGATACTACAGCCGTACAAATAATAGGTCGGCTAACATTTAAGAATACAGTTGGAGAAGGAAGGTCTAAAAGGTTGGTAGCCTCTTTTTCAGATGAAACTGGTGAGATTGAATTGGTGTGGTTTAGAGGAGCGAAATGGATTGAAAAGAAATTGACGGTAGGGAAGTGGTATGTCCTTTATGGAAAGCCTCAACGATTTGGTGCCAAAATGTCTTTTTCACATCCTGAACTAGATGAATACGATCCTTCAATACCCCGTACGCAGAAAGGTGGTTTAGTGCCTGTTTATCATACCACTGAGAAAATGAAAAATAAGGGAATGGACTCTAAAATGCTGGCGAAGTTGACGAGGACTTTGCTTGAAAATGTGTACCGTTCTATTTCTGAAACATTGCCGGAATACCTTATCAAGGAAAATGATTTAATATCAAAAGGATTAGCGGTTGCTTGGACACATTTTCCAAAATCACCTGAAACTTTAGCACAAGCATCGTATCGTTTAAAATTTGAAGAACTCTTTTTTCTGCAGTTAAAAATAATAGCATCAAAGGCAGGGAAAAGGACAGATAAATTTAGAGGGCAGATTTTTGAGAAAATCCCAACATTCAACCTTTTTTATAAAGAACAATTACCTTTTGACCTTACAGGGGCACAAAAAAGGGTAGTAAGAGAGATTTATAATGACATGCGAAGTGGCTATCAGATGAATCGTTTACTACAAGGAGACGTGGGAAGTGGTAAAACCATCGTTGCTTTTATGTGTATGTTGATGGCACTCGATAATGATGCTCAATCAGCGTTGATGGCGCCTACAGAAATTTTATCTCAACAACATTATAATGGGTTGAAGCCTTTTGCAGATGAGATGGGAGTAACGATTGCATTGCTGACAGGTTCCTCTAAAACCAAGGAAAGAAGAGTGATAGATGAGACATTGAGAGATGGCTCTTTGAAAATTATTGTAGGTACTCATGCTTTAATTGAAGATAAAGTAGACTTTTATAATCTTGGACTTTGTGTGATTGATGAACAGCACCGTTTCGGTGTAGCACAAAGAGCGGCGCTTTGGAAAAAGAAAAGTAAAGCCAAGCCTCATATGTTGGTGATGACGGCGACACCTATTCCAAGAACGTTGGCAATGACCGTTTATGGTGATTTGGAGGTGTCTATTATTGACGAATTACCGGCAGGGCGTAAACCGATTATCACTTGGCATAAGTTTGAAAAAGGGAGACTGAGAGTATTTGGCTTTATGAAAGAGCAAATAGAATTAGGTCGTCAAGCTTATATCGTTTACCCATTAATTGAGGAATCAGAAACTTTGGATTATAAAAACCTAGAAGAAGGTTACGAAGCAGTATCAAGAGCCTTTCCTGAATATAAAGTCAGCATTGTGCATGGCAGAATGAAACCCGCTGACAAGGATGCTGAGATGCAACGTTTCGCCGATGGTAAAACCCATATTATGGTAGCCACTACTGTAATTGAAGTAGGTGTAAATGTCCCGAATGCCTCTATTATGATTATCGAAAATGCTGAGAAATTTGGTTTAGCACAGTTGCATCAATTAAGAGGTCGTGTTGGTAGAGGGGCAGAGCAGTCTTATTGTGTTTTGATGACAGGTGATAAGCTTTCTAAAGATGGAAAAGTCCGTATTCAAACGATGGTAGATACAACAGATGGTTTTAAAATTGCCGATGCAGATTTAAAGTTGAGAGGCCCTGGAGATATTGAAGGCACTCAGCAAAGTGGTGTCTTGGATTTACGTCACGCAGATATTGGTCAAGATGCTGCTTTATTGCAATATGTGAGAGGAATTGCAGAGAAATTGATTGATGAAGATCCTGACTTAGCAAAGGAAGAACATGGGATTATCAAACATCAGCAGTCACTCTTGGTGAAAAAATCTGTAACGAACTGGAGTAGGATCAGCTAATACCGGTCAATTACATTTGATAAGCTCTCTTCTCTTTCAAGCTTCAGTTTTTTTCGAATTCTATACCTCGAAGTATTGACGCCATTGATTGAAATATTAAGTAATTGTGCCATTTCTTTAGCCGAGAAATGTAATTTTATAAGAGCACAATGCTTCAATTCAGTAGAAGTTAGTTCAGGGAATTTACTTTTAAGGTTATCATAAAAATTTTTATTTACATCAATAAATCGTCGGTCAAATTCATTCCACAATTGAATACGATGTTTGGTATTCAATTTCACCAACTTTATTAAAGCTTTATTTTCCGAAGCATGTATTTTGATTGCACTCATTAATTCATTGAGGAGTGATTCTTTGTCAATTAACTGTAATGTAAAAGAAGTCAGTTCTTTATTTTTGATTTCAAATAAAGCCTTATTTTTTTCTTCCTGATGCATCGCTTCAAGCTGTTGCTTTTCCCTTTCAACCTTAAATTTTTGTTGTTTCTGTCTTGAATGTATGATTAGAAGAATGATGATAAAAAAAGCAATGACCACTACAAAAAGGATAGAATATTGAAGACTTTTTGCTTTCTGGTGAGCAAGTTCATTTTCAGTTTGAAGTAAGGCTTGATCTCTTTCTTTTAATTTCTCTAAATAGTTATTCTTAATATCTAAAAGTCCAGCATTCTGATTACTCTTTGCACTGAAGAGTTGATCATTTACTTCCTTGGATTCATTCATTAATTGATAGGCTTCTTTGTATTGCTGTTGTTTATTTAATGTAAAAGCCAATAGTTTTAAGCATTCTGCTTTGGTGTCGTAATGAGCATGTCTGACTTCAATATTTCTCAAAGCTTTTCTAAAATAATTTTCTGCCATCGGCCACTTTTCGAGTTTTATATAGGCACTGCCCAAGTAATAATAAATGATGGTAAGGTAAAATGGATTAAACCGCTCAAAGTGTTCTTTTGCTTTTAGTAGGATGGGAAGGGCTTCATTTATTTTACCTTGAAGCATAAGAATATTTCCTTTTTCCGTATCTAAATAAACTTTCTGCTTCTCTGTATATTTCATTTGTTCCGCTAGTGTATAGCAGGTATCCAAGTAATGAAATGCTTTTTGATAATCGCGTTCAATACGATAATGTAGCGTGAAATTATAGTAACAGGAGATGATTGCTTTTGGCGTTAATTCACCTTTTTCAACCGCTAGCTTTGCAAATTGAAGCATCTGTTTTTCATGAAAAAAAGCTTCCTCATTCTTGTCAAAAACATTATAAAGGCGAGCAATGTGTTTGTGGACTTCATAGAGTAAAGTGAAATGATTGTACTGTTCAGCAAGATCTTGGGCTTTCCAAATATGAGTATAGCTATCACTGTAATTTCCTTTTCGAGCATTGTGGTCAGAGAGTCCTAATAGGGCCTTGATCATCCATGAAGAGTCTTTTTTTGAAGTAAAATGATCATAGCAATTTTGAAGTTCCTTTATTTTTGCAGAATCATGCTGAATGACCGTATTGTATAATTGAATATAATGTGAAATACTGTCTTCTTGTGCTTTCAAAGAAGTGTTAGTTTGAAGAATAAGATAAAAAAGCACCCCAGTAATGATAAGTAATCTCTTCATTTTCAGTATTTAATTAAACTGATAAATTTTTCCCTTTTACTGAATATATAAACAGGTGAAGAGATGCGGTGAAATAAATTTTTGTGTCTTTGTATAATTTTTGAATGACCCCGTTTTTTGAATAAAAAAGTCTTTCAGAGGATCTTTAGGTGGAATTATTACTTATGTAAAGAACACGTAAAACCATGAAATCTCTTTTTTATTTTTTCATCTATGGACTGTTGATTTTTGAAGTCAATGCTCAAAATATTATTACAGAAAAATATCATCCGTCAGCTTTTCCATTAATCGAAAATGGAAAAATACCTACCATACTATTTGCTCAAGAAGATCATGAGGTTGTAAAAACGACTGTCAAACATTTTACTCAAGATTATCAATTAGTAAGTGGTAAAATACCCAGAGTCACCACATCTAAATACCCAAAAGAAAATGTGATAATTATTGGCTCTCTAAATAACAGTAAAGTGATCTCGGCCTTAGTTGAAAAGAATTTAATCGATACTGTTGGGCTGACTAATCAATGGGAAAAATACAGTATTCAAGTGATTTCTAATCCTTGGTATAAAAAGAAAAAAGCATTAGTGATTACAGGGAGTGATAGAAGAGGGACAGCTTACGGAGTATTTGAAATCTCTAAACAAATGGGAGTGTCACCTTGGTATTGGTGGGCGGATGTTGCTGTAGAGAGAAAGAAATCACTTTACGTCGATCATAAAGGATTTAAAAGTAAATCGCCAGATGTAAAATATAGAGGGATTTTTATCAACGATGAAGATTGGGGATTGCATCCGTGGAGTGCTAAAAACTTTGAAAAGGAGTTAGGAGATATTGGACCAAAGACTTATGCCAAAGTATGTGAATTGCTGTTACGCTTAAAAGCCAATTACCTTTGGCCTGCAATGCATGAGTGTACCGGTGCCTTTAATAAATATGCCGACAATAAAGTAGTGGCTGATCAATACGGAATTGTGATGGGTTCCTCTCACTGCGAACCTGTTTTATTTAATAATGCCACGGAATGGGATAAAAATAGCATGGGGGAGTGGAATTATGCCACCAATCGAGAAGGAATCTGTAAGGTATTGGATCAAAGAGTTTCTGAAAATGCACCTTATGAAAATCTGTACACAATAGGTATCAGAGGTATTCACGATCATGCTATGGAAGGTGGTTTTTCAGTAGAAAGAAAAATAGAATTGGTAGAAGAAGCGATCCAAGATCAAAGGTCAATTTTGGCAAAGCATACAGGAAAGTCAATAGAAGAAGTTCCTCAAATATTTGTGCCTTATGCTGAAGTGCTTCATCTCTATAACAACGGTTTAAAAGTTCCTGATGACATTACGTTGATGTGGGTAGACGATAATTATGGCTATATCCGTAGGCTCAGCGATCCTTTGGAGCAGAAAAGGTCTGGAGGGAGTGGTGTCTATTATCATATCGCTTACTTAGGAAATCCACATGAATATACATGGTTGAGTACTACTAATCCTGCATTGATTTATCAAGAAATGAAAAAAGCGTATGATTATAAAGCGGATCGAGTTTGGATGGTAAATGTGGGTGATATCAAACCAACGGAATACAATACACAATTTTTCCTTGATTTAGCTTGGGATGTCAACTCCATAAAAAGAGAGACTGTTTTTGATCATATGTACCAATGGTATCAAGATATTTTTGGAGAAGAGTTAGGTAAACAATGTGCTGACTTGATGTATGATTATTACCAAATCAATTTTACAAGAAAACCTGAATTTATGGGTTGGGGAGAAGAGTTTTCCAGTTCAAGATGGAGAGAAAGAATTGAAGATACGGATATCAGTTTTACTAATTATAGAGAAGCAGAGTCAAGACTTTCGGAATTTAAAGCATTAAGTCATCGTGCCAATAAGCTGAGAAGTTTAATGCCGAAAAAAGACCAAGAAGCCTTTTTTGAGTTGGTTTATTATCCCGTTCGTGGAGCACATTTTATGAATCATAAATTGCTTTTAGCTCATAAAAACAGATGGTATGCTTCTTTACAGTATTCGGGGACAAATGAACTGATAGCAGAAGTCAAAGCCTATCACGATAGTACAAAATGGTTGACAGATGAATATGGAGCACTATTAGATGGAAAATGGAAAGGGATTATCTCAGAGATTCAATCACCAGGAGCAACTTTTGCGAAGCTACCTCCAACAACTAAAATTGATATTGCTCAAAAGGCAGGGTTAGGAGTGATGGTAGAAGAAAATGAACCTTCCATCGGAATCAATACACTTTTGTGTCTGCCTACATTTACTTCACATTATAAAGAAGCCTATTATATTGATGTTTTTAATAAAGGCAGGGTACCTTTAATATGGTCTGCTGAAGTGAGTGAAGACTGGATTCAACTGAGTAAAACTTCAGGAACCACGGCGTTAGAGCAACGTATTTTAGTGACGGTAGATTGGACTAAACTAAAATTTAATTCTACGGGAAACATTCGTATCACAAGCGGAGAGGAAGAGGAAATTATTTATGTAAAGGCATTCGATACCAAAATTAATCAAGATAGTCTTCAAGGCGTATTTGTAGAGCAAAATGGTGTGATTTCGATTCCATTGGAGAAATACCATCAAAAAGTAAATAAAGAAGAGGTCAGTTGGGTAGTCAATCAAGGACTGGGAGTGACAGGAGCCTCATTGACCATCGATAATAATCATGCTAAAACCGCAGGTCATTGGGCTAGAAATGATAAATACGCTCATGTGGAATACGAATTCTATACGTTCAATTCAGGTCGATTTGACATCTCCACCTACGTATTACCGACTTACCCTATCAATGGTTTCCAATTGCACCGCTTTGCAGTTTCTGTAGATGATGAATCACCAAAAACAATTTATGTGGGAGCAGAAATTGACAGTGATCGATGGAGAAATAATGTAAGGAGAAATTCCTCTATTCACACTTCCTCTCATTATATCACTAAGCCAGGAAAACATACGTTGAAGATTTATTATTTAGATCCAGGGGTGGTATTGGATAAAGCAGTGATGGATTTTGGAGGATTGAAGAAGTCGTATTTGGGACCTGGTGAAACAAGATTAGAAGATTTAAAGATAAAATAATAGTTGGTTGATTCTTTACGAAGAAAGAGGCTGTTCTTATTTTGAACAGCCTCTTCGTTTATAATTTATTTTTTTCTAGAACTGCATATTCAATCCTCCATAAACTTGGAATGTAGGTTGACCTGCTCCGTGTACGATAACACTTGGTTGTGGTTCAACAAAGAAGTTTAAAACCGTTTTATCTAGTTTCACAACTTTACCAACACCTAAGCCGATTGGAACAGCATAGTTACCAGTTTCCATATCAAAAGCCATGATTGGTGCACCTCTGAAGTATAACCCTTTACCTAATTGCCAGAAGTAGAAAGGTTGTACTGCTAATAAGTTCACACCATCACGGCTTGGATCACCACCGATGTCTGTTCTCCATGTTACTAATCCACCATATTGGAATTGAGGACTAGCGATGGCATAAACAACAGCGGCAGCACCTAATGTATTTTTTCCGCTACCCAATGCAGCATCACTTGCTGTGTTGAAACTTGCTGATGGACCAAATCCAAAAGTGATTTTTGGTTTCATTACACCTAAGTAGAAAGCAGTTAAGTCAATATCACCTAGGCCTGATTTACTAAAATTAGTAGTTTCATTATTGATAAATCGAGTTTCCAAAGGAGCTGATAATCTCCATAATACACGACCTGTTGGCATTGCAAATCGCATCCAAGTAGAATTTGCCGCTCCTCCCGTAGTTTCATTTAAAGCAGGTCGAGCATAATGTTGAATATTGAAAGCGACAAGGTCAGCTAAAGGGTTGTTGGCTTTGGTTAATTCTTCTGCTGAAGGCCCTTTTTTATCTTGAGCAAATAAGGACGTTAAACTTAAAAGTAAAATAGCAATTGAAGTGATGAACTTTTTCATTTTATTAGTATTTAGATTGATAAATGAGATTGTTTAATTATCTATTACAAAGGTGGTTATATCTCCGTTTCTATCCTTTAGGGAAAGGTTAGATCTAAAAAATTAGGGTTTCCCTTAGTTTTTGAATCGATAGTATTGAACGCAAAAAAGCCCTCCGAAGAGGGCTCAAAAGCATAGTCTACGAATGATCGTAGTTCTCTCTAAAAATTGATATGAAAATTATTATTTTTCAAAATTAATACGTTTGGCACTGAAGAATCCACCAAGGATTAAATCCCCATCTTCAAGGAAGTACCCGATACCACCCCAGTTGTTGTAGTAAGCACTTTCTGTTGGCATTTTCCAACGACCTACCATTTCACCAGTGTTCCAATCCAAACCAGTGTATTCGTAGTTCAAGCCTACCTTGTTAGCAAAGTAAATGACGTTCGATTTGGCAGATACGTGAGGTACCATTGTGTCCGTATTATCAATCGTCATATTAGTCCATGACTTCTCGAATTTGTTTTCTTCTGTATTCCAAACAAACTGTTGGATACCTCTTGGTGCATGACGAGTGACACCTGATGTCATCGCATTACCAAAAATATCTCCTCTAGTTTCTGAAGGCTCAGGGAATGTACAGTTAATTACAACGACTCTATTTCCCATCACAACAGGAGAAGGTTCGATAGTAAGATCACTGACATCTACTCTGATTTGATCCGCAATTCTGCGTGATTTTGTACCTTCTTTTTGTTTAAAGTTGGAAGGGATTTGATCTCGCCAGAAAGCGACTAGTTTTGTTCCGTTTTCATCAGCATCAGCGATAAGAACCAATTTGTCTTCATCACCACCGAAGCCCATCAAAGTAGGGGTTGTACCACTACCACGTGATAACGCACCCATGGCTACTGCTTTTTCACCGTCCATGGTATCATAAGGTGCTTTCCAACCACCATCTTTTTCATCATAAGATAGTTTTTTTCCTGTCCATACTACCTTGTACATATTTTCAGAAGTCACCACGTAAATACCTGTTTCGTCGAAAGCGATACTGTTATCTACAATTTCACCAGGGAACGTGATATAACCTTTTAGATCTAAATCACGAGAGTATAAACCTACCATTCCTGGAGCAGCAACTGCCAAGTTACCATCGTAAGTCATACCAAAACCAACGGCTCTTGTTACATTTTTTGCAAGATCAGCAGGAAGACCGTCAGTGATATTGGCTGTTTTGACCAATTGCTGAGGTGCATTTACATCATTATTATCAGTTGATTTCATAATGTTTACACCACTATACATGGAGTAGTGGTAGCCCTCATTATCAAACAAGTTATATACACCATTGGCTACTGTTTTAAAGGTAAAACCAAGCTCTGCCATATTCTTTGATTCCGCTAAAATGGCTTTATCATCATGAGCAAAACGTGCTTTGTCCATACGGTCAACTACTTCCATTATTTCATCTGGATTAGCACCTTCTAATCCTGGGTAAGGTAAGAAAGAAACTTGCTCGAACTGATCGCCAGTAGCAAGCACTTTTCTCACTCCATTTACACCGCTAATCATGATAATTCTATCTTTTCCGATATGTTTCGTGGTAGGATTAGAGTTGAAAACGGCAGGGATAGTTTTAACTTGATCTTTACTTAATTGCATACTAAATGCTGGACCTGCAATAGGTGATACATCCGTTTGTGCTGGGTTATGATGCGAGGTAGGATAAACACTTTCAGTTAACCAAGGGTTCGTTTGTGGTAAAGCATTCATCTTACTATTGGGGTGATCTGTTTGTGCTAATGCCTGAAAACTAGATGCTACCATAAGACTTGCAACTACCGCTTTTTTTGAATTTAAATTAATCATTTTCTTATTGTTTAGATTGATAAATGAGATTGTTTAATTATCTATTACAAAGGTGGTTATATCTCTTTTTCTATCCTTTAGGGAAAGGCTAGATCTAAAAAATTAGGGTTTCCCTTAGTTTTTGATATTTAAATTTTTGGCATAAAAAAAGCCCTCCGAAGAGGGCTTAATAGTATCATAAAATATAGGTGTATTGTATATTCTTAATATGACTTTTTCTCAATATCAGGCAGTATCCAAGTGCGGTCTACAACTTCTTTTCCAGGAGAATAGAATCTGAAGTAAGGGAACCACGCACGACCCTCTTCGGTTTGAATCCAATTGCTTTCAAATCCTTTTGGAGCTTTTGGACCAAAGTAAAGGTCAATAGAACCGTTCATATTTACTTTTAAATGCTGTCTTGAAGATAGATCTGCTTTTTGCATCTCATTTTGCAGTAGCGTACGAGTGTTCACTTCATACAATGTCACCGACCAGAATGCTTTTGCTGGAGGATTATCAGGAAGACGTAAACGGTAATTCTGTCCACCGTCTAACCAATCGCCATCCGCATCTTTATAAGAAGTAAGGTAAACTTGACCATATCCACCATTGACCATACCGTGCATAGCGATGTCATTAGAAACGGCTTCATAGAACCAAGCAGCACGTCCGTCTAAAGCATCCATATTTTCACGACGTTGGTTTGGAGGAGATGTAGTAGCAATTTCCCACGCTGATCCTTCCATGTACGGAGCATCTTCTAGGCGTTCCGTTCCATCAAAGTCTATCGCTTTAGTCATTGCTTCACCAACGTAAGAGGCCTCCGTTAGAATTTCTTTTTGATAAGCTGTAGGAGCAAAAGGTTTTCCTCTTTCGATACCTAGCGGTTTCAACATTGCCATAAAGAAACGGTCTCTTTCATGAATAGGACCATTAGTATTGATTCCTTCTGCTAAGCGTTCAAAATATTCCAAACCTCTTGGCGCAGCCGCCATCCAAGGTCTTTCATTGGTTTCAATATATCCTCTAGGGTGTGGATCTTCACGTTCTGAATAAGGATAGATGTTGTAATTGTCCAATACCTTCATTCTTTCATCTTTGTCGGGAGACATTAATCGAAGACCTGTCATGACTGAATTAGTATTTGACCTTACAACTTTATATTCTGATAAATCACCTTCTGGCATTTTCGTTTCAGGTCCTAATATCAAGAACTTGGTAGGTTCTGTAAAACTAGCCAAACCAATTTGCCACATATTGGACATTGATCCCCTTACGCCTCCTTCTGGCACTTCCATAATCCAAGGATCATCCTGTACTTCTATAAAAGTAAGTGCGTAAGGAGTAGTGGCATTATAAGTCAAACCACCCACTCTGTCTTTATAAGATTCATGCAATATGATTTGTCCATTTTTTAGTCCTAAATCATGATGGAAGGAGTGTTGCCATTGTAAAAAGGAAACATAAGGTGTAGCCCAAATATAAGCTTGAGTGGCACGTTGGAAGTCCATTTCATCAAACAAAAGATGTACAGTTTCTTCCGTTGGGTAACCATTTTCAAAACCATGAGTAAAACCTAATTTCCCAATTCTAGTATCCATTGAATTAGAATCTGATTTGATTTCTTCAACAGTATCAGTAGTTGGCAGGGTAGTATTACAGCCAGATAATAGCACTGAAGCTAACGCCACTTTAGCAATGATATCTTTTTTCATTTTCTTGATGATTTGATTGAATTTTGATATTACAAAGCTACGGCGGGTGCTCTCCTTAACCGATGGTGAAATTCTGAAAATAGAAAAACTAGGGTTTCCCTTACTTTTTCAAACAACATTAAAAAGTGATGGTTATATTTAAAAGTTGTGCTTTATTAATTTTACTTCAATTTGATGATTTAAAAAAAGGTCTAAACGATAATTAATTAGACATGAAATATAATTTAACATATATCAATCCAAAGCAAATTGCATACTCTGAAATTAAAGAATTAGAGAAAAAAATAAACCTTACTTTTCCTCAAGAGATAGAGGAATTCTTGTTTAAATATTCAGAATCAAAAATTGAGGTTGATGGTTTTGATAATATTATAAATATCATTAATGAAGATGGTTATGAAATAGGAAATGGTATAGAAAAAGTGTTGTCACTAAATGAAATTGAAAAATATTGTTCTGATATAGAATATCTTTATGAATTTCAAGAGCATTTCGAACTAAGTAATGAATACGTAGATGTAAAATATCTTATTCCGATAATAGAATTATTTGGAGGTATGTTATATGTTAGTTCAAGAGAAAAAGATAGGGGAGCAATATTTTGGGTTGATAATGGAGATGAAGGAATACTGAAAATAGCAGACAATTTATTTGAAGTGTTATTGGCTTTAGAACCGGATAAATAGTAATAACAGAAGTATAAATACCAACTTTATAGTAAGTCTATGTTAACGCTTTTTGCATAACAATTTCAATAATTAATAACTCTTCAATTTAAAAAAACACTATGATTAAAATATTTTTAGTAGACGACCATGAAATGATCCGTGAAGGTTTGAAAACCTATTTTGAAAAATCTTCAGAAATAGAATGTATCGGAGAAGCAGAAAATGGTGTGGATTGTCTTGAAAAATTAAAATCATCTCAACCCGATATTGTAGTAACTGACTTGAATATGCCGGAAATGGACGGTATAGAATTAGCCAAGCAAATGAGTAGTCTTCACCCTGATATAAAAGTTTTAGGTTTGACCATGATGGATGACCATAGACATGTGAAGCAGTTTTTAGCTGAAGGAGCAAGTGGTTATTTACTGAAAGACTGTAAGCAGGAAGAGTTATTGATGGCAATTAAAACAGTGTCAACTGGTGGTACTTATTTTTCTCCTAAAGTCACTGAAATCATTATCAATAGTATCCAAAAAACAAAACCTCACGCTAAAAGGATGGTTGCTGAAGTAAAGTTGTCGAAGCGGGAAAAAGAGGTCTTAGAGTTAATTCTAAAGGAATATTCAAATACTGAAATTGCAGAAGCCTTGTTTGTAAGTATGAAAACGGTAGAAGCACACAAGCGGAACCTTTTGGTAAAAACAGGGAGTAAAAATATTGCAGGATTGATCCTTTACGTAATAGGAACCAACTTGATTGACTTTTAAATTGTCTTTGATATTTCAACAATAATAGTCGTACCGTCACCTTCTCTGCTATCCACTTCCAAGGAACCATTGATAGCATCTAGTCGATTTCTGATATTTCTGAAACCATGTCCTTCTTTGTCTTTTAGTTTGGAAGTGTCAAAACCAATCCCATTGTCTTCAACCGTCAAAGAGTACGTGTCTTCATAATCATACAACTGAATATTGACTTCAGAAGCTTTGGCGTATTTCATGACATTGTTCAAGCTTTCCTGTAATATTCTATAAAGCGTAATTTCTATCTGTTGGTTTGGAAGTCGTTCGGAAGCTAAGTTATGTTGGAAGTCAAAAGTAATTTCATCCGTTGAACTATTCATATCATCAATCAACATCTGGCAAGCCGCTAAAACACCATAATCCACAATGGATTTTGGCATCAGAACATGAGCAACTCCTCTAGCTTCCTCGATTGATCGCTCTAGATATTTCCATCCCAACTCAAACTTTTCCTTTACGCTTTCTGGAATATCTTTCATTTTGCTTCTAAAATGTCGGATGTTCATAAAACTTATAATTAAAGTCTGTTGCAAACCATCGTGGATTTCTTTCGAAATACGACTCCTTTCAGCGTCTTCCGTTCTTAAAATAGCTTCTAGCATTTCTTGACTTTTTAGCTTTTGAGCAGTGATGTCGGTGTGAGTGCCCACTATTCGGAGCGGTTTATTTTGTTCATCTTTTTCAACAATTTTACCTTTCGATTGCACCCAAACTACTTTTCCATTTTTGCCTACCAAACGGTATTCATCTTCCAGAAAATCGGTTTTTTGTCTGATGGCAAACAAATGGTGAGCTTTTCGGGTTTCTATCTTTTTTTCTTCCGAATGTAATAAGTCATAAATACTATCTCTCGTTTCAGGAAACTCATAAGGTTCAAATCCAAGCATTGTATAAATGGCAGGACTAAAAGAAATTTGGTCTTCTTCTACATTATAATCCCATATTCCATCATTAGAAGCATCCAAAGCATAGGCATAACGTTCATCACTTGCCTTTAGTTCTTTGTTGATTTTTGTGATTTCAAAAGTTCTTTCTTCTACCTTTTTCTCTAAATTCTCATTCAATCCTTTCAATTCATCGGTGAGGGTTGTAAGCTTTTCATTTTGAGAAGTGATCGTACTGTTTTGATTTTTGATGGTTTGATTTCTTCTGTAAAGCAAAACCACTGATATGATCACAATCAGAAGTATGACCATAGAAAGACGGAGTTGAGTAGTGCTTTTTTCAAGTTTTGCCGTTTGAATCGCTTTTTGGTTTTCAAAGGCAAGGCTGTCAGCTAGTGCCTTTTTATCGTAATTATACTTTAATTCTTTCCGTACAATTTCTTTTTGGTTTTTGTCATTACCGATGCTATCTCTGGCAATGATATAATTTCTATAGGCTTCAAAAGCGAGAGTTTTATTACCTGCTTTCTCATACACTCTGTAAAGGTCTTCGGCTACATTTTTCTGGATTTCAATATCAGAATCTACAGCTAGTTCGTAGGCTTTTTCCAAGTTGGTGATCGCCAATTTATTTTTACCAATAGCAGTATAATATTTTCCTAATGCTTGATGTGACAATGCTATTCCAGAACCATCTTTCAGTTGCTTATATAAGTCAAAAGCAGAGTTTATATCTTTAATTCCATTATCCAATTGATTAGTTTCAATGTAAAGAACCCCGCGTTTGAGAAGAACATTTGCGATACCATTCTTGTCTTTAATTTCTTTGGATAAGGGAACACATTTATTGAAATACTCTAATGCTTTATCATAATCTCCCGTTTCAAAATAAATAGAACCAATATTGGTAAGATTATAAAGTATATTTCTTTTGTTGTTGAGCTTAATCCATATATCAAGGCTTTTCTCATTGTATTCAAAAAATTTATCATTATCCCCTAATTTTTGATACATCTGAGCAATATTAGTATAGACATAAGCGATGGAACTTTCATCCTTTTCCTTTTCGTTAATCGCCAAGCTTTTCATGTATAAATCCATTGCTCCTTGATAATCACCTAATCTTTCCTTGAGCAAAGCATAATTAAGCATGGGTACATTTGTTTTGTGTGGTAGATCGACTTCAATGTAGAGTCTGATACTTTCTTCAAAATTATTAGCGGCACTGTCATACTGATTTTGACGCATATTAATGATACCGATATTAGAAGAGATGTTGGCAACACCTCGTTTATTGCCCATCATTTCTACCCAGTTTTTACTTTCCTTATAATAAGAAATAGCATGTTCATAGTCCCCCATATAGTAATAGCTTACTCCTATGAGGTAAAGTGAATTGGCAATAGAAAGACTGTCATCTGTTTTTTCTGCAATTATAAGTGCTTCCTTATAGGCTTGTATAGCTTCTTCATTTTTAGAATTTCTTCTTAATACTCTCCCTAATTGCATATAGGTTTGCTGCTCAATAATTCCGTTTTCTTTAGCAAAAGCAACCGACATTTCTATAAAGTGAAGTGCACTGTCTTTATTGATTTTTAGATAATGTTCAGAGTATTCATTCAGTGCATTTACTCTTTCTTTTTGATCAATAGTTTCATCGATCCAAACGCCCCAAAGTGAGTCACTCTTTTGAGCATTAGCTGAATTAAAATAAATAATTAAGAAGAATAAAATAGTAAACGATCGGAGGAAAGCTGTCATAGTAATGAGTTACTGTTTTGAATACTTTTCACAAAATAAAAAATATTCGACAGTCATTTTCAAAAGGGCATAAAAAAAGCATCAAACCTTTCGATTTGATGCTTTCTGTTTGCAGAGAGTGAGGGATTCGAACCCCCGGTACCTCGCGGTACAATGGTTTTCAAGACCACCGCATTCGACCACTCTGCCAACTCTCTATGTGCTATCTTTGTGTGATAGCGGGTGCAAATATGTAGGTTAATTTCGAATACACCAAACATATTTTGAATTTATTTTTGATGTTGGTTTTAATCTGTTGTTTTTTAGTGATTTAAATTTCAAATAAAATGAAAATTAATTCTCTAAATACATAAAAACCTAACTATCGGATATAAAAAAAGCCTACCCAAATGGATAAGCTTTGCTTTTGTGGTGATGGGCGGATTCGAACCGCCGACACACGGATTTTCAGTCCGATGCTCTACCAACTGAGCTACATCACCGGGAAACTGTTTTAGAGTCTTGTTTAACCTTAGACTTGTGGTGATGGGCGGATTCGAACCGCCGACACACGGATTTTCAGTCCGATGCTCTACCAACTGAGCTACATCACCGGGAAACTATTTTAGAGTCTTGTTTAACCTTTAGACTTGTGGTGATGGGCGGATTCGAACCGCCGACACACGGATTTTCAGTCCGATGCTCTACCAACTGAGCTACATCACCGGGAAACTGTTTTAGAGTCTTGTTTAACCTTAGACTTGTGGTGATGGGCGGATTCGAACCGCCGACACACGGATTTTCAGTCCGATGCTCTACCAACTGAGCTACATCACCGGGAAACTATTTTAGAGTCTTGTTTAACCCTTAGACTTGTGGTGATGGGCGGATTCGAACCGCCGACACACGGATTTTCAGTCCGATGCTCTACCAACTGAGCTACATCACCGGGAAACTATTTTAGAGTCTTGTTTAACCTTTAGACTTGTGGTGATGGGCGGATTCGAACCGCCGACACACGGATTTTCAGTCCGATGCTCTACCAACTGAGCTACATCACCGGGAAACTATTTTAGAGTCTTGTTTAACCTTTAGACTTGTGGTGATGGGCGGATTCGAACCGCCGACACACGGATTTTCAGTCCGATGCTCTACCAACTGAGCTACATCACCAGATACTAGAAAAGTACCTTTTTCGCTTAAAGCGATGCAAAAGTGGGGAAAAAAGTTGTTTAATCAAACTATCTGCCAAAGAAAATTTCATTTTTAATTAAACAGTCGTTAACAAGCTTTCTCGTGATTTAAGTTGTTGAGAAGTTTTACCTTGGCTAAGGAGTTGATTCTAAATTGCTTGCCTGTGGATTTTTCAGTGCATAAATAATATTTACGCAATTTTTTATTTCTAATAAAAATTCTCCCATCTTCCATAGAAAACGCATCATTGTCATGAATATCCTCTAAATATAGGGTAGAGTGGTCTTGTTCCTGATCATAAAATGCCAGTGCTTTTTTCAAAGAAATGTCATTTCCACTCGAAGCAGAAGGATTTTTTTTGTGTTCTTTAACTTCTTCGATCAGGTTAGAAGGGAAAATTTTATTGTTCAGTAGTACATCCAATAATTTTCCAAAATTACTTTTCCACTCTTTTCCATGAGGAGCAACATGATTCTGGTACTTGTCCCAAGTGAGCAAGTGAGCTACTTCATGTGTAAAAGTGATGATAAACTGATAAGGGTTTAAAGTAGAATTAATACTGATTTTATGGCCATGTCCTCTTTGCGGAGGTCTGTAATCGCCGTTGATGGTTTTTCTTCCACCTTTAATAGTCACATAAATCTGATATTTCAATATCCAATGGGCAAAAATCGTTGCAGCCTCAGGAGTCGTATATTTAGATAAACGTTCTGTGATTTCGATATGGGTCATTGATTGTTTTTGAGGGTGTGCTGATTTCATTTTCATATAGAATTTATTGATTTCTGACTTCTTTCTTCAATTTTTACTTGATTAGTACAATAATGTGTTTCTAATTGACAATATTAAGCGGAATCTTTTGAAATAAAAGTAAAAAAAGAATGAAAGGAGATAGGACGATTGAAGATCCAAGGTTAAGAGCATTTAAAAGGTTATTAGACATTATGGATGACCTCAGAGAAAAATGCCCTTGGGATCAAAAACAAACTTTAGAATCATTACGTCACCTAACTATTGAGGAAGTGTATGAGCTTTCTGATGCTATTATTGAAGATGATAAAGCAGAAATTAAAAAAGAGCTGGGCGATGTGATGCTTCATTTGGTGTTTTATGCCAAAATCGGTTCTGAGACAGGAGATTTCGATATTGAGAGCGTGCTTAATTCTATTTGTGAGAAATTGATTGTAAGACATCCACATATTTACGGTGATGTTGAGGTGGCAGATGCGGAAGAGGTGAGCCGAAATTGGGAGTTGATCAAACTGAAAGAAAAAGAGAATAAAAATAAAACTGTTTTAGGAGGAGTGCCGAAGTCACTGCCTGCACTATTGAAAGCATTAAGAATTCAGGATAAATCAGCAGGAGTTGGTTTTGAATGGGACAATAAAGAAGATGTTTACAAGAAAGTGGAGGAAGAGTTACAAGAGCTGCAGGAAGAGGTAATTGCTCATGATAATGGAGCGGATAACTTGGATAAAATTGAAGATGAATTCGGAGATGTCATGTTCTCAATGATCAATTATGCTCGCTTCTTGAATGTAAATCCTTCTGATGCTTTGGAGAGAACGAATAAAAAATTCATCAATAGATTTAATCAAATGGAAGAAAAAATGAGTCAAGAAAATGTTGATTTCGAGAGTCTTTCATTAGAGGAGATGGATAAGTATTGGGAAGAAATCAAAAAAAATGAAAAAAAATAGGAACTTTTTTGTCTATTTCTGAATACCAATTGTCTAATCTATACAAAAGCTTTATCTGGATATTTATAAGTTTTTAGTCCAATTTGTTATTCGTTAATTATGATGTTATGGTAACTTTTAACTTTAAGAAAAAAAATACTTCATCTCATTCTACTAAGTATAAAAACTACGCAGATCGTTTTGAAACTGCGATCAAGAATCTTGACCTGTATGTTGAAGAAGAAAAGGTAAGAAATAAGATGGAGTTGAATAAAAAATTTGAGGGATATATTCTCTAGTTTTTTATCAATACAAGATTATATATACAAACAGTATTATGCTCCTAGAAAGGTTACTTGTGAAATATTTAAAAGTCACAAGTAGCCTTTTTGTGTTTCATGCCTTAGTTGAAATTATTATTCTTCACTAGAATCTATAATATCAATATCTGAAATTAAAACTTTCTTTGAGATACTTTTTCCGGTAGGAGTAGCCGCCAAACCACCTAAAGCCGTTTCTTTGTAGCGGTCTTCCATGCTTTGTCCCACTTCACCCATTGCATCTACACATTCATCCACAGGAATAACCCCGCTGACATTCGCTAAGGCAATTTGAGCAGAAGAATTGGCAATAGCCGCCGCACTGGCATTTCTTACCACACAAGGCACTTCTACTAAACCGGCTACAGGATCACAAACAAGTCCCAACATACATTGAGTAGTAATCGCTACAGCATTAAAAATCATATCAATGTCACCACCAAGACAGTGAACGATTGCACCAGAAGACATTGCGGCAGCAGTACCGGTTTCAGCCTGACAACCACCAACAGCACCTGCAATACCCGATTTTTTTTCCATAATCAGTGCAATACCAGCAGCGATAAGAAGACCTTCATAAATTTTTTCATCTTCAATCTTATGAAGTTCCTGTAATGTAACAAGTACACCTGGTAAAATACCTGAAGCACCTGCAGTAGGAGCGGCGACAACTCTACCCATGCAGGAGTTGACTTCCTTGGCCGCTAAAGCACGTGCCACTAGTAGCTTAAATTCCTCAGAAAGTACGTTGACAGGTGTTTTCATTACCTTTTTGCCTCCATTTTCGATCATTCCAGATCTAGAGGTCATATCTTCATGAAGACCTGTTTTTACAGCATCTTTCATGACTAGGAAAGCGTTTTCAAGAGCAGTTTGGATTTCTTCTTTAGTGCGTTCTTTTTCTCTGATTTCATACTCAAGAACAGGTTGATAAAGAGGAACATTTTTCTTTTCACAATACTCTTTCCATTCTAAAAATGTCTCAAAAAGTACGGCCATGTTATGATAGTGTTTATATGGTTAGTATTTTTATCCCGAAATTTATACAAAAGAAATAATTCAACCTCGAATTTTCTATTTTTATGAGCAATCAAATCCTAACAGACTTCGGGAATATCGCTTTATTCATCATTGTAGGTGTCATTTTTGTTTTAGGCGGATTAATGGCAGCAAGTCTTATGCGTCCTAACAGACCAAGTCATGAAAAACTGACAACCTATGAAAGTGGTGAAGATCCGGTAGGTTCAGCATGGGGCGGTTTCAATATCCGTTTCTATATCATTGCCTTGATTTTTCTTCTTTTTGAAGTAGAGATTTTATTCTTATTCCCTTGGGCAACCGTATTTGGTGATGCTGAAAAAATAGAGCAGACCAATGGTGTATGGGGTTGGTTTGCTTTGGTAGAGATATTTCTTTTTGTAGGAATATTGATTGTAGGTTTAGCGTATGTATGGAGAAAAGGCTTTTTGGATTGGGTAAAACCAGCAACAGCTTCAAATGCAAGTTCAACTGCAAAGGAATTTGATAAAACGCTATACGATCAATTTAATAAGCAATACACTAAATAATATTAGTTTGAGATCTATTCATCCATTTTTTTATATAGCTATTGGGTTAATTTTTTTTACTTCATGTGATCCTCAAGATGAGATATTATCCACAGACCCAAATTTAAGATTATCGTTTTCGCAAGATACCGTCTTCTTTGATACTTTATATACATCAAAAGTGGATGAAGGGATTGATATGCCCAGTACAACCCAGCGTTTTACGGTATACAATAGAAGTGAAAATGCGGTAAATATTGCTGAAATCTCACTTTCTGACCCTGATAATGTATATCAGCTATTGATTAATGGGCAGGCTTCTGATAAAGTAGAAAATACATTTCTGAGAGGAGGTGATAGTATGCTGATCTTTGCTGAAGCTAATATTCCTCATGAAAATAAAGATGATATTAGAGAGTTTACTGGCAGTGTAAACCTATTTACGAATGGCAATAGACAGGAGGTAATTCTTAGTGCTTTTGCTGAAGATCCATTTTATGTAGCAGGAGGCGCAATTGTGATAGGAGATGTAGTTTGGCCTAAAGGAAGACCGTACGTTATTATGGACTCGCTTTATGTGGCGGAATCTTCTTCTTTGACTGTTGAAGCCGGAGCCAAGATGGTTTTCAATAATGATGCAAAGATTCAAGTGAGCGGTTCATTAAAATTGCAAGGAACCGTACAAGATACGATACGTTTAGAAAGTATTAGAACAGATGGAAGGTACTTCAATTCACCTGGACAATGGGGCGGGATAATATTTGATTCATTGAGTAGTAACAATGAGGTAAAGGGAGTTCACTTAAAAAATGCTACCTTTGGGCTCTACATTTATCACCCTGATGAGGATGATGAGATTGATTTACTTATTGAAAACTCGACAATTGAGAATATTTCTCAGGTTGGCGTAAGTGTTATCAAGGCTGATGTTACTGTTATCAATTCAATTATTAGTCATACAGTAAGCTATGCTTATGCTCATGCATCAGGAGGTGTTTGTAATTTCCTCTATAATACTGTAGTCAATGAAAATACAGGATTTTTTAGAGACAGACCCTCTTTAGCATTTGAAGCCGTGGCCGATGATAAAGGAGTTTTGACGCCCATAGATTTGACGCTGAAGAATAATATTATTTGGGGAAGCTTAAGTAATGAAATTTCTATCCTTGAAGGAGTTAATAAGTTAAGTGTCGTACATAACTTATTAAAGACTAATGTAGAGGATTTTGATCCATCGAATATTTTAAATCAGGATCCATATTTTAAAGTTCCTTATTCATATAACTATCAGATATCCGAAGAAAGCCCGGCTAGAGAAGTAGGGATTGATGTAGAGGGAATTAATATGGATCAAGTCGGAGTACCAAGAACATCACCTCCAGATATTGGAGCTTTACAATATGTTCCTGATACTACCGAAGTTGCAACAGAGCCATAGAGCTTCTGTATTAAATCAGAAACAAGTACTTATGTACTTCATAATTTTATTGAACATTGAAGAGACTAATTCTAATTTTATTTTATTTCCTAGCTACCTCATTATCAACATTAGGTCAGAAAATTCATGAGCTGAAATTACTGGATATTAAGCAAATGACTGAATATGAGGGCCGTTTTGACTTAAGTGGTATCACATATAAAGGAGATGATATATATGTTATTGCCGATAAAAAAGAAAATAATCATATCTATAAATTAAACTGGAGAGAAAATGACTGGACAGTTTCACCTAAAGTATCTTTTGATTTAGGAGTGGATATAGATATAGAAGGCATTACCTTGAATAATGAAGATGCTTATTTGATTAATGAGGCAAATAATGAAGTTTATAAGGTTGACTTAAAAGATGGTAATGCATCACAACTTCAAATTGATTGGGGTAAACTGAAGTTGCCTAAAAAGAAATGGGCTAAAAACGCAGGTTTTGAAGGGGTTGCAATTGACGAGGAGAAGCAGGTTTTATATTTAGCAAAAGAAAGAGACCCAAGATTTATAATTGAGATAGACCTAAAGACACAAACAATCATAGAGGAATATGATGTTAGGAAAACGTGCTCTAAAGATTTTGCAGACCTTTATTTTTATGAAGGTTACCTCTATGGAATAGAAAGAAATGCTTTATGTATTGCTAAAATAGATCCTTCGACACATAAAGTGGTACAGCACTTCAGCTATCAAGAAGTGGCAAGTAGAGAAGGAGAGAAGCTTTATGAACCTGTGAAATACGGTATGGCGGAAGCTTTAATGATAAAAGACGGCGTGATTTGGATAGGTTGGGATAACAATGGCGTTGAAGTTTCTAGCTTTGCCAAAGAAAAATACAATCTCAAAGGCACCTTGCCAGTGATTATGTTACTTGAATTGCCTGATGCAGAGTAAGTAATATTCAAATAAATGTCATCAAAACTAACTTTTTAGACCTAAAGCAAGTATTACTCAATAGCAAAACTTAAAAATTTGGCTGTCAAATGTAAAAGATTTTAAATTCATGTAGATATTTTCGCTAACTACTTGGATTACAAAAAAAAGTGTTATACTTTTGCAGTCCAAACCTCGGGAAACTACGTTTATAATCAGACATGAGCGCAAGTCCTAAACTACTTAATAATAAGAAACATTAATTCTGTTATAAAAGAATTTAGCGTCAAACGCTTAAGTTCTCCGAGAAGTTTGTGCACTTAGGCATAAGAAATCGCAGGAGGTTCCTGCGTGTAGGTAAATAACAGAACGAAAATGTTACAGCCAAAAAGAGTCAAGTTCAGAAAGAGACAAAAAGAAAGAAGTAGAAGCCATGGTATCGCGCAACGCGGTCATAGCGTTTCTTTCGGTAGCTTCGGTTTGAAAGCTCTAGAAGGTGGTTGGATCACTGCTCGTCAAATTGAGGCATCTCGTATTGCGATGACTCGTGCGATGAAGCGTGAAGGTCAGGTATGGATCCGTATCTTCCCTGACAAGCCAGTTACTTCAAAGCCAGCCGAGGTACGTATGGGTAAGGGTAAAGGTGCCCCTGCTTATTGGGTTGCTCCAGTGAAAGCCGGAACAATCTTGTTCGAATCTGATGGAGTATCAATCGAGAGAGCTCAGGAGTCAATGAGATTGGCTGCACAAAAGCTCCCAATCAAAGTGAAGTTTGTAGTTCGACCAGACTACGTAGGATAAGCTTAGAAGATGAAAACACTAGATTTAAAAAAGCAGGTGAACGCAATGTCTTCAGAAGAGTTAGCAGAGAACATCAAAACTTCTCAAAAGCAACTTGAAGATTTAGCTTATGCTCATGCAGTATCACCATTGGAGAACCCAATGCAACTTAGTTCACTAAGAAAGCAAGTAGCTCGTTTAAAAACAGCTTTACATGCGAAAGTGACTGTTGAGTTGGAGGAAAAGGTTAAAGCTGAGAACGTAACTCGTGAGTCAATCACTGAGTTTTTGAACAAATCAACGTTTTTAGCACCTGTAAACAAGAAGATGGTCTTAAGAGCCATCGAGAAAGTTAACAACTAAGATACCTGACAGAGGATCATGGAAAGAAACTTCAGAAAGCAGCGTACTGGAATCGTTGTAAGCGACAAAATGGATAAGTCAATCACAGTGCAAGTGGAAACACGTCAAAAGCACCCGATGTACGGTAAGTTCATCAAGACGACTAAGAAATTTATGGCGCACGACGACAGCAACACTGCAGGTATCGGAGATACCGTTAGAATCATGGAGACGCGCCCAATGAGTGCGCGTAAACGTTGGAGATTGGTGGAGATCGTAGAAAAAGCGAAGTAATTCCTTTTTCGATCCATCGAAAATTAATTTTTTACAATCACCAAAAAAAGAATCCTTAATAGGATAGGAGAATGATACAACAGGAATCAAGACTGTCAGTAGCAGATAACTCAGGAGCAAAAGAGGTTTTATGTATTCGTGTATTAGGCGGTACTAAAAAACGCTATGCTTCAGTAGGCGACAAAATTGTCGTTTCTGTGAAGTCAGCTATCCCTTCTTCAAACGTTAAGAAAGGGACTGTATCTAAAGCGGTTGTTGTAAGAACAAAAAAAGAAGTTCGTAGAAAGGACGGTTCTTACATTCGTTTCGAAGACAACGCTGCGGTTTTATTAAACCCGCAGGACGAGCCAAGAGGTACTCGTATCTTCGGACCAGTCGCAAGAGAGCTTCGTGAGAAGCAATTTATGAAAATCGTTTCGTTAGCACCTGAGGTACTCTAAGAGTTATGAATAAGAAATTCCATATCAAAAAAGGCGACAAAGTAACGATCATCTCTGGTAACCATAAAGGTTCAGAGGGTGTAGTACTTACTGTCGACCGTGAGAAGGAACGTGCTACTGTTGAAGGTGTGAATATGGTAACTAAGCACATCAAACCAACAGCTGAAAAGCCTGAGGGCGGTGTGAAAAAAATGGAAGCACCAATTCACGTTTCTAACATCATGTTAATCGATCCTGAAACGGGGAAATCAACTCGCGTAGGTCGTAAGCAAGACGAAAACGGTAAGTTGAAAAGAT
Organism: Flammeovirga sp. SJP92; assembly: GCF_001583495.1. GTDB lineage: Bacteria > Bacteroidota > Bacteroidia > Cytophagales > Flammeovirgaceae > Flammeovirga. The sequence continues at coordinate 225,288 of NZ_LQAQ01000093.1, read as the reverse complement.
ATTCTAAGAACACTGGAAAATTTATCGACTAATGGCTACAGCGACAAGATTAAAGGACAAATACCAGGAGGAAATCGTTCCAGCATTAAAGGAGCGTTTCAATTACAAGTCTGTAATGCAAGTTCCAAAATTGGAAAAAATCATCATCAACCGTGGTGTTGGTGAGGCAGTTGCAGATAAAAAACTTGTAGACATCGCAGTAGAAGAACTTTCTACTATCTCTGGTCAAAAAGCAGTTCCAACGATGTCTAAGAAATCAATCTCGAACTTCAAATTACGTGAGGAAATGCCAATCGGTGCTCGTGTAACATTAAGAGGTGACAGAATGTACCAATTCTTAGATCGTTTGATCACAATTGCTATTCCTCGTGAGCGTGACTTCCAAGGTATCAAAGATAAATTGGACGGTCGTGGTAACTACACTTTAGGTGTGAAAGAGCAGATCATTTTCCCTGAGATCAAAATTGATCAAGTGAAGAAAGTGACAGGTATGGACATCACGTTCACTACTTCTGCAAACACTGATGAAGAAGCTTACGAGCTTCTGAAATTATTTGGAATGCCTTTTAAGAAAAAGTAGTAAGACATCACGTTCACTACTTCTGCAAACACTGATGAAGAAGCTTACGAGCTTCTGAAATTATTTGGAATGCCTTTTAAGAAAAAGTAGTAAACACGAGAAATTATGGCAAGAGAAGCGATAAAAGCGAGAGAGCGTAAGCGTGAAAGACTTGTTGCAAAATATGCAGCAAAACGTAAAGCGTTAAAAGAAGCAGGTGACTGGGAAGGTTTAGATGCCCTACCAAAGAACTCTTCACCGGTTCGTTTACACAATCGTTGTAAATTAACTGGACGTCCAAAAGGTTACATGCGTAAGTTTGGTATTTCACGTGTTACTTTCCGTGAAATGGCATCAGCAGGTAAAATCCCAGGCGTTACAAAATCGAGCTGGTAATTAAAATTTAGGAACCTACGACATTTAGTGTTGTAAAAATATTTGCAAGCAATGGCAATGACAGATCCTATAGCGGACTACCTTACGAGACTTAGAAATGCGATCAGCGCTAACAAGCGTATCGTAGAAGTTCCTGCTTCTAACATTAAGAAGCAGATGACTAAGGTACTGCATGAGAAAGGCTTCGTTCAAGGCTACAAGTTTGAGGATGGTGTAAATACTCAAGGTGTAATTAAAATCGCTTTGAAATACCACCCAGTAACTAAGCAACCTGCGGTTGTTGACTTAGAGCGTGTTTCACGTCCAGGTCTCCGTAAGTATGCTAACGCTAAGAGCATGCCGCGTGTATTAAACGGTTTAGGTATTGCAATCCTTTCTACTTCGAAAGGTGTGATGACTGACAAAGAAGCACGCGAATTAAACGTTGGTGGAGAGATTCTTTGCTACGTATACTAAGAGTAATAGAAATACTTTTATTAAATAATTGGCTGACCGCTTTCCTTAGTCGAAAGCCTTAAGCCGTAATAGTAAAAACCATGTCAAGAATTGGTAAAAAACCTGTTACTATCCCTTCAGGTGTTGAGGTAAAAGTTACTGATGCTAACGTATTAGTAGTGAAAGGCCCTAAAGGTGAGTTACAACAGGAAATCAACAAAGACATCAATATTGAGATTGAAGGTTCTGAAGTACGTTTCGTACGTCCATCAGATCATAAAGACCACCGTTCTATGCACGGTCTTTATAGAGCTTTAACTCAAAACATGGTGACTGGTGTATCTGAAGGATACAAAAAGTCATTAGAGTTAATTGGTGTCGGTTTTAAAGCATCGGTACAAGGTCAATTATTAGACCTTGATCTTGGTTATTCACACCGTATCCTTTTCCAAGTTCCAGCGGAAATCAAGGTGAGTGCTGAAACAGCTAAAGGTAAAGCTCCAGTTGTTACTATCGAAGGTGTAGACAAACAACTAGTTGGACAAGTAGCTGCAAAAGTTCGCTCATTCAGAAAGCCAGAACCATACAAAGGTAAAGGCGTGAAGTATGTTGGTGAAGAGATTAGAAGAAAAGCAGGTAAAGCTGCTGGTAAAAAATAACAAGTATGGCCACTAAGAAAGATCTGAGAAGACTGAGAATCAAAAGGGGCATTCGTAAGAAGATTTCTGGTACTCCAGAACGTCCTAGACTCTCTGTATATAAGAGTAACACTGCAATCTATGTGCAGTTGATCGACGACCTAAACGGCCGTACTGTTGTTGCCACAAGCTCTCGTGAGATTAATGCTGATAGCAAATCTGCGAACGTTGCTTTGGCTACAGAAGTAGGCAAAAAGGTTGCTGAAAAAGCTACAGCTGCTGGTATCTCTACGGTTGTATTTGACCGTAACGGTTACCTTTACCACGGTAAAGTGAAGGCGTTAGCAGAAGGTGCTAGAGAAGGTGGTTTGAAATTCTAAAGAAGTTGTCAGAGATGAAACAGAACGTAACAAAAGTAAAATCAGCCGATCTAGAACTTACAGAAAAAGTTGTTGCTATTAAGCGTGTTGCTAAAGTAGTAAAAGGTGGTAGACGCTTCAGCTTTTCTGCTATCGTAGTTGTAGGTAACGGTGATGGTGTTGCAGGTTATGGTTTAGGTAAAGCTAACGAAGTAACTGATGCAATCACTAAAGGCATCGACGACGCTAAGAAAAACCTTATGAAGGTTCCAGTATTGAAAGGTACTGTACCACACCCTCAAAAAGGTAAATTCGGTGGCGGACGCGTGCTAATCAAACCTGCTTCTGCAGGTACTGGTGTTATCGCAGGTGGTGCGATGCGTGCAGTGCTTGAATCAGCAGGTGTTCATGACGTATTGGCAAAGTCGCAAGGTTCTTCTAACCCACACAACGTGGTTAAAGCAACTTTCGACGCGTTACTAAAAATGCGTGATCCACGCATGGTAGCGGAACAACGCGGCGTGAAATTGAGCAAAGTTTTTAACGGCTAATCAAAAATTTAATCTGTTATGGCAAAGATCCGTATTACTCAGGTTAGATCGTTGATCGGTCGTCCTGAAAGACAAAAACGCACAATTAAAGCACTTGGTTTAGGAAAAATCAACAAAACTGTGGAAAAAGAAGTAAATCCACAGATCCTTGGCATGGTTAAGGCAGTTGATCACCTAATCAGTGTTGAAGAGTTGTAAATTCTTTGTACTTTTGCACAAGGCATTAGTACTTTAAAGGTATTAATTGGGAAACAGTCATGAAACTGCATACACTAAGTCCTGCGAAAGGCGGTAAAGTTCGCCAAAATAAGCGCGTAGGTCGTGGACAAGGCTCAGGCCGTGGTGGCACATCAACACGTGGTCACAAAGGTGCTAAGTCTCGTTCTGGTTACAGCCAGAAGTTTGGCTTCGAAGGAGGTCAAATGCCATTACAGCGTCGCGTGCCTAAATTTGGCTTCAAAGCTCCTTTCAGAGTTGAGTATAGCGTAATCAACTTGGATGATATCCAAAAGATCGCTACAGAGAAAGGAATTACTACTTTCGCATTTGAGACATTCGTGGAGTTAGGCGTTGTTGCTAAGAACGGTATTGTTAAAGTTCTTGGTAATGGTGAGCTAACTGCAACAGTAGAGATTTCGGCGAACGCTTTCTCTGCATCTGCTAAAGAGGCAATCGAAAAAGCAGGCGGAAAAGCGATTACATTGTAAGAAGCTATGAATAAGTTTGTCAAGACACTGAAGAACATTTTTTCAATCGAGGAGCTCAGAGATAGAATCATCTACACTCTGGGTTTCCTAGCGATTTTTAGATTGGGGTCGTATATCGTCCTTCCAGGAGTTGATCCAAGTGCACTATCTGATTCATCAGGTGGTCTTTTGGGGATGTTAAACATCTTTTTAGGTGGAGCATTTACGCGTGCCTCTATCTTCGCTCTTGGTATTATGCCTTACATTTCGGCATCCATTGTGATCCAATTGTTAGGTATGGCTGTCCCTTACTTCCAGCGTTTGCAGAAGGAAGGAGAGTCAGGACGTAAGCGCATGAACCAAATTACGCGTGTTTTGACGATCGTGATTACTTTAGCACAAGGATCAGGGTATTTATACTCTACAATCCCTAATGAAGCTATCGTAATCAGCCAGTCATTATTTTACCCAGCGTCAATGATTATTTTGACTGCGGGTACAGTTTTCTGTATGTGGCTTGGTGAGAAAATCACGGAGAAAGGAATTGGAAACGGTATTTCAATGCTGATCATGATCGGTATTATTTCAGGTTTTCCAACGGCAATTGTTCAAGAATTCCAAACACAGGGATTCAGTATCATTTTGGTAGTTGAATTAGTTGCTTTATTCTTTATCGTAATGGGAGTTGTTTTATTAAACGCTGCCGTTCGTAAAGTACCAGTGCAATATGCACGTCAGGTTGTTGGTGCTGGAGGTAAGAAGCGTACGCTTGCTACAGGTCAACGTTCATACATTCCTTTAAAAGTGAATGCTGCGAACGTGATGCCTATTATCTTCGCTCAATCGCTTATGTTCCTTCCTTCATTGATTGCTGGTGTTTGGGCAGACGATAGTGATGCCGCTAGATGGGTAATGCAGAATTTCTCTGATTACACATCTTTTGCGTATAATTTCACTTTCGGTATGCTAATTCTTATTTTCACTTATTTCTATACTGCTATCACGATCAATCCTGATCAAATGGCAGAAGATTTAAAGAGAAATAATGCATTTGTTCCAAATGTCAAGCCAGGTGAAGAGACTTCAAGTTTTGTAAGTTGGATTCTAGATCGTATTACTTTACCTTCAGCTATCTACTTAGCGGTAGTAGCTATCTTACCTGCTTTTGCAAGTATGTTAGGTGTAAGTTCAGCCTTCTCAAGATTCTATGGTGGTACATCATTGATCATTATGGTAGGTGTGATCTTGGATACATTACAACAAATTGAATCGTACTTGCTAATGCAAAACTATGATTCGATGATGAAGTCTGGTAATATCAAAGGCCGCCAAAATGTGGCAACAGTCTAATGGTATACTACAAAACAGAAGAAGAGATCGAACTTATGCGCAAATCGGCTGATTTACTCGGTCGTGCACATGGTGAGGTCGCTAAAAATATTAAAGAAGGGGTTAGCCTTAATGCTTTGGATAAAATCGCTCAAGAGTTTATCCAGGATAATGGGGCTCACCCCTCATTCTTGAATTATAATGGGTTTCCTGGTACATTATGTATGTCATTAAATGACGTTATTGTACACGGCTTGCCATCTGATTATGTGCTGAAAAGCGGAGACGTCATATCTTTGGATTGTGGTGTTTTTCTTGACGGTTTCCATTCAGATAGTGCCTACACTTATCCTGTTGGAGAAGTGGATGCTGAAACAATGAAACTTTTAAAGGTTACTCAAGAGTGCCTTCAGAAGGGAATTGAAGAATGCAAAATCAATAACAGAATTGGTGATATCAGCTTTGCAGTGCAGCAACACGCTGAAATGCATGGTTATGGTGTGGTTAGAGAATTGGTGGGTCATGGACTTGGTCAAAAGTTACATGAGAAGCCAGAAGTACCTAATTATGGGAAAAGAGGTAGAGGTTTAAAAATCAAGGATGGATTAGTAATCGCAATTGAGCCTATGATCAACATGGGGACAAGAGCGATCACACAAGACCGTGATGGTTGGACAATCCGTACGAGAGACCGTAAGCCTTCTGCTCATTATGAACACACAGTGGCTGTTATCAATGGTCAAACTGAAGTGTTGACAACATTCAAGTACATTGAGGAAGTATATCCATTTTAATTAATAATCAAATGCCAAAACAATCAAACATTACCCAAGACGGTACGATCGTAGAGGCACTTTCTAACGCCATGTTCCGTGTGGAGTTGAAGAATGGACACCAGGTAATAGCACATATTTCTGGTAAGATGCGTATGCACTACATTCGTATTCTCCCTGGCGACAAAGTGCGTCTGGAAATGTCACCTTACGATCTTACTAAAGGAAGAATTGTTTATAGATATAAATAATTCAAAAAAATGTCTATCTTTGCACGCCCGTGTTTAATTTTATTCATTTAAGTTAACATGCGGAAACAAAATAAGGGAATTATTCCCTCTATTTTTGCATTTAAGAAGGTAGGTTATGTGCATGTGATGTTTTTTATATGGATAAACTGAGCATGGATAGGCGACTTTCGGGTGCCTTGACATTTAATCAAGGATTTATAACGTTTTCTAAACAATTGGAGCAATGAAAGTCAAAGCTTCTATCAAAAAACGCAGTGCGGACGATAAGATCATCCGCCGCAAAGGCAAATTGTACGTTATCAACAAGAAAAACCCTAGACATAAACAACGTCAAGGTTAATTCTTAGTACAATAAGCGATAGTTAAATTTAGTTTTACAAAGTAACCGTTCACAGTAAAACATGGCACGTATTGCAGGTGTTGACATCCCAAATAACAAGAGAGGTGTAATTGCATTAACTTACATCTTCGGAATTGGTAGATCGTCAGCGGCAGATATCCTTGCTGAAGCAGAAGTAAGCCAGGATAAAAAAGTTCAAGATTGGACTGACGAAGAATCACAAAAGATTCGTGAGCTTATTACAGAAGGTCACAAAATCGAAGGTGAGTTAAAATCAGAGATTCAATTAAACATCAAGCGTTTAATGGATATCGGATGTTACAGAGGTCTTCGTCACAGAAGAGGTTTGCCAGTTCGTGGTCAACATACCAAGAACAACTCACGTACTCGTAAGGGTAAGCGTAAGACAGTTGCAAACAAGAAGAAATAATTTAGTTTTTAGCGCTTAAGCTGAACAATAAGAATTATGGCTCAAAGAAGAAAAAACGAAAAAGCGAAGAAAAGAGTAGTTAATGTTACTCAGGAGGGAGAAGTGCACATCAAAGCTTCTTTTAACAACATTATCATCTCTTTCACCAACAAAGAAGGACAAGTGATTTCTTGGTCTTCAGCTGGTAAAATGGGCTTCAGAGGCTCAAAGAAAAACACTCCTTACGCTGCACAACAAGCGTCATCAGATGCTGCTAAAGTAGCTTATGACTTAGGTATGCGTAAAGCAGAGGTTTTTGTTAAAGGTCCAGGATCAGGTCGTGAAGCGGCTATCCGTACCGTACAAAACTCAGGTATCGAAGTAACAATCATCAAAGATGTTACTCCTCTACCTCACAACGGTTGTCGTCCTCCAAAAAGAAGAAGAGTCTGATACGACCTTCTCAACTTTTTGAGAATACAATCATTGAGTGTGTTAAAACATTATTTGTAAGGTCTGTCGTCTTAAGCCACGGCAGAGATCATTAGCACCTCCTGAATTTAAATTATTATAGACACTCCTAAAATTCTAGAGAAAAATGGCTAGATATACAGGGCCTACGTCGAAGATTGCTAGAAAGTTTAATGATCCAATCTTCGGGGCATGCAAGGAACTAAAAAAGAAGGCGTATCCTCCAGGACAGCACGGTAAAAACAGACGTCGTAAGCAGTCTGAATATGCTATCCAGCTTGCTGCTAAGCAGAAAGCTAAGTACACTTATGGTGTATTAGAGCGTCAGTTCCGCAACGTTTTCGAAAAAGCTGCCAACAAATCAGGCATCACAGGTACTAACTTGCTTCAATTGTTAGAAGCTAGATTAGACAACACAGTATACCGTTTAGGTTTCGCTCCTACTCGTCGTGCTGCTCGTCAGTTAGTATCACACAAACACATTACTGTGAACGGTAAAGTAGTGAATATTCCTTCATATACTTTGAAGTTTGGTGACGTGATTGGTGTTCGTGCTAAGTCACAAACAAACAAAGTGATCAAGGAAGCAACTTCTGGTAAGCAACGTACTGCTTATTCTTGGTTAGAATATAATGCTGAGAATATGACAGGTAGATTCGTTCAGTTCCCAGAACGTGATGAAATTCCTGAACAAATTCAAGAGCAACTTATCGTCGAGTTGTACTCTAAGTAATATAGATCTTTGGAAAAAGCTTCTAAGAAGATTATCTTTAATTTTCTTAGGAGCTTTTCGTATGAGCTCTTATTAAATTTATTAAAACCACAACTTTTATATGTCCATTCTTGCTTTCCAAAAACCTGATAAGGTGGTAATGGAAAAGGCTGATGATTTTAAAGGTCTTTTCGAATTTAAACCGCTAGAAAGAGGTTACGGTTTAACAATAGGTAACGCGCTTAGACGTATATTACTTTCATCACTTGAAGGGTATGCTATTGTAGGAATTAAGTTTCCAAATGTTCTTCATGAGTATTCTACAATCGATGGTGTTGTGGAGGACGTGACTGAGATTATTTTGAACTTGAAAAAAGTTCGATTTAAGGCTGTAAGTGAAAACCCTTCACAAAAAATCAGTGTAAATCTTAGTGGCAAAAGCGAATTTAAGGCTGGAGATATTGCTCAGTTTACTGAGGAGTACGAAATCTTAAACCCCGATTTTGTGATTTGTCATCTTGACGAAAGTGTAAACTTACAAGTTGAGTTTACTATTCACAACGGAAGAGGTTACCTATCTGCAGACGACCAAACAGAAAGCGAAGCTGACGATATTATAGGTTTTATTCCAATTGACGCTATTTTTACGCCAATCAAAAATGTTCAGTACAGAGTAGAAGATCTGAGAGTTGATGACCGTACTGACTTTGAAAAATTAGTGATTGAAGTAGAATCTGACGGTTCAATTCATCCTGAAGAAGCGTTAAAAGGAGCTGCCAATATCCTGATTCAACATTTCATGTTGTTCTCAGACAAAAACATGATTATGGACGATCCTACAGATGGAAGTGCAGTAGAAATTGATGACGAATACTTAAGAATGCGTAAGCTTCTTAAAACATCATTATCTGACCTTGAATTATCTGTACGTGCATATAACTGTTTGAAGGCTGCTGATGTGAAAACATTAGGTGATTTAGCCTCTTTAGAAATTTCTGATATGATGAAGTTTAGAAACTTTGGTAAGAAATCTCTTACTGAGTTAGAAACTTTGATGTCTGACAGAAATTTATCATTCGGAATGGATGTATCTAAGTACCGTTTGGACGAAGATTAATCTTTTCTGATAGGAAGTTGTTCCTTGGACACGGCAATTTCTGAAATCACCGGTAAAAATTAAGCTACGGCTTAGTTGATACTTATTAGTCCTAAAAATTATTTTTAAAATTTGGTAAAGTTCCTAATACGGCTTTATCATTCATTAAGGTGAAACATGAGACACGGTAAAAAATTCAACCACTTAGGTAGACAAAAGAAGCACAGAGAGCTAATGTTAGCTAACATGGCTTGTTCATTAATCGAGCACAAGCGTGTATTTACTACTGTTGCTAAAGCGAAAGCTCTTCGTACTTACATCGAGCCATTAGTAACTAAGTCTAAAAACGATACAATGCACTCTCGTCGTGTAGTATTCTCTTACTTAAGAGACAAAGAAGCTACTACTGAGCTTTACACTACAGTTCGTGATGCTGTTATCAACCGTCCAGGTGGTTATACTCGTATCATCAAAACAGGTCGTCGTTTAGGTGACGGTGCTGAGATGGCAATGATCGAGTTTGTAGACTTCAACGATATCTACAACGTGAAAGAGACGAAAACAAAAACTCGTCGTTCAAGAAAGAAAACAACAACTTCTATCGAGCCAAAGACAGAAGCTGAAAACAATAACGAATCAGCAGAGTAATCTGATGAGGGTTTATTAATATAAATAGGGAAATAGTTCTTGTAACTGTTTCCCTTTTTTTTAGGTCCAAGTATTTTTAACATGAAGTATTGATTCAGAAATATGCTTTGCATTGAGTTCTGATGATCTACTTTACTTCCCAAGCTTTCGAATTACCTTAAAAAATGTTTTTCAGAAGTGCCTTATAAAGAAAATGTTAACATACTTAAAAGTAAACAATTCGTTTATTCCTATTTTTTTTTAAATTTGCACAATCTAAGTTCAATAAGACTGTAATAATCAATGGAGAAGAAGACTGCGATACTAATGCTACAAGATGGCACAACCTACAAAGGTACTGCTATTGGTGCAATTGGTACCACTACTGGAGAAATTTGTTTTAATACTAGTATGACAGGCTACCAAGAGATCTACACAGATCCATCATACTACGGACAAATCATTGTAAACACTGTTTCTCATATTGGAAACTATGGAACAGTTCACAATGAGAATGAATCCTCTAAACCTCAAATTAATGGTCTTGTTGTAAAAAGCTTTTCGAGTGTTGTCTCAAGACTCACAGCAGAAGGGTCATTGCAAGATTACCTAGAAACTGCAAATTTAGTGGGTATTGCAGATATCGACACTAGAGAGCTTGTAAAGCACATCCGTACACAAGGGGCAATGAATGCTATCATTACTTCGGAGATTGAGGACTTGAAAGAGATCAAAAAGCGTTTGGAAGAAACTCCAAATATGGATGGTCTTGAGTTGTCATCTGAAGTATGTACAAAAGAACCTTACTTTGTAGGTGATCCTCACGCAGCTGTAAAAGTTGCTGTATTGGATCTTGGCGTTAAGAAGTCTATCTTAACAAACTTCACTGAAAGAGGTATGTTATGTAAAGTATTCCCTTCAAACACTACTTTCGAACAAATGAAGCAGTGGAAACCTGATGGGTACTTCTTGTCAAACGGACCTGGTGATCCGGGTGCAATGGATTATGCAGTAGAAACTGCAAAAGCAATTTTAGAAGCAGATAAACCATTATTCGGGATCTGTTTAGGTCATCAGATTATTTCAAGAGCAGTAGGTCTTGAAACATACAAGATGCACCATGGTCACAGGGGTGCAAATCACCCAGTGAAAAACCTGGTTTCTGGAAGATCTGAGGTGACTTCACAAAACCACGGTTTTGCTGTGAAAATGGAAAGCATTGAAAACAATGAGTCTGTTGAATTGACACACAAAAACTTAAACGATGAAACTGTAGAAGGTATCAAAGTGAATGGTAAGAAGGCGTTCTCGGTGCAATATCACCCAGAAGCTTCTCCAGGACCAAATGATTCTAGATATCTTTTCACTAGATTCTTAGAACTTATTCAAGATAATTAATTCAGTTTTTGAATATATATTTACAAAGTCCAATTAGTATTTCTAATTGGACTTTTTTAATTTGTGTAAAAAACATTTATTGTATACTTTTTGTATAAATAAGTGGCGTTGAGTTCAACTTATGTTTTGATACTTAAAACGTTATATTATTATTCTATCTGATCATGACTACCTATTCTGATCAATCAATATACTTTTAACTAATGACTTTTTCCTCTTTTATAAAATATATATCTACTTCTTCTCTACTCATTATTCTTATTAATGTGTTGACTATTTCAGTGTATGCTCAAGATGGCCCTTTAAGTACAGGGCAAGTCTATAAGTTGAAAGTAGATAAAAATGGAGTTTACAAAATAGATAAAAGTTTACTTGATGAGCTTGGCATTTCTACTTCAGGTTTAAATACTAATAACATTGCTGTTTTTGGATTTGGTGGCGGTATGTTACCTCAAGAAAATGCTAAAGAAAGACCTGATTCATTAACTGAAGTACCGCTTCTTTTTGTTGGAAATAACTCCAATAGTTTTCAGGATGATGACTTTTTACTTTTTTATGGAGAAGGACCTGACAAAGTATATTATGACTCAGCAAATCAGTTTATAGATTATGAGTTAAACCTATATGATGTTTCAAATTATTATTTTCTTAGAGTAGGAACTCCAAGATCTAAGAATATAGAATTAGAAAGTTCTTCAATCCAAAATCCAGACTCGTTTAATTCATTAATTCAAGTTTACCACCATGAAGTGGAAGAGGTTACTGCCTTGAGTGAACCTTCTGGCCGTTATTGGTTTGGAGAAAATTTATCTAGTTCAACGTCTACTTCTGTAAACTTTCAAGTAAACTCAACTTCAAATACCTTAAGGTTGAAGGCTGGTGTAATGGCCAAATCTAGAGATGAAAGTACTTTTTCGTTTAAAGCAACAGGTGCTGACTTAGGGATGATAAACGTTAGAGGAGCAAGAGATTTTAATAATTACCGCTACGGTAGACAGGGGTATATGGAAAATGAGGTCTTTGCTGAGAAATCTATTAATATTTCTTCGAATTCAATCACTATTGATGTAAGTTTCAGTAAACCTCAAAGTGATTCTGAGGGATATATTGATTATTTAACGCTGAATACTAAAAGCCCATTGTCAAAAGATAAAGACAATCTTATTTATTATGGTATTTTTAGTGAAAATAGTGATGGAGGAGAGTTACCTACTTCTTTGAACTATAACTATGTGTGGGATATTACGAATCCATCAGCAGTGAAAAGCATAACGAAGCAATCTAATAAATACTCATTGAGCAAAAAAGAAAACTATTTTTCAGTGATTCTTTTTGATGAGAATGATATACTTAAACCTGAAGCAGGAGGGATGGTTGCTAATCAGGATTTAAGAAATATTGCGGTCCCAGACTTAATTCTGATAACTTCTTCAGCATATACATCTCAGGCAAATAAATTATCCTCTCATAGAACGTCACATAGCGGAATTGATGTGAAAGTGGTTACAATCGAGTCTGTGTATAATGAATTTTCATCTGGTCGACAAGATGTTTCTGCGATCAGAGATTTTGCACGTCATTTATATCTGCAGAATGGTAAGTTGAAATATATATTGCTTTTTGGGCAATGTTCATATGATTACAAAGGCATAAAATATGAAGGCGGGAGTCAAGTGCCTATTTATGAATCAAGAGATGTATTAATGAGAACAAAGACTTTCTCATCTGATGATTACTTTGGTTTTATGGATGAAGATGAAGGTTTTTGGGGTGAGGATATCGATGGAAAAGTTGATAATTATGATATGGAAATCGGTGTTGGACGTTTACCTGCTGGAACAAATGAAGTCGCTGATATTTTAGTCAATAAAATTATTCATTATGACACCACCACGCTAAATGCTACAGGCTGGAAAAAGAATGTCTTGTTTGTGGCTGATGATGGAGATGATAATACCCATCAAGATGATGCAAATAAATTGGCTGAATATGTTGAAGAAAACCATCCTGATTTTGTATCCCAGCGTCTTTTTATAGATAACCAACCTAAAGTTTCTACTCCATCAGGAGCAAAATCACCTGAAACAAATGACAAATTAACTTCATGGATTGATAATGATGGAGTATTGATTGTGAACTATAGTGGTCACGGTTCGGTGACCCATTGGGCAGAGGAATCCATATTTACACCGGCAATGGTTTCTGAGTTGAACAACACTCACCAGGCACCTTTGTTTTTTACTGCAACATGTGAGTTCGGTCGATACGATAATCCTAATATTACTTCAGGTGCAGAAAGATTATTGTCTAAAGAGGCCGGAGGAAGTATTGCTTTGATGACAACCACTAGACCTGTTTATGCATCAAGTAATTTTAAAATCAATAAAGCATTTTACGAGTCAGTTTTTGTAAAGAATGATGCAGGAAATTATCAATGCTTAGGTGATGTTTTTAAGACTACAAAAAATAACAGTTTGTCAGGCGTCAATAATAGAAACTTTGCACTTTTGAGTGATCCGTCGATGAGCTTGAATATTCCTCAAAAAGAACTATCAATTACTACTTTAAATGATGCACCACTATCAGAAACAGATACCATAAAAGCATTAGATAAAGTAAAAATTCAAGGTAATGTCAATGTAAATGGTTCAATTGATAAAACTTATAATGGAGATGTTCACTTGACTTTATTTGAAAAGTTGACATTATCTGAGACAAGAGGTAATAATGGACCAGAAACTGTATTCAATTACTATGAAAGAAAATATCAACTGTACAGAGGTGTCGTTGATGTTACAAATGGTGAATTTGAATTTGAGTTTGTAGTGCCTAAGGATATTCGATATGCCTATGACAATGCTAAATTTAGTTTGTATGCCATAGACGATGCCAATTCAGAGGCACTTGGTAGTAATGTGGAAGTGACATTGGGAGGAACTTCGGAATCTCCTATTGAAGATACAACTCCACCTGTTATCGATTTGTCAATATATTCTGAAAACAATACAAATGTTGTTTACCCTGATACTTATATTACTACTCAAATATCAGACGATTTTGGTCTAAATATATCAGGTATCGGTGCTGGGCATGACGTGAAATTAATATTGAATGAAGAAGACACAAGCTGGGTATTGAATGAATACTTAATGCCGGTTAAAGGAGAAAAAGCGACTTATTCTTTGGTTTTTCCTCTGAAGAATTTACCTGAAGGTGAAAATACATTGAAACTTGAAGCATGGGATGTGGCGAATAATAGAAGTGAGCAAACAATTTCATTTTATGTAAGCCCTGTTTCAGAAATTAAAGTGTCCAATTTTGTTTTATTTCCCAATCCTGTTCAAAATGATGTTGATATTCGTTTTTCACATAATCTGTTAGGGCAGGATTTAGAGATCCAATCAAATATTATATCAATGAATGGCAATATTGTTGCTACCAATGATTTCATTGTAAATGATTCTGAATCTGAAATTTTACTAACCTATCAAGGCCTAAAATCAAATTATAATCTAATTAGTGGCGTTTATGTTGTACAAATAATTATCAATTGTCCAGCATTAGGAATTAAAACCTACCAAACTGCTAGGATTTTGTTGAAATAAACCTTGACTTCATTTTTTTTAATAAATCTTTAGTATCTTTAAGGGTTGTTAAAATTTGAATGCCTATAGTCTAACTTTTACACTTTTACGCACCTTAGTATTGCTAAGGAAATTTTTTTAAGACTTTTTGATAAGTACATTGGATAATTATGGACAACAATAAATTCAAACCTCTATTCATCATACTGACTTTATTCGGTATCATAGATTCATACGGACAATCACAGATTGTAGGCCAAGGAAGTGATAGCAATCCTATTATTACGGCAGTTCCGTTTTTAACAATTGCACCTGAAGCACGTGGTGCAGCAATGGGTGATATGGGTGCAGCAACTTCTTCGGATGTGAATTCCGCACACTGGAACCCTTCAAAATATGCTTTTATTGAGAACGATTATGGTGCTTCTCTTTCTTATAATCCTTGGTTACAGAAGATTGTTGGTGACATGTCATTAAGCTATCTTGCTGGTTTCTTAAGGCTAAATGACCGACAAACTGTAGGTTTGAGTATGAGATACTTTGATCTGGGAAGTATTGATTTTACTGATGGTCAAGGAAGTATCACGAGAACATTTAATCCTAGAGAATATTCTTTTGATGGTCATTTTGCTATGAAGCTGTCTAACAGATATAGTATGGCTGTTTCTGGTCGCTATATTTATTCAAACCTTGCTGGTTCTATTTCAACAGGAGCACAAGACAGTAAGCCAGGTCACGCTTTTGCCGCTGACATCTCTGGTTATTGGATCAATCCTGATGTTAAATTAGGGTCTTATGATGCCACTTTCGCATGGGGATGGAATATTTCGAATATCGGTACAAAGATGAACTATTCGAATGAGTCTCAAGAAGATTTCTTACCAACAAATTTACGTTTGGGAGCAACTTTAACAACGGAGTTTGATCCATATAACAAACTGACTTTTGGTATTGACGTAAATAAGCTTTTAGTACCAACTCCAGATTCAACTTATGATTATAAATCAGTTGGTGTATTGGAAGGAATGTGGTCAGGATTGACAAAGGCCCCAGGTGGATTTTCAGAAAAAATGAAAGAATTTATGTGGAGTGTTGGTGCTGAATATTGGTATAATGATTTATTTGCAGCTAGAGTAGGTTACTTCTACGAGCATCCTGATAAAGGGGATAGACAATATATGCAGATGGGTCTTGGTATTAGATATCAGGTAGTAAGTTTAGATTTTTCTTACTTATTATCATTCAAGCGAAACAATCCATTAGAAGATACATTAAGATTTACTTTGGCATTCAACTTTGGAGAGTCTAAAATTGGTAGACAAAGATCTAAAGGAAAAAATAGTAAAGGAAGTAGTACAAATACTTTAGATGCAGATGACATTTAGAAGATAATAATCATTATTGAAACTGATTATTATGAATTCATAATATAGTCTGTTAACTTAAAGTGAGATAATTTCAAGGAGATTATCTCACTTTTTTTATTTCATTAAAGATAAGTTATGAACGCATTAGATAGGTCTATACCTCCAAAATCCTATTCAATTAAAGATTTTTCACTACCTAAACCTTCTGAGTTTACATTAGATAATTCGTGTAAAGTGTTTAGTATTCCTAATAGTGCACAACCTATCATACATTTTTCGCTTTATATTAAAGGAGGAAAATTACTTGAAAAAGAAAAAGGAGCGGCTGCGTTGACTGCTAAAATGATGGGGGAAGGAGTCGAAGGGATGGACAGTAAGGCTTTACACCAAAAACTTGAATCATATGGTGCTATTTTAAGCACTTCAAGTGATATAGATTCTTTTACAATTAGCGGTCATTGTATGAAGAGGTATTTTGCAGAGGTTATACAGCTTGTGAAAAAGTACTTGACGGTGTCAACTTTTGCAGAAAAAGACTTTTCTCATATTCTGCAAGTGATGTTGCAACAACAACAACTTAATGAGGAGAAGACTTCTTACCTTTCTACTAAATTATTCAGAGAAAATTTCTATGGAGATCAACATCCATATGGAAAGTCATTGTCATCTGAGGCATTGAAGAACTTTCAGTTAAATGAAGTGAGCCGTTATTATCAAGAGAATATTTTAGGTAATCCTTTTCAGCTTTTCATCACTGGAGATGTTGGTGAGTTAGAAATTAAGGAAATCAACAAGTATCTTGGTTCTATTGCTGTAAGAGAAGATGCAGTATTTACTTACCCTGACTTTGTGAGTAAGATAAGTAGTCCTCAACTGAATATTTATCAGGAAAAAGAAGATGCTGTTCAGACAAGTATAAGAATTGGCTGCCCAACATTTACCTTGCCTAACCCTGATTTAGAAGCTTTCACAATTCTTAATGAGGTACTTGGTGGTTATTTTGGATCTCGACTAATGAAAAATGTGCGTGAAGAGAAAGGTTTAACTTATGGAATACATTCTTCTTTTAGGAACGAAACAAACCAAGGTTACTTCTTAATTGCTACAGACCTTAAGAAAGAATCAAAAGATTTAGCACTTCAAGAAATTTATAAAGAGATCAATATTCTAACAGAAGAAGAGATTTCTGAAGAAGAGTTGGAAACGGTAAAGAATTATATGACAGGTAATTTTGTAATGTCTATTAATTCTAATTTATCGCTTTTGGAAGTGACAAAATCATTATACAAAAAAGGTCTGCCTTTTAATTATTATGATGACTATGTAAGTAGAATACAGGAGATAGAATCACCAACATTGAAGGAAGTAGCTAATAAATATTTTAAGCAAGATATGTTGGAAATCTGTGTAGGATAAAAATAGGTAGTGTAGTAAGCCTTTTTGGCTTACTACATTCCCATTGTTGAAAGTGAAGCTTGTATTATTTCTTTTATAAGTAAAAGACTAAAGTAAAGTTCTTTAATTGAGCTAGTATATCAAAAAAGTCGGGTGCAAATTTAGTTTATAGAAAAAAGTTGAAAGTTTGTTTTTTGCACGTAGTTTAAAAAATGCAGTAATGTTTGCTTTGTAATCTATTAAAGTGGAACGAAAAAACCAATAAAAGTTATATTTCTTACTGAGTCATTTCGTTGATGCAATAGTATTAAAAACAATTTAAAACCACAATTTTTGTTAACAAAAACCTTAAAATTTATTGAATTAATAATATCGAATGTTAAAATTATTATAATTTTTTATGATTTTTATCCAAAAATAAAATTTATATCATTTTTAATACAATAAACCAAAAGAATTGAAAAAGTTTATTTCTCATTTAAAACTTACATTGTACTGTACATGTGTAAATTCCCAATAAATATTAATTAAATCATTCTAATTTCCTGTGAAGGCGTATTACACTATAGTATTGTTAACTTAATCAATCCCAAAAATATGGCATCATTTGATAATTTAGATATGGCTACCTTAGCCGGAAGCTCACAAAAAAATTTCTCTAAATTAGAAGATCAATATACAATTGAACCTGAGTTCAGAAAGAAATTCAATAAAGCAAAATTAATAGGAAACCTTTGTTACCCTGTTGAAGCGATCAATCAGAATTGGCTATATAAAAAGGTTGACAATATTAAAATTGATAAAGATCCCGTTTTTGTATTAGGACATTGGAGGAGTGGTACAACTCACCTTCATAACTTATTGAGTAAAGATCCTCAGTTTGGATTTGTAAATACATTCCAAAGTGTATTCCCTAATGCATTAATGTTTGGTAGAAATATTTTTATTCCTTTAATGAAAATGCTGATGCCTAAAGAAAGGCCGGCAGATGGGTTAAAATTAGATCCAGCGTTTCCGCAAGAAGAGGAGTTTGCATTGGGGAATCTACATGATATGTCTTATTATTATTTCTGGTATTTCCCAAAAGATACTATTAAGATATTTGATAAATTTTTATTAGGTAAAGGACTGTCTGAGGAAGATAAACAACATTGGAGAACTACTTATGAGCGATTTGCTAAATTGGCTTTATGGCAGACAAAAGGCGAGCGTTTTCTTTCTAAGAACCCTCCTCATACAGCAAGAGTAGATGAATTGTTGAAGATCTATCCTAATGCCAAATTCATTTATATTTACAGAAATCCATATGAGGTTTATGGTTCAACTTTCAGATTCTTTAAAGGAGTTTTACCAAGTCAGCAGTTCCAGTCGATTACAGACGAGCAACTGAGTGAAAATATCTTGAAGGTTTTTACTAAAATGTATGATAAATATGAGCAGGATAAATCTTTGATTCCGTCAGAAAATCTTGTAGAGATTAAATATGAAGAGTTTTCAAAAGACAACCTTGGTTATTTAGATAATATCTATAATCAGTTGGATCTTGGAGACTTCAGTAAAGTGAGAGGTACTAT
This sequence comes from Flammeovirga sp. SJP92, assembly GCF_001583495.1. Lineage (GTDB taxonomy): Bacteria > Bacteroidota > Bacteroidia > Cytophagales > Flammeovirgaceae > Flammeovirga. The sequence continues at coordinate 206,338 of NZ_LQAQ01000093.1, read as the reverse complement.
GCAAATTTACCTTGACAGTTTAGGTTCACATAAAAAACATAAGTACAATTTCCCTCAAGAGACAATTGATAAAGTAAATGCCAATTGGAGTTATGCTTTTGAAAAATGGAACTACGATATGTTATAAGTACTAAGACAAAAATAAATAACACTAATTCATATTATTTTTTTTGATTACTGCCTTCCAAAAACTTTAAATAGAACCACTATTTATGCGTTTTTTCGCGTTGTACTCACAAAAAATAATTACGAATTAATTATCATTTATTTTCGGCTTAGTACTTAAAAATAAATTAAGTATAAAAAATGGAGTAGACTTAAAGCCTACTCCATTTTTTTATATTCAATAATTACCTGTGTTTAATTATTGCCCTGAGCATCTTGTTGCTCTTGAGGAGTGATCCAGCCACCACCTAAGGCTTTGTACAATTGAATATATGATGCTAAAATATTACTTTGAACCTTTACAAGGTTTAATTCCGCATCGAAAGCTTGTCTTTGTTGCTCAAGGTATTCCAAGTAACTGGTTACACCTCTGTCATATCTTTGTTTAGAAAGGTATTCTGCATTAAGAGCTGCTTTAGTATGCTTTTCTCTTGCTATACGTTCTTCTTCATAAAACTGAATAGAAGCTAAAGCATCCTCAACTTCTCTAAAGGCAACTAGTGCACTTCTTTCATATTCTTGTATAGAAGCTTCAAGTTTTGCCTTTTCAACTTCAACTTGTCTTTTATTTCTTCCCCATTGAAATAATGGTCCAGTTAAACCAGCACCAATATTCCAAGCTTCTGCAGGTCCACTTGTTGCCGTATTTAATGCTTGTGAGGCCAGTCCTCCTGCTCCAGTTATACTGATTGTAGGAAAACGATTAGCGATTGCTGCTCCAACTTGAGCATTTTGAGCTACAATTGCTTGCTCTGCTCTTAAGATATCTGGTCTTCTTTTCAATAAATCAGAAGGAATTCCAGCAGGAATAACAGGGGACTTGATTTGATTTTCTAATGCTAACCCTCCAACAAAACCTTTTGAACTTGTGCCAATCAACACAGATAGTAGGTTTTCTGCTAAAGCAACACCTCTTTTATAAATTGGAACACTACTTTCTGCAATTGCCTGTTGAATTTGTGCCTGATTAAGATCAAGTTCTGGAATAGTACCTTGCTTATAGCGTGCTTCCATAATGATCATTGAGCTGTCTCTTGAGGCTAAAGTTTCTTGAGCAACAACAAGACTAGCTCTATTTTCAAGCAATTGAACATAAGCTGCTGTGACTTCTGAAATGAGACTTATCTGAACAGCTCTAAGACCATAAACAGTTCCTAGGTAATTAGCATTAGCGGCTTCTGAAAGTCTTTTATTTTTACCCCAAAGGTCAATTTCCCAATTTAAAGAAGCTCCTGCGAAATAATTACCATTTGCTCCATCAGGTAGTACAAAACCACCGTAGTTTCCGTAAGTATAATTACCATCATACCCAAATTGAGGACGAGTATTTACTTTCTGGATTCTGTAAAGTTTTTCAGCTTCAATAATTCTTTGCATTGCAACTTTAACATCCTGATTGTTTTCTAATGCAACAACAATCAGACTGTCTAAAACTTTGTCTTGAATTAATGTCCACCAGCCTATAGTATCATTTTCTGTAGAAACAAGAGTATCTACTCCGAAACGATATTCAGAAGGAGCATTGATGTCGGGAGCCTCATAATTCTTACCCATTTTACAGCCCCATAAGGAGAGTAAAACAAGGCAACTGACTAGGAGACGGTTTCTATTTGATATAATTAAATTTTTCATGATTTATGCCTCTCCGTTAGTTTGAATTTCTTTCTCTCTTTTTTCCTCATATTTCGCAATTTTACCTACGAGCACGAATAGCATTGGATATAAGAAAAGACCTAAAATTGTAGCCATTCCCATACCTCCAAGAAGTGCCATTCCCATTACTTTTCTAGCTTCTGCACCTGACCCTGTAGCGATTACAAGTGGAAGTACACCAAGGATAAATGAGAAAGCAGTCATTAGAATAGGTCTGAAACGTAGTTCGGCAGATTTGATAGCCGCATCAAATAATGATAAGCCTTCATCAAATTTCAGTTTTGCGAATTCTACGATCAGAATGGCATTTTTCGCTGCCATGGCAATTAACATTACCAGTGAGATCTGTGCGAAAATATTATTCTCATAACTTTCACTAAAGAATCTGGCAACCCATATCATTAGAAAGGCACCAAATATAGCGAAAGGTGTTCCCAGTAGAATACTGAAAGGCATTGACCATGATTCATACTGAGCTGCAAGAATTAAGAATACGAATAGTAAAGAGAAAGCAAATATGATGAATACTGATCCTGATGCCTTTTTCTCTTGGTAAGACATACCGTTCCACGCATACGTCATGTTGTCAGGAAGTACTTCTTTGGCTACTTCTTCGAGTGCATCCATTGCTTGTCCAGAACTAAATCCAGGAGCAGGAGAGCCTGTTACTTCCACGGATCTAAGAAGGTTAAATCTATTGGTATATTCAGGACCACTTATTTTTTCAACGGTCACAAGTGTTGAAAGTGGAACATTGGAGCCATTTGAAGATTTGACATAAAACATATCTAATTGTTTTTCATCATTTCTGTATTCAGGCTCTGCTTGCACATACGCTCTATAAAGACGACCAAATCTGTTGAAATCATTGATGTAAGAACCTCCAAGGAAGGCGGCAAAAGTAGTATAGACATCATTCAGGTTGACCCCAAGTTTTAGAATTTTATCTCTGTTGATATCAATAAAACGTTGAGGAACACTTGATTCAAATGTGGTGAATGCCATTCCAATTTCTGGCCTTGCATTGGCTGCTCTTATGAACTCATTGGTGTAATTAGCTAAATAGTCAGGAGTGTTACCTCCTTTATCTTGTACCATAATACTGAAACCTGAGCCGTTACCTAAACCAGGGATGGCAGGAGGTCCAAAGGCAAATACTTTTGCTTCGGTAATTTGTGTAGCAAATAAGTAGTTTAGTTTCTGTACTACTTGTTTTGCGGTTAGTTCTCTTTCATCCCAGTTTTTGAGCGTAACGAAGAAGAAAGCAGAATTGGTTGACATACTACTTGATAGAAGAGAGTAACCTGCTACAGTAGTGTTCATCTCTATTTCTTCTACTTGAGAAGCAATTTTCTCAATTTTATAGGCTAAATCATTTGTTCTTTGTAGAGAAGATGCCACTGGTAGTTGGGCGTTGATAAAGATATAACCTTGATCTTCTTCTGGAATAAATCCTACAGGAACTTTTACACCTAGCCAGCCTGCTGCTAATAATGTACCGCCAATGAAAAGGCAGCTCATCAATATTTTACGAGTTGCAATTTTGGTAACGCTAAGATAAGATGTAGTGGAACGATCAAAGACATTATTGAAAACTTTGAAAAATGCTCCTAAAGGTCCGCCAACAGGTTCTTTCTTTCTTAAGATCAATCCACAAAGTGCAGGAGATAATGTCAAGGCATTTAGTGAAGAGAAACAAACAGAAACGGCTACAGTGATAGCAAACTGCTGGTAAAGTCGACCGGTGATACCCGCCATACCCGCTACAGGAATAAATACCGCAACAAGTACTAAAGTAGTGGCAATTACTGGCGCGGTTACCTCACTCATTGCTTTATTAGTTGCATCTTTAGGACTGTATCCTTCTTCTATATAAACTTGTACAGCATCTACTACTACAATGGCGTCATCCACTACAATACCGATGGCGAGTACTAGACCTAATAATGATAATACGTTGATGGTAAAACCTAATAGAGGGAACAGCATAAATGCTGCTACCAAAGAAACAGGGATCGCCATGGTAGGTACTAAGGTTGCTCTCCAGTCTTGGATGAAAACATATACAACAAGTACTACTAATAATAAGGCAATAAATAATGTTTCAATGATTTCATTGATACCTGCTGTAATAGGTTTGGTAGAGTCAAGGGATACTTCGTATGCGATTCCATTAGGGAAATCTTCTTTTAAAGCATCCATCTTCGTGATCATTTCTTCTGCCAATGCCACCGCATTTGAACCTGGAGCTTGATAAACGGCGATTACTGCACAATTAGCTCCATTCAGACGTGTAAATGCAGAATAGGTTTCTACACCAAGTTCAATACGAGCAACATCACTTAAAAGAACTTGACTACCATCTTTGTTGGTTCTTACTACAATATTTCCAAATTCTTCTTCAGATTGAAGACGGTCAGGAAGAAGTACTGTATAAGTAAATTCAGTTCCCTTTGGAGCGGGTTCTGCTCCAAATTTACCACCCGGGACAATGACGTTTTGATTATTGACAGCAGTTGTAATCTCAGGTATTGTCAAATTCAATTTTGCTAATCGATCAGGTTTAACCCAGATACGCATCGAATAATCTGAAGTACCTAATACGGATACACTACCAACACCTTTAGTTCTTGCCAATACATCTTTAATATTGATCAAAGAGTAGTTACCTAAGAAGTTTTGGTCAAACCTACCATCAGGAGAGGTTAGTGTGATTAGCATCAAAATGTTAGGTAATGACTTTTCTGTTTTTACACCTGTTCTTTTTACACCTTCAGGTAGTTTAGGAGTGGCAGTAGCAACACGGTTTTGTGTAAATACTGTACTCATATCAGGGTCAGTACCAATATCAAATGATGTCTGAATTTGTAGAGTACCATCATTGGAGTTGATGGACTTCATATAGATCATATTTTCTACACCATTGATCTCTTGTTCTAATGGAGTAGCAACTGATTGCTCTACGTTTAATGCACTTGCTCCTGTATAAGTTGCACTAATTTTTACAATAGGAGGAGTCAAGTTAGGATACTGTTCAATTGGAAGCCCTGTAATTGAAACAGCACCGACGATGGTCATAATAATGGCAATGACCATGGCGACAATTGGTCGCCTCACAAAAAAGTTTGATTTTATTTGTTCCTTGCTCATTATACTCCTTCGTACTGTGATTCGAATTGAACTACTTTGTATTTAATTGTTGCTCCTTCTTGAACTTTTTGTAGTCCTTCCAAAACAATTTTTTCTCCTTTTTTAAGGCCTGACCTTACAAGGAAGTAATCTTTATAAGCATGTCTTGCTAATTCAATACTTCTTTGTGCTACTTTACCAGTTTCATCTACAACGTAAACTGAGTATCGTCCTTGGAACTCCATAACAGCTCTTTGAGGAACGAGAATTCCATCATGTACGATATCAATCACTGAACGAACCTTAGCAAATTGACCAGGTCTGATCAAACCGTCTACATTTGGGAAAGTAGCCTGGATAAGGATAGCACCTGTGTTTGCATCAACACTTCTATCAATAAAATCAAAATGTCCTTTGTGCTTGTAAACGGTATTATCTGAGAATATTAAATCAAGGTTGTCTTTTGGCTGATCATCGGCTTTTTCATTTCTCTTACCAGATTTTTCTTGAGCTACTGCGTATCTCGCTAATCTTAGATAATCATTTTCATTAATAAAGAAACGAACGTTAACAGAGTCAATTCTGGAAACAGTATTTAATATCACTGGGTTAGGATCTTTCCCAACAAATTCTCCCACTTTAGCTTCTGTTTTACCAATAATTCCGCTGATCGGAGAAGCGATTCTTGTATAGCCTAATTCAATTTGTGCCATTCGAAGGTTTGCTTCAGCAGCAGCAACCATTGATTCAGATGCACCTTTTTCTGCTAAAGCAGCATCTAAGTCAGATTTCGAAACAGCATTCTGCTCAGCAAGTGGCTGAATACGATCTAAATCATTAGAAGCACGAATTAAAGTTACCTTAGCTTCAGCTAATTGCCCTTCTCTCATTGCCACATTGGCAGCATATTGTTTGGGATCAACTTTATAAAGTAATTGCCCCTTTTTGACTTCACTACCTTCCTTAAAATATATTCCTTCCAAATATCCTTCTACTCTGGAACGAATAGGGATATCTTTTGTACCATACACTTGGCCCACAAATTCTTTGGTTAATGGAACATCTTGAATGGTTACTTCGGTAATAGGGATTTCAACCTGTGGTAATTGATTCTGTTGTTGTGTTTCAGAACTTTTGCCACACCCATACAGCAAGTTGATAGTGAATGCAAGGGTCATAATTTTACAAGTTGCATTCAAAAAGTTAAATGTCATTATTTTGAGATATTATGTAGTTAAGTACGTATTTATAATGTTAGAGTAAATCTATTAAAAATTTTGTTAAAAAATAGTAAGTAACACCTTTTACATCTATTAATATATAATGTTACTAATCTATTCAGTTTCCCAGTTGAAACTTCTTTTAATAGCTTTTTTCCATAATTTACGAGACGCCGAACGTTCTTTTTCATTCATATTACTTTCAAAAGACTTGTCCATTTTCCATATTTTATTGATTTCATCAATGTTATTCCAATACCCCACAGCCAATCCTGCAAGGAAAGCGGCTCCCATTGCTGTTGTTTCAAGAATTTTTGGGCGAATCACATCTATATTAGAAATATTACTTTGAATTTGCATTAGTAAATCATTGGCACATGCGCCACCGTCTACTCTTAGTTCTTTCGCTTCTTTTTTTGTGTCGGCCTGCATTGCTTCAATCACATCTTGGGATTGAAACGCAATTGCTTCTAAAGTGGCTCTAACGATATGACCTTTTTGCGTGCCTCTTGTGATACCAACTAAAGTTCCTCTTGCATATTGATCCCAATAAGGTGCTCCAAGTCCAGTCAGTGCCGGAACAAAAACAACGCCTCCATTGTCTTTAACTTCTCTTGCAATTTTTTCACTGTGATGGGCTTTTTTGATAATACCCAATCCATCTCTCAACCATTGAATTGCAGCTCCTGCAACAAAGACACTCCCTTCTAATGCATAGTTGACATCATTTCCAATTTTCCATGCAATGGTAGTGAGGAGTTTATGTTTTGAAATAATAGCTTTTTTACCGGTATTCATCATGATGAAGCATCCTGTTCCATAGGTATTCTTGACCATCCCTGTATTGGTACACATTTGCCCAAAAAGAGCGGCCTGTTGATCTCCCGCAATACCGGCAATAGGAATTTTACTTGCAAAAAGTGTGGTGGCTGTTTGAGCGTAAATTTCACTACTGCTTTTTACTTCAGGCAACATACTCTTTGGAATATTAAAAATACGGAGCAGTTCATCGTCCCACTTTAAAGTATGGATATTGAAGAGCATGGTTCTGCTAGCATTTGTAACATCTGTGACATAAGCTTTTCCTCGTGTGAATTGCCAGATCAGCCAAGTGTCTATGGTGCCAAAACGCAAAAGGCTTTTTTCAGCTTTCTTTCGTGCTCCTTTTACATTTTCAAGAATCCAGTGGATTTTGCTAGCAGAAAAATAAGCATCAATAATAAGCCCGGTTTTATCTTGAATTATCTTTGTATATTCTTTTTTAAGAGAGTCACAAAACTTGGATGTTCTTCGGTCTTGCCAAACAATAGCATTATAAATAGGCTTATTGGTTGAGGCATCCCAAACAACGGTTGTTTCTCTTTGATTTGTAATACCAATACCGGCTATATTCAAGCCATTCAATCCTTCTTTTGCAATACATTCTGCGGCTACAGCGGCTTGAGTTGACCAGATTTCTTTGGGGTCATGCTCAACCCATCCAGGTTTGGGGTAGTATTGTTTGAATTCTTTTTGAGCAGCGTTGACAATCTTGCCTTTTTTATCAAAAAGAATAGCTCTTGAACTTGTAGTACCTTGATCTAAAGAAAGAATATATTGTTTGGTTTTACTCATAGATGATGCAGCTTTTAATCGGTTACATCACCTAAAATAGAAAATTAATTAGATTTTTAAATGAAAACCCATCACCAAAGTGTCATCTGTAGGTTTGTTTTGTGTCTTCAGATCAGGATTCATCCATTGATGTCTTTCTTTTTCAATTTTGTTTTTCTGAGTAGTACAATCCTCATCGGCGTTTTCAATAATCAAATTACGAAGATTTTTTTCAAGGAATTTCTTTTCCTTTGCTCCTCCAAATTGATCAGGGAAACCGTCAGAATATAAATAGAATTTAAGATCCTCAGAAAGAGGAATAGTATGTTTATGGAAAGTATATTGGAATGGAGATAGAGAGTCACACACTGATCGTTTCGTTCCTTTGATATAATGACTTTCTCCATTTTCAATATATAATAAAGGTCTCCTTGCTCCTGAATAAGTCAAGGTCTGACTATTCATATCAATGGTAACAACGGCCATGTCTATACCTACCATATCTTCATTCTGATCAAAGACTTCACTCATTACCTCATCTAACTCCGTTAAAATTTTATCAGGAGACGTGATACCAGCTTGAATGATTTGGTTTAAAGTTTTGACCCCTAAAGTAGCCAGCAAAGCAGCAGGAACTCCATGACCAGCAAAATCCATCATCGAAATAATGATTTTATGATCAACTATGGAGATATTATAAACGTCACCACTTACTTTTTGTGCAGGGCGCAATAGTATAAAGTAATCGTGTATGAAAGAACTTACTTCTTGTGGAATGTTATTTAAAGATTGCTGAATTTTAGAAGCGTATTGTAAACTGTCTGTCAATTCGTCGTGTATATCTTTTATTTCTCTATTCTGCTTTCTAATCCTTTGATGGGCCTTTCTTAATCTTTTATTGTTGATAAGAATATAAATACCAAATGAAGACAAAACAACAATGACCAAGGCAAAAGAGAAGTTCAATTGCTTTTGATGAAGGATTGCGGCTTCTTTTCTCTCTTTTTCTTTCTGAAGCTTGTCAATTTTCAACAGTTGATCTCTATTGTTATATTTTTCATGGATGATTGCTAAATCTCTCTTATTTGCTTCTTCTGTGAAGTCCATTTCTATCTTCTGCAATACTGTTTGGCATTCAAATGCTTTTTGGTATTTTTTCTGCGTAGAATAGATTTGTACTAGAAGTCGATAAACATTTCTTCTCTCTGGAGCAAAATGTTCACCTTGGTTAAAGTAGTCTAGTGTTCTGTTTAGCAGTCTTAATGCTGTTGAATATCTATGGAGATTCATATGAGCTTCTGCTTGAATTCGATTAGCTCTATGCACTCCACTTTCAGAATTTATTTCCTCAAAAATTTCTTTACCTTGTCTGCCAAATTCAATAACATCATTATATCTTTCTTGCAGTAATAATATGTCTGCGATATTGAGGTAAACCTCCCCAATTCTGTATTTTGAATTAAACTTTTCAAAAGTAGCCAATGCTACATAAAACTGATCTAAAGCTTCTTCGTATTCTTTAAGCTCGTGATGTACAGCTCCAAGATTATTAGAAACTAAAGCTAGTCCATATTCATCATTCAGTTCTAGTCTTAAATCTTTAGAGCGGTTAAAAAAACTCTTGGCTAACTCAAGTTCTCTAGTAAGGAGATGTATTTGGCCAATGTTATTATAGGCAATCGCTAAATCTTTTGGTCGGTTCAGCTTATTATTTAGTTCAGCATCTTTGATGTAAAACTGTATGGCATGCGTGTATTTACCTTGAATTTTGTAGATAGCCCCCATATTATTGAGAGCAATAGACTCACTGGTAAAATCACCATACTTTTGACTGTAATCAAGTGCTTTTTGATAGGTTTCAATTGCTTCGCCGTACTGTTTCAATCCTTTTTTATTTCGAGCGACTTCCAGAAGTAAGATCGATAAAAATTCAGCCTGATTATTTTTATTAGCCCAGTAGATACTAGCTTTAGATGAGATAATTCCTTCTTTGTATTTTTGAGTTCTTCGGTATGCTTTGGCTTGGACATGATAAACCATGGCTAATGGTTTGTACATCAACTGGCGTTGGTACTTTTTTATTAGCCTTTCAGAAGTTTGGATACAACTATCAAATTGTCTTTGTTTATAAAGCTGTTCTAATTCGTTTTGGGATACAGTTATTGAATCAGTAATTGCAACTTTACTTTTTGACGTTTTCAAGTTTGTTTGATCACCGCTAGCTGATGCTCCTGTTACTGTGAATAACAAGAGGCTGTTGATTAATAGTAGTAATAAGTTTCCGATAGTATCAGTGTGCTTTGTAATTTAATTTTTATAATTATATTAATATATTTTTGTAAAAAAAAAAGATTGAGCAAGTTTTTTCACTCAATCTTATCATTTCTCTTTTTAGATGAGAAATGTCCTTAAAATAAGGTGTTTTGAGTGCCATCTGAAGGAGGGGCTATGCCCAAATGCTCATAGGCTTTTAAAGTCACTTCTCTTCCTCTTGAAGTCCTTTTGATGAACCCTTCTTGAATTAAAAATGGCTCATAAACTTCTTCAATTGTTTCTGCTTCATCACCACAAGCTGTCGCAATTGTAGTAATGCCAACCGGTCCTCCTTTGAACTTTTCTATAATAGTAGACAAGATACGATTATCCATCTCATCCAATCCTCCTTGATCAACATTTAAAGCGCCAAGTGCCATTTTTGCAATATCCAGTGTGATAGTACCATCTCCTTTGATTTCAGCAAAATCACGTGTTCTTCTCAACAAATTGTTGGCAATACGTGGGGTGCCTCGGCTCCTTCTTGCAATCTCAAATGCTGCATCATCATTGATAGGAGTTTCTAAAATACTTGAAGATCTTTTTACAATGGAAGTCAGTAGTTTAGAATCATAATATTGCAGTCTTGCATTGATACCAAAACGGGCTCTCAAAGGAGCTGTCAGAAGGCCAGATCTTGTCGTTGCACCTATTAATGTAAAAGGATTAAGGTCAATTTGAATCGTTCTCGCATTTGGACCAGAATCCAGCATGATATCGATTCTGAAATCTTCCATAGCGGAGTATAAATACTCTTCCACTACAGGATTCAGACGGTGGATTTCATCAATAAATAAAACATCATTATCTTCTAAATTAGTCAGAAGACCTGCCAAATCACTAGGTTTTTCTAAAACGGGACCTGATGTAATTTTAATCTCAGCTTCCATTTCGTTGGCAATGATGTTGGATAAAGTGGTCTTACCCAAGCCCGGAGGTCCATGTAATAGTACATGATCCAATGGTTCTCCTCTTTTTTTAGCGGCAAGAACAAATATCTCTAAGTTTTCAACAATTTTCTGTTGACCTGTGAAGTCATCAAATGAGAGAGGTCTTAATGCTCTTTCAACATCCCTTTCTGCATCTGAAAATCCTTCATTATCTCCTTTTAAGTAATCTTCTCTCATTATTAGTGAAAAAACTTTACGTGATGTTTCTCTGTTGTGAAATCAATCTGAAATAGATAATTTCTATTGTTGTGAGCTGATTTTTACATATAAGCATTCATAAAATCGAGCTCAAAAACAAAGTTAGTAAAATGTTTGCTCTAATTTGAATTTGGAAAGTGGTATAGGTCTGCTAACTTTATATACTTATTATAAAATAACACAATGATAAAGTTCTCGGCGTTCGAATTAGATAACGGACTGAAAGTTTATGTTCACGAAGATCATAATATAGCTTCAGCTGTTCTGAATATAATGTATGATGTGGGATCAAGAGATGAAGACCCGGAAAAAACAGGATTTGCCCATTTGTTTGAGCATCTGATGTTTGGCGGATCAGTCAACATTCCTTCTTATGATACTCCTCTTCAAAAAGTGGGAGGAACCAACAATGCATTTACTTCACCTGATATTACAAACTATTATATCACTCTTCCTGCTCAAAACCTGGAAACGGCTTTTTGGTTGGAAGCAGACCGAATGCTGAGTTTATCTTTTGACCCCAGTGTGTTGGAGGTGCAACGTAAGGTGGTGATTGAAGAATACAAACAACGTTATATCAATCAACCCTACGGAGATGTATGGCACCACTTAAGAGAACTGGCTTATAAAGAGCACTCTTATAGATGGCCAACAATCGGCAGGGAAATCAAGCATATTGAAGATGCTACAATGGAAGATGTGAAAGCATTTTTCAATAAATATTATGTTCCTTCGAATGCTGTGATGGTTGTGGCTGGAAATGTGAAGTTGGAGGAAGTGAAGCAATTGGCAAAAAAATGGTTTGAACCTATTCCGTCAGGTGATAAGCCAATAAGAAATATTCCAATGGAACCTATACAAGTGGCACCAAGGAGGAAAATAGTTGAAGAGAAAGTTCCATTAGACGTGCTTTATAAGGTATGGCACATGGAAGGACGGTCTCAAGATGGATATTACACTACTGACTTAATCAGTGATTTATTAGGTAGAGGGAAGTCGTCTTTACTTTATGAAAAACTGGTGAAAGATAAAAAAGTATATTCAGGTGTTTCAGCATTTATCACAGGATCTTTTGAACCGGGATTATTCTGCATTACTGGAAAAACTGCCGATGGTGTAAGTTTGGAAGATGCGGAAGGAGAACTTCAAAGTGTTATAGATGGTTTTATTGATTCTGAGGTCAACCCTGAGAATTTAGAAAAGGTGAAAAATCAAGCGGAATTTTCTATGACTTACGGAAAAACAGAAATTCTGCCGAGAGCCATGTCCATTGCATATGGAGCAACTTTAGGAAATGCAAACTTGATTAATGAGGAAGAAGGCAAGCTGAGAAGTGTAACAATCGATCAAATTGAATCAAAAAAGAGTACTTTATTCAATCCGAATAACTGCTCGACATTATTTTATAAGGCAAAACGATAATGAAGCAATTATCTATTTATCTGTACTTAATTTTTTTAACTGTTATTACTCCAATCAACTCCGCATTTGCTCAATTTGGGGGAAGTGAAACTTATAGTTTTTTGGCAGTACCAACCAACGCACGTCAAGTGGGACTAGGAGGCTTTCTAGTGTCATCAGGCTTGGATGATCCCAATGCTATGTTTTATAATTCAGCATTATTGGGAGAACAGTCCGTAAACAAAGTCACATTCAACTATTTTGACTATCATACCTCAGCTAGTTTGACTTCTTTAGGATATGCCCATAAAGTAGGGAAAGGCATAGTAGGTATTGGCATGGGTTATATGGGTTATGGTAGTTTTGATGGTTTTGATGACCAAGGAAACCCAACAGGAACTTATAATGCCAATGATTTTTGGTTTCAAGGAAGTTATACAAGAAAGCAAGGTGTATTTTCAATGTCGGCCAATGTGAAATATGCTGCTTCAACCATAGAAACATATAAGTCAAATGCATTGATGTTTGATTTGAATGGAGCCTTTATTCACCCAACAAAAGATTTAGTTGTTGGTTTAGTGATAAAGAATGCTGGATTTGTGATGAGGGATTATCAACCTAATGATACATCAGAATTACCTTTTGATACTCAATTAGGTATCTCTTTCAAGCCAGAGAGAATGCCAATCCGTTTTTCTGTAACATATCACCACTTACATCAGTTTGATATTACCTATACTGACACTTCGTTGAAAGGAGAAAAAGACGCTTTTGGCAATGATCTTTACTCAGAACCTAGTTTTGCTGACAAATTGTCACGTCATTTTAGCTTTGGCGGTGAATTTGTTTTAGGAAAAGTGCTTAACCTTCGTGTCGGCTATAATGTAATGCGTAGGAAAGAGATGGTAACCCAAGGCGTAAAAGGCTTAGCTGGAATGTCGATAGGAGCATCATTAAAAATAAAAAAGCACATAGACTTTGGATACAGTGCCGCTTGGTATCATGTGGCTGGAGCAACAAACAGTTTAACGCTGGCTGTTGCGACTTCAGGCTGGGATAAAAGAAAGAAGACGGTCATTGAATAATAACAGAGAAGGAATGAAAATGAATATAGTTCCAGAATGTTGATAAATCCATTGCTAAGAAATTGAAGTTATACAAAAGATAAACATAGCATGTTAGAAAACTCATCATATTTAACCCCAAGAGAGATTGTTGCAGAATTAGATAAATACATTATTGGTCAAGACGATGCTAAAAAGAATGTAGCCATTGCTCTTAGAAATCGCTGGCGTAGAATGAACGTTGCTGGTGATATGCAAAAAGAGATTATGCCTAATAATATATTGATGATTGGTTCTACAGGTGTTGGTAAAACTGAAATCGCTCGCCGTTTGGCAAAGGTAGCAAAAGCACCGTTTGTGAAAGTGGAAGCTTCTAAGTTTACTGAAGTAGGATATGTGGGTAGAGATGTAGAAAGCATGGTGCGTGACCTTGTGGAACAAGCTGTGACCATGGTACAGGATCAAAAGAAAGCATTGGTAGAAGAAAAGACTTCTCAAGCTGTTGAGGATGTAATTTTGGATGCTTTGATTCCACCTTTAAAAGGAACTCCAACAACTACTACTGGAGAGTATGTTTCTCAGGATCATGAATTGAATGAGAAAACAAGAGAGCGTTTCAGAGAGAAATTGCGTGCGGGTGAGTTAGAGGAAAGAAAAATTGACGTTACTGTAGACAAAAACGGAGGTAATCTAGGTTTTATTGGTGGATCACCGATCGATGAAGGTTCTATGATGAACATTCAGGAGATGATCAACGGTATGATGCCGAAGAAAACCAAGAAGAGAAAAATGACAATTGCTGAGGCTCGTAAAATCCTTGTAGATCAAGAAAGTTCTAAACTGATCGATATGGATGAAGTGAAGGATGAAGCAGTTCGTTTAGCAGAAAACTCTGGTATTATCTTCATTGACGAGATCGATAAAGTAGCAAGTGGAGGGAATAAAAATGGTGCAGATGTCTCTCGTCAAGGTGTACAGAGAGACTTGCTTCCAATTGTAGAGGGAAGTACTGTAAATACGAAGCACGGTATTGTGAAAACAGACCACATGCTTTTCGTGGCAGCAGGAGCATTCCACGTTGCAAAGCCATCTGATTTGATCCCAGAATTACAAGGACGTTTCCCAATCAGAGTTGAATTACAGAGCTTGACGGATAAAGACTTCAAAGTGATCTTAAGACAACCTAAGAATGCATTGACAAAACAATATGAAGCATTATTAGGTTCTGAAAATGTTCAGTTGTCATTCAATGAAGATGCTTTAGATGAAATCGCTCGTTTAGCGTATGAAATCAATGTAGAAGTGGAGAACATTGGAGCAAGAAGATTGCACACTGTAATGTCTCATTTATTAAATGATTTGTTGTTTGATGTGCCAGATGTAATTGGTGCAAATGCTCAAATTGTAGTCACGAAAGAAATGGTGAACGAAAGATTATCAGGTTTGGTGAAAAACAGAGACTTAAGTCAGTATATCATCTAAGACTGCATTAGAAAAGATAAATTGAAAATATTAAATCCCAATCTCATTCATTTGAGGTTGGGATTTTTACGTTTTAGGGTGAATATTAAATAAATACAATTTTTTCTTTCATCTTTTTAAAGGAATTTAAGATAAAATTATGTAATATTATAAAGGAAAATTAACCTTTTTTCATCTTCGATAGAAAAAGATATTACATTCTACTAATTACTTTAAACAAAATATAGGCTTGAAAAAGCGTTTTTCAGAAACTCTTTCTACAATCAATACTCTATTGGAAATGACCTATTATTTTTTGGGGAATGGTTTTACTTCACTCTTCAGATTTCTTAATATTTCACACCCAAATAGTGAACCTATTACTTTAAGGCATAAATATAGAAAGTGCATATCTCTTCAATAAATTAACAGTAAGCAAATTATCAAAGATGAACTTAAATGTAGACTTCTATAATTAAACCATCCTTAACTAATGAGACTTAAAACAATCTTATGTTGGTTGCTCTCTGTATTATCGATCTCAATATCACTCGCACAGGAAAGAGTAGTAACAGGCACAATTACCGGAGAAGGGGGAGATCCTCTGCCAGGTGTAACAGTCGTTGTCAAAGGAACTAGACGTGGAGCCGTATCCGATGTCGATGGAAAGTATAAAATAGCACTCCAGCAAAATGACAAAGTGCTTATTTATAATTTCATTGGTCTAAAATCTCAAGAAGTAGAAGTGGGGAATCAGTCTAAGATTGATGTAGCCATGGAAGCTGACACCGAACAGTTAGATGAAGTGGTTGTGACCGCCAATGCCATCGAACGTGAAAAACGAACACTCGGTTATTCTGTCACTTCAGTGGCAGGGGAAGAAGTAGAGAGAGTGAAATCAACAAACTTCTTGAATTCGCTTTCCGGCAAAGTACCAGGCGTTCAAATTTCACAAGCGAGTTCCAATCCTGGAGGCTCTACTAGAATTGTGATTCGAGGTACTAATTCATTGAGTGGGAATAACCAACCATTAATGGTAGTCGATGGAGTGCCAATTAGTAATCAGAATATTGCTACAGGTAGTGGTATTCAAGGTGCTTTTGATGCAGGTAATGGTGCAGGAGAAATCAACCCTGCTGATATTGCTTCTGTGACAGTACTTAAAGGAGCATCAGCGGCGGCACTTTATGGATCAAGAGCGGCAAATGGAGCTATTATCATCACAACCAAAAGAGGGAAGGCGTCAAAAGGACCAACAGTGAGTATTAGTTCAAGCTTCAGAGCGGAAACACCAAATAGATTACCGTCATTTCAAAATGAATATGCTCAAGGTTCATATGGAAAATATGATAAGAGGTCAGAAAATGGATGGGGCCCAAAGATTGAAGGACAAATTGTACCTTCTTACAGTTATGATGCTGATACTGCAAACTTACCCGAAAACCTGTGGCCTTTGGAATCACTAACAGCGTACCCTAACAATGTAAAAGATTTTTATGAGACTGGAACGTTGTTTATCAATTCTATTGATGTGTCAAGTGCTACTGAAAAAGGAGATTATAGATTAGGTTTTACTTCGATGAACCAAAAAGGCATTGTACCAGGAGCAGGATTAGATAGGTACACATTTGCCATCAATGCTGGTCAGCAACTGAATAAAGTCATTAAGTCAAGAGTAGGTATTAATTATGTGAAATCAGAAACACGAGGTTCTGTTTCTCAAGGTGGTAATTCTCCCAATGTTTTGACTTCTATTATCAATGGAATTCCAAGAACAACTTCTATTGAGCGACTGCAATTAGTGGATGGCAGACAAGATCCAATTGGTGTATTTTCAAATAGTCCTTATTGGATAGCAGAGAAAAATGGCAATGATGTAAAACTCAATCGCTTTTTTGGATTTGGAATGCTTGAGGCACAAGCTACTGATTGGTTGAGTTTCAGAGCAAGAGTTGGTTTGGATTACAGGGTAGACAAGAGATTCAGAAAATCAGCAAAAGGAACTCTAGGTGCTTTAAACGGATCATTTACAAATGATGATCTTACAAATACAGAATTGACGACTTCTTTGATGGCAACTATTCAAAAAGACTTTGGAGAAAAGTTTAAATTGACAGCTATTGTGGGTCATGAATTCAATAATAGAACTTTTGAAAGAAGTACTTTAGAAGCTTCAGAATTATCTGTATCGGAAATTTATACTCCAACGAATGCTAAAAATACAACAAGTAGAACAGATTTTACAGAGCAGAGATTGTTAGGATTATACGGTGATGTTTCATTGACCTATAATAATTATTTGACGCTGAACTTAACCATGAGAAATGACTGGTCATCTACATTACCCAAAGATAACCGCTCATACTTTTATCCATCAGCGAGTTTGTCATTTGTATTTTCAGATGCTTTCAAAATTCATAATGATATTTTCTCATTTGGTAAACTTCGTTTGAGTGCTGCTCAAGTTGGTAATGATACAAGACCTTATCAGCTGGATTATTATTACAATCCATTGTCTGAGTATTTTGGTCAATATGGTACTACAAATAATTACCCTTTTAATGGTCAGACAGCTTATTCGGCAACCAATACGATTCCTCCAGAAAACTTAGTCCCAGAAAGGCAAAACTCATGGGAGGTAGGTACAGAACTAAGTTTTTTTAATGGAAGAGCAGGTATTGATTTCACTTTTTACAACATAGAAACTTCTAATCAGATTTTGGCGGTTCCTACACCAGAATCTACAGGTTATAGAAGAAAAAGAGTTAATGCAGGTACAGTAACCAATCAAGGAATTGAATTATTGCTTTCTTTCATACCAGTACAAACAAGTGCTTTTGAATGGACTTCTCAAATCAACTTTACACGAAATGAAAATAAAGTAACAGAGTTGGCTGAAGGATTGGATAAACTTCAAATCGCTTCAGGATTCAACGGTGTTTCCGTTGAAGCAGTACCAGGAGAATCACTTCAATTACAAGGTGTTGGTTTCAAAAGAGCAGAAACAGGAGAAATTCTAGTAGATCCTAAAACAGGTTTAAGAATGCAAGGCGACCAACAAACATTTGGAGAAATTCAGCCTGAATTTCTTTTAGGTTTCCAAAATAGTTTCACTTATAAAGGAGTAACATTGAATTTCTTGATCGATTGGAATCAAGGAGGTAAGATGATTTCAAGAACAGTAGGTGATTTAAGGTTTAACGGTTTAGCTGAAGAAACAGCAGTAAATAGAGAGCAGGTATTTATTGATAAAAATGCATACATCGAAAATGGAGATGGTTCTGTAAAACCCAATGACATTGCTGTCACTCACCAAGATTATTGGCAGGCTTATTCAACAAGCGGTATAGCAGAAGGTTCTGTGTTTAGTAAGACTTATGTGAAACTTCGTGAAGTAAGTTTATCCTATGCTTTGCCAAGTACCTTGTTGAAGAAAACAGGTTTTATCAAGTCAGTAGCTGTTGGTTTTGAGGCAAGAAACCTTTGGCTTATTTATAGTGAAATTCCTCACATCGACCCTGAAACAAGTTTATTTCAAGCGGCAAGTGACGCTTCGGGATCTGTTGAAATGGGTAGTTTGCCTTCTACAAGAAGTTTTGGTGGTAATCTTAAAATAGTATTCTAGAACAATGAAGATGAATAATAAATACAGCAACCTATTGACAAGAGTATGTTTGTTAGTTGCACTTGCATTCAGTTACTCTTGTGATAGTATTTTAGATATCAATAAAGATCCGTTTGCGGCAGGTGATGATCAGATTGCCGAACAGCCAGGATTACTCATGACCACAATCATGACTAATATAAGTTCTGACAAAGTGATGGAAACCAACTTATTCAACCGTTGGGCTCAGCATTATGTTGGAGCTGGAGCAAATGTATTTTCTTCAGCAGATAATTTTTCTGTTCCGTCTTTCCCTCAGACCAATACATGGGCTACATATTATGTGAACTCCTTAAAGAATGCAAGTAGAGGAGAAGTTTTAGCCAATGAGATTGGTGAAGTGAATACAGCTTCTCAATTTAGAATTATGCAGGCATTCGCTTTTTACCATTTGACTTTAATGTTTGAAGATGTTCCATTTACAGAAGCATTGAATACGGACATCCTTTTTCCTAATGGAGATACACAAGAAAATATCTTGAAAGGAATTGTAGAAATGCTTGATGAAGCAGTTGATAATTTTGATTTAGGAGACCCAGCAAAAGTTGGGGGTGAAGATTTGCTTTTTCAAGGAGACCTCAATAAGTGGATTAAATTTGCAAACTCTATTAAGATTAAAACCTTAATGCTTATTGCAGCAAAAGATGAGGAATATGCAAAGCCAAAACTTGAAACTGCTTTCAGGCAAGAACATGTAGAAGATTTAGCAGATGAAGTGGTCATGAATTATTATGATGACTTGAACAATGCCAATCAGTTTTACAAACTTCACTTCCAATTTGCAGGAGGGCAGAGTTTATTCTTCTATGCCAGTACTCCTTTTATTGATTTATTAAGAGGAACAAATGATCCTAGATTGGATATTTTCTACGATCGTCCTGATGGTGTAGTTGATGCTGTGCCGCACACAGGTTTGGCTCCTGGCTCTAGTAGTGCATTTACCTCTACTTCCGTTTTAAGTTTGAATTTTATTACAGCTACTTCACCAGATTATTGGATTACAGCAGCGGAGTTGAAGTTTATGCGAGCGGAAGCAATCCTTAGAGGTTGGGTTCCCGGAACCACAGCAGACGCCAATGATTATTATAGAGAAGGTATAATTTTTAATATAGTGCATCTCAATTCATTATTGGCAGTACAAGATAATGGAAGTGGTGTTACGCAGTTTGAATACGATACATATAATGGTGCTTTACCTGACCTTCAAACTCTAGCACCAAGTAATGCTTTGGAAGCAGTACACCATCAAGGGTACATTGAAACTTTCCAAAGAGGAATGGATGCATGGACTTATGTGAGGAGAACCAACTATCCGAATAATCGACCTTTGCCTGTAGATGCTGTATTGAGCGATCATATTGCCCGATTGCCTTATTCTCCAAATGAGGTGAGTGCTAATCCAAATATTCCCGAACAAAAACCATTGGATACTCCAATGTGGTTTATGACATCAAATTAAACCTAAGAAACAGATGAAAAAGAGATTAATAATAGGGCTTTTATGTTTGGGAGTTTTCTTCCAGAGCTGTGAGCTTTATGATACATATAAGGAAGAGGTTCAAGCCGAATTTATCGGTGAGACAGTCGCTTTCTCAGTAGCCACACCATTTGGTGAAGTCGATTCTATCAAAGAGAATTCAGTGCCACTTAGTCTGGAAGTAAGAATGCCAATGGCAATTGATACTGAAAGAGGAGTAGAGGTAACTTATTCTTTTGGAGGAGCAGCAACCTTCGGTGTTGATTTTACAGCAAAAGCTATTGAAAGAAATAATGCCGATTTTCAAGATGTAACGGAAAAATTTGCGACAGCTACAGGAGGTACGTTTATCATCAAAAATAGAATCAAATCAGAAGATGCTTCTGGTGAGGAGAATTTTACCAATACAAGAAACACGGCTACCATTGAGGTTTCTCCCTTGGTTGTTTATGGAGTAGATAAGCAAGGAGGAAAAGAATTGGATATAATATTGGAATCAGCTAGAAATTTAGATGATGGATCTGAAATTACAGTAGGTCAGGGAGGAATTCGAAAGGTATACAATATTGTTATTGAAGATATACATTGTCCAACAAGTTTAGATGGTACGTATGATGCAGAAATGACAACTGAGGAAGGAACAAAAAGTGTAGACGATGTAATGTTGACAACAGTTGGAGATTTGGCTAACCCAGATAACATTTGGGGGCTATATAGCATTTCAAATATTGCAGGAGATTTTCAAGATATACCTTTTCAGATTATTGATCAATGTGGAGAGTTCTTAGGACCATCAGATAATTATATTTCTCTTCAAGGAGAAACCTTATCGGATGGGAAAATTTCATTGGAAGTCTTATTCTCTGATGGAACAACTACAAAACAATGGGTACTTCTTCTCACTAAAAAGTAAAAGACCATGAAAAAAGAATATATATACAACATACTCCTATTCATGGGAAGTCTCATGTTTGGAAATGAAGTATTGGCACAACAGCAACAATTAGCTTCTTCTCCTACTCAAAAATGGATTACACCTTCTATTCAAACAGCACCAACAAAATTATTTGTAAGGTTCAAAGATCCTAAGGATGTAGCTTTTGCTTATATGGATGCTGATCAACAGCAGTTTGTCAGTAGTGAAAAAAGAAAAATATATAACTTATTGACAGACTCTAGAATTAAAAGAGTCATGGAACCTATGTCTGTACTGAAGAATAGTGTTTCTGATGTCTTGCAAATTACACTTTACAATCAATCCGATATGGAAAATTACCGTAGGGAATTAAATAATGACCCTAATGTAATGTATGTAGAAAGTGTACCATTGCCGATTCAGTTTAATGATCCCAATGATCCTTTAGCACAAGATCAATACCACCTTGAATTAGTAGGAGCAGTTGAGGCTTGGGGAAAAAGTAAGGTGATAGAAGGTCAGCGGGATGTAGTTTTAGCCATTTTGGATGATGGAGTATTGATTACTCATGAAGATTTGGCCGCTAATATTTATATCAATGAAGGAGAAATCCCAAATAATGGTAGAGATGATGATAAAAATGGCTATATAGATGATTACCAAGGTTGGGATGCCTCGGGTGATACTTACACAAACGGTGATCCTGATCCGAATCCGCCTACCTCGGAAGCAAGTCGATTTAACTTCTCACATGGTACACACTGTGCAGGTATAGCAGGAGCAGTGACCAGTAATAATGTGGGAGGAGCATCCGTTACCAACAATGGAGTAAAGATTTTGGCAGTAAAAGCAACTTCAGATGATACTCCAGATGCAAGGGCTATTACACACTCTACTGAAGCATTGATGTATGCAATAGAAATGGAGGCAGACATTGTCAGTATGTCTTATGGTAGCTATTTTTATTCTGCTACTATAGCAAGGATGATTAATGAAGCGACAGAGGAAAAAGGAATGCTGTTTATAGCTGCTGCAGGTAATGATAATGTTAACCTACCTAGTTATCCGGCAGGTTATGATCATGTAATTGCAGTTGCCAATACAACAAGTAATGATGTGAAAGCTCCTTCTTCTCAATATGGTGCATGGATAGACATCTCAGCACCCGGGACTGATATTATTAGTACCGTAGCGGCAGATAATGGAAATCCTTTAGGAGATTATGCTCCTTATACGGGTACTTCAATGGCATGTCCGATGGTGGCCGGAGCCGCTGCATTTCTTAAAACTCAGAATACAAATCTTACTCCAGATCAGTTAACAGCAGTATTGATGGGGACATCTACGGATATTAATCCTAGAAATCCTAATTTTCAAAATGCATTGGGGGCAGGGAGAATAAATATGAGTGCAGCTATGGATGCATTGCAGTCTAATAGACCTTTAGCAGCTTTCAATATTTTGTCAGATAATGGTATAATTAATCAAGCATTAGAATTTGAGAACCTGTCTTTTGGTTCTAACCTTACTTATTTCTGGACATTTGGTGATGAAATAACTTCTACAGAAGAGAACCCGTCTCATACCTATACTTCCTTAACGGATTTGGGGTCTTATGTTATTTCTTTGACAGTGAAAGATGATCAAGGGAGAGAAAATACTTTTAGGAGAGCAATAAGAATGACGGAAGGACCTCCAAAAGGACCTGAAGAAACAGTGCCTTTCTCAAATGACTTTCAATTGGATACTGGCGGGTTTGTGACAGAGACAGTTTATTTTGATGGTGGAGATGGAGATGATATCTGGGAATGGGGCCGTGCAAGGGGAGATCGGATTAATAGTGGTGATTCTCTCACCTGGGCAACAACTTTAGCAGGAGGTGTCCCTTTAAGATCTTTTGAAGCCTACCTCTATACACCTACATTTGATTTGACAGAAGAAGGGCATGAGTATAAAATTAACTTTCTGAAAAGTATGCACATTACTTATTGTAATGCTCCTGCTGCAGCAAAAATGGAATATACTACAGACAATGGTGGAACATGGAAGTTACTTGGGGATGCATTTGATGGTCTTGGGACAGGATGGTATAATAAAACCCCGGATGATGCTTGTGCAATTCATCCTATTATCTTCCAAGATCAAGTAGGTTGGTTAGGGAATTTTGATAGAGATTCTACTTCCTATAATGTTTCTTTCCTAACAGGACACAATGTGCGATTTAGATTTGTCTATCGAATGGAATCTGCATTCTTGATAGAAGATACAGATGACGGATTTATGGTCAATAATTTCAATCTTACAAAACAAGACCCTTCTGGAGAATTTACAAAACCTGCAGATGTAGCTTATGTGAACCGTCTGATTGACTTTATTTATAATTCAGGAGGAGCAAGTAGTTATGCTTGGGATTTTGGTGATGGATCAACATCAACAGAAAAAGACCCGACGCATACATATGAATCAGCAGGTACTTATATAGTGAAATTAGAAGTGGATAATAATCCTGCATCTGCTTTCCAGGATACTATTGGAATATTAGGTATAAAAGAAGCACCATTCTTAGCTTCAGATGGTGGTGATTTGGAATCTGATGAACTACTGTTTTACTCTTTAAACCTTGCAGGAACAGATTTAGTATTAGACAGTTCTTCCATTGCTGGGAAATCTGGAACGACAAGTGGTTCAAATGCTTATGTACTTGGTCCTGATACAGCAGGTTATCAAGTGCCAACAGGCTTCTATTTATATACATCCGTATTTGATTTACCGGGTGATCAAGAAGATTTTGATTCTACGCAGATGTTTACTTTCCAATTGAAAATGGATGTAGCAAACAAAATTGACGGTCTGAGAGTAGAATTTACAGATGATTACGGTGAATCATGGATTCCATTAGGTTTCTACAAAGATTCGGATTGGACTAATGAGCTTTCTAGTGAAGATCATTGGGGAGGGGAAGGTATTCCGCTGATGACCGGTTCTACAAATGATGAGTGGGTAACAAAGTACATTCCATTGGCAGGGTTTGAAGGTGAAAAAATTGCTATGCGTTTATTCTTTGTTGGAGCAACTCAGGATTCTAGTGGAGGTATTGGTTTAGCCATGGATGATTTTCAGGTTCTGGATTATACACCTACGGTGGGTACTCTTAATTACACTGTAGATAAAACGGTAGTAGGATTAAATGAGAAAGTAACCTTTACGAATGCTTCAAATACTGATGGTGCATTGATTGGTTGGGCGTTTCAAGATGATCCAAGTGAAGATTTTATAATACGTTATGGTGAAGGTCCACATGAAATTGAATACACCACTCAGGGTCGAAAAAATATGGCCATGTTTGTAGTAGGGACAAATGAGCAAAGAGATTTTTCAAATGTTGTCAATGTGACGACTTCTGGTTCTTCTTCAATTACAAGTTTGGAAGATGATTTGACCGAGAACTCACCAATTATTTACCCAAATCCAGGAATAGGAAAAGATTTATTTATTCTTTCCAAAATGAAGATCAATACAATTGGTTTATTCAAAATGTCAGGAGAGAAAGTAGACATTCCTATTGCCTTTTTAGGAGATAAATTAGATATTTCATTACTCAATGAAGGTATTTACATCATCAAGATAGAGCGGGAAGACGGAGAAGTTTTCCACAAGAAATTTATTAAAAAATAGATTTTGAGAGCATGTTGAAAAGCATGCTCTTTTTTTGTCTATCAAAATCTATCCATTTCTAAATTGAGATGGAGTTTGTTCAGTATTTCTTTTAAAGTATTTATTGAAGTGGGAAGTGTCTTTGAAATCTAATTTGAAGGCAACTTCACTGATTGGAAGGCTAGTATACAATAATAATCGCTTGGCTTCTTTGATAATATATTCTCCAATAAATTTTGAAGCGGCTATTCCTGTAGCTTGTCTGCAAATGGTATTAAGATTTTGTGGAGTAGTATTCAATTGTTCAGCATAAAAGTGAACACTATTGTGAATAACTTCAGCATTTTCTAATAAACTTTTGAAATCAACAAAAATAGAAGGCAGATTAGTCTTGATACTACTGCCAATGGGTGAAATTGTGGTTAAAGTTTTGGCAAATAATGCTTTTAGTAAACCTTCGATGATTGTTTGTTGATAACTATTGGAATTAGCGACTTCCTCTACTAACAATTCAAAGATAATGTTGATTTTCTCATATTCTTTCACATCTACACAGACCTGATTACTGAGTTGTGCAATTAATTTTTCAAGTTCTTTATCAACAGAGTTTTCAAGAAAGTCTTTTTTCAGAATAATCACATAGCCCTTAGGTGGTGAAGTAATGTCCCAACAGTGTAATTGATCTTTTCGCATAAAGAACATAGTTGGTGGTTTGATTTCAAAGGTATCATTATCGATTACATGAGTGCCCGAACCTTGATATAAGTAGATGATCTCAAAATATTTATGATGCTTATGTGGTTGGGTTTTTCTAATACTTTCCTTGAAAGGCTCAATTTTAATATTGCCTTTGCTTTGTAATTTGTCTTTAATTTCTATTTCCATTTCAAAACTAGGTCAATGTATTTCAGTTGAAAAGGGAGGGTTCTAATCAACAATAAATAGGTTGTGATTCAACTTCCTTCTTAAGCTAAAAGCATAATCAGAAACAAAAAAAGCGAGAGCAGATCTATTTGTCTGTTCTCGCTTTTAAAGTTAAAATAAGTCTTACAGAATACCATCAGTAGCTTCTGTAGGCTGTATATATTCATCTTCTCTAGTGGAGTCTAATTCTGCACCAAACTCACCAAAGTTCTCAACATCGTATTTACTACAATCTAGCTCAACATCGATAGGTTTAGAAGGTTCTGGGAATAATGACCTCTTATAACCTAACTCATTGATCAGCTTTTTGTCTGAATAAATATCTTCCATGAAATACGCAAATGCTGGAAGTGCTTGTCTAGCACCTTGACCATACTTGATGGTTCTGAAGTGAATACTTCTGTCTTCACCACCACACCATACGCCAGTAACAAGGTCGTTGGTGAAGCCCATAAACCAAGCATCTGAGAAGTTGGCAGTTGTACCTGTCTTACCAGCAACATGGAAATCTTCTCTAGTTTTTTGATCTCTTCTAAAGTTATAGCGAGTCAACCTTAAAGCAGTACCACCTGCTTCTTCAGAAGTACCTCTCAGCATGTAAGTCATTAACCATGCAGTTTTTTCATTCAATACTTCTTTTTTCTTAGGAATAAACTCCTTCAAGACACGGCCGTTTTTATCTTCAATTCTTGTGATAAATAATGGTTCAGTCCAAACACCTTTATTGATGAATGTTGAGTAAGCAGTTACCATTTCATATACCGAAACATCTTCAGTACCTAAACATAATGAAGGAACTCCTTGGATTGGTTTTTTATTATAACCCGTTATTCCTCTTTCTCTATCATCATCAGTAAGCATGTAGTCAAACATTTTATCTCTGATGAATCGGAATCCAAACTTATCAGCAGAGTATTTTGCTAACTCATTTGCTGTTAATTCCTTCACTAAATAAGCAGCTGCCGTGTTGATGGATCTAGACATTGCCTGACGCATTGTGAAAGTTTGTCCACTATAGCGGTCTGCATTTTTAGGAGTCCATGGTTTGTCCGATCTTGCCTCTTCAGCTGTGAAAGTAATTGGAATATCCACAATTGGAGAGCATGGCTGGAATCGGTCTTCAAGTGCTCTTGAGTATAAGAATGGTTTGAACGTTGATCCAGGCTGTCTGTAACCTAATCTTACGTGATCATATTTGAAGTATTTGTAGTTGATGCCACCAACCCAAGCTTTAATTTCACCTGTTTTTGGTTCCATTGACATCATACCGATCTGTAAGAACATTTTATAATAACGCAATGAATCGTAAGAACTCATCACAGTGTCAATTTCATAAGTAGGACTGTTCCAAGAAAAGACTTTCATCTTTTTCTTCACTTTCAATTGCTTGTCGATCGCTAAAGAATCATTGCCGATTTGCTTTCTCAAAGTTCTATAGACTTGAGTTCTTCTAATGGCTCTTGCCATGAAGTTTGGTATTACTTTTCCTTCTCTATCTCTCCAAGGCTTACCTTGTCCCTCCCAGTGTTCATTAAATAAAGATTGTTGTTCACGCATGTGCTTCTCAACTGCTTTTTCAGCATATTTCTGAACTCTAGAATCAATTGTTGTATAGATCTTTAGACCATCGGCATATAAGTCTAGTCCTTTTTCTTTACAGAATTTTAATAAGTCTTTTACAACCTCTGCTCTGAAATAAGGAGCAATACCTTTGTTGTGGTTTTCTACATTATAATTAAGGACCATTTCTTCGGCCATTAACTTTTGTTCTTCTTCTTTTGTAATGTAGTTGTATTTCTCCATTTGAGAGATTACCTTGTTTCGAACGTATACGGCTCTTTCTGGATGATATCTCGGGCTGTAATAAGAAGGTGCTTGAAGAATACCCACAAGAACAGCAGCTTCAGGGATCGATAATTGATCAGGATCTACTCCAAAGAATGTTCTTGAAGCTACGTGTATACCAAATGCATTTGAACCAAAATCTACGGTATTCAAATACATCGTTATAATTTCTTTTTTAGTATACGAAGTCTCTAACTCAACAGCTACAATCCATTCTTTAAACTTATTGATAACCAAATTCAATCCCTTCACATCTGAAAGTCTACCTTTCAAATCTTCTTCTCTTCTGATTTTAAATAAGTTTTTTGCAAGCTGTTGTGTAATGGTAGAAGATCCTCTTTTTTGCCCACCTAAAGTTACATACTTGAACAAGTAGTAAGGCACTGCTAATGTAGCTTTAAAGTCAATGCCCGAGTGATCTTTAAAACGGATATCTTCAGAGGCTAAAAGTGCATTTAATAAATTAGGTGAAAGGTCTTCGTATTCTGACTTAGTTCTATTTTTACGGAAATATTTACCTAAAAGTACTCCATCAGCAGAGTATAGTTCTGAAGCTAGCTCACTTTTAGGGTTCTCCAATATACTTGGGTCAGGCAGTTCACCATAAAGATTAAACCAGTTATTTTTTAATGAAAAACCTAACATTATCATACTTATCACGCCGATAATAAATAGGATCCAAAGTGTTCGTATAGCTTTTAAATACATAAGTTTTTATTATTCATTGCTTCAGTAATAGAACAAATTTAATTGATTTTATGAAATAAAATTTATAATCAACTGTGTACTAGTACTTAAGCTAAATTGAGTTAAGACATGGTAACTTCAGCGAGCAATTTAATCAATCTATTTTAAAAGAGAATAAATGACTCTTGAAGAAAAACTATTTATTCTTCGATTGTAATATCAAAGTCATGGTATCTGCCAGGGATATAACCGTTCTCAAGTCGGCGGTCTGTAATCTGTTCCAGCATACCATTTGTAATTTCAGTAAATTCCCCTTCAGGATATCTTTTCTGAAAATTAAGAATAGCTTCTTTGAAAATTTTATAATACTTAGTGGTTCTGCCAACTAATAAAACTCTTAAGAATCGCCCTTTCTCTTCATAAGAACTTTGAGGGAAATCATTAAGAAGTTCATTCAGTTTTTTGTCTGAAGCATTATAATCTCCCTTGTTATATAAAGCATAAGCATCTACATATAAGTCTCTGATGTAATTTTCTCTTTCATTAGTTTCCTTCACATAGTTAGGGTTGACTAATATTTTAGAGTACAAACAATCGGGATAATTTTCAATTAGATATTGTTTCGAAGTTTCAGCATCACAGCCATCATAATCTTGGCAAATTACATAAACCAAATAAGCCACTTCATAGGCATTTTCATCTTCAGGGTAATCCTTGAGGAAGCGGTTGAAGTTGGCTAAAGCATTTTCTGTGATTTTAATTTGATACATATATACTTTACCTAATTCAAAAAGAGCATCAGCCAGTTTTTTATGTACAGCTTGCATCTGTTCTTCTGAAGTTGGAATTTCTTGTTTTCTTTCTTCAAGAGATTTTACATCAGCAAAAAGGTTTTCATCAATACCTTCATTTTCTTTTCCTTTTTTGTTGGATAAATTTCTAGGAGAAGGACTATTGTTATTAGCTTGGTTTTGATTATTATCATTAGAATTGAAAACTAATTTATTGGATCTTCTCCAGTCGTCCTCCAAAGGTCGTGATCCCCAAGTTCTCAAAAACTGTGATTTCCCCTGTGCAATGGCTACAGTATTGTAAAAGTAAAATTCTTTTGATCCTTTAGTATTGAAAGAAGAAGACTCACTTACCTCAGGTTTAGTTTTTCTTTTCTCGTTTTCTTTGGCATACTGTTGCTTTAAAATAATAGCTTCTTTTTCATTCTCAATTTCTTCTTCTAGTAATGTGTTAAGTTCATCTTCCGGCATTCCAGCAAGTTTTATCAACCGTTCTTGATCTATTACTATTTTGGTATACTTTGCTAGATCTTGAAGGTTTTCAGATTTCTTTTTTATTTCTTCAAAGCCATAAACGCTTTCATCAAGATTTTGAACAGCACTGTCATAATAAGCGGCCGCTGGGATATAATCCTTTTTGACATCATAATAGATATCACCTGCGGTTAAGTAGGAGTGGCCTTTTTGAATCTTGTTGGTTGTGCTGACTTGTATAGATTCATTCAATTCAAAAAGAGCACGGTCATAATCAGGTTTTCTTAATTGGAACTGAGCCATCTCATAATAGATTTTATCTCTATCATCCCAATAATTATGATTTTTAAGTTTTTTAGCGAAATACTTATTGATTTTTCCAATCTGTTTTTCATTGTTGAAATCTACAGGTTGCATACTGTATGCACTGATATCAGATTGAAATTCTAAGGTGTTGGTCTTGGATAATTTTTCTGCTTTAGTATAAGCTTTATAAGCCTCGTCAATTTTTCCTTTTTTCTCCAGCATTTGACCTAGAATGAAATAATATCGAGCTTTATAATGTCTTTTTTCTTCTAATTCTACAGCATAACGTAAGTGTTGAATTGCCTGACCATAATCAAGCTTGTTCCTATAGTAATGAGCAAAATTGAGATGGTAATCTTTAGTGTTTTTATCCGAGAAAGGTGCTATTTCCTGTTTTATTACATCTTTTACCAACGTGATGTTAGCATCTTCCTCTTTTTCAATGAACATTCTTAATAGAGCATTGAGAGCTTCATGTCTGCTATCATGATCTGTCGTTTTAGCATTGATGTACTTGAAAGTAGTCAACGCATTTTCATAATCCTCCTCATATAATCTTACCCATCCTACAAGCAAATAACACTCATCAATCCAGTCGCTTGATTGATGGAATTTAATAGGTCTTGACGCTTTTGTGATGACATAGTCAAGTTGTTCTTTATAAGTTAAAGTCTTATTAGAATCAATAGGAATTAAGATAGAGAGAACATCATTGTAATCGTCAACGTGTTCATTGAAAAAATCATTTTCAAATTGTTCCATTCCTTCTTTGGCAAGAAAATAGGAATTATAATGTGTAGCTGTATTATGGTAAAAATGACAGCCCGATCCTAGTAATAGAAAAATTAATAGAAAAGATTTAAAAAAATACTTATATATGAAGTTTGAAAAAGTTTGCATCGTTTTTCAACAGGAATTACTCTAAAAGAATTAATTGAAGGACCGTTGCAAAAATTAAGCAAAAAGTAATTCTTAATTTTTTTTGGTTACAATCCTTAAAAAATACTAATAGCAGAACTACTTCATTTTTTAGAGAAATTAACCTCAATACAACAAAAGAATTAATGTAAATTAATTTTGCAGAGATACTTAGTAGCTAATTTACAGTTTTTCTTGACCAAAAAGTTATAATAATTCAATACTTCTTTCAAAAATGACAAGAAACTCTGCATTTATTGTAATTTTGTGAGCAAGAACCTTCTGGCAAGAAGCAGAAATTATACATGAAAAGACAAGGGAAAACGTTATCGGAATGGCTAACAACAAGGTTTGTGCTTGTTGTGCGAGATGAGGAAACATTCGCAGAAAGAGCAGCATATAGGCTATCCTACGTAAAAATACTTTTACTCGCAGGGATTGTTTTTACAATTCTCGGAGGATTAAGTTTTCTTTTAGCTACCACTTTATTAGCTAGGATCTTTGATCCAAGAGTAGCGTATAGGGAAACAGATCGAAAAATGATAGAAATGGAGAGAGTCGTAGATTCTCTGAAAATTGCCTCTGATGAGAAAGATGTTTATATGGCGTCAATCAAGGCTATTTTGGATGGTGAAGTGGAAGATGCTGAAGACATTAAGGCAAAAGTGATAGAAAAAGCTGGTGAGCAGGAAACTGAAGTAGATTTAAAACAGTTAGATCCTGTTGATTCTGTTTTTAGAAGTGAATTTGAAGACTTAGAAATAAAATCAGCACCAATTAATGTGGTTAATAATGGAGTAGAAGATCTTTTCTTCTTTCCTCCTGTATCAAATGGTGTGCTGTCCAAAGGGTTTGATATTAGAAATGGGCACTATGGTGTCGATGTCTTAGCAAAAAGAAATGAAGGTATAAAAGCTATTGCGGAAGGAACCGTAATTGTATCTTCATGGACACAAGATTCAGGATATGTGATAGGAATACAACATAAAGGTCAAGTTTTGTCGTTCTATAAACATAATTCAGTCTTACTCAAGAAAGTAGGAGAAACGGTGAGGACCGGAGATATCATTGCTATTATTGGTAATAGCGGTGAAATGACAGATGGTCAGCACTTGCATTTTGAATTATGGTTTAAAGGGAACCCAGTTGACCCTGTAGATTTTATACCTTTTGAATAGAAATACTTATCTTTAAAGACAGAGTTTTAGTAGACTTAAAAAAAACTAATAGCCCTTGTTTGGAATAGTTTTTAATTTAGATTAGAATTATTTTCTCAGTATTAAGAAGTACTACTTCAACGATTATAAATATTAATAAATATGGGATTGTTTAAAAACAATGAAGAAAGAGTTGCGCCAACTCAACAATCTTCGAACGCGGCAAATAATACTATTGGACACGGCACTACCCTAAAAGGAGATGTGGAGACACATGGTATTTTAAGAATGGATGGTAAAGTTATTGGTAATTTGCACTGTCATTCGAAATTGTTTCTTGGTAAAGACGGGCAGGTAGAGGGAGATATTTTTTCTCAGAACGCAGAAATTGAAGGGGAGATTCATGGAAAAATTGAAGTATCTGAAAACCTTGTTTTAAGAGCTTCAGCAGTTATTCATGGTGATATCATCACAAAGAGTTTAACTATTGATCCAGGTGCTATCTTCAATGGACAATGTCATATGGGTGAGTCTGCAAAGCCACTCTTAACAGCAAAAGCTTCAGAAGAAGTTGTAGAAGATGAAACAACATAAGGAGGAAAAAAACAATGATATTTCAACACCTAAAAAGGCAGTTGAAAAGTATTCCACCTTTTTAAGATACTCTTCATTAAGTACAGAAATGATTGTAACAATGTTGGTTTGTGCTTATGCAGGAAGGTATTTAGATAATATTATTAAAGCCAATGGTCCTTATTGTACCATTGGTTTTCTTTTGTTTGGAACTTTTGCCTCATTAGTGATTCTAATCAACGGGTTGAAGAAAATTTCTAATAAAAAAGGAGAAATATTGAAAAAAAAAGGTAAACATGACAATTTTTCTAAAAAATGATTACCTCCTTCTTTGTGTTTAAAAGGTATTACCTTATGTTTGCAATCGATTCAACTGATTGAGTTGAAAATTTAATATGCAACTAAGTTTACGAACAAGATTTTACTTTGCTTTGCTAATTACTTCATCAATTTTCTTGTTGATCATTATAATAGCAGATCAGAGTGATTTCAATGTTGGTCGCTTTATTTATCTTGAACTCGCATTCAATTTAATATTGGCGATAATGTCATATGAAGTTACATGTCTAGGAGCAGGATCAGGAAATGGAGAAATCTTCTACGGCTTTTATATGGCAACAGTATTGATAAGGATTTTACTAACATTAACTATCTTTATCTTGTACTTTATTTTGATGGATGCAGATAAGCAGGAGAAATTAGTTTTCATATTAAGTTATTTCTTTTTTTATTTTGCATATACTATCCTTGAGGTAAAGCACCTCATGTCTAAGTTACAGGATAAACGAGGTAGTGAGTGATTTTATAATAATGAAAAGTACTTATTCTTTTTACACACGCTTTGCAACACTAGCGTTGCTTTTTACAGCACTATTACAAACTTCTTCATCATATGCAAGTGATGGACATAGTGACTCTCACGGTGAGGCTCACATAAAGGAGTACAATCCAGTTGAAACAATTCTTCATCACGTTAAAGATGAACACTATTGGACTCTCTATTCTACTACAGATGAGAGCGGGCATGAGCACCACTATGGTATTAACTTACCTGTGATCTTATATGTACAGGGACAAGGTTTCGAATTTTTGTCTTCAAAAGATTTTCTTCACCATAATGAGGTGAAAGGAAAATTCAGTACTTATGTGAATCATCACGAGCATATTGCATCAGTAGATGAGTCCGTAAAAGTATTAGACTTTTCATTAACTAAAAATGCAGCGTCAACAGGTCTTTCAGTAATCTTGTTGTTAATCATTTTTAGTGCAATTTCAAAAGGTTATAAAAAGAATGAAGGTAAAGCTCCTTCAGGTATCCAATCAGTATTTGAACCTCTTATTCTTTACATGAGAGATGAGGTAATTAAACCAAACTTAGGTAAGAACACTGATAAATTCCTTCCGTACCTATTAACATTATTCTTCTTCATCTTAATAAATAACTTATTAGGATTAGTACCAGGTGGAGCCAATGCTTCAGGTAACATTTCTTTTACAATGTTAATGGCGGTATTCACTTTAATCGTAACAAATATCAATGGTAATAAGCATTATTGGGGACACATTTTTGCCACTCCAGGTGTACCAGGTTGGTTGTTGCCAATTATGATTCCAGTAGAACTTATTGGTATCTTTACTAAGCCAATCGCCTTAATGCTACGTTTGTTTGCCAATATCACAGGTGGTCACATCGTATTATTATCATTCATGTCATTGGTATTTATCCTAGAGGCAGCTTGGGTAGGTGGTGTAGCATCATTTATCATCGTTCCTCTGTTCTTTATGGAGATCTTTGTAGCTTTCTTACAAGCTTACATTTTCACAATGCTTTCAGCATTATTTATCGGGTCTGCAGTATCCGATCATCACTAGAATCTTGTCTTACATGCTGAATTTTAGTTCTTTAACGAGTTGAGCATGGATAAGTGAATATAATGAATGATCTTCGCGCAAGCGAAAGCTTCATATACGTTTCTTTTTTTAAAACTATTTAAACAAAATTCAAAATGTCATTACTTTCGATTTTACTAGAAGTAAGTGGTAGCGTAGGTCAATTAGGTGCAGCAATCGGTGCAGGTCTTGCAGTTTTCGGTGCAGGTCTTGGTATCGGTAAAATTGGTGGTAACGCTGTTGAGGCGATGGCACGTCAGCCAGAGATCGCAGGTAACCTTCAAACTGCAATGATTATCGCAGCAGCCTTGATTGAAGGTGTTGCTCTATTCGCAGTAGTAGTTTGTCTATTGATCGGTTTAGGTTAATCCTAATCCCGCACAAAAGAAACATTTTGTTTGGATATCCATCGCTTAAGGGGTTTGCCCGGCGATGGGTATCTTTCAACAAAGAAACGTCAAAGCTCACACGCAAAAAATAAACGAAAATGGATATCATAACTCCAGGTGTAGGCCTTCTTTTTTGGAATACTTTATTTTTCTTAGTAGTGTTTGTAATTATTGGAATGGGAATCGTTCCAACAATTTCAAAGGCACTAAAAAACAGAGAAGAGTCTATTGATAACGCTCTAAAAAGTGCAGAACAAGCAAAAGCTGATATTGCACAACTTAAGGCAGACAACGAGAAGATGAAAGAGGCTGCTCGTGCTGAGAGAGAAGAAATTATCAATGAAGCAAAAGCAAAAGCAGATGCAATGGTTGCTGAAGCAACAGAAGGTGCTAAAGCTGAAGCAAAAAGAATCATTGATGAAGCTAGAGCTTCTATTGAAGCAGAGAAGAGAGATGCTTTGTCTGAAATCAAAGGTGTTGTAGCAGAGCTTTCTTTAGACATTGCTGAAAAAGTTGTTCGTAAGCAACTTTCAGATGATGCAGCTCAACAACAACTTGTGAAAGAGTTAGTTGCTGAAGCTAAGATCTAAGTTAAACAGGAAATCAAACAAGGTATTCACCTTGTAGTATATAAATCATAACCATGAGTGCAGAATCTAGAGTAGCATCTCGATATGCAAAAGCTTTTGTATCGGTTGCATTAGACGGACAAGATCAAGCAAAATTATACGATGACGCAAATTTTGTTTTGAATACTATCGCTGATAGTAAGGATTTAGCTTTAGCGCTAAATAGTCCTATCATTAAAGCCGAGAAAAAAGCAGCAATTCTGAAAGAAATTTTTTCAGCGAAAGTAAGTGATCTAACCAACAAGTTATTTGACTTGGTGATAGACAAAAACAGAACAAACGCTTTAAAAGAGATTATGGAATCTATTTTAAGTGAGTTTGATGTTGTAAAAAATATTCAAAGAGCTACTGTAGTTACTTCTTCTCCATTAGCAGCTGAAACAAAGGCTGTTTTGGTCGAGAAAGTAGCTAAATCTACTGGTAAAACAGTTGAGTTGGAAGAGAAAGTTGACCCAACTCTCATTGGTGGTTACATCCTGACTGTGGGAGATAAGCAATTAGATTGCTCAGTAAAAACACAGTTACAACAATTAAAGGTTGCTTTTCAGTAAGCTTTAATGCGAAGTGTCCTTTTATGGATGCTTTTTTTTAGAAAAGAATAGTCAAATTCAAATCCAGATACAAAAATGGCTCAAGTTAGACCAGATGAAGTGTCTGCGATCCTGAAGGAACAGCTTACAGGGTTTAAAGCTTCTTCTGAGTTAGAAGAAGTGGGAACTGTTTTAGAAGTAGGTGATGGTGTAGCTCGTATTTATGGCTTGCTTAATGCTGAAGCTGGCGAGTTGATCGAGTTCGAGTCAGGTGTCGTAGGTATGGTATTGAACCTCGAAGAAGATAATGTAGGTGCCGTAATTATGGGTAAATACACAGATATCAAAGAGGGTGATACAGTAAAACGTACAAGACGTATTGCATCTATTAACGTAGGTGAAGGTATGTTTGGACGTGTTGTCGACGCATTAGGTAACCCTATCGATGGCAAGGGCGAGATCGAAGGTGAAACGTATGAAATGCCTATCGAGCGTAAAGCTCCAGGTGTATTGTACCGTCAACCAGTAGATGAGCCAATGCAAACGGGTATCAAGTCTATTGACTCGATGACTCCTATTGGACGTGGCCAACGTGAATTAATCATTGGTGACCGTCAAACAGGTAAAACAGCGGTTGCAATTGATTCAATCATCAACCAAAAAGAGTTCTACGATAAAGGAGAACCTGTATACTGTATTTATGTTGCTGTAGGTCAAAAGGCTTCTACAGTATCATCAATTGTACAAACGCTTGAGAAAGCTGGTGCAATGAAATATACAGTGGTTGTTGCAGCAAACGCTTCTGACCCTGCTCCAATGCAATACTTCGCTCCTTTTACAGGTGCGGCAATTGGTGAATTTATTCGTGATACTGGGCGTCCTGCATTAGCAGTATATGATGACCTTTCAAAACAAGCGGTAGCTTACCGTGAGGTATCACTTCTTCTTCGTCGTCCTCCAGGACGTGAAGCTTATCCAGGTGACGTATTCTACCTTCACTCGCGTTTATTAGAGCGTGCTGCGAAAGTAAACTCATCGGATGAGATCGCAAAGAATATGAACGACCTTCCTGAATCAATCAAGCACTTAGTGAAAGGTGGTGGATCTTTAACAGCTCTTCCATTGATTGAAACTCAGTCAGGTGACGTATCAGCATATATCCCTACAAACGTAATTTCGATTACTGACGGACAGGTATTCTTAGAGACTAACTTATTCAACGCAGGTGTACGTCCAGCGATGAACGTAGGTATCTCAGTATCTCGTGTAGGTGGTAACGCTCAGATCAAGCCAATGAAGAAAATCTCTGGTAAATTGAAGACTGACTTAGCGCAGTTCCGTGAACTAGAGGCTTTCGCGAAGTTTGGTTCTGATCTTGATCCAGTAACTCAGTTAACAATTAGCCGTGGTCGTAAGAATACTGAAATCTTGAAACAAGCTCAGTATACTCCTTACAGAGTAGAAAACCAAGTGGCAATTATCTGGGCAGGTACTAACGGTATCCTTGATCCAGTAGCTGAAGAAAAAGT
The DNA here is from genome assembly GCF_001583495.1 of Flammeovirga sp. SJP92. Lineage (GTDB taxonomy): Bacteria > Bacteroidota > Bacteroidia > Cytophagales > Flammeovirgaceae > Flammeovirga. The sequence continues at coordinate 168,838 of NZ_LQAQ01000093.1, read as the reverse complement.
AAAAGCATTCGAAGCTGAGTACTTAGAAGTACTTAACTCTAAGCATGCTGATACTATGTCTCAAATCGCTTCAGGTAAGTGGGGAGATGACCAAATCAACCTTCTTAAGAAAGTTGGTGAGGAAATCGCTCAAAACCACAAATAATTATATTAGAAATTAGCAACAAGGTATTCTCAATACTCTTGTTGCTAATTCACTTTTATTACTCAAACAGAAAATGGCTAGTCTTAAAGAAGTAAAAGAGAGAATTACCTCTGTAAACTCCACGCAGCAAATCACTAAAGCCATGAAAATGGTTTCAGCAGCAAAGATGCGTAGAGCTCAAGACCGTGTAACAGGTATGCGCCCGTACGCTGATAAGCTTGCGTCTATACTTGAAAACGTTACTGCGGCACTTGGAAACGACTTTTCTAGTCCATTCGTTGAGGCACATGACGAAGTGAATAGCGTTCTTGTTATTGTAGTAACTTCAGACCGTGGTTTAGCAGGTGCTTTTAATGCCAATATCATCAAAGAAGGTTCTAGATTGTTAAATGAAGAGTTCGCAGCTCAACATAAAGCAGGTAGAGTTGAAATCTTAGGTGTTGGTTCAAAAGGTACTGACTTTTTCAAAAAGAGAGGAGTTCAAACAAACTCTGATTATGTTAACTTCTTCCATGAAGTGACTTTTGAAGAAGCTAGAAAAGCTGCTGAATATGCTATGGATGGCTATGTTTCAGGAAAGTTTGACAAGGTAGTAGTTGTTTATAATGAGTTCAAAAATGTTGCAACTCAGATCGTGAGAACGAAACAATTCTTACCTTTTGCCTTAGAAACGGCAGAATCTACTGATGAGAATGACGGTAACGAAGCGGATTACATCTTCGAACCTGAAAAAGAAAAGATTCTTTCAGAATTGATTCCAAAAACGTTGAAGGTGAACTTCTATACGCATTTGCTTGATTCGAATGCGGCAGAACACGGCGCTCGTATGACTGCAATGGATAAAGCAACAGAGAATGCAGGTGAGTTATTAAAAGAGTTGAAATTAGATTACAATAGATCGCGTCAAGCAGCTATTACTAATGAAATTCTTGAAATCGTTGGTGGTGCAAATGCATTGGCTGAAGGTTAATAGCAATTCCTCATTTGAATATATAAAGTCTCAATCTTGTAAAAGGTTGAGACTTTTTTGTTCTATATAGTTTGTAAGTACTGTGACAAAAGTAATTGGTATTTTGAAGGTAAAAAAGTGGTCTGTGTTGTGGTTCAGTGGACGTTGTAGTACAACGTCTCAACAGCCTACTTTCAATTTTTGATAGAATATCATTTATGAAGGATAAGTTGTAGGGATGTTGCATTGCAACGTCCACTGAGCCACCATAAAAACCATTTTACGAACCATAATTCTACATTCTTAATTCTTCATTAAAAAAGTTCCATAACTTTTGTCCTATTACTTAGCGTAGTAGACTACGCCGCTACGAAAAAAATAGCCTTATTGAGTTACATTCAAGTAGATCTCAATAAGGCTGTTTTATTATTTATAACTTAAAACCTTTCTATGCTGCCACAGTTGGTTTTGGTTCTCTCTTCATGATAAAAATATAACCCAAAGCACAAATGCCTAATATAAATGGATAATAGAGGTATTGTATCACACTTAATGGAGATAATGCTTCTGCAGCACCTACGGCTACTAAAATTTGAGCTCCATATGGAATAATACCTTGTGTGAAGCAGGAGAAAGTATCAAGAATACTTGCGGCTCTCTTTGGTTCAATATTGTACTTTGTACTGATTTCTTTAGCAATTGGACCTCCAATGATAATAGCAATAGTGTTATTGGCAGTACACATATCAATAAATGTGATCAATAATGCTATACCTAGCTCGCCACCTTTAGTACTGTTGATTCTTGATGTAATTGCATAGATGATATATTCGATTCCTCCGTTTTTATGAGTAATGGCTACTACACCACCGATCATCAAGCAGAGGATGATAATTTCAGACATTCCCATAAAACCTGCTGAGGTTGCTGATATTAATCCCCAAATATCAAATGACCCAACCGATATACCGATTATACCTGAAAGTACTGTACCTAGCAAAAGAACGATTAAAACATTAATTCCTGATAAGGCACCAACTAATACCACTAAATAAGGAATAACTTTAATAAGAGAATATTCATAGCTGTCTTCTAAGCTAAGTGAGAATCCACTTGTAGTAATAAGGTAAATGATAATGGTAAGTATAGCAGCTGGAAGTGCAATTTTAATATTTGCTTTGAATTTGTCTCTCATTTCTACTCCTTGTGTTCTTGCTGCCGCAATAGTTGTATCAGAGATCATGGAAAGGTTATCTCCAAACATCGCACCGCCAATTACAGCTCCAAGACCAATTCCTATTGGCATCCCCGTTTTTTCAGCAATACCTACAGCAATTGGAGCAATGGCCACAATGGTACCTACAGATGTTCCAACTGAGATAGAGATAAAGCAGGAAATGATAAATAACCCTGTAATTAATAAATTGCTTGGAAGGTAAGTAAGTGCAAGGTTTACTGTGGAGTCAATGGCTCCCATACTTTTACTTACATTGCCGAATGCACCTGCTAACAGAAATATAATACACATCAACATAATGTCGCTGTGGCCCATTCCTTGAGTGTAAGTGCTGATTTTTTCTTTTAAAGTAGCTTTAGAATTCATAGATAATGCTACTACTGATGCCAATAAGAAGGATACAGTAGCGGGCATTTTATAGAAGTCTCCAGTTATAATCGATACCGCTAAATAGCTGACCAGGAATGTTAGTAAAGGTATTAAAGCATAAGGATTCCCTTTCTTTATATTGTTTTCCAAAATGAATAAAATTTGGTTGCCGATAATATCTAGTTTATTGATAAGTAGATTATTATCTCTACTTAACAAACTGCTAAACTACAAAAGATTTCAGATTAGATGAGATAGAGGCCGTTAATTAATACTAATCTGTTATAAATAAAAAAACTGAGGCAAAATGAATTACCTCAGTTTTGGATATATATATAATCTGATTTAAAACTATACTAATCCTGCTTCCACTAAATATTCAGCAATTTGAACAGTGTTTGTCGCCGCACCTTTACGAAGGTTGTCAGCAACGATCCACATGTTTACTGTTTTCTCTTGCGTTTCGTCACGACGGATACGACCTACAAATGTTTCATCTCTGTTATGAGAAGTCAATGGCATAGGATATACGTTGTTTGCAGGATCGTCTTGGATGATGATACCAGGAGCTTCTGCTAAGATCTGACGTAATTCAGCCTCATCAAATTCGTTTTCGAACTCAATGTTTACTGATTCAGAGTGACCACCTACAGTAGGGATACGAACTGTAGTAGCAGTAACTTTTACAGAATCATCTTCTAAGATTTTCTTTGTCTCGTTGATCATCTTCATTTCCTCTTTAGTATATCCATTGTCTTGGAATACATCAATGTGAGGAAGGACGTTCAAGTCGATTTGATGAGGATAAACCATGTTTGCCTCCTTACCAGCTCTTTCGTCGAATAATTGATCAACAGCTGCTTTACCAGAACCAGTTACTGACTGGTACGTAGATACAACAACTCTTTTGATTTTATATTTTTCATGCAAAGGACCAATCGCTACAATCATTTGAATTGTAGAACAGTTAGGGTTTGCGATGATCTTATCTTCTTTTGTTAAAGATTTAGCGTTTACCTCAGGAACAATCAACTTCTTTGATGGATCCATTCTCCATGCTGATGAGTTGTCAATTACAGTACTTCCTGCTTCAGCAAATTTTGGAGCGTACTCTAATGAAGATGCACCACCCGCTGAGAAGATAGCAATATCAGGCTGTTGAGCAATTGCTTCCTCTGCAGTGATAACTGTATACTCTTTACCTTGGTAAGTAACTACTTTACCAGCTGATCTAGCTGATGCAACGAGTAATAATTCATCGAATTTGAAACCTCTTTCTTCGATGACGTTTAGAATTTGCTCGCCAACCAATCCAGTGGCGCCTACAACTGCTAATTTCATAATATTTTGATAGTTGGTTTGTTTGAAAATAACCGCTAAGGCCGTTGAAAATTAATGTTTTGGCCTTCTAGATAGATTACGGTGTAAATGTAGAAAAACAATTTTTAAATTGTTATTTATAAAACTGTTTTATACAATAATAACACATAGTGTTATAAAAAAAACAGCATCAGTATTTTCAAGAGTACTGATGCTGCATTTACAAGAAGTTCTTTTCTTAAAGAATATTTTTACTATTCTTCGCCAAGTCATAAAGTAATTCTCTTGCCCTGTGCAGCTGTGCCTTGATAGTACCTAGAGGTGCTTCAAGTTCTTCAGCAATTTCATCGTAAGATTTCTCTTCAAAATATCTCAATTTTACGAGTCTTTGGTATTTTGGAGGAAGTAGACTTACAAACTCTCTTACAATCTGAATTTTCTGAGCTTTAATAGCCTCTTCCTGAGGGGTAAGGCCAGAATCTTGAATATTCATGCTCATAGTGTCACCGTCTTTATTGGTCACTTCAGCATCGATAGAGTAAGTTTCTAATTTCTTTTTACGAATAAAATCAATTGCATTATTGGACGCGATTCTAAATAACCACGTACTGAATGTGTAGTCTTTTTTAAACTTGGAGAGATTCTTAAATGCTTTAGCGAAAGCTTCAATGGTTAGATCTTCTGCATCATCTACATTTCTAACCATTTTTAATATCGTATGATATACCGATTTACGGTAACGGCCCATCAGCTGTGCGTAAGCCTGCTCATTACCTTCAATCGCTTCGTCTATTAATTCAAAATCTTCAAGCGCCTTTTGGGAAAACTGTCTGTCTAAATCCATGTTTTTCGCTTTGAGATCACAGAGGATACTCCTATTAATATTTGATATGCAATTAGCATTAGGTCCAAAATTGGTATATGCCACCACTTGATTTTCTCACCTACCATTGCTGTAAACCTTTTGAAACATACTATCATCAATAGTGTACGGATCAAGAGTAGTACTGAGAGTTGCAATAAATTTGCCATATCTAGTGGTATCATTAGTAAATATATAAAATATACTGATATGTGCGAAGTACTAAGTGCACCTAAAAGTAATTTATTTGAAAATTTATAATGATAACTGGCACTGACATGTCTTGTTTTTTGTCTAAACCATGCTTTCCAATCTTTTTCGGGAGAACTATAAGTAAGTGCATTACTATTGATGATGGTGATGGTGTTTTTTGTATTAGACATTTGATTCACAAATAAATCGTCATCACCACTGAGTACTTTTTTGTGTTTTTGAAAACCATTCGCCCTTTCATAAACATCTTTATTATATCCAAAGTTCCGTCCTACAGCCATATAGTTTATGCCCATATTACTAAACGAACTGTATTGAATTGCTGTATGAAATGTTTCATACTGTGTTATATTTGAAACCCAATTATTCTGTTTGTTTTCATAAAGCCCAATACCGATGAGGATCTCATAATGATGAAAAAAGGGAGCTATTGTGTTTATCCAGTTATTGTTTTCGACCCAGCAATCCCCATCTATAAAGAGAAAGTTTTTGTACTGTGCTTCTGCAATGCCTTTAGTTAATGCATACTTCTTGGGACTCCAATTGGGGTTGGTTTTCTCTAGTCTTACTTTTTTGATATTACCATATTTTGAGGTAAACTGATTAACAATGAAAGATGTATTGTCTGTAGATCGGTCATCAATAACAATAATTTCAAAGCAGTCATAATCTTGAATAATCAGAGAGTGTAGAAGTTTAGAGATATTCTTTTCCTCATTTCTAGCTGTAATGATTATACTTACAGGTAGTGGATTGGAATCAGAATTTGGATGTGTTCTCTTTTTCCATAAGCTGTAAGGAGCAACCCCTCCCCAAACGAAGTATTGAGGAAGTAAAAGGAGAAAGTAAAGAAGTGTGATTAATGAGCTAGGATCTTCAAGAGAAGAAAGTAGAGCCATATTCTAAGTTTTTTGCTTTTTCTTTTTTGCTGCAGGGAAAAGAATATTGTTTAGAATAAGTCTGTAGCCTGGAGAATTAGGGTGAAGGTTGAGGTCTGTTGGTTCTTCACCTACTAAATGTTGATAATCTTCTGGATCATGACCTCCATAGAATGTCCAAGTCCCTTTTCCGTAAGTGCCATGGATATATCTTACTTCATTTGCTTCGCTTGTTTCACCCAATACGATCACATCAGATTTTACTAGATGTTTTTTGAAAGCCGTAGTTTGTCCCATAAAACCTTTAATATTTTGCTCATGGTTTTGTGTCAACATAGTTGGAATAGGATCCCATTTAGCTGAAAAAGCAAACAATTTAAAGAAGTCATTGCTTTCTGTCAAACCTCTTTCATAGTATTGATTGTCTATGTCTGAGTATTCATATTTATAAGGATCCATATATAACTTGAAATCCTTAAATGCGAAGGTTTTGTCGTAATTTAATTTTGATTGTGCATTAGGATCTGCAGGGTCTCCATCATACATAAAATCACAAATATCGACTCCTTCTGCTGATAAAGCTATATCATAAGTGTCGGTAGCTGAACACATAGCGAAAAGGAATCCACCACCAGCACAGAAATCTCTGATTTTTTTAGCAACACCTAGCTTCAACTGAGAGACCTTACCAAAACCATGTTTATGAGCGGAAGCTTCAAATTTCTTTTGATTGTCAATATACCATTTCTGTCTTCCATATGCTCTGAAGAACTTACCATACTGTCCTGTGAAATCTTCATGGTGAAGGTGTAACCAATCATATTTTGGAAGAAGGTCTGCAATTACTTCATCATCGAAAATTACATCATAAGGTATTTCAGCGTAGGTTAAAACGAGCGTTACAGCATCATCCCAAGGCATTTTTGATGGAGGAGAATAAACGGCAATTTTTGGAGGGACATCCAAACGCATGATGTCCATATTGGATTCAGGATGTTCAATTTCTCTTTTAATACCGACTACTTGAGCATCAGAAATTACTTCATAACTAACGCCTCTTACAATCATTTCGTTTTCAAAATCTTGTGCATACTTGAACAGGAAACTACCACCTCTGAAATTCAATAGCCATTCTGCTTCAATGTCTTTTTGAAGTACCCAATAGGTGATACCGTATGCTTTTAGATGATTGGTTTGGGAGTGATCCATTGGCACCAATATATAATTGGCAAATGCAGGCGAACATATAAACCAAAGCAATCCCAGTAATATAAGTTTAAGTTGTTTTCTCTCTTTCATTAATCTCACTCTCTTCTATCACTTACTCGATTGATAATAATATAATATCATCATTGAACATTGAAAATACAATTCTTTCCTCTATTCTTCACAATTTTATCCAGATTATTATGAAAGTAGAAGTTGATCTATTAAATTTTGATTATTGAAACGATTCAGAAAAGCTTACGATTCTTTTTCTGTATTATGTATAAGAACTAACTATTCATCCAAATTAATGATTCATTTTTATCGAGTCTTCATACTCTATTGCCTTTCAATAGGGATGTTGCAAGGACAAACTATTTATTCTACCACTTCTTTACATAAAATTGGAGCTTCTTCATTAGGACGTACAGATGCAAACTTATTTGTAGCAGATGTTTGGTCATCAGTAAATGCCGTAGCTAATATTTCAAAGGTAAAGGAGACCTCAGCAGGACTTAGTCATCGAATGACGCATCAGGCTTTTGCTTTATCCACATTCAACTTCTCAGCAGTTCTTCCCACAAGAAAACTACACTTTGCAACTTCGTTTCAGAAGTTTGGAGACAGTGACTTCAATGAGCAATCTGTTGCATTTGGTTTGGGGAAGAAAATCGGAATAGTACGTTTAGGAGGAAGTTTGAATTTTTATCAAATAGGTGGCGCAACAATAAGAAGGTTACACGCCATGACTTTCAATTTGGGAGTGAATACCACTTTAAGTGAGCATGTGGAATTATCGTTTCATGGGCAGAATATTTTAAGTGAGGGGTATTCTGTAGATGAATTAGAATTGTCAATCCCATCCATTTTTCGTTTTGGTATTGCCTATAAAGTTGATCAATTTCTTCAACTGAATACAATGATTGAAAAGGAAAGTGATCAGTATCTGACTTCAAGGTCTTCTGTAGAATACCAATTAACAGATCATTTTAGAATTTATACAGGTATAACTTTTCCTTTTTTGAGAATAGGTTTAGGTTCTCAGTTGTATTATAAAAGATGGCTGATTGATTATGCTTTTCAGGTACATCAGGTTTTAGGTTGGACACATGCTTTTTCACTCTGTTATAGTCTTAGAAAATCATGATGAAGCTTTTAATTTTCATTGCATTAATGACCCACACTTTATGCATCAATGCACAATCTAATGATGAAGAATTACTATGGTTACAAAGTATTTTTTCAAAAGATAAAATGGAGCTTTTATCTCCTAAAGAGGTGGATTATTGGCTTGCTTTTCACAGAAATCCAAGAAACTTAAACAAACTGAAAACTTGGGAGTTACAAACTTTATTTGGGTTGACTTATGAAGAAATATCATCCTTCAAGGCATATAAAAAATCTTTTGGGGCATTTGTGAGCACCAATGAATTAAAAAGGGTAGAAGGATGGAATGATGATTTAGTACAGTTGGTAAAATCTTGTACCTATGTTTCAAATTTCAATGAAGAAGGATTAAGTAGAAAAGAGCAATTGAAAGTACCTGATCTTCATTATTCATTAACCAACTTTGGATTTTCTACTCCTGCATCTAAAGGATTTCTTCAGAATCATTATTTAGGTGCTCCTGCTTATTTTCAACAGAAATTACTTTGGTCTAAAAGAAATAATTACAGTTTTGGATTAACGATACAGCAAGATAAAGGAGAGGTTTGGGATTGGAATCCTTCCAAAAGTCATTTTGGATTTGATTTTACTTCTGCTCATATCAATGTTCAAAATGATGGTTTTATAAGGCAATTGCTGATAGGAGATTATCAAATGATTGGAGGACAAGGCTTAGTGTTTGGAGGTGGTTATTTTCTGGGAAAAGGAGGGGATCCAATTTTGAATATTACGCGTGCAGTTTCAGAAGCGAGACCCTATACTTCCGTTACGGAAAGTGGCTTTTTTAGAGGAGGTTTGGTTGCTCTACAACCTTTGAATAATGTGAAGTTAACTTTGGTGGGGAGTTATAAAAAACTGGATGCATATGCATCAGATACCACAAGAGTAGTTAGTAATGGTTTACACAGGACTGCCACAGAAATAGAAAAGCGCAGTCAAATAGCATTAATGAGTGTTGGCGGAAGGGTAGATAGTCATTTTAAAGCATTAAATATTGGATGTAATTTTCTAAGGAATCAGTATTCTAATTATATTGATTTGGGGAGTAGAAAAGATTCACTTTCTGTTTTTGAGGGGAAATATTCCTCGAACTTAAGTCTGGATTTTAATTATTATTGGAGGAATATTTCTTTCTTTTCTGAAGTTGCCCGCTCAAGTTTTGGAGGAACAGCTTTTATCTTTTCCACTTATGTTAGTTTAAAAAAAGGGCTTGATCTAGTCTTTTCTTATAGAGGTTATGATCACAATTACTTGTCACTCTTTGGAAATTCACTTTCTGAAAGTACAAATACAACCAATGAAGAGGGCTTTTATATAGGTCTTAAATGGAAAAAGGGGAAGAAGTTTTTAGTAGAAGGATATTTGGATTTATATTCCTTTCCTTTTCCTACGTATAGAAACGATGTAGGTGTAGAAGGCATTGAATTTAGAAGTCGAAGTAAATTAAAAGTGAATAGTAATACTTCCTTATTTCTAAATATTTCAATGTTTGACCGAGGGAAGTATATCACTCAAGAAGATTATTTTAAGTCTGTTTTAATTCAGGAAACAAGTCAGAAAGCTACTTTTGGAGCACTCATTGAGGAGCATCGTATTACTTTAAAACCTGTAGTTCAAGTTCATTTATATCAAGGGCTAGAAGAAAGTTTTGGTTATCTTCTAGCACAAGATGTAAGTGCTCAACTTTTTGATAACCTTAAAATAGACACCCGTGTTGCTTATTTTTCTACAGATGATTATAACTCTAGGCTATACAGTTATGAAAAGAACCTTCAGTATGTATTTTCATTTCCGCCTTATTATGGAAGAGGATGGAAGAATTATGTATTGTTGAAATATAAGTTATCAAAAAGGTTTCGATTGACAGGTAGATGGTCTTATACTTTTTATCAAGATAGAGAAGAAATTGGAAGTGGGTGGGATGAAATAGATGGAAACTCAAAGCATGATTTTACCTTTCAGCTAAAGGTGAGTTTATAATAGCATGTTTGAAACATCTCTTTTAGTAAAAATTCACCCTTTTAGAACGTGAGTTTATTAATTTCATCAACTATAGAACCACTATTTTCTTTGAAATTAATTTCTTTACAACCTAAAATGGAAAATTTTGACTTCTAAAATATATATTCTAAACATGTTACAAAAAAAGCGATTTTAGGATTGACCTAAAATCGCATTGATCTATTGAAATAATCGAATATTGATTATTCTTCGAAAACACCCATTTGTGAGAATTTCTCAATTCTGTTATTCTTAAGTGTTATTGTATCTAGTTTTTCTAACTCAGCAGTTTCAGAAAGGATTGTTTCTTTCATGATTTTGAACATTTCCTGAGGGTTTGTATGAGCACCCCCAAGTGGTTCAGGGATGATCTTGTCGATCAAACCGAAAGATTCCATATCTTTTGCTGTAAGTTTTAATGCTTCAGCCGCTTGTTCTTTGTAATCCCAGCTTCTCCAAAGGATTGAAGAACAAGATTCAGGAGAAATTACAGAGTACCAAGTGTTTTCAAGCATCATTACTGAATCACCAATAGCAATACCTAAAGCACCGCCAGAAGCACCTTCACCAATTACAATACAGATTACAGGAACTGTTAATTTGAACATTTCCTTCAAGTTCTTTGCAATTGCTTCCGCTTGACCTCTTTCTTCTGCTTCAAGACCAGGGAATGCACCTGGAGTATCAATAAACGTCACAACAGGCTTTTTGAATTTCTCTGCAAGTTTCATCAAGCGAAGCGCTTTTCTGTAACCTTCAGGATTAGCCATACCAAAGTTTCTCATTTGGCGTTGTTTCGTATTTCTACCTTTCTGCTGACCGATCAACATAAAAGTCTTTCCGTCGATAGTACCAAAACCACCTACCATTGCTTTATCATCTCCAAAGGCTCTATCACCATGAAGTTCCACAAAGTCGTCTGTGATTTGATAGATATAGTCTAGAGTGTAGGGTCTGTCAGCATGACGAGAAAGTTGTACTCTTTGCCAACGAGTAAGGTTTTCAAAAGTACTTTTTTTAAGCTCTACAATTTTGTGTTCAAGCTCTTCTATAGCTGTACTTACATCTACGTTGTTTTTAGATGCAAGATCTCTCATGTCTTCAAGTTTCGCCTCAAGCTCAGCGATAGGCTTTTCGAAATCTAGCAGTGTATTCTGATCCATTGCTGCGAAAAATATGATGTTTAATATTCTTTAAAAATCACTCAAGGAATGATTTATTAAAAGATTGAATTCTAAAATTATACTATTCAGAAAGCAAACATACGCAATAAAAAGTTTATAGGAACAAGAAAACCGTTAAATGATATAAAAAAAGCCTCTTCCAGAAAAGGAAGAGGCTTATTTACAGATGGTTATAATTGTATCTTATTCCGCTTCTTCAGAAAATGCCTCTGAAATATTTAGGATATGATCCCCAATTCTTTCCATTGAAGCAAGAAGATCATTGTAAGCTAAAATCTCACCTGTAGAAACACCTTCAGCGTTGATTTCAGAACGGTTTAGATGCTTTTTACGTAATTCTTTTCTCTTTTGGTTGACTGCTTTTTCAGCTTTCTGAGCTGCTTCTAAGTCTACTTTGTCAGCATCAATATTAGATAGCATTACACCAAATGCTGTATCAACAACATCCAGAAACTCATGTAGATCAGCTTGTTGATCGGCAGTTAACCAGATTTTTTCTTCGTACCTTTTCTCGATCGTAAAGGTCATTCCTTTGAAGATATCTCCAATTCTTTCAATCTCATGTGAAGCACGCATTAAGCTTTTTACCTCATCAATTTGAGAAGATGAAAGCAATTGATCTCTTGAGATTTTTGATAGGAAATCTGAAACTTCTTGTTCCATTCTATCTGAATTCTCTTCTACCTTACGGAGTTTTGAGATATAACCTTTTCTCTCTTTTTTATTTTCTTTACCAGAACTGAATAAGTTTCTAGCAGTCGTTGTCTGTTTTGAGATGATTTGAGCAAAACGTTTGATTTCATTTCTTGCTTGCTCTACACCCGCTTCATTGGCAATTGGCCTGCCGTCTGAGATAAACTCAAGGCTGTATTCATCTTGGTCCTCTGTTTCAGGTACCATTTTCACTACAATATTCTTGATCGCATTAACGAAGAAGATCATAATTGAAGTGTTGATGATGTTAAATGATGTATGGAAGATCGATAATGCAATTGGAACTGATTGTGGATCTGTTGTTGGATCACCAAATTCCGTGTAGCCATTCATGAAGAATATAACTCCTTTTAGGAATAATGGGTAAACTAAAAGCATCCAAATCACACCTGTTACGTTGAAAATAAGGTGTGCACGTGCAGATCTTTTAGCATTTGTGTTACCTACTACCGCTGCAAGGTTGGCAGTAATTGTAGTACCGATGTTTTCACCAAGTACCATTGCTGCTGCAATTTCAAATGGAATCACACCTTGGTTACACAACACGAGTGTTAAAGCCATTGCCGCACTTGAAGATTGAACTACGATAGTAATTAAAGTACCAATAACTACAAATGCTGCTGGTGCAAATATTCCTAGGTTTTTGAAAGTTTCTAAGAAAGTTAATTGTTCTGCACTGAATGTTGGTACAGCTTCTTTTAACATCTGTAAACCAATAAACAACACCGCAAAACCAATTAAAGTGTTTCCCCAATCTTTTGTTCTTTTAGAACCTGAAAACATCATCGGGAACGCAATAGCAATAATAGGTAGTGCTAGTTTTGACATTTTCACTTTGAAGCCCAATATTGAGATAATCCAAGCGGTAACAGTAGTACCCACGTTGGCTCCCATAATTACGCCGATAGATTGAGTAAGGGAGAGTAATCCTGCATTCACGAAACTAACAACCATTACTGTTGTAGCTGAAGAGGATTGAATTATAGTAGTAATTAAGAATCCTGTAAAAACACCCGCAAATTTATTGGAGGTCATTGCCGAAAGAATATTTCTCATCTTATCTCCCGCAACGTTCTGGATACCTTCACTCATGACCTTCATCCCATAGATGAATAAACCGAGTGCCCCTACAAGTTTTAGAAACTCAAAAATTCCAAATTCCATATCTAATGTAAATACAACAAAATCAAAACCCTTAAAATATATAGGGATTAGAGATCGCAAAGTAACTCAATTCCTCATTATTCTTTGATGAAATCTGTCTAAATTAATAATTTGTTAATCTAGCTAGACAATAATAAAGATTGAGTATTCTTATTTTAGAAGTTTATTAAAAATACTTGAAAGCAAGATCGTTCTTTTGTAGTAATCAAAATATGTATCTCTTTTTCGGTGCAATATTCTTACATTACTTTTAATAATCATAATATTCCTACTAAATGTTAGGTTAGAAATAAATATTATTTGCAACTCGGAAGGTATTTGCGTGTGCTTCGATGATTGTGCTCAACTTTTTTGAATACCCGCCCCCCATACTTGTTACAACAGGAATTCCATTTTCATGACACTTATGATAGACCATTTCATCTCTGGTTTTACAACCTTGGATGGTGAGTCCCAATTTTCCCAGCTTATCTGTTTCCAGAATATCCACTCCTGATAAGAAAAAAATAAACTGAGGATTTAGTTTTTCAAAAAGGTATTCCAATTGCTCTTTTAATATGGAAAGGTAAGTGGCATCATTGACTTTGTCTTCCAAAGGAATATCCAAATCTGAAATTTCTTTTTTCATAGGATAGTTATTGGCTCCGTGCATGCTGAAAGTAAAAACTTCAGGAGTATTCTGAAATATTTCAGCGGTACCATTTCCTTGGTGTACATCCAAATCTAGAATCAATATGCTTTCATATCCTTTTTTATGAATAAGGTAATTGGCCGCTACTCCAAAATCGTTCAGTATACAAAAACCTTCACCATGTTCCGAATAAGCGTGATGTGTACCTCCGGCAATATTCATAGCAACACCATATTCCAAGGCAAATTCCACACAGTCAATAGTTCCTTGAGTGATGATGAGCTCTCTTAAAATTAAATCATCAGACATGGGAAGTCCTATTTTGCGGGATTCATGATAGGTAAGGTTCTGATTTTTTAATTTCTCCCAATATTCTAAAGTATGAGTAGTAAGAATATCCTCTTCCTTGACAGGACGAGGAGCAAATAGGTTTTCTTCAGTAATTGTACCTTCAAATAAAAGCTGTTCTTTCAGCAAGGGATATTTGTCCATCGGAAAACGATGTCCTTCTTCTACAGGATGACCGTACCGAGGGTGATAAGCTACTTTTAACATTAGTAAGTTTGTGAAGATAACATAACTAGCGTACAAGCCTCTTCTGTAAAAATGCCTGCTTCAGCCGCTTTTTTATAAAACAATGGATTTTCTGTACCAGGATTAAAAATAATTCTTTTAGGCTTTAACGAAATAATATAATCTATCCACTCCTCTTGTCTCTGAGGGCCTACATACATTGTAACAGTATCAACATCTTCAATAACAGGTTTATCATTAATGATCTCAATACCATTTCCGACTTTTCCTTTCTTTATACCTAGTGGTACAATTGGATGTCCTTTTTGAGTTAGACGTTCAGCAGCAAAAAAAGCATATCTAGAAGGATTGGGTGTTGCACCTATAATGACTGTTTTTTTCATAATGTATTAAAGTATCATTCTAATAGAAGCACAAAAATATAAATTTCTTCCTTAGAAAATCTTAGAATATAACAACAAGAAGGTCTGAACTGTTTGATTATTCCTTGGTTTTATGGAACTTTGAGTATTAAAAAATTAAGCAAACTGTGTCTTTAATAAATACTAGAAGCAATAACCTAACTTCAAATTAATGTCATTTTAATGCTTATAAATATTTTATTAAGCGGTGGTTTTTGGTGTGAATTCGAACTATTTTAGGCACTTTTTTAATACTATTACTTATGAACAAAAAACTTAAAGCATTTTTCGTTATTCCTTTTATTGTATTCGGCCTTATTGCACACGCACAGACACCTCCTCAAAAAATGAAAATGGGAAAGGTATCTTCTGAAATGGTGGCATTGACAACTTATGAAAAAGATACATCAGCAGTAGCTTTTGTAATTGGAGATTTTGGGAACCTAGCTTTTGAAGCGGGACAGTCGTTTTTCAGAACAGCTTTAACACGACATGTAAGAATTAAGATCCTTAAACAAGAAGGTTTGGAATATGCAGATGTTCTTCTTAAATATTATGAAGAAAATGGATCTAAAGAATCAATTTCTTCCATTAAAGGCTATGTCTATAATATGGTAGATGGACAAGTGGTCAAAGAGAAGTTGGACAACGACAACATTTTCAAAGAAGAAATTTCAGAGAACATGAAAGCCAAGAAAATTTCTTTCGCCAATGTAAAGGTAGGATCAGTGATTGAATATTCTTATGTTAAAAGATCTGATTTCCTTTATTCACCAGATGATTGGGTGGCACAGAGAAAAATTCCAACGTTGGTTAGTAGCTTCAGTTTTGCAGTTCCTGAATATTTAGAATACAATGTTAAGAATTCAAGATATTATGTTTTAACTGAGACAAAAGGTTCCTCTACCACTCAAACTTTTAAGTTTGTTGATTACAATGACCCATTTTCTCAAACAGTGAGAATTAGAAATTGGAGACAGGAAAATATTCCAGCTTTTAAAGAAGAGCCTTTTATGACATCTCCTCATGATTATTTAGCTCGACTAGAAATGGAGTTGTCATCGGTAAATAATGGGATGAAGCAATATACTTCAAGTTGGGAATCCGTTTTGACAAACCTTAGAAGAAGCGGAAGTTGTGGTGAACTCACAAAGAAAACGAGTTTCATGAAGGACGAATTGAATGCTATTGCGTCGAAGACTGAAGACAAATTGGAAAGAGCTAAGTTAGTGTATGATTTTATTCAAAAAAGAATGACATGGAATGAAGGCTTGGGATGTTATGCAGGTGAAGGAGGTACAAGACGTGCTTATATGCAAAGAAAAGGTAATGTAGCAGAAATCAATTTAATGCTAGTTGCAGCCTTAAAAGAAGTTGGAGTTTCTGCTTTTCCTTTGATGGGTAATGTCAGATCAGGTGGAAAAGTGGTACAATACAACCCTGCTCTGACACAATTAGGATACATTATAGCATACGTAGTGGACGGTGAAAAGAAATATTTTCTTGACGCTACTTCTAAAAAACATCCTTTTGATGTTTTACCTAAAAGAGCATTGAATTATCAAGGTGTAATTATGTCTGATAATGAAAGAGTGAATGGTACTTTTGTTTCTATTGATCCAAAAGTAAAAGATGAAGTTTCAGAAATTCTTGAATTGAATATTGAATCCGATTTATCAATAAAAGGTAGCTACAGAGCAACACACGTTGGTTATGATGCTATAAAATGGAGAAGCAAGTATCACTCTTTTGATGAAGAAGATGAATATTTGGCAGAAATTGAAGATGCTAAAACAGGTTTATTAATCAATGAATATTCGGTAGAAGGAGAAAAGGATGTAGATGTAAAACCTGTTGAAAAATTTGATTTTGAATGGGAAAATGGAATTGAAAAGGCAGGTGATGCTCTTGTGATCAATCCGCTACAGCTGTTGAATATTGAAGAGAACCCTTTCAAACTTGAAAAAAGAAATTATCCTGTAGAGTTCCCATATCCTTTGAAAACTAGATTTATGGTTCAAATCAACCTTCCTGAAGGGTTTAGTGTGAAAGAGTTGCCAAAATCAACAGCGATGAGTTTAGTGGACAAGAAGAGTGGTAATTTAAGATATTTGGTGTCCCAAAGTGGCAATATGATTACAATACTTATTGATTTTAAAGTAAATCGATTAGTGTTTGGTCCTGATGAGTATTCTTCTCTTAAAAGATTTTTTGATGAAGCTTACTCCTTGCAGAATTCTCCAATTGTATTAGTTCAAAATCAATAAAGATGAGAAAACTATTCTTTATTTCACTGCTAACTATGGCAGTGAATTTTTCTTTTGGTCAAGTCGGTTTATTGGATGAGAAAATTCAAAAAAATGCAGATGTAATCATTCTGGAGGCTAGTGAAGAGTTGATAGTGGAGAGTGAAAATAAAATCAAGAAGCATTTTAGTCAGAAGATTTGGGTCCGTAATAAATCAGGGATGGAAAAGGCTACAATGGTTGCCTACTACGATAAAGGATCTACGATCACTAATATGCGTGGTACATTACTTGAAAAAGGCTACAAAAAGCCCAAAAAGTTTAAAGAGGAAGAGATTCATGATTTATCAACGTCACCTAATGCTGGTTATGTTGGAGATGGAAGGGTGAAAGTCATCCAACCAACTATATCAACTTATCCTGCAGTCATCGAATATTCTTACACTACAAATTATAATGGGTTGTTCGTGTATCCAAAATGGTACCCTGTTAGCCATTATAATGAAGCGGTATTATATTCTACTTTTACTCTAAAAGTGCCTGAGGGGACGAAATTAAGAATTAAAGAAAATATAATTGATAACGCTAAAACTAGTAAGGTAGATGGAAAGGACGTTTATCATTGGTCATTAAGGGATTTTTATGCTAAAAAAGAAGAAAGTAAAAGTTTACCAGAGACCATGATTTTTCCTCATGTTTCCGCACAGCCCTATCATTTTACCTATGAAAAAACACAGGGTAGTTTAGAGACTTGGAAAGACTTTGGTGAATATATAGTGGGGTTGAATAAAGGAACGAGAGATCTTTCTCCAGAGGTGATTGCAGAGGTGAAAAAACTAACCAAGGATATAGAATCACCTATTGAAAAAGCTCGAATTGTTTATGAATATGTTCAAAGCAAGACAAGGTATGTGAGTATTCAGTTGGGGATTGGTGGTTTAAAACCTTTTAATTCTAGTATTGTCAATGACAAAGGCTATGGTGATTGTAAAGGGTTGTCCAATTATACATACAACTTGATGCAAGCGGTAGGAATTGATGCAAGATATGTGATTATCAGAGGAGGAAGAGGCTATTCGGTCGTGGATGAAGAGATGGTAAGTTCTCAGTTTAATCATGCTATTTTGTGTTTGCCTAATATAGTGGATCAAGATACCGTTTGGCTGGAATGTACTTCACAGACAACTCCTTTTGGATACATGGGGAGATTTACTGGCAATCGTAAAGCACTCATTGTTGAAGAGGGTAATAGTAAATTGGTAAACACGAAACGTTACACGGCCGAAGATAATCTTCAAGAAAGAAGAACAATAGTGAAATTGAAGCAGGATAAAGGAATCTGGTTACAATCTCATATTGAAGCAAGAGGTTTTCAGTACGGTAATTATGAGCGTTTAGAAAGGGAGTCAGAAGAAGAGCTTAAAAAAGAATTCTTAAAACGTTATGCGTTGAAATCTTCAGAGCTGAAATCTATAGAGGTGAAAAATATAAAATCCTACCCAGACCCTGTTTCCAAAATGAACTTTACTGTAGATGTTCACAACTATGGAAAAGTGATCAATGGCGGTTTGATGTTTCCTCTTTTTCCATTTAAAGATGATTATTCCACGCCTACAAGGTATAGATCTAGAAAAACTGATTTTGTAATTGATTACCCTTATACAGATATTGATACTGTGGATATTTATTTACTAGAGGGGATGAAAGTGGAAACTTTACCAGAGGCAATTGACTTAGAAACAGAATTTGGTTCGTATAAAACGTCTTATCAAAAAAATGAAGATCAATCTATTCGGTTAGTGAGAACATTGATTGTAAAAGGCGGAGTTTATAGTAAAGAACAGTATTCTGATTATTATTCATTTTTAAAAGGTGTGGATAAATATGATGAGTCAAAGTTA
Organism: Flammeovirga sp. SJP92; assembly: GCF_001583495.1. GTDB lineage: Bacteria > Bacteroidota > Bacteroidia > Cytophagales > Flammeovirgaceae > Flammeovirga. The sequence continues at coordinate 149,716 of NZ_LQAQ01000093.1, read as the reverse complement.
TGGATTGAATATTCTCCTGATTATAAGAAAGAGGAGGATTTGGAGTAATTTTAATCTTCGTGTAATGAAAACGAGGTCATTTTGAATTCAATCAAAATGACCTCGTTTTTTTATTATGGTTTAATTCTTAAATGTCATCCAAAAGTGCAATAGTAGTACGACGGTTAAGTTGATGCTCTTCTTCTGTCTGAGCATTAAATTCAACAGGAAGAAGCTCTCCGTAACCTTTAGCTTCCAATCGGTTAGCATCAATTCCTCTGCTGACGATATATTCTACAGCAGCTTCAGCTCTTTTTTGTGAGAGTTTCAAGTTGTATTTTTCAGAACCCCTGTCATCGGTATGAGAACCTAATTCAATGCTGATATTTGGATGTTGCTTCAGAAGTGTAACCAATTTATTTAATTCTCTTGCCGCATCCGGTCTGATTCTATAATCGTCAAAGTCATAGAAGATATTGTTCAATGTAATTTCACCTTCCTCTATCAATTCGTCATAGAAATCTTTGGTGAGCTCCACTTCAGATTCTAATGTCCAGCTTACAATTTTCTCTGGAAGATCTTTTACATCTTCTTGATCTACTTCTTTATCAGCAGTAGTACAATAAACGGAATCTTTAAAGTACTTTTCTTTATCACCGATCAAGATGTATTCATCGCCCATTGTAAGCTGTGTTTTGAATTCATAGCGTCCGTCTTTATTGGAAACTACTTTTTCAATCAATTCCATTTCTGGAGTATACAATACAACGTCAACACCTGCTAATAATACTCGAGTGGTATCTTTAGTAGAGAAAGCTGTTCCTGCTAAGAAATAATTGACAGGTTTTAGAATTGGAGTTTTATCAGAGAAGAAGTAAATATGATCTGTTGCAGCTTCTCCACCACCTTCAATTCTGTTGGAAGTGAAGGCTCCAAATCTTTTTTCCATGAATACTAAACCAAAATCATCCGCAGAAGAGTTGAAGGGCTTACCCATGTTCCTGATGTTGATTTTCTTGTTTTTACGTGTTGCCTCAAAAAGATCTAAACCGCCTAAACCAGGGTGTCCGTCTGAAGCGAAATACATTTTACCGGTAGGAGCTACAAATGGGAACATATCATTACCTCTTGAGTTGATTTTTGGTCCCATGTTTCTTGGTTTACCCCATGAACCATTTGTATTTAATTGCGATCTGTAAATGTCTATACCACCATAACCGCCTTTTCTGTTAGAAGCAAAATAGAGCGTTTTTCCGTTGGTTGATAGGGCAGGGCAGGCGTCCCATGATTGAGGACTGCTGATGTTTAATATCTTAGGTTCTGTCCATTTTCCACCTTCCAGTCTAGATTCATAAAGGTCAACTTCTTTGTAGTTTTCTTTGTGATGCCCGCTGTTACTTTTGGCGAAAATCATATACGTACCTTCACGGTTGAAAGTTGCCGAAGCTTCATGGAAGTTAGGATTATTGATTAAGCTGTCGAAGAAAGTAACGGTACCATTACAGCTGTCTGCTTTATCAAAAGTATAGCGATATAAACTTGAATAACCTTCGCCAGTACCATGATAAACGGCATCTTTTGTATCTCTAGTAGAAGCAAAAATCAAATCTCCTTTTAAGAACATTGGAGAATATTCAGAAGCTTCCGTATTGATTGCATCACATTTTGTTACCTCAATAAACGGGTCAACTACCTTTGAAAGGCTGTCTACCATATCAATCTGCTTGATTTCGTCTTTTGCTCTACGGATCAGCTGACGGTCATCTCCTTCTTTAGCATATCTTGAAAATAATTTTCTAGCCTTCTCATAATCTCCTTGCAGCTCCAAGCCATAAGCATAATAATAGTACATATCCATATTTTCATATCCGCTGTCTTTGGCCTTTTTATAATATGGCAAGGCTTCAATAAGACGGTTCGATAAACGGTATGCTTCTGCTATTCTGAAGTAAGCTTCAGGTTTCTCCTTTTTGTATTTATCTGAGGATACAATGTTTTCATATTTATGTATAGCAGGTTGATATTCACCATTGTCAAAGTGCTTTTCTGCTACTGAAAGTGGAGAGGAACAGCTTCCGAAGAGGCTTGCGATTGATATTGCTATAAGGAGACGCTTCATATTTATTTATGCGTGCAATGGTTTGCTGAGGTTAGTAAAAAAAGACTACTGTATAGAAGTTAGGAGTTTGTTTACTTTTGTCCAAATATTGAGGAATAAAAATAGCCTTTATCTAGATAAAATTCTTGGATAAAGGCTATTTTTTCAAAAGAGAGATTTCACTTAATCACTCATTTATGCATCAATCTTTCCTTCAAATACAGGAGTAGCTGGCCCTGAAAGAATGATGTTGTTGTATTTTTTATCTTCTACTTTGTTAAATCCAACGGCAAGATTACCACCTTTCACTTTTACGGCAATTGGTGAAGACATTCCTTTTTCAATATTGGCAGCAATTGCACAAGCTGTTACACCTGTACCACATGCTAAGGTTTCATCTTCTACACCTCTTTCGAAAGTGTAAACTGTCAATGCTTGGTCACCTGTCACCTCTGCAAAGTTGACATTAGTACCTTCCTCATTGAAACGCTCATTATGACGGATTGCTTTTCCTTCTACCACCGTATCGAAGTTTTCCAAAGTTTCTTCAAAACGTACATAATGAGGTGAACCTGTATCCATAAAATAGTGATCAGGGTTGATTTCAATCTCACCAGGAGGGTTCATTTTCAAATGTACTGTATTGGATTCGTCCAACTCTGCTTCATGTTCACCATCCGCAGCCCAGAACTTTGTCTTTGTTTCAAACAAGCCTAAAGTATGTGCAAAACGTACCGCACAGCGACCGCCGTTGCCACACATAGAGCCAAGGTGTCCATCTGCATTAAAATAAACCATATCAAAATCATATCCTTCCTTCAAGCGGATAAGGATAAGGCCGTCGCCACCAATACCGAATCTTCTATCGCATAAGAAAGCCACCTTTTTATAATCATTAATGTCAAATTTATTGTCTCTGTCATCAATCATTACAAAGTCATTTCCTGCGCCTTGGTATTTCCAGAAGTTTATCATTTTGTTATCAGATTCTATGATTTATTATAAATTATCGAAAGGATGGGTGTGATTTTAAATTTATTCACAAGTATAGTTCCTTTACACTACAAAAATATTGAGATAATTATTGAAAAAAAAGCAAATAATTGTAGATGTGTGCGTTTACTGACAAGAATTCAAACCGTAAGGGTGTTACTTTGATGTTTAATCCGTAACTTTCGTGACAAAACAAACAGATAGAACTATGCATAGAATTGATGAATTATTTCAGAGAAAGAAAGAAGACGTCTTAAACATTTATTTTACAGCAGGTTTTCCAAAATTAGAAGATACAAGAGTAATTCTTAAAGCACTTCAAGACTCAGGTGTAGACTTGATTGAGATTGGAATTCCCTTTTCAGATCCTGTAGCGGATGGCCCTACAATCCAAGACAGTAATCAAGTGGCTTTGGATGGCGGTATGACTATGCATAAGTTATTTGAACAGTTAGAGGGTTTTAGAGAAGAAGTTCAAGTGCCAGTGGTTGTAATGGGCTACTTTAACCCAATTATGCAATACGGTTTAGAGAACTTCTGTAGAGATGCTCAAAGAGTAGGTATTGACGGTATTATTGTACCTGATTTGCCAATGATCGAATATCAAATGAACTTGAAAAAGATGTTTGATGAGCACGGTATCAGAAACACATTCTTGATCTCACCTCAAACTTCTGAAGAGCGTATCCGCGAGATTGACGAAAATACTGAAGGATTTATCTACATGGTATCTTCTGCAAGTGTTACAGGTGCAAAAACAGGTATTTCTGATGCACAGATTGATTACTTCAAAAGAATTGAAGACATGAACTTGAAAAACCCAAGATTGATCGGTTTTGGTATTTCAGACAATCAGTCATTCAAGCAAGCATCATCTTACGCAAACGGAGCTATCATCGGTTCAGCTTTCGTAAAATTGATCAAGGAGTCAAACGACTTGCCTGCTGATATTAATACTTTTGTAAAAGGAATTAGAGGAGAATAGTTTTCTCTTTTTATGATATAAAAATGCTATTGGGTTTTAGGCTTGATAGCATTTTTTGTTTTGAAAAATCTTAATCTCATTCAATGAAAATCTTACCTTTATTTTTTAGCATACTATTGCTCTCTTGTTCATTTGAAAAGAAAGAAGTTCAGCATGAAGAGGCTACTTCTTTTCCACAATATGCCTTTAAGGATTCTACTTTTGCCCCCTTTTATAATCAATTTATTTCAGATTCAGCTTTTCAAATCACTCATACTAAATTTCCAATATCAGGAAGTTATAATAGTTATGAAGAGGAACGAAAGTGGTCAAAAGAACAATGGCCAATGATGCGTTGGGATTTAAGAAATGAATTGGAAAATATGAAGGAGTCATATACTATTGCCGATCAAGATAGTATTGTTCTAAATGAGGAGAATGGAAAATTATTTTTTGGTATTTACTGCCTAAACTGTGGGTTCTCATTTGAGATGGAATTTGAAAAAATAGCAGAAGAGTGGTATTTGATTTATCGCCAAGAGAATAATTTTTAATGCAAAATAGGTGGTTTGTCCATTTATCAAATTTGATATTTAGTTCTATTTCTCAAAGTCCTGAAAATGCTTTTTGAGATAATAATGTAATTCGCTTACCCCATGACTATCCGAGTGGTCAAAAATATCTAACTTCTCCTCTTTGAAATATAATACCACTCGATTGTAATTTACTCTATATGTATTTGATAGATCCTCCCATCTGATCAACTCATCAATTTTATAAATCTTTGAGCTAAAGAACTTCTTTACGTGTAGCGTTTTATCTTTTCTATTTAAATCCACTTTTACATAAATTTTAATTACTCTTATCAATAGATATAGAAAAAATAAAGTGAAAAAAATAGTAAGATATTGAGTGGTTTCATCTGTATCAGAGATCCAAATATTTGCGGAAAGAAGTAAACTAAAAACAAACAGTAAACTGCTTATCAAAAATAAAAAAGAATAATTCATTAGTTTAAACTCTAGTTCAATTAACCCTTTCCTACAAAGATCCCCTCCTCTTCATCAAAAATGGAACCTTCACACTCTCCAGCTTCTTATTGATAATCTGAAGTGCGGCAATTTTTCCCATATCTCTAAAAGATGCTGTAATCACAGTGATACCATCACCGCCAACCACTTCTTTCAATGGAGAATCATTATAAGAGATGATCCCTACATCTTTGCTCAATACAAAATTATTGGCCTTACAATCTTTGACAATGTTGGTAAGGTCTTGATCATCTGTGCTTATGTATAAGGTGTCTTTTACTATTTCCCCCACATTAAATTGAGAAGTGACTGTGTAGGGAATATTAAAGTGGATGCAAAAACGGACAAAGCCAGACCAAATATCTCTTAAAGCACGAGTGCTGTCTTTTGCGATAACCAAGTGCAGTTTCTCGAAATTTAAAATAGGTTTGATGTTTTGCTGAAGTGTATTGAAAATGTCTTCTGAAAAATCTTCATAAACACTAGGTATAACTTTACTGAGGTTGTTTTCTGCTCTTCCTAAAAGTAAAAGTTGGTGGGAGGGTAAAAGTTGGAGAACCTTTTCTACATCAATATCATCCACTTGATTGAAAATGGGGATGATACCAAAGTAATGGTAATTGTTTTTCTGATCTGAGATAATTTTTTTCAGATGTGATAAACTGCCGTTGTGTAAAAGGAGGTCTGTTTCCAGATGGTTTTCAGAAGTTTTGACAAAAGACTCATAAAGCTTTTTTTTGGAACTACTCATTTTATTGAAGATGAGCAATACTTTCGCTTTTCCCAGAGAAGAATTACTCATGACAAAAGTACCCTTGCCTCTAACACTGATAATGTAATGTTCTTCCTTCAGAATTTTATAAGCTTTCTCTATCGTATCTTTTGATACATCTAAATTAAAGATCAACTCATTGAAAGAAGGCATGCGGTCCTCTGATTGCAGGACGCCAAGCTTGATTAGGTTTTTGAACGTATTACTTAATTGAACATACTTGGGTACATTCTGTTTACTTTCTTCTTGAAAAACGGTATATAACTGTTCAATGTAATCAGCCATTATTTATTCGGTAGGTGTTTATTGATAGTTGAGTGTTCCAACTCCATTTCGTTATGCTATGAAGTTAAGTAGAAATTTTCAAAAAGAAATAGAAAATAATATTCGGAGTATAAAATGTACGATTTTTTATACTTCGAATATTATTTTATCAAAATTATGCTAGAATCGTATCATCTTGAGGTACAAAATTGGTAAAACTATATTGATAATTGGATCTAATAGTCTCAGCAGTTTCGTCAAATAAGAAGAAAGAAGCACCTAATACGGTTGTTTCTTTTTCTTGAATGGTTTGGATCTTCAAATTAGTCTGATTGGACTTCAATTGATTCCAATAATCGTTTTTGGCACCACCACCTACAACGGTGATTTGCTCTACTTTGAAGTTGCCCACTTCTTCCAATATGCTTACTGCTTTTTTCAATTGCTTACTTAAGCTTTGCATACATGACTTAAAGATGTCTCCACGATTAGAAGAAAGCTCCAATGAAGAAATATTGATCGTTTGATCCGGCTGTAACTTTGGTTGATAAACGTCAGTTTCCAAATCAGATTTCATGGCTTCTGAGATCATCGTTTGGTATACCACATCATCAGCAAGGTCTGCAAAGAAAGTATTTTTTACCCATTCGATATTGGCAGATGCCATCCACTGAAGACCGATGTTGTATTGTCCTTTGGCAGGGTCAAACTCAACTGTGATTCCGTGTTTTGCTAATTCTGGTTTTAGGTTCACTTCTTTGGCTTGTACCATTAAGATTTCCCATGTACCCGAACTTAATACAGCGTTTGTAAGATCAACACCTGCACCGAATAAAGCAAACTGTGTATCGTGACCAATACTCTTTACAGGAATTCCTTCAGGAAGACCCAATAACTGAGCACCACTTTGATTTAATTCACCCACTTTTTCTCCTGCATATTTCATTTCAGGGAAAAGGTCGCGGTCTAAACCAATTTTATCTAAAATCTCTTGATCGAAATCTTGAGACACTAAATTACATAACTGAGCAGTACCGGCCATGGTGTGATCTGTATAGAACTGATCTGTCAATTTATATCCAATCAAAGAAGAAATAAACAACCAGTGCTTCGCTTCCAAAATCGTTTCCGCTTGGTTTTCCTTGTACCAGATCATTTTATTGATGGTATTAAAACTGAATGCTCCCACACCTGTTTTCATCAATAAATCTTCTTTAGAAAAATACTTATCTATAGTATCAAGTACTGGAATGGTACGCTGACATTTCCATGAAATTACTGGGCTTAATAACTGTCCATCTTCTCCCACAAAAGCACCATCTACACCGAATGTACTGATACCTATGCTTGCAATTCTTTTATGGTCTACTAATTCAATGACTTTTTGAGAACAGTAGCTTAGCTTGTCCATAATTTCCTCAATGTCCCAGATCGTATAATTTTCGTTCGAAGGATCAGGTCTAGAGTTATTATTCACAGCATATTTTGCAACTACGTGTCCTTCTTTATCAAGGATAATGGCTCTGATATTTGTTGCTCCACAATCCAGAACAACGGCTAAATCTTTAGTCATAATAGAATAAAATTTTGAATGAAAAAAGGCTACCAAAATTGATAGCCTTTAGTGATGATAGTCTTCCTATTTATATAAAGGCCCGTAATTAGAGCAAGCTCTGTAATCGGCCCCTTCAGCATCCATTCCATGACCAGCCCATGAGCTAGGTCTGAAAACGTTGTTCGTATCCACGTTGTGCATACAAACTGGAATTCTAAGCATTGACGCTAAAGTGATTAATTCTTCGCCATAGTGACCGTAAGAGAATGCACCGTGATTTGCACCCCAGTTCGCCATTACTGAATAAACGTCTTTGAACGCACCTTCACCTGTTAATCTTGGAACGAACCAAGTAGTAGGCCAAGTTTCGTTAGTTCTTTGGTCTAATGCTTTGTGTACATGGTCAGGAAGATCAACACTCCATCCTTCAGCCAACTGAAGTACAGGACCGATACCTTTGATGATGTTGATTCTCGCCATTGTTACAGGCATTCCACCTTTCGTTAAGAACTGAGAAGAATAGCCACCGCCACGGAAGTATTCGTGAATGGCGGCAGGCCATTTCGTATTCAGCAAGCATTTTTCTTTTTCCTCTTCTGTAATATCCCAGAACGGTTTCATTACTGGGTTGCCTTCTGCATCTGATTGCTGACCAGTACCGTCTAAAGTAGCAGAACCTGAGTTGATCAAGTGGATCACACCATTACCTGCCAAACCTTCTAAACGCTCGCCAGTTACTCTTTCGATAGAGTCCGCAGACCAGAACGTTCTAACGTCACAGAATACTTGTGCTTGGTTGGTTAATAGGTATCCGAATAGCATAGAAACACCGTTTAATGCGTCATTTTCCGTAGCCATCATGTATGGATTTCTAATACCATTCCAGTCGAACGAAGAGTTTAAGATCGCTTCCATAAAGTCACCGTTTGGTTGGAAGTCAGTCCATTGTCTTTGTCCTTGGAAACCAGCCGCAATGGCATTGTGACCTAAAGCCTCTTCACCAAATCCTGCCTCTTTTAATTTATCGTTGCCTTGCATTAAATCTTTACAGATCAAAGTCATTTTCACAACTTTCTCCCAGATTTTCGCTTTTTCAGCATCTGTTCTCTTAACACCGTCTTCGTTTAAGTCAACACCTTCCTCACAGTATTCTTTTGTCCAAGCCAATGCTTTTTCATATTCTGCTTGATCGAAAATGTTTTCTTCGATACGTCTTGAGATCTCAGACATATCTACATATTCGTTTCTCATGCCAAGGTATTCTTGGAAGAAAGTCTCATCCACGATTGATCCAGCGATACCCATTGATACCGAACCAATAGAAAGATACGACTTACCTTTCATGATAGAAACTGCTAAACCTGACTTCGCAAACTTTAATAATTTCGCTTGAACGTCAGAAGGAATATTTGTATCACCAGCTTCTTGTACTTCATGAGAGTAAATACTGAATGCTGGAACACCTTTTTGTGAGTGACCCGCTAATGCCGCCGCTAAGTACACAGCACCTGGTCTTTCTGTACCATTGAATCCCCAAATTGCTTTAGGAATGTGTGGTGTCATATCAATTGTTTCACTACCATAGCACCAGCATGGCGTTACAGTGATAGACACACCCACGTTTTCTTTTGCGAATTTTTCAGCACATTCTGCTGCTTCTCTTACTCTACCAATTGTCGAATCTGCAATTACACATTGTACAGCTTCACCTGTTGGGTATTTTAGGTTTTCTTCTAAGAACTTCTGAACGGTTTTCGCCATTGCCATTGTTTGTTCTTCAAGGCTTTCACGAACGCCTCCTAGTCTGCCGTCAATTGTAGGACGGATACCAATCTTTGGTAAGTTAGATGCTGTTAAGATCATAATTGTATTTATATATGCAGTACCAAGGCAAAATCATGAAATCCTTTTGACTTAGTACTAAGTTCCGATGTCCTCCTCAAAAACTTAGTATATGTTTTATACATATGCATTTGATCAACATTTCATTTCAGATTTTTGAAGAGTTACCTATTGTTGTTTGTTTCGTGTTGATGATACAATTATAGAGGGCTGAAAATGAAAAGACAATGCAAACGTTTGCATTTTTACGCTCCAAAACGTATCATTGAGTATCAAAATCTATTCATAACAGATGAAAAAATCTAGAAAATCTACACTGACAGACTTAGCCAAAGCGATAGGAATGAACGTGTCTACTGTCTCAAGGGCACTAAATGACCATCCTAAAATCAGCAGTAAGACCAAAGCAAAAGTGAAAGCGTTGGCGGAAGAGATGGGCTATAAACCTAATCCATTGGCGCAAGGGCTCAAGAAACAGGATACTAAGACCATCGGTGTGATTTTCCCAACTTTCGATACCAACTTCTTTTTTAGAGTATTAAAAGGGATAGAAAAAGTGATGCATGACAAAGGGTATCAGATTATTATCTCTACAGCGGGTAACTCTGCTACACAAGAAAAAGAAGCCTGTCAAGCTTTATCTTCTTATCATGTAGGTGGTATTATTATCTTTCTTTCGTATGATCATGATGATCCATCTTTTTTGATTGATATTCAAGATGAAGGTATTCCACTGCTGTTTATGGATCGTATTTATGAGGAGATTGATGCTAACTATGTTGTAAGTGATGACTTTAAAGGAATGTATGAAACGGTATCCGACTTTATTGATAAAGGGTGTAAGAATATTGTACATATCAAAGGAAGTGAAGAAGTGTCGACATCATTTAGTCGACTGCAAGGATATCAGGAAGCATTAAAAGAAAAAGGAATAGAAGTCAACCAAGATTTTATCATTAAGTGTGAGCACGAATCTGAAGTGAAATCCGGTCTAAGAAAATTACTTTCAAAATACAGCATTGAAGATATTGATCTTATCACTTGCTTCAATGATTATTATGCATTCCAAGCCTTAGAACTTTTAAAAGAAAAAAATATTAGTGTTCCTGATGATGTATCTTTATTAGGGTTTGCCAATGATCCTTTATCAACTTATACTTCACCAAAACTCTCGACCATCAATCAACCAGCGGAACATATGGGTGTTCAAGCTTCTTATTTATTATTGGATGAAATTGACAAAAATAGAAAAGGAGAAAATTATCAATATCAAACAAGCATGGTCAATACTTTTTATTTGAAGAGGGAGAGTACACTTTAAAAATGAAAGAAGAAAGATTGGGCTTTCTACAGAAAAATACTTTAAGTATAAAAAGGCAAAATATTGAAAGATTTGAGATGATGAAAGTAGCTGTATAGCAGGAAACCCAAGGAAACTTTCCTGTGAAACAAGTTCTAGCTTTGTCCTATTGAATTATTTTAAAATCTATTCTGGAAACTTACGCACTTTAGAAATGAATGAATTATTGACCGATCACGTAGAAACTCAAGAGAGTTTTGAACAGAAGATTACACCCGAGAAAGAGCAGGTGGTAGAGAAAAAATACCTTGTGCCTTTCATTCTGATATCAAGTTTATTTGCCCTTTGGGGATTTGCGAATGATATCACAAACCCTATGGTTTCGGCTTTCCAGACAGTAATGGAAATCACAACCTTTAAAGCATCATTAGTACAGTTTGCTTTTTATGGCGGATATTTCACAATGGCATTGCCGGCGGCGATTCTGATCAAAAAATATTCATATAAATCTGTAATTCTAATAGGCTTAGGATTGTATGCTACAGGATGTTTATTATTTATTCCGGCGGCACAATTTCAGCTATTTGGCTTCTTTTTAATTTCCCTTTACATCCTGACTTTTGGTTTGGCATTTTTAGAGACCACTGCCAATCCACTGATCTTATCACTGGGAACGAAATCGACATCAACTAGAAGATTAAACCTTGCACAGTCTTTCAACCCTATCGGGTCAATCACGGGTATGTTTGTGGCACAGCAGTTTATCTTATCACAATTACAGTCAGCCGAAAAAGCAGCAGACGGGTCGTTGATTTATACGACGTTAGGTGTAGCTGAGAAACAAGCTATTAAGATGCACGATTTAATGGTCATCAGAGACCCTTACGCATTATTGGGTATCGTAGTAATTGTGATGACGATTGTAATTGCGATCACAAAAATTCCAAATAATAAGGAAGATGAGCAATTTAACTTAAAGGCAACTTTAAAGCGATTAGCTAGCAATAGTATTTATAGAGAAGGAGTTTTAGCACAGGTGTTTTATGTAGGTGCGCAGATTATGTGCTGGACATTTATCATTCAATATGCTGAAAACATCGGATACACAAAAGCAGATGCGCAAAGCTTGAATATCGTAGCAATGGTAACATTCTTACTTTGTAGATTTGTAGCCACTGCCATGATGAAATATGTAAATTCAGCTTTACTGCTTGCCGTTTTTGCACTAGGTGGTATGACAACCATAGGTATTACAGTATTTGTAGGAGGACAAACAGGACTTTACGCTTTAGTAGCTACTTCAGCATTTATGTCATTGATGTTCCCTACCATTTACGGAATTACTTTAGAAAATTTAGAACACGATAAAGAGTTTGGTGCGGCAGGTTTAGTAATGGCCATTGTAGGCGGTGCATTAATGCCTCCTATGCAGGGAGCGTTGATTGATCAGGACAAAATTATGGGGTTAGACGGTGTGAACTTCTCCTTCCTAATTCCATTTGTATGTTTCTGTATGATCGCTTTATTTGGTTATAGAAGATTTGCCAATAAATAAAATTTAGGGAAGAGGTAAGAATGAAGAGGGATGATTTACGTGCTTCAATACGAACTGCCTTACCTCTTACCTCTTACTTCATCCCTCTTAACTCATTCAAACCCATTAGTAATTTTTTAATTTTTATGAAAACAAAATATACTATCCTTCTTGCCTTGACTTATTTCATGGTTTTGACATCATGTCAAAAAGTGAGTCAGCAGGAAGAGACAACAAACAAACCGAACGTGATTATTGTAATCACAGATGATCAAGGATATGGTGATATGGGAAATACTGGAAATAAAATCATCCAGACTCCTGCAATTGATAACTTTTCAACGCAGGCCATCAACCTTACCAATTACCATGTATCGACTACTTGTGCACCCACAAGAGGTGCAATGATGACCGGGAGAAATCCTAACAGAAATGGTGTGTGGCATACAATCAAGGGTGCTTCTATGCTCAACGGTGATGAGCTGGCAATGCCAGAGGTTTTCAAACAGAATGGTTATAGTACCGCAATGTTTGGTAAATGGCATTTGGGAGACAACCACCCTTTCAGACCGCATGATAAAGGTTTTGATGTGGCCTTCTATCATGGTGGTGGAGGTGTAGGGCAAACGCCTGACTACTGGAATAATGACTACTTTGATGACACTTATTTTAGAAACGGAGTACCAGAAAAGCAAGAAGGCTATTGTACAGACGTATGGTTTAGCGAAGCCATCAAATTTATTGAAGACAATAAAGACAAGCCGTTTTTCACTTACTTAAGTTTAAACGCCCCTCATGGCCCTTACAATGTGCCTGATGAGTACTATCAAAAGTATGCAGACGAGAAAAAATTACTAGAACCTCAAAAAAGGTTTTATGGTATGATCTCTAATATTGATGACAACTTCAAAGTACTATTAGCAAAGTTAGATGAATTGAAAATTGCTGATAATACAATCGTCATCTTCACTTCAGACAATGGTACTGCGGCAGGGTATAAGCAAAACAGAAAGACAAAAGAATATTACGGTTATAATGCCGGTATGAGAGGTACAAAGGCAAGTCACTATGATGGTGGACACAGAGTTCCATTTATCATCCGATGGCCAAACGGTAAACTTACAGGAGGTAAACAATTGAATGAGTTGATTGCTCACGTGGATTTATTACCTACGCTGACAACTTTTGCAGGTATTGATTTCAAACCTGTAAAAGAAATGGACGGTTTAGATGTGAGTACTTACCTTCAAAAAGAAGAAAAGCCAGAAGATCGTATGTTGGTGGTAGATACACAGCGTATCCCATGGCCAAGAAAAGGAAAGCAAAGCTGTGTGATGCAAGGTGACTGGAGATTGATCGATGGAAAAGCATTGTACAATATTTTAGAAGATCCAGGACAGACTAATAATATCGCCGCACAATATCCTGATAGAGTAGCAGCAATGGATGAATTTTATAACACTTGGTGGGATAACATGATTAAGGAAACAAAATACTCTATCATCAATTTAGGTGTAGACTCTGTAGATGTTTTGACTTGTCATGATGCTCATACAGAATTAGGAGTTAATCCAGCATGGAATCAAAGTTTGATCCGTAAAGGAGATACAATGAAGCCTGCAAAACTTTTAGTCAACTTTACAAAAGACGGAGCTTATAAATTTGATTTAAGCAGATGGCCTGAGGAAAGTGGATTGGCGTTAGGTGCTTCAATCGAAGATGCTTATCCGGCTACAAAATCAAAAGATAAACGAATAAATGGAAAAGCAATCCAATTTAAAAAAGCACACCTTAAAGTAGGTGAAAAGATATATTCAGTTGATGTTGATAATACATTGCCATCTGCAACAATAGAAGCTAAAATGACAAAGGGTAATGCTGAGTTGACCACATGGTTTACAACCGAAGACGGAACAGAAACGAACGCATTCTATATTTATGTGGAAGGGAAAACGGAAACTATATAATCGCAGTAAATTTCTATTAATTAGTATAACACACCTTATTTAGTTTTGCCAACATTAAATGAAGGTGTTTTGAAAAAGTGTTTTAGACTACCACATTTTTGTGTGGTAGTCTTTTTTGCTTAGGTGTGATTGCTTAATGGGAAAATAGATTATTTAGTCTAGGTTTAATTCTCTTTTTCTATTTCTTAGAAGGTCAGCCACATCAATCTCATCCCCATTATTGATATTGTTATCTACGGTGAGAAGATTGTAATTTCGACCTTTAACTCTAAAAAGAATTTCTTGCCCCATCTTCAAATCCACACCACTTTTAGAAAAGGGGGAAAGGTTGGGGTTCATTACTGTGGGGATAATCAAAGGAATGGATTGTGCACTTTTATTTTTCAAAGTAAAGCTCACATATTCTCCTTCTTTTTGGAAAACGGCTCTACTTTCTTTAGTGATTTGTAATTTGACACTCACAGGATGATCGAGTTCATTTTTGATGGTCAATTTGTTTTCTCTTTCTACCATCACATCAGCATTGGCTCTCGGTGCCAGGCCAAAACCTCTAATTTGCTGTTCTGTAGATTTGGATAATACGGCAATCCCTACATCATCGCCACCATTTTTGATGCTGGCTCTAAAGACATCCATAGAAGGGTAATCAATTTCAATACTGTTGTTAGGAGGTACTACAAGTGCCGTTTTTGTAGTTGTGCATGAGGAGATAAGGAATAAGGCAATGAGTTGTAAAACGATAGTTTTCATCAGATTAGACTTTTAGTTAGAAAAGAGTAGTTGCGATGTGAGCATTCCACAAGAGAACTGAAATGGATTGTGATTGTTTATGAAATAATGGATTATTTATAAATGATATGTCTATTATGCTATTTTATAAGGGTTTTGTTTAAAAGTGTAATCTGCTACGCAAAAAACACCAAGAGCAGAAGATTTAAAAGAATAAAAGGAGAGTGTTTGTAAAGAAAAAACAAACTACCTCTCCTCATTATTCTATCCTTAAAATTTATGATACCCCGTAGTCACGTAGCCTGCTACGTGCCGTATTAAACCTCGATTCAGTTCATGATAAAGGTTACTGCTATTTCTTCATCGATATCTAAGTTTTGAAGGTTTGCGTAACAGGCTACGCTTCTACATTCCTCAAGAGTATCCATCATTTTCCAAAATGACTACTTACATCAAGGTGTTAAGTTATCGTTTAAATTTACGGTCCCCGTAGCCACGTAGCCTGCTACGTGCCGTATTAAACCTCGATTCAGTCATGATAAAGGTTACTGCTATTTCTTCACCAATATCTGATTTTTAAAGTTTGCGTAGCAGGCTACGCTTCTACATTCCTCAAGAGTATCCATCATTTTCCTAAAAGACTACTTACATCAAGGTGTTAAGCTATCGTTTAAATTTACGGTCTCTGTAGCTACGTAGCCTGCTACGTGCCGTATTAAACCTCGATTTAGTCATGATAAAGGTTACTGCTATTTCTTCATCAATATCTAAGTTTTGAAGGTTTGCGTAGCAGGCTACGCTTCTACAGAAAATTACAATTTCGCTTTAAACCAATCACTTCCTTTAGCAACAGCTAATTCTACTTCTTCTTCTTGATCATAGAAATTAAATTGCTGAATAGGTGATTCCAATTCAGTATTTACCCAGATCAATTCTTTATCATCAGTGCCAATTTTCTCAAAGAAATTTTTGGTGTATTGTGGAAGAACACAACCATCAGAGTGAATCATAAGTGTAGATGCATTAAGTTTTGGAGCATAAGGCATTGGGTCCAAAGTCAACCAATCTTCCCAGCTCATCACGGCAAATTTGTCATTGCTCCATTCTTTTACACCACCTCTTTCTGGATTCAAATAGTAGTCATAATTACCATACATTGCGGCGCCTGTATTGGTTGTTGAAATAGTTTCGATGTACTCAACAACACCTTCTTTTGCAAACGTTTCTTTTGCTTTTCTAGCAAGTTCAATTTTAGAGTTTACTCCTTCTTCACCACCATAAAATAACTTCACAGCTTCAGCGTCTTGCAACCATGATGCTGCAGTGACAACAGCTTTAATTCTACTGTCTTCTGAAGCGGCCATTAAAGTATACATGGAACCTGCACAAACGGCAAAAGCACCAATTCTATTGCTGTCCACTTCAGAAAGTCCCTGAAGGTAAGAAACAGCATTTTTGATGTCAGTCACTTTCATATCAGGGTTTTCCCAGAATCTAGGTTCTCCTTCGCTTTCCCCATAGTTTCTAAAATCAAATGCTAAAGTAATAAAACCTGCTTGAGCAAATTTTTCAGCATACAAACCAGCCATTTGTTCTTTGACAGTAGTCCAGCTTCCTGATACTACAATGGCAGGGTATTGTGTTCCTTCTTTGAAATCTGCAGGGAAAAATAAATGACCTGCTAAATTGAATCCTTCGCTTTTAAAATTAATCTTTTTCATATTTATATCTGTTGTTGTTTTTTGTAATTATTTAATTTGATCAAGTAGGCCAAAACCTTTAGCAGCTACTATGGGATTGAAAATTTCTACATATTCAGTAATGAGACCTTCTTCATTGAATTTGAAAGTGGAGTAGTAGTCATTTTCATACCACCCAGCATTATCTTTCAACTCAATTCTCCCTTTGAATTTCACGAAAGTCATTCTTGATGCTTCCATCACATGAAGTTCTTCAATAGGAAAAAGCATCTGTTCAAAGTTTGGAAAAACAGGTTCCCAATATGCTTTGATTGCTTCACGCCCTTTTGCTCCTTCAGGAAATAAACCGGAGTGATAAGGATTAGAATGTACACCATCTTCCGCAAATAGAGCTACTACTTTTGAGACATCTTTTTCTTCGAGTGCTTTTAAAAAAGCAATTGTATTTTCTTTCATTTCTTGATAGATAATTTATTGAGTTACTTTTTCTATGGCTTTTTGTGGAAGAGAAGTATTCCCATCCTGATATTTAAAATTGAATTTCATTTTCGTCACTTTCCATGCTTCCTCTTTCAATTCTAACTCAAAATCATACGTACCGACAACAGTCCATACATTCCCGCCTTCATCTTCTAAGTAATGCGTGGCAGTACCGTAACAGAAAACTTCAGCAGTTCCACCTTCAATAGTAGAAATCATATTTCCTAATTGATGATGTGTATGTGAGAAACCAGGAAGAATTCCTTTCCATGCATCTGTAATAGCCTGAGGAGTTAAAGTTGTGGCAGGATTTCCGTTCATACTCGAATAATCAAGAACTACTTGATCATCAAATATCTTTTCGATTTTATCCCAATCCTGTTGATCTGTAGCGATAAAGAGTTGTGTAACAGCTTTTTCAGCGAAATTCATAAGTGACGACATTTAAGGTTGTTGTTTTATCTTTTGAACAATGCAAATGTCGTAATCAATGTTAGGAATGAGTTTTTCGTTTCAAAGCAAGAAGTATAAATTTCAAAGATTACTTACTTTTTCTATAAGCACCAGGTGTCATTTGGGTATTTTTCTTGAAGAAAGCACTGAAATTATTCGGAGATTCAAAGTGAAGACCGTAAGCAATTTCCTTCACATTTTTCTCTGTTTGAAGTAATTCTGCCTTGGCGAGTTTCAAAATATGATTGTGGATATGGTTCAATGCCGTTTTCCCTGTGATGGATTTCACCACGGCATTCAAGTGATTAGGGTGAATATTGAGTAATCCCGCATAATAGGAAGGTGAATGCAAGTTGGCAAAGGTTTCCAGTTTTGCATCAGGGTAGAAGCTTGTTTTGATTAATTTCTGAAAGCGTGAAAGCAATTTCAAGTCAGCAGAGCGGATTTGCTCATCAGCATCTTTAGTATTGACATTTTTTTGAAACAGTCTTTTGATCTGATTCAAAAGTTGCAATACATACACCTGTATAAATTGAAATTTATCTTCATGATCACTATAATATTCCTTATGAATTCGTTCATAGATGCCTAATATTTCAGGTAGATCTGTTTCATCAATCTCAAAGGGAATAGACTCATCAATTTTCAAAAATGGGAAATCATCCAATAAGCGATCAAAATAGTGAGAGGAAGCTAAAAAATCTTGAGAAAGAATAATATAATACCCCGTCCAATCCGGCACTATTTCCCATGAAAGAATCTGAAAGGGAGAATTAAAAAAGACCGTTACTCCATTTGGAAAATCAGCGTGATGCCCTGAAATAGCTTTACCACCACCATCCGCCTTTATGGCAATAGAATAAAATTCATGGCGGAAAGGAGGCATACTTTCGATGACTTTTCCCATGTTATCCTCAAAATTACGGATGTCGAAATGAGGGTGTTTTGGAGTAGCTACTTGTATAGCTTGGCAATATTCTGAGATGGTTTTGAAGTGGTTCAAGGAATTTATATATGATGTTTATATCAAGAACAGATTTTTTGAAAGCAATACCTCCTGTAGTAGCGTAGCCTGCTACGCTTTCCACGAAATAGAGAATACTCTTTCTAATAAAGTATTAGCATAGCAGGCTACGCTACTACATAAACGATCTATAATTTTACAAAAACTAATTTATAAAAACCAAAAAAGCCCAACTCCAAAAATTAGAGTTGAGCTAAAAATCCGACGTGAAATTCTTTATATTTTCTACTGCTTAAGAGCATGTTTGGAATATATATTTTAGGAGTAAAAATTTTCCATTTTAGGTTGTGAGGAAATTAATTTCAGAGAAAATAGTGGTTCTATAGTTGATGAAATTAATAAACTCACGTTCTGAAAGGGTGAATTTTTACTAAAAAAGATGTTTCAAACATGCTCTAAATTTTCAGACCCTCAAGATCTGATTTAAACAGTTTCAAACTGATCTTATTTAAATCTTCTTTATTTCCTTCGAAATGATAAGTTACATGATGATGAATTACAGACTCATTTACTTCCAATGCTTTTGCCGGAGAAGAAGATTCTAACTCATAGAAAGGACCCATTTGATCGCCATTTTCCAGCGGACCATCATTGTAAGTATTGACAGCATCCCCAGCGTAAGGTTCGTCTTGAAGTTCCCACAATGAGTTCACATAATCTTTATCATTATTGAAGCTGAATTGTACCACAGTCAATACTTCTTTTTCAGCATCATAACTACCCAAAAGGGGAACAGTATTTTCAGGTCTCAAACCGATTTTTCCTCTGTGTGTACCATCTCCTTTGAATAAGATCAGCTCATCATTTACCTTCAATTTATCTGAAGGAATAGCACCAAAATAGCTTTGGTAAGCAGGTGCGGATTTGAAAGGTACCATAATCACTGTTTCATCAGAAGGCATAAACATCCCTAAAATCCAAACAGATAGCAGGCCTGTTTCCTTATTCCATGCTTGCTTACCTATATTTTTGATTTTATTGACCGATTCAAAACCTACAAAATCAACATCCATATCTGAGAAATCGAGGGCTAATTTTTGCTCAATTTCTGCTTTCTCAAAGATGCTTACTTCACGGTTGACCAAGATGTGGAATGGAAAACCCGAGTAATTCGTAAGGTTCATTTCCTTTTCAAATACTGCTTTTGATGAAGTTTGAGAGATCACTTCAAAACCCTCTGTGTCAATTTCTTTTGGCGTACGCCAGTTGTCAAATGTAAATTCCGTTTTTGGGTCGAAGAAAATAGAATACTGACCACCTTCAGGACCTAACCAAAAACGGTCTTCACCTCCATAGATATTAATTTTATCTTGAAGCTGATCTGAAGCAATTGCCTCATAATTCAACCAACCATAACTGTTACCTTGACTTCCTTGAGCAGAACTCGACATAATGCGTCCTTGGTAAGCCGGAACAATAGCCACCTGACTTTTCCCAGTGCTATTTTCTAATACAATGGTAGATTGATGTTGCTCTAAAAATGCGACATCATACCCAAAAGATCCTTCTTGCAATTTCTCCTCTTTGTCGCAACCTAATGAAGCTGTTAAACTCATAATAAATATAATTTTCTTAAAATAATTCATTTGTTTTCAGTGTTTAATGTGAGCTATTTCCATATCTTTTTTAAAAAGAGAAAAAACTCTATCATAAGAGATGAAGAGTTTTAATGTTATATATTCGTGTGTAAATTTGATACTTGTTTGTTAGTGTTAGTGTGAAAAGCACAAGCTTGTGTGAAACTTAGTACTTCCCGTTTCCTTCATAAGAAAGAAGATTATTTTTCGGTGAAGACCAATGAAGAAAATTCAGCATTATTGTTTTCAATTTCCCATTTGATCATTTGTGTTTTTAGCCATTTTGATGCCTTGAGCCACTTTTTCTTTTTTAAATCATTTTGAAGTATTGATTTAATGATCTCTTGCTCGTCGATGTTTTTTTGGATTGAAAGTGTCATAATAGTATTATTTATCAGTTAAAAAAATAGGGTAAAGAGTTTGAAGTAAGTACAAATTCAAAAATAAATCATAGTTAATTCTAATTTATTTTTTGTGAGTACAACGCTAAAAAACGTATTAATAGAGGTTCTATTAAAAGTTTTTTGAAGGAAGTAATCGCAAAACAATAAATAGAATTAGTATTAGATAATTTTGAATTTGTACTTATGCCCTAAGGCATACCCCAAACGCTTTATCAAAACTAATTTTGTTGGATATACATTACTTTAGTTTGTAAGTACTCCTCTAAACCATGCTTACCGTCAGCTCCACCAATACCAGATTTTCTAAATCCAGCGTGGAATCCTTGGATTGCCTCAAAGTTTTCACGGTTTACATACGTTTCACCGAACAACAATTCTTTTGTTGCGCGAAGAATTTTATTAATGTCGTTTGTATAAATTGAAGAAGTCAATCCATACTCACTGTCGTTTGCAAAGTCGATTGCTTGGTCGAATGAAGAAACTTTCATTACTGGAAGTACCGGACCAAATGTTTCATTTTGCATCACGTCATGGTCTTGCTCTACATTTGTAATCACCGTTGGCTCGTAGTAGTAACCTTTATCGAATCTAGATGAAATTCTACCACCTAATAATACTTCACCACCTTGTTCTTTTGCTCTCTTCACCATCTCGTCAATTTTCAACAATTGTGTTTTGTTGATTTGAGCACTCATATCCGCCTTATCATCAGTGCGGGCATCACCTACACGTACAGCTTTCATGGCAGGAAGTAATTTTGTCATGAATTCCTCATATACTTCTTCCTCCACATATACTCGTTCAGCACAGTTACAAACTTGGCCACTGAAGATCACCCTAGAAGCAACAATTGCTTTCACAGCAAGATCCAAGTCAGCATCTTTACATACAATAGCAGGCGCTTTACCACCTAATTCTAATGATACTTTTGTAATATTTTTAGCAGCTGCTTCCATCACTTTCTGACCTGCTCCTACAGAACCTGTCAAACTGATAATACCAACATCAGGGTTTTCAGAAAGCGCTTGTCCTACTTCATGACCGTATCCTGTGATAATACTTAAAATACCGTTTGGTAAACCGATGTTCTCGATTAAACGGGCAAATTCTAAACAAACCATTGGAGTTTCCTCACTGATCTTCACCACACACGCATTACCTGTCAATAAAGAAGGAGCAATTTTACGTGCCATTACGAAGAATGGGAAGTTCCAAGGACAAATACCTACAGCAACACCGATAGGTAATTTATGTAACATCATTTGCTCGTTTGGACGGTCACTTTGGATAATTTCACCCTCATAAGATCTCGATAAACCAGCATAGTAATCAAAATAAATGGCCGTTACGTCAATCTCAACCTGTGCTAACCCCATTACCTTCGCTTGCTCAGTCGCTAAAGTTTCCGCTAAAAATACACGGTTATCTCTGATCACCTGTGCCATTTTCTTTAAATACTCAGCTCTTGTTGGTGCTGGCAATAATCCCCATTTTGGTTGAGCGGCCTTTGCTGCAGCTACAGCTTTATCTGCATCTTCTCTAGTGCCTCTTGGAGCAAGTGCAATTACTTCCTCATTACAAGGGTTTAAAACTTCGATATGGTCTGCTGTAGAGAAAAATGATCCCGCGATATATTGTTGGTAAGTTTTTACGTCTGTCCCAACGTCATAAGAGTAGTTTGACATAGTGTTTATTGTCTAAAAATATGTGTAATAATTCAATGTTTGGATGTCCAGTGTTCCTGAACTTACTGCTAGTTACGACTATATTTTATGATAAATGTCCTGCACTTTCCTGCTTTTTGTGCAGGAAACCCAAGGATAGTTTCCTGTTTTAATCCCGTTAAGTTTGGGTATAATTTAAAAACAGACAACGAAACAATTGAAGAAATGAATGCAGTTGCACCAATAAAGAAAGTAAAGAAGTCAAAGAAAGATATACAAGAAGGAAGTAACTGGAAAATCACTCCAGAACTACCTCAATTAGAATATAACTGGGAGAAAGGAAATGACCCTATCACTAGAGAAGAGGTAGAGTTATTCTTTAACTCAAAGCCGATCAAGAAACTGAAGAAGGAAATCTGTTTCGCAGGTAAGCGTTTATGGCAAAAAGGTTATGTAGATGGTAACGGTGGTAATATCACTGTTAGAGTTGGAGATAACTTAGTGTTGTGTACGCCAACTTTAATCTCTAAAGGAGTAATGAAGCCAAAAGATATCTGCCTAGTAGATATGGACGGTAACCAAAAAGCAGGTCTTCGTCCAAGAACAAGTGAAGTAATGACGCACTTAGCAATCATGAGAAGAATGCCTACAGCTAAAGCGTGTGTGCATGCTCATCCTCCTCACGGTACTTCCTTTGCTATTGCTTCTATTGTACCTCCTACAGGTGTGATTCCAGAGGCTGATATTTTCTTAGGTCAAATGGGATTAGCGAAATATGAAACGCCAGGTTCACCAGAAAACGCTGAAGTAATCGGTGAAACAGCGATCGATCACCAAGCAGTATTGATGGAGAATCACGGTGTGATTGTATGGGGTAGTCATATTGAAGATGCTTACTGGAAAATGGAAAACGTAGAAGCAATCTGTCAAACAGTGGCAGTAGCGACTACAGTTTCTCCTGAAATTTCTTGTGTAGGTATTGAAAAAGCACGTGATATGATCGCCATCAGAGAGAAATTAGGAATGTACGATAAGCGTTCTAATTGGTCTGATGATGAGTTGCTTCAAAATGATTTCTATAAGAAAGCAAAAGTGATTAACAGAAGATAATTTTAGTGTGTGCTAGTTAATAGTGTGACTCATTTTTTTAATTACATTATTCAACTTTTTAGGCTACAAAAACAGGTACATGTTAAGTAGGAATTGAGGAAGTAGTATCAATTTTTTCAAATTATTACTCAAGGAAAATTAGCTTAACAGAATGACTAAAAGTATTGCTTGTTTAAACGCAGGCAATACTTTTTCAAAACACTTTTAGGCAGGCTTATTCTGCTTATAAAATTATGAAATGGAATGTCTCAGGACATTTTTAGAATAGAAATTCAGAATTGAAATTTTTCTATTTTAGGGTTGTGAGGTTGTTGATTTTTAATAAAAATACAGTGATTGAAAATTAAAACCCCACCTTCTGGAATTATAGATTTTTTTCAGACAAGCTCTTGACTATCAAAAGATAGAAACAACAATTCGACACTTGATTAAACTTACACCCTAACCTTTAGTTCAACAGTTATGGAAATTGGATTATTCATACCTTGTTATATAAATCAGTTCTATCCTGAAGTTGCAAAAGCGACACTCAAGCTATTGCAGAAATACGGAAACGTAACCTACCCATTGAGTCAAACATGCTGTGGTCAGCCAATGGCCAATTCAGGATGTGAAAAAGACGGAGTGGAAGCACTCAAAGTCTTCTATGACAATTTTAAAGATTTTGATTACGTTGTTGGGCCTTCAGCAAGTTGTGTCTTACACGTAAGAGAGCATGGAGCACATTTATATCCTATAATGGAACCGATGATTGATAAAGTTTTCGATCTGACAGAGTTCATTTATGATGTAATGAAAGAAAAAGAGCTTCAAGCTGAGTTTCCTCATAAAGTGGCCATTCATAAAAGTTGCCATGGTTTGAGAGGAATGCGTTTAGGTCAGTGTTCAGAGCGAGTGACTTGTGATGTTTCTAAGCAAGATGTGCTTGTGAAACAAGTGAGTGGAGTGACATTGATTCAACCGAAAAGAGCGGATGAATGCTGTGGTTTTGGTGGTACTTTTAGTGTATCAGAGCCAGACATTTCAGTACGTATGGGTACAGATAGATTAAAAGATTATATCGAATCAGGAGCGGAATATATCACTTCTGGAGATATGTCATGTTTGATGCATCTTGATGGAATTATTCAGCGTGAAAAGTTACCTATCAAAGTGATTCATTTGGCTGAAATATTAGCCGCAGAAGTAAAATCAACCACTACTGATAAAGAAAAAGCTTATGTCAACGCAGTATAAAAATCATCCATCAGGGGCGAAAGCATTCAACAAAAACCCTGAAAGAGTTTCTTGGCACGACAAAGCACTATGGTTTGTTCGTGAAAAAAGAGACAAAGCCACACACGGTATTCCAGAATGGGAAGAGCTGAGAGAAATTGCTTCTCAAATCAAAGCACATACCTTATCCCATTTAGATAAATATTTATTACAATTTGAAGAGCAAGCTAAAGCCAACGGCATTCATGTTCACTGGGCCAAAGATGCCAAGGAACACAATGAAATTGTATTGTCTATTCTTCAAAAACACAATGTGAAAAACGTTGTGAAAAGTAAGTCCATGCTAACGGAGGAATGTGGTTTGAATCCTCACCTCAACAAGTATGATATTGATGTAGTAGATACTGATTTGGGAGAGCGAATTGTGCAATTAGCCAAAGAGCATCCAAGTCATATTGTACTGCCTGCCATCCATAAGAAAAAAGAGGAAGTAGGAGAGCTGTTTCATGAGCATTTGAATACTGAAAAGGGAGCTACAGATCCTACTTACTTGACAAGGGCAGCAAGAGAACACTTGAGAGATAAGTTTTTGAAAGCAGATGCCGCTATTACTGGTGTCAACTTTGCAGTCGCTGAATCAGGTGGTTTTGTGGTTTGTACCAATGAAGGAAATGTGGATATGGGAGCCAACTTGGCACCAGTTCATATTGCTTGTATGGGTATTGAAAAAGTAATTCCTAAAGTAGAGCATCTTGGTATTTTCTTAAGATTGTTAGCAAGAAGTGCTACGGGTCAGGCCATCACGACGTACAGCTCACATTTCCATAAGCCAAAAGATGGCAAGGAAATGCACATTGTATTAGTAGATAATGGAAGATCAGAACAGTTGGGAAGAGATGACTTTAGGAAGTCGCTGAATTGTATCCGTTGTGGTGCTTGTATGAACACTTGCCCAATCTACAGAAGAAGTGGCGGTCATAGTTATACTTACACTATTCCTGGACCAATCGGTTCTATTTTATCTCCAGGAAAAGATTTAAAGAAGCACAGTTCATTACCGTTTGCCTCCACTCTTTGTGGGTCTTGCAGTGATGTTTGTCCTGTGAAAATCGATATACATACACAGCTTTATAAGTGGCGACAGATCATTATGGAAGAAACCAATTATGATCCAGCCAAAAAGATGAGTATGAAAATGGCCGGGAAAGCCATGGGTAATCCTAAGTTGTTTAAGATGATCACTAAAGTAGGCAATACCTTCTTGAAAGGGCCACGAGTACTGATTTATAATCCATTGAACACTTGGGGATTGAAAAGGGAACTACCTGTTCCTACACAGACATTTGATGATTGGTACAAGAAAAACAATTCATAAAATGACAGCAAAAGAAAAAATCTTAGGTAATATAAAAGAACTTCAGCTTCCTTCTAAAGCCATGCCTATGGTCCCTATTTTTGAAGGATTGTCTGATGATAAACATAGCTTCTTCTTTGAAACATTAGAGACATTAGGGGTTGAAGTGATTATCAGTGAGGATAAAACGGAGTTATCAAAATTAGTAGCATCCAGAGAAGAGGAAGGACCGGTTTATTCCTCCATCCAAGAACTGGGTTATACAGATACGTTGGAAAACACTGAAATGGCCGACCTCAACCTTTCTGTCATTGAAGGGGAATTGGGTGTGGCAGAAAATGGAGCTATCTGGGTGGAAGGTGATGCTTTAACACAAAGAGCACTGACAGCAATTGCTTCCCATTTGATCATTGTTTTGCCTTATCAAAAAGTCGTTTGGAACATGCATGAGGCCTACACTTATGTGGAACCAAGACAAAGCGGATATGGGGTATTTATCTCAGGTCCATCAAAAACAGCAGATATTGAGCAGTCATTGGTAAAAGGTGCCCACGGTGCCAAGTCATTGACAGTATTCATACAAAAATAATAAGGGTAGGCGGATTGTCTCATGATATTTTATAGAAACTTATAAAAGAATTAAAGGACGAAATACTGAGTACATGTCTTTAGTCATAGTGCGGGATTTTTTGCTCAAATATAAAAAAGCCTTCAGGTGTAAACCTGAAGGCTTTGTAGTAATTCGCAGTTACTTCGTATTCAATAAATGTCTGTGTGATTAACGACGAGACATTTTCAAGACTTTCTTCTGAACTTTAGCAACATCGTCTCCAGCAAGCATTCCTGCTAAGATCGCTTTGTTGTAAGCTTCGATTGCCATATCTTTTGCACCGTTCAATGCTAAGTAATCCCCTTTGATCTCTAAGTTCTCAGCATTTTCGTTGATAGCGATAGATTTCTCTATCCAAACATAAGCCTCGCTTAAGTTCGCTTTCAATTCGATACATCTTTCAGCAGCGTCTGAATAAACAGCCCAGTCAGTAGCTGTAGCGTTTTCAACCGCAGCACGTAATTTTGTAATCTCATTGTCTTCATTGTCAGTAGGATTAGCGAATGAAGCAGAAACAGAGATGATTGAAACTAACGCGATAACTAAAAGTTGTTTTAAAGATTTCATGGCTATATATATTTTTTGTTTTTTGATTCGTTTAAATACACTTTACCTTATACTAAAGGCTTGCCAAAAATTAATAAAAATCTGTAAATCAATTAGTTGTGTGTCAATTTTAGGTTTTTAAGTGTAAATCATACATAGTTTTTATTACATATTTGAACAACTTGTCCATAAACGGTCACTTTTTATGGAATTTTTCAAAATATAATTCTGAAATAGAATATTTATTTACATTTATTTAGAATTATATTTTTTAATTCATATTAAACACGTTGATTTTATTCTGTAAAGGGTGTCTTATTAGCCATCCTGTTTAAAGTCTTTTAAAGGAGAATAGATGTTATTTATTATTTTCGTAAAAAATCACTGCGTAAATTTATAATACTGTAAAAATTCATCGTTTTTTAAGTTTATATTTTAGATATTATTAAATGCATGCCAGCTTCATATAAAATTAACGTAAGGTGTACGTTTTTGAGAAATGATGGAAATAGGGTGTTCATTATACTGACTTATTAAGTATTTATGTTAGTCAGAAACCGGGAGATTTCTGTTGATCTTTTAAGTACGAATGATGTTATCACTTAACATTCCATCAAGTGAGGAAAAATGTTTCGTTTTTTGGTTCGTGAGACGCAAGGCATTGCGTCTCTACAGGGGTAATCTTTCAATTTAATGAATTACTTAATTGAAAGGTTATCGTTTTTTGTAGAGCCACAATGCCTTGTGGCTTCAGAACCACTAAAAAAAATTAGGAGATAAAAAATGCCCAATCCCAAACCTAAATAAAGTTTGAAATTGAGCATAGAATCGTTGAGCAGACAAACCCATGATTGTTAAAATCTATTGCTTAATAAACACCTTGTGGTCTTCTCTTTCATCCGTTACAATTTTGAAAACATAAACACCTTTCGGCAAGCTTTCAATATTGATACTTTCACTTTTAGAAAGAGGAGACTGTTGCATTAATTTGCCATTCATATCATAAATGAAAAATTGAGCATTAGCAGGATTGAACATGTCCTCAATGGCGTAGTTCAACTTTGATTGAGCAGGGTTAGGGTATAGTTTCCAGTTGATATTTTTAAATTGATCATCAATACTAGTCACATCACCTCTTTTATTTTCAAAATAGAGTACTATATCTTCATTTGAGTTTATTTCATTGATTTCGATGTAAAACTTGCCAGAGTTACTCGCCGTAACATCCACTCTGTCTTTTTCTTCATAAGTGTAGGCATTGTAGACATAGAAAGTGTATTCATCACGAGGAAGGCCATCAATTTGGAAAGTGATGTTTCTGAGTCTTTGTCCCTTTCCATGAATAAAGGCATAGCCATGTCTGTTTCTGAGCACCATTCCTTGTCCTTCAAGGTCTTCACTGTTGACTAATGATAGCTCTGCAATTTCGCTGTCACTCTTTGTCGTCATTTTCTCCGTAAATTCAGCTAAGAATTCAAACTTGTCGTAAGCATTCCAAACCTCATAGTTTTCCCACCACCATGTCATAGGAATGATTGATGTTTTTTCAAACATGCCCAACCACATTGTTTTCTGTAAATCTTTAATCCACTTGGCTTCATCATTATTATTAGGAGGCATAAAGTCCAAGCCCATTTCACCGACTACATAAGGTTTTTGATGCTTATTGGTTAGCTCTTGAATTTTTTGAGCCATACCGCCTACAGAACCATAAAGGTGAGACTGAATTAGGTCTAATTCCTGAACATCAAAAAGACCATTCACGGTATTATGACTGATACTTGTCGTAACAATATGCTCATGATAATCGATCGATTTCAAATACTTACTCATGATATCATGCCATTCTACTACATCAGCAGGATTTACATTTTGACCATCATAGATAATTGTGTTATCGACTTCATTGAAAAATTCAATAGCACCTACCGAAGTAGAGTACCCCCAACGTGCTACGATGTATCTTAATCTGTTTTTATAAAGTCTTCTTGCTTCTTCAAAAGTGAAAAAGTCGTTAGGATTTACACATCCAGCTAATTGTTGGTAAGGGTGATCTTTCCATACATTATTTCCCCATCCGTCATTATTATTGACCCAAAGTGCACCATGGAAATCCATCGCCAGCATTAAATACAGATCATTTTTTTCGGCTTCATCGATCATGTATTCAATACGTGCCAAACCTTCAGGGTGGTAGCCCACGCCATTATAATCATTGTATCGGTCTGAACCGACTTTGTTCCATTCAATCGGTAAGTTCCAAGGTACATTCAACCAAGTTCTTACAAAGTTGATTTGATGTGATGCTAATAAATCAAACCAGAAGTCATAAGTATACTTTGGGTTTTCGCTGTTTCTAGCTTCCCAACCCATATTCAAACCAAAACCTCTGAAACCATCACCATTATCAAAAACCAAGTTGTTGTAGTTTTTGTCAACAGTATGAAGGAAACCTGGATTCTCACTTTCTGTGGCATTAAAAGTGAAAGAAGTGGATGTTGTACTTTGCTCATCGGTTACAACAGTAATAGTATAAGTATATTCTCCTGAAGTTCTAGGAGCGATTCTTAATCCCCAAGTAGAGTTATCACTATCACCTTCTAAAAAGAAAAGAGGATAATTAATAGTGCTCGCATCAGGTAATGTGATCGATGCACTTACATCTATATGTTGAGGATCGTAAGGATTTTCAAAGTCTGCCTTTACTTTTACAAGTGCTTCAAACTTATCAAAAGTATTAATAGTAGTGTTTTCAGTGTTGACCTCTAAAATTTCAGGCTGAACAGTAGAAGCAAATATGTGAAGCTGAAGTGCTAAGAATAAAAAAATGAATAGCTGTAAAAATTTCATATATCATACTCATTAAATGAAAGATTAAGTACCCGTACAAAAAGTAATGTTTGTTTTGCATTAGTACGGTTGTAAAGGTAGATAGGAGATAGGGTCTGCACTACTACTTTTGTGTTACAACATGATACTTTTTTGAATATTGCACGAATTTATATCATCAATAGATACTTTTTAGAGCATATTGCAATGTATTTATATTAACAATTTCAAAAAAGTATCATTATTGCGTTTTATCCTATAAGATTGCATCATCTCCCCCCTCTACATTTGTATTCATGTCGTCGTCAATCTTTTTTATATCTGAACAGATGATGAAATGAAATGAATAAGATTTACTTGAAGTTTTATTTCTTCAACTGTATAAGCTCTTAAACCTAAAGAAACATGAAGCTTACAAAATTTGAAGGAAATCCAATTTTATCTCCACATGCATCTAACGAGTGGGAAAACTTAGTGGTTTGTAACCCAGGTGCATGGTATGAAGAGGGGAAATTTTACATGATGTATCGTGCTGCAGGAGATGATTTTGACCATAAGATCTATTTTGGTCTTGCTGAAAGTGAAGATGGTTTCAACTTCAAAAGAGTGCAAGATCAACCGGTTTTTTCTCCTTCAGAAGATGGACCTGACTCAGGATGTGTGGAAGATCCAAGGATTGTGAAATTTGGTGATACTTTCTATATCACTTATGCGTACAGAGCATTTCCTCCAGGACAATATTGGAAATACAGTTATGATGCTGTTGTGGCTCCTGAAATGGATGAATTCCATCCGGAACTATTAAAGAAAAACATTGCCAATACGGGCTTAGCAATTTCTAAAGACTTAAAGAATTTCCGTAGGGTAGGAAGAATCACAAAACCTGAATTGGATGACCGTGATGTGATTATTTTCCCTGAAAAAATCAATGACAAATACTATATGCTACACCGCCCGAAAGAGTGGATCGGTGAGGAGTATGGTACGGAATACCCTGCAATCTGGATTCAATCTTCTGATGATATGGTCAATTGGAAGCATGAATCTGACTTACTATTAAAAGGTGAAGAATGGTGGGAAGTGAAAGTAGGTGGCAACACTCCTCCTGTGAAAACGGACGAAGGATGGGTGATGCTTTATCATGGTGTGGACAAGGATAACTGCTATAGAGTTGGAGCTTGCCTGTTGGACTTAGAAGATCCTACAAAGATCTTGTACAGAACCAAAGATTTCATCATGGAACCTGAAGAAGACTGGGAAAAAAGCGGTCTTTATAAGTGGGGCGTGGTCTTCCCAACTGGAAATGTTTTAGTTGATGACACACTGTACATTTATTATGGCGGTAGTGATCAATATTGTGGTGTAGCGACTTGCGATATCCATGAGCTAGTAGCTTTCATTAAGGATAATACGAAAGAAACTACTTTGGTAATGGATTAATGTGTTAATTAGGGTCCCGTTTCAACTGGGGCCTTAATTTTTTTAAGAAATGATTTTTTTATGATTTCTATATCGTAAGTGTTAAGTCGGAAGACATCACTAAAGTTCAGTTTCAGGTGATACTATTCCTTAATTAGATTGTGAACCAAGAATGGTATTTAGAAATCGGGAGATTTCTGATGATCTATAGGTCACGAATGACGCTTACGCTTAACATTCGCGCCATTGGAAGACTACCCTAATCGTTTGGTAGTGCTCTCCCGGCCTTGAAGGGAAAAGCGTTAAGAATTTTATGGATTGAGCCGTTAAAAATGATTTTACTGTTTGAGCTTTAGCGAGTTTAAAATCATTTAGGCGAAAGGAATGAAATTTAGCTTTTGACTTCTAAGCCTTGAATTTTTTGCTTCGTTTTTGTTTCAAGACAAAAATGAAGAAGAAGGAAGCTTGGAAGTGAATCAAAGAAAGCTTGTAGAAATGTCCACTGAACGATCCTAAAACCACAACTACTTTTGCCAAGGTAAAAATGACCGTGCCTTGCTAATTATATGAAATGAAATATACAGATTTAAATTAAAACTTATGGACTTCCAAATGAGCAACATAGACTTATGCTTTGTTGTTGTTTATATCGTAATCATACTTTTCTGGGCTTTCAAAAATGCAAATAATTCGGATTCAGAATCTTATTTTCTTGCAGGAAGAAATATGTCATGGAAAGCAGTGGGCTTATCTTTGTTTGCCGCTTCGGTTTCGTCCACTACATTAATCGGCCAATCCGCCGAAGGCTTTAAAACAGGGTTAGCCGTTTTCAATTACCAATGGGTTTCCATTTTGGTAATGATCTTTTTTGCCATGTTCTTTCTTCCTTTTTATATCAAGTCAGGAGTGTATACCATGCCTGAATTTTTGGAAAAAAGATACGACAAAAGACCGAAGACCTTCTTCTCTATCATCACCATTATTGGTAATGTATTTTTAGATGCCGCCGCCGCATTATATTCGGGAGCATTGATTATCCGATTGATTTTCCCAGAAGCAGATCTTTCTACAGTCATTTATATCATGGCCATTATTGCAGGCTCGTATACCATTTTTGGAGGATTATCTTCAGCCATCAATGCCGAATTAGTACAAGCCGTTATTTTGATCATCGGTTCTGTTATCCTTTCATATTTAGCCTTTGCAGAAATTGGCGGTTGGGATGTACTGATGGACCGCTTCAGTGATGGAATGTGGTTACATTTAGTTCGACCAATGGACGATGCCACCACCCCTTGGTTAGGTATTATTTTAGGTATTCCAATACTCGGTTTTTATTTCTGGGGAAACAATCAAGTGATGGTACAAAGAGTGCTATCTGCAAAATCAATTGAAGACGGACGTAAAGGCGTTTTATTTGTAGGTTTCCTCTATATCTTTACATTATTCATCTTCATTTTCCCAGGCTTGTGCGCTCGTTTGATGAATCTTTTTGAAGTAGAAGTTCCCCTATCCATGTTTGGTAATGAAGTCACAAACCTAGTAGACGTCAATGAGATTTATCCAAGACTGATCATGAGTTTAATGCCCGTAGGCTTGATGGGAATTATCATGGCCGCTATGATTTCAGCATTGACTTCTACCTTATCTGCTTCCATCAATTCGGCCTCTACCTTATTGACAATGGACTTTTACTCCAATGCATTCCCTAACACCTCAAAAGAAAAGCTAGTAAAAGTAGGACAAGTAATTTCGGTAACCATCTTGATCATTGCCGCAGTATGGGCACCAAATATCCAGAAGTTCGGCTCACTAGTAGATTACTATCAAGAAATGGCCTCTTACTTGGCACCTCCAATTGTGACCATTTTCTTCTTGGGCTTATTCTGGAAGCGTGCCAATGCCAACGGAGCCTTTGCTACATTATTAGTAGGAGCCATTACAGCTGTAGGTTTATTACTTTTCAAAGACAAAACATTCTTAGCAGACGTCCACTTCTTATTGATGGTACCGATTCTAGTATCTATCAGTGTGGCAGTTTGTGTGATCGCTTCCGTAAGTACCAAAGCCCCTTCTACATTACAATTAAAAGGCAACCTATGGACAACAGAAATATGGCATGAAGAGACCAAAGAATTGAAAAATAGCAAATGGTATCATAACTTTAGAGTGCAAGCCATAATTTTAGCAATCTTAGCTATTCTTTCTTTTGTCATATTTATTTAGATTAGAATAAAGTAAACAACAATATAGCTCATGAAGGTTTTTCCAGAAATAACACCGGTAAGTGACGAAAATCTATTTGTCTTACAACATCATTTGAATGCAGACTTTGATTACCCTATTCACCTGCATGATGATTTTGAACTGACCCTAGTGGAAGGTTGTAACGGACGAAGGATTGTAGGCAATTCCGTGGAAAATTATGAGCAGGAAGATTTAGTGTTTTTAGGCCCCAACATTCAGCATAAATGGATGAAAGAAGAGGGATCTACAGACAAACCATGTGTGACTACTTTACAGTTTAAAAGAAGTATTATTTCAGATTCTTTATTAAAGAAAAATGAATTTGAAAGTATCAGAACCCTCTTTTCCAACTCAGGTAAAGGCGTCGTTTTTGAAGGAACAGACCGCTATAGAATCAAGCTGATATTAAAAGACCTCGTGATCAGTTCGGGCTTCGAAAGAGTAATATTATTCTTCAACCTTTTACATCAACTCGGTATTAGTCAAGAAACAAGATCACTAGCTTCTGATGGTTTCATCGGCGTGCATCCACAAGAGACAAGCCGAAGAATCAACAAGGTTTTGGAGTTTATATTTGAAAACTACCACCGCCCAATTGACGTCAAAGAGGCAGCGCTTTTGATCAATATGAGTGATTCCGCTTTCAGTCATTTCTTCAAAAAAAGAACAGGCAAAAGCTTTATCAAATTCCTTAACGATATCCGATTAGGCAAAGCCGCCTTCTTCCTGATCAATTCAAATAAAAACATAGCCGAAATCTGCTACGAATGCGGTTTCAATAACCTGTCAAATTTCAACCGTCAGTTCAAAAAATTCAAAGGCCTAACCCCTTCCGATTTTAGAAAGTCATTGGCAGATTTACAGACGGCGTAGTTGGCTTTTTTTAGAAATCAGGAGATTTCTGATGATTCATAGGACACGAATGACGCTGTCGCTTAACATTCGCGCCATTGAGGGAGTACATTCCCCTAGCGCAAATGTTAAGCGACAGCGTCATTTGTGCTTCAAAGATCACAAGAAGTCTCCGACTTCTAACGAAAAACATTCGTCATATTATATAGAATTCGTTTCGCAAAAACTGCAATAAGGCTATCTTTACACCCTTATTGCTTTTGAATAGCAGGATTGTGTAGAAAGACTTATAATTTTGATAAAATGCACCAACTGATCCATACCAGTGACCGATCATCATTTGCGTATTACACCGTAAAAAATAGAATAGCTTCTATTGTAGAAAAATTGATAGCACATTATCAGTTGACTTCAGATTCAAAATTATCCGTATTTAAGCAGACGATTCCTGATGCACCACTGCCATTAATTCAAGAATTGGAAACGGAAAATGTTCTCCAAAATCAATTTATCAAGGAAATCAACGAAGCGATTACCCAAGAGCAATATCGATGGGATAATGCCCCATTTATTGTAGTAGAAAGCTATTTCTATCACAAGTTATTAGAACTGACAAAACAGGACGGTATTGAAGAAGATTACTTCTCATTTATTAAAAATGACTTTAATGCCAAGACTTTTGAGAATCTGCAGAAATGTTATGCTGAATATCAAAAGTTGTCCACACATACTGTTGATAACTTTGGTGTATTGTTGAAATTGGATCTTTTAGGGAATAAAGCGGACTTAAGTCAAAGTTCAGATACTTATTCACAAACTTCAGTTAGTAGTATTTTGATTGATCATTCAGCTGAAGTATTTGAAAAAATAGAAAACAGTCGTCAGGTTGATATTATTTTGGATAATGCAGGAGAAGAACTTTTTGCAGATCTGATTTTATCGCATTACCTACTGACTAAAACGGATGTAAAAGAAGTAGTATTACATTTTAAAATAATGCCTTACTTCGTCTCAGATGCTTTGATTTCAGACTTCAATTATTTGATGCATTCCTTAAAACAACAAGAAGGTTTAAAAGACTTTGCAGAAGAAATTGAGGCACTCATTCAAAGCAATCAGCTTACCTTGAAAAGCCACGAATATTGGTCGAGTTCCAATGACTATAAAAACATTCCAGCCCAGTTAAACCAAACTTTAAGTCAATCCGATTTATTGATTTTCAAAGGGGATTTAAATTACAGAAAATTAGTAGGGGATTATGACTACGAATGTACCATTAAAACCAATACTTTAGTCAACTACCTTCCAACCGACTGCTTGATGCTTCGCGTATTAAAATCAGAAGTGATGGTAGGTTTGGAAGCCTCCCAAATTCCTTCAGAAAGTGATCATAGCTGGAAGTATAATGGGGAATATAGTTTGATGGAATTAGTGGAAAGTAATTAGAAATCAGGAGATTTCTGATGATCCTTAGGACACGAATGACGCTGTCGCTTAACATTCGCGCCATTGAGAGCAGTACGTTTCCCTAGCGCAAATGTTAAGCGATAGCGTCATTTGTGCTTTAAAAATCACAAGAAGTCTCCGACTTCTAAAAAAAGAGAATATATACTTTGCATTGATTTCATATTTTAGTATCATCGTAATACAGATTACAACGATTCATAAACTAACTAAAATATGAGCAGAAAATATAAGTTTAACGATCAGACGAAATGTTATTTTGTAACGCTTACTGTTACTGAATGGGTGGATGTCTTCACAAGAAAAGAATACATTGATATCATAATAGATAGCTTAACATTTTGTCAAAAAAATAAAGGGTTACAGATACATTCATATGTCATAATGACCAATCATCTTCACCTAATTATTTCCACCAAAGAGGGGGGCGAGAAATTAGAGTTTGTCCTAAGAGATTTTAAAAAGTATACATCACAAAATATTAGAAAAGCGATTGAGCAAAATCCAAAAGAAAGCAGGAAAAAATGGATGTTATGGCTATTTAAATCTTCAGCCAATCCTGCAAAGCAAAACTTCCAATTTTGGCAACACTATAATTTTCCAATTCAATTAAGCAGTCCAAAACTATTGGATCAGAAGATGAATTATATACACAATAATCCAGTTCGAAGTGGTGTAGTAAATGAACCAGAAGAATATATGTACAGCAGTGCCCGTCACTACAGTGGAAAGAAATACACTGTTCTCGAAATTGATTTTATAT
The DNA here is from genome assembly GCF_001583495.1 of Flammeovirga sp. SJP92. Classification (GTDB taxonomy): domain Bacteria; phylum Bacteroidota; class Bacteroidia; order Cytophagales; family Flammeovirgaceae; genus Flammeovirga. Next base: position 112,977 of record NZ_LQAQ01000093.1, on the reverse strand, counting down.
AAATATGGTTTTTAGAAATCAGGCGATTTCTGATGATCTACAGGACACGAATGACGCTGCCGCTTAACATTCGCGCCATTGTTCACTACCAAACATCTAGCTGAAAATCTGAAAGTGAATAAGGGTCAAAATTAATTTACATCAAAAAAGAGGCACTGTTTTCAAAACAGCACCTCTTCCTTTTTTATTGTTTCACAAACCTCACGAAGCTTGTTGAATTGTCTTTATAATATACTTTTAAGATATAAATACCTTTGTTGTATCTTGAAACATCAATTGCATCTAATGGCCCAAGGTTCTCTATGGTTTGCTGAACAATACCTGAAGAAGAAATAAGTTGTACTTTAACTACTTCTTCCACTTGAAGGTTCTTTATTCTAATTGTATGAGGGGCAGGGTTAGGATACACGCTGATTTCAGTAAGGGATTCTACTGGTTCCTCAAAATGCTGTGATGTTCTGCCGTTTGATCTGCCTAAACTGACTGTGATATATTGGGTGTATTCACTTGCTCCGAACCTGTTTCTACTTCTAATTCTCACATATTGAGTGCTTCTGTAAGGCATGTCTTCTACATAATAATAGTAGCTGTTTGTACTGCCATCTAATACCCAATTACGGCCATTCCACCTTTGGATGTCGTAGTATTCTGCATTGTCAACAGTTGACCAATAAATACCAAAATAAGTAGAATTTACATTGTAAGCTTTTAAGTTTCGTGGAACTGAAGGGATAGATCCAGACTGTTCTAATTTTACAGAAATATAATCACTGTAACTACTAGAACCTGTTTTGTTAGTGGCACGTACTCTTACGTACTGCGTACTTCCACTTACCAAATCATTGATGACAACAGAAGTATCGGCACTGCTTGAAATAAGTTGCCATGTGCTGTTTCTCCAAATTTGAAGATCATACATTGTAGCATTGTCTACAACATTCCAAACAATAGTCATGGAGTTGTTTGTTACCGTGGTCGCAGTTAGGTTTGAAGGTGTATTAGGGATTGAAACGACTTCATCTAAAAGCGGAACTACCAAAATACTCGACCATTCACTTGTACCATCATTGTTTACAGCACGCACTCTCACTTGTTGAACGCTTCCTGCTTTCATATTTGTGAGAAGGTAAGAATTGCTAGCGGTTGAACCTTGTAAAACCCAAGTGCTGTCTTTTAAAATTTGAATTTCATATTGGGCACTGTCCACCAATGACCAAGTGATATCAAATGAAGAGGAAGTAATATTGTTGGCTTTTAAATTTGTTGGAGTATCCGGCAAATTAATGACCGTCTCTTTTAATTGTACCACTAGAGGTGTTGACCAATCACTTTCGCCGTCATTATTGATGGACTTTACTCTAACGGATTGTGTACTTCCTGAATCTAAATTTGCTAGTAAATAAGTATTGGATGAACTATATCCTTCAAGGATCCAAAGACTATCCACAAATCGATCAATTTGGTAAGCGGTAGCTAGTTTTGCTTTCGTCCATTGAAGTTCAAAAGCAGTTTCAGTAATATTGACTGCCACTAAATCAGTTGGAGTATCTGGAAGTTGTACCGTTTGTTGTAAATCGACAGAAAGAGAATCCGACCAGTCACTTGACCCGAATTTATTCACCGCTTTTACTCTTACCGTTTGCTTGCTTCCAGGAACACGATTTTCCACTGTAAATTTATTAAAGGCAGTGCTATCAAGATCAAACCATACCCCAGAATCAAGAATTTGGATAGTATAGGATTCTGCATTTACGACTGCTTTCCATTCAAAAGTAAATGAAGTAGTGTCAACTTCAGTGGCTATTAAGTCTGTAGGAACAGCAGGAGGGAAATTTTCAACTTTTAGTAAATTGACAGCAAGAGAATCCGACCAGTCACTCGACCCGAATTTATTCACCGCTTTCACTCTTACCGTTTCCTTACCTCCTGGAATATAACTTACTATTTTGTAATTATTGTTGACCGTGCTATCAAGATCAATCCATATTCCTAAATCAAGAATTTGGATAATATAGGAGTCCGCATTTACGACTGCTTTCCATTGAAAAGTAAATGAAGTAGTATCAATTTCAGTAGCTATTAAGTCTGTAGGAACAGCAGGAGGGAAATTTTCAATTTTTAATAAATCCACAGAGAGAGAATCCGACCAGTCACTCGACCCGAAGTTATTCACTGCTTTTACTCTTACCGTTTGCTTGCTTCCAGGAGTGCGATTCTCCACTTTGTAATTATTGATGACACTACTATCAAGATCAACCCATATTCCAGAATCAAGAACTTGGATAGTATAAAAGTCTGCATTTACTATTGCATTCCATTTAAAAGTAAATGAAGTAGTGTCAACTTCAGTGGCTATTAAGTCTGTGGGAACAGCAGGTATGAAGTCTTTAATTTGAAGTAAGTCAACTGACAATGAAGAAGACCATTCACTTGTACCAAAACTATTTACGGCCTTTACTCTTACTTTTTGATTACTTCCTGCAAGTAGGTTTTCCACTTTATAACTATTATTGGCTGTACTACCTAAGTCTGTCCAAATACCGCTTTTTAAAATTTGGATAATATAGGATTCCGCATTTACGACTGATTTCCATTGAAAAGTAAATGAAGTAGTATCAATTCCAGAGGCCATTAAATTGGTAGGAATGTTAGGAATAGAGTCTTCAATTTGAAGTAAATCAACGAATAATGAATTGGACCAGTCGCTTGTGCCGTCTGCATTGACAGCTCTAACTCTAACTTCCTGAACACTGCCACTATCTAGGTTATTAAAAGAGAAAGTAGGTAGTACAGCAGTGCCGGCATCAATCCAGTTTGTACTTTCCATACGTTGAATTTCATAAGAATCGGCATCTTTACTATTGGCCCATGATAAATCAAATGCATCAAAAAAGATATTAGAAGCACTTAATGCGGTAGGTTTTTCTGGTAAAATTTTAGTGTCGTCTTGCACTGGATCTACTTCCGCTCCAAACCAAACCACGGCAAAGCTTTCGTAAATACCAATCCCTACAGAATTCCATTTTATATTTTTCCAAGACCCTTGGTTCACGATCACCGTGTTGTGTCCCGAACTTCCTTTCCAAGCTTGCAAAGCTCCTTCGGCAGTGGCTTTGTAATTACCACTTCCACCAAAAGAAATTTCATAGCCATAGCCAGGGTAAGGCGTCATTTCTGAAGGCTTGTCCCACATACACTGAGGTTCGATGTAACAACAGCCTGACCAATCTTCACCTTTGTCAGACCAGGAGTGCATATTACAGCTTCCTCCAAATTCAAAGTTGGTTTCCAGGTCCCAAACGTGCCTTTGGGCTACATAAGTGAGAGATTTGGACAATGGAATATCCGGCAAACCATTTTCGTTGCGGTATTCATTGATTAATTGATAAAGTTTTTGTTCTTCTGCCGTAAGTTGGACTTTTTTAATTTCGCTGACAGTTGCTCCTTTTAGCGTTGGACATAGCAAAAACAGATTGCACCACATGAGCAGTGTAACAATCTTAGATAGATTTTTCATTAGTTATGGTTTTGATGAAAGAAAGAAGTTTATTTAAGACTTACATTTAATTTTTGGGGAAGTTTATAGCTGTTTTAGATCCCCGGTTCATTTTAAATTGTTCTAGTGAATAAGAACTAAATTATTTAAAGTACATTGAAGACAGTGTTTAGCCTGCTCTAGATCATAGATTGGTATTTATTTTTCATTCATAAAATAAAGGTGACAGGAAGGTTGGCCAGCGTGATCTACCTGTCCAAAAAATGTTAGTACTTAGCTGGCATTGAATACGCTGTAAACTAAATTGTCGTCAACTTTCTATCGACATTTCTACAAGCTTTTTATGATCTACTTTCAAACTACCTTCTTCTTCATTTTTGTCTTAACACAAAAACGAAGCAAAAAAGTCAAGGCTTTGAATGCAAAAGCTAAATTCCATTCCTCTCGCCTAAATGATTTTAAACTCGCTAAAGCTCAAACAAGAAAATCATTTTTAACGGCTCAATCCATGAAATTCTTCACGCTTTTCCCTTCAAGGCTGGGGGAGCACTACCCAATGAATAGAGTAGAAAGCTTACTGGCGCGAATGTTAAGCGTTAGCGTCATTCGTGTCCTTCAGATCATCAGAAATCTCCTGATTTCTAAATAATGTAAATGATGAAAATATAGTTTACAATGCATTGAAGAGTTACAAAAGATCTTAATAGTGAAATAACCTGGCGGTGAAATTAATTGGGAGTGAGCGAATAGCATAGTTTTGTGAGGATTAGTGGAACGATTAATGAATTTACCCCCACAAAAGAATAAAAAAAATCTCATATTGGTTAAATTAAATGAATTTTTATTCACTTTTTTGTTATCGATGAGATGTGAATATTGGTTCTAGGTAAATTAAAAAACACCTGCCATCACGTAGATGACAGGTGTTGATATTAAAGGAATTTCCTGATGGAAAGAATCATTCCCAAATGTATTCCCTCATGGAAACTACAAAACACCAAAGCATCTTCAAGGTTAGAAATTGTAAATCCCGTTTTGGTTTGTCTTTCATTGTAATGCTCAAAAATTCCTTCCTCCAAGTCTTTTTCAAGTTGGTCCAAAGTACTAAAAAGTAAACCTTTGATTTCGTCTACCTCATCTTGTGTGGCATTGCCATCAGGGACAGTTCCATTCGTGTATTTATCGACCATGTCTTTCGTTACATGAATAGGCAGGTCAGAAGAACGGTAAATCAGCCCTTGTTGAGCCACGATAATGTGACCAATATTCCAGATGATATTGTTTCTGAACCCTTCCGGAATTTTGTTTAATTGTTCCAGAGAATATCCATCAATAAACTTAGAGAGGATGTGGTGGTTTGTTCTTAAGTTCTTTAAAATAGCTTGTTCCATAGTTCTTTCATTTAAAATGGTAATAGATGAGATAATTTAATACCTCATAGTTAGCAAATTGAAATTAAAAAAGAGAAAGATTTATTGAATAAGTTGATGCATTGTAAACTTACAATCGATCATTCTACATGATTTTTATGATCCACTGGCGCGAATGTTAAGCGTCAGCGTCATTCGTGCCTTACAGATCAACAGAAATCTCCTGATTTCTAAAACCACTATTCAATATCTCACCCATGAAAACCAAAATAATTTTCTCACTAAAAATGCACCCTAATTTCAAGGATAAATTTACTACTGAACCCATCGTAATTCATTGATATTTACCTATGAAGTGAATAAAAACAAACAACACCACAAGTATGAAAAAATATGGATTAATGCTATTGCTCTTCTTTAGTATTTCAATGCAACTATTGGCGCAAAACCCAATTATTACCAACATCTACACCGCTGACCCTACAGCAAGGGTGTACAACGGCAAACTGTATATTTATCCTTCGCATGATGTGCCTTGGAATCCGGAATGGGAGAAACTAGGAGCCGTCAAAGAAGGACATGGTCATGTGATGACGGACTACCACGCTTTTTCTACTACCGACTTGGTCAACTACACGGATCATGGGGTGATTGTCGCCCAAAAAGACGTGCCTTGGGGCAACAAAGTAGGGTACGGCATGTGGGCACCTTGTATTACAAGTAAAGAAGGAAAGTACTATTATTACTTCCCCAATACACCCGCAGATAAAAGTGGTTTCCGTCAGATTGGGCTTGCAACAGCCACACAACCGGAAGGTCCTTTTACCATTGAACCCAATTATATTGAAGGGTTGAAAGGTATCGATCCCAATCCGTTTATTGATGATGATGGACAAGCGTATATGTATTGGGGAGGAGGAAAAGGAAATTCTCTAAAAGTGGTGAAACTCACCGCTGATATGAAAGCCATAGAAGGAGAAACGATGTCGATTGAAAACCTTCCGCAAGAGTACAAAGAAGGTCCGTTTGTATTCAAAAGAAATGGACTGTATTACCTGACGTTCCCACACAATAAGGACACAAAAAACAGTACGGAAGAGATTGGTTATGCCATAGGAAAACACCCGTTAGGGCCTTTTGAATATAAAGGAACAATCATGGACCGTTTTGAGGATTGCTGGACGAACCATCATTCTATTGTAGAGTACAAAAAACAATGGTATATGTTTTACCACCACAACGACATCTCAAAAGTTGGAAACCTAAGATCGGTGGCTGTAGACAGTTTATTTTTTGAGGCAGACGGTTCCATCCGAAAAGTCATTCCTACATTGAGAGGGGTAGGGCTTACTTCCGCTTCGGACACCATACAAATAGATCGTTATTCTCATATCCATAATGCTGAAATTGGTTTTGTGCATCAAGCAGGAATTCCCGAATGGAAAATTACCAAAGCCAAAAAAGACAGCTGGGTACAATACAATTCGGTCCACTTTGACATCAAACCAAAGTTCGTAAAATTAAAGCTGAAACATACAGGTCAAAAAGGATGGATAGAGATCAGAGAAAACTCCAAAAATGGTCCCTTAATCGCCAAAGCATTTGTAGATACCACTACTGATAAATGGCAAACCGTCAAAGCCAAATTGGACCACAAACCTAAAGGCACCCTCAACCTTGTATGCGTTTTCGAATCAGATGCTGAGATGGAATTGGATTGGGTGTTGTTTTCTAAAAAGTAACCCCTAGTATAAGTGTTAAACGACAGTGTTATTTGTGCTTGAAAAGACATCAAAAGTCTCTGACTTCTATTGATATAGATTGTATTTTAAAGTACCCACATTCAAGAGGGATTGAGTGTGGGTTGTTTTTATAACTTTAATAAGTAATCAATTTTTTCAATCAGAAGTCCTTTGATTACATGAATATCTTTTTCATTAAAATTTTCAGGGAAATGAGTAATGCTTCTGAATACCTTATCAATATTATCTAGTATTTCATGTTTAAGGACATCATATAAGCTTATTTTGTTGATATTATTTTTATTGAAGTCATATAAACTAATGCTTAAACAACTATCTAGAAAAATTTCAAAACCACCCTCTTCATCAAAATTCCAATCTCCTTCTAATAATTGTTTACACTCTTTAAGCAAAGTATTTTTTAGTTTTATACCATCAAAATCTTTAAATAGCTTCCCAAAATACATTAGTAAGAAAATTCGACCATCAATATTATTAATAATTAAATCAGCTATTTCTTTTATTTCATCTAAAGAAGGAGAGCTCTTTTCTTCATTAACTCTGCTTGTATCCTTATTTTCCCATTGTTCTACTGAATTTATCCAACCTTCTAATAGTTGTTTCCATTGAGTCCAATTTTTACATTCAATGGTTTTTGGTATCAATTCTTCTTCCAAATCTTTAATGATTTCTCCTTCCGACCACCCCTTATTCATTAATGCCTTAACATAATTATTCAAAAGAATAGAAGCTCTTCTTTTGTCGAAATAGTTAAACCTATTTTCACCAATTCCTCTGATATAGGCAAGTTTTATTTCAACTTCTCCTCTATTTTTTAATACACAAATACCTCCTATTTTATTAAAGGCGTTTTGCACGCTTTCAGATGTGATTTCACCTTCGTCATTTTCTTGAATGTATTTGTTAATTGCAATGTCAATTGCTTCTATAATATCCTCAATAGTAAATTTTCTTGTTAATTTTTCAAGGCTTTTAAAAGCTATTTCATTGAGAGAATGAGGTTGAATAAAAGTATTGAAGTAATCAGTAAGCATTTGTACTTTTTCAGAATCGAATTCATTGAGAGATTTTTTCCATTCAAACATTAAAGTTAATTGTTCCCTCCTTTCTTCTAAAAGTACTAATTGCTTCCTTTGCTTTTGAACTATAGTGTCATCAGATAACAAACGAGCTTTTTTACCTTGATTACAATCAAAACAACTTGTTATTAAATTTATAATATCGTTAGTACCTCCTTTTGAAACAGGGTCAATATGGTCTACATTTAAAACTACATCAGGTGCAGATTTACCACAATATTGACATTGGAATTTATCTCTTTTAAAGACTTCAAATCTAGTTTTTTTTGTTAATGTAACTCTCTCCATATATTTCAATTAGTTAAAAGCTATTTTTATCATTAGTATTAATTAAATACAGTATACTAAATATTTTATGTGTGAAATTTCTACACAATCATATATAGTATTATTCTCTTTTTATAAAGAGAAGATATTATGTTTGCTCTTTTAAAAATTAGATTTTAATATGAATTTAATAATAACATTAAACAATGTTATTAATTTACATTAACTAATCCTTAGGGATTTAGATCAAACTAGAAAGTTATTTTAAAATTGTTTTTTGAAAATTTTTCATTTTATATATCGCAAGTGTTAAGCTGATAGGCGACACTTGTGATGATACATTGGCGAAGTCTCCCGACTTCGAAATGAATGAAAATGTGATGTTTTTCGAAGTCGGGAGACTTCGCCAATGAGCAGTTCCAAGTGACGCTATCGCTTAACACTTGAAACATGGGTGTTGCAATAGCCTTAAATCTTAATATGATGTTATTAAAACCTCCCCAAAACAACTCACCACAATCTCCCCTTCATTCACAATCCCAGGCATAGCCGTACTCGAATATGCAAACCTAACCCATTCCGGATTTTCGATAGGTGAGACCAGAATGATTTGATCATTTTCGATACGAACGGCTGTAGCAAATTGGGAAGTATTGGCGTTGCCGACTTCAAAATGTTGGATATCTGAAGAGGTGAAATGAAGGCCTTTGCCGTGTTTGAAAGTGATATGAATGTGCCCGTTGTAATCCGTGAAAATGCGGTCAACGGTGGGTGAGAATACTTCTTTGGTGATCAATCCGTAAGTGTCTTTTAGAGCGATATTGGCAAGACGTTGGCCGACGGGCTTTTTGTTGGTGGGGTGGATGTCGTCAAGGTTGGCAAGGTCGGAGATGACGAGCATTTTGGCATTGTCGATGATTTCTGAAGCTCTTCTTTGTTCGTTACGCAGTTGACCGGCGTTGATATGAGAGGCGTATTTGTAGGGTGCAATCTGTACAAAATACAATGGGAGGTGACGGTCAAATTGTTTCCTCCAGGTTTGGGCAAGGAGTTGTAATTTTTCGGCGTACAGTTCAGGATATTCTACATTGGCTTCGCCTTGGTACCAAAGCAGACCGCTGATGGTGAAATCTTTAAACGGAGCGACCATTCCATTGTATAAAAGTCCTTGTTGGACGGGGCCCCAAGGGTTGGGTTTGTGTTTTTGTGAGGAAGCCCAAAGGTCTTGCTCTTGTTGTAAGGCGCCTTTCGGAATCCATGTTTCTATGGGTGTCCCTCCCCAAGAAGTGGTGATAACGCCGACGGGTACCATTAAAGTATCTTTTAGTTTTGTGGCAAAGTAATAGGAAACCGTGCTGACGTAAGGCATGGTTTTAGGCGTCATCGTGAGCCATTCGCCTTTTACTTTTGTGTCTTTTTGGTCAGAGTCATTTCTTTCTGCTTTAAAAATGCGAACAAAAGGCTGATGGGCATTTTTGATTTCTGTACTGTCGTTTTTCAGTCCGGCAGAAGCAGTCCATTCCATATTGGATTGTCCTGAAGCCAACCAAACTTCACCAATTAAAATATCTTTGAGTGTGATCTTATTTTTTCCTTCTAGCGTAATTTGTTGGGGATCAAAACTGCCTTTTGGTGTGGGTAGTTTTAGGGTCCAAAATCCTTCTTTGTTGGATTTGGTTTGTACTTGTGCTCCCCAACTGCTGGTGAGTTGTATGTTGGTATTAGGCTTTTCCCATCCGAAGATATTGACAGAATCGGATTGTTGTAAGATCATTCCATCGGAAAAAAAGGAGGGGAGTTCTAGGGCGTAGGCGCCTTGTAATGTGAGTTGGAGGAGGATAAGGAGTAGGTACTTTTTCATTGGAGTAGTTTGATTTAATGTTTGTTGTTTTTTAGAAGTCGGAGACTTCTTATGATCCTTAAAGCACAAATGACGCTGTCGCTTAACATTTGCGCTAGGGGGGGAACCGCCTCAATGGCGCGAAAGTTAAACGATAGTGTCATTCGTGTTTCGTGCACCATAGTTAAAACTATGGGCAGGTGATACAGCAACCTCATCAAGATTAAAATCTTGAGGGTTGATTACGTAAATAACACTTCAGTGTTATTGGAGTCTGTATCACCTGCCCATGACTTTAGTCGTGGTGCACGAAATATTAGCATCCCTGATTGTGGTTCAGTTGATGTCCCATAGACCCATAATTTCAATTATGGGTGGATAAGGGAGAATATTATTTCACGATCATTCGCTTCGAAATCACTTTACGATCTACTTCCATAACATAAATATATACGCCGGCAGTAAGACCTTCTGCATTAAATATAATGGCATTTTTTCCACTTTTAAAGCGACGTCCAGCCAATTCTTTTACAAGCGTACCAGATTGATGATATACTTTGATAGAAACAAATGAGGCTTGCTTTAATGTGAAGCTAATGTTTGTGATGTCTACAACAGGGTTAGGGTAGTTTTGATCTAAAGAGAAGTGAGCTTGCTCTACGTCAACACTTGTAGGTATTTCTCCTTCGTTTCCGTCACCTTCGTTACCATCGCCTTCATTTCCGTCACCTTCGTTACCATCACCTTCATTACCATCGCCTTCGTTTCCGTCACCTTCGTTACCATCGCCTTCGTTTCCGTCACCTTCATTTCCGTCACCTTCGTTACCATCACCTTCATTTCCGTCACCTTCGTTACCATCACCTTCATTTCCGTCACCTTCATTTCCGTCACCTTCGTTACCATCGCCTTCGTTTCCGTCACCTTCATTTCCGTCACCTTCGTTACCATCGCCTTCATTCCCGTCTCCTTCGTTGCCATCACCTTCATTTCCGTCACCTTCGTTGCCATCACCTTCATTTCCGTCACCTTCGTTTCCGTCACCTTCGTTGCCATCACCTTCATTTCCGTCACCTTCGTTTCCATCACCTTCGTTTCCATCACCTTCATTTCCATCACCTTCGTTCCCATCACCTTCGTTTCCGTCACCTTCATTCCCGTCTCCTTCGTTGCCATCACCCTCATTTTCAAAAGTGATCAGTTCTAACATTTTTGTAGCATATCTTCTACCCAATGTTTCTGCTCCGGCTCTGTCGAAGTGTACATTATCTTCCGATACAGATACACCTTCAGAAGAAATGATATGAGCATTGTCGATGTAGTTTGGAAGTGTGGCGATGATTTGGTTCATCTCTGTATAAGTCACCGTTGATAGCTGTCCAGAAAGTAGAGGCACTTCTTCTGCATTCAACCCAATGTCTGTGATTAAGTCATTGTAGATTTTTGTGACATAGTTAGGCCATTCTGCATTGCCTGCGTTGGCTTCACCTTGATGCAATAAAATGCCTTCAATTGTACCGCTCTTCTGTGCTAGTTTCGCTAAGTTGACCAAATGTTGGTAAGGGTTGTTGCCATAGCCGGCTACTTTTTCCTTAAACCATTCTTCAGGGTTTGTGTTCAAAAAGTTTTGGTATTGGTCTTTGTCGAAAATACGGATGTCTGTGCCACCAATTGCCACATTGATGATACCCACTGTGTGTCCTTCTGGAAGTTCATCTAACATACCTGCACCAAAACCATCTACTACAGAATACTGCGTGTAACATTGGCAAGAAGGAGCGAAAAGGTCGTACCACATTTCCTTCTGACGGTTGAGGTTGTCGCAATCAATAGATTGGAAGACTTTCAAACGGCTGTCAGTTTGGTAATCTAAGCTTGGGTCAATAGGGGCCGAACCTTCCATGTTGGATTGTCCGAAGGCTAAGAAAATATGGAACTTTTCATCAAATTCGATGTCCGCTCCGGCAGGGTTTTCAAGGTTGATTACACCATTAGCGTAGGCTTGATGCTCTGGGTCTGGCAGGGATTGGATTCTAGGAATATAAACTGTATTGCCTTTTAGGGTTACACCGTCTTTACCATTTTCATATCTATAACTTGTGTTTTCTGCAGACAGTGTTGTGATGTAAATATTCTCCTTTGTACCTGCTTCTTCTAAAAATACGTTGGTGCCTTCAGTCGCTAAAGGATCGTTGGTCCAGTGAAGCGTAAATCCATCGGCAGTGATGTTCGTAAAGTAAAGGTTTTGGGGTGCTTTGACTACTTCAGGTTCTGGCTCCGGTTCAGGGAAAGGTACATTTTGTACATCACCATAAACCCCAAAGTTGTCGATCAGCCAAGTTTTGTCGCTTGTGAGGTCGTTAATATTAAAACTCATCACAATTTTGTTGTAAACTGCATCAGTCGGAACATTATTGACATTCAATGGGACCTTGATGGTTTGCCATCCTTCCTGTACTTGAATCTCTTGGTAGGTTTCCGGTTGAGTATCACCTGTGGTAGCATCGTCTTCTTTTTCCAATTTTAAGAACACATTGCCTGTTACAGGAGCATGGATCATAAATTCAATATGCTCAAGACCATCAATCACAATTTGATTTTCTACTTCAAGAATCAACATTCTATTCCACCACTCACCATCTGTAGGTGCATTGGTAATTGAAATAACTTTATCGGATCCATTTTGCTCATTTTTTAATGGATTATCTACAATAGAAGCTACAGCGCCAGAAGCGGAAACTTTTACATCTTCTCCTTCAAAATCTGTCACCTTATTACGCTCCACAATCACAGGGAAAGGTACGTTTTGAATATCACCATACACGGCAAAGTTGTCTACCAGCCAAGTGTTTTCAGCAGTAAGATCGTTGATATTAAAACTCATCACAATTTTACTATAGACAGCACCTTCAGGGACATTATTTAAGTCCAATGCGGTTTTAATCGTTTGCCATCCTTCTTGTACTTGAATCTCTTGGTAAGTTTCCGGTTGCTTATCTCCAGTTGTACCATCGTCTTCTTTTTCAAGTTTAATAAAAACAGATCCAGTGGCAGGAGCATTGACGTTGAATTCAATATGTTCAAACCCGTCAATTACAATTCTGTTTTCTACTTCAATGATTAGCATTCTATCCCACCAATTACCATCAGTTGCAGAGTTGGTAAAAGAGAGTACTTTCTCCGAGTTATTTTGCTCGTTTTTTAAAGGGTTATCAATGATGGATGCAGTGGCGCCGGAAGCATTAAATTTAAAGTCTTCTCCTTCAAAATCCGTCACCTTATTTCGCTCCACAATTACAGGGAAAGGTACGTTTTGAATATCACCATACACTGCAAAGTTGTCTACTAACCAAGTATTTTCAGCAGTAAGGTCATTGATATTAAAACTCATCACAATTTTACTGTAAACTGCCCCCTCAGGAACATTATTCAGGTCCAATGCGGTTTTAATCGTTTGCCATCCTTCTTGTACTTGAATCTCTTGGTAAGTTTCCGGTTGCTTATCTCCGGTAGTCCCATCATCTTCTTTTTCAAGTTTAATAAAAACAGATCCAGTGGCAGGAGCATTGACGTTGAATTCAATATGTTCAAAACCGTCAATTACAATTCTGTTTTCCACTTCAATGATCAGCATTCTATCCCACCAATTACCATCAGTAGCAGAGTTGGTAAAAGACAGTACTTTCTCTGAATTATTTTGCTCGTTTTTTAAAGGGTTATCGATGATAGAAGCAGTGGCACCTGAAGCTGTAAATTTAAAATCTTCCGTTTCAAAATTAGTGACTTCGCTACGAACAATAGGTTTGGGGAAAGGTACGTTTTGAATATCACCATACACCGCAAAGTTGTCTACCAACCAAGTATTTTCAGCAGTAAGATCGTTGATATTAAAACTCATCACAATTTTACTGTAGACTGCCCCTTCAGGAACATTATTCAGGTCCAATTCGGTTTTAATCGTTTGCCATCCTTCTTGTACTTGAATCTCTTGGTAAGTTTCTGGTTGCTTATCTCCGGTAGTCCCATCGTCTTCTTTCTCAAGTTTAATAAAAACAGATCCAGTGGCAGGAGCATTGACGTTGAATTCAATATGTTCAAACCCGTCAATTACAATTCTGTTTTCCACTTCAAGGATCAGCATTCTATCCCACCAATTACCATCAGTTGCAGAGTTAGTAAAAGATAGTACTTTCTCCGAGTTATTTTGATCGTTTTTTAAAGGGTTATCAATGATGGATGCAGTGGCGCCAGAAGCTGTAAATTTAAAATCTTCCGTTTCGAAATTAGTGACTTCATTACGAACGACAGGCTTGGGGAAAGGTACGTTTTGAATATCACCATACACTGCAAAGTTGTCTACCAACCAAGTATTTTCAGCGGTAAGGTCATTGATATTAAAACTCATCACAATTTTACTGTAGACTGCCCCTTCAGGAACATTATTTAAGTCCAATGCGGTTTTAATCGTTTGCCATCCTTCTTGTACTTGAATCTCTTGGTAAGTTTCCGGTTGCTTATCTCCAGTAGTACCATCGTCTTCTTTCTCAAGTTTAATAAAAACAGAGCCAGTGGCAGGTGCATTGACATTGAATTCAATATGTTCAAAACCGTCAATTACAATTCTGTTTTCTACTTCAATGATTAGCATTCTATCCCACCAATTACCATCAGTTGCAGAGTTGGTAAAAGACAGTACTTTCTCCGAGTTATTTTGCTCGTTTTTTAAAGGGTTGTCAATGATGGATGCAGAGGCGCCAGAAGCTGTAAATTTAAAATCTTCCGTTTCGAAATTGGTGACTTCGTTACGAACGACAGGTTTGGGGAAAGGAACATTTTCTACTGTGCCGTAAGTCGCTAAATTATCAATGTACCATACATCTCCACCGTTAAGGTCATTGATGTTGAAGAAGATGACAATTTTATTGTATTTGGCAGTAGAGGGTACGTCCGTTAAATCAAATGAGGCTTTGATCGTTTGCCAACCTTCTGAAACTTGAGCTTCTTGGTAGATACTCGGTTGAGGATCACCGTTGCTGTTTTCTAGCTTGATGGAAATGGTACCTTGAGCGGGTGCTTTCACCATAAACTCAAAATTTTCGAAACCATCGGCTACAATATGATTTTCCACTTCCAATACCAGTAAACGGCCCCACCATTCGGAAGCACTTTCATTGGTAAATTTGATGACATTGTCGGAATTGTTGATGTCGTCTTTGAGCGGGTTAGCGACTAGTTCGGCCGTTCCACCAGATTGAGAAAGCAAGTAATCCGTTGTTTCAAAGTCAGTAATTAAAACGCGGGGAGCCTCTTCTGCCATAGCAAAACTATTGAGCAGGAAAGTGCATAATAGGAGAAGAATAGAAGTATAATTGTTTTTCATTTCAAATTTGGTTGGATTGCATTGGCAATCGTTGTAACAATAGATTTGAGAGTGCGAGTAATGATGAAGAGAGAATAGAGCTTTACTAAAAGAAGTCAGAGACTTCTAAAGATCTTAAAAGCACAAGAGACGCTGACGCTTAACTCTTGCGCTAGTAAGTAAGGAGCCTGGCACGAATGTTAAGCGCTAGCGTCATTCGTGGCCTATGGATCAACAGAAATCTCCTGATTTCTAATGACCACAAAAACGAGCCCTTCTATATTTTTTCCTCATCCAATAAATGAAGCATTTTTTCAGCATAGCGTTGTCCCAATAACCGCACTCCTTCACTAGTAAAATGAGCGTTGTCGTCTTGCGCTTTGCACCCTTCAGAAGAGATAACATGAGCTTGTTTTAATTTGGAAGGCAAAGTTTGTATGACGACATTCATTGTTGCTTCCACACCACCTTGCTGTTCGTCTACTAATTCGCCGACTAATAGCGGGGTCTCCTTATTTAGCGCAAGGTCAGTGATTAAATCAAGGTAAATCTTCTGAACATATTCGGGCCATTTTTCGCGATCCGGAGTGCCATTGTTGGTCTCTCCCTGATGGAGAACTATTCCTTTAATCACCCCTTGTTTTTGTGCTTTCAAAGCAAAGTCCACAAGGTGTTGATAAGGATGGTTCTGATACGCTGAAATTTTGTTTCTAAACCAATGGTCAGGATCGTAAGTATCGAAATACTGTTGGTATTGATCCTTGTCAAAAAGACGAATGTCACAGCCCGCAACAGCCACATTGATAATGCCCACTTTAATACTGTCGGGGAGGGATTTCACTAAAGTATTGACGAAACTATTAGACGGTGATAACCCCACCTTTTCATTGTAATAGCAGTTGGCCAATGGAGGTACGGCTGTGTACCATTCTCCTTTTTTTCTTTTCAGGTTATCACAGTCCATCGTTTGGAAAACGAGGGCTCTGGGATTCACCTGTCGATCTTCTTCTTCAATAGGAGCAAAACCTTCCATATTAGACTGTCCAAAGCAGAGGTAGATATGGAAATTAGGGTCAGATGTCGTCGTGTGTTGTCCCTGTGTCGTGTTTCCCATCAACATGATTGTACAGTTTAATAAAAGAAAAATGCCCGTTTTAATGTCGAAGAAGTTCATTGTGTATTGACGATGATATTGTTTATTATTTAATATGTGGCACCGTATGCCGTAGGGGCGGTCCTATGTGACCGCCCGCAGAACCACCCACGGACCACCACAAAAACCAAAATTTCATGCTCTATAAAGCAACCTTTTTCAGTTTCTTATTAAAGCTCTTAATGATTTTCAAAGTCGCCTTATCTGTTTGGTATACCGAGTACCAACCCTGATACTCATGCGGAGGATCACCGATAAGGTCGTCACCCGTTTTCCAAATAGAATGAGGAGCAGAAGGGCGACCTTCACCACCCCAAGCCCAGAAATTACAACCCACAAAAGTGTTATCTCCTTTCTGAACCGCTGTCACTAATTCATTAAAAATGGTCGCGTAATATTGATTTCTGATGTCCACAGTACTGATATCGCTGTGATCATCTTTATCTCTAGAAATACCAAACTCTTCCAATACAATAGGCTTATTCAGTTTGTTGCCGATGGCGATATGTTGCTGAATGTATTGCTTTGCTTTTGCCACTGCATTATCATAAGTACCTTCCACATTATGAGGATCAAACCACCCCCAGTTTTGTACCCAGATATGGAACGTCATATAATCAATATCTTCCGATAAGTGATCCTTTTCGAAGTCCGTTCCAGAATTTGAGCTTGGCGTATACCCCTCAGAACCTGTTGTCACCATATGGTTTTGGTCCAAGGACTTAATAAACTTAGCCGTAGTATTGATCCAAGTGACCAATTGTGTTCCTTTTAAAATATTTTCAGGCTCATTGGCCAATTGCCAAGACATGATTGTAGGATCATTTTTGTAGGCTTTTTGAGTGATCGAATTGGTTCTGTTGACCACTTTTTTAATTGCATTTTGGAAGAGTTGCTGTGCTTCTGCGTTTTCATAAAAATGACTCGCATACTTTCCATACGTATGCCAATCGCCATTTTCAGCAGGAGGAGGGAATGGAATACTACCCCCTTTCGTCCATTTGATGTATTGAGAAAAACCACCCGACCAAGGCCAGAAGTTGTTCAAGCAAACCACAGCTTTCATCTCTCTTTTCTGCATTTCTACCAATAAGAAATCAAGCCCTTTCAGTAGTTCCTCATTAAACTCTCCGGGAGCAGACTGCACAGTAGGTTGCATGCACCAAGGCGTATCTTTATCACCTTCAGAAAGCGCCATCACACGCAGGTTCTTTACACCGATTTTTTCCAGTCGGTCCAATTCGCGTATCAAACGAGGCTTATCAAAAGCACCTAAGTTCATACCGTACCAAAAGTTGGTGCCGATGTAATGATAGGCTTTTTCATTGATCACAAATTGTCCATTTTTCACTTTTACAAAATCATCTTGAGCATGAATTTGCATCGCAAAAAAAGACAATAAAAGTGTTAGTATTTTCTTCATATAGTTTAGTAATTAAATGGATCGTGTTGTGTTTCGTGAAACGTAAAGCATTTCGTTTCTACAGTGAATCTTTCAATCAGAGTAATGCTTAAATTGAAAAGGTATTGCTCTGTAGAGCCACAATGCCTTGTGGCTCAATAACCACCATAAAAAACACTTTACATTTCACCATTTTAATATCCTTTAGTTCGAAGTCGGGAGACTTCGCCAATAGACAGTTCCAAGTGACGCTTTCGCTTAACACTTGAAACATGTTTTGATATCAGTATTTTTATAGACTACTCAATACAATCACCGCATGTGCAGGAAGCTGAACTAGACCACCCTCTTTCAAATCAAAGTTGATGTCTTCCAATACAGGTCTACCCATATCTTTATTCAGTTTGTATTGCTCGTCAGTGTATTTCAATTGCTTTAAAACAGTAGACTTTTTGACAGGAGCCTTTACAAATACCTCTTGAGGAGTAGCGGAGTTATTGACCATCATAATTGTATAATTATCTCTCAATTTACCCGTTGTCATACGTACCCCTTCAGGCAGGTTGCTGTTCATGTTTAAGATGTCCATTCCTTTCGGGAAGAACTTACATAACCACGACCAAGGGTAATACCAAGGACGGATATTTTCATCTTCAGGTCTGTCAATCAGCTCACTCCCAAGGATGTTCCAGCATCCCCAACGTTTCAGTTGATTGATCTTTCCAAGGTCATCTTTAGTATGCATAGCATCATCCAAATCCCAAGCGATCATACCTTGAGCACCGGCGTTCATCAGTTGAATGACAGCATCTGTCATATCAACACCGTACTGATAAGTATATACAGCCATTTGAGAATCATAAATAGAAGCATAGCCATCTTTCTTTGCCGCTTCCACATTTAACTCTTGCTGTTTTGTACCCCAATCATCCTTCACACCAATCTCACCCACAAAGAAACGCTTCCCTGTTTTCTTTACTTCAGGCATATCTTTAAGCATGTGCATAGATGCTGCCGCTGTACCATTTCTTGTGCTTTCAGTTCCTAAATAAGTATGGATTTCATAAGCACCTATAATAGTATCAATATCAGCGATCGTTTTTGTGACCCAATCTTCACCCGTATATTCAAATCCTTTCTTTGTGTATTGAGGCACAGTTCCCGGTCCCGTGATGGTTAAGTATTGGTCTAACCCTCTTTTCTCAAATTCTTTCTGTAAATCAATCACACCTTGTTTCCATTCTGAGTAATCTCCGTTTGTAGAAGCCCAGTCACCATTCGGTTCATTGATGTGATTATAATATTTGATGCAAGTATATCCTTTCTCTTTAATAAGGTGTTCTACGTACTTTCCAATCATCTCAATCCACTGCGGATCATACGCGTTTTCTAGTCTATTGATTTTAGCATTTTTGGTTTCTAAATCGTGCATATGGAAAGGTGTACCCCATTCGCCAAATACCACATCCACATTTCTAGATTGACAATAGTCGAGTACTTTATATAAAGTTTTCATTTCAGGATTATCCACATCAAAAATCGGATTTCCTTGTTTATCTCTTCCTTTATAGTATCTCCAATTGGCTTGGTCAAGTACCCTCATGGTTTGGGGTTGCATGTAATCCAGTCTTTGGTACAGCGTGTCCCATTTGGCAGGAGTGATGATATCGCCCCATTCAGCATCAGGACCATCTGCGTGAGGATAGGCGGCCCATTGGATTCCATTGCCTATGAAGTTTTGACTTATAAAATTGTCAGTTTCAATTTCAGCATAATATTGATGTTGTTCAGTAGGAGTACAACTCCAAAAAGTACTAGCGATCAGTCCAGAAAAAATAAGTTGTGATAATAGTTTCATTTAGAATATAAGTCGTTGCGATCAAAAAATTTCATTTCAAAAAGATTTACAATGTTATATCTATAGTGTTGTAAAACTTTCACCTGTGCAATATCTTTATCCTATCATAAAAGTTATAATTTACTTCAAAAAAGTATAATACATAAATAGAAATGTATTATATATAATTTATGATTAGTAAATTTGAAAATGGAAAATCTTAATGTGTTTACATGTGTTTGTAATTTTTTATATAATTAAGATATTTATAATGAGTGGTTTACGTGTATTTTTTTTACCTGTTTAGTATTTTTTGATTCTAAAGGACTTTTTTATTGTTAAATGAAATTCTGATACTTTATTATCTAATAGTTGTACTATTATGAATGTGATTTTTTGAAAAGTGTATCGTCGACTATTATTGCTATTGTATTGACGACGAAACGAGAATTTTTTTCAATCTCAGATGAGGGACTCATTCATCTGCTGATAAAACACAATTATTACTAATGAAATGAAAGGCATACTCTATTCAAGACAAAAACTACAAGTAGTTCTGTCTATCATTCTGACATTCTCCTCGCTGACACTTTTTGCACAGGAGAGGGTGATAAAAGGTAATGTGACTTCTGCACAGGAGCCACTGATTGGAGCCAATGTTTTAATCAAAGGAACATCAATAGGAACGTTGACAGATTTTGATGGAAACTTTACATTGACGGTTCCAAATAATGAAACAACTTTGATCTTCTCATATATAGGCTTTTTCACAGAAGAAGTTTACGTTGGCTCAAAATCAATCGTAAATGTTAGTTTAAATGAAGATGCAGAGCAATTAGAAGAAGTAGTGGTAGTGGGTTATGGTACCATGAAAAAGAGCGATATGACAGGTGCTGTGAATAAAGTTCAAATGGATGATATTCCGCAAAGGCCTGCTGCAAACGTAGAACAGTTACTTCAAGGTCAAGCGGCTGGTTTACAAATCACCAACTCATCAGGACAGCCAGGTAGTGATGTTTCTGTGAAGTTAAGAGGTGTAAGTTCTATCCAAGGTGACAGTAGTCCATTATTGGTAGTAGACGGCTTCCCTATGGGCAACGCAGGTAACTTAAAACAAATTAACCCAAGTGACATTAAATCAATTGAAGTATTAAAAGATGCTTCAGCGGCAGCAATTTACGGTTCAAGAGGTGCCAATGGTGTGATTATGATCACGACTAAAAAAGGTACTAGTGGACAAATGAAAATTGATTTTAGTTCAAGAGTTTCTCTGTCAACACCTCCTAACGAGTTTAACGCAATCAGCGATCCTGCACAATATGCTATTATTGAAAATGAAGGAAGAGTAAATGCAGGTTTACAACCTTTCTATGTTGGAGAAACATACCAAGGTACGTATTACCCATCTGTATCAGAAATTGCTAGTGGTGCTTGGGGTACTTCAACAGATTGGCCGGGTATGATTTATAGAAATGCTTTAGCACAAGACCACAATCTTTCGGCAAGTGGTGGTAGTGAAAATACAAAATACTACTTCTCATTAGGATATTTAAATCAAGAAGGTATCAGTCTTAGTGATGATTATACAAGATATAATATCAGGTTCTCTTTAGATCAGAAAATTTTTAGAAACTTGATGGGTGGCTTCAATGTGATTTATAATAACACAAAGAAGAATTCAAACTTTGTAGGTGGTATTAACAGATCTCCAGTATTCCCTGCTTATAACGAAAATGGTTCTTACTTCTTTATCAGTGGTCAAGATTTCTACCATCCTTTGGTATGGGCCAATGAGGTGTTGAATCATAATAAAGGACAGGACTTTATTTCCAATATGTACTTGAGTTTAAAAATTATGGAAGACTTAGAATTGAAGACGACCATGAATATTAAATCAGGAAATGGAATTACTGATTACTATGAGCCAATTGGAATGACTTGGAGCGGTGCAGAATTCAATGGGTTCGGAAATATTTCAAACTATAATGATCTTGATCTTCTGTCTGAAACTTATTTGAATTACTCAAGACGTTTTGGTGAAAAACACCGTATCAATGCAATGGCAGGCTGGAGTGCTCAACGTTATTCTGTAAGAACAAGTGTTTTGACAGGTAAAGGCTTTGTCAATGATAATTTAGAAAATCAGGACCTTAACTCAGCGGAGAATAGAGACATTACTAATTCTTATGAATCAAACCTATTACTATCAGGTATTGGACGTTTGAATTATGTATATGATGACCGTTTCTTAGTAACGGGTACAATCAGAGCGGATGGTTCTTCTAAATTCGGTAAGAATGAAAAATGGGGTTACTTCCCTTCTGTTGCCGTAGGTTGGAATGTACAAAATGAGGCTTTCCTTGAAAATTCAGATGTGGTTTCTCAGTTAAAGTTGAGAGCTTCATGGGGACAAGCAGGTAACCAAGGTTTACCAGCATACAGAATCAATGAAAGATACGGTACAGGCCGTTATCCAAATCCTGCTGCGGATGGTACTTTTGCTACTGGTTTTGGTCCTGCTGTATATTCTTATTCGGCAGATGGAATATACAAAGTTTGGGAAGGTATGGCCAACCAAGATTTAAAGTGGGAAACAACAACAACTTCCAATATTGGTATTGATTTAGGTTTATTCCAATCTAAAGTAATGATCACAGCTGAAGTTTATCATAAATACACTTCTGACCTTTTAAGAAGAGAGCAGATTGCTCCAAGTTCAGGGTATGATATGATGTGGGTGAATGACGGTGAAATCAAAAACACCGGTGTTGAATTGAGTTTAGATTTAGCTTTGATAGAAAGAACAAAGTGGGACTGGAGCGTTAGAGGGATGATCTCTCGCAACAGAAACGAAGTGATAGATATTGGAAACTCAGACAACTTTGTATGGTACGGTGGTACAGTGGAGAAATTTAGAACACCGATCACAGTATTGATGCCAGGACAGCCACTAGGTGTATTCTATGGTTATAAAACGGATGGTATCATTCAGACTTATGAAGAAGGTTTAGAAGCAGGTCTTTCTGGATCAAGAGCACGTCCGGGTGAAATCAAATATGTGGATGTAAATGGTGATGGTGTTGTGGATGCAAATGACAGAACTGTGATTGGAGATCCTAACCCAACATTTATTTACAGCTTCAACAGTAGACTAAGATATAAGAACCTGGACTTTTCAGTATTGTTGACAGGTGTTCACGGAAATCAGGTTTATAATAATACAAAGTTTGACGGTGCGGCAACATTACAACGTTGGACACCAGATAACCCAACCAATGATTATCCTAGCCTGAACAGTTCAAGAGCTTATGAAGCTTCAGATTTCTGGATTGAAGATGGTTCTTTCCTAAGAGTACAAAACATCAACGTAGGATATACTATCAACAGTGAAAATATCAAATGGATGGATAAATTGAGAGTGTATACTTCAATTGATAACCCTATCGTATTCTCCGATTTCCAATACGGTTTTGATCCAGAAGTAGGCGGAGATGGTATTCACTGGGGCAACTACCCTATGCCAACTACTTACTCATTAGGTTTAAACGTATCATTTAAATAGTAGAGTGAAATGAAATTAGCGATCAAAAAAATATTACTTTCGGCTGCAGCAGCATTAGCATTCTCAAGCTGCAGCCTTGAAGAGGACCCATACGGTTTCTTATCCAATGATAATTTTTACAAAACAGCAGCGGATGCCGAGTCTGCGCTAGTATATGCTTATTCTGTTAACTCTGATATTGAGTATTATTCAAGGCACTTTATCATTGCAACAGAAGTACCAACGGAAACATTAACGATCAAGCCTGACGCAGGTGCAGACCAACATGCATTAGACCGTTTGGAAGTGTTGAATAACAATAAGATTGTGGAGGATATGTGGCGTTATCCTTACTTAGCCATCAACAGAACTAATGCTGTAATCCAAAACGTGCCGAATACTCCAGAAATGGATGATACACGCAGAGAGGAAATTGTAGGTGAAGCGAAGTTCTTGAGAGCACTGCACTATTTCAATTTAGTACGCTTTTTTGGAGAGGTAATCATCAGAGAAGAGCAAGTGTCATCAGTAGATCAAGTGAATAAAGGAGTATCTTCTATTGAGGAAGTATATAACTTTATCCTCAAAGATTTGACAGAGGCTGAAGCGGTTCTTTCTACAGAAAGAGTATATGGCAGAGCAAACCAAGTGGCAGTATGGGCACTTTTATCAAAAGTTTATTTACACATGGCTTCTGCAAAAAATACAGGAGTGCAAGGTTATGAATGGGTGAGTAATGCAGATGAGAATTATACATCAGCGGCGAATTACGCAAAGAAAGTGCTCCAAGATCAATCTACATATACTTTTGAGAATGATTTAATGGAAACTTGGAATGTATCCAACAGAGCCACTGCAAGAGAACACATTTTTGTATCTGCTACAGATAGAGGCGGTTTGATTGAAGGGGAGTATACAAAGTTGCCAATGCTCTTTATGCCATGGGCAGAAGGTGCTCCACAAGTTGTATTGCCTAATGGAACAACAATTCCCGGTGGTGGATGGGAACACCTTTGGATTGAAGATGACTTTGCCGCCAATTATGAAGAAAGTGACCGAAGAGGTACGCTGGAAATGATTGTCAATAAGGTTACAATTCCTGAAGGTGGAAATGATGGCGCTGACTTAGAATTAGTTTATCCTGGAGGTGGACTTCAAGCTACTTTCCCAATGAAATATTTAGATCCTGATATGGTTGGGCAACAAGCTACTTGTGATACACCAATCTTAAGATATACAGATATTATGATGGTGTATTGTGAAGCCATAGGACCTAATTCAGAAACTTATGCGTTATTGGATCAAATCAGAGGAAGAGCAGGTTTATCGCCACTTGCTGGTGGTATGGGTATTCAGGAATTCAGAGATTATATCTTAGAAGAAAGAGGTAGAGAGTTGGCATTTGAAGGGAAGCGTTTGTTTGACCTTAGAAGAACCAACAGTATGGAAAAAGTATTGGGAGACCAGTACGGTAAGCCAATGACTTCAGGTATTTATTATTTTGATATTCCATTAATTGAAGTGGATACGAATCCTGAAATCAACTAAAATAACTGTTATTCAGGTGTCCTGCTGATCGTCAAAAATTAGTAGGACACTAATGACGCAATTGCTTAATGTTAGTGCCATTGGAATACTTCTCTCCTAGTTGAGTAGTTCTTTCCTCGGCATTGAAGGGAAAAGCGTTAAGAATTTCATGTATTGAGCCGTAAAGAATGATTTTCTTGTTTGAGCGTAGCGAGTTTAAAATCATTTAGGTGAAAGGAACGGAATTTAGCTTTTGACTTCTAAGCCTTGAATTTTTTGCTTCGTTTTTGTTTCAAGGCAAAAATGAAGAAGGAGGAAGTTTGGAAGTAGTCCCTTTAAAGTTGATAAAAGCGTCATTTAATAGTTTACGATTGACGAAACACATAATCTATTCGACAAAATTTCAAGCTTATGAAAAATATAAAAAACTTCTTTCTAATCGCTTGCTTAATGGGCATGTTGGGCTGTCAGCCTGATAATCCCAATGAGATTTTGACAAGTGAAAGAGCCATCATTTCTTATTTTATTGATGGCCTTCAAATCGGTCCTGCAGAAATAAATAGGACACCCAATGAAAGTGACTTTACCATATACGTGATAGACGGTATGGATCTTACTAGTGTTACTCCTGTGATAGAGGTTTCTTATGGTGCTACTATTTATCCTGCTTCAGGTGAAGCCGTAGATTTATCTTCTGGAACGTTTACGTATCAAGTGACTTCAGAAACAGGTGATGTAAGAGATTGGGTATTGACAGTAGAGTCATTTGATAATAAACTACAGGGTAAGTGGAAAGTAGGTAAGCCTATGGAATTCCATTACTTTATCGGCGAAGGTGAAAGCTGGGGCTGGGAAGGTGTAAAAGACGTAGAGTGGACATTACCTGGAGCTGGTGCGGCTACTGACAATGAACTAGAATTTATGACTGTTGGTGTGGATGAAGTGGGCAATCTTTATGGTACGGGTACTTATTCTGCTGGTGCAGATAGTCAGTTTGAAACATTTGTATTAGAAGGTGCTTGTTTAGGTGCTGACCTTGATTACGCTCCTTATTATGGAAGAATGCCTCAAGGTGAATTTGATTGGGTGTTGAATCTAACCAACAATACAATTGTATTAACCCAAGATGGAGTTACAGAAACCACACTTCCAATTGAATGGGAAGACACTGAAGATTTCTCCATTTTCCAATTGGCTTTTGAACCGCAAGCTTATGAATTAGGATGGCAGGATTGTAATTACAATGAGTTGGAATTAAACTACGGTAAAAAAGTTTGGTATACTATCATTCGTGAAGGTGCGGAACTTCCAGATGAAGAAGAGGAAGAGGATAAAGATCCTGTCATTCCAGAGTACTCGCCAATTTCATTAAATGGTGACTGGGGAATTGAGGACATTGGTTTCTGGCCAGGTGGAGATGCTGGTATCTGCGATGATTATGATAATATCTTACGTTTCAGCAATGAATCATTCGATACATCAACAGGTATTTTATCAGGTGATTTCCAATACTTGGCAGGGGCTGACGGTATCCTTACCAACGGAAACGGTACTGATTGGGTAGTTTTCCCTGAAAGCGGAACATTCGAATTAAAAATCTTACAAAACCCAGATAATACAGAAAGTAGAGAATTCTGGACAATGAAATTTATTGCTACTGACGGTACTGAACTTGAAGTACCAAACGCTGTAGAAGGTAGCGGAGCGGATAATTTCACATTAAAATTTAATGGTGGTTTTGCAGGAAGTGACCAAGAGGCTCACTGGTACAAATTTGTAAGAAACTTTGTAGGGACTAAACCATGTGACGGTGAAACTCCTGTTGACCCAACGCCAGATCCTGATGGTATTTTCCCTGAAGGAAGATGGACTGCCAGAGAAGGAGTGTTATTGAACACTTACTATTGGAACAGTGATGACGATCAAGGACATCAACGTTATAGTGATTCACAAGCAGCGGATAACGATGTAATTACGTTCTCAGAAGTTGAGCAAAATGATCAGGTATACACTGGTAAAATTACGGTTGACTACGGAGCGGATGGAACATTTGATGTAGGTGAGTATACTATCAAATCAGGTACATTTACTTACACTGTAACAGGTGAAGAGTGGGGTGCTCCAGTAGGAAATATGGTGATCAATACAGAAGATGGTGGAACTATCACTTATTCTAAAACAAACCTTTGGAACTCTAAAGGAGATTTTGATTTCCAAATCAAATTTAATGTTGATGGAATCGGAGAGGTTTACTATAGAATTACAGATAAGTAATTTCAATAAAAGGTGAACGAGAGATTAGAGAAGTAAGTCTAGTCTCTCTTAACTAAACATTTCATACTATCGGGCGCTATTCAATGTTTTGGGTAGTGCCTTATTTTTAAAAAACTATTCCAATGAAAAAAATATTTATTTCCTTCTTATTTAATTTGATATTCCATCAACTAATTGCTCAAAATTATCTTTCAACAGAAGTTTACCCTGATAAAAAAGTAGCTTTTCGAATTTATGCTCCTGATGCGAGTCACATTGAATTAAAATCGTATGATAAGTGGGATAAAGTAGATTTTATAAAAGATAGCACTGGCGTTTGGGAAGGCTTTTGGTATAATGTTGAAGATGGAATTTATACTTATTATTTTGAGGTGGATGGAATGAAAGTAGTTGATCCTCAATCACCATTGATGAGAGAAAGTACACCGACTTTTGAGGTGAAAACGAAAGAAAATTTCTACTCTTTAAAGGAAAATGTGAAACATGGGGCATTGTCAAAACGATACTATTATTCGAGTACTTTACAAGAAACAAGAAGACTGCATGTATGGACTCCTTTTGGGTATGAAAAATCAATAGAAGAATTACCTGTTTTATATTTGATTCATGGAGGAGGTGGAAATGACCTTTCTTGGTCTAACGCAGGGTGTACTGGTAACATTTTAGACAACCTACTTGCTGAAGGTAAAATTGAACCGATGGTGGTTGTAATGCCAAATGGAACAATAGAAACAGAACACATATTGGGCAGGGTTCCTATATTCAAAGACGAATTAATCAACGATATTATTCCATTTATTGAGTATACTTATAAAGTAAAAACAACATCTTCTCAACGAGCAATTATTGGACTGTCTATGGGCGGGTTGGAAACTTTAGAAGTGATTATGTATCATCCTGATCAATTTGATTATGTTGGGGTTTTAAGCTCTGGATGGTGGTTAAGTGATACTTGGAAAAAAGCGAGAGGAATTGTGGATGATAAAGCGTTAAGAGAGCGACAAGTTAAAGCAATTTCAAACAGTTTTAATAAGCATAATAAGTTGCTCTATTTTACACAAGGAGGACAAGAAGATCATGCTTATGATAATGGGATGGAGACGCTGGCTCTATTTGATAAAGCAGGTATTTCTTATCAATTTAAATCCACTTCTGGAGGACATACTTATAAAGTTTGGAGAGAAAATTTATTGATGATTGCTCCATTACTTTTCAAAGACCTTGATGATTAAAAATAAATATGGAGCATAATTTTCATCTTCAAAAAAGTATTGATTATCAATGAAATAGTATGTGATTAAAGCACTAAATTCTAAGATCTTGTGACTAGGAACATTGAACCGTATAAATGGTTCATCACTGAAATAAATTATTACTTAAGGATTTGGATGAATGCAGATAATGTAATTGGTACTTTTATGAAGAATGATATTGGTTATAAAAGTGGTCCGTGCAGTGGTTCGTGAGACGCAAAGCATTGCGTCTCTACAGGAGGATACTCCCACTTGATATGGATTGCTAAATTGAAAAGGTATCGTTATGTAGAGCCACAATGCCTTGTGGCTCACGAACCATCATAAAACCACTTTAGGAACTCAATTCTTAAATACCTTATTTACACTGTCAACTAATTTACTTATACTTTTTGTTGTAGAAATCAGGAGATTTCTGATGATCATTAGGACACGAATGACGCTTTCGCTTAACATTCGCGCCAGTGGGTGAAAGAAGCTTGGAAGTAGTACCTCGAAAGGTGACGATAGATTAGTTTACAGCAAATCCCTTCACCAATTCCTTCTTAAATCAACTAGCACATGAAATGTATTACTACTAAGGTTCAATTTTTATTGATGACCTCTCTTCTTCTTGCACTTTGCAATTTAGAAATCAACGCTCACCAAAGAGTATTCCTTTCCGATTGGGAACAAAGCACCTTAAACTTTCAAGCCAGTAACAATGCAAGTTACACCACCGTCAACAATCCCAGTCAAGATGCTGTCAACTCATCATCACAAGTAGGAAAGTTTGTATCTACAGCTTACCAATGGGATTTTCTTTCATTGAACCTTTCAGAAGAAATTGATTTTGAGAACTATCCTGTTTACAAACTCAAAGTCAGAACATCGGCGGTTGGAACCATAATGATGAAGTTTGAAGACGGTCCTTCAGGAAGTTATGTTGCGAGGTATGCCACCCCATCAAACACCAATCAATGGGAAGAGCTAACGTTTGACTTCTCAGGAATAGCCAATGGAAACTATGGAAAAATGATCATCACTTTTGATTATACTTCCACTACTGCTGGAGTTGAATGGTATTTAGATGACTTTGTAAAAGCAAAACAAAACGTTGATACCACTCGCCCAACACAACCACAAAGTTTATCTGTCACCAAAACCTCTTCCAAAAGTGTGTCCCTCCAATGGAACGCTTCCTCTGATAATGTAGGAGTGATAGGTTATGTGATATATAAGAACAATACAGAAGTAGGTCGTTCTAACACCACTTCCTTCGAGGTATCACAACTCAATGCGAATAGCAATTACACTTTTACCGTCAGTGCTTATGATTTGGTGGGGAACGAATCAGGGAAAAGCAACACTGTCAATGCTACAACCCAAAACATGGGTAACGGAAACTTTATCACTTCTGTCAGTTTGCAGAAAACAAGCATGAACCTCTATGATGATTTGGAAGTGGATATTCAATTGAATGCGCGATATTCAGATCCCTACAACCCCAACAACATCAAAACGGATATGGTCTTGATCACTCCTAGCGGAAAAGAGTTGGTAGTCCCTTGTTTTTATTACTCAGGTGTTTCTAGAAATTCCCTTTGGAAAGGAAGATTCACACCCCAGGAAACAGGACAATATCAGCTGGTGGTAGATGTGGAAAAAACGCAAAACTCACAACGTTCCGGTGTTTATACTTTTACAGTCAACAATTCTTACAACGATGGTTTTTTACATACCAATGAGGCCTCTTTTTATAATCTGAAGTTTGATTCAGATCGTAAGTTTAGAGGAATAGGAGAGAACTTCGCATGGGAAGCCCGTTTGGATTTAGGAGATGATCAAACTTTCACCTACGATTATTTCTTTCAGCAGATGAAAAGTAAAAATGCCAACTTCATTAGAACATGGATGTGCCCTTGGAACCTTCCATTGGAATGGAAAAAGACAGACTTTGGAAGATACACCGATGGAAATGAAACCTACAATCTATCTGCCATTGCTCGAATGGATTGGATGTTGGATCAGGCTTCTCAAAATGGAATTTACATCATGCTGACTTTGGATTATCACGGAGCACTATTAGAAGAACCCGACTATTGGGGAGGAAACAATTATTGGTGGGATCATAATTATTACTCAGGTAATGGAGGTCCAATCTCTGATCATAAAGCATTTTTCACGAATGAAAGTGCCAAACAGCTTTACAAAAACAGATTAAGATATATCATTGCAAGATGGGGTTATCATACAAATATTGGAGCCATTGAATTATTCAATGAGGTGGACAACCTGATTCGAGACGAGAACTTTAATGCCAATGACATCGAAGCATGGCACAATGAGATGAGTACTTATTTGAAATCCATTGACCCTTACAATCATATTGTAACCACAAGTATCACGGGGGCGGAGATCAATAATATGTTTCATCAACCCAACTTGGATTTGATCCAAAGTCACCCTTACGGCCCTGTTGAAGGAGTAATTTCAGCCATTCAAACGCTTACCGATCGATACAATAAACCTTATGTAGCAGGAGAATTTGCGGATGATTGGGTAGCTCCCACTTCACAAACGATGGCTGATTACCAAAAGTCATTTCACAGAGGATTATGGACTGCACTATTCCAGCCAACGCCCATTTTACCTATGACATGGTGGTGGGAAGATTTTACTTATGAAGGTTTTAATGATGAATTGACTTCTGTATCAGCTTACTCTGACATAATGCTCAATGCCATGAATGATCAAGAGCAGACATTGACCATCACAGGCAATGATAATATTGATAAAATGGGAGTAAAAGCAGGAGATAAATTGTTCGTTTATTTTTACAATAAATCAACCACAACACGATCTCCGAACATGACCATCAGTGGTGTAGACAATGAACTCTATTATGTAACTTCTTTCAATACCACCACAGGAATAATGCAAAATGAAGCTTCAGTATTGGGAAGTAACCGACAGCTTGTGATTGGCCTTCAAAACTTGCAAGCAGGAAAGGACATCGCTTACATTATTCAAAAAGGGAGCTATTATTTATCACAAAGCAATCAAAGAAAACAGTTTTTAGAGCAGGCTGATCAGCTCAAAATATACCCTAATCCAAGTACAGGGATTATCAACCTGGAAAAGCCAGAAGATTACCATCATTTGACCATTTACACGGCTTTAGGAAGAGAAGTTTTATCGGTTGATTTAGATAGTGCTCGTGAAAAAATATCACTCAGCGATCAAGAAAAAGGAGTGTATTTATTGAAGTTTTTTGATGTTAATGGCAATGCTACAGTGAAGAAAGTTCTTTTGAATAAATAGATCTGCATCAAAAAAAATAGTGGGCTAGTAAAAACGAATTTACTGGCCCGCTATTTCTATTCTTTTGGGAAACTAATTTGATAAACCTTCTTCTCTTTCTCGTTCTCCTATTTTAATTTCATTAAGTATAAGGTGGCTGTATGATGCTTTATCAGGAATGTTTGTTTCTGCAAAAAATTCACTTAAGTAATAGAATCCGTCAGCTTGTTTCTTATAAACTACTCTTTGATCACTAAAAGAAAGTTCTTTCAGCGGATATTTGGTATAAGGCCAGTAATGACTAAGTCTTTCAACATCATGCACCACTGAATATTTTGCTTCAAGAATGGCATAGCTTTCAGCATCAATATATAAAGTCCCGTAAAAAATTTTAGGTTCCAATATAACTGTTGAACGGAAACTTGTTTCCTCAGTAGAGAATTTTAGCACATAAATTTCTTTTCCATCTTTGACGATCACATCCGAGAATTCGAAATCATATTTAGAGGTTTTACTTCTGTTTAAAAAGTTATTATTTCGCACATTGACAATGTCAGAACCATAAAGCCAATTCCCAAAGGCAAACTTATTCATATTTTCAGCATCTAAAACAGTATAAGAGACGGTATCATTTTGTACAGCATCTAAAGGGCAGTAAGAGGCTCTGAGCACCTTTCTAAAACCTGTATATCGCATAGGAAACATCATTTCTGGCTTATATCCGTTTTTATCATATACTTCAAAATCCATTTTATAGAACCTCTGGTCCTTTGTTCCCAAAGGAGTATAAATAAATTCGTTGTAAAATACTTTTGTATGAGGCTCTTGATTGTAGTTATCAGGAATTGCTTTAATTACCTTTTTAAGAATTCCTTTCGCAGTGATAGGTTCAGAAGAAATAGTTAATGTAGTCATTTCATCTACTTTTTGCTCTAAGTAGATTTCTACAACATTGTTAGATGGAGCAATTTTGATTGTTTTATATCCAATAGATGAAATCACAATAGAGTCTTTTTTAGAAGGAATGGCAATAACAAATTGCCCTTTTTCGTTTGATGCGGTACCTCTTTTGGAATCAGTGGTGATAACACTGGCATAGGGGATAATAGCTTTGGTTGTATTGTCATATACAACGCCTTTTTGTTTTTTGAAACTAGCATTGTCCTTGAAAAAAAGACTTGGAATCTCTACTTTTTCTTCTTTTTGGAGCTCAAAAGAGTAGGTGGTCTGTAGTGTGTCATTTTGAATATTTATTTCAGTATTAAAGACACTTTCTCCACAGTTATACAATTTAGCCGTACCATCCCTCATAGCGTCAACAAAGAAGATCCCATCTACTACTTTAGACCAATCTGTAGCAACATCTTGAATATTCTCTTTGTCAACTGTACCGATCATGGAACTGTTGATCACCTCAGAAGTGGAAAGAGGCAAAAAACCAAAAGGACGAGAGGTGGCATAAAACTCATTTTCAATAGTAGGCAGTTCATCGTCACCTTTTACTTTTCCTGTAAAACCTAAAATATAAGCTTGATCTTTCAGCTTCTTTTTAACGTAGCTTCCCATTGGGGAAAATGCATCCAATCCCTCATTTGTTCCTCTTATACTATTCATCAAGTGGCCAGTAGCTCCCCATACAATCATTTTCTTATGAGGATACTTTTCCATAAGGTACAGGGTGTTTTCAGCCATTAAACGGTCTCTGATGTTACTGTCTTTGGCTTTAAACTCCTCCATTGATTTGAAATTTACTTTATTGTAATAATAGTCTTTAGCGGTTTCGGAAATAAAGTAAACTGTTTGAGCTAGATCTTTTTTTTGAGGAACTGAAGACGCAAGGATTCTTTGTTTAAGTTCCTTGTTTTTTTGGAGGAACCCTTCTAAATCTTCTTCCTCAGGGAAATGATATTCTGAAATAAATTCGATGTATTTATACCAATCCTGATACGCTGTAACAGAATTAAAAAAAGGAGAGAAGTCTTCTCTAAAAGCATTTTCAATATTAAATCCACTGATTTGATTGTCCATCCCCATTACTTTAATACTGTCATAGTTATTGACTACATAATCCATAAAAGGATGGAATTCAGCTTGAGTATGCCAAATTGGGAAAATGCAATTAGTGTAAGCCCATTTCTTATTTTCACCTTTCTCAATTGCTTCATGAGCTTTATTGAGGCCATAAAAACCGCTCTCAAAAATAATCATGTCAAATCCCATTGTTTCATGAAGCATTTTCATTACTTCAATTTTGGCAGTGAAAATATTTCCATGAAAATGATCGGGTTCAGCAAGCAAAACGATTTGAGCATCACCAATATCTTTTTTCAAAGCATCAAATTGATGATAATCTAATGTGTCATAAAAGAAAAATGGATGTTGGGTTTGAGCATTAGATACATTTGTAATGGCGATGAACAAAAAAATATAAAGTACAGTTGATTGAAGTTTTATAAATGAGAAAAACATTTAAATGAATTTAGTTTTATATTTTATTTAATTTGTATGACAATATACTAGATTAATCTTGAATTCTTAAAAAAGTATGAAATATAGTCTATACTTTGTTATAGTAGCTTTTAGACATAAAAAAGCCTCCAAGTTCTCACTTGAAGGCCTGATCTATCGTTCGTGTTAGTATAATTAATATGTGATAGCGATACCTTAGCGACGATTCAATTTCAATACTTTTTTCTGTAATTTAGAAACGTCTTCTCCAGCAAACATGCCTGCCAAGATCGCTTTGTTATATGTTTCGATGGCCATTTCGTTAGCACCATTTAATGCTAAGTAATCACCTTTTATCTCTAAGTTTTCAGCGTTCTCATTGATTGCGATTGATTTTTCAATCCACACATAAGCCTCGCTTAAGTTTGTTTTCAATTCAATACATCTGTCAGCAGCGTTAGCATAAGCAGCCCAGTCAGTAGCTGTTGCATTTTCAACAGCTGCACGCAATTTGTCAATCTCGTTATCTTCGTTATCAGTCGGATTAGCGAATGTAGGATTTACAGTGATGATTGCAAATAACGCTAGAACTAGAAGTTGTTTTAAAGATTTCATGACTATATATGTTTTGTGTTTTCTTGTATCATTGAATTATGCTTTACTATATACTAAAGGCTTGCCAAGATTGGTTAACTTGTTGCTAATTAGTTGTTTATGTCGTTGTTTTGTATTTTTAAGTGTATTTTATACATAATTTTTATTTCATATTTGAACAATATGTTCATAAACGGTCATTTTTAATGAATTTATCGAAATATAATTCTGTTCTAAGTTGTTTATTTACATTTGTTTGAAATTATATTTTGATTTATATGTAAAATACGTTGTTATTATTCTGTGAGTGGTTTTGGCTCTTCCTTCCTTTTTTACCACTTATTAAAAAGAAAAGATGATAATTATTAAATTTATAATTAATAGAGTGTTTTTTTAGTAAATGTGTAAATATTAATTTTTTATATCAATATTTTTTATCAAATCATTAATTGTTTATGATGTTCGTTTTTTATTAATGTAAAGTGTACGCTTTTGAAAAATGCATCAAATTTGACTATGAATTGACCATTTCATCCTTCAAAAAAGAGGAGATTAAAATGGATTGCAGTGCTCTGAAAAATGTCAGATTTCAAGCTTTTCTGACTTTTTTTAATTATATTTTTAAACAAGTCCTTACATGGAGTGTTTATATACACAAAGTAAAAGGTTTACCCTATACAACAACTAACTCGACACGTGAAATGAAAACTACTATCTACACCCTATTATCTCTGTTATTGGCTTCTTGTAGCCTGATTGATTTTAACGTAGCACCTGAAGATTTAGAGGTCCGTTACAACAGCGATGAAGCAGTGCTATTGAAACCTTATGTAGACAAATATCTAGAAGAGGCTTCCAAAAGAGGAATACTTTTACATCACAAATCCATTGATGTTTTTGTGGAAGAAAGCAATGATCCGGAAGTATTGGCCAAAGCTTGCTTTTATTGCCGTAAGCTGACCGTTTACAACAATTCAAAAGTATGGAGAGAAATGCAGCGTCGTTCTTTTGATATTGATTATGGAGTAGGATTAAAGTTACTGGCTCATGAATTGAATCATACGCTAATAGATGCAGACCATAGAGGAGTGAAAGGAGAAACTATGAGTGTCATTTTTGATGACCAAAGCGAAGTAGCAATCCTGAGCCTTATGACGCAAGGAGACAATGATATTCCAGATTTGAGAAATGAAACATTGTCTTTCCTATGGAATGAATACTACTGGGATGAGTTGTTTGAAATTATTCCAACCAATAAGCAGTTAATATTCGAATAATAATAGCGGTTATTGAGAACAAAAAAAGCCTTCAGTTTAAATTCCTGAAGGCTGTAATTTTATATTTTTATAATATTCTAACGGCGTGATAACTTTAAAACTTTCCATTGCAATTTTTCAATATCTTTTCCTTCAGACATTCCTTCCAAAATTGCTTTATTATAGGTTTCAATCGCCATATCTTTTAATCCATTTAAAGCGAGGTAATCTCCCTTCACTTCTAAAGTTGCACTATTTTCATCAATTTCAATAGATTTTTCAATCCACACATATGCCTCACTCAAATTACTCTGCATCTGAATACATCTTTCAGCTGCTTTTGAGTAGGCCGCCCAATCATTAGCAGAAGCATTCTCAACCGATTCACGCAATAATTTAATTTCAATATCTTCATTGTCTGCAGGACCTGCAAATAAAGAACCCACTGAAAATGTAGCAATTAATGCGATAACTAAAGTGTGTTTTAATGATTTCATGACTGTATAATTTTAGTGTTTTTATTTCGATTATATACACGGTCATGTTCATTTAAAAGTTGAAAATGTATATTTAATTTCTGTTAATCAGTTGGTTAAATAAGACTTGTTAAGGTTTAAGTGTGGTTTTTACTCTATATTTTATGAAATGTTAGTATTACTCTCTAAACTAAATCATTGTCAACTTTCAATCGACATTTTTACAAGCTTTTTATGTTCTACTTCCAAGCTTACTTCCTCTTCATTTTTCCATTGATGAAAAACGAAGCAAAAAATCTAGGCTTAGAAGTCAAAATCTAAATTCCACTCCTACCCACTGGCGCGAATGTTAAGCGTCATTCGTGCCCTTCAAATCATCAGAAATCTCCTGATTTCTAAATGTAATAAATAACGAAAATTTAGTTTACAGAGCATTTCATATTTAAAAAGAAAAAGTTCGATTGAAAAACATCCAATCGAACTTTTTTAAACTAGAGAAATATCAAAACCTTATTTTACAATAAATGGTTTTGAGATGATTCCTTTGTTGGTATTTATTCTTAAAAAATATATACCATTACTGTATCCTCTCACATCAATGATAGAAGCATTTATAGTATCTATTTTAGCTCCTTGGTTTGTAATCACTTCAATAGATGAAATAACAGTTCCAGAAGGTGCCATTATTTTTACAAAATCTGAAGCAGGGTTAGGGTAAGCAATAATTTGAGATTCTAAAACAACATCATCAATACTCAAAGCTTCCTCAATAGTGAAACTTGTATTCAACTCACGGGCAGTATAAGGAGTTCCATCAGAGGTGACCCCTGCAGGAGTAGATATCACTAAATCAACGACACCACTCTCTTTGTACTTTAATTCTAAACCATCGAACTCAACTGATTCAACAGAAGATGTGACACTCAAGCCAGGTGCAGTAGTGACAATATCCAATGTATAAGTAGGGTTTGTTAGATTAAATGGAATGGACTCTGGGATATTGAAAGTAATGACAGGAGAGTAGAAGTCTGATTTTCTTTCATAGAGTTCCCATTGTTGAGTGTCGTTGTTCCATTTTTTAGTAATGTTTGAGATTGTGTTTGAATTTGATCTGATACCAAGCCAATCTTCAAGCTCGTTATTCCATGTATATTTATACGATAGATCATATTTATGTGAAGGTAAATATTTATTTTCGGCTTTATCAAATTCAAAAAAGGCAATATAAAAGTTTTCAACCCGACCACTAAGAATTTCTATTATTTCAATTTCTTTCCATTCTTGCTCTATCCAATAGAAATATTCTGTTTCTGTAAGCCAGCCCTCTCTTTTTGGTGTATCTACAGACATATTTTTAATTTCTATTACTTTTGATTTATTTTTCCATTCACCATTAATGCCTTCAGCAGACTCAGTAACTATAAAACCATTTACATTTTTATAGCTAGTTATTTTGGCTGATTTATTCCATTTTTGATTAATCCACCTTAACGTTTCTATTACTTTTTTACCTGAAATTTCAGAGGTTGTAGTTTTATAGTTTGGTATCCATTCGTTTTTAAACCAAACATCATTTTCATAAATAGTTTGTTCCCCTTTCTGAGTTGTTGTTTCACTGTGGGTAAATAACCAACGTTTGTTATTAAAATCCCACTCAGCATATTCAATTCTATTTCCTTTATCAACTTTTTTATATTCTCCAATCCATTCATCACTTTTATAATTCCAAATGTATTGAGCGTATGAAGACCAATTCTCATTGGCTGACTGTTCATATTCTTTTTTCAAAGAACCTTTCCATTTTTCATGAGTACTATCCCAATGATATGTAGCTAGAAATATATACTGATTTTCGTTGTCTAGCTGATATTCGTTCTTAGTTTTATTTTCAAAGACGCCATTTTTGTATTCATATTTAAAAAAGGTGTATACTTCATCTTCCTCAGAGTAGGTTTGGTTATATTTTATGACGGCATCAAATGTAGATCCATTATAAATATATTGAGTAATTCCCGATTGGACTCCGTTGGAGTTTTCATATTCATACTTTTCGATAGGAACCCAATTAGGAGAATTATATGAACCATTATTTGAATAGTAAGTTCTAGAGGTAAGATTATTATTTACAGAGTCTTCTTTTATAAATAAAGAATGATCTTGAGTAACATAACCATCAAACTCCTCTTTTAGATTATAAGTGCTCCTGAATGTTTCAAATTGATTACAGATTTCGTGAATATTAGTTGAACTATTTAAAAGAGTTTTATAGTATTCTTTCAGTCTTGATCTTTTTTTGGGGGAAGCGAAGTAGGTTATTCTTTCAGTTGTTTTTGTTGATATTTCAGTTTCTCCTGCATAAGTAATATTATGGTAAGTCTCTTTTTCAATAAATAACTCTTCATCGTACTTATACTCCCACAGACTATTTTTTAACCAATAATCCTCTTTATAAGAATAATCTGTAATGTTAAATATATTTTTATCTATATATTCATATTCTTTCTTATTCGAGTTTGACCAACTTCCATTATTATATTTTTGTGTAGTAGTTTTAATATAATCATTATCTTCATTATATACATTCGTAGTTCTATAACCTTGAGTGTATTCTTTTTTATCATCATCCCAGTTTGAAAAAGATAATTCTAATATTTTATTGTTGTTTTCATTATATTCATACTCTCTTTCTGAAACATTGATCCATTTTTTATTTTCGAATTCTTGAGATAGACTATGTACAGTATTTCCGGAGGTATCGTATTTATAGAAATATTGATTTCCAGTCATATTTTGTTCATCGTCAAAATTATATAGTGTTTTACTAAATATAAAATTATCTAAATCGTTGTAAGCATATTCATGTCTATAATTACCTTTCCATTCTTTTCCGTCCCATTTATAATTATTGATATACTCATATAGCATATAAGAATTATAATATTTTTGTTCTATTTTGTTGCCTGAGGTGTAGTTGTTGGGAAGACCGTATAAGTGAATTTTAACGGTTTCATAATCCTTAAAAGGTGCATATTCATATTCAAATTTATAGCTGATATCTGGATTCGATGGAATAATTCTTTCCTCTAAAAGGATTCTACCTTTATAATCAAATTGAAAAATATCTGTAGAATAAGCTTCATTGGACCAATCATTATCCATTAGTTTAAATTCCTGTTTTTTTGTTACACTACCATATTCATCATATTCATAAGTTGTATATCCATTTTTCTCCCAGTTATCTATAGCTCCGGTATATGTTTTTTTAGAGGTTTCATTTCCATCATTATCATAAGTTAAATCAATTCTACGATTAAATTCCCATTGCTCCTTTTCATTATTCCAGTCACTCATCATCCATGTTGAAGCATTATCTTTAACTATTGTAGTATAATAATATTGTTGTTGATTAACCCATTTCTCTAGATCTTGATCCCATTCTTGAATAATTTCTTTGGTCATATTGTCATCAGTATAATCATAACTGATATTGAATTGATATCCTTCGTCTTCACGGAAATCAATTTTAGAAATTAAACGTCCTTTTTCATCATAAGTAGAAGTATCGGTGCTTACTAGTTTCCATTCATTATTATTGTTACCAACATAATATTCTATTTTAGTGTTATACCCATTTTCATCAAAAGCATAGATATATTTGTAATTTTTATTCCAGCTCTCATCTATTTGATCATAAACCTCATTTTCAACTAAAGTTTGCTTTTCATTAGTGTAATTATAAGTATTCTTATTAGTTGGTATAAATTTCTTCTTTTCAGATGACCAAGAGAAATATATTCTTGATAAAACTTGGTTTTGATCATTGTAAACAGATGTTGATTTTTGTAAACCTATCCAATCTTGTTGAGACTCATTCCATTTATATCGTCCATATAAGATTTGATTTCCATTATTATCATAGTTGACGACCTCTTTATTTCTTTTTTTTAAATTAGTAATTAGTGCATTACTATAACTTTCAATTGTTGAAATTAGTCGGCCATTATTATCTATTTCATACTCAATAAAATCAGAAAGAACCCAATCCGTAGTTTGTTTACTCCAATAATAATGTTTTCTAGAGATTAAGTTGTTATTATCATCATAAGTATATTCATCTTTAAGGGATCCTAAATATTCTTGTAAATTTGCATCAAAATCATAAAAGCTATTGTATTCATAATCAATATTTATTTCGATTGGATTAGAAAGACTATGATACTTGAATTCTCTCCTATATTTTTTTTCTATTTGTTGAGTAAAATCGTCATATTCATACCTTTCTTCAATACCTTCTAATTCACTTTTCCATGTGAATTTTGATATAGAAACTGTAACAAGCTTTCCTTCTCTAATAGCCTTATTATTACTATTAATTAATTGTCCATCGTCATTATACTCAAATGCAGCTTCGTCATTGATATACCAATTATCTTCTTCATCGAGTACATAATTTTGATAAGAGATTTGATCATTGTTACTATTGAATGTTCTATACATCTTCTGAGTTGGGATTGAATCTGTTGAAGAAATAATCTTGTACCAGATCGTCGAGTCAAATAGAAGTACGATATCATCTTCTATGAGTAATCTTGAGCCACTTTTTCCAATCACTTCATTTTTATTAATATCTATATTTTCTTCAGATAAGATATTAAAAACTTTCTGCTCATCTTCTAATAGTTGGCTGTTGTACGTAAGGTGCGTTCTAATCCAGTTTTGTCTATCTTTTAAAAGTTTTTCTTTCCCCAATTTTACATGTTCAATAAATGAATTAGTAAGTTGATTAGGGAGTTTGGTTTCAGAGAAAGTCAGTTTAGTTGGGTTAGTACCTCTTTCTCTACTTGAAATATCAATCGTATCTATTCCATACTTCAATTGAAAATGATTCAACTGTTCTTTTCGTAAAAAATCATTATAATACGAAGATATTATCTGATCATGTTTTTCATTTGCAGTAAACGATTTAATTTTTTGTGCTTTTGAATCGATTTCTGCTGAGTCTTTTTGAATCTGTTTTTGGAAGTTATTTTCTTCCAGCCTTCCATCTTCGGTTGTAAGATTGTTTGTTGAAGTATTGTGCTCATCATTTAGTTTAGTGATTTCTTGAGCATAGTTGAAATGAAACACTATGAAGCATCCCAAAAATAAAAAGTATTTTAATTTCATGATTTGATAAAATAATAGTTCGCAACATCTCTTGTCAAAAAGTTTTGAAAAGAGTCATCTTACTTTAAGTGTTTTAAAAAGTATAAATTTAATTATGAATCAATGTTTTACAAATGAAAAACAATGTAACAAATAAAACATCATTGATGTGAACCTTTATTTATAGTTGATCTGATTTATCATCACACTATAGACAAACAAAAAAATGCTGTCGGAAAGCTCCAACAGCATTTAATACTAGCTCAATTCAATTAATTATTTTATATCTTTTTGCTAACTACTTATCTTGTTAGCTTCAACAATTTCTTTTGAACATTTTGGATGTCAAAAGTATCGTCGTTTAATCCTTTCAAAATGGCTTGTCTGTAAGCTTCTACAGCCATGTCTTTAGCACCATTTAGTTTTAGATAATCTCCTTTCAACTCGTAGTTTCTAGCGTTAGGAGCCATCTGAATTGCTGTTTCTAACCATACGTAAGCTTCGCTAAGGTTAGTCTTTAACTCAATACATCTTTCTGCTGCATCAGCATACGTAGACCAATTGTCAGCGTTTTCTACTGAAGCTCTTAGTTTCGTAATCTCGTCTTCGTTGTCTGTGTTAGTTGCAAATGTTGTATTTAAAGAAACAAGTGCTACGAAGATGAATGCGAAGAAATATTTTAAAGTTTTCATAACAGCTATATATTTTAAAGTGCAATTATTTTTTTGTCTGATGCTTAGAATAATACTAATCATGTGCCAAAAGAAGTTAACTTGCTGTTATAGAGTTTGTTTGCTGCTGGTTTGGGTGTTTTAAGTGTAAAATACATACTTAAAACAGTGCTTTTAATGAACAATGTGTTCATAAACGTACGAATTACTCTTTTTATTACAGAATAATATTCTGAATGTTGACCTAGGTCAATAAAAAATCAGAATAAATGATCATGATCACCATTGTTTTTTGTGTAATTATTTCGATAATGGAATGGGAGTGCATATTGATTGGTGTTGTTTGTTAGCAGAACTGTAAGAAATGATCTAATTTTTGAAATATGTATATTTTTTAAGTTGAATAATTATTTATATTGCAATGTTAGGCTATTTAATGGTAGTTTAATTATGGATTTCATAAAAGTGTCCGCTTTTGGATACAGCTTTTCAGAGTAGTGTTCATAAATGAAAAAAAAGGTGTCTTCATTATAGAAAACACCTCTTTTTAGAATTTGAAAACTTGGAATAATACTACTTCAGCTATTGAACAATTAAAATCGTGAGTATTGGATTTTCTTTTTTAGCCTACTCTGCGTTAGAATATCATCACGTAGCTTCGGCTATGCTCTTCAATTCTGCCTTGATTAGACTTAAAAATAATAATCCAACTTATCCCAATTTTAAATGCTCAACAGCTTAAACTTCTTGGTTTAGATCCCAGCCTTCTAATATATCTGCAACTTTTCTTACCATCATACCTCCAAGAGCACCATCTACTACACGGTGATCATAAGAGTGAGAGAAGTAAGCAAATTGACGAATACCGATTGTATCACCTTGTGGCGTCTCAATAACAGCAGGTTTCTTTCTGATTGTGCCTACAGCCATAATCGCCACTTGTGGTTGAAGAATGATAGGCGTACCGATTGTGTTACCAAATGAACCAATGTTAGATACTGTGTAAGTACCACCTTGTAATTCGTCTGGCTTCAATCTGTTTTCTCTAGCACGGATTGATAAGTCCTGAATCTTAATGGCCAATCCGCTTAAACTATAGCGGTCCGCATTTTTGATGACAGGAACAATAAGGTTACCGTTTGGCATTGCTACAGCCATACCAATATTGATATCCTTTTTCACTACGATATTGCTACCATCCACTTGTACGTTGATCATTGGATATTCTTTGATCGCTTTGGCAATCGCAGAGATAATGATCGGCATAAAAGTAAGGTTGGCACCTTCTTTCTTCTTAAAGCTTTCCTTGTGTTTGTT
Organism: Flammeovirga sp. SJP92; assembly: GCF_001583495.1. GTDB lineage: Bacteria > Bacteroidota > Bacteroidia > Cytophagales > Flammeovirgaceae > Flammeovirga. The sequence continues at coordinate 69,627 of NZ_LQAQ01000093.1, read as the reverse complement.
TCTCCAAAGCACAACATTTGTCAAGTCAGCTTCCACACAAGAAGTCACGTGAGGAGCAGTGTGCTTAGAGCTTACCATTCTATCGGCAATCATCTTACGCACTCGGTCCATTTCGATCACTTCATCTCCATTGTCTAAAGCAACAGCTGGAGGAGGCGTAACAGCCTTTGGAGCTGGTGCCGGAGCAGAAGTTTGAGCTACAGGAGCTGGAGCTGCTGTTTTTGCAGAAGCAGATTGAGGTGCTCCATCTTTAATGAATGACAAGATGTCATCTTTAGTCACTCTGCCATCTTTTCCAGTACCTGGAATTGAATCTAAAACTTCTTGTGAAATACCTTCAGTCTTCGCAATATTTCTTACTAATGGAGAATAGAATCTATTTCCACTTTTTGCACTAATTTCAGTTGGAAAAGAAGCTGCTTGATTGATATCAGACATAATTGTCTGTGCCACTTCCTCAACATCTTTTAGGGGTTCTTCAGCAGGAGCATCGTCTCCGCCCTCCGTTTCAACAATAGCTATTGGAGAACCAATCTGAACGACATCGTCTTTCTGAACTAAGATTGATTTGATTACACCTTCCACTGTTGCTGGAACTTCCGTATCTACTTTATCAGTAGCTACTTCCACTACAGACTCATCCAATGTAATTGTGTCTCCTTCTTGTTTTAGCCATTCTAAAACTGTGGCTTCCATAACGCCTTCTCCCATTGCAGGAAGAACCATTTCTACTTGTGCCATATATATTTAGTTGATCTTGTGTCTTTCTTGAAAACAATGATTTTGTGCAAAGGTAATAAAAGTGTAGTTAAAAAATTAGTGTTCAAATAACACTAAAAGAAATTAAATTAGGTCATTTTAAAATTCTATTGTTAAAAATTCTTAGAAAACCCTCAAAATTGTCGTTAAACCAAACATTCTGAAATTCATTTCATAGATTAAAATCATCAAATTATTTAAGATATTTAATCGTAAAGTAGAACAAAACTGCATAATTAATGCTTTATTGAAAGTCTACACCTTAATATATAGCAATGAATAAAGAACAGATCAAACATATATTCTTCGATTTAGATCACACCCTTTGGGACTTTGAAAAGAACTCGGAAGAGACCTTAATCGCATTATTTGAAAAATATGAAATCGGAAAACTGGGTACTTCTGTAGAAGAGTATTTAGTAGCCTATAAAACGACGAATCACGAATTATGGGCCCTTTATAATTTTGATAAAGTCACCAAAGAGGATATCCGATTAAGAAGATTCCCTATGGTATTTGAAAAATTAGGTATCGATGTAAAACACTGCCCACCCAATATCGGTGATGAATATTTAGAAATCTGCCCTACAAAACCCCATCTGATGGAAGGGACGATACCTTTATTAGAAGCATTAAAAGAGAAATATGCATTACATATTATCACCAATGGCTTTGATAAAACACAAGCCATCAAATTATCCTCTACAGGTTTGGGTAAGTACTTTGAGGTAGTCGTGACTTCAGAGTCATGCGGAGCCAAAAAGCCATTCCCTGCAATTTTCCAATATGCCTTAGACCAAGCAGGTGCCTCAAAAGAAGAATCAGTGATGATAGGGGATAATCCAGTGACGGATATAAAAGGTGCGAAAGATTTCGGTCTAAAAACGATTTATTTTGGAAACGGTGAATCAGAAGCAGACGTTGAGGTCAGGAAATTAGATGAAATATTGAATCACCTGTAGGGGCAGACCTGCGTGTCTGCCCGCTGAACCACCAGAAAACATATTATATACATTTATATATAAAACGTAAACCCACAGTGGGCAGACACATAGGTCTGCCCCTACATGTCTGCCCGCCGAACCACGAGAAAACATATTATATACACTATATATAAAACTAAACCTACAGCGGGCAGACACATAGGTCTGCCCCTACGTGCCCCGCTGAACCACCAAAAAACACCTGGTTATTTACGAATAATGCACATCAATCGCTTCCAAAATCGTATCACACGCCTTATGAATTTCTTCATCGGTGATGGTCAATGGAGGAGCAATTCTAAAAGCATAAGGGGTAGAAAGGAACCAATACGTGATCACTCCTTTTTCAATACAAGTGGTCACTACATTATTGACTAACTCAAAACTTTCCATATCGATGGCAAACATCAAACCCTTACGACGAATTTCTTTTACCGCTGGATGTGATTTCAATCGATCTTCAATGATTTGTCCTTTACGATCAACGTCTTCAATGATCTTTTCTTCCTTTAGAATATTAATCACCGCATTAGATGCCGCACAACAAACCGGATGACCACCGAAAGTAGTAATGTGACCTAAAATAGGATCATGTGATAGGACTTTCATTTTTTCAGCAGAAGAAACAAAACAACCCATGGCCATTCCACCAGCCATTCCTTTCGCGATAGTCAAAATATCTGGAACAACGCCAAAGTGTTCGAAGGCAAAGAACTTACCCGTTCTGCCGAAACCTGTTTGGATCTCATCAAAAATCAATTGAGCACCTACTTCAGTACATCGATCACGAAGAGCCTGCATGTATTCAATATCAGGAATACGAACACCAGCATCCCCTTGGATAGGTTCAACGATGACACCTGCCGTTTTCTCTGTAATATATTGTAGGTCTTCTTTTACATTAAAATTAATAAAGCGAACATCTGGCAAAAGTGGACGGAACGCATTCTTCTTCACCTCATTTCCAGAAACACTCAATGAACCGTGCGTATTGCCATGGTAAGATCTATTGAAACTCAATAATTCCGTTCTTCCCGTATATCTTTTAGCTAATTTTAATGCTGCTTCATTGGCCTCCGTTCCCGAATTGACAAAGTAGGTACTGTTGAGTTGATCTGGTAAAACAGACAAAAGGCTTTTAGTCAGCTCAATCTGAGGTTTCTGTACCATCTCGCCATATACCATTACAAATAAGTATTTGTCTACTTGTTCCTTGATCGCTTTAATCAATTTTGGATGACCATGCCCCAAGTTGTTGACTGCAATCCCCGAAATCAAGTCCATATACGACTTCCCTTCTTTATCATATAAATAAACACCTTTGGCATAATCCACCTCAATCCCTAATGGATAAGGAGAAGTCTGTGCCTGATGTTCAAAGAATATATCTTTATTCGATTTATTTGAAATATCCATGTAGTTCTATTTTTCACAAAGATACACAACAGTGTAAATGCTTGAAACTAAATAGTTCTAAACAGTAAAGGTTTTGAAAATGGACTGAGAAATGAGATAAAAACAGGTTTGGTCTTTTTGGGATACTTTTTGACCTTTTTTGGGAAATCGAAGCGGTGAGAAAGGCGTTTTTATATACTGTAACAACTCTTACAAGTGATTTAAAAAGAGAGAGTTACTACAAATTATTATTGTCTACATTAAAACAAATATACTATTATGAAAAAGTTTATTATACCTGCAGTTTTAGCGATGTTTATGTTCTCATGTTCTGAAAGTAACGATATTGAACCAATTGATCCTAAACCAGAACACCCAGTTTATGAGGAAGTAGACCCAGGTTTTGGTGTTCCGCTTCCAGAAAATCCAATTGAAGAAGATAACAATTAATCTGTCATTCAGATATCAAATATATAGCTTAGAAGGGCAATGATAAAGAAATTTATTGTTGCTCTTTTTTTGTGTGAAATTGTTGTTGTACCTTATTTTCATTAAAAGTAAGATATGGAACAGTTACTAAATCAATTACAAACTTATACTTCTCTCACTTCATCAGAGCAGAAAACATTAGAACAGGCAATTTTCAAAAGAACTTATGCTAAAGGGGAAATGATTTTTACAGAAGGAAAAATTTCTGATGAAATCTATTTTGTGACCAAAGGTTGTGTAAGGCTGTTTTATAATGTTGATGGAAATGACAAAACAGCTTTCTTTTATACAGAAGGACAGTTTATTTGTGCAGGAGAAAGCTATACTTATAATGTTCCTGCTATAGAAAATTATCAGGTTTTAGAAGATTCTGAAATTTATATTTTTACGAAAACGAATATTGAAAAACTAATTGACGTCTTTCCAAAACTAGAAATTATAGCCAGGGTGGCAACAGAAAATGAGTTGATCACTTATCAAAAAGTATTGGCTTCTTTTATCACAAAATCCGCAGAAGAGCGCTATCAAGACTTGTTGAAAACCAAAGGCGACTTAGTTCAAAGAGTCCCGCAACAATATATCGCTTCCTTTTTAGGTGTATCACCAGAAACATTGAGCAGAATAAAAGCAAGAATTTACAGGAAGGAGCATTCTTGACGATCGTCAAGAGCATTCATAAAGTGAGGTATTACCTTTGGAATATCAAAAAAAAACAACTTAAATCATGAATGTTTTAGTCGCAGGAGCCACTGGGTATTTAGGTCAATACTTAGTGAAAGAGCTCCAAAAAAGAGATCACAAGGTTAGAGTTTTAATCCGAAAAGAGCATCAAAAAGAGCTGTTTAATGGAATCGATGACTTTTTTATAGGTGAAGTTACTCAACCTAAATCTCTACAAGGTATTACAGATAATATCGATTGGGTATTTTCTACTATTGGTATCACTCGTCAGAAAGATGGAATGACGTATATGGATGTAGATTTTCAGGGAAATATGAATTTGCTAAATGAAGCGAAACAAACTCATGTGAAATCCTTTTTGTATGTTTCAGCGATTGGCGGAGATCAACTTCGTTTCTTGAAAATTTTTGAAGCCAAAGAGAAATTTGTAGATGCTTTGAAAAGCTCTGGTTTAGATTACACTATCATGCGTCCCAACGGTTTTTTCTCAGATATGACTGATTTCTTAGAAATGGCCAAAGGAGGAACGGTTTATCTGTTTGGGAATGGAAATTTCAAACTCAATCCTATTCATGGTCAAGATTTGGCCAAAGTATGTGTGGATAAAATGGATACCAATGAAAAGGAAGTAGTAGTTGGTGGTCCTGATATTTTTACTCAAAATGAATTGTCAGCTTTGGCTTTAAAAGCTTGGAACAAAAAAGTGAAAATTGTCCATCTTCCAGATTGGATTCGAAGAATGATCATTGTTGTTATAAGAACTTTTACTTCTTCTAAAGTATATGGTCCCATTGAATTTTTCCTCACATTGATGGCGTTTGATATTATAGCGGACCAATATGGAGAACAACATTTAGAAGATTTTTTTAATCAAAAAGTAAGCGATTTTTAGCTACACCCACAACTATCACTTCCACCATCACAACAGCTTTTTGCAGATCTGCAACCTACTTTCATTATACCCATAACAATACTCAGAAATGCACCTATTACTATCCCAACAATGTCTTTATCCATTATTGATGGTATAAGAATCGCCACACCTAGCACTAACCATAATATCCTCGTAATTGGCCAATTATGTTTTAAAGATTTAATATTCATTTTTTCTTTTTAAATAAATCAATGATCAAAATACCCATTACGCTTCCGTATAGCGTACTGTTGATCGGTTTAGAAGTGATAGCACAAGTGCCACTCAAACAGCCGATTTGACTGTAATAAAGGTAGCCTAACAATGCACCAACAAGTAAGCCGATCAAGTGAAATTTGTAAGTCTGTAATAACTTCATTGGAATTTCTTTTCTGTAAAAATACGCTTTTGAAATGGTATATTGTGTAACAAAAGTTACAATGTAGGAAAAAGAATTTGAAGAAATATACTATAAAAGAACACGAGACCACTGAATTGTACCAGTATTTTGCAGATGAATTTGGAGGTCATTGGGATGGTGAACATTTGAGAGTAGAGCATGAAGATGTTAACATCACAACCACTTTTTATCATGATATTTTTGGAGTGTCTTTAGGAATCAATGAAGTTGCCTTCAAAGAAGATACTATCATTTCAGTTGAACAGAATACAGCACCTCTTCTGATGGTACGTTTTATCATCAATTCTGAATTCAATTTACCAAAAAGAAATAACCTGAGCGTTGGTCCAAATCATCAAAATGGCGTATTGTTGTCCAATACAGAAACGCCAATTGAAATCAAACTGTTGAAAGGAGAAGTGGTGCGATGGATAGCCATTCGGGTGCGGATCGAAGATTGGCAAAAAATTGCCAATGGGCGTTTTTCTCAATTGGATCAGCTTTTTAAAAGTAAAGAACCGTGGGTGATTGCTAAGCCAATCACTTCTTTGATGGAGAAAAACCTTCATGAAATTCTTGTTTTAAGAGACAAAGATTATGGCCACAAGGTATTGTCAATAGCGAAAGCGATAGAATTATTGGCTTTGCTGTTTACTCAGCTTATCAAAGAAAATGAAGATGGGGAAGAAGTGGGGTTGCTGCATGATGATTATGAAGTGATTTTGGAGATTAAAAAATTGCTGGAAAAAGAATTTGTTAATCCTCCGAAGATTGAAGAGTTGTCAAAAATGTTTGCACAAAGTGTAACGAAATTGAGGCAAAACTTTAAAAAGGTAACAGGGCTCCCAATACATCAATTTGTGATGAAAGAAAGATACGCAGAAGCTTATAATCGGATAGTGAATTCAAAAGATGCGATCACTGAAATTGCATTGGATTTAGGTTTTAGTAATTCGGCACATTTTTCAGACGGTTTTAAAAAACAGTTCTCTATTTCTCCGTCAAAACTAAGGTCGGAAATGCCTGAATAAATGCTAATAATTATTATCTGTTAGTTTTTAATCACTTTTTGATATAGCGTTGTGGTCAATGTTACTACCTTTGTATCACAATCAAGATAGTAGTAGTAAAATAAAGTCTTTAGTGAATCAGACAGTCACTACGTAATTTATTTCTATTCAAGATGGAATTAGATTACACGCAGTTAAAAATGGGAAAAACAGCTTACTTTTTGTAGGCTGTTTTTTTGTTTTTAAGTACTCACCATAAATGGGAATTAATATTAAATACTTTTGTCTTAGTTCTTCAACAGTAAAAAGTGTGTTGTTTTTCGAAATGAAGATGATAAATTTTAAAATCGCTTCTCCATTATTATGCAGACATTTGTGGAGTCAATAGAAGATAGTATATCAATAAAAATATTTAGCAATTAAAAATGAGGAAATGCAGTCTACAGTTTGTAGACTGTTTTTTTATGTAATATAAATTTATTGATACTAGTAATAGGTGATTTTTTGAAACTTATATCATGGATACCCAGAATAATACTGATTATTAAATGAGAATGTTGTTTTTCGAAAACGATCTGTTGTTTTTTGGAATTCAAATTAAAAAGTAATGTACATCTTTGTGCTATCAATGTAGAATAAAAGATGGACATAAGTTCATTGAAAAAATATTTAGCAATTAAAAATGAGGAAATACAGCCTGCAATTTGTGGGCTGTTTTTTTTATGCTTTGTAAATAATAAAATGTAGTAACAGTAGTGATTTTTTTTGTATTCAAATTGATAGGAAAAGTATCATTATCAATGAAATAAATATACCTTTACAGAAACATTTAAAAACTTAACTAAACTCTTTTGAAAAAGATGAAAAACCTACTATTACTCACGTTTGCTTTCGCATTTCTATTGTTTTCATGTAATGAAAAGAACGAGTTGTATACCGTTAATTTTGATCAGGAAGCTTATAGTCAAAATCTTGAAATGTGGACAAAAAGTAACTTTAAAGATTATTCATTTTCACAACAAATTTTCTCTTCCTCTTTTGGCGGTCAACCAAAACTAACAATCAATGTGAAAAATGGTGTGTATGATTCTTTTACTATGGAAGGTGAGAGGGAAATAAACAGCTTGACATATTATGAAACAGTACCAGAGCTTTATGCTTTTATTGAGCGTATAGTAGAAGAAAGTAAGTTGAAAATTAATGATGCCGAAGATCCTATGAAGGGAGTAACGATAGAGGTCAAATACCATGATACTTATTTCTATCCGGTATCAATATATTGTTCTGGTTTTTACACAGGTGATTATGTGGGCGGTTTGGATATTACAATTAATGTTAGTGATTTTGAATTAACACAGTAAAAATAAAGGGAAAAGCAACGGATAGGATTGTTGCTTTTCCCTTTATTCTTTTTAAGTATGGATAATTACCAAACCTTTGCTCTTTCTTCAGGTGCTACATACATAGAATCGCCTTCTACGATATTGAAAGCTGTATAGAAAGGATCAAAATCTGATAAAGGACCTACTGCTCTGTATTGACCAGGAGAGTGAGGGTCAGTTTGAATCTGAGTTCTTAATGCCTCTTCTCTTGATTTAGTTCTCCAGATAGTGGCCCATGAAAGGAAGAAACGTTGCTCAGGAGTAAAACCGTCAATATTTCCAGGCTTTTCAGGTTGTAATGATAAATAACGTTGTAAACCATCATAAGCTACAGCAACACCGCCAAGATCGGCAATGTTTTCACCTAATGTAAGTTCACCATTGATATGTAAACCTTCAATTGGCTCATAGCCGTTGTATTGTTTTACTACCATTTCAGCTTTTCCTTTGAAAGCAGTATCATCACCTTCTGTCCACCAGTCTTTCATTTCACCGTGAGCATCAAAACGACGTCCCGAATCATCAAAACCGTGAGAGATCTCATGACCAATTACAGCACCAATACCACCATAGTTTACAGCTTCATCAGCTTGGTAGTTGTAGAATGGAGGTTGTAAGATAGCGGCAGGGAATACAATTTCGTTGTATAATGGGTGGTAATAAGCGTTTACAGTCTGAGGAGTCATACCCCATTTCGACTTGTCAACTGGCTTACCATATTCTTTCATGTTTTTCACAAACTCAATCTTGCTGCTGTTGACAATGTTTTGGAAGTAAGTGTCTTTTGAAACTTCTAATTTCTCATAAGTTTCCCATTTGTCTGGGTAACCAATTTTTACATTGAACGCTTCTAATTTCACAAGTGCTTTTTCTTTTGTCTCAGGAGTCATCCAGTCCAAGCCTTTGATACGAGCAGCAAACGCTTCTTTGATATTTGCTACCATTTTTTCTGCTTTCTGCTTTGCTTCTTCAGGGAATACTTCTTGTACATAAAGTTTACCTACAGCAAAACCAACAAGACCATTCGTAGTACCTAATACACGTTTCCAACGAGGACGGTTTTCTTCTAAACCTCTCATTTTTTTACCATAGAAATCAAAACTTTCGTCAACGAAATTGCTGCTTAAATAAGGAGCTGCTTCGTGTACTAAATGCCACTTTAAGTACAATTGGATTGTTTCTAATGAAGTATTAGCAATCATATTGTCCAATTCCTCAAAGTAAGGAGGATGTGTTACAATTACAGTTTCAGCAGGAACATTGATATCTTTAAGGTATTTTGCCCAGTCAATTGTTTTACAGATCTTTTGAAGGTCCGCTACAGTGTATGGATTATACATTCTTGTAGGATCTCTTTCTTCTACTGGAGTAAGGTTGAATCCCGCTAAAGTATTTTCAAAGTCAAAAACTTGCTTTGCCGCTTTTTCTGCATTTGGTATCGCTAATAAGTTGAACATATTAGTGATATGCTGAACATACTGTTCTCTTGTTGCTTCAGATGCAGAATCCTGTTTTGTATAATAGTCTTTGTTTGGAAGACCTAGTCCGCTGTACCCAATGTAGAACGATTGGATTTCGCTGTTTTTTAAATCTTGGAATACGCTTGGACCAAAAATCACACCTGTCTGTGATTTATGTAATTCAGTTAATACTGTTTGTAAGTCTTCTTTGGATTTCAATCCGTCCACCAAAGTCATGTAAGGAGTAAGTGGTTGAGCACCTAACTTTTCAATAGTTGCAGAGTCCATACCACTTTTGTACACGTAGACAGCCTTCATCTCGTCGCTGCCTTCTTTTAGTTTGCCAGATGCAATAGCATTGTTAAGGACATCCAATGTAGCTTTTTCATTACGCTCGCGCAATTCATCAAAACTACCCCATCTACCTCTATCAGCTGGAATTGTTGCTTTGTTCATCCAGCCACCGTTGGCATAAGTGTAGAAGTTTTGGCCTGGTGTTACAGAAGTGTCCATGTTAGACAGATCAAGTGCTTTTTCAGTTGCTACTTCATCTTTTGCAGTTTGATTACCGCATGAAGTATACATCAAAGCACTGACACCTAGAGTGACACTAAGAGCTTTTGTTAATAGAGTTTTCATTCTAATGATTTATATTTCAATGTTTGTTTAACAAATGTATAAGAAATTTTTATACGAAAAAGGTTAAAAACTAATATGTATATACTATTTGTTTAAACAAGAGCGTGTAGAAGTCGTATTTTTTGTTAATATTGTTATACAACACATATGTTTCCTCAACCGACAAGCATTTGTAAATAAATTAATTCTGTAGCAGGAGAGAGATTGATCGGTTGTTTTATATTTAACTTTTGAACCTGATCATAGGAGTTTTTAAAAACTGAACTATTTAAAAAGAACCAAACAGAAAGGTAGGTACGAAATTTTAAGATGAAATAGCTAAATATTATCCTGTTACTCTAGGTAGGTAGAACAAAATACACGCTAAAAACACCGGATATCTTTGATCTGCCATGTTTCTCACTTCTATATACTAACATTATGAATCAACAGTCAAATTTTTTTTCGAATTTAAGGTATGACCTTCCCGCAAGTATAGTGGTGTTTTTGGTCGCGATGCCCTTATGTTTGGGTATTGCCTTGGCTTCAGGAGCTCCTCTTTTTTCTGGAATTATAGCGGGTATTGTAGGTGGCATTATTGTTTCTTTGGTGAGTGGTTCCTCCTTAGGAGTAAGTGGACCAGCGGCAGGATTGGCAGTCATCGTTTTAAACGCCATTCATGATTTAGGAGCCTTTGAAACGTTCTTGCTGGCAGTAGTATTTGCAGGCGTATTCCAAATCATATTGGGTTTGCTCAAAGCAGGGGTTATTGGCTATTATTTTCCTTCATCAGTAATCAAAGGAATGCTGAGTGGAATCGGTTTGATTATTTTTCTGAAACAAATTCCCCATGCTGTAGGGTATGATGAAGATCCTGAAGGCGATTTCTCCTTTTTCCAAGTGGATGGACACAATACCTTCAGTGAGTTATTTTATATGTTTGATGCCATCACTCCAGGAGCGGTGATCATTTCTATCGTTTCCCTTACTATTTTAATTCTTTGGGAAAGACCGATTATTAAAAAAACGTTATTGGCTAGAGTGCCTGGTCCACTCATTGCAGTAGGGCTTGGTGTTATTTTGAATGTTGTCTTTGATGATATCCCAGTATTAGATATTGAAAAAGAGCATTTGGTTGCTTTGCCAGTGGCAGATAGTTTCTCAGATTTCTTTGCTCAGTTTACTACTCCAGACTTTTCACAGCTAGCCAATAGTCAAGTGTATATCGTAGCATTAACCCTCGCCATTGTTGGCAGTTTGGAAACATTACTGTCCGTAGAAGCAACGGATAAACTAGATCCTCAAAAGAGAATAACGCCAACCAACAGAGAATTAATTGCGCAAGGTACAGGTAATATTGTATCGGGTTTAATTGGTGGTTTGCCCATTACGCAAGTAATTGTTCGTAGTTCTGCCAATATTCAAACAGGTGGTAGAACTAAAGCTTCGGCCTTTTTACATGGTATTTTCCTGTTGATCTGTGTGATGGGGATTCCAAAAGTTCTAAATCTGATTCCATTAGCTTGTTTAGCCTCAATACTTTTAGTGATTGGGTACAAATTGACAAATCCTAAGCAGTTTATAGAGCTTTATAAAAAGGATTTTTCATTATTCTTGCCTTTTGTGGTCACTGTAGTTGGTATTGTATTTACAGACTTGCTCAAAGGTATTGGGCTGGGAATGGTTGTTGGTATCATTAATATTTTATGGAATAACTTTAAAATTCCTTATCACCTTAATCCTGATTATCTGAACAGCAATGAACCCATCCATATACAATTGGCAGAAGATGTGAGTTTCCTAAATAAAGCTAGTATTTTGAGAACGCTGAAGAATATGCCTAATGACAGTGAAGTGATTATTGATGCTACAAAAAACCATTCTATGCATCCTGATGTGATGGAAATAATAGAAGATTTCAAGAAAAATGTATTAACTAGAAATATAAAAGTAAAATTGGTGGGCTTTAATGGAGAAAATAATCATGAAAAACCACAAGAAGAGATAATTTAGGATTACATGTCTGAAGATGTTTTTAAAAACTGGACTGTTTTTAAATGATAGTTCATCTTTTTTTTAAATGATAAAACGTCGATTAGTAGCCGATACGCTTCATATAGCGTGTTTATTTATAAAGTGGTACCTCAATAAATGTAAGTAGCACGATTAAAAAATATTTAATGATTAAGATTGTAATGTCTTGTAAGTATGGAAATGAGAAAATCGAATTAAAGCTTTAAGTAGTTATAAAAACTATCTTAAACAAACATTCAATTCACCTTCTTTTTCGGTCAATGATATTTATTTCATTGACCGAACTTTTCCAAAATATGAAAATGAAAAAATGGTTATAGATAACTTCTCTTAACTATTAGAATAGAATAGTTATTAGAAAGTAGATTAGAACAGATACTTGGTAAAAAGAATGTAGAACAATGAAAAATTGTTAAAGGAAAAAAGAGATCCCGTGGATCTCTTTTTTTGTTAATAAGTATTATATCTCATAGAATCAATGGGCTTCTGTGCTAGGAATAAAGTGTAAATTGTCTGCTAGTTTTGTTATTTTACCCTACGAATTAGAATCACTTATAATCAAGTCATTGAATACAATAAATATGCGGTTAGCAAAACTCCTTTTTGGACTGTTGATGGTGTGCTCGTCATTTTCTTTAAGTGCAAATGATAAGAAGCTGTTGAATAGGCTGGATGACCTATTGGAACAGAGGGAATCATACTTTGAAAAAAGAAGAAATGATATCAGAAACATCAATCAATTGCTGAATATTGAAACTGACCCAGTCAGAGAGTATGAGTTGATAAAGAAAATCACGGAAAAATATCTTCCTTATAATGCTGATTCTGCATTACTTTACTCTAGAAGAGGAGTGAGGTTGGCGGCTTCTTTTCAAAAAGAAAATACGATGATAGAAGCCAACCTTCGTTTAGCGCAAGCTTATATTTTGGTGGGATTATACCATGAATCTGTAGCTATTTTGAATGAATATGAAGATGTAGAATTACCTCCAGAGTTTCAGGCTTACTTTTATTCCATTAACGCCGTGTTGTACAATACGTTATCTTCTTTAAGAATTACGTCTTCTATTAGGATGAAATACAGGCATAAGTGGGAAGGGTATGAAAGAAACTTGATGGATGCACTCCCAGAAAACGATTTAGGTCATCATTTAGCAAAGGCAGAACTATACAAAGAAATTGGACGTTTGGATGAAGCGATTATTATTTTAGAAGATATCTTAGAGGGAGTAAACATTGAGGATAGGGTGTATGCATCAACAGCGTATACTTTAGCAGATGCTTACGGTCGAAAAGGTTTAATTGATAAAAAAATAGATTTTCTCACCTTATCATCCCAGTCTGATATTCTAAATGGTGTAAAAGAACATACTTCTTTAAGAGAGTTAGCTTTGGAGCTCTATAAGAACAATGAATTGAGCAGGGCTTATCATTATATTAAAGTAGCCTTAGATGATGCAGTAGAAAGCAATGCACAATTAAGAAGAGCTGAGGTATTGGAAATCTTGCCTTTAATAGATCATTCTTATCAAGAAAACAGAGAAAAGACAAGAAAGTACATTATGATTTTCTCAACAATCGTTTGCCTGTTGTTGATCATTTTGATTTTCGGGATGATTTTTATTCAAAAACAAAAACGTGAACTGGAGGCCTCAAATGCTCAGGTAAAAGATACAAATCAATTGTTGAGTCAGCTGAATGATGAATTGAAAAATAGTAAACAAGAAGTTGAAAATGCGAACAAACAGTTGATGAGTGTCAATAATGTGCAAGAAGAATCTATTGCAAGGTATTTGAAGCTGTGCTCAACCTATATAGGCAAGCTGGATGATTATAGAATGCAACTTTTGAGAAAAGGAAATAAATCGAATAAAGAAGATCTTTTGAAAGTGTTGAAATCAAAAGAAATTGTAGATCAGGAATTGAAAATTTTCTATAAGGATTTTGATCAGTCTTTCTTGAAGCTTTATCCCAACTTTGTACAGAGTTATAATGATTTGATGGTGGATGAGGCCAAAATTACTTTGAAAAAGAATGAGCTCTTGAATACAGAATTGCGAGTTTTTGCGTTGGTAAGATTAGGGATAGAGGAAAGTACCCAAATTGCTGAGTTTTTAAGATACTCAATTACGACTATTTATAACTACAGGACAAAAGCACGTAACAATGCGAAGGACGGAAGAGAGAATTTTGAAAAACATTTAATGGAAATTCAATAAATAACCTATTTCAGGAAGGTTTGGAACAATAAAAATATAAAACATATACTACTTTTTAAGTGATTTTAAATACACTTAATTGGCTGTTTGTTAGTATTTTATGTAATTTAATCAGCTACTTTTTAACAACTTTCCCTTTTGAGGGTGTAAAACATACACTAAGTTTGTGCTATCGAAATGAAAAACAATCACGCAATTATGAGAACATATTTATTAGCAATCTTAATGGCGGTATTTACCTTACAAGTAAATGCTCAATCTTTACAATCACCAAGCGGTAATTTCACATTAAACTTTGATGTGAATGGAGAAGGTACTCCAACTTACGCTTTGGATTTAGATGGCGAAGCAATTATTAAAGAAAGTAAGCTTGGTCTTCAATTAAAAGATGCTGAAGATTTAATCAAAGGCTTTAAAGTAGTAGATACTAAAGAGTCTTCTGCTGACGAAACTTGGGAGCCTGTATGGGGTGAATCAAAAGAAATCAGAAACCATTACAATGAGTTATTAGTAACATTGAATCAAAAATCAACAGACAGAACAATGATGATTCGTTTCCGTCTTTTTGATGATGGTTTAGGTTTCAGATATGAATTCCCATCGCAAAAGAACTTAGTGTACTTCGTTATTGAAGAAGAAAGAACACAGTTTGCAATGACAGGTGACCACAAAGCATGGTGGATTCCTGGTGACTACGACACACAAGAATATGATTACATGACTTCTAAATTATCTGAAATTAGAGGTTTAATGGACAAAGCATATACAGGCAACGTATCACAACAAGGTTTCTCACAAACAGGTGTACAAACTGCTTTAATGATGAAATCTGACAACGGTACTTACATCAACCTTCACGAAGCGGCTTTAGTAGAATATTCTTGTATGCACTTGGATTTAGATGACAAAAACTTTGTATTTGAATCTCACTTAACTCCAGATGCTCAAGGCGTAAAAGGTTATATGCAAGCACCTCGTCCTACACCTTGGAGAACAGTTATCGCTTCAAAAAATGCAGGTGATATCTTATTATCAAAAATCACTTTGAACTTGAATGAGCCATGTGCTATCGAAGACGTATCATGGATCAAGCCAGTAAAATACATGGGCGTATGGTGGGAAATGATTACAGGAATGAGCTCATGGGCTTACACTGATGATGTACCTTCAGTACACTTAGGAGTAACAGATTACTCTAAAACTAAGCCTAACGGTAAGCACGCAGCAAATACTGAAAACGTAAAAAGATATATTGACTTCGCTTCAGAGCATGGTTTTGATGCTTTATTAGTAGAAGGATGGAACGAAGGATGGGAAGACTGGTTTGGTAAGTCTAAAGACTATGTTTTCGATTTTGTAACTCCTTACCCTGACTTTGATGTGGATGAAGTACGTGAGTATGCTAAATCTAAGAACATCAAAATGATGATGCACCACGAAACTTCTGGTTCAGTAAGAAACTACGAGCGTCATATGGACAAAGCCTACCAATTCATGGCTGACAACGGTTACAACTCTGTAAAGTCAGGTTATGTAGGTCCAATCTTGCCAAGAGGCGATCACCACTACTCACAGTGGATCAACAATCACTATTTATATGCAGTGAAGAAAGCAGCGGATTACAAAATCATGGTGAACGCTCACGAAGCAGTTCGTCCTACAGGTTTAAGCAGAACTTACCCTAACTTGATCGGTAACGAATCAGCAAGAGGTACTGAGTATGAAGCATTCGTTGGTAACAACGTTGATCACACTACAATCCTTCCTTTCACAAGATTGATTGGTGGTCCAATGGATTACACTCCAGGTATCTTCGTAACTGATATCAGCGAGTATGATCCAGGTAGAACTTCTTATGTAAGAACTACAATCGCTCGTCAGTTAGCATTATACGTGACAATGTACTCACCATTACAAATGGCGGCAGATTTACCTCAACACTATGAGAAATTCATGGATGCATTCCAATTCATCAAAGATGTTGCTATTGATTGGGATGAGACATTAGTATTAGAAGCTGAGCCAGGTGACTACGTGACTTACGCTCGTAAGGAAAAAGGTGCTGACAACTGGTATGTTGGTAAAACAAACGACGAAACACCTCGTACTTCTACAATCAAATTCGATTTCTTAACAGAAGGTAAAAAATACATCGCAACAGTATACGCTGATGCTAAGGATGCTCACTACAAAGACAATCCTCAAGCTTACGAAATCAAGAAATACGTTGTGACGAGCAAATCTAAATTAGCTCAATTTACTGCTCCAGGTGGTGGTTATGCAATCAGCATCACAGAAGCAAAAGATAAATCAGAGTTAAAAGGTTTGAAGAAATTATAGAAAAATCATCCTGCTCTTCCTTGAGGCTAACTTAAGGTCGTGGCAGGAGATTTATTTCGAAACGTAAAGTAGAAATTTAACCTAGCTGCATTTTGTAGCTAGGTTATTTTTTATCCATGTTTTTTTGAAACTAATGAAGTTGTTCATCTGGTAGTAACTCTATTGACCTTAAAGGGAAACTTGTAAAAAAAGATTGAGTTTTAGAAGGGAAAACGCCAAGTATCAAAAGCTTTTTGCCAAATAATCTATTGATGATGTAACCCTTTCTTTTTATACCCTTCCATTTTTCTGAAAATGAACAATAAAATGTGCTGTTTTAGGAAATTCCGTTCGTTAACGAACATTAGTATTTGGATACTAAAATAAATAACAGGTCTTAAGTGGTTGTAAATGAATTATTTATGATTTTGTGGCACAAAGATGGAATCTTATGAAAGTGTAAAACAAAACGTAAACATTTACAGAAACTTAAAATTATACTCTTATGAAAAAGTTATTTATCTCTTTAGTTATCACATTATCTTCAGTAGTTACTTTTGCTTCAAACCTTGAAAATTCTAATGAATCAAATACAGCAAAATTATCAGAAATGATTGCAAAAGCTGAAGCTAATGATTGGGAAACTTATACTAAAGCAGCACAATTGTCAATCAACTGGAATGCCGATTTAGCATTAGCAAAAGAATGGATTGATACTGCAATTGCAATTGAAGAAAATGCTGAAAACTTAGAAGTATTAGGTGACTACTATGTTCGTTTAGGTCAAACAGATAAGGCTTTAGCAACTTACATGAAAGCACTTTCAACTGATATTGCCAACATTGAGAAAGCAAACAGAGAAAGCCTTCAAAGAAAAGTCATGATTTACGGAAGAAAAAAATAGTAAGTCCATAACGGCACTTTTACCATTAAGTAGGGAAAGTGTTTCAAGATAAATGCTATTATAAATGAATAGTTTGTTGTAATAGTGCTATGAGGAAGTTCGTATATTAAAAATTACTTGATCATTATTTAGATGAAGTATGTCCCTTCAAGGAGCAATTCTTGGAGGGATTTTTTTGTTAGAACTCTCTGATAAATTTATGCAGGTCCACTCCTTGTTCAAGGTTCAGTTTTTTCCTTAATCTATAACGGCTTGTGTCTAAGCTCCTAGGTGTGATATTCATTAAATCAGCAATTTCTTTACTACTGAGATTGATGCGTATAAATGATAATATTCTAATATCATTGGCAGTGAGCGACGGATATTGTTCAGTAATAGATTTAATAAAATCTTGTTGTATTTCTGAGAATAATTGATGGAAGAGAAGGTCTTTTTTTTCTTTATTTATTTCATCATCAATCCACTGAGACCACTTTTTAGCTTCGCTGGTTTTCATTTTATCCAATCCGCTTTGAACTTTCAAAAGAAAAGCGTCTTTATGATTGATAATTTCCATGTATTTCATCAATTGTTCTTCTTTTAAAGCAATTATTTCTTTCGAATTCTGCTGTTCAATTTGCTCTTTTTCAGAAGTTAGTTTTTTGAAATAGATGGATTTAGCTACTTTTCTAATGAAAAAAGCAAGCACCAATACGATGAGAAGAATTGGAATGAGTAGTAGGGCTGTTTCGTGCCAATATTTTTCAATGCTGAAATCCAGTTTACTTTCTCTTATTTTTCCATCATTGACCTTACATTGAAGTACAATGGTATAATCTCCTCCTTTTAAACTTTGTTTGGTAAGGATCAATTGATCAGTACTCCAAGTGGACCATTCTTCATCCAATGGCAACAGTTTGTATCTGAATTGAGCGATGTCAGAAGAGAGTTTATCAATTTGAAAATAGAAAGTAATGTCCTTTTCCCCTTGATCAAGCTCTATTTTATTGAAATAAGGGTAAATGTATTTTTTATTTTGATTGGTTACATTTAATGAAGAGATAATAGGTTGTGCCTCTTTTTTGAAGTGAGATTGATATTTTACATCATAAGTGATAACACCTCTGTCTGTGGCTAATCTTAATTTATCATTTTTGAAATCTAGAAATTCAAAATCTTTGTTGATATCAGTATTAAGAGGCTTCATTAAAGTGGCGTAGGAATGCAGGTTTCCATCCGAAAGCAGTTCTAGCAGGTTCAATTTTCCTTCCTGAATGTAACTGACGTAATTTTCTTTTTCATTAAAAGCCAGGCATGAAATATCTCCATGAGGAATTGCATTGAGTAAAGGGTGATCAAATATTTCAAATTGGCCATTTTGGTTTTGAAGGAAATGTTCACCATTCCAAAAAAGTAGTTTATTATTCGATGTAAAAATTCTTTTAATGCCTTTTTCTGCAGAAGCTGAGATTGTAGCATCAGTATTCAATGTAATTTTAATGAGATCTTTATTTTTGATTTCGCCCCAAATACAATGATTGTTCTTATCGTAGTAAAGTTGTGCAAACCCATAAACTTCCGGTTGGCTTACATACCATAATTTATTCTTATCCTTCACATACAGCATTAATCCATCATAAGTAGAAACTACATAAAATGGCGTACCTTGAAATGCTTCAATATCAGTAACTCCAGTGAAGATATCAATAGTATCAAAACCTTCAGATGTGTACTTTGTAAGTCCGGAATTGTGACTGATAAATAATTCACTATCAATGATTTTAGTGCTCCATATTTGCCCTTTTACATCTTTTTGTAATTCAAACTGATGATTATATTTAGCGCTGTAAAGTCCTTTGTTAGTTCCTAAAAAAGTTTCACCCTGAAAATCAGTAATCGTGTAAGTAGCGGCACCCTTGAAGGTTGTATGAAATGCACTTTGTAATTCTAATTTTGCAATACCATAATCCAATCCTAACCAAATATTACCCATTTTATCTTTAGCCATAGATAGTATTGTATTGTCCAAAAGACCATCATCTTGTTTAGCCTGATGGATTAAAGCACCGTATTGGTCAATGCTGACAAAACCATCTGCAACGGTACCAATTCCTATGGAATTATCATTATAGGAAAGGCCCGTAAAGAACGCTTTGTTTTTTAGATCTGATGATAATTTGATACTCTCAATAGACTCGCCATTGTATCGATAAATTTCACCATTGAGCAAAGGCACATAAATGTAGTTTTTGTGAGCAAAAAGATGTCGGATTTGTTGATTGGCAAAAGCAGGAATAGTTTGTTTTACTTGAATTTGATTTTTGGAGATAAATCCAATTTTACCATCTCTAAAAAGAACCCAAACCTTTTTGTTCCATTTTACAGAAGCATTTACGCCCTCATAATAGGTCAGCACTTTTGTAGTTTTTTCCAGTTTATGATAGAGAATGATTTTATCTTCTGTCTGAAAGACAACGGTATTATCCACCACCTCAATATTCCAGATCTGTTCATAATCAAGAATTCCAATGGACGTAAATTCAAATGTCCCTTCCTTTGTTCTTGAAAAATAACCATATTCTTTGCCTCCGGCCCAAATTACTTCTTCATCAATACACAAGGACCGAATTCCTTCTTTTGAAGGTAACTGAATCAATCCCCATTCTCCATGGTTGTGATAAAGCAAGCCTTCTGAGTTGCCAAAAAAGACAATGCCGTATTTATCAATTTCCACCTCCCAGTTCTGACGTCCAGCCTGATAATCATTTTTGTTGTAATTAATGATATGTGGTGTTTTCACAGCCTCATTACCATATGAATTATAGAATGGCAGAAGGAAGAAAAATAATAAAGCACTTTTCTGTAGTGGAATCAAGAGTTTTGGGAAAAGTGATTTTTTCACAATACTCGGCTTACTGGGGTATAAATCGTTGAAAAAAATCAGTTCCAAAAGGCTTGAAGTCATTGGATAGGATATTAAGTATTAAATAAAAAAATCATTCATTTCGTGGTTGAAGAAGGAGTCCTTCTGATCAAATATATTAAAAATAAAAGTACCTTCATAGAAATCTATAAAGGCACTCTGGGCTTATTATCTAACCTGAAGTATGAAGTAGTTTAGGAGTTATCAAAACTTAGTCGAATTATCTAACTCTATTCGTTTGTAACATGATTTATATGAAAATGAAAACTATCTTTTCTTTTTATTGTAATTGATATGCTCTGATGTAATCGATCTCAAACATTACTTTTTCATCAAAAATACTGTTGTCAATACCTTTCACACCTCCCCAAGAACCACCGATTGCTAGGTTTACAATCAAGAAGAAAGGTTCATGGAAGGGCCAGTCGCCACTGTCTCTCAATTGAGCGGTTTCAGCGAAAGTCTTAATTAATTCTCCATCTACAGAAACATGGATGCGGTCAAAACCATTGACTTCGTCTTCTACCCATTCCATAGTGATCACATGAAAATCATCAGAAACATTGGTGTCATATGTTTTACCACCTTTTGCATTTTGACCATTCATACCGTTTTTGTTTTTAGTATGAAGAGCACAGTGGAAAGTGTTCGGATCGTATCCAACATATTCCATAATATCTATTTCTCCAGCACGAGGCCATGAACCATAACCCAGCATCCAAAGTGCAGGCCATGTACCTCTGCCGTCAGGAACTTTTAGTCTTGCTTCAATCTTACCGTATCTGAAATCTTTTTTGTCTTTTGATACAATACGAGCAGATGTATACTCTTTGCCTAAATAATCTTCTTTTCTAGCTTCAATGATCAAGTGACCGTTCTCTACACGAAGGTTTTCCTCTCTATCTGTGTAATATTGCAGTTCGCCATTTCCGCCTCCAGAACCATTCACTTCATAAGTCCAATTGTCCATATTCAATGATGTGCCATCAAACTCGTCTGACCAAACTAACTCATATTCCAGTGGATTTACTTTAACAGAAGCAGTAGTTTGTTGATCGCCTAAAGTAGCCATAATTATAGCATCTCCACTACCCACTGCCGTAACTACTCCGTGAAATACAGTAGCCACATCTTCATTGCTCGATGACCATTCTAATGTAGCATCCGATATTGGTGCTTCTGCTACTTTTAAGGTAGCCACTTCACCCACTTTTATTTCAAGTGTGGTTTGATCTAGCTGTAAACTGATGCCTTCTTCTTGGGTAATGTCATCTGAATTACAACTGCCAAGACTAAATAAACTCAAAAGGAGTATTCCCAAATGTTTCATTATTTTAATGCTTTTTGTTGACTGTCCATTTGGACAAAATGATAATCAACCGTTGATAATGTGTTTTATAAAATAGGTTGTCAATGACCTTGGTAGTTCTACCCAAAAGCATCAATAGTACTGATGCCTTTGAGTAATAAGTAGTATAATTAAATGAAAATGAATTGACTATTCGCCTTTTTTATAAAAGAAAGCAGCATCCATGTCAAATGTAGTACCTGTAGCACCACCTGCTAAAACAGCTAAAACATTTACATTAGAAATAGGACTGCTTAAATCTAATCCACTGTCTTTTAAATGCGTCATTGGAATTTCAACTGATTGCCATTCTCCATCTCTAGTGAAGTCAGTATAAGGAGCAATACCTTCTTGTGCTGTAGGTCCAACAACTACTTTAATTTCTGAAGTCCCATCAGCAAACATTAACGTGTAAGAGCTGTTTTCTTGAGTACTTTTGAATGCCGCATGGAATACGTAATTCTCAGGATTGGCATCAATGGCTGTCATGTCAATTTCTCCATAAAGCGAGTTGGCAAAGAAACCAGCACCTGACCAACCTACGTTTCCTACAACTAAGCTTACCCATCCTTCTTCTTGGTTGTAAAAGTTGTTACCTTGAGGAGTTCCATTATTGAACGTGCCATCCCAGATATATAAGAATTTAGTGTCGTCATCAGGGCGTAAATCAGCCGAAACTCTATCTTCTATGGATTCAAATGATGTTTGATCCAATTGAATAACGAAGTACTCGCTACCTTTAAGTGTAGCTGGTAGACTTGGATCTGGCTCATTTACTTCTGGAGCAGTTACTGTTACATTACATGAAGCGGTAAAAACACCATGAGAAGCGACAACAGTTGCAGTACCTTCAGAAACAGCAGTTACGGTTCCATTTTCTACAGTAGCTATAGCAGTATTTGAAGAGCTCCAAGTGATTTCTCCAGTCACATCAGCTGGTTGGATGCTTGCCGTGAGTTCTGCGGTTTGACCTTCTTCTAGTTCCACGCTAGTTTTATCTAATACAATTCCAGTAGCAGATATAACATCATCAATGATTTCTTCTACAGTATTTTCTGAACATCCAATTAAAAATGAAGTAAGAAGATAGAAACCTCCAATAAAAAGAGTTTTTAACTTAATAGACATAACGAAAAATTAATAAGTAATACTAAAAATTGTTTTTGTTGTGTTTCGCTAATCTTAAGGTTTCAAATAGATTGAGATTTTATTTGAAATTCATTTCATACGTTGACTTTTATTTGTCGCGATGATTAGCGATTGCTTGTTGCAATGTTAGTTGTTAATAATTGTGTATTGAAATTATGAATGTCAACTTGATCATTACAGCCTTTTTTCGTTATTGTCGAAATTACTACAACATGTGATTGTAAAGTTTTGATAATTAGTTATTTGAGTGTTGTTGTTTTGCGAAAATCATTTAAATAAAAAGGTGTTTGTTTAACACTTTATTTCTTTAGGATGATAATTTTATCCTTTTATAAAATGAATCCAGCGGAATTTTTTTCGTGTGAATAAGTAGTTGTCATCTTGCTCATGATGATAAGCTTCTCTTTCAAAAGAGATATTTCTATACGCTTTATCAACATTTTTGTGAATAACTAACCGAATTAAAAACTCAGTAATATACCAGAAATAGAAAAAGAGGAATAACATTTCGATTTGTTGTTTGAAATGAATTTTCTCGTGTTGAATCATGCGATACCAACAGTTGGTATGTTGATAACTTTTAAATTCGTGACGAACAAAAAGAAAAGGATAACAAGCTAATGCTGTAAAACCTTTGAATGGGACAATATTGTTGAAAATAATAATCAAACTACTTTTTTAATTTGGTATACAACGCAAAAATAAAAAAAGCGAGCTTACCGAAGTAAACTCGCTTAATATTAATAACAAATTGTTTGAAATAATATTTCTTCTTTTCAGAAGACTATTAATTCTTACTCATTGTATAATTTTTCGTAGTACTGTAACGCCATACGGTTAGCGTCGAAGTAAGGAAGAACGTCACGCATAGAGTTTTTCACACGCTCAGTCCAAGTTTCAGGCTCATCATAGTACATAGGAATGATTTCATTCTCTAAGATGTCTAATAAGCTGTTCAAATCTTGCTCGTCTTGCTCGTGGATAGGAGCATTCAAGTCTGCCAATGGAAGAACGAAAGAGTTCTCACCGTTAGCGAATTCAGGGATCCAACCGTCATCAGTAGAAAGGTTGATACCACCGTTCATCGCTGAAGTCATACCTGAAGTACCAGATGCCTCACGAGGTACACGAGGGTTGTTTAACCATACGTCAGAACCTTGCTTCAACTTACGAGAAAGTTTTAATTCATAACCTACTAATACAGCCATGTTACTGTAAGACTTCGATAAGTGAACTAATTGGTTGAACGTAGAAACCGCACCGTAATCCATTGGATAAGGCTTACCTGCCCAGATGATTTGGATTGGTCTGTCAGGGTTGTTCATGATACGGTCGAAACGCTCTTTGTTTCTTGTGATTAAGTCCGCACGCTTATAAGCAGCAAAACGACGAGCCCAAACGATAGTAAGAACCTTAGGGTCCATTAATTTACCTGTTTGATCCGCTACTGTTTCGAATAATTTCGATTTTAAGTAACGCTTACGTTTGATTAACTGCTCATCTTCTTCTTTGTGAAGAGCGTTGTATAACTGCTCATCAGCCCAGTAAGTACGGTTTTGAGCGTTTGTGATAGAAGTAATACGGCAGATGTCACCATATTTGTTCCACATATCGTTAGATACTTCACCGTGTAATTTCGATACACCGTTAGCTACTCTTGATAAACGTAGACAAGCAAGTGAGTGATCGAAAGTATCGTCATGGATACCAGTGATCTTACGCACTTGGTCTAATGGAATACCATTGAAGTATCCTAATTTATTTAAGAAGTGGATATCGTGTTTCTCGTTACCAGCTTCTTCTGGAGTGTGAGTAGTGAATACTAATAATTCTTTCACTTTCTCCATATCACCGTCAAACTTGTTCGCTAAGTGGAACGCAGCCGGTAATGCGTGTGCTTCGTTGAAGTGGTAAACTTCCGCGTTGTATTCCAACTCGTCAAGAAGTTTAGCTCCACCTAAACCTAAAAGCATATATTGAGCTACTTTTGCAGAAGCATCAGCGTCATAAAGACGGTGAGAGATAGACTGCGACAAGTAGTCGTTTTCAGGAAGGTCAGTTGTTAAGAAGAACATCGGTACAGTGTTGAATACACCTGGACGTAAGTACTTCGCAGTTACCCAAACTGGGTGACCATTTACCTGAATTGTAAATTTAATGTTTGTGTCTTCTAAGAAGTTATTGATCTTCTCTTGGAATAAGGCATCCATTTCTTGGTTACCCTTACGTACTTGGTCATAATAACCGTATTTCCAAAGAATACCAATACCGATAAAGTTTTGGTTTAACTCATAAGCAGAACGCATATGCGAACCCGCTAAGAAACCAAGACCACCAGAATAAATCTTGAATGGTTGGTCAATAGCGAACTCCATACAGAAGTAGGCTACACGTTTTTTATATTTTGGGTCGTAAGCATAAGGGTGCTTAAAATCTTGCTCGAAACGTGACATATTAATATTAAAATTTAATTGTATTATTATTAACAATGATTAAGTGACGTCTTTCTGACGTTTCTTAATGCATGTGCAATTTTTGTAAATTATTTATGGATTAGTATGATGTAGGTCATCAAATTCAGAAAGATTTTATGTAACCGGTTGCGAAACCGTTAGAATGTTAATTATCAAACTAAAAATATAACTTTATTCACATTTTTAATTCAAAAAATTCTCTTTTTACTAAATATTATCTAACATTTTTTCAGGTGGGTAGGGTAAATAAATTAATATTTATATAAACTTTATGTTACTTTTTAAATATTGACATATACCAAGTTGTAAAACTGTCATTTTGTTGAGTGTAAGCCATTAAGCCTTGTCTGTATTTTGTTGATTTTTGAGTAAAAAAAAGAGAGAAGGTATTAACCTTTTATGAATTGGGCGTGAAGTGCTCTAATAAGTGTATTTTGACCCTTATTTAAATAAGACAGTTTTTTGAATTAGTTAAACATCAATCTAAGGCTTTTCTATCAATAGTGTAAGAAATAGATGATTTTTTAACTTTTCTACTGAGTGATTGAATAGTGTGGAGTGGAAGGTTTCTGAAATGTGTTTTTCTCGTTTTTTCTAAACAATTTTCTCAATTGAAAATAGGCTCCGATCATCAGTGCAAGCGTCCCCATTCCAAACCATGTGATGAAAGAAATGAACTGAATCCCCACCCATGTAATCATTTTGAAAAATGGAGTGAAAACGAAAATTAAACATAAAAGAAGGAATCCGAAAGTTACTTTGAGAATGTTCATAGCAAAAGAAATAATAGAGTTATGAATGAAATAATAATTGGTCGTTGTTTTAATACTTGATCAGCATGACAAGCTTAATATACTAAAGAACGTGTGAAATATTAAATAGTTGCTGTAATAAAAAAAATATAGAAATTATTATTCTTCTTTTATGATCTCTGATCTGTTTGTAATTTCGTCGCATTACTTTAAAAAACTTACAAATGTCACAAGATTATCACCTTCCATTTCTAAAATCAGTTGCACAGCGTATTTACAACGAACATCAGCAACAGTTGACCAAAATTATTGTGGTACTTCCGTCGAGAAGGGCGGGGATGTACTTCAAGCAATATTTTGGAGAGGTGATACCTACTACCACAATTGCTCCGGCGGTTTTGTCAATGGAAGGTTTTGCAGAAAGACTGTCGAATTTGGTGAAAGCAGACAGTGTGACATTATTATTTAAGCTATTTTCTCTTTACAGAAAAAAAGACAAAACCATTACCATAGAAAAGTTTGGCGCTTTAGGAAAATCATTATTGAGAGAATTTAATATGATTGACAACAACCTCTCTGAAGAACAGGCAGAAAAAATGTTTGAACACCTGAGAGAGGCAAAAGCCATTGAGCACTGGGCTGAATCTTTGGGTGAGGAAGAGGAATTGATTAAGCAGGTACGCGATGAGTTATTTGCCAAGAAAGAGACCATGGCAGATTTCTTAGAATTCTGGGAGAACCTGTCTTCTACTTATTTTGAATTTAAGGAGGAGCTGAAGAAAGAAGGTTTTGCGTATGGTGGTTTGGCTTTTAGAGAAGCTTACAATAACCTTGAGACTAGGATTGAATATTTGGGGATTAAAAAAGTAATTTTTGCAGGTTTTTCACAAATGTCAGGCGTAGAACAGGCTATTGTACAAAAACTCACCGACATTGGAAAAGCTCAGACTTTCTTTGATGCCGACAAACAATATTTCAGCAAATACCATGAAGCAGGGCATTATCTAAGAAGATATACGGAAGGTTTTGCCAAACAGCATATTGATTTTCAAAAAGACTGGTGGAGTACACACCCGAAACAAGTGGAAATCAAAGCCATCAGTAATGTGGTAGGGCAGGCCAAATATGCAGGAGAATGGCTGAAAAGTTTATTAGATACACCAGAGAAAAGAGCTGATTTTAAAAAAACACTGAATCACACGGCAATTCTTCTTCCTGATGAAGCGTTGCTTCCTGCACTTTTAAGATCGCTTCCTGATATAGATTTTGGAGAAGAGAAGACTTTGGCACAAATGACCAATATTACAATGGGTATGCCATTCTTCAAAACGCCTTTATTTGATTTGTTGAGAACCATTTTTCAACTACAGGAAAGAATGAGACTTTCTGCTGATAGTAAAAAAAGTGCGTATTTCAAAGATGTACAAAATATATTACGACACCCTTATTTTCAGTACACTAGCTCATTGAAAGAGTTTGAAGAAATTTCTACTTCTATTTTAGATGAAATTGTAAAGCAGAAAATGGTTTGGGTGCCTTTAGAAATGCTCAACGATTGGGGAGATAAACATCCTATCTATAAAGCAGTGTTCCAGGATTGGAGAAATGACTATCGCAATGCATTAGGTTCTTTTATTGAATTGGTAAAAGTATTGGCAGATATTCTAAAAGCCAATCCTGATACATTAGGAATTTCTTCTTCTGAAACATTGGAAGACTCTTTTGAAGGTGAATTGCTAGTACAATTTTATAAAGTCATCCGTCGTCTACAAGATACTTTGCCTCAATTTGCCCAAGACAACGGCCAATTATCTATTTCGGTATTCAAGTCATTGCTCTTGGAATTATTACGTTCTTCCAATGTGCCATTTACAGGTGTGCCAATTGCACCCTTACAGATTATGGGTATGCTGGAAAGTAGAGCATTGGATTTTAAAAATATATTGATTCTTTCTTGCAATGAAGGAAACTTACCAATCAAAAAAGCGGTAGAAGCTATTATCCCATTTGATACTAGAGTACAGTATGGAATGCCAACATATATGGACAATGAGGCAGCCTTTGCTTATACTTTTTACAGATTATTCCACAGGGCTGATAACCTTGTTTTTGCTTATTTGGACAGTAATGTCGGAGGTGATATTGGAGAAATGAGCCGATTGGTTTTGCAGGTGAAAGAAGAGCTAGCTGAAGTGCCTTCTAATCAAATTACGCTGAAGTCTGATGTATGGCTGTTATCAAAAGCCGATAAAGCCATGGCTTTGCCTGTTGCGATTGAAAAAGAAGAGGTGCTTCAAATACGAATCAAGGAAAGGCTAGCCAGTGGTGTGAGTCCGTCTGCATTGAATTCATTTATCAGAAATCCATTGACCTTTATAGATGAAAAAGTACTAAAGCTCAAAGAAGAGGAAGAGGTAGAAGAAGACTTGGACAATAGAACCTTTGGTAACTTGATTCACTTGGCTTGTGAATGGGGTTTGAGAAGGATGGCAGGACTAAAAGATGCTGCTGTTGATACACCTTTTGTATTGAGAAAAGAACACTTCGAAAATGCGATTGCTGACAAAACTTTCATTTTGAAATTAATTCAAGATACCGCTAAAGAAGAAGGGGCTGATCTAAGCAGAGGACAAAACCTACTTCTAAAAGCAGTAGCTCAAAATCTTCTGGAAAGATTTTTCAAAAAACAGATTGAAGAAATTGAACAGTCCAATGATAAAGCGATTACTATTGTAGGGTTGGAGAAATTTGTGGATCATACTTTTGAAGTAGAGGTGGAAGGAGAAAAAATAGTAGTCAAACTCTCCGGTATGGCAGATAGAATTGATGTGATAGACGGACAGCTTAGAGTGGTGGATTATAAATCGGGTGGTTTTAATCCTGTAGATTTGGGTGTGAAAAACTGGACTGAATTATTGGAAGACGAGCACAAAGGAAAATTCTTACAATTGGTAGTCTACAGTTATCTTTTAACCAAAGCAGGCCTAGACAAAATGAATGGAAGGTTTCAGTCTAAATTGAGAAAGGCAAGTAATGTGATGCAAAATGAAGGGCTCACAGATATAGATTTAAGCAAAGGAGTAGCTTCAGGATTCTATTTCTTTAGAAAAATAAATGAGGGCTTAAAAACCTGCAAAGTGGATCAGCCAATAGGTGATATTCAAGATTTGGACTTTTTAGATAAAACAGAAAAACTGATAGAAGAAATAGTGAAAATGATGCTTGACACTGAAAAACTATTAGAAGATGTAATTTGAATTATAAAAAAACTTAAATAATTAAAATAAAGGAGTGGATCTGAGAAGTAATTTGTTTCTTGATTATAACTTGGGATGTTCTAAGTACGAACTCAAAATTAGTTTAAAGTTATTTGGGCTGAGTGCTTATTGAGGACGATCTATTTATATGCTAATAATACCTGATACTATACATACGTTACAAAGATACTTAACGCTCTTTGTTGCATTGATTACTTCTTCCTTTTTAGCAACAGAGGCTAGGTCACAAACTTCCTTGCCGTCCTTGGATGAAGTAGATATGCTAATGACTAATCTTACGGTTCAGTTAGAGATTACGTCGGGCATAGATGCTATGTATAATTTTGATTTCAAGGTAGCCGAAGGGCAATTCAATTGGCTTAAAAGTCACTACCCAGAACACCCACTTCCTTATTTTCTTCTAGGTTTATCACAGTGGTGGAAAATTGTTCCCAATATTGAGAACACCTCTTTTGACAAAGATTTCTTTGTGTACATGGATTCTGCTATCTATTTCGCTGACCGGATTTATAAGAAAGACAAAGACAATCAAGAAGCACTTTTTATACTTGCAGGGACATGGGCTTTTGAAGGTCGTTTGAATGGAGAGCGACACAATTGGGCGAAAGCTACTTTTGCTGTTCGAAAAGCATTGAACTACTTTGATCGCCTTAAAGGGATGCCAAAAACGGAATTGACACCAGAATTACTTTACGGTGATGGTCTGTACAATTATTATGTTGAGTGGATCAAGGAGAATTATAAAATGCTCCGTACGGTATTGTGGATGTTTGATGGAGGCGATAAAGAACTAGGCATTGAACAACTAGAAACGTGTGGAAAAGAAGCTTTCTATACCCGAATTGAAGCCATGTACTATTTAATGAAAGTGCACTCTTCTAATGGAGGAAAGATGATTCGAGCTTTACAGGTTTCTGAATATTTATATAAAAAATACCCTAACAATCCTTATTTCCAAAGGTATTACGCCCGTTTACTATATTATAGTGGTCGTTACCCTCAGTTGCATACCGTGAGTAAATTATTATTGGAGAGAGTAGATAAGGGTATGTTTGGTTATGAGGAGATGAGTGGCCGATACGCAGCTTTTTATCTCGGAGCTTATTACAGAGATTATCTCAACGATCCTGAAAAGGCCAATTATTACTATCTGAGAGCTGTGAAGTTTGTAGAAGATATTGGTGATTACGGTTCAGGTTATTATCATTATTCTTTGGCTGCATTGGCTCGCTATGCCAAGCGAAAGGAAGATTGGGAAAAAGCAGACCTTTATTATTCTAAAATCTTGACCTATGCAGCAGGTAGGAAGAAGCTCCAAGAAGAAGCTAAGAAGTTTAGAAAAGATAATAAGAAGAGAAGAAAAGCCGCAAGAAAAAAAAAATAGCCTTGTCATAATCCATTATGAGAAGGCTATTTTTTTTATAGTTCGTGAAGTTCAAACTTCTAACAATATCCTACTGATCAATCCACATTTTAAACGAATTTGCTTTCAACCTGCTGATCATAATTTCTGGTTGTTCACTTGTAGTCAAGAAAACGGCTAGTTTACCACCGAAGTGATTTTCAAAACTTTTGATGCTTTGAATATTGACAATACAGCTTCTGTTAACACGGAAAAAATCTTTAGGATCTAGTTGTGATTCTAAGCTTTCTAAGGTGTGATTCAGAATATGTTCTTTACCGCTGAAAAGTACAGCAGTGGTAATATTGGCTTCACTTTTTAAGTAGGCGATTTCACTGACATCCAATTTGAAAAAAGCTTGAACTCCATGAATCAAAAAACGCTTTCTGTATTCTTTTTTCTCCCCTTGAATAGCGGAAAGAATCAATTGGTAATCGATCTGTTCCGACTTGTTGGGTGTCTTGCTTGCCTCCAATTTTTCAATGGATTTGCTCAGTTTATTTTCGTCTACAGGTTTTAAAAGATAATCCACGCTGTTTACTTCAAAAGCTTGTATTGCATACTGATTAAAAGCCGTGGTGAAAATGATGGGTTGAGGGATATGAACTTGATCAAAGATTGAGAACGAAATACCATCCTTTAATTGGATATCCATAAAAATGACATCACAGTTTTCCGCTTTGGGTGATGAAAACCACTCCACCGCTGTACTCACTTTGTCTATTTTATCCATTAAATTCCATTCCGGTCGAAGTGTTTGAACCATCAGTTCCAACATTTCGGCATTGTACATCTCATCTTCAATAATTAAGTAGTTCATCTATTTATGGTTTTATAATAAGGGTAATTTCACTTTAAAATGTGTGGTTGTTTTCTCAATAATCAAAGGTTGGTCAATCAATATGGCAAATCTCTTTTTAAGGTTTTCCAACCCTTTTTTGGTAGAGTAAGCTGAAGCTTTTTCATTCAATGAATTTTGAATCACAATATATTCCTCTTCTTCAAAAATTTCAATATTCAAAGGCGAATGTTCATCAGCAATATTATGTTTGATGGCATTCTCAATCAGTAATTGAAAAGTCATGGGAGGAATTTCCTTGCTCATGCATTTTTCAGAGATATTGATGTCTAGAAAAATACTATTCTTGGCTCTTTCTTGATGTAGAGAAGTATATTGTTTTACAAATTCAATTTCTTCTTTCACCAAGATCGTCACCCAATCAGAATGTTGTAAAGCGTAACGGCTGATACTTGAGAAATTCTGAATAAAGTCTTTGGCTTCCTGTTCTTTCTTTAAAACAATAAGCGATTTCAAAATACTTAAGTTATTGAAGAAAAAGTGAGGATTCAATTGATCTTGGAGGGCTTTATAACTCATTTCTAATTTCTCCACTTTCAAGTTTTCTACTTCCAATACCATTTCCAGCCCTTTTTTGATGATTCTGAAAAGCAGGAATAAAAAACTGATAGAGATAAAGACAATAATTGAGATCAAAAGAAAAAGTACGGTGGCGATGATGGTATCCCTTTCATAATTGGGAAATTGAATAAGAT
This sequence comes from Flammeovirga sp. SJP92, assembly GCF_001583495.1. GTDB lineage: Bacteria > Bacteroidota > Bacteroidia > Cytophagales > Flammeovirgaceae > Flammeovirga. The sequence continues at coordinate 37,202 of NZ_LQAQ01000093.1, read as the reverse complement.
ACATCAAACCGGCCATAATAATCACAGCAACGATGGATGAATAACCCAATTGACTTAATATTCTCTTTTTGAAATTTTTGGGAGAAATAGGGATTTTTTGTTCTAGCTTTTTATCAATCCAAATAATAGATTCTACTAATATGACATAGAATAGAGTTCCAGCCGTAAAAGGAACCGTAATACTCATTCCTTCAGGTGGTCCGCCCATCAATTGCAGTAATAAATAATTGGATAGAAACCCCAGAAGAATAGTAAGCAGTATTCTTTTGATGATGTATTTTGGGGCATATATGGTGTCTTCGTTGTGAATCATACTTTTTTAGAAATGCACTCTACCAAATGTAAAAAACTTTCGGTAGAGTGCGAACATGTAACGAACATTACATGCTTTTCATTGTTGGAAATAACGATTACTATCTAATCGGCGGGTTATGAATCTGTCCTGTTGCTCTTAGCCACTTTGTTTTTAATACCTCATGATTTTTTAAGGCCAAGATTAATTCAAACTGCATTCTCAATAGTTCTGACTGTGACTGTAATACCTCTGTTGTTGTATTTAAACCTGATGAAAAACTGATTTTTGTTTCTTCCAAGCTTTCTTGTGCTTGTGTAATATTATCTTGAGCTATCGCAATGGATCTTCTATTTTCCTCTAATTGATAACCGATCTGTTTGATTTCAATAGAGATCATTTCTGATGCATTATCACGCTCATGAATGGCTTTTTGAGTTTGAAGTCTGGCTACTGTCTTTTTCTCTTGGCTTTCATTGAAATGGAAAATTGGAATTCTCACCGTACCACCTACAACTGCAATTGGGTCAATATTGTCCAGTCCATTATTACCATAGATATACATACCACCGGCCATCACACCTACTTGAGGAAGGTAATCGGCCTGTGTTACTTTTTGCTCCAGCTCATTTATTCTGATATGGTTATCTAATAGTTTAATTTCAGAACGTTGTGCCAATCCAATATTGACGCCTTCTTGAATATTGATGGTAGAAGATTGAAAGGCCAATTCATCTATAAACTCGTATTTCGTCTCATCTTCAATTCCAATAATCTGACTCAGGAAAAGAATAGCTAATGTGACTTGGTTTTCGGCTTTGACTTGTTCTAATACCGCTTGGTTTTTCTGTACACTCACCTTCAGTTTTTCACTCAATGGAAGTAGACCTTCATTGTACATCAATTCCATTTGAGATTCCAAACTATCTAACATCTCAACATACGTTTTGGTCAGTTTTACCCCTTCTTTAGCGGCAATTACATTCCAATACGCTTCGTCTGTTTTTTCAATTAATTCTGCATAAGTCAAGTTGTAATTTTCCTGACTCATCGCTTTACCTAATTTCGCTTGCTCGTTGACAGCTTTTATTTTTCCACCAGTATAAATAGGTTGAACAGCAAAAACACCTGCAGTTAAAATACCAGGACTTTCCACACCAATAGGAGGGATAGCAGGTCCTTCAGGAATAGCCATTCCTGGGAAAAGATCAAGGTTTAAAGTCGGCATCATAATACCTGTAGCTGACCCTTCAATACTCGGCAGGTAAGCTTTCTTGGCTAATTTATAATTAGACTCCGCTTCTTGGATTTGTAGAGCGGCTGTTTTCAAATCACGGTTGTGTGATAAAGCCATTTCTCTACAACTTTCTAAGGAAAGGACTTCTTGTGCTTGAAGGTTAGGAGTGATCATTAACCACCCCATTACCATCAAAACCAATTTATTCATTTTCATAATTTTCTTATTTAACTTCAATACGATACATAGAGGCATATAACACCGGAATCACCATCAATGTGATCAATGTACCTCCTAAAAGACCTGCCATAATGGTCAGTGCTAATGCACCGAACATAGGATCTGAAAGTAATGGTATCATCCCTAGAATAGTGGTCATAGAAGCCATCATTACAGGACGCATTCTTGACATAGCGGCATCAATAGTCGCCTCCAATCTGCTTTTTCCTTCATCGAGTCCAAGGTTGATTTCATCTAGTAATACAATGGCATTTTTGATAATCATACCAATCAAACCTAATGCTCCAATAATGGCCATGAAGTTGAAGAACATACCTGTAATATTGAAACCGATACTCACCCCCACAAAGGCGAAAGGAATCATCATAAATACAATCAGTGATTGCTTCAGGTTATTGAACAAAGCAATGGTGATAATCACAATCAAACCAATGGCTAATGGGAAGTATTTGAACAAGGCTTTGTTGGCATCGTCTTGAACACCTACCATACCTCCGTATGTGATCGAATACCCGTTAGGTAAATGAATTGCTTCGATGTCTTCTTTGATATCATTGAGAAGTTCTACACCTGTAAAACCTGCTTTCACATCACTTTCTACACTGATACATCTTGTTCCGTCAATCCTTTTGACTGCAAAATCTTCTAAGTCTACCTTTATAGAATCAGTGATATGTGCCAATGGAACACTGAATTGAGAACGCTCACCCCATACAGGTACATTGCCAATGTTTTCAATATTCTGATCCAATGCGGTTTTACTTTTCAGTACAATTGGAATTTGGTTTTTACCATCATAAAGGGCTCCGATTGGCATTCCGCTGGATTGAATTTGTAAAGAGCGTCCCATGTCCAATCTTGTAATTCCTAAGCGTTGTGCATGTTCTAATGAGTATTGAGGTGTGATTCTTTTGGATTTATTGCCCCAATCATCCGTGACATTTTTGGACATTGGACTATTCAATAAAATCAATTTGGCTTGGTTGCTTAACTCTCTTAAAACGGCAGGGTCTGGACCTCTAAACTCCACGGCTAATTCAGAACTTTCAAAAGCGGCTCCGTACTCCAATAATCTATAATTGGCATGTGGATAATTTTCATCCAAGAACTGTTGCACTTTTGGAATTACTTCAGCGACACTCTCAACAGTGGTCGTTTCAATAATAAATTCACCGTAGTTCATGCCTCCATTTGACATTGGTCGCATCAAAGTGAATCGGGCAGGAGGTCTTCCTAATGAAAGTGTGATGTTTTTGATGTTATCAAACTGCTCGATTTCTCCCTCAATTTCTCTCATCTCTTTTTCTACGGCCTCAAGATTACTTCCTTCAGGTAGTTTGTACTCGATGACGAATTGATCATAAGGAATCTTAGGCATGAAATCGACTCTCATAAATTGCATTGCGTACAGCGATCCTACCAAAAGAACCGTGCTACCAATCAAAAATGAGTTTTTATATTTTAATGAAAACATCAACGAAGATTTGAACAATCTATAGATGGAGTTATCATAAGGAGTCGGTTGGTCTTCCTGTCTTTTATTTCCTTCTTTTCTGTAGAAATATTTAGCCATAAAAGGCGTTTGAATCATGGCAAAAATCCAGCTGAGTAATAATGAAATCACTAATACGGTAAACAGTGAGCTTAAGAATTCCCCTGCGGAGTGAGGCGCCATAGCTAATGGGAAGAAAGCAAGAATAGCAATCATAGTCGCACCCAATAAAGGCATGGCTGTTTTCTTGGCCGTATTGACAAATGCTAATTTCGGATCCACACCTTTTTTGAGGTCTACCAAAATACCATCTGCTACCACAATAGAGTTGTCTACCAACATACCCATCGCTAAGATGATAGCGGCCAAAGTAACTCGGTGCAATGGTAAGTCGATCATCAGCATAACGATCAATGTACCCAAGATGGTAAATAATAAGCCACTTGAAATTAATAAACCAGAACGGTAACCCATGGCTAAAAGTAGAATCACAATCACGATGATAATGGAAACGACAAGGTTAAATACGAAGTCGTTTACAGCTAATTCTACTCTACTCGGTTGAGAATAAATTTCTTTGATTTGAATACCGGCAGGAAGTTCCTCTTGAATTTCGGCCATACGCACATTCAATCGGTCTCCTAATTCAACAACATTGATTCCTGATTCATTTGAAAAACCAAGCGCCAAAGCCTGTTGACCATTGAAATATAAACCTTCACGTTTTGGAGCAAGGAAGCTTCTTTTGATCGTGGCAATATCTCCTAAACGTACTGTACCTCCTTGTGGAATCTGAATAATAAGGTTTTCAACATCACTGATATCATCAAACTTATTTTCTACATTAATACGCATTGATAGTGCCTCTATATCAAGATTTCCAGCATTAGCAATCTCACTTTGGTTTCTCATTTCCAAAGCGATATAGATCGGATTGATCTTCATGCCCGCTAGTTTTTCCTGGTCAAACAGTACCTCAATTGCTTCTGTTTGTGTACCAAAGATTTGAGCTCTTCTGATCCCATCTACTTTTAAAATCTCTCTTTCAACAAGTTCAGTATATTTTTGAAGTTCTGGCAGTGTATATCCATCAGAAGTAATGGCATACAACATGCCGTAAGTATCCGCAAAATCATCGTTGACAATAGGAGTGTAAGCACCGCTTGGTAAATACATTTCTACGTCCTTGACCTTCCTTCTCAAGTGGTCCCAAAGCTGTGGTAAATCATCTGTGTCTACGGTTTGTTGGATATCAATTTGAATCACCGATAAACCTGCAGACGAAGTAGAAGTTACTTTATCGATGTTTTCCAACTTCATGATACCACGCTCTAAAACGTCGGTCACTTCCAATTCTACTTCATGTTGTGTCGCACCAGGATATGGAGTGATCACAATGGCGGATTTCAAAGGAATTTCAGCGTCTTCTAGTTTACCTATATTGAGGTAAGAAAATACGCCACCTATCAGCACTGCAATCAACAATGAAGTGATGAGTGCTTTTTGATCTAGTAATTTTTCTAACATTATAAAAGCCCTCCTATGTTTGATTTCGATGGTTGTTGAATGGGTGCTACAGCTTGATTCTCGATGAGATCATACACACCTGCTACGACAATTTGTTCGTTGGTAGTTAAACCCGACAGTACTTCCACACGTCCGTCATTTAAGGGTTTACCAAGGACTACAGTTCTTTTCTTCAGTGTATTTCCTTTTTGAAGTACCCAAACGGAAGTTTCTTTGTGACCATCAAAAACAGATGATAATGGAATAGAAAGCTGAGTGTTTTTTCCTTCAAAAGAAACGTGTGTTGTACCCAACATTCCCGATTTGATACGTTGGTCAGCATCTTTCAAAAGGAAAGTCAATTCATACAAATCATCTCTTCCTGCTTTTTCGCTAATGGTTTTGAATTCTAATGGAAGGTGCTCCAATTGTAGACTTTGAATGTCCAATTGAGCCTTCTTGATATATTGCACTAAATGAAGTTGTGAAGAGGGAACTTTGGTAGTGACTTCCAATGTGGAAACATCAATCATAGCAACTACAGGAACTCCTGGTCCAACAGTGGTATGATCATTAATAAACTTTGAAGAAATATAACCTGAAATTGGGGCTCTTAAATCTGTATCGTAAAGCTGATTTTGAGCATTTTCGAAAGCAATTTTGGCTAACGTTACACCCGATTTCATTTTGTCGTAAGTATTTTCAGGAAGTTTATTGCTATCGTATAATTTCTGATAACGTGCCAACTCCTTTTTAGCCTGTTCGTATTGTGTTTTCGTTTGTTCTAATTGTAAAAGATAATCACGTTGATCCACCTGAGCGATAATTTGTCCTTTCTTGACATAATCACCTTGCTTCACTCTAATTTTTTGAACAGGACCTCCAATTCTAAAAGACAGCACCACTTCAGTTTTCTCCTTTACTTGACTATTAAAAGTGATATCAGACTTCATGTTCTGATCCGCTACAGTCTCTATTTTCACGTATTTTATTTTTTCTTTAGATGTCTCTTCAGCAGTAGAAGTACATCCTATTATTAAGCTTCCCATAAGAAGTATTCCGAGTAGTTTTTTCATGTTTAATAATTTTTGATGAGTCAATGTGACAAACCAAAAGTAGGCGGGTGAGAGGCTGTATTTATAGAGAAGTGAGTGAAGTGAAGATATTGGGAGGTGAAATGATGAAATGGGAAAGTGAAAAAATGGGTGTTTTTGGGAAATAAAAAATCCTGTCAGTTGAATGGTATCACTAACAGGATTTTGAATATCTAATAATTAGTATTTATCCGGCACAAATGTCTGATCATCAAGCGGTGGTCTTACATACCCTTCCTTATTGATAGGAGGTAAGTCAATCTTCTTGTATTTGATTTCCTCATAAGGAATTTTTGATAGTAAATGACTCATGCAGTTTAGTCTCGCTTTCTTTTTATCATCCGCTTTGACTACATACCAAGGAGATTGTTTGGTATCTGTATAAGCAAACATATTATCCTTTGCTTTAGAATATTCTACCCATTTGTCTCTTGATTCCAAATCCATCTCAGAGAATTTCCATCTTTTGATAGAAGAATTGATACGCTCAGAAAAACGTTTTTCCTGCTCATCGTCTGAAACGGAGAACCAATATTTGATGAGAATGATACCCGAACGAATCAGCATTCTTTCAAACTCCGGACATGTCCTTAAAAACTCCTGATATTGATCTTCAGTACAGAAACCCATTACATGCTCAACACCTGCTCTGTTGTACCAGCTTCTGTCAAATAAGACAATCTCACCACCTGCAGGAAGATGCGGTACATAACGCTGGAAATACCATTGTGATTTTTCTCTTTCCGTAGGTACACCCAATGCTACAATTTTAGCCACACGTGGATTGAGTTTTTCAGTTATTCTTTTGATCACACCGCCTTTTCCGGCAGCATCTCTACCTTCAAAAATCACTACTACTTTCAAGCCCTCTTTCTTTACCCACTCCTGCATTTTTACAAATTCTGTCTGCAGTTTTTCTAATTCCTCCTCGTAATAGTCTTTCTGTAGTTTTCCTTTTTTGGTATACTTGTCTTCGCTCATAAATGGTAATTTTTAGTTGTAGGTAAAGGCATGTAGGCTATCTGTAGAAAGATGTACCACATGCACTGCTATTATTTTCTTCCGAAGTCGGCAGGGATTTCACCCCAAGCTTTGGTTTCCCACTTTCGGATTGGATTCATATAGGAATTACTTTCAAGCCACTTCAAAGCCCTGTCTACTAAAACAAACAGTTCTTCATTTTTGTGATTTCGGTCTAAAGTGGTCTTGATTTTCTTATCACGGACCCACTTCATGGCCGTACGGCTATCGGTGTACACAATCGTCTGATCATAATTGTGCTGTTTTAAGTAAGCCAAAGCGTGTACTATTCCCAGAAACTCACCAATATTGTTGGTGCCGTCCTCGTAAGGGCCCATTTTAAATAACTCCTGACCTGTTTCAATCCACACGCCACGGTATTCCATAGGACCTCTAGCACCACTGCACGCCGCGTCTGTGGCAATACTGTTGATTGTAATGGGCAATCCCACGGAAGGATCATAAACTTGCTTAGGTTTTTCTCCTGCTTTTTTCTTTACAATGTATTCAGACGGTTTACCTTTAAAGGCTATTTCAGCTTCCCTTCTAGAGTCAAATGATTTGTATTTGGCTCCTTTTACTCCTTGCACATGTTTTTGACAATCTGCCCATGATGTATAAATACCAGGAGTTCCTCCCGACCATACCACATAAAACTTTGGTTTCTTACTTCCGCCCATTCTTACTTTTATCAGTTGTTACATTGTAAACTAAATTTTCATCAACTTTCAATAGGCATTTCTATAAGTTTAATAAGGCTTCCTTTCAAGCTACCTTCTTCTTCATTTTTGTCTTGAAACAAAAACGAAGCAAAAAATTCAAGGCTTAGAAGTCAAAAGCTAAATTTCATTCCTCTCACCTAAATGATTTTAAACTCGCTTTGCTCAAACAAGAAAATCATTTTTAACGGCTCAATTCATGAAATTCTTAACGCTTTTCCCTTCAAGGCCGGGGGAAGCACTATCAAACTAAAAAAGTCTACTGGTACGAATATTAAGCGTAAGCGTCATTCGTGTCCTACAGGTCATCAGAAATCTCCTGACTCCTAAATACCATTAATATTCGAAAACTTAGTTTACAATATAGTTATAATACGAAGTACTAAATTAACCACAGAATATCCCTAGTCAAAATGAATTTGATATTGAATCCATTTTTCTTTATGCTCTTCAAAAAAATGACTGAATGTCATCCCTAGTTTTTGGATCACTTTTACTGAAGCGGTATTATCTTGATGGGCTCTTGCTACTATTTTCTTGATGCCATGTTCTTGTGCATACTCAAAACAACCTAATGCAGATTCAGTAGCGTATCCTTTATTCCAGTGTTTTTTTATAAAGCGAAAGCCAATATCAACTTCATTTTTTTCTTCAGAAAATTTCAATCCGCAGAAACCAATGTACTCTTCGCTATCTTTTAAAAAAACAGACCACCGCCCATATTCATATTTCTGATAGTGATCATAATTTTCTATAAAAGCTTTTGCTTCTTCTACACTTTTAAAAGGAGCATCGCCTGTAAATTGCATTACTTCTTTATCTAAATTCATGGTGTAAAATGGGAGAGCGTCTTCAGTGGAAAATCTTTTTAAGAAGAGTCTTTTGGTGGAAATGATGGTATTTTGAAGTTTTTGTTTGTGCATAGAAGTTTAAATTTGGTCAGATAACAAATATTTAATGGTCTGAAATAGCTTAATTTATAGCCGTTAAGCTACTTTTTTCGGATAATATTGAAATTTCTTCTTCTTTTTTTGAAAAGAATTTGAGCAATAGGGATATATCAGTTAAATTTGCACGCTCATATTTCTAGGAATATGTCTTAATTTGATAATTGATATTTTATAAAATATAGTCATGGGATATACAAAACTTATCAGAAAAAGTAAAAGAAATAAAACGATCGCTAAAACTCGCGTTACTACAATCCAACGTTTGAGCGCTAAGCCAGTGATCAAGAAAGTAGACGTAGAAGCTATCAAAGCTGAATTCGCTGCTAAGTAATTTCTTATTACTTCGACTAAAAAAGGTCTGATGTTTCGAACATCAGACCTTTTTTTATTGTATGATTTTGGTTTGTTGGTTGTGTTTGGTTAGTTATAGATTTTAATCAGACAAGCCTTTTTTGCCTATTCGGTCAGACACATAGGTCTGCCCCTACTAGATGAAACCTTCGCTTTTGGCTTTTGTAACCGCTTCTATTTTGTTTGAAACTTGAAGCTTCAAGTATATATTTTTGATATGGAATTTTACCGTATCTTTTGATACAGAGATATGATCTGCAATATCCATATAGCTTTTTCCTTCCGCCAATAAATTCAGCACATCGGTTTCTCTGCCTGTTAAAGGCGACTCACTTTCTCTTCGGAAAGATTTTACAACCAATTTTGCAATATGAGTAGACATTGGTGCCCCACCTGCAGAAACTTCATCTAATGCTTTTAAAAGTTGTGTGTGATTGCTGTTTTTTGTGATATAACCTGTCGCTCCTGCACACAATGCATCAAATACATATTGACTGTTTTCGTGTACAGAAATAATCAAAATATCAGTTTTTGGCAATGTTTGACGTATCTGTCTTGTCCCTTCAATTCCATTCATTCCTGGTAAATCAATATCCATTAAAACGATATCAGGTTTATCAGATTTTAAATTTGACAGTGCGTCTTCACAGTTATCATAGGTGCTGATAACAGAGTAATCATTTGTTTTTGTTTCGATTAGAAGTTTGAAAGCTTCTTGGACATCTTTATTATCTTCGACAATGATGATTTTTTTTCTCATGACATTATTTTACGAAAAAAAAAGAGGTGAAACAATGTAAAATCACCTCTTTTTTAGTTTTCAACAATAAGAATGAGTTCCCCAACTCTATAGTATTAGGGGTTAATTAGGAATTGTACTGCTTAACGATTCATTTATTCAAATTTAAGCTTATAACTGACTGCTTGTACTACCCGTTAGGGTAGTTTTGGGTAGTGCTAGTAGTCATACTAGCAAAATTTAACGTCAATTATTAAAGGTTGTGAAGAGATTTACATTGATAATTACTCTTCAAAATTAATTTTAAACTGAACAATGATAGCAGTGCCTTTTCCTGCATTAGATTCAATATTCAAGGTTGCAGCACCCAGTTTATTAATTCTTGCTTTCATATTTTTCAGACCATTTCCGTTTTTTACAATCTGTTCATCAGAAATGCCTACACCATTGTCTTTAATACTAAAAGTTACCATGCTGTTTTTAATGCTCAATGATAAATAAACATGTGTTGCATGGGCATATTTTGCGATATTGGTCATCGCTTCTTTAAAAATAAAAACCAGTTGTAAACTCCAGCTTTGTGGAAGGGACAGGTGATCATAACCAGCCAATTCTTTGTGGGTGTGATAGCGAATCTCTAAGTCATCAAAGAATTCTTCTCCAAAATCTTTGATGTAGTCATAGATCACACCTAGCTCATCATTTTGAGCATCAATCGACCAAATAAAGTCTCTGGTTCCAGTATATAATTGTTTCGATTGTGTTTCTATTCTTGAAAGAATCTTCTCAGTATCCTCATCTTTTCCTTTGATTTTCATTGCAGCAAGGTCAGCCAGCACCGTAATACTAGCAAGTTTATTTCCCATTTCATCATGAAAATCCTGTGCAATTTCTTTTCTTACACGCGTCAGTTTATCTTGAGCAGCAGTTTTTTGCTTTAAGATTTTTTTTAGTTCTGTCGATTTCCCTTTTTCTTTTTTAATAAGAATGTTAGAGTAATAGACTACAGATGTTAAAATTAAGATGATGATACCCACTTTGAACAAAGGATACTCCCAAAAGTAACCTTCTACATTGAGGGTAGCTTCTTGAGGAACAGACCATTCAGAACCTGTAGTTTTTCCTCTGAGGTACAGTTTGTATGTTCCAGGAAATTGATTACTGATAGTAAGTGTATTTTGATAGGGGAAATCAATCCAATCACTGGTCTGTGACAGTTTATATTGTAATCGTAAGGATTCCATTTCAGATAATGCACTGACATCTATGGGAAGTTGTATTGCTCCTTGTTTACTGTGGGCTTCATATATTTCTTGTTTCCATAGAGTAATAGGAGGAGAGATATTTTTTACTAAAGAATGATTGGGCATATTGATCATTCCTCTGTGTGTACCAATCCACATCTGATGGTTGCTGGATTCAAAAATACTGGTCACTTGATCCGAAAGTAAACCCGAAGATTCATCAAATTCACGAATCAAAATACCATCTTGGAACACAGCCAGACCATTCATAGAACCCACCCACAATTGTCCAAGGTGATCAAACTTAAGTGTAAAACAGTTTACATTGTCTAAGGATTTGATTTTTTTCAGAGTAGCATTTTCAATATCTGTATAATCAAGAATATATAAGCCATCTGTTGTTGCTGTCCATAAATAGCCATTAGGGTCGTCTATATTAATATCATTGATCCATTCCCATTGTTTAAAAATACCGCTCCACGTTTTGATGAGGGTGAGTTTGTAGTTTTTAGAATATTCATACAAAGACACGGCTCCTTTAGTGGCCACCCACACCCGGTTATCCTTGACGATGGCTTTGCTGATATTGGGTATTTTGATCTTACCTTTAGGAAATCTCCAAAACACCTTTTTCATTGCATAATTGTTATCCTTTTTGCGCTGGAAAACTTTGAGGGAATCCTCTTGCATATACCATAGGCCAGCATCATTTCTACCCGCAAATCTAGACCAGCGGATAGGAATAGAATCATTGGTATTGGTAAAACTTTTGGTATAAGTGGAGAATACCTGAAAGCTGTCATTTTCAGAAATATAAATACTTTTTAAAGGAAATTCTTTAAATACTGAAAGCGAATCCTTTTCCATATTGATAAGGTAGGATTTGCTGGTTGATGAGAAAATGATATGGTTAGAGTCATATTGATTAATTGACAAAATATGAGGACTTTCAATGTCTTTTATATTGATATAATTGAAATCAAAATTCTCTATCATATACAAACCATCACCTTGTGTAGAAAGCCAAATTCTATCTTTAGAGTCCACGTAAATGGCAGCTGAAGTAGACTTGGTTTGGAGTTTTCTGTCAAGGTAAAAATAGGAGTTGTCTTTTGGATTAATGGCTATACTTTTCTGGATAGTTGTATTAGGGTGAACGGATGCGATGATAGTTCCATTTTTCAATTGATACATCTGATTGACATAGTAATTATTAGGAATAATATATTCATGGCTAATCTCTCCTTCAGGAGTCAATTTGTAGATTTTCCCTCTAGTTCCTACTAATGCCCCCCCATCTCTTGTTTTATTAAATCCAGATACTATTTTATCGCCTAATGCTTCTTGGAAAAAATGCCCTTTTAACTCCGTACCTTCCACAACTCTTACCCCTTTTGAAACAAGGCCATAAGTAAGCATTTTGTTTTGATAGCGTGCAAACCCGAGTGGAACGCTTTTCTTATAGAAGTTAAGATTAATAGGACTTTTGATACCTTCTTTTTTGGTGGTTAGTTGTAATGTAGAGTCAACGGATGTATATAGGAATAAGCTTGCAGAGGTCCTTTTTTCCTCATTAAAATAATAGGCACCACTCCATTGCCAGCCATATATTTCATTCTTTATTCTTAATCCTCTATGTAGTCTTTGTGCTTTGCCTTTACGCAAATAAGGATATGTTTTGATAGAATCAGCCGTTTCATCATAGACGTGAATTCCGCCTCTCCAGGTAAATAAATACAGTGAATCGGAATAATTTTCAGTAAATCCTATCACATAAGGGGATTTCAATCCATCTTTAATGCCATAGCTTTTAAACGATTTTCCATCAAAAACAGATACACCGTCATCTGTTCCAATCCATAACTTTCCTTTGTATTCTTTCATCATGAAAGCATAGTTATGTGCTAGCCCATCTTTCTTAGTCCAATGGTGCATAAACATCTTTTGACCATAAAGCGGAGTGATTGAAATAACAAAGAGTAGAATGAAAACTCGTGTAAAGTGGATCATTAATATGTTAAAAAAAATATTTTTCAATGAAGCGATAGGTCTGCAACCCGTTGTAATATAAAAAGATTTACCTGAATGATATAATAATGCTTAAGATCATTAGTTTGTGTTAAGGACTTAAATATATTTGTTAGGAAATGAAAATGAAACACATTAAGTATTAGATCAAAAATACCCATTATAGCTTGAACTAATACTTCATAAACAACCTTTAATAAAGCTACAAAAAAGTTTAGTTATGTTAGAAATACAAAAACAATTAAAATCTTCTTTTTTCGTACTTCTGAGTCTCCCATCAACAGCTATGGGATTTGCTTTATCAATCCAGATCGCTGCACTTAGTTGGATTCTTAACACCAAATATGGCTTTGATATTCATGAAGTAGGTATAGTTTGGGCGGCAGGTCCAATTGCAGGTATTATTGGGCAACCTTTAGCAGGTTTAGCTTCAGATAAAGTTTGGTTTTTAGGAGGAAGGAGAAGGCCTTTTATTTTAATTGGTGGTATTTTGACAGCACTGATGTTATTAGCATTACCTAATATTCACGTAATTTCTGATATGTTGGGATTTGAACCTACCAAAGCCGTTTCGGAACTTAAAGATGGGCAACATCCAGCGTCTATATATGTGGCTATTGCTGTAGCTTTGGTCTTGGATTTATCAATCAACATCAGTTTTAATCCTACTCGTTCAATTATTGCAGATGTTACGAATGAAGAAACAGTAACGAAAGGATATACATGGATGCAGACTATTTCAGGAACATTTGGTGTCTTGGCTTATTTCTTAGGATCTACCTTAGGTAATATTTCTTTGATTTATTTTGGTGTATTATTAGTGTTTATTTTCTCAGTATTACCAGTATTCTTTATTGAAGAGCCTAAAACACTAAATAATGTAGAGGATGAAGAAAAAGGTAGAGGAAGATCTGAGACAGATACAGTTGGTTTTATCAAAGTTTTACTTGCACATGCTCCAACTTGGTTAGGAATTCAGACAATGTTTGTATTTATGTTTGCTTATGTACAACAGGAATATCCTAATTTGGGGGATCAAGAAGTAGGAAGTGTGATCAACTGGTCATTCCTTATTTTTAATGCTGTCGCAGCAGTTTTGCCAGCACTGATATTAGAGCCTATAACAAAGAAAATTGGTAGAGTGAAGACACATGCAATGTGTATTGCTATCATGGCTGTAGGTTATGCAGGTATGATTGTATTGGGTAATAATTCAGTATTTATGATTTATACAATGATGGTAATTCTTGGTATTGGTTGGGCAGCTACTGTATCACTTCCATTTGCAATCATGTCAGAAAAAGTAGCGAAGGCTAAAATGGGTTTCTATATGGGTATTTTCAACTTATCAGTAGTATTACCTCAGTTAGCCGTTTCTGCATTTATTGGTAAAATTCTTTCTGATGCTGAAGACAAAACATTAATGTTCTATATTGCATCAATTGCTTTGGCAATATCAGCAGCAGTTTGGATGACCGTCAAGGACTCAAAAAATACAGGAGAATCTTCTTCTGTGCCATCTGGAGGGCATCACTAAAAAATAATTTTCTAATAAAAAAAGAGCTAAGAATTACGATTCTTAGCTCTTTTTTTATTACTCATTAATAGTGATTATCTTTTGATACATCTTTGATAAAAGGACCCTTTATCAGAGTTGAGCAACATTATGTAAGTGCCTCTTGGCTGATCTGTTAAATCAATGGTGACGGTTGTGTTTTTGTCATAAAGGTTTTTTGTCAATATCCTTTTTCCGTGAACTGATAAAACTTCCAATACTCCTTTCTGAAGCATATGTTCTGAAGGGTTTAAAGTGAAGATACCATCTGAAGGATTAGGGTAAATGACAAAAGTTTCAGGTACTGAAGGTGGAAGTACATCTACAATACCATCTTTGATATATATAACATTGGATGAATAAGAGTATCCATTATGGTTTACTAAATAGACCCTGTAACTGATTTTTTTTGAACTTTCAGAGGGGTCATAAAAAGCATTAAAGCTATTGGTAGAAAGACTCAATGCAGGGCTGATAATTTCAAACCCTTCATTTTCTACTTGTTTTTCCACAATAAATGCAGTGGCGTTCTCAACATTTACAGCTTCCCAAGTGATGGTGTGAAAATCACTTCCTATTTCTCCATTCAGTGTGATATTACCTGTAGGTTCATCTGAATTCAGCGTCCATCTATGAGGTGCATTTTCCATGACCATATCTACCCTTGCTTTCTGATCGAAAGTAAATAAAGTCATACATTCGTCATCGGTGTAGTCCATGAAATTTTGATACTGAGCAGATTGGAATTTTTCAGTATCACAGAGGTATTTAGTAACGTTAGCATTTTCGCCATCACATACTGTAGAGGTTTGTGAACTAGCATGTGAATTAGTAATATGAGGTGTATCGGCACAGAAATCATGATTTTCATACTCACCAGTTGCTTCATCTTTAGTACAAGTAGAAGAACCTCCAGTTCCCCATATGTGCAATAAGCCAAAGTAGTGTCCTAGTTCATGAGTCAATGTTCTGCCTAGATCATAAGGTGAAGAAAGATTGCTATATGTTTTGAATTCATTTGAACCAAAGAAATTAGTACCGATTACAGCACCATCAATAGTACTGGAAGCCACTTCACCACTGCTTACTAACCCTTGGCTGAACTCTAAATAATTAGGAAAGAAGGCGTAACCTAAGTTATTTCCACTTAATGGAATTACCCAAATATTAAGGTATTTTTCTGGATCCCAAATATTTTGACTGATCAGGTTATTGGCTTGTGAAGGAGAATAACTTCTTAGACCAATAATTCGGTTGACGCCTGGTTCATTGAGTTCATTGCCCAAAGTGTCATATATTGCCATCTTTAATTCAATATTAAGATTCGATACACTGGACTTAAATTCATCCATTGTTTGACCTTTATTAGAATTTTGGAGGGTCAAGTCTTTATTGGTCGCGTTGATCTGCGACATTATTTGATCATAAGAAAGATTATTGCCCTGACCAATACTTTCTTGGCTTTGATGCACAATATGTACTACTACAGGAAGATTTAGAAGTTTACTTCTGAAACTTTGTTTAAGTTTTGCTTGTGATAGATAAGGGGTTGTTCTAAATTGTACAGCAGGCTCATGCTTATGAGTACCACTCATACACTGTCTGACAGGTCTTTGAGTTTGACCATTAACAGTTAATACAGTCAGAAAAAAAGCACAAAAAGCTAGTTGTATTTTATTTATTGATAACATGTTTAAACACGAAGTTGAATAAAAAATGCTAAAATATTGTCTTGCAATATGATAAGTTTTTACGAAAGGTACATATTTTCTCCCATCATTTGCATGACTTTTTTATATTTGCAAAACTTCAAATAGCCATATATGAAATATAAAAGAGTTCTTCTGAAATTGAGTGGCGAAGCCTTAATGGGTGAGCAACAGTATGGAATTGATCCAACACGTTTGGTTCAATACGCACAAGAGATTAAAAAAGTAGTAGACCAAGAGGTCGAAGTAGCCATTGTTATCGGTGCAGGAAATATCTTCCGTGGTATGCAAGCCGACAAGATGGGAATTGACAGAGTTCAAGGTGACCACATGGGAATGTTAGCGACGGTCATCAACGGTATGGCTTTACAAAGTGCATTAGAAGGAGTAGGTGTTTACACTCGTCTGATGTCAGGAATTCAAATGGATCAGGTGTGTGAGCCTTTTATCCGTAGAAGAGCAGTACGTCACTTAGAAAAGAACAGAGTTGTGATTTTCGGTGCTGGTACTGGTAATCCTTACTTTACAACTGACTCAGCGGCTTCACTTAGAGCAATTGAAATTGATGCTGACGTAGTATTAAAAGGTACTCGTGTAGATGGTATCTATACTGCAGACCCAGAAAAAGATCCTACAGCTACTAAGATTCCACAATTATCTTTTGATGAAGCATTAAGCAAGAATCTTAAGATTATGGATTTAACTGCCTTTACTTTATGTAAAGAAAACAACCTTCCGATTGTAGTTTTTGACATGAACAAGCCGAATAACTTGTTTGAATTGATGTCAGGTGAGCCAATTGGTACAGTTGTTTCAGAATAAGAAATAAATTAGAGCGTGTTTGTTACTTCATCGAAAGTTAGCAAACATGCTCTTGCTAAATAATCCCTTAAAAAAAATAGTAAAATGGAAGAGGAAATAGGAATGTACCTTGATGAGGCAAAGGATATGATGGACAAAGCCATCAGCCATACTGAACATGAATTACAAAAAATTCGTGCTGGTAAAGCCTCAGCATCTATGTTGGACGGTCTTATGGTAAGCTACTATGGCGCTCCAACTCCTATTAACCAAGTGGCATCAGCAACTACGCCAGATGCACACTCTGTAGTAATCAAGCCTTGGGAAAAAAATATGTTGGCTGAAATCGAAAAAGCCATCCGTGACTCAGACCTTGGTGTTAACCCTATTAACGATGGTGAGCAAGTGCGTATCAACATGCCTCCATTAACAGAAGAGCGTCGTCGTGAGCTTGTAAAGAAAGTGAAAGGCGAAATCGAAAAAGGTAAAATCAGCCTTCGTAATGCTCGTAAAGAGACAAACGACGGTTTGAAGAAGTTATTAAAAGATGGTGCTTCTGAAGATGCAATCAAAGATGCTGAAGCTTCAGTGCAAGATCTTACTAACAAGTATACAGCTAAGATTGATGCAATCTTTGTAGCTAAGGAAAAAGATATCATGACTGTATAAGTTGTCTTTTCTTGTTGTATACAAGAAAGAAGTCTCACTACCTTAATACATCTAATGTATGAAGTAGTGAGACTTTTTTTATTCATCATCAGCCCACGACTTAAGCCGTGGGCTGATGGATCTCTGTTTCAAGTGTTAAGCGTGAGCGTCACTTGGAACTTATTATTGGCGAAGTCTCCTGACTTCGAAATGAACGATATATTCGAAGTCGGGAGACTTCGCCAAAGTATCATCACAAGTGACGCCTGCCGGCTTAACACTTGCGATATTATAAAAGGCAATTGATGAATTATTAATCCTCAATATAAATCACCTCACCAGATTCCAACTGATACGCCGTACCAATCTTCTTTCCTTTATTACCAGACTCCTTTTTGTCTTGATTTTCAGAAGGCTTATACTTTGTGATTTCTTTTCCTTTTTTGGTGATGATTTCCATCTGCTCTTTCCCTGGATTCTTTACGATCGTAAAATCTTCATCAGAGAAAAATTCTTGCATATTGAATCTCGTTACAAAGGCGATCATCAAAGCGACGGCAAAAACCATTGCCACATCAAAAAGGTTGGCTACAGATGCTACCGGATCTATATCATCCTCATTATTTAAGAACGGATTCTGTCTTCTTCTCATTTTCTTCTTGCATTAAATCAACAATAAAAACTAAAGTAGCATAGTCTTCAGCAAACCATTTCTGCTGTACGTTTTGCAATACAAATCCGATTCCGCCGATGATCAAACCGACAACTGTAGTGGCAAATGCCATCTGCATATTATTTGCCATAGAAGCAATATCACCTGATGAAAGTCCTACCAAGGCAGGACCCATTGGAATTAAAGTACCCATCAAACCCACTACAGGTCCCATCTTCGCTAGGTTTTTCAACATACTCAAAGACTTTCTTCCTTTGGCTTCAAACTCCGCAACTACCCTTTCCCTTCTAACCATTGAATCTTCAAAAGTGAAAAGTTCGTTGATGCTTGAAGCAAGAATAGAATCAGAAGCAAAGTTAGGCTGAATTAACTCCTTCTTTAATTCTTCGATATAGGGCTTAATCGTCTTTTTCTGTTTTACTCTTTGGATAAAAGCATGGTAGTTTTCTCCCAGTTTTACCAAAGAAAGCACGAACATTACAATCAGTGCTACGACGGTTGGAAACATCAACCCTGATGAAATCCAAAACAATATTTTATTTACGTAATCCATGTTTTTTTCGAATTGATAATAAATAACCGATCAATGCAAATACTCCGAAAATCATCAGTACAAAAAGCGATGATTGTACATCAAAATCGGAGTTTCCTCCATGTAGTTTTTGAGGATTGAATAAGGTGGAAATCAGCAATAGCTGTAATATGCTGAATACTGTAACCACTACTGATTTGATTCGGATCAGTGATTGATTATTTCTGAATGAAAAATAAAAACCTAATCCAATAATTAAGATCGAGATCGCATAAGCGATGCTTACAGCCTTAAAACTCCATCCATTAATTGAATCAAAAATCAGTATTTCAATAATCAAAATGGAGAAAAGGGAAGTGGGTCTCGGCAAAAATGAAAGTACTTGATAGAGCCCTTTGATCAATTTGGTATTGGAATAGCGGGACATTAAAACACCCAAACTCATTTCAATAATCAAACTACCAAAGAACAACATCACCCATCGTTCCGTCATTAACTCTTCAAACCAATAACTTTTATTCTGACTGATCAGCGTATTGAAAGAAAGTAATGCTGCACTGCTGAGCAAAAAGTATCTAAGGACCGACGGCAGCGGTCGAGACTGCCATCGGTCTGCAATCATTAGAACAAAACTCATGGAAAGTATTAAAAAGAAAACACCCTCCATAGTTATTTTACTTTATAATAGACAGCTATTAAAAGGAGTAATAAAGCGATCACGCCCAAGGCAATGCCGATTTCAGAATTACTCAAACTTTCTTGATTATCTTTTGGTTGACCCACGGTTTCTTCTTGGATCACCTCTTTTTCTAATTGAATACTTTTCTTTTCTTCTTTTACTTCAGATTGTTGATCTGTTGGCAACTCTCTGACTTTTGCGATTTGCTGTTGGTAACTCTCTTTCAGTTGTTGATTGGTAGAATTTTTTACAATAAAATCTTTCAACTTCATGTTGTCACAAACAAACTCACTACAACCTGCTTTGTGCTTGTCAATCATTTCCTGATGTACTTCCACCAACTTCTCAATCTGAGCTTGACTCGCTTTCCAATAGCCTTTACGGATTGTTTCCAACATTACAGCCGTCACTTCTTCCAGTGCATACGGGTTTTCTTTTTCGAAGAAATCTTGTGTCTTTAAGTTGTATTTGTCTTCCACCAACACTTCCATTAAATCATCCCATAGATGATTCTCGATTTCGTTAGGTTTCATCACATTCCAACCGTAAGTATTACGGATCGTTTCCGCTACATTTTCAGCACTTGTCGCCCCTTCCTTCATCATCCCTTTCAGGTATTTAGGGTTCAATAAAGTAGAACGAGCCTCTACCATCAAGGCTTCTTTAACACCTTGAATTTTGACATTATTGGCATTTCTGTAATCATTGAAATAAGCGTCAGGATCTTTACCAGTTGTATGTCTAACTGCCATACTTAATCCGCCCATAAACTCATACACGTGATCCAAACTCAAACCACCCCAAGTATTACTTTGTCTTGGTTGAACAACTACATCAGTATTTTGAAGTGCTGCTTCAAAAATGCCTTCTGCAAATTCTCCCCAATCTTCTTCACCGTAAACCGCACCCATGTTGTTGATATAAGTAGAAGCAATTTGATCTTCTGATTCCCATCGATCTCCTTTTTCTACCAATCCCATGATGTTTGTTCCGTAGTTGCCATTCACACCGCCAAACACTCTATCCGCTGCAAAACGTTGTGCTTTTTGAGGAGACATTCCTTTTTCCTTTAAGAAACGCTCAGCCTCTGCTACGCCTTCTTTTACAAAGTTGGTAACAATCTCATCAGCATTAGCCGCCAACTTCACCGCTTTATTAATCAAGAACATTCTTGATGCTGCCAAATCTCTAAATTGACCTGCAGTTTGCACTACTACATCAATTCTCGGACGGTCCAATTCTTCTGAAGGAATCAACTGTACATCCATTACTTTTCCAAACGGACCACGAACAGGTTCAACGCCTAGTAAGTATAATATTTCAGCAAAAGTCGCCCCTTCCGTTTCGATAAAACTACTAGCCCAAAGTGTGAAACTCACTTTCTTCGGGTACTCACCGTTTTTCGCAAAATGTTGCTCCAATAATTTCTTTCCTAAAGATTTTCCTAACTCCCATGATTCCTTGGAAGGTGTCGCTTCCGCATCAATAGAGTAAAGGTTTCTACCCGTTGGCACCGCATAAGCATTGGTAATTGGATCTCCACCAGAAGTCGGTAAAATATGACCACCTTTGATGCCGTTGACCAAAGCAAGTTGCTCTTGTTGAGTACTGATCTTAAGGTTTTCCTTCGACTTTAAAACATTCTCTAAACCAACGAATACATTCTCAACATTTTGTGCATACAACATCCCTTTACGGACAATCGCACTTTTCTTTTGTGCTTCCGCTCTTTGTTTCAACAATTCGTCTTTCGGAATATCCAATTTCTTTTTGACCTGAGAAGCACCACTTTTACCATCCACCTTTTTCTTGGCGTGAGCCATAGCATGCATTTTCGCTTTTTGTTGCTTTTCTTCCCAAGCCTTAATCTTATCCAATCGTTCTTGTTTGATCAATTGATTTTTGGCTTGCGCAATGCTTAATTGATTGGATAAAAGTTTTTGTAAAATCGCTTTTGTCGGCTGACGGTAATGCTTATCAAAGTAACGAGCATCTTCTGATTTCTTTTGATCAATAATTCCATCGGCAACATCCAACTGTGCTAAGCTGTAAGCGATCGGGTCTAATGACATCAATAAAGCCGTCTCATTTAATTGCTTTTCAGTGTAAGGTCTGCCCAAGCTGTACAAACCATTGGCAACTTTTGAATTACCGATTTCCTCTACATACTGAGAGATGGCGAATAATGTAGAATCACTTACCTCACCAGAGAAATCCAATTGAAGATCTTCATCAATTTTCATCTGACGAGCAATGTCAACAGCTGACTTTTTATATTTTTCTTTAAGATTAGGATTTTCTACACTGTAAAATTTGTCTAGCTTTTCCTCTAATTTTTTGAGGTCACTATAAATTTCACCTTCAGTAAAAGGAGCCGTTAAGTGAGTGACTGTGGTGGCATAACTTCTTCGCTTCGCAATGATTCCTTCACCGATATTACTGATCGTATAAACATAGAAGTGTGGTGTACTTCCGATTAAAGCATCACTCCAATCATTAGAAGATAAACCAACTTGCTTACCCGGTGTAAATTCTAAACTACCGTGCGTGCCGAAGTGGATGATGGCGTCGGCTTTAAAATCATTTTTTGTCCATAAATAAGAAGCCACATAAGGGTGGGGAGGAGCTGCTTTGGCACCATGCACTAATTTGAAACTGTCATCACCAAGACCAGGCATAGGTTGAGGTAATAAAACCACATTGCCAAAATCCAATCTTGAAACTGCGATATAGGCATTGTCTTTTTCTTTTACAGAAAGATATTCACCTGGAGCCTCACCATATTTCTTGACCACCTCACCGTAAGCACTTTTCGTAAGATCTTTCGCTGTCCATTGTTGGTAACTTGCTGTGTCCACTAAAACAGGATCAGCTGTCTTCACAAAATCATCAAACTTACCTTTCGCATACGGTCCTAAAACTAATCCATTTTTCTGGATCATTTCATGGAAGTCCTTTTGATTCTTTGGCATATTATCCACTTTGAAACCTTGTGCTTTCAGCATTTTCAAAGTGTTGTACAATGATTGTTCTACCTCAAGGTTGGATGCTACCATAGCGTTCATACCAGGACCTTTGAAATAGTAAATCGCGATTTTCTGTTCTGATTTTGGCTTTTGCTTGATGTCAATATAGTTCCTACACATATCTGCCAAGCAGTCGATTCTTTCTGGAATTCCTTTAAACTTCAAGAAACCAGATTCATCTTTCATTTCTACCGCAAAAGCATAAGGAGCCACAGCACCGTCCAATTCAGGAAGAACCACACTCATGCTCAACATTCCGCCTGACATTCCTTTAAGAGAGTTTTCCCAATCTTCTTTTTTCTGGAAAATACTCAATGGAGACAGTACCGGAATATTATATTCTTTCAACCACTGACCTACATCTTCTCTTGAGTGCCCAGCCAAACGACCATGAGGAAGGTAAACCACCAAATCAGGTGAAACCTCTTTCATCATTCGGATACGTTGGGTGTGAGAAGTAATTGTGATGACATTCAACCCTCTATCAAAAAGAGCTTTCTGTAAATCAAAAATATGTTCAGGGTTAGCATTAAAAGGTCCCGGTACACTCGTCAATAATGCGACGGTCGGCTGACCTTCTTTATAAGTATTATTATTCTTTTGGTTTTCAATGACTTTAGCTAATTCAGTAAATGCCTTTGTAGTTCCCATGCTTAAATAAGCATCCTCAGGAATCTCTTCTACAGGTTTTACTTCTGGCAGGAACCAAGCTTTTTTATCTACATTGACCCTTGTGTAATTTAATAGCTGATGATAGTTGTCCTCACCGCCATTATCCAAGTAAGCCTCAATTTCCAATGCCGACACAGAGTCAACATTGCTAATCATATTGTAAGCGTCATTATTGGAAGCATATACATATACTTTTGTGCCCATATGACTCGCTTTCATCAATTCACGTTGCTCATCTGCAGATAATGACAACCCTCGACCAAATAGGTAGATCACATCATAACTTGTGGCATCGCTTATGTTTTTCTTAGAAAGTGAAGTGATATTGATCCACTCGCTGTTGTTTACTTTATTGATTTTAGAAAGCTGGAATTCTGAAAAGGAAATAAATGCAATCTGCGTTACGCTGACTTGAGTCGCGTAATACAAATACACCATCAAAGTGACTAGGAGTATAGCACTTGATTTAAATATTTGCTTTTTGTTCTTTTTGATGAATTTCATTCTAATGAAGCTGTTTGTAATGAAAGTATCCTTGAGTGACATACACTCAAGGATAGCTTTACTTTTTAGTATGTACTTGTATTATTCAAGTACTTTTACACTATTTATTTGACTAATTGATATTCAAAAGTAGGGTAGCCATTTTGACCGTCTTTTGTGTATGCAAGGAATCGAAGTTTGTAGTTGTTTCCTTCTTCATCATTTACAATGAAAGAGATATGACTATATACTTTGTATACACCATCTCTATGCGGTTGTAAAATATGGAACCACTCTTTACCAATCACATCACCTTTTGTCGTAAACTCGTTGTTACCAACGTTATCCGCTGTGATTTCTTCAAAATTACTGTCTTCAATAGTTAACTTGTTGATTGGACTATCTACTTCATCTGTAGGTTCAAAATCAGCAAATTCAGCTTTAGTGCTTTTAACCCCTTTTACATTACCATTTTGGTTGATAACTACAGAAGTATTCAAACGCATGATGTCACAGTTGATACCAGGCATTGCAGCATCACCCATAGTAAAACATGGAGCACCAGTTCTTACAGTTACAGGCTTTAATACGATATCCCAATTGGCAGGCTCTACTTCAGCTACTTTATTATTGATGGTAGAAAAGTATACAAATCCTTCACCTTTTTCAATCGTTGTAGTTTGCTCGTTTTGACCGTCTAAATCAGCAAAACGGATGATAGCTTGAGAAGCAGAGTTTTCAGTGATAATGAATTTTTTGAATCCTAAAGCTTTTGCCAATTCGTTGATACCTAAATCCAAGATATAAGGCTTGTTTAATTCAAAGTTCTCTCTGTTCCATGCTGTTAATGTTAAGTCAGCGGATTCATCGTCATAGAAATATTGAAGCCCTGAAACACTTTCTTCATTGATAGCTTCAAAATCTGTTTCTGTAGGCATTAATAAAGCCACTTTTTTTCCTGTATTGGATTGAACTACTCCTTCTTGATTGAATGCCAACTCCCAAGTATTTGTTTCAGATCTAGTAGTTGTACCAGTGTTAAAGTCAACAAAAACTTGGTGAGAAAAATTACTAGTGATGTCTGCTGTAATTAGCTTACTTTCTACATTTTCGTCGTCTGGAGGAGTTGGAGTTGTAGTCTCGTCTGATGACTCACAAGCGAATAACGAACAAAGTAAAATACTGCTGAAGATTGTTGTTTTGAATAACTTCATTATTGAAAATTAAAATTGATAACCTAGTTTGATAAAAAATGTAGTACCATAGCTGATAGGTCTTTCACCTGTACCAACTCTGGACAAAATACCTTTGGAACCATCACCATAGATATTTACAGTAGTGACGTTGAGTAAGTTTTTTGCACCTACTGTAGTCAATAATTTTCTCTTCATAAATGGTTTAGTTAGTGTCAAATCCAATAAGCTGTAAGCCTCTAGAGTTTGTGTTCCAACTTCACCTTCTTTGGTTTTAGAAAATTCAGCATAAGGGCTGTTATATTTATAGAAGACGTTGATTTTAGTATCAAATTTCCTGATCAGATAACTACTCCTTAGTGTGATTTCATAGCTATTGAAAAATTGATCAGAAGATTCCGATCCAGATCGAGCTAAAAAGCTGAACCCTGGATCAAACGTAAATCGTGATTTATATTCTGTGGCAAGATTGACCGAAAACCCTGTAGAAATGTAGTTCTCGATGTTCTCATAAGTTCTTTTGACAGGAGTATTTTCTGAAATATTCGGAGGTACACTGTCCAGGTTAACCATTTCAATTTTGTTTTTGATCTGATTATAGAAAACAGATGTGTTTAATGACCATCTCCAATCATTATAGTTTTGGGCATAAGTTGTTTGTAAATTAAAATTATCACCATTTTCAGGTGTTAGATCTGGGTTTCCAACAATATAGTGATTAGCATCTCTGAAATAATAATACAACTCTCTCATAGAAGGTACTCTATAACCTTTACCATAACTCAAGCGATATTGCCAATTTTCAGATGGCTTATACAGAACATTAAATGAAGGAATAAGAGGAACACTTGCCCCTGCAATATCAATTGCTCCATTATCAAAAACAGTATTAAAAGTTGTTCTGAAAGCAGTTTGAAAGGCCCAAGCATTTGAAATTTGCCATTTATATGCTGTGAAAAGAGAGTATTCATCATATCCATTTCCTGAGTCAGTGCTTACTTTTCCTCCTGCAGCTCTATTGATATTGGCTTCATAACCCACTACCCAAACGGAGTTGTGGCGACCTATTTCAGATAGCACATAACTACCTCTAGACGTAAAGGTCATAAATGATGTAGTATCATGATCGGAGAGTGTATCACTCAAAAACTTCATGTTGTGATATAAATCGTTTACATAGAGCTGAGATTGCTGTTCATAAAATGAAATCCCGTTTGTAATTTGTAATTGACTCCTATCAGAAAATTCTGCGTCAATATTAATTCCACTATTGATTCTATGTGTTTTATATTCTCTATCTCTTGCAATAGCATAGCTATACGCCCCATTTTCACCAATTTTGGAATTTATACCACCTTGACTTTCTCCAAGTGACTTAGAATCCTCAAAAAATTGTTGATAAAAACCTGCAATAGAAACTTTATTAATTTGGTGTTTTAATCTAAGGTTTCCATAATACTGTGTATTAGGTCTCCAGAATTTTCCTCTTTTACTTTGATCTAGATCATACCCAAGAAACTGATTTCTACCACCACTCAATGACATTGAAGTATTTTTCCAACCCTTTCTAATACTGCCATCTACATTAAATTTCCCAATAGACTCAACGTATGTATTTATACCTCCTTTCCAAGGATCATTCATTGACGGTTTTTTTGTAATCATATTGATCGTACCTGCTAAAGCATTACTGCCATACTGCACAGAAAGTGGACCTTCTACCACTTCAATTCTCTCAATATCATTCAAATTCAGTTGATTCAAATCAAAATCATCCCCACTACCATTCACTAAAGGTAGACCATCCATCAACATTTTTACATTGACACCTGATAAACCATTGAGAATAATTCTACTCCCTAAAACATCATCATGAATCACTTTTATATTTTGTTGTTGTTCTAGTAAGTCACTCATATTCACAGCACCACGAGCTTCCACTTCCTCCACTCCAATTCTCTTTACATTGAATAAAGAAGAATTTGCTTTAGTAGGAACAAAACCACCAGTTACAACGATCTCATCCAACTCATCTACTTTTTCTTGAAGCTGAAAGGTATAGCTTTTATGAGGTTGAATCGTTTTCACTATTGTTTCAAAACCCAGGCTGTGAATCGTCACTTTAGTGGTCTTTTTTACTTTATTGATAATACTTCCATTAGAGGAAGTGACACCAATAAAATCGTTACTGTCCTCGATTTGAACAGTAACACCGGGGATGCCTTCATTATTAGCGTCAACTATCCTGATTGTATTCTTATTAGTTTGAGAATAGGCATTTATTGTAAAAAATATAATGCTTAAAAAAGGAAGTAATTTACGTGTTATGGAGATTTTCAAAATGAACTTTGATAAGTGCTTAAATGCGATATAGTCGCAAAAGTATAAATAAATGCGACAGAGTTGCATTTGATGATTGTTAATTTATCTAAAAAAAAATAAACATTGTTGTTTGTAATTAGTTACGCACTCTTCAATAGGTATCAATTCGAAAATAAAATTCATACAAGCTTTAATATTCGTATATATTCAAATGCGATTATATTGCATCATATGTTTTTTTTCTATTTTTGTAGCCTAAATACAATTTCATTATTAGTGCACATGAATTTATCAACTTATAAATCTGATGTTTTTGGAGCTGTCACAAGTTTTCTGTGTTTGATCCATTGTGTGATTACACCTTTTCTGTTTATTGCTGACAGTTGCAGTATTGCAGCGGATAGTTGTTGTGAAGCGTCACCTTCTTGGTGGAGGCAGTTTGATTATTTGTTTCTATTCATATCACTAATCGCTGTGGTGCAATCCTACAGGTCAAGTCATAATAAAATTGTGAAGTTTTTGTTTGTATTGAGTTGGTCGTCATTGTCTTTTGTGATTTTAAATGAGAAAATGCATTGGCTAAGCCTTCATGAAAATACAATTCTATTTCCTTCCATTGGATTGATTGCACTTCATATTTACAATCAAAGAGATTTAAAATCTAGAGGGGAAGAATGCTGTACAGTATAATTCAATACTATAGATTTCTATAAAAAGGAAAGCCAACTACTTAGCAATGAATAGTTGGCTTTTTTTATTATGTATGTTGCTGATTTTGAACTGTAAATGATGAATTCTAAATCTTAAATATTACAAATGGAAGAGTGTTAGAGAGATGAAAAACGTATATTGTGAATTATTGAAATGAGCGACATTAACTACATCATGAATCAATCTTCCAACAAACATTTCGAGATCTTAGACGGTCTTAGGGGCGTAGCAGCGGTTATCGTTGTGGTCTTCCATATCCTTGAAGCTTTCGCTTTGGGAAAAAGAAACGAGCAGATTATCAATCACGGTTACTTAGCGGTAGACTTCTTCTTTGTGTTATCCGGTTTTGTGATTGGCTATGCTTACGATAACAGATGGGATAAAATGACCTTGACGGGTTTCTTCAAAAGAAGAATTATCAGATTGCAACCTATGG
The DNA here is from genome assembly GCF_001583495.1 of Flammeovirga sp. SJP92. GTDB lineage: Bacteria > Bacteroidota > Bacteroidia > Cytophagales > Flammeovirgaceae > Flammeovirga. Next base: position 8,850 of record NZ_LQAQ01000093.1, on the reverse strand, counting down.
TAATTATCGGGTCCATAGTAGGAGCAGTGACATTTTATGCCCAAATCTCACCAACAGTTTTTCCATTGATAGAAAATACGCCAGTAACCAAAATGTTATTGGTAATGCTGATTGGTTTCACAATGATTCCAGTAGGGAAATCTTTAGACATCAGAGGTTGGGGAGAAATGTACCCACTAAATGGTCCGGGTTGGACACTTTTCTTTGAATATATTGCCTACACGCTTTATGCATTGATTTTAAAACGACTTCCTAATATCATCTTAATGATTTTAGCGGCAATTGCAGGGGCATTATTGATCCACTTTGCAGTAACAAATCCACTAGGAGTGATAGCAGGAGGTTGGTCTCTAGATGGAGAACAATTGAAAATTGGTTCATTGCGATTAGCTTATCCTTTCCTTTCAGGACTATTGCTTTCAAGGTTTATGAAACCAAAGCATTATAAACATTCATTTTTGGTAACATCAGCTTTAATGTTTACCGTTTTGGCTATTCCAAGTTTAGGATGGAAAGAGACAGCATGGATCAATGGTTTATACGAAGCCTTAGTGATTATTCTTGTATTCCCATTGATTGTTTACATTGGAGCAAATGGCACAATTGAAAGTCCTAAAACTAAAAAGTTAGCTAAATTCTTAGGAGATATTTCTTATCCGATTTACATCACACATTATCCATTGATTTATATCTACACAAAATGGGTAGTTGATGAAGTGTTGTCTGGGAAAACTTCTTATACAATGGCAGCAGTTTGGGGAGTAGCTGTATTTGGTGGCTCTATCCTAATGTCATACATTTTCGTCAAGTTCTATGACGAACCAGTCAGAAAGTGGTTAACCAAGAAGTTTTTGAGAAGCTAGATTTTTAAGTAAGAAATATAAAAAATGGAGATTGTACAACATTAGTATAATCTCCATTTTTTTTATAAATCTATAATTGAATTGCCTCAAACAAAATACTCTTAGGCTCAAAGAATTTCCGACTTCCAATCAAATCCAATTCAAGCCTTTTCTTTTCAGCGGTAGCTTGAATAAGTTGATACATACTGCTGATTGTTCTTTCCAAAGCTTTATTGGCAGGGAAGCCATTCAGAATATTCGCTAATGTCAAAGCGGCAAATAAATCTCCAGTGCCATATACTTCACCCATTTCTATGATGGGGTTATGAATGATAAAATGGTTTTGACCATCAAACAGTAAAACAGTCAAATGCCCTGAAGGTGTTTCTTCAATTTTTAAAGAAGTCAAGTAAACCAATTTTGGACCTTTCGCATGTAAAAGTCGAGCAACCTCCTTCGCGTCTTCAAGTGTTTTGATCTTTTGATCACTCAAATATTCCGATTCAAACTGATTGGGAGTGATAATATCTGCCACTTCAATAATCTTGTTCTTATAAAGCGGAGGGACTTCCTCACTAATATAAAAGCCTGCTTCCACGTCTCCCATCACCGTGTCACAACAGAACAAAGCATTAGGATTTTCTTTTTTAATATCAGCTACAATCTCATATACAATATTACCCGTATCCTTGCTCCCGAGGTAGCCAGACAAAATTGCATCACATGAAGATTTTGACGTATGCCTAAACACTCCTTCTAACACACTTCTTAAATGTTCTCCCGAGAACACATCTCCCTTCCACCCATCATATTGGGTATGCCCAGAAAATTGAACAGTATTCAACGCCCAAACTTCAAATCCTGAATATTGTAATGGAAAGACAGCGGCGGCATTGCCTACATGTCCGTACGTAACGTGTGATTGTATTGATAAAATATTTTTCATTTCAAATAAATGGGTGCTTGTTAAAATAGGATATGCAAATTTACGATAAAATTATGCAGTGACATATAAACAAACCTTTCATTGAACTTAATTGGTTTAGAAATCAGGAGATTTCTGATGATCCGTTAGGCACAAATGACGCTTACGCTTAACATTTGCGCCAGTGTTTTTCTTCCCTTATATTAGGTAGTACTCCCTGTGGCATTGAAGGGAAAAGCGTTAAGAATTTCATGTAATGAGCCGTTAATAATGATTTTCTTGTTTGAGCACAGCGAGTTTAAAATCATTTAGGTGAAAGGAATGAAATTTAGCTTTTGACTTCACAGCCTAGATTTTTTGCTTCGTTTTTCATCAATGGAAAAATGAAGAAGAAAGAACCTTGAAAGTAGTGTCTTTAAGTCAAGCATTAAAGTTACTTATTGGAAAAAGTAGGCATTTCATTCTTTACAATACTCACCTTCCCATTAATCAACTTCCCCTCATGATCCATCCCACTAAACACCCCTTCAAAAGGCTCATCAAGCTGATTTAAATAAAAACTTTTAAAGAAAATTTCACCACTAAGTACTTTTGAAAGGCCGAGCAATTGAAAACTAAAATGTACCACTGAACCATTTTGAATTATATCAATATCGTCTTTTTTGAAAATACAGCCTTCCGTAGCAGAACTGATTTTATAAGTGATGGGATCAATGTTGAATTGAAGATCAGCAGAGCCATTTTCAGCATAAGAGAAGTTAATTTGATAACTCCCTGTCAGCTTTTCATAAGTAGAAGCAAAAGGACTTTTAGAAGAAATCTCAAGTGATGAATTCGGAACTCTACCATTATTCATAATCAATTGATTTCTGATTTCCTGAATAATATAATTTGGAATCTCCCTTTTCAAAGACGCCTCAATCATTTCATCTTTAGAATCGAATTTCTCAAAAATCAATTTTCCAGCAATCACACGGTTATAAATATCAAAAGCATTATAAGTACCGATCAAAAAAGGACTGCTGTTCGGTTCGATATGACCGGCGTACAAGATATCCTCACCGCTATCCACTAACTTATTATCCATTAGTGTTTTAGTTCGAATATGAATAATATCTACCCTTTTAGTCAACTGTCCTTGATAATGGAATTCTTTGTAAGTGCCATCATTTTGGTGGTAGATGTATTTATACTTCACATTTTTCCAATCATTATAAATCTCAACCTGACCTTTGATCACCTGTTTGTTTTCCCCGAAATGATAAGAAATGTAATAGCTGTTTTCAACATTCTGTTTCTGATTGAGCCACTCTAACTGCTTTTCTTTCTCTTCAACATCCTCAATCTCATTATCAATAAAATCATAAAAATCTTGATAGCCGATATAGTTCACCATCAGCTGACTGTAATAACTATTGATTTTGATTTGAATCTTTCCGCTCTCCAGTGCCCTGTTTTTATCATATAAATACTTTCCATTGACAAAGTCGCCGGACTGCTTTTCAAAATCACTTTTCAGGTTGGGTTCATTAGGATCATAATTACCGAACCCATAAAGTTGGGTGACTCTTTTCGGTGAGTATTGATTATGATTTAAAGTAAATTGCTGAATGACCAATTTGATTAGTTGTTCAAAGCAATGAGAAGTATATCGAATACTGTTGATGTCTTGGTTTTTTGCTTTTTCCATTTTTTTCCTAAAAATTATACCGGAATTCAAAAATAAATAATTAGGAATTGTAAAGAAACAATAAAACAGAGGATTAAGGTATAATTACGAAGTTATTTCATTGTCCATTTCACTGAACTAACGTTACTCATCACTTTCAAGACAATCATTATGCAAAAAATTCAATTAATACTTTTACTAGTCTTTTTTACTACTACCTCTGTTTTTTCGCAAAATATTATCATCAAGGGTACAATTACTTCTGCCGATAATCAAGAATTAATAGGTGCTACAGTAATACAGAAAGGTACAACTTCAGGAACCGTAACGGATTTTAATGGCAATTTTGAAATCATCGTTCCAGAAAAATCGACACTTGTGATTTCTTACACTGGTTTCATCACTCAAGAAATTGAAGTCGTAAATCAGAATAAATTAGAGATCGTTTTAGAAGAAGATGCTCAACAACTGGAAGAAGTGAATGTTGTAGGTTTTATGGGAGTTGTGGGTAAATCGAGAAGAAGAACCGAATCTATTCAAGTCATTCCAGAATCAGTTCAGGCACTTAATTCAGAAGGAATCAAAAATGCAGGTATCACTGATTTGAGTGCTTTTGCGACTTTGGTACCCAATATGAAATTCAATACTTCACAAGCGGTAGGCAACAACTTTATTTCTGTACGTGGTATTCCTCAACTGAGAGGAGGAGACGCTCCAGTTGCATTTGTAATTGATGGAGTGACAGTCGCTGATCCAAGTTTATTGAATCAAGAATTATATGACTTGGCGTTGGTGGAAGTGGTAAAAGGACCTCAAGGTGCTTTGTATGGTAAAAATGCGATTGGTGGAGCGATCAATATTTATACGCAAGAACCTACAAATACTATGAGTAATAAATTGAAAGTAGGTTATGCCAACGGAAATGCTAAAACAGGGCAATTTGTATCTTCAGGAGCAATCGTCAATGATAAATTATATTATAGATTCTCTACCCAATACAAAGATTCAGACGGTTTATTGATGAATGACTATTTGAATGAATATGTCGATTTCAGAAAGGATTTCAATATTAGAGGTCAACTGAAAGCGGATTTAACTGATCGTTTAAGTGTTTCAGTAGCATATCAACATTTTAATTTGGAAGGTGGTGCCGCTTATTATTCGGTGAACCCAACAGGTTATGAAGTAGATGGTGTTCAAGAGCCAGGAGGAATATTGGACCCCAATCCAAAAGAAGGAAATAATGTGATCGTGAGTGATGTACTTGGTCAATCAAGTATGATCAATCACAATGGAAATATGAAGATCAATTACAGAGCGGATCATTTCAATATTCAAAGTATCACGTCATTTAATCAGGTAGATAGAAAAACATACGGCGATCTTGATTTCTTACCTTATGATGACTTTACCCAAAATGAAGTAACTTCTTCAACGACTTTCAATCAAGAAATCAGAATTGAGAATAGAAACAACGCTTCAAAATTGGATTGGAGTTTTGGAGGATTTTTCCAAATCGTAGACGAACCTTTCTATCAAGATGGATTAGTCAGAGATTATGATACATGGGAACAGTTCAATGTCGTTGCCGCTGACTTGACCAATGTAACGCAAACTGTAGCGTTATTCGGATTTTTAGATTATAAAATCACAAACAAACTAACAGCTTCTGTAGGTTTTAGATTTGATATTGACAACTTTGAACAGGATGACCGATTGAATGATGTAAAATCATCAAGATCAAACAACGTTTTCCAACCGAAAGCTTCATTATCTTATCAAGCCAAAGAAAACATCCTACTATTTGCTAATTACGGAAAAGGATACCGTACAGGTGGATTCAACCCCGCAGTGACGAACTTATTCAATAAAGACTTTAAAGATGAGTTGACAGACAATTATGAATTTGGTTTTAAAACATCCGCTTGGAATGAGAGAATCATCATCAACGGTTCAGCTTTCTATACCGACTTTACGAATCAACAACAGTTCATTTTAGACTTGACTGATTTTTATGGAGGTATTTATAACTATGATAAAAGCCGTGTGATTGGTTTTGAAGTAGATACCAAATTCCGTTTGAGCAAGTACCTTGATTTAGGATTTAACTATGGTATGTCAGACTCTGAAATTATAGAAGGAGGAACAACAGGTGGAGAAAATTCTGATGTGACAGACAATAGTAAATACAATGGAAATAAAACACCATTCGTTCCGGTAAGCAATTTTGGGGTAAACCTTTCTTCTTCATTCAAGATCTCAAAAGAAATGAGATTCAATGGCTTTGTCAATTTAGATCATACAGGAAAAACGTACTGGCATGAAAGCAACCTAGAAGAACATATTTCAGATGCTTATAACCTATTGAATGCAAGATTCTCAGTGAGTTACAAAATGTTTGAATTTGAGGTGTGGGGTAATAACATCATGAATCAACAATACTATCAGGAATTTTCACCAGGACAATTTGTGGGTAGCCCTGATGATGTAGCGTGGAGAGGTCAACCAAGATCTTTCGGAACAGCAATGACATTTAGATTTTAAGAATTAAATAATAAAAGGGAGAAGGGTAAGTACAAGGCAATAAGAAGATACATTATGGTAGAATATTCTTTATGTTGGATACCGCTGTAGGGACGTTGCATTGCAACGTCCGCCGGACCACAACAAGTACCATATTTTTTTCATTTTCTTTTGTCCTTGTATTTTGAGCAACTTTCACCTTAATAAAGTAGTACAATTTTGGATTACAGATATCAGAAGTTTTGTGAGACCCTTATTCAAACCATGTTTAAGGTGCAAGAAGGGGAGATTGTCGCATTGACAGCCGATTCCGGTTCAGATATGGATTTGGTTAATGCACTAGCAAAAGAAGTAGAAAGTTTGAAGGCAAAACCATTGATTTTGATCGTACCTCAAGCCAAATATGACGGGCAGGATGGAATGAAATATTGGCCTCATGAAGCATTAACCCCAGCGTTGTGTAATGTAGACGTGTGGATCGATTTACAATCTATCGTCATGCTGTATTCTGATATCTGGGAGACTGCAATGGCTCAAAATAAGAAATTACGCTACTTAATTTTAGGTGATAGCCCTATTGATTCATTACTAAGAATTTTCACTCACTTTGATATTCCTACTTTAAAGCACCTTTTAAATGAGGTGTTGGACTTAGCCAAAAGGAGCAAGACCATTCACATTTCAAGTGCCAATGGTACTGATGTGAAATACGACATTGATTTGTCATATGCTTTTGACATTGATGATGGTGACTACTCTAACCCCATTTTCGGTACTGCTCCTGGCTATGTCAATATTGTTCCAAAACTGAAAAGTATGGAAGGGAAGATCGTTTTTGATACCTTAATGAATGCGGATCTTTCAGGAGAAAACCGAGTGGAGTTTGTGATGGAAAAGGGAGCTATCGTAAAAATTGAAGGCAATAAAGAAGCGGATCAATTTAAAGAATACATTTCTTCATTTAAGGATGAAAACATGTATAAGATTTCTCACAACATGATCGGTTTAAATCCAGGCGTGACTGAGTTGTCAGGAGATATTGTTGAAGATGAAAGAGTATGGGGCGGTGTTGATTTTGGATTTGGCTACACTAGTCCGATGGACATGCCACCACATGGTCAAGAGGCCGCTTCCCATTTCGATGGAATTGTAGAAAAAGTAACGATAAAGTTTGATGATACCTTGATCATCAAAGACGGAGAAGTATGTTTACCAAGTTTATTACCTTTGGCGGACAAACTAAAACAAACAGACCAACAAACCTATGAGTGATCAGAATCAGTATACAACTTCCAAGGTAGAAGCGAAGGACTTTATGAGTGGATGGGCAATTGCCCTTATCATAGCAGGGACGGGAGTGAGCTTACCCATTTTATACTTAGGGTCGGAAATTACGCTAGAGGCAGGGTTTGAAAATGCACTTTACGCATTTGGTGTTTCTACATTGGTCCTTACCATACTGAGCTTTTGTACTACACTGATCGGAAACAGAAGCCGTCTTTCCACTTATATGATTTTGAGTTTTCCCTTTGGAACAAAAGGCGTAAAACTTATTAATCTAATGATAGGTATTTGTTTGTTGGGTTGGTATGCAGTAGCATTAGAATTACTCGCCGAAGCCATCAACGATACCACTTTATCCTTATTCGAATTCCAAACACCATTTTGGGTAGTCATATTTGGGAGTAGTATTATCATTACGCTTAGCACCATGTATGGAATAAAAAGTTTAGAAAGGCTCGCCAATTTCTTTGTGCCATTTCTATTGTTATTCTTAATAGGAGTAATGTTTTATTCCTTTGATGAAAACATGACATGGAATAAGATTATCAACTTTACCCCAACTTTACCCACCCTTTCCACGTTCGAAGCGACTTCCATCCTAATAGGCTCCTCCATTTTGTTGCCCGTATTAATGGCAGATTTCTCAAGGTTTGTCCATAATGATAAGCATAGTTTAATATCAGTATTAGGAGTGACGCTCGGATTTCCATTAGTATTATTAATTAGTGCCATCCTAGCGATCAATACAGGGGAGAAAGATATAATGAAAATGATGCAGATGATGGGATTGATTTTACCAGCATTTGTTCTACTCTTTATCACCACTTGGGTGACTAATGCCACAAACCTTTATTCAGTAGTACTGACTTTTTCTACAATATCAGAAAAGTTTACATTCAAAAAGCTATGTATCATCACAAGCTTATTAGGAACATTACTGGCATTAGGTCGGTTTTCAGATTACTTATTTGACTTCCTTTCCTTATTAGGAGTATTCACCCCATCTGTTTCTGCAATCTATATTATAGACTTTTTTCTACTCAAAAAGCAGAATTACCAACTAGAAGATAGACCACAATGGGGGATATTAGCATTAATAGCATGGTTAGTTAGTAGTGGTATTTCTTTATTGAGCTACTACGAAACCATCACAATCACGTCTATTTACTTCTTTGATTCATTAATTATCGCAGGCTTGATATATTTTTTTGGATCAAAGTATATCAATCATAACCAAGAGAGAATCTAGTTAATCCGTTGTTGATTAATGTATTACCCAGTGCTAGGTGTTACATTCCTTTTTGATAGTGAATTTATTTGCGTTTATTTAATGTAATTTTTTATAGAAGTTATTGCATTTAAAAAACATCCTATTACCTTTGCACTCCCTTCAGCAAACGGCTGAGGAAAAAACACGTAGGGGTTATCCTATGTGATAACCCGATTCAGGGAGATTGATATAATGAAAAGGTATTTGATTCAGTTGAAAATCAGCGATGTAAATTAAGTTTCTAAATAAAACAAAATAAGCATTGCAAATTAAATTTCTCTTCTTACCTTTGCACTCGCCTTTAACGAAAGGCTTTTAAAACTTCTCTTTTGGAGTT
>NZ_LQAQ01000092.1 GCF_001583495.1 Flammeovirga sp. SJP92 | reverse complement strand
TTTTTTAGCAGGATCAAAATCTGCAGGCTTAATCATTCTTGTATTTAAGATCGATGTGCCATCAGCAGCTTTAATCGTTGAAAGTTCAATAGGAGAGACCTTGTAATCTTTAAAAGGATCTTCAGCCTCAAGTACAGTTTTGATTGTTTTTCCATTTACATCAAAAATAGATTGCTTATTTGCTGTACTTAAATTTGTAAAGGCAGATAAGAACAAATTACTTGACGCGTCAAATTGTACTTGGCTATAAACACCACTTTGATTGGTGATTTTTGAAACTTTTTTCGATTTTAAATTCGCTTTATAAACTTGTCTATCTAAACCGTTATTGTCTGTTCCTAAAACAAATAGGTTTTGGTTTTTCTTGTCAAAACCAATCACATCCATTACCACCCAATCACCTTTTGTCAATTGAGCTAATTCTTTTCCATCTGTATTGTAAAGGTACACATGCTCAAAACCATCCTTTTCCGTTCTCCATATGAATTGTTCATTACTATTTGGAAGGAACTCCATTGGGTGAGTAATGGATAAGTATTTCTCATCTTTTTCTTCAAATAATGTTTTGATGAACTCACCACTAGAAGCATTGTATTGGTTTAGTGCCAAATGATTTTGACCTCTGTTTAAAATACCGATATAGATATACTGCTCATCAGGACTCCAAACAAGGTTCGTTAAATATTGCTCCTTTGGACCTTCCGTTTTTACTTGAATACTTTTTCCAGTTGCAACATTATAAACATGCAATGTTACTTCCTCACTCTTCATCCCTGCCATTGGGTATTTGATTGGGTTGGCAGAAGCAGGAGTTGTTGCAAGATTCACCAATGGGTAATCCGTCACCATTGTTTGATCATTTCTGTAATAAGCAATGGCATTACCTTTTGGAGACCAGTAAGTCCCTTTGTGGACACCAAACTCGTTTCTATGCACTACTTGTCCAAATACAATTTCTTTATTTTCTTCATCAGAGATTTGAATTTCCTTGCCATTTACATTCAAGAATAAGTTATTCTCAATAGTGTAGGCGGCTTTAGAATAGTCACTGCTGAAATCAACATTTGCACCCTCTTCATTCCAAGTTCCAACTTTAGAAGATTGTTTAGTGACAATATCAGTTTTAAAAACTTGCCCTTTTAATTTGAAAATAAATGCATTTTTAGCAACCCATTTGTAGTAAGGGAATCTTTTTAGACTCTTTAAACTTTCATTAGAGTTTTGAATTTCTTCTAAAGAAATAAGCGTTTTCTTGCTGTCTTTTTTAGCATAATTGGCCACTAAAGCATTATCTTCGATAGTGGTGTAATAGCCTTTAGCGTCAGGTTGCCATTGAACATTTACTCTTTCAGGGTAAAAAGTAGACCATCTACCTACGATGGATTCTTCTAATGTTAAGTTTTTTTGCTGTGCTTGAACGTTTAAAGCACTTATCATTAAAAAGCAAAGGACTGCTAAATTATAAAATCGTTTCATTTTGAATCTTATTATTGATATGCGATTTCAACTTTCTGTAATTTGTATGTTGGTACTTTCCCAAAGTTTATGGGCACAAGATAAAATCGAGTGGTTAAGCTTTGAAGAAGCCATTACGAAAAGTAAAAAAGAACCTCGGAAAATATTGATTGATGTTTATACAGACTGGTGTGGCTGGTGCAAAAAGATGGACAGGTCCACTTTTTCAGATCCTTCAATTGTAAAATATGTAAATGAAAATTATTATGCTGTGAAATTGAATGCTGAGTCTAGAAAGGCTATTCAATTTCAAGGGTCTACTTATAATTTTGCTCAACAAGGAAGGAGGGGTTATCATGAGTTGGCCGCAACCTTATTGGATGGTAAAATGAGTTTTCCAACTACCGTTTTTATAATTGTAGATAAAAAAGAACAGCTTTTATCACAACCTTTTCCTGTTCCAGGTTTTCAGGATAAAAAGACAATGCATCTTATTTTATCTTTTATAGAGGAAGGAGCTTTTGAAAATGTAACTTTTGATGATTTCAAAAAAAAGTATACCTCACCTTATCTCAAATCCAAATAAACATCAAAAAATGGTGAATTAGAGTTTGCTCAAAGCATTCTAATTCACCATTATTTTTATTGTCGAAAGATTATTTCTTTGCTACTCTTTCTAAAGTGATTTTAATAAAGTCCCAGAATCTGCGGACTGTATTAATTTCACACATCTCATCTGGAGAGTGAGGGTTTTTGATGGTTGGACCAAAAGAAATCATATCCAAGTGAGGATAGTGACTGCCAATAATACCACACTCCAAGCCAGCATGCACTGCATTTACAATTGCAGGCTTATTAAATAATTCTTGATGGATTTCTTTCATTTCCTCCAAGATTTCAGAATTGGCATTAGGCGTCCAGCCTGGGTAAGCACCACCATGTTCAACATTTCCTTCAGTGATTGCAAAAGCACCTTCAATTTGGTGTGTTACATCATATTTCGCAGAGTCAACTGAACTTCTTGTCAAGAATTGAACAACCACTTTTCCTGCTGTTACTTGTACTCTTGAAAGTGAAGTAGAAGTTTCTACTAACCCTTCTAAGTCGTCTGACATTCTGATGACTCCACATGGAGCAGCGTAAATAGCACTAAATAAAGCTTCTTGCGCTTTAAGATCCATTACTTTTGAAGGTAACTCAGCAGTTTCAAGGTTCACCACTAAATTAGGTTCAGTAGCATGTAATTCTTGCTTGATTGTCGCTTCGAATTCAGCTACATAAGCTTTGAATTCTTCCACCTTATCTTCAGCAATTACAACCGTAGCAAAAGATTCACGAGGAATAGCATTTCTTAAACTTCCACCGTCAATTTCCGCAACTTCTAAACCGAATTGTTGGTTCGTTCTCCAAAGTAAACGGTTCATTAATTTATTGGCATTACCACGGCCTAAGTGGATTTCACAGCCTGAGTGACCACCTTTCAAACCTTTCAAATCAATTTTGAAAGCGGCTCCTTCTGCAGTTACTTCTTCGTAGTTGTAATTGACATTTGTATCAATACCACCTGCACAGCCAATGCACAACTCATGCTCATCTTCAGTGTCAAGGTTTAATAAAATATCACCATCAAGCATACCGCCTTCTAAACCGAAAGCACCCGTCATGCCTGTTTCTTCATCTATAGTAAATAAAGCTTCAATTGGACCGTGAACAAGTTCTTTAGAAGCTAAAATACCCATCATTGTTGCTGCACCAATACCGTTGTCAGCACCCAATGTAGTTCCTTTTGCCTTTACCCAATCTCCATCAATGTAAGATTGAATTCCATCATTGTCAAAATCAAATTCAGTATCCGCATTCTTTTGGTGCACCATATCAATATGTGATTGAATGATAATACCTTTACGGTCTTCCATACCTGGAGTAGCAGGCTTTTTGATGATCACATTGCCTGTTTTATCAACAAAAGTAGGTAACCCTAAATCTTCTCCAAACTTCTTTGTAAAAGCAATAATTCTTTCTTCTTTTTTAGATCCTCTCGGAACCTCATTCATTTTCTCAAAGTTTTCCCAAATATCAACGGGATTCAATTGAGCTACTTCTTTGTTCATGTTTTGTCTATGTTAGTATGTTGAAGATTAACCACTTTGTTAACCTTCTATTCAAATTCAGTTCAAAAATAATATAAACTTAGGGATTTGTATAGAAATCAGTTCTAAAGATTTCATTCCAGTTTTGTCGGTCAAATTCCCTTTGTTGGTTTCTATTTGTATATAAAAGGAAGGCATCCCTAGGGATTTCCTCTGCACCTAGGCTTTCTAGGTGAGGAGTATGCATTTGACAATCAATGATTTCGTACTGCTGTTCAATCAAGTTTTGACAGAGCATGATGAAACCATATTTAGATGCATTACTTCTTTTTGAAAACATTGATTCACCAAAAAAAGCTTTCTGCATGGCACCTCCGTATAATCCTCCCACTAATTCATCTCCTTCCCATACTTCCACAGAGTGCATAAATCCAATTTTGTGCAATTGATTGTAGGCATCTTCCATTTCGTCAGTGATCCATGTACCTCCTTGATCAGGTCTGTAGATTTCTTTGCAGGCAGAAATGACACCTGCAAAATCTTGATCAAAAGTTACCTTAAATGTATTACGCCTTAAAAGTTGACGCATACTCTTTGAAACGTAAATGTTTTCAGGAAATAAGACACAACGGGGATCTGGTGACCACCAAAGTAATGGGTCCTCAGGGTTGAACCACGGAAAAACGCCACTTGCGTAGGCTTCAATAATTCTTCTTGGAGTTAAATCACCACCTACCGCAAGAATGCCACTCTCATCTGTCATACGGGCAGGAGGGAATAGTACGCTGTCTTCTTCTAGCTGAAATATCGGCATGTTTTCTTTTTTGTGAACAATCAGGAATGAACCCACCTTGGTTTTTTCCGATTATTACGATAAAAATATGTTTAAAAATAAGAAAAATTACTTTTCCTCAGCTATTAATATAAGGTAATATTCATTCATTGATGTGTAGGCTGTGATAGGAGTGGCGTACATCTGAATCTTTTTTCTTTCTTTGTTCTTTGGATTGAAAACATCAATGTGTTTGACTATCTGAGGCTTATTCTCCAGTTTAACCGTAATAATTGGGTGTTGTTCACTAGGCATTTCAACATTAGTACCCGAGATGAAAATTTTCCTAACATCCAGTAAATCATCCTCACTTGAAGGTAAAACACCCTTTCCGAGTAACTCTTTTCCTTTCTCATTAAGGAAAATAGGAATACTGTCTGCATCGGCGATCATCATACCCACAGTTGCTTTTTGGAAACTGTCAAAAAAGCCTTTCAACTTGGAATTACCATTGGATGATTGAGCTTTTTCGGCTTTTTTCTGATACTCTGCTAGTTGTTCTTTTGCCCATCTTAGTTCTTGTAGTTGTGCATGATGTCTCTGTGTGGCTTCTTGTTCTGATTCAGGAGGAAGGCCATTATTGTTACGCTTGCTAAAGGAAAGATCATACTCCATAAACAACTCCTGCCATTCATTGGGTACATCTCTTTCTAGTTCGCTGTTGATACCTTGACTTTCATATTCAAGGTGCTTAAAAAATTTTGTTAAAGGTCTTCTCAACCAAGTATTGGTACTTGATAAATGATAGATAAATAGAATACCAATGATCAGGATGGATAACACAGTCAAAGGTAAAGAAGCAAAACCAGCTTTCAGCCATAAGTCTGATTCCTTCACTACAAGAACAATTGACTTTAAAGTATTGTCGGGTGAAGCTGACCTTACTACAAACCATCCTTCCACCTTCTGACTACTTTTATAATCTTTATCCTTAAAAAAGACTTTTAGGTCACTTGTTATTTCGTTGGCTTGACTTCTATTCAGAATGCTTCTTTCTTTTCCTTTATTGACCCAATACAGAGCTGTTCCATTGTCATTAAGATAATAAACATCACAAAGTGTGATACTAAATAAATCGAAAGCATCTGTTTTTACTTCCTGAATAGTTTTTTCAATTTCAGTAGAAGCATTTTTATAATTCACTAATGCCTTGGAGTTGGAAACCGTTTTTTGTAATTGTAGTTTCTCTAGTTTAACATCAAAATATACTTTTGCACCTGTTGCAGCTAAAATTAATACCAATGAAAAAATAAAAAGTAAAACAGTCTTGAACTGTAATTTAGAAAAAATGGTATTGAGCTGTGTATTCATTATTTCGAGTTTTGTTCTATCCTTTGTTGTTTAGAAAGCCTGTTCAACCTCACTTCATAAGGTAGTTCCTTTCCGTTTTCTATACTATCAAGCAATAATTCTGAAAAATAAGGTCCAAGTGAAACGCCTTTGGCCCCTAATCCATTAAATATATGAATATTTTTATATTTTTCATGAGTACCAATAAAAGGCCTGCGATCAAATGTTGCTGGACGAATTCCAGACCAATGTTCCAAGATTTCAAATTTGTCATTGACCAATGGTTCTACTTTTTCTAAAAGCTGTCTTTTTCCTTTTGGAGTAGGTGACTCCATTTCTTCCACTCTTTCATAAGTAGCTCCTAACTTACAAGTGCCTTGGTCATCGATAGGTAAAATAAATCCATTTCTGTTGACGATGTGTTGAAACCTTGCTTTTTCGAATTTAATGAGCAGTAATTCTCCTTTTACCGGTCTAAAATCTAACGCTGTAAAGTAAGGATTATTTTCTACTTTATTCCCTTCAGCAAAAATGATATGTTTTGCCTTGGTATCTTTATATTTTATATAGCCATCTTTATGTTCGATAGCATTAAAATCAAATTCCTCTTCAATAATATTTTTCCCGTTTTGTGCTTTAAAAGCGTCTAAAAAAACAGGTATATCCAAGTAGCCACTTCTATGTACTTCCATTCCTCCAAAAGTACCATCAATAAATTCATTATAAAGTCCCTCTTTCACAAACCCTTTGACATAAGAATTGTATTTCTCATCGGCACTTGCTGCTATCCAGTCTGTTTGTTTTTCTTGTGAATCAAATGGAAAATAAAGAGGAATGGAGATAAAACTTTTGATATTGTATTTCTGATCAAATGCAGGATAAAAGTTTTCAATTTTATCAAAAATATGATCACAAAGCCATGTTTTTACCATTTTCCTTCCGGTGATGGGATTGTACAAACCACCAGCCACTCTTGATGAATTTTTAAGACTTCCATTGTCAACCAACATGAATGTCTTATTTCGCTCCGCGATTGTTTCTGCTAAAATACTTCCAGCAAGTCCTTGCCCTACAATTAGATAATCTACTATATCTGTCATACCAAATACTCAAAAAATAAATACTGCCACAAATATCATATTCTATTTATAAAAAAGTACTATTTGTAGCTCTATTTTAAGACTATTGCTAGAGTGTAAGGAATGATGAATTTATTGAATTGTTTTTATTAATGTAGTTGTTGTAAACTGAGTGCTTGTCAACTGTCAAATTAGATTTACATAACCTTTAAGACTATTACTTTCAAGTTTCTTCTTCTTCTTCATTTTTTCATTGCTAAAAATTCTTCTTTTGGATTCAAAACTCAAAAACCCTTAAATAATAGCTTATCATCGTTAAAATTTGTACGTTCGAAGAAATTTTAATTCAAATAGAACTTATCCATATAAGATGAATCGCATTTGATTGATCTTTAGATGAGTAGCAATAAAAGCATAATAATCAAGATGATTAACGTACATACATTAACTTTTAGCCCTTTTCAGGAAAATACTTATGTAGTTTGGGATGAGACAAAAGAAGCGATAATTGTTGACCCAGGCTGTTATGATACTTCTGAAGAAGAAGCACTAAAAGGTTTTATTGAAAGCAATGGTTTGAAAGTTGTGAAAATTGTCAATACACATTGTCACTTGGATCACGTATTTGGTAATAAATTCTGTCAAGATACTTTTGGTGTGAAATTATATATTCCAAAAGGGGAGATTGAAACATTGGCAATGGGTGCAGATGCGGCGGCAAGATATGGCATCCCTGGTTTTGTGACTTCTACACATGATGAACTTTTGGAAAATGAGGGAGAGGTGACTTTTGGTAATACATCCCTTCAAATTTTATATGCTCCAGGTCATTCTCCTGGTCACTTAGTATTCTTTGATAAAGATCAGAAAATTGCTTTAGGTGGTGATGTATTGTTCAAAGGCTCTATCGGTAGAACAGATTTGCCAGGTGGTGATCATCAAACATTATTGGATAATATCAAAAATGTAATGTATGCCTTGCCTGATGAAACCATTGTGTATCCAGGTCACGGACCATTTACAACGATCGGTGATGAGAAAAGAAGTAATCCATTTGTAAGAGGATAATTATGGGAATAAAAAAACATATACCTAATGCAATTACTTGTAGCAACCTTATCAGTGGTTGTATTGGTATTTCATTTTGCTTTGAAGGCGACTTGGTTCTAGGGGCGACAATGATTTTGATAGGGGCCACATTCGACTTCTTTGATGGTTTTGCCGCTAGAATGTTGAAAGTTTCATCTCCAATGGGTAAAGAGCTAGACTCACTGGCAGATATGGTTACGTTTGGTGTTTTGCCGGCGGTCATTCTTTATCAATTGCTTTTGCAGGTCGAGCTACTATCAGATACACAGACCACTTATTTGCCATATATCGCTTATTTGATTGCGGCATTTTCAGCAATTCGTTTAGCGAACTTTAATATTGATGAAAGGCAGTCGGATGGCTTTATAGGGGTTCCAACTCCAGCCAATGCACTATTGATTGGTTCCTTGCCGTTAATCTTGAAATTCTATCCTGAGTTTTCTCCCTATATTCTGAATAAATATCTTTTGATAGGAATAGCTCTAGTGATGTCTTATTTGATGAATGCCGAGATTCCTCTAGTTTCATTAAAGTTCAAGAATTTTGGATGGAAAGGAAACGAAGCAAGGTATATCTTAATAGGAGTAACCGTATTATTATTGATCTTCTTGCAAGTTGCTGCACTCCCTTTGATTGTAGTAACGCAGGTATTAGTTTCTGTTCTTTTCAGAAATAAATAATTTTGTTAAAATGACAGTACAAAAAAGCACTGTCATTTAGAGCATGTTTGGAATATATTTTTTTACTAAAAAAGTTTCAAACATGCTCTTATTTTTAAAGCAAACTATCTTTTTATTAACTATGAAACACTTCATTATTTTTCTTTTCTCTATCCTTCTGTTTTCATGTCAGGAGAAATCAACCAAATATGAGTTCTATTCTAAATTATTAAATGATGAAAAGCTACCAATTTTAAATTTAGATACTGTCAATACGTTTGGAGATTTTTATGATGTAGTTATTGCTCCTTGTACTCAAGATAAAAAAGTATTTAAAGATAATGGGCTTACTTGGGATAGTTACTTGTTAGTGAAAAGTGATAAGAACGGATTGGAGTTTCCAGTTAATGTAAGTTATTCATGTATTGAGAAAAAAGGCCTTACGGGTTGTAGAAAGAGTTTTAGAAATCAGGTCAATATATCTGACAGTTCTGTTTTCAATAAAAATGATATTACAAACTATATGTTGAATAATGGAAGGGAAAGGAACTTTTCAGATGCTCCACAGAAAGCAACTATTATACTATCCTATACAGAGTCATTTCCTACTGATAAAATGATCAAGGATGTTAAAATTATACAGGAAGCTTATTTTGATTGTTGGTCTTTTCTTGCCAAGAAAAGTAATATTGATGAGCTTAATAATGAGGAGTTAAAGAGGTCTTATAAGATATTGCCAATAAAAATCTTCATTGATACTAAAGACAGTAAAAGGTATTATTCAGGTAGAAGAGATATAAGCTTTATGTGTTCTCCTGATTTTTAATTAGAGACTTCGATTGTTGTTTAAAAAGAGATGAGTTTTCTAAGTTTCTTTCTGAAAAATACACCCCATAATAGTATCAAAATTAGAAAAGAACAGAGGTGAAATTTCCAATTCCACATAAAGCTGAAATTGTCGTTTTCTTGATATTTTAAAGCTGTTGCTCTTCCCCAGGCTATAAAAGCATCAGCCATTGGCAATCGGCCAAATAAATACATTTTCATGTTCTCATGCTTTGATACTAAACCGAAAGCATTTATAGTTTTGTATTGCTGTGCGGCAAAGTCTGTATCTTCATATACTGCAAATGTGCCGATGCTTACGATAGTTCCTGCAAAACCAACCCCAAAAATTACAGGGCCAGAGTCGATATCGCCAATACCAAATTCACCTTTAGGATACTCACGAACTGAAGGTAGTGCAAATGTAGTTTCAACAAAATGCTTCTTAAATTTTTTATATTGTTCATTGCCAAAATCAGGGTCAATTTCAGATAGCATTCTTAATATAAGAGTCGTAGACGAACCTCTTGAATTTTCTATAATTTTAGAATTTTCAAAATGAGTTTGATGTGCTATCATTCCTAAATCTGGTTCTAAAGAATTCCTGACTTTTTTGATCCATTCCTCAATGATACCCTTATATCGAGGAGTGAATGTTTTATCATAATTTGCTAAAGCAGCTATTGCAATAAAATTATCTGCCGGCCATGATTGCATAGGGTAAGATTCTAAAAAAGGGATAGAGGACTGTTCAAATGCATTTGCTATGATATCGCACTTTCTTTGTAATGTTTTGCGGTAATGTTCAGATTTAATAAAGGAAGTATCTACAGCCATTACTTTAGAAAGGAGGTAAGTAGACCAGCCAGCATAGAACACCCCGTATTCAGGTTTCAAGAATTTAGCAAAATTGATTTTAGCGTCAGCAGTATCAATGGCATGATAAGCAAATAAAGCCTCTTCAATGGCTTTCTTTTTCAATGCGTCATCTTTTGGTTGAGCTAAAGCAAACTCACACCAAGCTAAGCCGTATAATGCATTGACAAAGACTAATCCCTCTGGAAAGAGTCCTTGCATATTTTCACCTAATTGATTGAATTTTAATTCCTCTTCCAAAAAGTTCAGTTGTAAAAGTATATCATTAGCCTTTTCTTCTTTTGTGAAATGTTCCGTATGTAATTTCAAATTAATGCTAATTACAGCAATAGTAACACAGGCTAAAATAAATAGGTTTAGCTTTCGCATATGTAGGTAGTGTAGTTAAAAAAATGGAATTTAGTTTGCTTGTTGTCTGAATTTAAAGTCAGTCTTTTCTCAACTTTGGTACTTTATCTCTAAAGATCTGATAGCGCTTATAACCATACCAAAATTCTTCTGATCCCACTTTAAGAATAGTAAGGGTTGGTATGGCGAAAATCATCCCCACAACGCCTCCTAATGCAGAACCTACGAATACTGCAAGAAAGATAGCCAAAGGGTGCATTTTTACACTACGAGAGAATATGATAGGCTGTACAGCCACATTGTCGACAAGCTGTACCACACCAAATACTGAAAGTACTTTGACGACAAGGAAAATATAGTCTGACATTTCTGTTAGAGAAGGATCGGTAAGTATACCCACCAATACGCCAAAGGTACCACCAATGAATGGTCCAAGATAAGGAATTAGGTTGGCTACAGCAGCAAAAACGGCAATTGTGATAGCATATTCCACATTGGCGATTTTTAAACCGATGGTGGCAATTGAGAAGATACTTAGCATTTGTAAGAATAAACCTAACAGATAACTTGATAACAGCTTTTCAGTTTTAATGATTGCTGAAATTGAAACTTCAAAATATCGATTAGGAATTAAAATGATAAGTTGTCTTCTCAGTAAACTTGGATCATACAAGAAAAAGAAAGTGATGAACAAAACTGCCATGGTTCCAACGAAAAAGTTACCTGTCAGGGCAATTAAACCATTAACAAAAGATCTGATACTATCACTTTGGATCAAGGAAGTAACTCGTTCTGTTAATTGTTTGATCAAGAAACCTTCTTCAGCATCTTGTAATATGTATTCTCTAATTAAATTTTCTATACTATAAACAGGACCTTCAACCACCATAATCAGTTCTTGGGTATTCTTATCGGTCAATACTTCAATCTGACTTTTAATCAAAGGATAGAAGAGAAAGACAAATAAACCAATGATCCCAAATAGGATGATAAAAGAACAGAATACGGCTAAGGTTCGCGGAAATTTATAACCGAAAGCATGGAAGTTGGCGATGTAATTGGTTGGTGTTTGCAGGATGGATGAAATAATCATTGAAATGACGATGTACGCTAAAATATCTTTGAGCTGTACAGAAAGCCATCCTAACACAAGAATTATGGCGATAAACAGAAATAAATTCGTAATAGAACGAAAGTACTTTGCAACAGATGCAATGGATTTAATTGAATTATAGAGTTTATCAGGTACCATATCAATCGTTTAGTACATCAAAAAAATGAATATTAGAAATGGGGCTTTATTAATCTAAGGTCAATAAAATGGAATTATTCATATTGCTCTTAGTTTATTAGATTTTAAAGATAAAAAAGACTCCTACTTTAAGAAAATAAGTAAGAGTCTTTTTTTCATCTGGAAATGATCAAAGGCCTAATAAGATAAGTCATTATCTAATGGCTCGCTTTTGAAGTCATTATCGAAACTTTCTTTGTATTCGTAGTCCTCATCGGGTAAAAGATCATTCTTGACCTTGTCTACGCATTCACCAAGAGCATCAACAAATTTCTCAAAGTCTTCCTTGTATAAGAAAATTTTATGCTTTTCAAACACAGGTTGATCATCCTTGAAACGCTTTTTACTTTCCGTAATTGTCAAGTAATAGTCGTTCGATCGAGTTGCTTTAACATCAAAGAAGTAAGTACGCTTGCCGGCACGAACTTTCCTTGAAAAGATTTCTTCTCTTCTCTCTTCCACAGTCCTAATCTTTTAGTTTATTTACGATCCTAATTTTTATATAACATTTCTATTATCCAAATCAAATCGAAAAAAAATGCATATTATTTCTACTTTCAGGCTAAAATTGAGTAAAAGGAGAAAAAAATTGTAAGTTTACCTTCGTTTTTAATGAAGATTCTAAGAAACACTGACCCTTAATGAAGAGAAAACTTTTTTTGATCCTTGTATTTTTTTTAGCTCTAAATCATTTTTCATTCTCTCAGTCCATCACCAAAATTGGTTATAAAGAGTTAGGGAAGGCTTCCTACTATCCAGATGACCGAGATGGAATTATTACCAGAGGCGGCGTAAAATTTAGTAAAGACTCCATGTATGTTGCTCATAAATATTTTCCTTTTGGAAGTATTGTTAAAGTGAGAAATATCAACAACGGAAAAACGGCTTTATTAAAAGTGGTGGACAGACCTTATACTTCATCCAGAATTATTGATATGACTTATGAGGCGGCGCAAAGACTAGATATCATAGGAAAGTCAGAGAGTACTGTTGAAGTTACTTTGGTGGACACACCAACAACTTTACGTCAAAAACAACAAAAGAAAAGAGAGACTGTGATTGTTCCAGTTGAGGTGCCAGATGCTCTTGAGGTCGATAAAGCACTCTTTAATGGGGTGGGGACTTACAATTTAATGGGAGAAAAACAGAAGACTGAAGGTGTTGGTATTCAGTTTGCTACTTCATCTGATTTGGAATTCATCCTTAGAGAAGGAAATAAAATTGAATCAAATTACCTTATTTCCTCTATTTTTGTGCAAACAGGCTGGTCTAACGGTCAAAAAGTTTTTCGCTTGTTGATCGGTTGTTTTCCAACCTCAGAAAATGCTCAAGCATTATTACAGTTATTGAAGAAAGGAGGCTATGATGACTGTTTCATTAAAAAGCACCATAACAATTAAATCATATTATTATTATCATGAACCTGAAGAAGATCATTCTTTTACTATTCTGCTTAGTGACGATAACTACACTTTACGGACAAACTAAAGTAGGTGATAAAAAAAGAGGACAGTCGTCTTACTACGCTAATAAATTCCATGGAAGAAAAACAGCTAATGGGGAGCGTTTCAATATGTACGGCTATACGTGTGCACACAGAGAGTTGCCTTTTGATACTTATCTTAAAGTAACCAATCAGAAAAATGGTAAGTGGGTGGTTGTAAGAGTGAATGACAGAGGACCATTTAAGTCGAACCGTATTCTTGATCTTTCAAAAGCAGCCGCTTCTAAAATTGGAATGATTGAAGATGGTATCGCAAAGGTTGAAATTGAAATCTTAGCCATTAATGGGCAGGGAACTAAAGTAAAAGAAGGAACTTCTGGCAGTTCTGGTCAATCGATATCCTCAAAGGACGTCAAGAAAGATAAAAATAAGAAGAAGCCGGATACTGCAGTGAAAACGCCAAAAAGTAAACCTTCAAAGTCTTACGGAGCTCCAGGAACTTATAGTATTTGGGGAACGGCCAAAGACATTAAAAAAGGTTACGCAGTGCAATTGGCATCATATTCTAACTTAGCAAAGGCAAAAGAGGCAGGGAAGTCTGCTAATAAAAAGGGGTTGACTGAAATCTATATTCAATCCGGTTATCATAAGAGTAAAGTGATTTACCGTTTGCTTTATGGAGACTTTTCTCAGAAAGAAGCTAGAAATAGTGTCAAAAAAGTAAAATCAAAAGGTTATAAAGGTGCCTTTGTCAAAAAGCATTTGTAACTTATGTAAAGAAGTTGAGACTTCTTATTCAAATGAAGTTAGTTCAGAGAGCTAACATTACACACTTCATGAAGTTAAAGTAAGACTATACATGTTACAAGAAATCTCTTTTGATACCATAAGACAATACGGTAATATTGAACTTCTTGCCAAGCAAATGGTGGAAGGCTTTATTACAGGTTTACATAAATCTCCCTATCATGGTTTTTCTGTTGAGTTTGCAGAGCATAACCTCTATAATCCAGGAGAAAGTACAAGACATATCGACTGGAAAGTGTATGCACGTACTGATAAGCTTTTCACCAAGAGATATGAAGAAGAAACTAATCTAAGAGCTATGATTGTTCTGGACCGTTCTCCTTCTATGTATTATCCAGATAAAACTTTTGATAAGATGGCGTTTAGCACTATGGCCGCCGCTTCTCTGGGGTATATGCTACAGAAGCAGAGGGATGCTGTAGGCTTGTGTACATTCTCTGATGATTTGGAAGAAATGACACAAGTGAAATCAACCAGAACGCATTTACATCAGATTTTTGTAAAACTACAGCAGATGCTGGAAAAACCACCACCACAGAAAGGTACACACATTGCCAAAGTACTGCATCAGGTGGCAGAGACCATTCATAAGCGTTCTTTGGTTATTATCTTTTCTGATATGATGGGTCAAATGGGCAATAGGGATGAAATGTTTGCCGCTTTGCAACACTTAAAGCATAATAATCATGAGGTATTATTATTCCATGTTGCCGATCATAGTACAGAATTGCAACTAGAATTTCCCGAACGCCCTATGGTATTTGTGGATGTTGAATCAGGGCAAAAAGAAAAGCTTCGTCCATCACAAGTACGTGAACAATACCAACAGACCATTCAGCAACTTTATCATGATCTGAATGTGAAATGTGGTCAATATAAGATCGATTATGTAGAGGTGGATAGTAAAAAGGATATCGATCAAATCATTATTCCTTATATGCTCAAAAGGCAGAGAATGAGATAAGGAGGTAAGAGGTGAGAATGAAGAGTAAAGGTGATCCCTGTAGTAGCGTAGCCCGCTACGCTTTCAAATAACAAAAGAGACTATCTTTATTGACCTTGTTCGTTACAAAATAAATCATTTTATCTGTTTTCAATTATAATGAAAATCTCTACCCTGTAGTAGCGTAACCTGCTACGCTTTTACCATCAGAAATCAATTTGATAGAATTATAAAAAGAAAGCCGTTCCAACCAAAGTTGAAACGGCTTTTTGAGTATAAAAAAATTACTCTAAAAAATATATGAAATGAATTACCATTTCGTGTTTCTCATATCACCTGATGTCATAAACTCAGAGTGCATGTTGAATACTCTATCTAATGCTTGAGGAGTTTGTGGATGTCCTGAAGTTACTTCTAAGTACTCTCTTAAAGTAGACTTGTAATCAGGGTGAACACAATTCTCAATGATGGCTTCAGCACGTTGACGAGGAGATTTACCTCTTAAATCTGCCACACCTTGCTCAGTGATGATTACTTTCACAGAGTGCTCTGAGTGATCTTCGTGAGATACCATTGGTACAATAGCACTTATGTTACCACCTTTTGCTACTGATGGGCATGTGAAGATCGATAAGAATGAGTTACGAGTGAAGTCACCGGAACCACCAATACCGTTCATCATCTTCGTACCCAATACGTGTGTCGAGTTGATGTTACCGAAGATATCTGCTTCAATAGCAGTGTTGATTGTAATCAAACCTAACTGACGAACAATCTCAGGGTTGTTTGAAATTTCTTGAGGACGTAATACTAATTTATCTCTGAAGAATTCGAAATCACCGTAGATGTCTTTTAAAACTTCTGGAGAAACAGTTAATGAACAACCAGAAGCAAATGTAATATCGCCGTTTTTCATTAAATCAATTACAGCATCTTGGATGACCTCAGTATACATTCTGAAAGGAGGGATGCCAGGGTTTTTACCCAATGAACCTAATACCGCGTTGGCGATATTACCCACACCAGATTGGATTGGTAAGAATTCTTTAGGAATAGTACCTTTTGCCAATTCACCCGCTAAGAAGTTAGCTACGTTATCACCAATTTTTTGAGTTACCTCATCAACAGGAGCAAAACCGCCTACTTCATCAGGAGCATTTGTTTCAACAATACCCATGATTTTTGAAGGCTCAATTCTTAATACAGGCTCGCCGATTCTAGCATCAGGAGAGTATACAGGAATTGACTTTCTGTAAGGAGGATCTAATGGTTGATAGATATCGTGAAGACCTTTGATAAACTTAGGGTGATTACTGTTTAACTCAATAATAACCTTTTTCGCTAATTTTGTAGCGGTTGGTGAAATACCTACACCTGATGTAAGTACAACCTCGCCATTAGGAGTAATATCTGCTGCTTCAATAATAGCCACGTCAATTTCACCAAAGAAACCATAACGCATCTCTTGTGCTAATGCAGACAAGTGCATATCAAAATATTCCACATGACCATTGTTGATGGCTCCTCTCATATCCTTATTTGATTGATATGGAGTACGGAATTTAACAGCATTTGCTCTAGCTAATTCTCCATCTAAAGAATCACCTGTAGAAGCACCTGTGATCATTCCGATCTTAAATTCTCTACCTGCTTCATGCTCTTTTTTTGCTTTTTCAGCAATAGCTTTAGAAACTACTTTAGGAGATCCTGCAGGAGTGAAACCACTAAATGCGACTGTTGTATTATGATGTACATATGACGCCGCTTCTTCTGGAGTTAAAATTTTAAATGGCATATTGTATTTTGTCTTTGCTTTTTAAAACTGATATTGTTTATTTCTATTAAGTGTAATAATTCAATTTTAAGAGGTCTAAAAAGTCACACAATGTTGATGTGTTATTTAATATTAACCTTGAAATTACACTGTAAAGATAGAAGGACGTCAGGTGAAAAATGATGACCGTTTAACAACCCCAAAAGGTGATTAAAGTAATATATTCTGTAATATTTTTTAATGAAAAGGTTAGGGGCGTCATTGTAGTTGAGGGATAGGAGTGTTTAACTGTAGAGGTAATTATAAATACTGATTCCTGTAGCAACTTAGCATTGCTACGTGATGTATTTAAAAAGAACGTAATTCAACATCCTTTAAAAGGGATATGAATTTTCATATCTTTATTATTGTTAGTCTTTGTAAATAAGCAAACTAAAGATTTATACCATTCAGAAATAGACTAAAACTATTGTAAAAAATGATTAGAGAAGATTTATATGAGTTGCCCTTAGAAAAAGGTATGGGCTTTTTAGTAGTGGGAGTGATCTGCCCAGAAGAGATAGAGATGTTAGGTGGTGAAAAAGGTTACTCTCATTTATTAAATGTATACAGAGAAGTATCGAATACTCCATTTAAGAAAAATCAAGAATTTTCTCAACTCTCTGAGTTGATGCCTCCTTTTGTATTAGCTAGAAAACCGAAGAGTAGAGGAAAACAGAAGTGGAGAAAGATTGGAAGTAGAAGTTTAGAAGAATATAGACTTCCAGAGTTTTATAGTTGCTATTCTGATTTTTATAAAAAACATGAAGAAGAGGAATGGTGGGATATTATATCAAGAATCTATTCAAATGAAAAACGATCTTCAGAATATAATAAAGTATCTCACTTAATGCCATGGTTACATATTAATTTCTCAGGTTTAGCTACAATCATTACAATGTATTTTATCAAGAATAATGGAAAAGAGATTTTAGATTACTATTCATTGAGGAGTAAAGAAACATCTTCAGATGATGAATTTATTGAAGAGGTTTATTATTGGATTTTGAATCTTCCTGATTACTCAAAAGTACCTCAAGAAATTAGGTGGGTGGAGAATAAAAATAAGATTGACATTCAATAGGGAGTTGAAAATCTTCACTTTAAAAAAACTGTAGAAAAGATTTTCAAATTAATGTTAGTTCGGATGATTTATCTAAGTTTCAATAAACTTCCCTCTAAATAAATGTCATCATTGTAATTCTATTTTCATTTTCCTTCAAAAATGATGTAATTGCGCATTCTTAAAAGAAAAGAAATACTATATAATTATATAAATGGCAAAGCAGAAACCTAGCGTACCTAAGGGTACTAGAGATTTTGGGCCCGAGCAAATGGCCAAGAGAACTTATATTTTGGAAACAATTAAAGACGTTTACAAGAAATATGGTTTTCAAAACCTGGAGACACCAACTATGGAAAACCTTTCAGTATTGACAGGTAAGTATGGTGATGAAGGGGATCAGCTTTTATTTAAAGTTGTGAATACTGGTGACTACTTGGAAGATGTAAATGCAGAAGACCTTGAAAAAGGAGCAAAGCATATGCTTCCAAAAATCTCTAATAAAGGTTTAAGATATGACCTTACTGTACCTTTCGCAAGATACGTTGTGATGAACCGAGGTACATTAAGCTTTCCATTTAAAAGATATCAAGTACAACCTGTTTGGAGAGCAGACAGACCTCAAAGAGGACGTTATAGAGAATTCTATCAATGTGATGCCGATGTGGTAGGAACAGATTCATTATTATGTGAAGCTGAAATCCTAGCAATGATGGGTGAGGCGTTGACGAATCTTCAAATCACGGATCACACGATCAAATTGAACAACAGAAAAGTCTTGACAGGTATTGCTGAAGCCATCGGTGAAAACGGTAAAGAGTCAGAACTTTGCGTTGCGATTGATAAATTGGACAAGATCGGTGTGGAGAAAGTAAACCTTGAGTTAGTAGAACAAAGAGGTTTTACGCAAGAAGCAGTAGATCAATTGACGCCAATCTATGAAATGAGCGGTTCAACTGCAGAGCGTATCGAAAAGATGAAAACGTTCTTAGCTTCTTCAGAAGTGGGATTGAAAGGTTTAGCAGAGTTGGAAGAAGTATTCAACTACACAACTAAAATGGGTGTTCCTACTGAAAAGGTAGAATTTGATGTAACACTTGCTCGTGGTCTTTCTTACTATACAGGTGCTATCTTCGAAGTGAAGGTAAACAATGCCAATATGGGTTCTATCAGTGGTGGTGGTCGTTATGACAACCTAACTGGCGTATTCGGTTTAGATGGAATGTCTGGCGTTGGTTTCTCTTTTGGTGTAGATAGAATCTATGACGTATTAGAAGAGTTGGATTTATATCCGTCATCAGCTGTTGAGACAACAAAAGTAATGTTGACGAATTTTGATGACCAAGGAAGAGATTATTCATTACCATTATTACAAAAATTGCGTAATGCAGGAATCTCTGCTGAATTATATCCTGATAATGCCAAAATGAAAAAGCAAATGAACTTTGCCAACAAAAAAGGTATTCAGTATGTAGTTTTAGCTTGGGAAGACGAAATGGCTCAAAACAAATACTCTTTGAAAAACATGAGTACTGGTGAGCAAAATATGCTTTCAGCAGATGAGATTGTGGACCTTTTGAAAGGGTAATCAATCTTTGACTAAAATATAAGAGTCGCTCTTGGAGTAAAATCTAGGAGCGACTTTTTTTATTGCTAAAACTAAGACAATATTTGAGTGTTATTTGAAGTACTTTTCACTTACATAAGACTTTATTCATGATACCCCAAAGCATAAAAAAGGCAGTCACCAAATTCATGATAACTGCCATCTATATTTTTATTTAGATAAGACTACACATCTTTCTTCCCTGCCAATAAGTACAACGCCGCCATACGAGTAGCTACGCCGTTCTCCACTTGATCAAGGATGATTGCATTTTCAGCATCCGCCACATCAGAAGTGATCTCCACACCTCTGTTGATTGGACCTGGGTGCATTACTACGATTTCTTTATCCAGTGATTCTAAAATCTCTTTTGTCAAACCAAAGTTCTGAGAGTATTCTCTTACCGATGGGAAGTTCTTTACCAATTGTCTCTCCATTTGGATACGAAGCATATTGGCTACATCACACCATTTCAAGGCTTTCATCAAATCATGCTCAACGATAACGCCAAGATCTCTGATGTATTTTGGAATTAAAGTATGAGGTCCGCAAACCATTACTTCAGCACCAAGCTTTTGTAAAGCGAAAATATTGGATAATGCCACACGTGAGTGAAGGATATCACCCACAATCACTACTTTCTTACCTTCCACAGTACCCAATTTCTCACGAATAGAGTAAGTATCTAAGATCGCTTGAGTAGGGTGTTCATGAGTTCCATCACCTGCGTTCAAGATCGTAGCATCAATATGCTTAGCCAGGAAGTGAGGAGCACCAGGGCTTGAGTGACGCATCACAATCATATCTACTTTCATAGATAAAATGTTGTTGACTGTATCAAGAAGTGTTTCCCCTTTTTTTACTGAGCTACCACTCGAAGAGAAGTTAATCACATCTGCTGATAGTCTTTTTTCAGCCAGCTCAAAAGATAATTTTGTACGGGTAGAGTTTTCAAAGAAAACATTGGCGATAGTAATATCTCTAAGAGAAGGGACTTTTTTGATGGGGCGATTAATCACCTCTTTAAATTGATCGGCGGTTTGAAAGATCAGTTCTAAGTCTTCTCTAGTGAGATCTTTTATTCCAAGTAGATGTTTCTGACTTAACATTATATGAATATCTGCAAGAAATTGATGTATATAAAAAAACGGTCATTCTAACGAACGCCGTTGTAAAATTATTGATTAATAAGCCAAAGGTTATCTTCCTGATGACCTTCTTCTTTCCATTCTGCTTGAATGTATTGTGATTGAATTGAATTGACCACCTTACCAACGTAGGTAGGTTCAATTGGTAAATCACGGCTATATTTTCTATCTACTAAACAAAGTAGCTCCACTTTTCTAGGACGACCAAATGCCATCATCGCATCTAAAGCCGAACGGATAGATCTTCCTGTAAAGACTACGTCATCGATAAGAATAACGTTCATATCTTCTACAAGAAAAGGAATATCGGTTTTGCTAGGAGTGAGGATACTTTGACCTCTTCTGAAGTCATCGCGGTGAAAAGTAATATCCAACTGACCCAAAGGAACTTCAACCTTTGCCAGTTCTAAAATACGTTTCTTAATTCTTTCAGAAAGAATGATTCCGCCTTGCTGAAGACCAATAATCACAGTGTTAGAGAAGTCTCCATGATTCTCAATCAACTGTTGACTCAGTCTACTTATCGTAATGTCAAGTAATTGACTTTGTAATATGCTTACTTTTGCCATTTTCTATTTCTAGAATTCATTACAGGGAAATTTACCCCTTCGATTCTAACCTGTAAATCTATGAATTTTCTTTCAAATTTGTATAAAAACCTCGCATTTTGATGAGTTCTTCTAAAGAATTACAATGACGGAACAAATGATGCTTTTCATCTACATGTTTTTCTTTTAGTTCTTCAAAAGAAGTAAAGACCATATTATCAATTGTTTGTTTGTCTTCTGCCATTTCAGGATCAATTCCTGTCACCAATTCACCTTTAACTCTTTTCACCATAAAAAAAAGTTCAATGCCATGTAAAGGAAGATCAAAAAACTCATGCGTAAACATAAATTCATCAATTTCAACCTCAAGACCTGTTTCTTCCAGGAACTCTCTTTTCAAAGCCTCTTCCACAGATTCGCCGTAATCTAAACCACCGCCAGGAGGAGCCCAGAAAATACCTCTTTTACCAATACCATGATGTACAGCCATCAATATTTTATCATTTTCTGCCAATACACCACAGACTCTCACTCTTAGTCGATGTCCGAATGTTTTTTCTATATCTTCTTTGGATGCTTTGTTGCTCATTTTGTTTAGTGATAGATTGTGATGATAAAAATTCAAATATACTAATTCATATTTTTATAGGTTACATCTATGATGGATAATAAAGGATTGGTAAAAACTTAAATTGTAGGTTCATTTTTACTAATGAATATGATAATGGGATATATTTTCTTTATTATATTATCAGTTACACACTTCAATTTTTACAATTAATTTATTTCTAATAATGAACTATACTGCATATTTGAGAATTAGCTTATTAGCCTTTTTTTACATATTAATGCCCCCATATTTGAGTGCTCAGGAAAATAATAATTTGAAAAATATTTTATCAAATTACATGATAGATGAATGGCTTCAATGTGTTAATGAAGAATGCATAGATTATAATTATAAAGTGGATGGATTTTCAAAAATTATGTTAGTTAAAGTGCCAGATTGCAACTATGAAGATGAAGGCCAAGCAATGTTTATTATTGTAAATGGAGAAGTAAAACATAGTGAGGAAATAGAATTTGATCATAACTTTAAATATGTTTCCGATGTTAAAGGTTTTACCCTGTTCTCTCATCATTCAAGTATCAATGGAATGTTTAAATATTATTTTGTAGATCTAGATACCTTTAGAACCTATACAACTAGTTTCTTGGATGCTCCTTTTTCATTCCAAAAAATAAACTTTAAAGAAGAAACTGTTGAGGGATTCAATGTCGATTTAAACAAGAAAGAGACATTAAATTTAAAGGCACTCTGAAGCTGTTGATTTTATTATGATAACTTTTCTATTCTGGTTATTGCCTTAATTAAATGTGCTTTATCTTAGGTGATTTTCAATTAAAAACTTCCATTAACCGTTCTCAAATAACCGACTTTCTATAAGATTTTTGTTTACTTAGTTGTATTTTAAGTAGTTAGTGTTTTGAAATTGTTTCAAGCTCTGTTTTTATACGTAAACTTTTGAATATTAAACTTTTAAATAAGTAATGTACGTAATAATTTAATTTTTAAGTAAGTAGTATTACTTAATAATGTTGCGTAATTTCTCCTGCTGAAAAACAGTTTTTTACCTCTTAAAAAACTAGATCAACAATGAAATATGACATAGTTTGCCTTTTTTATACCCTCTACATTTGTAATGCATAGCAAGCTAACGCACTACTATGAAAACAACTCTCATAACACTTGAATTAACATGACAAATGATTTAAAGCTATTTTCCATATCGCATTATAAAGCAACTGTATCGGTACGGGAAAAATTTTCTTTAAATAATTTAGAGGTAAAGCATTTCTTGCAAAAATTAAAAGAAGTGTTGTCAATAGAGGAAGCCATTGTGTTGTCAACTTGTAATAGGGTTGAAGTATATTATGTCTCTAAATTATCACAAACAAAAGATATTCTAAAGTTACTTTGTGCTTTGAAATGTCTCATCCCTTCGGATCAATACACTCAATATATTGAAGATAAAGAAGGTGATAATGCCGTAGAGCATTTATTTTCTACTGGGATAGGCGTGAATTCCCTTTTACTTGGCGATTTGCAAATATACGGACAGCTCAAGAACGCTTATCAGAATGCAACAGATGAAAATATGTGTCAGGCTTTTCTTCACCGCTTGATGCACACCTTCTTTCATTTTCATAAAAGAATTACTAACGAGACTTCATTTAAAAAAGGCATAAGCTCAAATGGTTATGCCGCTGTGAAGGTTACGGATGAATTTTGTAAGTATAAGACTGATACTAAGATATTGATTATCGGTTTAGGAGAAATGGGTAGAGATGTTTGTCAATACTTACATAAAAAAGAAATTAAAAACGTTTCTATTACTAATAGATCTGTTAATAGAGCACTTCAGCTCAAAGAATTGTTTGGTTTTGAAGTTGTAGACTATGAACAGCATATGAATAAACTGTCAGAGTTTGATGTTGTCATTACTTCAGCTCATCATGAGAAAATTGTATATAAACCTTCTATAACCACTACCTCTCCTCAATTAATCATCGACTTATGTTCACCAAGAACAGTGTCGCCAGAATTCAATAAAATAGGTACTAAAGTATTGAATATTGATGATCTAGGGTTGCAACTGGATGAAACCATCAAATTGAGGAAATCAGAATTGTCTAAAGTGAACAAAATTTTTCATGAAGAATTAATCAAGTTCAATAGCTGGTTGAAAGAAACCTATTTTACACCTACTGTATTACTATTAAAAAATGCATTAGAAGAAGTAAGAAAAGATTCGTTAGCTACTTTTAAGAAAGAGTTTAATTCATCCGAATTGGAAGCCATAGAAAGAGTTTCGAATAGGATGATTCAAAAAATTGTACAACTCCCAACACTACAACTCAAAGAAGCTTGTAAGCAAGGTAATGTTGCTACTTTAAATGAGGCACTCAAGGCACTCTTTATGCTTGAAGAGCCTAGTATTCACACTTCAAAAATTTAATTACTATGGGTTTTTTCAAATCACTTTTCGGAAAAAAAACAAAAAAAGAAGAAGGACCAGTTTCCGCTAGACAAATTGAGTTAGTGCAAAGTACATTTGCAATGGTGGCACCAATCTCCGACAAAGCAGCGGAAATCTTCTACGCTAAACTATTCGAATTAGATCCTTCATTAAAAGCCTTGTTTACTTCAGATATGTCTGAACAAGGAAAGAAGCTGATGGCAATGTTGGCTGCTGCTGTAAATGGACTTAATGATCTTGGTGCTTTAGTTCCTGTTGTTCAGGATCTTGGTAAAAGACATGTTGGTTATAATGTTGAAGACTCACATTATGATACTGTGGCCGCAGCTTTATTGTATACTTTGGAAACAGGCCTTGGAGATAATTGGAATGATGAGGTGAAAGAGGCATGGACAACAGTATACGTAGTATTGGCTACAACAATGAAAGAAGCTGCAGCAACTGTCGAGACAGTTGAATAGCCTTCTTTTTTGATTAGAAAATCTCTTTTCTTGAGTAATATAGTTCCAACGCAAAGGGGTTCATTCGCCATGGCTCCTTTGCCACTATTACTCCCTACAACAACTCCCAAGAAACAAAAAACAAACATTTAAACACTAAAAGAATAGATTCATGAAAACTTTCTGCAAATTAAACCGACTTCAGAGTTATGTTCTACTATTATTAACCACAGTAGGATTTTATAACTGTCAACCACTTCCTGAAGAGTCAACTGCTACAGTATCTAATAAAAAATATTCAATAGAAGAAGCTTTTACAATTGTATCAAAGGAAAATGATGTTGCAAGAACATTATATACAAAAGCAATTGTAGGTGCTGGTAAGAAAAAAGGATTAAAATTTGATGAGGATTGGGAAAAAGATCACATTGAAGCAGGACCACTTCCAGCTTTATTCTTAAGGGGAATCGCTGGTGACATCCGTAAAAAAGGAGAGGTACCATTAGGTTTATTCTTAGGTTCTGATTTCCCAATTAGAAAATCTAATAAGTTCAAAGGAAAACAAGCTGAGCTTTTTGCTGAAATGAGAAAGGATGAAAAACCTAAATTCTTCTATGATGCTGAAAATAAATTGTATACAGCTATGTTCCCTGATTTTGCGTCTGCTGGAGCATGTGTAAGCTGTCATAATCAACATCCTGAAACAACAAAATCAGATTGGGTATTAGGTGATATTCAAGGTGCTACAACTTGGACGTACCCTGAAGATTCAGTGAGTTTTGAAGAATTAGAAGGTATCATCATGGCTTACAGAAACGGAGCTGCAAATACTTTCCAAAAATATATTGACAAGACAAAAACATTTAAAGAAAGCGATATTCCAGTAGTAGGCGAAGAATGGCCATCAGGAGGCTATCAATTACCAAGTCCAAATATCTTCTTGGATAGCGTAGGATTATTGACTTCTGAAGAAACATTAAACGGTATTCTGAAATTATAGCATTTGCTGCTAATTAATTACCTGTTGTTGTGATGACTCCCCTCTAGAACTCATAATTCTTGACTAAATACGTATATCTATTTATTTCTACTTTTCATCTTTTGAGGGGAGTCTATTACATTTAAATAATTCAGTTATGCATAAATTAAAATTTATTTATATAGGCTCTTTTCTATTTGCATTATTTGTTATTCAAGATGTTTTTGAATTGAGATGGGAAGCACTTTATGAGCTTCAGGAGGATCAAATGTATAGGAGGTGGTCAGGTTTAGGGGTCTTGCTTGTGATTCTTTTTCAATGGACCCTAAGCCTTGTGAGAAGTGTCCCAAAATGGGAAGACAAGTCTATTGTATTTCATAAAATACACAATTGGCTGGGAGCCTTCACTCCATTGATTTTTTATGTGCACTCTATGGAATTGGGATTTGCCTATTTATTGGTATTGAGTATTACTTTCTTCAGTAATTTCATTATGGGCATGTTCAACTTTGATGTGATCAGAAGTAAATCACAGCTCTTTTTTCAAGGTTGGATGATCGTGCATGTTTCTCTATCGGTGTTTATCACTTCTCTTACATTCTATCACATTTGGGTTGTTTTCTTCTACGAATAATCCTTAAAATCAACTCCCATGGAAAAAATTAAAACGCTTAAAGTAACTGATGTTGTCAAAGAAACAAGTGATGCAATCAGTATACATTTCAAACAGCCTTTTTTCAAAAAAATAAAATATACACCAGGACAATTTCTTACACTATTGGTCAATGTAGACGATAAAGTGCTTAGACGTTGTTACTCTTTGAACAGTGCACCGAAAGTAGATCAAACAATCAGTGTGACTGTGAAAAGAGTTAAAGATGGTAAAGTGTCTAATTTCCTTTTTGATACTGTAAAAAAAGGGGATAAGATAAAGGTACTTTACCCAATGGGTGAATTCACAATGCAACCTGATTCCAATAAGGAGAGGCATATCATCTTGTTTGGTGCAGGAAGTGGAATTACACCGTTATTTTCAATTTTGAAATCAACCCTATACAAAGAACCAAAGAGTATTGTTTCCTTATTTTATGGAAACAGAGATATCGAATCAATCATCTTCAATGAGCCATTGGCTAAACTCAAAAGCGAGTTTCCAGAACGCCTGAATCTCATTCATATTTTGGAGAAACCTGGAGATTTTAGTGATTGCTATAAAGGAAGAGTTCAGAGAAGCCAAGTTCCAGAATATTTGGAAAAAGTACCTAAATGGCCTGTTGAACAAACGGAGTACTTTATTTGTGGACCTTCCGGGATGATGATTGAGGCAGAAGAAGGATTGAAACATTGTTTGGTTCCAGAAAAATATATTCATATTGAACGTTTCTCTGCTCCACCGCCATCAGCACAAGAAATACAGCAACAAGGTGCATTTTTGGAAAACAGAGAAATTAAAATCAAACATAAAGATAAATCATACCAATTTACGGTTCCTGCTAAAAACAATATATTGGAAGCCGCACTTGATGAGAAAATTAAGCTTCCTTATGTATGTATGGATGGTATATGTGGCAGTTGTAAAGCCAAGGTGACTTCTGGTGAAGTGTTCATGCGAAAAGGACATGTATTAACACCGAAAGAAGTAGACGAGGGGTATATACTTCCATGTATCTGCAATCCTGTGACAAACAATGTAGTGATTGAATATGCATAATCATATCAAGGCCACTATGCTTGGAAAGTAAACCAACCAATGAAAAAGATCTTATGAATCAATGCTACATTAACGGTTTTGCAATATGCGTTATGGGAGTTAGCAATAGTGAACCTTGTAGCATTTGATTCTCTCCCAAAAAAAACTTTAAAGCATCAATACAAATGTTTAAAATAAGCAGAAAAAGAAAACGTCAGTTTATTGGTATGTGTACAGGAGTTTTTATCTCCGCCATTACCTATGTTACGCTTTCTCTTCCACAAAATGATGATTATCTTTCAAAAGGGCCTCTGAATACAGGGCATGAAAATCTTAAATGTGAAACTTGCCACACACCTGCTAAGGGTAATGTATTTCAGCAGGCACAAGCAAATGTAATGCATGCAGTGGGTTTGAGAAGAACTGAAGCTGATTTTGGAGCACAGAATGTAGATAATAAAAAGTGTCTTGATTGTCATGATAGAGCAAATGACAGGCATCCATTGCACCGTTTTGAAGAGCCTCGTTTTGCACAAGCAAGAAAAGATTTAGGAGTGACTGAATGTGAATCCTGCCATCAGGAACATAACGGCGTTCGTATCACTCAAACTAACATTGGCTACTGTCAGTCTTGTCATGAAGATACTGAGATGAAAAATGATCCATTAGAAGTTTCTCATAAAGAGTTGATTGGCCAGAAAAGATGGAATACTTGTCTGCAGTGTCATGACTTCCATGGCAATCATATTTTCCATGCCGCAGAATCGTTAAAAGATACTATTCCTGTTCAAGAAATTAAGGCTTATTTTGCAGGTGGCAATTCTCCTTATGCTGAAGAAAAGAAATATTATGCCACGACTGAAGAAGAGTTGGAGAACAAGAATTAATCAATGAATACTATTTTGAGGTGCTATTATTAATTCATTTATGTAAATTGATGTTTTATGAATTTAAAACTTCAATTTTTCATACTTGAACTAAACTATGAGTACTACAAAATCAAAATATGATGTTCTATTTGATGAAATTTCTGCCATTGCGGATAGAGCTTCTTACCGTAGTCAAGAAAATAAATTAAAGTCTTTTAGAATATATTTAGGAATTGCGATTGCGTCTGCATTGATCACTATTTTAGTGGCCATATCCAATGATGTACCTGAAGCTTATAAATTGCATATAAAAATCATCACCCTTTTATTAAGTGGATTGACGGCAGTATTAGCCGCTTGGGATGGCTTCTATAATCATAAGCAACTTTGGATTAATTATGGTGAATCCAGAAATCAATTGCGTGCCATTCAACTCAAAATGAAAATGATGGATGAGAATGAGCGTAAAAACAATAAATTACTGGATGAAATATTTAAAGAGTTTCAGGAGGTGATGCATCATGGCAATTCAAATTGGAAAACACTTAGAATGGAAAAAGTGGATCCAAATGCTACAAAAGATTAATAAAGATCTAAGCCTCTTAATCAATTAGGAGGCTTATATTCCCAATCAGGTAAGAACGGGTTCTTCATTAAATGGAGGCCCTTTTTTTATGCACTACCTTACACATGATTGAATGTTTATCTTATTCTTATTAACTTAACTAAAGTTCTAATTTCGCCCGTTAATCCTCACTTCATCATGAAAAAGATACTATTTCTACTTGTTTATATATTACTGATTTCATGTAATGATAAATCAAACAAAGAAACTAAGTCCATTGAAGTGATCACTGAAGAAATTATTGTTGATGAAAAAAAGAAAACACCTAAGGTTACTTTTCCTATCCTTGCAATTGAATTAAATCCTAGATATACATGGGAGGAAAATATCTATGCTATTTGGAATCATCACTTTGGTGAAGCTCTTGATAAGATTGATTATATCTTTGAGCTTTCAGAACTTGAAGGGAGGGAAGGAATTTTTATCATTTGTACAAAAGATGATACAACAAATTATTATACTCTTGCTCCGGGAAAAGAAGGGAAATACGAATTAAATATAATTCAAACTTCTTCCATTTCCGTATTGCATCAATATGGTAATGTTCCTACAAGCACTTTTAAACCTTATGATGTTTCCATTGATTATGGAGAACAAAATGGCGTGGTGGTTTCTTATGAAGTTTATGGAATGAAGGGAGCACCTGACGAAGATGGAATGATACCTTTTCAGAAGATACAGCATGATTATATGAAGTTTAATGAGGAAGGAAACTTGGAATATTCTATTTCGGAGACTGAACGTTTTAATAAACGGAATGGAGTGGAAATGGAAGAGGATTCTTCTTTGGAAATTCATCAGTTCTTGTTTCAAAAATATTACAGTCCAATTGATAAATCATTGAAATCTCATTTACTGGATCAAATATTAGATGATATGAATATCATGACTACGAGCTATGATAAAAGGGATAATATTTTCGAGCCTGTTCGAAAGCAAGATAATGGTACTTTTGTAAATGATTTGGCCAATTTGGGATATGAAGCCTTCGTGATTCCATTTGCGAACGACATGAACCTAGAACACCTTCATAGTAGTAATTACCCTCTTTTGTACATTGAAGATCATGGTAGTTATTTTTATAGTATTACTGATGTGAAAATTGAGGATAAAGAAATCATTTTTAATCTGAAAAGGATATTGCATATTGATGAAAATGGAGGGGATTTGGATAGGTCTTCAGGTATCACAACCTACATTGATATGATGAATATTGAAGGGAAATGGGTGATGATTTTTAATTCAGATCGGTTAATGATGGAAAAAGATCGAAAGCAATTAGAAACCATTAATTCAAATGAAGGGGAATAATGGAATATGACGCACTTCATCAACTTAAAGATCAATTTGAATCATATCCAATTACAATCTCATTTCAACAACAAATAAGAGCGGATCTTATTTATGTCAATTTTCAACTCAATCAATTCTCTTGTAAAATTCTGATAAGTGATGAATACCATGATTTTACAAACGAAAACCGTTTAGTTGATTTTTTCCTTGTGTTATTTGCATTGGAGATTTATGAAGAATCAGAAGATATATTGGAATGGGCTAAAGAAATGGAAGTGAACGCGGATAAATATCTCTCTTATTATAGAGGTTTAAATGAGGTTGTAAATCACCTGAAGTCTGTTTTTGGAAAAATTGATGCATGTGTTACCGCTTTTGATTATCAATTAAGAACAGGTGTGATGAAAGAATTAATGAAACTTTAAATCTTTTATGGAGAACAATGATTTCCAATATAATGGTAATGGTATTAAAAAAGGATCAAGTAACAACTCAATCCTCTCATTTTTTGTTTTACAATAACCCTCTCGCTTTCAGCTCAAGATATTTATTGATAGTATCTACGTTGAGTTTTTCTGGTGTAGTTAGAATGGTATGAATGCCATTTTGTTGTAAATCTTTAGCGATATATTTTCGCTCTAAAATACTTTCTTCTCTCAACGCTTTAATATAAATATCTTCCATATTTTGGCTTTCATTTTTTAAAGCTTCCTTAATTTCAGAATCTTCAAAAAGTACTACTACTAAAAGGTGTTTCTTAATTAACCTTTTCATGTAGGGAAGTTTTCTTTTCAAACTCTCTTTATGCGTAATATTCGTGAAAAAGAGTAGAAGACTTCTATGTTTGATCTGCCTGCGGAGCAAGGTTGTAATATTAGCGAAATCACTTTCTAAAAAGCTAGGCTTCAAATTGTAAAGCTTTTCCAAGACATTTTTCATTTGTCCTGAATTTCTGCTTGCTTTTAGAAAGCTGTTGTTTTCATAATCGAAAGCTGAAATACCAATCAAGTCTTGTTTTACCTGAGCAATATGAAGCAACACCAAACTTGCATTGATGGAGTAGTCCAATAAAGTCATACCATTAAAAGGTAATTTCATATTCCTACTCATATCTAAAACAGCGTAAACCTGTTGAGCCTTTTCATCTTGATAATGATTGACCATCAATTGTTGAGAACGTGCGGTGGCCATCCAGTTGATGGTTCTAAAATCATCACCTTCCACATACTCTTTGATTTGATCAAATTCCTTTTGCTGGCCAACTTTTCGGATCTTTTTAATACCACCTTCAATGTGTCCTGTATTCAGGGCCATCAATTCGTATTTTTTAAGTTTATTGAAGGAAGGGTATACTTTTACCGATTGTATAGCACAATCCTGCTTTATTTTTCTTCTAATAAATCCAAGTTTGGATTTCGCAAAAATGATCAAATCTCCAAAATGATATTCACCTCTTTCTTTAGGGGTAATTACATAAGAAACATTTTGATCTTGATTGGGCTTCAACTTGAATTGAAAATTAAGATCCCTCAATTGAAAAGCAATAGGAGCTTCGTCAATAAGTTCAATGTCCAGGGATTGAGTTCCTTTGTTGACCACGTGAAGTGAAATTCTATTTTCCTCACCGTTTGAAAGCCTTTCGGGAGTTTTTCTTTCAGCATATAGTTCTTTTTTTATCATAAAAAGTAGAACTATATCCAAAACAGTTAAAAGAATAAACACCAAAGTTATGATCCCAATTGCACCAAAAAGAATAGGAACAAAATAGGAGATGATAAATAGAAAGACAAGGGTACTTCCTATTTGATAAAACCGGTCAGAAAAGAAGATTTGTTTGTAAAAAC
This sequence comes from Flammeovirga sp. SJP92, assembly GCF_001583495.1. GTDB lineage: Bacteria > Bacteroidota > Bacteroidia > Cytophagales > Flammeovirgaceae > Flammeovirga. Next base: position 23,238 of record NZ_LQAQ01000092.1, on the reverse strand, counting down.
GCATAGTCAACTATCTAGGTACTTCAACTGTATGAACGATCTTGTCGATGATACGATCCATATTTTCGCCTTCCATTTCTTTTTCAGCAGTCATGATCAAACGATGTCTTAGTACAGGTTTTATAACATAAGCAATATCATCTGGAGTTACAAAATCTCTACCTTGAAGGCATGCCCATGCTTTAGAAGCATTAAGTAATGCAACGCCTGCTCTTGGAGAAGCTCCCAAATAAAGCTCACTACTTATTCTTGTATTTCGGACTAATTTTAAGATATAGGCTAAAAGATCATCTTTTACAATAACCTTCTTAGCAAGATCTCTGAAAGTCTTTAATTTCTCTGGTGAAAGCTTAAATTCCTCCTGGATCAAATGTGTAGGATTTTGGTGCTGATGATGCATTTGTAAGACTTCAAGCTCATCTTGTTCTTCAGGATAGTCCAAATCAATTTTGAATAAAAAACGATCCAATTGAGCCTCAGGAAGTGGGTAAGTACCTTCTTGCTCAACGGGATTTTGAGTGCCAATAACAAGGAAAGGTTCTTCCATAGGATACCTTTTTCCATCGTATGTAATCTGGCGTTCTTCCATCACCTCAAACATAGAGGCTTGTGTTTTGGCAGGGGCTCTGTTGATTTCGTCTGTAAGAATAATATTACCGAAAACAGGACCTTTTTTAAATTCAAAATTGTTTGTTGAAGCATTAAAAATATTTGTACCAATCACATCAGATGGCATTAAATCAGGCGTAAACTGAATTCTAGAATATTGTCCATCTATCATTGCTGCTAAGGTTTTTGCCGTTAATGTTTTAGCTACCCCCGGAACTCCTTCTAATAAAACATGACCGTCAGCTAGAATAGCCGTAAGTAACAGGTCAATAGTAGTTTGCTGTCCTTTAATGACTTTATTAATACCTTCTCTTAACTTATTTAATTCTTGAATTAAGTCTGAAGTATCAATTCTATTTTCGAAATTATCTATAATATTATCTTCCATCTTTATATTTCTTTTGAATAAAAATCGTCTATTAATTCATTTACTTTTATGAAACCACCCTCTGTCATAGAGTGCTTTATCTCTCTATCCAAACTGATGAATAGTTTTTTTATTTTCTCTTCTTCAATCCCAGAACGGAATGAAAGCAGATTTAATTCTTCCTCTATGTTTTCTTTATTGAGATTGATTTGATATTTACTTTTAATGTGATCTAATAAATACCTTTTCCTTTTGATCAATATATTTCTGTTATCTCCCTGACTGAAATAAAGTTGCCCAAGAGTATCAACAAATTGCATTGTTTCATTCTTTGGTGGTACAAATGTAGGAATAGCTCTTTGCTCTCTTTTTACTTCAAATATCAAGTAGATCAGAATAATTAGTAAAAGTAATTGTGTAGCTTCCCGCAAACCATCTCTTTCTAATAATACCCTGAAAGTTGAACTGTGTCCTAGTCTTCCTAAAGTGTAATACTCTGTTCTTATGTAATCCCCTTCTGGAAGCTCTTTTAGAATTTCATTGATAAAAAAATGATTGTCTCCACTTAGGAGTGAAATGTTACCGAGAATTTTAGGTGTGCTCAAAAGGTAGATTGCACCAAGACCAATTTCTTTTTTTATAAAAATTGCACTGCCATCTTCACAAGTAGCAATAGTTTTTGCATTTAAAGTATCATAATCGTAAAAAGTATTATTGATTTCAAAAGCTGGAAATAAACCTGCATGATCATTAAGTTCTATGCTGATGGTATCAATTTCGATATTTAATTCCTTGCTTTTTGTAAATTCTTTGATTTCAATATTGGAAAAACTGTAATCTACTTTAAATCCAAGAGTATCCTTTAGACTTTGATCAAAGTTTTCAGCGGCTAAAACAATGGTATTACCCAACTCTGCTTGATTATAAATAGCATTGATACTTTCCTTATCCAATTTTAAACGTCCACCAACAATGAGAAGTTTACGGCTTTCCATATTTTGACCGTATAATTCATAGACGGTCTTACGGGAGGGCTCAATGGCCATTTTCATATCAGGATCTTTCAGCAACTCCATCAAAGCCTTTGTGCCGTAAGGGTCTTTTGAATCAGACTTGAAATGTGCATTCCAATTTGTCTGTTCTTCAGAGCTCAAAGTAAGGAAGAGGTACAATCCAAAGGCCACAACTAAAATAATGTATTGTTTATTAAACTTTTTCATATTGATCTACAGCTGTTTCAAAATCGTAATACATTGTTTTTAATTGCTCAGAAATGGTGTCATTTGCTTCAAATTCTCCATACCAGCAGTATTGAAAGTAAAGACCAATAGAGTGAAAAGGCTTTTTAATAAGGTCTGTTTTTAATTGAAATAAAATATCATTGTGATGTTCTATTTTATGTAAGTTGATAATACCTTTCTGGTCTAATTTTTCAATGGCAAGAAGGTAGTATAACCTTACAATTTCATGATTGTTGTTTGCTTTAATAGCCTCTTCTAATTGAGTAGAAAGAGGAATAATACTTTCATTCGTACTATAAATTGTTTTCAAACCTTGTTGTTTGATTTTTTTATCACTCTTGAAAATGATAATATGATTGGCGTCTAAAATGAGATAAACAGCCCAGAATACTAGCCCCACAATAGTGAACCAAATCAGAATTTCAATATGAGAACTTTTCAGTACAAAATTTTCTCCGAACAATTCTGAAAAAATATCAGAAAGCCAGTCTGTGATGTAGTCCCAAGTGGAAATTTGATATTGGGGTAAAACATAAGTATAGTCAGGATCTTCTTTTAATTCTTTGATTGTTTCTTCTGAAAAATCTCTTTCCTGTGCATTGACAATAAAGGATGAAAAAAGAATGAGTATAAGAACAAAATACTTTCGCATTGATAAAAAATCTTCGTTGAAAATCGAAGTAAAAAGAAACTCTCTTGTTCTGTTGAAATAGAACAAGAGAGTTATAATATAATGATTAAGCCATTGACTCAGCTTCTTCCCATAAGCTAGTAGCATCTTTCTTTTCTCTTAAAGAGAAGTATAAAACAACGCTACCGATTTGAGTAATTACTGTGAAAACAGGATTAATTAAACTTGTTACTGCTGTAATGATCAGCATCAAATTAACATATGTGTCACTGATATCGCCACCACTTGATACAACTGATAAAAAGTCACCTCCTGTGATTATACCGCCAACAAAAGCTAACAAGTAGCTTAACATACCAGCAACTAAACCTAATACAATAAGAAAACCAAGAGAAGACCACCAATTATCTTTAATAAGCTCTCTACTTCTTGACATTGCATCTGAAAGTGAAATTTCTTCCATGACCAAGATTGGAGCAACAAGAGAAAGACCTACACCTAAATAGATACCAGGGATTACAAAGAAAAATGTAGCGACAATTACGATAAAACCGACTACAATAGAAGCAAGTACTAACTTACCAAAAACGCTGAATACTTTCGCTCTGACATTTGCAGGTGTAAATTCAACGGTTTGGTCTAAATAGACTTTTACAAGGCTAGTACCAACAGCACTTAAGATAGAATACCCTAGAATACTTACTAGCATACTTGCCATAAATAAAGGGCTTCCATATAATGACATCTGATAATCAAGTACAGCACTAGGATTAGTGAAGTTTGAGAAATTTCTGATAGCTTCAGAAGTAGCATAAGTGTTTAATCCTCCACTTATTATAAAGAATGGAGATACCAAAGTCAGAACAGTAATGAGTACTGTTTTGAAGTTTTTGGACCAAAAAGAAAAGGTAAACTCGATTTTTTCACCAAGATCTCTTTCTCGATTAAATTGAAACGTTTGCATATGCACGATAATTTTAATGATTATATGTAAAAAATATGTAAATAGTTTTACTCAGGTATGTTGTTGAATTCACATCAAAGAGTAAAATAGAAATTATACACCCATTTAGGCCATATTTGATTTGTTTGCTTTATAAATTTTGTTTGCATAGTAAAAATAATAAAAAACTATAAAGCTAAAAGAACTCACAATAAAAAATAAACGGACCGCCAACGGCCAATCTACCTGTCTTGTTACAAAACCTTCTAAAAAGCCCGCAATAATAAAAATAGGAATTAAGCCAATAATGATTTTTAATCCGCTTTTAGTACCATCTTTCAGGCTTTCTATTCTCTTTTTATGTTTTGGAAATAAGAAAGAGTTACCCAATACAAAACCAGCACCTCCGGCAAAAACAATAGCTGTAATTTCTAAAGTGCCATGAGTCCAGATACTTAAAAGAGATTGTTCAAGAACTCCTTTTTCATAAAAGAAATATTGAAATGAACCCAGCATCACACCATTTCTAAAAAGGACAAATCCAGTTCCAAAACTTGAAAAAATACCAAGTGCAAAAGCTAAAAATGAAACTTGTACATTATTGATTGTAATCCTAAAAAACATTTCAAATTGCCCCGCAGAGTCATAAACATCCATAGGTTTTCCATTGGCAATATTTTCTAAAGTCATATTAACATAGGTGTAATCCTAAAAAACATTTCAAATTGCCCCGCAGAGTCATAAACATCCATAGGTTTTCCATTGGCAATATTTTCTAAAGTCATATTAACATAGGCGTCACCAAGAATAAGTCTGACAAATTCACCATCATGAGCAGCAGAAAACACACCGATTAAACAGCTCACCATAAAAACAGCAAAGGCATAAAAAAGCTGTTTCCGATTGTTCGCCATCTCAAAGGGTACTTCATATAGCCAAAAATCCTTTATTCTTGAGGTCTTTTCTTTCTTATTGGCATAAATTTGCTTGTGATATTTTATCGATAGAGTGTTAAGATAAAAAGTAATATCACTTTCAGGATAAAAAGTTTGTGCGTAAGATAAATCATCACTCAAAGATTTATAATAAGACGCTAATTGATCAGGAGAAACAGTCGTTTTATTCATTTCCTTTTCAATAGTTTGCCATTTTTCCTGATTTTTTAAAATAAATATAGGTTCTTTCATAAAAAATTGCTTTGTTAATACAATATATTACAATTTTTTATTCTGAGGAAAATGTCATCGATTTCTTTTCAAAACAGCCAAAACGTTAACTTGCAATTTCAGAAGGCGCTTGTGACTACTAGGATAGCAGCCTTTATAATTGATATGATGTTAATATCGGCTATCATGCTTTTACCAGGGATGATCCTTACTTATACTAGTCAATTTGCCATCTTCTGGGTTGTGATAATGTCCATTCCTTTTTTGTTTTACAATCTCATTTGTGAAATTTTTCTAGAAGGTCAATCTTTAGGGAAAAAGGCATTAAAAATTAGGGTCGTTTCTATGGATGGAAACGCTACCAAACTTTCGCAATATTTTATTCGCTGGATTTTTAGGCTAATTGATATTGCATTGTTACAAGGTACTGTTGCTGTATTTACCATTTTAATGAAAGGTGAAGGGCAACGCTTGGGTGATATTCTAGCAGGAACAATCGTTATTTCTGAGAAAAGGAAAGTGGATCGTTTCACTTTTCAAATTCCAGAATTTCCTGAAGATTATGAACCCGTTTTTGTTACTGCTGATACTTTAAATGATAAGCAACTGAATGTGATTAAGAAAACTTTAAAACTTAAGAACACAGAAGATCATTACACAGTAATTCATCAGATTGCTGAGAAGCTGAAAGAACAACTTTTAATAGAAAGTGATTTGCAGGGCAGAGATTTCTTGAAGCAACTTGTTGATGATTATTACTATTTGACGGTACAATCTCAAAAAGAAAGTTATTAATTATCGATAAGTAAATACGCTCTTAAGCTTTTTATTTAACTGAATTATTCACTTTTGTCAAACTAATAGAATGTATGAACTTTGAAAGTATTTTAAAGGAAAGAATCAATCAAAAGCCATTAAAACAGCGATTCAATGTTCATACATTTTTAGAACATTTTTCAATTGTTTCTTATAAAGTTGAATTACATAAAATAGCACCACTAATTCCAGAACCTTTTAAGTTATGGACATTTGAAAGTGGAGATAGGGAATATGCATTAATCAGTGCCGTCACATTTAAAGACAAAGATTTTCAGTTTCATAATATCAACCCAAAGCCAAAGTTTGCCTTTTATCAAACCAATTTTAGAAGCTATATTATCAATAAGAAAACCAATGAACATTGTGCTTGGTTTTTCGGGACCAATCTTGGGTCCGTATCACATATTATCCCAAAATATTTATGGAAGATGCCGTGGGAACAGGCCAAATACCAATGTGCGTTTCATGTAGAAGCCAATGTATATCAAGAATATTCAGTCTTATTTGAGTCAAAAACGGGAAAAGGTATTGTGGAGATAGAGGGAAGTACTCTTGAAATGCAACTATTAGAAGGTTTTAAATCTATAGAAGAACAATTCTTTATTCTAACCCATCCAGTAGAAGGTTTTTATCATACAAGAGACCATCAGTTGGGAACCTACGAGATTTGGCACCCAAAAATGAAATTACAGATGGGGACAGCTAAAAAATTGTATTTCGAATTTTTGGAACGACTTGGTTTAGTTTCAGAGCATGAAATGAACGAACCTCATTCAGTATTAATTACTCCATCTATTGAGTTTGAGGTGATATTGCCTCCCAAGAAAGTGAAATAATGATGTATATCTTGTTGACGAGGTGATGATTATCATAATAAGTAATGTCTGTATTTTGTTGTTTTGAATTATTCTAAATAACTTCTTGATTCTCTATGCTCTTTGATCACCTTAAAAAAACAAAAGCAATATAGATGAATTGAAATGTTAGGGTTATAATAATTTTATCAGAAAATCATGAAAACATCTTCTTTATTTGACAATCTTGAATTCAATGAATCTAAACCTTTAGTTACTGTACTTTTCGAAACTAATTTTACAAAAGAAATTAGAATTGCAATGGCAAAAGGAACAGTAATGAAAGAACATAAAACGTCTTTCCCCATTGTAGTACAAATGGTAGAAGGAAATGTTGACTTTGGTGTTGAACAGAAAAACTTGGAACTAGTAAAAGGAGATATTCTAGCCTTGGATAGCAATGTTCCACACGATTTAAAAGCAATTGAAGATAGCGTAATCCGACTTACACTTACAAAAAATGATTCTTCAGAAAGAGTAGAAGGCGTTGCTCTAAAAGCCATAAAAACTTTGTAAAAGAACATTACAAAAAATTTGATATCTAGGTTTTAGAAGGGGTTGGTGATTGAATTGAAAGATTCTGATCCAATTCCTTTTTTTAGTATGTTTGTTCAAATTTTCAACAAACTAAAACTAATAAATGAATGTATAAGCTAATATCTATTATTTGTACTTTTATGGTTTGCGTCTCATGCACTACAACAGAGCAGCGTCAGAAAAGTAATGAAGGTACAATGGTGCAGGAAAAAGTATTGCAACAAATTCTTGATTCTACAAATTTAAAGGGAGCTATTCTTTTATATGATCATAATGCAGCAACTTATTATTCCAATGATTTTGAGTGGAGTAAGAAAGGATTTCTACCTGCTTCAACGTTCAAAATTCCAAACTCCATTATTGCATTAGAAACCAGAGTGGTAGAAAATGACAGTACATTGATGAAGTGGGATGGTATTGAACGCAATTTTAAAATATGGAATCAGGATTTAATCTTTAAAAAAGCCTTCCAATATTCATGCGTTCCCTGTTATCAGGAAGTGGCTAGAAAAATAGGAGTGGAACAAATGAAATCTTACCTGAAGAAGCTTAATTATAACGGAATGGAGTTTGATTCCACTTCAATTGATAGTTTTTGGTTGGTTGGAGATTCAAGAATAAGTCCTTTTGATGAGATTGACTTCTTAAAAAGATTGTATGGATCAGAACTTCCTATTCAAAAGAGAAATGAAGCCATCATTAAGAAAATGATGTTGATAGAAACTAATGATCAATATAAGCTCAGTGGCAAAACAGGTTGGGCGAGTAATGCAGATTATAACAATGGTTGGTTCGTAGGTTTCCTTGAGCTTTCTGATAATACAATTTTCTTTGCAACCAATATTGAACCTGCAGAAAACTTTTATATGAAAAACTTTCCAAAAGCAAGAAAAGCAGTGACAATGAAAGCATTAAATGCTTTAGACTACCTCTAAAAACATCTCTCTCTTCAATCTTTAATTATCATTTAGCATAAAAGTAATTCTAAGAAAATTGTATATTAGATAAACTCAAAATTTATATTAATTACAATTCTCAAAAACTACTATGTACACGAAGCGGATTTACTCAGTTTCCATTATGGTGAAATGGACGAGAAGGTACATCTATCAATTTATTTTATTAGCCATTTTGCCTGTGGTGCTTTATGAAGTTTTAGGTTTGAAATGGCTTAAATTACCTTGGTTGCCTATTGGTTTGGTAGGTACAGCCTTAGCATTTGTGATTGGTTTTAAAAACAACGCCTCTTACGGAAGACTCTGGGAGGCAAGGAAAATTTATGGAGGTATAGTAAATGCTTCTCGGTTACTAGCAACCATGGTAAATGATTTCATTACAAATGAGCATGCAAAAACAGAAAGAACTGATGAAGAGTTTTTTGAAATTAAGAAACAGATTATTCACCGGCATGTTGCATGGATGACTTGTTTGAGACATGCTTTACGGACTAAAAAGCCTTGGGAGACGTCAGCCATAAATAAATCGGATAAAGAATATATGAAAGTAGTGAAGATCAAAGAATATGAAGAATCTTTAGAAGATGAACTTGAAGGGTATGTCTCTGATGATGAGAAAAAGTATATTCTTGATTTTGGAAATAAACAAAATGCTTGTCTGACTTTGCAGTCCAAACAGTTTCGAGAGTTGCAGTTGTCGGGTTTAATAGAAGATTTCAGACATATGGAATTCAAAAATATGATTGCTGAATTATTTGCATTACAAGGAAAAGCCGAGAGGATCAAGAACTTTCCTTATCCCCGTCAGTTTGCCACGTTAAACTTATATTTTGTATGGATTTTTGTCATCTTTTTACCCTTTGGTTTGATGAGTGAGTTTGACAAAATTGGTCAAGTACTTTTAGATCAAGGTGAGTTGGCACCAAGATTCCTTTTTATAGCCGATAATTTTGTTTGGTTATCCATTCCTACAAGTGTTGTAATCTCTTGGATCTTTTTTACTATGGAAAGAGTAGGTGATGTTTCTGAAAATCCCTTTGAAGGTATTGGAAATGATGTACCAATCACTACGATGTCCAGAGGAATAGAAATAGATATTCGACAAATGATTGGAGAACCAAAAGATACCCTACCACCTCCACACCCTCAATACCAAGACACCCAAATGTAAATGATATCCCAATCTAGAGAATTAGATGTAATGAAAACTCAAAAATCATTTTTTTGTATAGTACTGCTTTTGACTTTATTAAGTTGCTCGTCTACGGATACTTCATGGTCAAAAGAAAAGGTATTGAAAAACAAAGCTGAAAAGAATTTATCAGGAACTGGCTATAGAGAATTTGAAGGCAAAATGATCAACTATGATTATGTTGATTTTGGAAGTTTCCGTTTAGCTGTTTTTGATAACAAGATCAAGTGGAGAGGATATGGAGGATACTTTGATGGAGTAGTGGCTCAAGTGAACCCCCAGATTTCAAGGGTGGCAGATGGAATTTATTTTATGTCGTGGACCTTTGAAATGGGAGGTGGAGATAATGTTTGTGTCAATTTTAATACTAAAAAAGTATATGCTCATTTGCATCAGGCGGACGCGGACATGCTTGAGGACTTTGAAGTTATTCATGGCGATATTACCTGTGGTCCTTCTGTTGAATGTGCTTTTCCAGAAGGAGAAGTGATGGGGCAATTCTCAACAATTTTCACCATTTTGAAAAATATCATAAAGTTTGACCTCCCATTTATGGGACAGACTGAACGTCCATTGACAGAGCAAAATCAGTTGGCTCGAAAAGAGTTGAAAGGAAAAAAACTACAGTATAAAACAGAAAGTACCGTAGTGACTATTGAAGTAAAAGGTGATGTAACACAGGTAACCTACAAAGGAGAAGAAACGAAGAATTACTTATCTTATGTCACAAAAATCAGTGATGGAATTTACTTTATATCTTGGTTAGGAGATCCTCAGTTCAGTGATCATATTGTATTGAATGCAAACGACAGTGTAGTCTTTGATCAGCTTTCAAAAAGTGGTGAACATAGGGAGAAGATTTATGAAGTCCTTTGTTTTGGCGAGCATTGTAAATAATTAAACAATTGTAAAAAAGAATAAGAATTCAAATCCATTCGGTACATTTGCTTCGAGTTTAACTACATTATCATTTCTGCTCATTTGTAACTCTATATGATATCAATTAAAAAAAGAAGGCAATTAGTACAAGTAATTCCGTTTTCAGTAATTTCATTATTATTTGGCCTAATTTATACATTCCTGGAACATGGCATTTTAGGAGATTCAACCAATTATCCAACCACTGGAAATCCCTATCATTACAATCCGTTAGCTTCAGCATTTTTGACCTTAACAGGTGGTACATTAATGGGGTTGCTTGAGGTTTTTTATCTCAATAAACTTTTTCACTACAAGAGTTTTTCAAAGAAGTTGATTATCAAAACGCTGATTTATATTTTGATTATTGCCATCCTCGTTTTTATAATGACTTGTGCTGGGCATGCTATTGAATTGGAAGAAAGTCCGTTGAATCCCAAAGTGATTGGTTTTGCAATGAATTTTCTAATGAGCTTTGCTTTTATTTCATTGGAGATTTATATGGCCTTGGGCATTGTTATTTGTTTATTCTATACGGAAGTCAGTGATAATATTGGGCAAGAAGTTTTAATCAATTTCTTCCTTGGGAAATACCACAATCCAAAAGAAGAACATAGAGTATTTATGTTTTTAGATATGAAAGACTCTACTGCAATTGCAGAAAGGCTAGGTCACACGCAGTATTTTGATATGCTTCGAGAATATTATGCAGATCTCTCTAATTCTATATTGAATTATAGTGGACACATTTATCAATATGTTGGAGATGAAGTGGTGGTGACTTGGACTATGGAAAATGGTTTAGAGAAGAACAATTGTCTGAATTGTTTTTATGATATGAAAAAGACTTTACAGGAGGAAGCTGGAAAATATGAAGAAAGGTTTGGTGTTGCTCCAACTTTTAAAGCCGGCATTCATTTAGGGAAAGTAACTACTGGTGAAATAGGAGTGACAAAGAAAGATATTATCTTTTCAGGTGATGTCTTGAATACGACAGCTAGAATACAGAGTTTATGTAATTCTTATAAAACAGACCTTTTGATTTCAGAACGATTGTTAGAGTTCCTCAAAATTGAAAATTATTTTTCTACAACTGATATAGGTTCAGTGGAGTTAAGAGGTAGAAATGAAAAAGTGAATTTATTTTCTGTAGAACAACTTGCTTAATTGAAGCATTGAGAGCAAACTATTATACGAACTAAATCAATCTCAAATGAACACTCAACAACTCAACCTTAAAGAGGAAATTGTCCCTCTTTTTGATGATAAACAAAACTATAACGTAACACCATTTATCCAGAATTTCATCTTAAATAAATGTTCTTTGGAAGAGCTTGAAATTCGTCAATCTATCTTCAGATGTTTATTCTCAAATGAGAAAGTGGCGTTTAATTATAAATATAATAAGCTCTATTTTGAGGATGCATTAAGAGTGACTAGAGAGATAAAAACAGATCAGTTTGTTGAAGCAACAAGCTATGTTTTTTTTACGAAGTCTAGAATTAAGATTAGTAAAATTCCAAGATTGACGGCTAGTCTGATTTTCTTTTCAGAATTGAAAGTTTTAATTCAAGAGGTATTGACTATAGCTGATGTACCCTATTTCAATCAGCTTCTTCTTTACCTTTCTGAAGACCTAGAATTGTTACCGGATTATTCAGACTTTAAGAGCCATCAAAAAGAACTTTTAGCTTACTTAAATATTTTACATCAGATAGATTTCGATGTTTTTTGGAAGAGATTATTCGAATTGGAGTGTTATCTATCCCTTACGAAATGTTCTATCAAAAGAGGCTTCAATTTACCTTTGATAGATAATGAAAAGTTTGAATTTGAAAAAGCCTATTTTCCGTTAATCAATGAACCTGTCAAATATGACATTACTTTTGATTGTAGTTTAAATATACTGAATGGGCCTAATATGGGTGGGAAATCAACTTTCTTGAAAACTATTTCCCTATGTAGTTACCTCGGGAATATTGGGTTTCCAATCCCTGCCTCAAAAGCTACAATTCCTTTTTTTGATACTTTTAATATTAATTTCAATACAAAAGATAACTACAGAAATGGGACAAGTCATTTCATGAATGAGATTCTTTCAGTCAAAGAACTTATTGTTTCAAATCAGAAATCAGAAGTTGTTTATGGCGTATTTGATGAGCTTTTTAATACCACAAATCCTGAAGAGGCGACAAGGTTAATCGAATATTTATTTCATCATTTAAAGTTGAAGACTCCTTCCTTTTTCATCATTTCTACACATTTAGAAATTGCACATTTGATGGGTAATGAGAAAATAGGTTTCTTTCATCCTTCTACTCAATTGGAGGGTGATCATATTCAATTTGATTATCATATTGTAAAGGGAATTTCAAAACTGAAACTAGGAGAGAAGTTGTTTCAGAAATCTGGAATTTTAGAGCTTCTAGAGGAACATGTTTGAAACCTATATTTCAAGCATACTCTAAATTAATATCCATCATACTATGTTTTCAATTTTATTTCTTTAATTTTATATTACATAATTCACAGCTGAAACAAAATAAGACAAAAACTTTAAATTATCTTTTAACATCAAATTTAAAATGAGCAAACGACGACATCCATTTTATTTTAACTTTAGTTCTGGTGACTATTACCTACTTGTAATCAAGAACTTTTTCTTAATTACTTTCACACTTGGTTTCTATATTCCATGGGCAATTGTGTCCGAGAAAAAATATGTCAATTCAAGTATTAACTTGGCAGGTAATAATTTTGCTTACCATGGCACAGGGAAAGAACTATTTTTAGGTTTTCTAAAAATATTTGTGCTGTTTGTATCAGTCTCTTTTTATTTTTCATTTCTTTCTCTCAATGGTCTCGATAGTCTTTTGGCTATAAGTGTATTGGTTTTTTATGCACTCATGATTCTTTCTGTACCTTATGTTATTCATAACTCTTGGAAGTATGATATGGCCAAAACGTCTTATATGGGCAAGCGTTTTTTTTATGACTCAGATTTTCAAGCTTTCCTTATAGAATTTACGAAAGAAGGTGTTCTTCTATTATGTACATTTTTCATCTATTTCCCATGGTACATCACAAACTTGACACGTCACCTTTGTGATAATACTAGAATCGGTAATATAGATATCAGATTTGAAGGTAAAGGTGGGCAACTATTCGGTATTATGTTAAAAGGAATTCTGTTGACCATAGTTACTTTTGGTATTTACTTATTCCAACATAGAGCAAACATCATCAAGTTTTTCCATGAAAACATAAAGCTTTATCAAGATGGAGAAGAAATTGAAGTAAAGTCAAGAATCGGAGGGGGTGATATATTTATCAACGTGGTTACATTTGCGTTGATCACTCTTTTAACATTTGGTTTAGGTTTACCTTACGCAATCCTTAAGTCAAAACAATTATTTATTGAAACACTTTCAATTGAAGGAGAGATTGATTTTGAATCTTTTGAACAATCTCCTTCATATGATGATCAATATGTAAATAACTTGGGTATGAGTTTAGATGAAGGTATAGACGCCGCTTTTTAAACCCAACCCTTTTCAGCTCTGTATTAAGAGAAAGGTCACATCAGTTTACATTTGATGTGACCTTTCTTTTTAGTTTGAAATTTTGATTATAATAGCGTTAAAGCATCAGACCTTAGTAATGCTTTACTCTATTTCTCACTTCATCTTTTTTGCCGTTGTTAAATACTTTGTGGTAAGCACCAGTGATATATCCAGTCACTCTTCGGAGCGTGATAATTTCTTTTGAACCGCATTTTTTACATTTCAAATCATCAAATAATCCTTCGTGGTTACAACTCAAACATCTGTCTTTCTGAATGTTTGTTGCAAAATAATATACACCTTCCTCCATTGCACCTTCTACCAAGTTTTTATATAGATGAGGTGTTTTTGAGATCTCGGAACGTAATTCCACATAAGTAATGGAACCTCCTGTACAATGCTGATGGTAAGGCGCCTCAATCGCAATTTTATCTACATAATTAATTTCATGCCATACCGGTACATGATAGGAGTTGGTAATGAATTCTTTATCAAAAATTCCTTTTACTCTTCCATATTGTTCCTGTAGTTTCTTGGCAAAAGTATGGCACAGACTTTCCGCAGGAGTAGCATAAAGAGAAATATTCAATCGTCTTCTTTCACTTTCCACATCACAAAACTGATGTAAATCTTTGATCAGTTTTAAGGCTTTTGCCTGAGATTCCTCACTTTCTCCATGATGTTTTCCCTCTAAAATTAATAGAGCTTCAGCAAGGCCAATAAATCCTAAAGCTAATGTACCGGAGTACAATACTTCACCAATCTTAGCCTTCTCGTTGTATTCCTGTTCGTGCTTCCATATCTTATTTTTATACATAAAAGGAGCAGAACCCATCAGTTGCTTTCTTTGCCAGCGAAGACGGCATTCCATCATATCAATACCTGTGTAGGCCATTTCCATTACCATTTTAGAAAACTCTTCCCATGAAGAAGCTTCCATGGCATACTTAGGTAGGTTCATGGTTACCGGAGAAAGGTTACCTCTGCCTGATTTACCATTACTACCGTGTAGGTTTTTGCCCAAACGTGTTCTGCAACCCATAGTGGCAGGGATAAGATCAGGAATAATATTTCCTTCTTCATCTTTTACATCATAAACCTCCTGATGTGTATTGACATAATTAGGATATACTCTTTTGATGGAACATTCGTTTGCTCTTCTGAAAAGGTCTTCATTGACAATTTTACCTTCTTCTTTGCGGTATTGCCAAATCTGAATAGGGAAGATAGGTGTGGTTTTCTGTTCACCAATTCCTTCCATAGTTGCTTCTAGAAGACACTCAATAAACAATCTTCCTTCTTTTGAAGTATCACAGCCATAATTGATAGAAACAAAAGGTAGTTGATTACCCGCTCTGCTTTCTAAATGATTCAAGTTATGAAGGAATGCTTCACAAGCTTGTTTTGTCTCTTCTGCAGTTTGTTCCCAAGCATACTTCTCTTCGTTCGGTATAGCATATTTATTGGCTACTTTCAAGTGTTTTTCATAACTCTTTTTGATAAAAGTGGCCATATGAAAATCAAAAGCGTTAATAGCAATTCCTCCAAACTGAGCATTACTTTGGCATTGGAGAACAACAGCCGTTACTTGTAAAGCTGAACGAATACTTTGAGGAGGACGCATTGTACCGTTTGTGGTGAAGATAGGTCTGCTCAAAATATCTCCAATATCAATGAACATACAATTTTGCATCCCTACGGCATAAGAACTAAAGTCGTGGATATAAATCCATCCTTCCTCATGCATTTTCAGATGTTTTTCTGGAAGTAAGTAGGACTTTGCATATTCTTTTGAAATCTCACCTGACATCCTTGTTAGTTTAGCAGTGAAAACACCTTCGGGCATATTGGCATTTTCATTTTCTACATTGGTGAGGTTAATGGCCTCATTCGCAAATTTTAATAGTTTACTATCTTGAAAGTTTACCATGTCTTTTGAGTATAAAATGAACAAAACACAAGGCGCGTTGATTGGAAGTGCAAAACAATAGGCACAGATTTTTCCTATCGTTGATGTAGACACTTTCACTCGAAGTATCTTCATAACTACTGCTTGGTAGGTCTTCTGACTTATCTCTGAGATATCTACCTTCTCGCTTAGTAGCAATGGCTATCAGATATTCATTAAAAAGATTTACAGCTGCGAGTACAGTTCCAGATTTTCACTGAATTCCCTATTATTCCACTTAGGCACCATGCACAGCAAATTTGTATTTTCTTTTCTTGAAAAGTATTGATCACAATCACTGAAAAAATATTGCAAATGATAAGCGCTTGAAAATGAAGTTTTGAGAAAATCTAATTCTTTGAAATATACTATTAATTCTGATTAAGAATTAACTGTAAACGCAAAAGGCTTTTCTTCTACTAGAAAAGCCTTTTGCACTATTAAATTGTCTTAGTAAGTACTAAATCAAAAATAATTGATCATGAATTTTGCCTTAGAACTTAATCATTTTCATAGTATTCCTTGAGCATAAAATAACACTCAGGTTTATCCTTTTCTATAGAAAACCCCGTCTCTTTATGCTGAATTTTAAACCCAAGTTTCTCATAAAGTCGAATAGCATTTTGATTATCACAAAGTACATGTAACCCTATACTTTTTTGTGGAAATAAAGAAATGATATAATTGACCAGGGTTGAAGCGACTCCTTTTTTCTGATGCTCTTTTGCTGTACAGATATTGGAGATGTAAAGGTAGTCTGTTGCCGTTGTTTTACTAAAATATTCCTCTACAACTGTAGAAACTGATGGAGTATATTCAATATCGTTGTTTTTATATATTTCTTTAAACTCTTCATCATGCCAAGAAGGAGTATTTATAAAACAAACAATTAACCCAGCAATAGAATCATCCCTTTTTGCTACAAAAATATTTTCTTTACAGAATACAAAACGTCCTTTTTTGATCATTTCTTCAATCACACTAATTCTAGAAGTTTCATTTCCTGCTAAAGCGGGGTAAATAAATGGATCCGTTTCTACGATAAGTTGTGCTACTTTTCTAATATCATCCGATATTTTCAATGGAGTGCATTCAATCATTGTCATTATTTTGAGTATTGGTTATAGTCTTTCACATTCTTCAATGAAAACTCTTCTTGTAGGATGTTTTGCCCTTTTTTCTTCTTGTAATTCACCCATTTTTTATGAAGCACATAACAACCCCTGTAGTATTCTGCATCAGGAATCAATTCTAATTCCTGGACAACGGGGTTATTGGTGGCAATGAAAAAGCGATAAGAAAATAAGTTGTCAATCGTTTCAATTTTTAAAACTCCTTTATTGACCATCGCTGCAAGAGCTTCTAAATAGACTAAAAAATTGATCAGATCTTGTCTGTCAATTGTAGTAATATCTTCTTTGGTACAATCGCCTTTAGAATAATTCTCAAGCGTTTTTTGAATATTTGTCAACTTTTTATCGTTGATGAAATTAAAGTTGTATTCCATAAGAAATTCAGCTTCTTTCAAATCACCATCTCTTTTTAATTGAACCCAGATGGCGAGTCCACCAACTATTGTTGCGGTAGTACCAAATATTGTAGACAGATTTTTAATATCTGTAATCTTGAGAAGGGTAAAATAAGAGGAGATAATAAAAAAGCAGATAATATAAAGTCTATGCTTAACCATTATTCTGATGTTTGTTAAATAGGTTTGATTTAGCTAAAAAAAATGTTGTGATAAAAATACACCTTTACGTATTTGTAAGGCAGGTGTTCCTATTAGGTTACAACGTTTAAATATCGGTAAAAAAATCATAAATAGTATTATTTGAAGAGGGTGTAATGTATATGGAGTAAGATGAAGGCTTGAATTGAATAATAACATTATAAACTTCGCTAATTAATATACTGTTGCAGTTCAAAATAGTTTTAAGAAAGCACTTTTAACTCATCGAATGTAAATCCTGGAATTACTTTTTAGTTTTTTATTTATGACTTACCTTTAAGACCGAAACCAACTATAAGCTATAATTTGATTAAAATGAAGCAACTATTACTCATCATTATGACTGTGTTTGTCATGAATGTTGCACAAGCTCAAGATGAAAATATAACAATTGGTATTGGCACAGGAGCAACCATCTTCAATGGAAGAATTGATAATTATGGGATCAACGGCGCCGGGTTAAGTTTCAATATAAATTTTTACTATCATCATACCTCAAATTTGGCATTCGGGTTTGAAAGAAACGGAAACATTGCCATACAAATTTTGCAGGAGCATAGGAATAGTAATTTTGATGTTTCAATACTCTCCACAGTTGTTGATTATACCTTAAAAGTAAAATATTTTATAGGAGAGAGTAAAGTCCGTCCTCATTTAGCTTTGGGATTAGGTTATTATAGAACAAAAAGTGTTTTACGGTCTGATGATGATATGGGATCTAGTATAGAAATCCCTTTGGAGAGGTATGAAGCAATAGGGTTATCACCTGAATTAGGAATGAATTTCGGCTTCTTCCAATTGTCCTTTATATCAGATATCATTCCTAGCACAGTATTTGGCCATGAAGGCAATTCTATTTTTATCAATTTCTTAGTAAGGGCAACTTTTAATATTAATACTCAAAGTAAGAAGAAGACTAGGGAATAGTTTTTGATTTTTTATTTTAGGTGAATTACTCAATAGACTATTGGAATTGATTTTACTTTTTTGGTACAATCATACAAACTGAATTGAAAAGTTTTTTTATTGATGAATGATTTAGAAGTAGCCAGTTTTATCACAACAAATTTAAATGTAGGTATGGTGATAAAGAGTTGAAAACATATAATGACAGATTGAACACTTCTATATTATTGGACTTAGAAAAAGGTATAGATGAAAGTTTAGTTTAGGAGTACATTTGACATCGCACAAGAAGAAATACCACTATGTTGTTTGTCACGAAATGATTTTGAATGAATTTATCTAAGTATCTCTTTATGAAAATATTACACAATGAAAATGAAGTCAAATTGGTATAAAGTTAAGATTGCTAATTTCCTCATAGTATATCTTTTCATTTCATGTCATATTAAAAAAAATGCTGTTTCAGTTTATGAAAATAAATATGATATTTTGATTCGTTATAGCAAATGTGATGATGCAGAATATGATAAACGGCTTTCTAAAGATTCTTTGCATCTTTACATTGAAGAGGGGTTTAATAAAGATGAAATTGAAGTGATGATAAATGACAAACTTTTCTTTAAAGATTCAATTACAACTTCTGAGGTATTAGGGATGTCAGAACATCTAATTTTAGGTCATAAGAAAAATATCAATAAGGTTTCAATACGACTAAATAATAGTAAAGCCCTAATTACGGGAGTGTCAGTTGAACGCTGTCTCGTTTTTATTGGAGTAATAATAAATTTAACCTTTAAAGCTATGAGGGATAAGTAATCTGTTTCCTCTTCCCATCCTTTTATATTATTATTTGTATTCTAACTATTTTTTTACTTCCTCGAAAATCAATATATGAGAAATATAAAGATAATTTTTTTACAGTTTTTATTGTCTAGTAAAAAAAGGCAATGGATTTTCTCAATACTATTTATTTCCTTAATTGATAGAGCGATTTTCTTATTTCATTACGATAGAATCATTTGGGTAAAAGGCAAAATTGAATTTTACTACTTATTCTTATATTGTTTATTGTATTTTGTTGAATATTTAATTCTTTCCATACCATTATTTTACTTGAAGACCCTTTTAGAAAAATGTCTAGTTGGTTATAAACTAGGTAAATTCATTGTTATCAATTTAATATTAGTTTTATATCCTTATACTCTTTATTGGTTATGTTTTGAGGAAGGTTATGGAGGACATAGTTTGAAAGGTTCTTATATTTCAATTTATATCAGTTCTCCAATATTTTCTGTTTTGATAATATTTTTAGATTTTTACAGGAAACGCGTACTCTCAACAAGCAGATTGGAAAACAATACATAATACCATTCGAGGTACAAAAAATGTTGCTAAATTTTTTTAAACACCATGATATCAATCAAATAACTTTTAAGTAAACTTCATCATGACAAGAACTCTAATACTATTTATTCTTATTTCTAGTACTAGTTTTGCTCAAGACCTTTTGATTCAGAGTGATACAACTGAATATTATAAATTGAAAGGGAAGTATGATTTACTAATTTTTAATGATATAGAATGGAATTTTAAGAATAATGTCGTCAGAAAGACGATTTACGATTCAGAACATTTTTTGGATGATTATCCAAAGTCTTTATTCTGCCCATTAGTAATGAATTATTTATCGTCTTTTTATGAAGCAGTCGATTCAGTAGAAAAAGCACATTCCATCAATCTTGAGTTAATAGAGACTATAGATGACTATAAATTAGTTGAGATTAGAGATAATTATACTTTTTATTTTTCAGATACATCGGATCGAAGGTTTAAAACCTCCTTTTATGAAGATAAAAATGATGCTAAAATTTCCACTCTAGAAAGATTGACCAAATATTATATTAAACTTAAAGATTATGAAAAAGCGTATTACTATCTAGAAATGTTGAAAAGCACAAACCGAACATCTACATCTACCTCTTGTTATAGTACTGTAAATGAATATGCTGATTTAAGTTTTGAAGTTTATTATCATTTCAATTTTTATAAAGAGTGTTTAAAACTTATAGAGAGAGGTTTACTTCAAATTATGCTATATGAGAAAATGTCACTCAAAGAAGACTCAACCTATAATAAACTAGTATCAAAATATACAGATGTAATCAAAAAAATGTACTCAGAAGAAGAAATTAAGAAAGGATTTCTCAAGCAGATAAAGCCTTCTAATTATGAATACTTCTATTATGAAGTATACCTTTTTGATCGTCTTTATTATGTTGATTTGTATGAGGATGAGTTCTTTGAAATACTAGGGTATAAGGTAGATGACGAGATGGAAGATAAACAAGTGGGGATTGACTTAGATAATGTTTTGAAGAAGACATTTTTTTATAAGAGTTTAAAAGAGGGAATTAAATAGGGATATGCCAAACAGAGGATTAATGAATAAACTTTTCATTTTTTTATTTATGAGCTTTTCTAATATTGGATTGGCTCAAGTAGATACTGAAGATCCATTTCAGATATCTTTTTATGACTTGATAGTTGAGAATGAAATTATCAATTTTAAATCAGGTGCTTTATGTACGGCTATTAGAAATGATACATTATTTATTGTCTTTTATACCCCAGGCTTAAATGACCTTGAGTTAGTTCCGTTAGTTAGATTATCAGATAATAAAGAGTTGTTTTTTGAAGGAGAAACGGTTTTTAGTAATTGGGTTGGAGGTAGGTCTATTTCATCTACCGTATTAACAAATAATGAAAGAGTTGATCATGAAGAATGCATCATAAAGCAAACTTTAAATTATCATACAATCATTTATCCTAATACACCAACTATAGATATTTATCATGAAAGGCTCCTCTTTTACAATAGAGATAAAGGATTATATAAAATTGAATATTTTGACAATGATGAGTTGGATAAGCTTATAAGAAAGAGTGGTAAAATGACAAAACTAGAACTCCAAAACTTAAATTTTATACTTATGAATTATAAGAAGTGGCCTTATAAAGAAGGTGATTTTATTTATTAAAACAAAATATACTAAATACAAGACTAGATTTAGTAATAAATTTTAGTTGAAGTAATAAAAAAGATCATGACGAGTAAAAAGGCAATACAAATTACTATTTTGTCACTACTAGTCTATTGGTTGTATACACTGATAGATAGAAATATGTCTACTAAACTCTATACCATTGGTGTTATTAGAGATATTACACAAACTAGAGGAGGTAATAGTGTAGCATATGAAATAAATTATTTAGGTAAAGAATATATTGGAATGACCCCTGTATCTGGTGGTTTTAATATTGAAAAAGGAGAATATTGGGGTGTTTTATTTGTTCCTAGTGATAATGAAGCAATTTATTTAGATCTAATTAAAGATAAAGGACCATGCGATAGTTATGGTTATGGTAAAATATGGGAATCTTTAGAAGAGATTTTTTGCCGATAATAAAATTATAATCTAACTGTTTCTGCCACTATTCAAAACATTAAGCCGTAGGCGTTACTTAGAACTGTCCAATTGTATAAGTTCTCACTTATAACAACAAATCCTTTTTGGTTGCTATTCCAGTAATAGAAGTATTGTTCAAAAGGTATAAAAGATACATTTATAAAAACACCTAAAACTCCAGAACCCTGTGGGAAAAAGAAATTGATTATGAAGAATAAATTTATTTTTAAAGTAGTAAAGAAGAATGTATTATACATTATTTATCAAATTATTATAACATTGTTAATGGTTATGTTAGTTTGTCTTATCTTTTTCAATATTTATAACTCTAATGATGATACTGCCTTTTATTTTTTATTTCTATTTGGTATTGTAGTTATTTTCGATAAGATAATATGTACATTCTTACTAAAAAAAATACTAATAATTGGTGAAATAAAATTTGAACAAAATGAAATATCTTTGTATTGCAAAAAAATAAATCAAAGTATAACGGTTAATGACAATTGTAAATTAGTACTTAATGGTTATTTAGGACAAAACCCTTTAGGTGAAAATGAAGATATTGGAAAAGGTTCTTATTATCCAAATTTAGGAATGATAAGTGGTAGTAAAAATACTTTCTCTTTTAAGAAGAAGAATGCCAATATTAGTTTACAATTTTTAATTGAAAGTGACGATCTATTTAAAGGTTTTAAAGATTTTACTAAACTCCATTATAAGTATAGAATGAAAACAGTATATCATAGAGATTGAAGCCTCCCTTCTGGTGCAAGTGTTAAGCCGATAAGGGTTACTCCCCACTGTTCGTAATGTTAAGCGATAGCGTCATTAAGAACTATAATATTGTTTAAGTTTCCGAACTTAAAACAAAAAAACACAAGCCAATCTACCCTCACGTAGATTGGCTTGTTTGTATATTACAATCACCATTATAATGTGGTTTGAAATAAGCCAGTATTTCTAATAAAATCAGATCATTTTACCGTTATTATGCATTGAAGCAATGCAAGTGCTGGGACTTACATAGTGTACGTAGTAGCATGTACAGCGTGTAAGTCCTAGCACTCGCAAACCGTACGTGCCGTTATGTACATCGTGTACGTGCTAGGATGTACTGCATCGACAGTGAGGAGTCGTCCCATACTCATGGGAAAGAGGGGCACATAGAAATGGGAAAAGGTGTCCCCTCTATATGGGAAACACTTTCCCATGTAGAGGGGAAAGTATAAGTACTAGGACAGAAGAAAAGGGATAATTTTAGCTTGTTATTTTTTATTCTAATCAAGGCAGATTTGCAGAGCATAGCCTTAGTTACGCGATAAAAATCTAACGAAGAGTAGGATAAAAAAGATAAAATAAAATGTCCGTTTACTTTTGTCCTAGTACTTA
>NZ_LQAQ01000091.1 GCF_001583495.1 Flammeovirga sp. SJP92 | reverse complement strand
TCATAACAACAAATCAAGCCAAACTACCCTCACGTAGATTGGCTTGTTATATTAAAAATACTTCCTCTATTTTCCTTAAAATAATATTTTTTCAACAAGCATTAAAAATAATTTTCTTCTTAACTTTACCCATGAAAACACTATTATTTCCTTTACAAAAAAATAAGATACTATTATGAAAAATGATTTAATACGTTTTGATTGGGCGATAAAACGCCTCTTAAGAAATAAGGCGGATTATGTAATTTTAGAAGGGTTTCTTTCTGAATTGATGCAGGAGGACCTTACGATAGATAGTATTTTAGAAAGTGAAGGAAATCAAGAAACGGCTTCCGATAAATTCAATCGTGTTGATATTCTGGTGAAAAACCAAAAAGGAGAATACGTTATTATTGAAGTGCAGAATCAACTAGAATACAATTACTTTCAACGTATGCTTTACGGTACCTCAAAAGTACTAACGGAGTATATTTCATTAGGAGAATCTTACCAACATGTCAAGAAGGTTTATTCTGTGAATATTGTATATTTTGATTTGGGTCAAGGAGCCGATTATGTTTATCATGGTAAAACTAATTTTGAGGGCATTCATCAGAATGATAAATTAGACCTATCAGGTAAACAGAAAGTATTTTTAGGTGAAGATAAAACTCCTTCTGATTTATTTCCTGAATATTACATCATCAAAGTAAATCAATTTGATGATGTAGCCAGAAATACGCTAGATGAATGGATCTACTACTTCAAAAACAATGAAATCAAAGATGACTTTAAAGCGAAAGGGTTAGAACAAGCCAAAGAAATTTTAAAAGTAGATAAAATGTCTAAATCTGAACAGGTAAGCTATAAGAATCATATTATAAATCTTATGGATGAAGCAAGCAGAGAGCGTACTTTGGAGATGGAGGCTATTATTAAAGAAAGAGAGATAGGTAAGAAAGAAAAAGCGTTTGAAACTGCTAAAAACTTCCTTCAAATGGGATTATCTATAGAACAAGTAGCAAAAGGCACAGGTTTAACACTCCAAGAAATAGAAGCATTGGCTAAGAAATAGTTGAATGATTGGGAAATCTCTCGACTTCCGATTAGTACTTGTACCAATGGGTAGATTTAATTATTATCGATAACTTCTAGTGGATCGTGAGCTATAATGCATTGTGGCCCTACAGAGTTATAACCTTTCAATTATTCACTAAAGCAATAATTATTACTAATTCTGTAAAGACAAAATGCCTCACATCTCACAATCCACCAGAGCAAAAAATTAAAATTCTATTTTATAAGCTAATGAAGGAATGACAATTTGTGCATCAGCTTTCTCAAGGTTTTGAGTTTGATAGTTGTATAAATAACCATAATCATCCTTACTGCCAAGGGCATTTAATAGCTGTAATTTCCATGTGCCCGTATGTCTTCTTTTATTAATTTTCCAATAGAACGAAATATCTAAACGGTAAGATGGATCTTGTTTCTCCGTATAAATTTTTGATTCATCATAGATGGTTTCTTTTTGATCCATACTTTCCTCAGTATCTATAGGAGTGGTATATTTTCCACCAAGAAGATTCAAACGACCGCTAAGGCCTAACACTTTGTTTTTTGATTTTCCAACGACCCATTCTTTGCCATAAATTGCATTGATCACAAATCCTCTATTGAATCTAGTATTACGTTCAATACCATCACCTCCCTTGTATTTTGAATCAAAGACAGAACCGGTAAACATATAGTAAAAGCCTTGATCTAAACTTCTTGATAAAGTGATGTCTATTCCCATGTTTTCACCTGTTCCAGTTCCTTCCATTTTATCTTCATACAGCCATTGAGCATCAATATTAATGGCCGAGTAAGAACTATCTGGAATTACAGGGACGTCATAGAGGAGTTGGTAGTAGGGTTCGATACTAAGTGTAATTTTGTCATTAATATTCCAATCATATGAAAAAACATAATGATGAGATTTAGATAGTGGTAAGGAAGTATTTGGTTGAGTTACTACACCATTTTCTTCAATTTCACTAAAATACAATGGCAAAGGCTCTAGTTTGGAATGTTTACCATAAGCAAATCCGATGGACCTGTTGGGAGAGATTTGATAGGATAGGCTTGCTCTTGGTTCAAATGTCAACTCTTCGTTGAAATTTACATATTGACTATGAATACCTACATTTAATTTTAAGTGAGAGGTTAAATCAAACTGTGACTGTGTAAAAAACTGATAAGTATTAATGGTACTTTGTTCATCTAAATAGGTATACAAAGGATCTTTAAATTCGGGAGAGAAAGCTAATTTAGAATTGTAATGCAATTGATTGACAATTACTCCCGTTCGATTAAAATGAGAAGCATTAAATTTATGTTGCAATACCGTTGAGGCTGTCCACTTATTATTTTTAATACTCAGATCAGCAGTCGGGTAGGTATCTAAAAGGAAATCATATCGCTCTTCTTCGTATCTTTTATACTCCTGTGAAGCCACAACAGATGTTTTTAAGAAGGTTTTATTGCTAAAGGAATAATTATGCGTTAAACCCAAAATTCCAGTTCTGAATGTACCTAGATCAGAATAACTATCGTATTCAGAAACCCATTCGGTGGTGTCTTTATTGGCTTTTGAATCAATACCATCTAATAAGCCTAAGCCCCAAATAGAAAATACACCTGCTTTTTTTGTGGGGACATTAATTTTAAAACTTAAATCTTGATAGGTTGGAATACCATTATCTTCAGGAAGAATAGGCTTTATTAGTGCGAGCGTTGAATATCTATAATTAAAGAGATAAGACGCATTACTATTTTTTGAAAAAGGACCTTCAGAAGAGATATCCAATCCTAATGTTCCTAATTGAACGGCATGTTCAGAAGTTTCATTGTTCCCATTTCTAAACTGCATATCAAAAACGCCTGACATCGCATTTCCATATTCGGCAGGGAAAGCGCCTGTTAAGAAATCAGAATCACCTAACATCAGACCGCTTAGTGCAGATATTGCTCCGCCACCAAAGGAACCAAGACCACCAAAATGGTTGGGGTTGGGAATTTCTACACCTTCTAATCTCCATAAAACACCTTTGGGAGCATTTCCTCTAATCACCACACCATTATCATCTAGGTTACCTGTAGTCACCCCGGCAAAAGAAGCTACAACTCTCGCAGGGTCATCAAAGACAGCTAACCTTTCTGTTTGTTCCACCGTAAAAGACTGTCCACTCACACTGACCATTTCATTTAATGTTTTACCATTTCCTTCTGAAGCCCGAATCACTACTTCTTCCATCTGAGTAGTACTTTCTTTAAGAGGAATGGTTAGAACTAATTCCTTCGCAGAATTCAGCATTAAATTATTGACCATTGCAGGTTCATATCCTACCAAAGTTACTTTTAAATTTTGTCGACCAACTGGAATGCCTTCTAATCTAAAATTGCCTTGGTCATCCGCAACAGTGCCTAGAGGAGTTTCCAAGGAAGTAACAATTATGGTAGCAAATGGTAGGGGAGCTTTAGAAGTGGCATCAACAATCTGACCTCTGATTACTTGCTTCAGTTCTTGTGAAAAGACAGTTGTTGCGAAAAGCAAGAAAAGCATAGAGCAAATATTTTTTTTCATCATTTTAAAAATTGATTTAAGAGCATTTAATTTTGTTTACATGATGATGACACCAAGAGAACGTTTTACCCCTATGCGTGATGAAAAAAATAATATGAAAGAGAAAACAACTATATCCGTTTGGTATGAATATGGAAGCCATTGAGAATGTATAGTTCTTTCAAATAAGAGGAATAATTTTAATATAGATGTTGAAGTTACAGATGAAAATTAAGTTATTGTTTATAATATTACTCAGTGTATTATATTATGTGATTCAAAAAATTATATCCGGGATGCTTGTCTTTTTTTTCTATGGATCAGGTACTCAAAGTTCAAAACATATGATTTTTTTTGAGTTGGCATTTATAATAGCACATCTGCTTTTTTTCTTTTTTTATATAAAAAGAAGCACATGTATTCCTTAAAATTTATCATAATTCATTATTTCATATCAATCCTATTCAATCCTATTAATCTATCTTGTTACTAATGCGGGTATTATACCAGGTTTGGGAGTTTACTAATTTTAGATTATTTCAAATTTCATATTTTCTCAGTCTAGCGCAAGTGTTAAACCGTAGGTGTCACTTGTGCTTACAATTGTTATAAGTCTGAAGACTTATAGCTAAAGTAACACTATTTATAACTAAAAGTCTACAGACTTTTTCTAGATTTAGGTCCAAGTCACGCTTTCAGCTTAAGACTTGAACCAGTAATATAACTAGGAGAAATAGCTTGAAACAAAAAAAGTCTGCAAATCACGAAGACTTACAGACTTTTCTATGCTTTTATTCCGATAAAGACTATCTCATTTTTTCAGAGTATTCCTTCACAGTATTAATAAATACTTTTACTTTTTCAGGATCAATATCTGGGTAAACACCGTGACCCAAGTTAGCAATATGCTTATCAGGACCGAATTTATCCAACATTGCTTTTGTTGCTTTTTCAACCTCAGCATTAGAACCGTATAAAGCACATGGATCAAGGTTACCTTGAAGTACTTTACCGTTGGTCAACATTCTTGATTCAGCAACATCCATGTTCCAGTCCAAACCAACTGTATTACAGTTGCTTCTTCCGATTGCTTCTCTAGCAAAGTAAGCACCTTTAGCAAATACCGTTTTTGGAACCTCAGTGATAGCGTCACAGATTTGGTTGATATAAGGCATTGCAAATACGCTGTATTGTTCTGGAGAAAGAATACCAGCCCATGAATCAAAAATTTGGATCATATCAGCACCTGCTTTGATTTGAGCTTTCAAATATGCAATAGTACTGTCAGTGATCATTTGTAATAACTGATGTGAGAACTCAGGATTTGTATAGAACATTTTCTTTGCTTTAGAGAATGTTTTTGATCCTTGTCCTTCAATCATATAACAGAAAATTGTAAATGGAGCACCTGCAAAACCAATCAAAGGAACTCTACCATTTAACTCTTTCTTTGTCAACTTAATTGCTTCTAAAACATAACCTAAATCAGATTCAACATCTGCTACTCTGATTTTTTGAAGATCAGCTTCTGACTGTATCGTGTTAGGGAAGAAGGGACCTCTTTTCTCGACCATTTCATAAGGCAAGCCCATCGCTTCAGGAATCACTAAGATATCTGAGAAAATAATTGCCGCATCAACGCCCAATAAATCTACTGGTTGAATTGTAACTTCCGCCGCTAATTCAGGTGTTTGACATAATTCCACAAAACCAGAAACGCTATTTCTTACTGCTCTATATTCAGGAAGGATACGACCTGCTTGACGCATTAACCATACAGGTGTTCTTTCTGTCTTTTCACCTCTTGCAGTACGAAGAATTAAATCATTCATGTTATATATTCAATTAAGTTGTTTGGAGTTCTTTTTATTATTCAACAGGAGTTAACCCAAGTTCTTTCCCTATGTTCAACATAAATGGAAATGCTTCTTCTTCGGTGTTTTTGATCTTACCGTCCAAAATAGCCTCACGAACTTGATCCTTGATTTGTCCCACTTCACGTGAAGGTTTAATCCCAAAAGTTTCCATAATTCTCTCACCCGTAATAACAGGCTGGAAGTTACGGATCTGATCACTTTCTTCTACTTCGATCAACCTCGATTCTACATAATCAAAGTTGGCCAAATATTTCTTTACCTTTTTATCGTCTTTAGAAGTAATATCTGCTCTGCAAAGTGCCATTAATGCCTCTACATCATCACCGGCTTCAAAAAGCAAACGGCGAACAGCGGAGTCAGTCACTTCTTTTTTCACAAGAGCAATCGGACGTAAATGAAGTCGTACTAATTTCTGTACAAATTTCATTTTGTCATTCAATGGCAATTTCAAACGCTTAAAAATACCAGGAACCATACGTGCTCCTTTGTCTTCATGCCCATGGAATGTCCAACCTACTTTAGGATTGAATCGCTTGGTAGGAGGTTTAGCAATATCATGAAGAATTGCCGCCCAGCGTAACCATAAGTCATCTGATTTCTCAGCAACATTGTCCAACACCTTTAAGGTATGATAGAAATTATCTTTATGTCCTTTGCCATCTCTACGTTCAACACCGTAGAGATTATTCATTTCAGGGAAAATCAATTCCAATAATCCTGAAGTGAACAAAAGCTTAAAGCCATAAGATGGGAGTGGAGAGAGGATGATTTTATTCAATTCATCCATGATTCTTTCCTTGGATACAATCTCAATGCGTTCCTTATTATCGGTAATCGCTTGGAAAGTATCAGGGTCTATATCAAAAGAAAGCTGAGAGGCAAAACGGATCGCTCTCATCATTCTTAGGGGATCATCAGAAAAAGTAATGTTAGGTTCTAAAGGTGTAATGATGTTCTTTTTCTTCAAGTCATCTACACCTCCAAACGGATCAACCAAATCGCCAAAATCCTCAAGATTAAGAGAGATTGCTAAAGCATTGATAGTGAAATCTCTTCTGTTTTGGTCGTCTTCCAACGTACCATCCTCCACAATCGGCTTGCGTGATTCTCTACGGTAAGATTCTTTTCTTGCTCCTACAAATTCTACTTCGTAATCATCGAACTTTACCATAGCTGTACCAAAGCTCTTGAAAGTATTGCAAGGAAGGTTACCACCATTCTTAGCCACTTGTTCGGCCAAAACGATTCCACTACCTACACATACTATATCAATGTCTTTGGAAGGACGCTTAAGAAGTAAGTCTCTGACAAAACCACCTACTAGGTAAGTTTTGAAACCAACCTCCTGCGCACTTTGAGCAACGATCTGGAAAATTGGATTTTTATCTAATGTATCTTTAAAATTGATTTCTGACACAATCAAAAAGTACTAAAAAACTATAAATTCAAACTGAAATGCAAAAATACATTATTTTATGCTAGAAAAGAGATTAATAATTGATAATTGACAAATCAACTCGAAAAATTGGTGTAATCTTGATTTATTATTTTGCAAAATCACCTAAACATCCGATTTTGCGAGAAATTTAATGACAGGCAAATTTGTTCAATGATTATGCGTAAGTGGGAGGACCTATTATCTTTTTCTGCAGTAGTACTTTTTTTTATATTACTTAATATACATTCAGATCAACTTTTTTTCCGTTGGGATTTAACCGAAGAAAAGAGATTTAGCATCAATCCTGCTACGGAAAGGTTATTGAATAATCTTCCTGATGAAGTACAAATTGATGTTTATCTAGATGGCCCCTTGAATGCAGAATTCGAGCATTTGAAGCAATCTATCCAAGAAACTTTAGATGAGTTTAAAATCCAATCCAATGGACAATTAGACTATCGTTTTGTTGACCCTAATGACTTTGCTGATCAAAGACAAAAAAGAGCCTTCCAGCAATCCATTATCAAAAAAGGTATTCCTCAAACTACTCTTTTTGATGTTTCCGCAAATGGAGAACAAACACAGCGTCTGATTTATCCAGGTGCTTTAGTTTCATACAAAGGAAAACAGAAAGGAGTTCTTTTATTAAAAGGTAACAAAGCAAGATCTTCTCAAGAGCAGATCAATCAATCTATAGAAGGTGTAGAATTTGAGTTAGCCAGTGCAATCAAAGAACTTTCTCAAACGCAATCCAAGAAAATTGCCATTATTCAAGGGCATGATGAATTGACACCTACAGAAATGACAGAAGCGATTCAAGCGTTAAAGAAGAAATACTACGTTGCTGAAGTAAATGATATGAGTACTTTAAATCAGTTTGATGGAATTATCGTGGCTCAACCTAAAAAGAAATTTCCAAATAGAGATAAATATTATATAGATCAGTATTTAATGAATGGAGGAAATGTTATGTTCCTAATGGACAGAGTGCAGATGAACAAAGACTCTATTCCTTTAGGAGGAACTTACGCATTTGGTTATGATCTAAATATTGAAGATTTATTATTCAGGTTAGGAGTAAGACCAAATATTGATTTGATCCAAGATCAGCAAACAGGCTTAATTGAAGTAGTGGCAGGGAATTTTGGAGATAAAGCCAATTTGAAAAAACTGCCTTGGCCTTATTTTATGTATTTAAATACTTTTTCAGAACATCCCATTGTAAGAAATATGGATGTGGTATACGGAAAGTTTGTGAGTACTTTGGATACAGTGAAATCAAAAGGAATTAAGAAAACTCCTTTAATCTATACTTCCAACTACTCTAGAATTCGAAAAATGCCTAATATTATCTCTTTGGATGAAATTAAAGAAGCAGGTCAAAAAGAGTTGTTCAACACACCTCATATTCCAGTCGCTTACCTTTTGGAAGGTAAATTCAAATCATTATATGCCAACCGTTTTCCTCCAAAGGGTATTCCGAAGTCGAGTTTAATAAAAGAAGGAAAAAAGGAAAGCAAAGTAATTGTAATGGGTGATGCTGATATTATTAAAAATGAGCTCAATCCTTTAAATGGTCAAATGGAGTCGATAGAGTTTGACCGTTTCCGTAATCAATCCTTATCCAATCTTGATTTCTTAATGAACGCTATGGATTATCTGACAGATGAAGAAGGCTTAATTTTGGCTAGAAATAAGAAAGTAACAATTCGTCCATTAGATTCTTTTAAGATCAGAGAAGAGAAGACGATGTGGCAATGGATTAATGTTGGAGTTCCTGTAGCGATTACTATTCTTTTAGGAATAGGTTTTATCTACCAGAGAAAAAGGAAGTATAATAAATAACTAAGTTAATTTAATTTAGAATTCTTCTACTTCTAATTATTCTAATTGATATCTATATTGTGAATGCTATTGATAAAAGAACTCAATAGCATTTTTTTATTCATTCAACTTAAAGCAAAATAATGACTAGAAACGAACAATTGGTTTTTTGTAAGAAATGTACCAATAGAAAAATGAATCCAAAAGAAGGATTGATTTGCAGTCTAACAGGAGAAAAAGCAAACTTTAGTGGTGAATGTTCTGATTTCACTAAAGACGAGAATGTCAAAGACTATTCTGGGATTGATGATATCAAATTAGAACCTAAGGATATCCAGTCTAACCTTTCTTTTGAAGAATTAGAGGAATTGAAGATGGATCAAAATCTTCCAATGGCTATTATGGCTGGATTAATTACGGGTTTTATTGGTGCTTTGATTTGGGCTGGTATTTCTGTGTTAACGTTATATCAAATCAATTACTTAGCAATTGGTATTGGTGCAGGTATAGGAATTGCTATTCGGTATTTTGGGAAAGGCCTTGATACAATCTTTGGTGTCGTAGGTGCTTTGATTGCATTGTCTTCCATTATATTAGGAAATGTTTTTACTATTATTGGATTGATCGCTAATGAAGAAGGTGTTGGAATTATGGAGGTGATGACTTGGATTGATTTTACCTATATTCCAGAACTTTTGATTGAAACATTTGATCCAAGAGATTTGCTTTTTTATGGCTTTGCATTAGCTATGGGTTATAAATTTTCTTTCAGACAGTTCTCTACAAATGAATTAGATGATTTTAGAAAAAGGAAGATTCAAGCCCACTAAAAAAGTATTTTCAGGTTTTAAACCTTTCATATAAAAAAACAGCCACTAAAATTCAATAGTTCTAGTGGCTGTTTCTATTACAGAGAAATTACAAATTATCTTCTCCCTTTATACAATTGAAAACGGTTCACTTGTTCTTCTCTAGGGAAGTAGTTGTTGTAAGTGTCAATATCAGCTGTTTCTCTGTTAGGATCTAAAACAAAAGAAACGACCTTTTTCTTCTCTACAAATACTTTAGTGACATTTTCATTGTTCTTTCTCCAAACTTCAGCAGGGATATATACTTTCTCACTTGTACCATCTTCATATACTTTTTGAAGGATGATTGGCATGATTAATCCACCTACGTTTTTAAAGTCAATCTGATAGACAAAGTGCTCTTCTTGAAGCCATGCTTTATCTTCTTTTGTTAGACTGCTTTGGTATCTTTTGAATTGTTTTTCTTCACTTGCTGTTTTATCAAGTGGGTCATAAGAATTGTAAAAGTCCTCCAATTCCTTTTTCTTTTCTACTCTTGTTACAAGACCTACTTCTTCATTGTGAAGCTCGGTAATGGTAGGAGCTTTAGAAGAACGTAATTCCTTACGTTTCTTTTCTTCAATAGCTGGGTCTTGAGTATTTAGTTCTTTAAACGTTACGTTCTCAATACTAATATCACAAGGTTCGGTAGTGTAGAACCAACCTCTCCAGAACCAATCCAAATCTACACCTGATGCGTCTTCCATTGTTCTAAAGAAATCAGCAGGAGTAGGGTGCTTGAATTTCCATCTTCGAGCATATTCTTTAAAAGCATAATCAAATAACTCTCTACCCATAATAGTTTCTCGAAGGATATTAAGAGCCGTTGCTGGTTTTGAGTAGGCATTATAACCAAATTGATGAATTGACTCAGAGTTGGTCATGATAGGAGAGATTCCTGCAGGATCACCTTTCATATAATCAACAATCAATTCAGGGAAACCTTCTCTACTAGGGTAGCCTTCTTCCCATTCTTGTTCAGCAACGAATTGTAGGAATGAGTTCAGCCCTTCGTCCATCCATGTCCACTGACGTTCATCAGAATTGACAATCATAGGGAAGTAGTTGTGGCCTACTTCATGAATAATTACCGAAAGCATTCCATATTTAGTTCTCTTTGAGTAATTTCCTTTTTCGTCAACTCTTCCGTAGTTAAAGCAAATCATTGGATACTCCATCCCGTTTTCAGCTTCAACAGAAATTGCTACAGGATAAGGATAATCAAAAGTATATTTTGAGTAAGTTTCTAATGTATGTGCTACCGCTTCTGTTGAATATCTCTTATAAAGATCATATGCTTCTTTCGGATAGTAAGACATGGCCATTACTGTTTTGCCACCGACTTCAACACCCATTGCATCCCAAAGTAATTTACGAGAAGATCCCATGGCAAAGTCTCTTACATTCTCAGCTGTATAATGCCAAGTTTTTGTTCCTTTCACCTTTTTCTTCTCTTTCTTTTGCACTTCTTTTAAAGTGACAATCATCTCAGGTTTCTCCGCAGTCTTTGCTTTTTCTATTCTTTGGATTTGCTCTTCTGTCAAAACAGAAGAATCTTGTAAAACACCCGTAGAGGCAACAATATGGTCAGCAGGGACAGTAAATTTCACATCAAAATCACCAAATGTTAAAGCGAATTCTCCGTTACCTAAAAATTGTTTGTTTTGCCACCCGTTCACATCGTCATAGACAGCCATTCTTGGATACCATTGCGTGATAGTGTATAAAGTATTACCATCAGGGAATTGTTCATAGCCACCACGGCCACCCATTAATTTACGGTTATTGATATTGTAACTCCATTCTACATTGAAAGTGAACTGATCACCGGGTTGCATAGGTTGAGCAATATCCACTCGCATCATGGTTTGATTAATGACAAAAGGAATCGTCTTTCCATTTGTATCAGTAACAGATGCAATTTTATGCCCGCCATCGTACTCAGGGTAACCTTCAATTCTTTGTAATTTCTTAAGAGAGGCTTTGTCTTCAATTTTACTCTGTTGGATTTTATAGGTATTTGAGTTTTTAGCTCTCATATTTTGATCCAACTGTACCCATAAATACTTGATGATATCAGGAGAATTATTGGTATAGGTGATCGTTTCTTTACCTGTAAGTCTATGCTTAGATTCATCAAGACTAGCTTCAATCACATAATCTGCTTGTTGTTGCCAATACTGATGGCCTGGAGCTCCAGAACCCGTTCTATAAACATTGGGAGTAGGAAGTTCTTCGTCTAGTTGCTTAAACTTATTGTTATTATAAAACTCTTTTTGTGCAAAAACGGCACTTGAAGCCAAAAGAGTAAGAATTAGGGTTGTATAGAGTGTTTTCATATTTAAACTAAAAAACGACCACCTTTCGATGGTCGTTCTTCTAATTATTGATCAATAATTATTTCTTTTTCTTTGCTTTCTGCATAGGATTTAATCTTCCAGAATCATATGTTCTAGGTTGATTAGCACCTGATTTGTAAAGCTGGAATCTACTCATTTGGTTTTGACGAGGGAAGTAGTTGTTTTCCGTGTCGATGTCAGCTGTTTCTTTGTTAGGGTCTAACACAAATTGAACCACTGGCTTGTCACATACAAATACTTTAGAAACTACGATATCATCTTTTTTCCAGATTTCAGCAGGAATGTATTTCTTTTCAGAAGTACCATCTTCATATTGAAGTTCAATGATAATTGGCATTACTAAACCACCAACATTTTTGAATTTTACTTCATAAAGATGTTTGTTAGAAGCGATCCAGGCCTTATCATTTTTGTTTAATGAGCTTTGGTACTTCTTATACTTCTCATAATCTTCATAATTCGCATCCAACTCATCGTAGCTGTTATAGAAATCTTTTAATTCAGGTTTTCTATCCACTCTACGTGATAAGTTGATTTCTTCATTATGAATTGTAGTGATATCTTTTGGTTGAGCATCACGTTTTGCTTTACGTTTTGCTTCTTCAACTTTAGGATCTTGAGTATCTAACTCCACAAAAGTAACGTCTTCAATAGAAATGTCAACGGCTTCAGTAGTATAGAACCAACCTCTCCAGAACCAATCTAAATCAACACCTGATGCATCTTCCATTGTTCTATAGAAATCTGCTGGCTTTGGATGTTTGAAAGCCCATCTTTGAGCATATTCTTTAAAAGCATAATCAAATAGCTCACGCCCCATGATAGTCTCTCTTAAAATATTCAAAGCTGTAGCGGGTTTTCCATAAGCGTTATTACCAAACTGCTTGATAGACTCTGAGTTAGTCATAATAGGGGTGATATTGTTTTTCTCACCTTTCATGTAATTCACAATGTTTTCAGCAGGTCCTCTACGTGAAGGATAATTTTCTTCCCATTCTTGCTCTGCTAAATATTGACAGAAAGTATTTAAACCTTCATCCATCCAAGTCCACTGACGCTCATCAGAATTGATGATCATAGGGAAGAAGTTGTGACCTACTTCATGAATGATTACAGAGATCATTCCGTACTTGATACGAGGAGAGTAAGTACCATCTTTTTCAGGACGACCGTAGTTGAAACAGATCATTGGATATTCCATACCGTTTGATGCCTCAACAGAGATAGCTACTGGGTAAGGGTAATCAATAGTGTATTTAGAATAAACTTCTAAAGTATGTGCTACTGCTTCTGTAGAATACTGTCCGTATAATGGATTAGCTTCTTTCGGGTAATAAGACATTGCCATTACTGTTTTACCATTAATGTCAACACCCATTGCATCCCAGATAAACTTACGAGATGAACCAAAAGCGAAGTCTCTTACATTTTTCGCCTTGTAGTGCCATGTTTTTGTACCACTTTCAACTGTTTTCTCTTTTTTCTCTGCTTCTTTTTGAGAAACAATTACAACTGGCTTATCAGCTGTTTTTGATTCCTCAAAACGTTTCTTTTGCTCCTCAGTTAAAATTTCATCAGGGTTTTGTAATTCACCTGTAGAGGCTACGATATGATCAGAAGGAACAGTGATTTTTACATCATAGTCACCAAATGTTAAAGCAAATTCTCCGTTACCTAAGAATTGCTTGTGTTGCCATCCGTTGAAATCATCATAAACGGCCATTCTTGGGAACCATTGTGTAATGGTATAGATTGTATTACCATCTTCAGCAAAAGTTTCATAACCACCACGGCCACCCATTAATAGACGGTCGTTGATGTTATAATACCAATCAATGTTGAATGTAACTTTTTCACCTGGGTTCAAAGCCTGCGGTAAATCCAAACGCATCATTGTTTTGTTGATGGTATATTTGATAGGATTACCAGAAGCATCCGTTACTTTTTGGATTTTGTGACCTCCATCATATTCAGGGAAACCGTCAATGCCAGCCAATTGGTTGATGTTGACACTTTTTCCCACTTTGTTTTGTCTGATTTTGTAAGTATCAGAATCAGTGGCTCTCATGTTTTGATCTAACTGAATCCAAAGGTAAGTTAGAACATCAGGAGAGTTGTTGTAGTAGGTTACTGTTTCAGCACCAGTTAATCGGTGTAATTTCTCATCAATTGATGCTTCAATTACATAATCTGCCTTTTGTTGCCAATATTCGTGCCCTGGAGCACCAGAACCTGTTCTATAAACGTTCGGTGTGGGAAGTTCTTCATCAAGTTGTTTGAACTTGTTGTTATTGTAGAACTCCTTCTGACCAAAAACTAATCCCGTACTTGACACTAGTACAACGAACGAGATAAATAATTTGGTAATTCTAGTCATAAGAATGGAAGTTGCTAAAAAATGAAAGTTTAAAATAATTATTAATTGCTGAGCCTAAAATATTAATTGGCGTAACTAATAGATAGAAATTCAAAACTTTAAAAAGGGTAAAAGGTTTTGAATTTACGGGGGTCTATAGGACTAAAACCTTAATTTAGTGATAAGATTACGTGCTTTAAACAGTTTTCTATCATATTAAAGTGCAATTTGATAAAATTTTAATGATTAACGCTATTATAAGTGTGAAAATCTGTTAATCTTAAAATTCTTGATCTGCCTTATTTTTACCTAAATGGAATATTTTAGCAATCTGAAAAGTGGTATGTTCCAAATTATTCTTTGTTTCTTGAATAGCTTTTTCAATTGCATCGAATTTTTGGTTAATTGAAAAAATAGAATAGAAAGGGTGTTCATCGTTGTATTGTAAAGTGTTGCTGCCAACTAAGCAGATTGTAGGGACGAAAAATTGATTACCATATTCAGCAATCACTGAAGGAATTTTTCCTGCTAAGGTTTGTTGATCTAAGCAACCTTCAGAAGTAATTACAAGATCCGCTTTTTCAATTTCTTGTTGAAGTCCCATCACTTTCATCATAAATTGACTTCCATGCATAGGTTCTGCATTCAAATAAGCCCAAAAACCTGCTGAAGTTCCTCCCGCAGCGCCACCTCCATGCATTGATACAACATCCTTTTGGGTGATTTTCTGAGTCAAAAAAGCAATTTTTTCAAGGTTAGTATCCAATTGTTTGACTTCCTCTGGAGAAGCACCTTTTTGTGGAGCAAAAACCGGAGCGGCACCTTTTTTACCAAGTAGCTTATTCTCAACGTCAATAGCAATATAGAAATGAATATTCTGAATAGTGTCTTCTAGTTCAGAAAGATCAATGCTTTTAATTCGATGAAGGTTTCCTCCATTAGGAACAATTACATCATTATTTTGATCTTTGAACTTAGCCCCCAATGCATGAATAGCTCCTAAACCAAAATCAGTTGAAGCACTTCCACCAAGACCAACAATGATCTCTGAACATCCTTTTTGGATGGCTTTTTGGATGACAATCCCTAAACCTTCAGTATTAGCTTCCAATGCATTTAATGTTCCATCTTTTATAGTTTGCATTCCGCAATTTGAAGCCAAATCAACGATAGCTGTTTCATTGTTTACTTTATAGTAAAACCCTTCATGAGGCTGACCTAATGCATTTTTTGTTGAAACCGTAACTTTCTGACCTTTTTTTTCTTCACCTACAATTTGAGCAAAACCATCACCACCATCTGCCATAGGTTTGATGACGATATGATCAGTAGGACGAACCTTTGACCAAGCTTCCTTGATCACTAAACCTGTTTCTAATGCATTAATACTATTTTTAAAGGCATTGGGGGCTATTAAAATATTCAAATGTAAATCAATTAAGTGTGTAAATATTTCCTGCTTTTAACTTCACAACTCCTTTTAGCTCCAATTGTAACAGTAAGCTTGCTAACTTTGGTAAAGGGATTTGTGTTTGTATTGCAATCTCCTCAATTTGTAAGGGATGTTCAAAAATTATCTGAGTAATTTTCTGCTCCAGTGGTGTTAAATTGTTTTTTTGAAATAGTGACATTTGGTTGTTGTTTTTTGAGTTTTTACTCCAATTCAATTCTGTTAAGATATCATCGACAGAAGAGAACAGGTGTGCTTTTTTATATTTGATTAAGTTATTGCAACCCTCAGAAAGAGGATCAGTGATCAAGCCTGGAACGGCAAAAACATCTTTATGATAGCTGTTGGCAATATCAGCAGTGATCAATGCACCTCCACGCTTTTTAGCTTGTACTACAATTACTGCATCAGCCAAGGCTGCGATTATTCTATTCCTTGCAGGAAATTTTGGAGCATCGGGCAGGGAAGTCATGCTGTTTTCGGAAATCAATCCACTTTTATTGTCGGCCAGCATCTCGTTTGCAGTTTTCTGATGTAATTTGGGGTATACAGTTTTTAGACCATTTGCCATTACACCTATAGTTCCAATTTTGTATTCTAGGGCGGCTCTGTGTGCATGTATGTCTATACCATAAGCAAGACCACTTATGATATTCATCCCAGGAAGATCAGAAAGTTTTTCAACAATTCTTTTAGTGACATAATGCCCGTAATTTGTAGCTGCTCTTGAACCAACTATGGCTATGTTTTTACTGGCATTTAATGCTAAAGCTTTTCCTTTTACATAAATAAGATAGGGTGCATCTTTCTGAAGTTTTAAGCGTTTAGGGAACTCTCTATCCATGTAAGTAAGGATACGTGTATTGTTTGCTCTGGCCAGTTCCAGTTCTTTTTCAGCTTTATCAAGCTTACTTTTTGAGTTAAGAATAGACTTTGTGAGAAATTCGCCAATGTTTGGAATTTTAATTAATTCTTTGTGAGAACTGTTGTAGACATTTTCAGCACTTTCAAGGTAACTAATCAGTTGTTTACAGGTTGCTCCTCCAATGCCATTGATATCATTAAGCCATAGTTCATATATTTTTTGAGTATCTGTCATTGTATAGTTTTATGAATCATGTAAGATCTTCTAGAAATAGTTTTGTTTATAATTAGTAATACAATTTAGTGAATTTGTTGAAAAGGTCAATAAAAAAGCCATTAACCTCAAAAGATTAATGGCTTCGAATTTATTTTCTTGATTCTTCTATGCGAACAGTAAGATCTATAAAGTCTTCTACAGAGAGCTCTTCAGCTCGTTTCTTGAAGATTGGATCTTCTAATAACTCGGCAGGAAGACCATAAGGTTTCATGGCATTACGAAGTGTTTTACGTCGAGTACTGAATGCTTGTTTTACTACCTTAAAGAAAGTTTCTTCTTTACAAGGAAGAGATTTTCTATCATTCCTCTTTAAACGAATTACAGCTGAATCAACCTTTGGAGGTGGAATGAAAACGCCAGGAGGGACAGTAAACAAGTATTCTACATCATAAAAGGCCTGTACTAAAATAGTAAGGATACCAGCAGTACGTCCTCCTTTTTTTGTAGCAATTCTTTCTGCAACTTCTTTTTGAATCATACCTACACATTCTGTGATTTGATCTTTGTTTTCTAAGATCTTAAAATAAATCTGTGTGGAGATATTATAAGGAAAGTTACCAATTAATCCTACAGGGTGAGGAGCGATATTGCCAAAGTCAAGTTTTAAGAAATCACCCTCTATAATCTGATCTTTAGGTAAACCAACTTCATTAGCAAGGTAAACTACAGATTCAGTATCAATTTCAATGACGGTTGTTTTATACTCCTCTTTTTTCATTAAGCGAGTAGTTAAAACACCTGTACCAGGTCCGATTTCATATATTTCTTTGTAGCCTCCGAAAGCGGTCATTGCATTTACAATGTCATCCGCAATCTGCAGGTCATTCAGAAAATGTTGTCCTAAATGTTTTTTAGGTTTGACTTTAGACATAAGTATGATTTATGTATTGAAAGAAGAAAGTGCTAGTTATAATAACTAGCACTTATATGTTTTCCGCAAAAAACGGATATTAAAATATACAAAACAAATTCAATACAGAGATATGACCATCTTTTAAGAACTATTGTATGGCCAATTTGAAAGATTGTTTCATTTTTCCATCTGAAACTACAAGAATATATATTCCTTCTTTTGCTTTATTCAATTGTATAGGAACTTTATTATTACCTGATGTAACTTTAAAAGTAGAAGATTGTAGTACTCTGCCATTGATATCAATCAATTGATAACTGAGGTTTTCACTAATAGTAGAATTGAACTCAATATTTGTCTCGTTGTTACTAATAACAGTCGGGTAGACTTTCATAGAGTTGAATAAGGCCTGATTTACACTACTTGTTACAACAGGTTCTTCAATTTTACTCTGAATGTTAAGATAAGTAACCGCCCAACCCCA
This sequence comes from Flammeovirga sp. SJP92, assembly GCF_001583495.1. Lineage (GTDB taxonomy): Bacteria > Bacteroidota > Bacteroidia > Cytophagales > Flammeovirgaceae > Flammeovirga. The sequence continues at coordinate 149,381 of NZ_LQAQ01000091.1, read as the reverse complement.
GTTAGGAGAAGTCTCACCTGATGTTAATTTAAAACGAATTGCAATTGTATCTCCTGCATTAAAGAAGTCTTGCAGATCGATTTGATGCCTAACTTCTAAACTCTCAGCACCATTAGATCCAAGATCTGCATAATGTTTCCAGTTTTCATTAAAACTAGCATCATAAGAACCTGAAATATTAACCCATTCATCGTTGCCTTTTTTAGCCTCTATTGTTACGAAGTCATCATCTTCAGAAACAAGTGTTACATCTTTATAGAAGAAATTAGAATTATCTTCTTTCACAATAATAGGAGTTTTCAAGTATGAGTAGCTTTCAGTGTTCACTTCGTAAGGGTGTCTACTATGTAATCCTGCAAAAGAAAAACCCGTTACGGATGAATTGAAAAGAATTCCATCTGAGACAAAATCTGCAGAAGTATTGAAATTAGTGAAATCATTGAAGTATTCATTTGAAGCAGTATTGAATTCAATCACTTCTAATGTAGTAAACCTGCTTTTATAAGGTAGGTTGTTTTTATAACTAATAAATTGAACCTCTTTCTCTGATAGATTCGTATTCTCTACAAATAAAATGTGATTACCGGCTTCAAAGGAAGTATTGAAACCTTTAATGCGTTCCTTGGATTTGTTGAATACAATAATAGAGTCTGCTTCTGTATCAATATTCACGTTGATTTCAACACCAGCTAAAGTGGAATTGTAACTAATTACCTTAGGTTGTGGGTTCTCAGGTATGTCAACAGACCAAATACCTCTACCGTGAGTGCCAATATACACTTGGTTGTCGCTGTATTTCATATCCCAAACACATACATTTGGTAAACTGCCATCAAGAGGATGCCAAGAATCACCTCCATCAAGTGATTCAAAAATACCGATTTCCGTCCCGGCCCATAGAAAATCATCATTGAAAGGGAATACCAATAAGTCATACACACCCACATTAGGAAATCCGTTAGAAGAAGTGCCATTTATTTCGAATCCACTTATATCCACCCAATTTTCTCCAAAGTCTGTAGTTTTAATAATCTTTGGATAGTTAGCATAAGAAAATAAGATATAAGCATTTTCTTCATAAATTGGGTCAGCAGTAATACCAGATATGTAACCTGTCATGTTCAAGTCACCTGTATTACCTGCAACAGGGTCAAAAGTTTGTCCATTATCCTTAGATAGTTGGATTGAATAACCTGTGAATTGATTACCAGCCCATATTACATCAGTGTTTGCCTCAGAAATTTTAATGTCAACAAAAGAAGACATCTTCCAGTTCTCTTCACTAATACGTCTTAATTCCCAACTTTCTCCAAAATTTTGAGATCTCCAAACACCTGTAGCACCAACAGTAAATACAGTTTCAGGGTTTTGTTTAGAGTTAGCCAATTTCGTGATGAAAGGGGCTTTTTCATTTAAATCAGTTATACCATTATAACTTCGTGACAATGTACGGCCTCCGTCATCACTTCGGTAAATGAGATTGTTATAAACAGTAGCCAACATCTTATTATGATCTTCGCTGTGCCATACCGCATCAAAACCATCACCACCTAAAAACATTTTATAATTGGAGGTCTTTCTTGGATCACTAAATGAAATCCATGTGCCATTATCTTGTGATCCTCCAACATATTGGTTTGCTCCTGTTTTTTTATCGACACTATATAACTGAGTAGTGTTATAACCAAATCCAGCAAATGTCCAATCGCCATGTTTTTCACCAGGATTAGTATCAGTATTGGAATAAAAAACACCACCGTCACTTGTGTTGATAATGTAAAATTCATCAACAGAAGTTTTTACTGGAACTAAAGAGTGATGATCGGGGTGGAATCCTTCTAGAAATGTACTACCCGTCATGAAAAGCGACGGATTCAATAGCTCATCATTTTCTCCATATGCATTTGAAACGCGTTGAGCTTGTATAGAATCTTGATCATTGATAAGATTTATTCTCCAAATATCAACACCCGCTACATAAAAAGAATTCTCGTCAAAAGGGTGGGCCATAACAGCGTTATCGTACCAGCCTTGCCCGCCTAAAAAACGAATTTCTTCTTCTGATTTTAATAAGTCCCAAGTATCTCCGGCATCTTTTGAGAGGTATAAGTTACCGTCAGAACTACCTTCACCAGCCCCGGAAATAGAAGCGAAAATATAGTTAGGATTCACTTCTGAAATTGCTAATTCTATTCTACCTGTAGGATTATATCCCTCAAGGGCTTTCCATGTAACCCCCATATCTTCAGATTTAAGAATTCCTTTATTCTTAATAGTAGCATATTGGACGTTGAAATCGTCTGGACTTGCAACTACCTGTAAGATCGCTGTATAATAACCTCCATATTCTTCTTCATACATTTTATCCCATGTTTCACCACCATTTCTACTGATAAAAATAGAAGAACGATAATTACGACCTGGATTAGCAGAAGTACAAACGGTTAAGTTGTCCGCATTGTTAGGGTCAATGATTAAACGGTTCACAATTTGAAAATCATCATTGTTCAAAGTGTTCTCTAAACTAAACCAAGAGTTACCGCCATCAGTAGATTTGAAAATACCATCACCTTTCACTCCATCAATGTTTCCATAACCTTCACCAGTACAAGCATACCAAATATTTGGATTGCTTTCTGATTGGCTAATATGTGAAATTGAAAGAGTTGGAAGGTCGTCTGTCAAAGGGGTCCATGATGATCCCTTATTGGTGGTTTTCCAAATACCTCCAGCTACAGAACCTGCAATCCATGTATTGTTGGTGGGGTCATTTTTATCAACAACTAATGTTCTAGTTCTGCCAGGAACATTGTTTGGACCTCTTTCTACCCATTGCTCATCTGTAATCGTTTGACTCACACGATTATTACTTTTAAAATAAGCCTTGGCTTTTAAAGTCTCTTTAAGCTTGTATCCTTTTGTATACTGATGCTCATTGTCATCTTTTCTTACTTTTAAAGAATTCATTAACTGAATAAACTGATCTGGTTTATCAGCTTTTACATAATCTTTAGCATTCTTTTGAGCTTTTTTCTTTAGATATCTCTCGTGTAAAATATCTTTTGTTTGTAGCACTTTTGATTGTTCATCTGAAGTGTTGTTTTGATAGAAATAATTAAATATTCCGATAGACACGATGAAGAGTAATGCCTGTCCTAAGCGTTTCTGATTGATCATTAATTTTGGAAATTATTAAATAATATCTTTGTTAGATTTTTATTAAAAAAAGTTGTCAGTACTTCTATAGTCAGAACAGATGTTGATCAACTTATATAGAAGAACTTCAATTGATTGTAAAAGTTGTAAAGTAAGTAAACTAATGTAGCTTTTAAATTAAATTTCACAAATATTAAGAATATACCATTCTTTATATCACTAAAAAAGAGTGTTTGAATCAATTATCAAGATATAAGGAAGAGACTTTTTATCATTAATTTACTTGAATAATACAATAAAAAAGCTTGAAAAGTATTACTTTTGAAAGAAGACTATTATTATGGACATTTAGTTGTGGAAATGAAGACTTAAAATAAAGTCTATCTAAGTTATGAGAGAGAATAAAAATCAAAAAAATAATAGAAGATCTGACAAACCTCGTATTGGTATCACTATCGGTGACTACAATGGAGTAGGACCGGAGGTTATCGTAAAGGTTTTGCAAGACAAACGTATCACAAATATTTGTACTCCTGTTGTATACGGTTCAGGTAGAATTTTGACAAAGTACAAAAGAATTTTAGGGATAGAAGATTTTACTTATCACCAGTTCAATAACAATAGTTATCTACATGATCAAAAAATCAATGTAGTGAATTGTTGGTCTGATGTGCAGGAACTTGAGCCTGGTAAGGTTAGTGAATCGGCAGGGAAGTGTGCTTATTTATCCATCAATAAGGCTTCAGAAGATTTAAAAGCTGAGGTGATTGATGCTGTTGTGACAGCTCCAATTAATAAGGAGAATATTCAAAGTGAAGACTTTAATTATGCAGGTCACACAGAATATTATCAAGAGAACTTTGCAACCAACGGAGATACTTTAATGACGCTTTGTGAAGGAGATTTACGTGTAGGTGTTGTTACTGGTCACATTCCTTTGAAAGAAGTAGCGTCTAGTATCACAAAAGAACGATTATCTTCTAAAATTAATGTCTTTTTAGAATCTCTGAAGAAAGACTTTGGTATTACTAAGCCAAAGATTGCAGTGATGGGGCTTAATCCTCATGCTGGAGAAGGTGGATTATTGGGTGATGAAGAAATCAATGTCATTACACCAGTAATTAAGGAATTTAAGAAAAGAGGTAACCTAGTTTTTGGTCCTTTCCCTTCTGATGGATTTTTTGGTACAATGTCTTTCAAAAATTATGATGGTGTTCTTTGTATGTATCATGATCAAGGATTAATTCCATTTAAATTACATGCATTTGAAAATGGTGTGAACTATACAGCTGGATTAAGTATTGTTAGGACATCTCCAGATCATGGAACTGCGTATAATATTGCTGGAAAAGGTATTGCTGATGAGCAATCATTTAGAGCGGCACTTATGCAGGCAGTTGATATTGTCAAAGTAAGATCAAATGTCATCACAAATCAAATTCGTCCAAATGCAAAACAAATGCTTCAAGATCGAAAGGATCAAATGAAAGTGCAAAAAGCATTAGAAGTAGCATCGGAAGGCACAGAGGAGTTTGATTTAAGTGAGTTGGAAGCAGGTGAGCGTAAAGAAGAACAAGTGACTCGTCAGCAGAAAATGCTTGAAAATAAAAATAAGGGAGGCAATCAAAAACAAGATCGCAGACCTCATAACCAAAATAAAGAGCATTGGAAGCCAAGAAAGAACTTTAATAAAGGAGGAAATAGAAATGCGGGTGATCAAGAACAAAAACCAGTCAAACAAAATAAAGAAGTTAAAGAGTAGAATATTCATTTTACCTTTAATTCTTTCAGTTTTCATAATTGCAGGGTTTGCTGGACCTAATCCAAATTATGAATTGTGGAAGAAGTTGTTGAATGTTGATTGGGAATATAAATACAGTGATGAGTTTGAGATGGATGTGCCACTTCCAATTTTCCCTAGAGATGTAAAGAAATTGAATGGTACTGAAGTAACTATCAGAGGTTTCGTGTTGCCTGTAGAAACCACGGATGGCTCTATCATTGTTTCCTATTATCCTTTTTCGAGTTGTTTCTTTTGTGGTGGGGCTGGTCCTGAATCAGTGATTGCTATTTTCCTTAAAAATGAGCGTGAAATAGAGGATGAAGAAGCTACTTTTAAAGGAGTTCTTCATTTGAATGATGAAGAAACAGGACTTATATATGAATTAAAAGAAGCTGTTGAAGCAAATTCAAATTACTAATCTATGGAAGAGATAAAAGAATTATTTATAAAATATTTGGAGGAAAAAAAATTAAGAAAAACTCCAGAACGCTTTGCAATAATGGAAGAAATATACGGAAGAGGAGGGCATTTCGATGTGGAATCTCTGTATATCAATATGAAAAATAAAAACTACAGAGTAAGTAGAGCAACAGTTTATAATACATTAGACCTTCTATTAGATTGCAATTTAATTACAAAACATCAGTTTGGTAAGAATCTGGCACTTTATGAAAAGGCACATGGTTTTAAACAACATGATCACTTAATCTGTAAGGAATGTAATAAAATTCTTGAGTTTTGTGATCCACGTATTCAGAAGATTCAGCAAATGGTTGAGGAAATTTATGACTTTGAGATTGAAAGTCATTCATTGAATTTCTACGGAAGCTGTAAAAAAGAGAATTGCAAGGGAAAACAAAAGAAGGAAGAAGTTACTGAAGATTGATTTTATATTTTTCAGTGAAAAATGACCTGTTCTTAAATGAATAGGTCATTTTTTTTATAAAAAACATTGATTTGGTTAGCTATGTATTCAATTTCATTATACTGAAGACCAATAAATAGAGGAATACTAAGTAAACTATTTGATAACATTTCTGTGACTGGAAAATCTCCTTCTTTATATCCCAAACTTAGACATGCTTTTTGTAAATGTGGAGGTATAGGGTAGTGGATTTGTGTATCAATTCCTTTTGAACTTAAAAAAGTTTGAAGCTTATCTCTTTCTTTACATTCAATTGTAAAAAGGTGATAAACTGGACTGTTAAAGCTTGAAATACGTTGTTTTTTTATTCTAGGATCAAGTAAAGAAAGGTAATATGAAGCCATTTTTCTTCGTTCATCATTCCATTTTTCAATATGCTGTAATTTTATGCTTAATATTCCAGCTTGAATTTCATCTAGTCTAGAGTTGCAACCACTTACATCCGAAAAATATTTTTTAGCACTTCCGTAATTTCTTAACTTTTGAAGCTCTTCATAAAGTGTATTGGAATTTGTGGTTATTGCTCCTCCATCCCCAAAACAGCCTAAGTTTTTAGCAGGGTAGAAGCTTGTAGCGTTTAAAATTCCGAAACTTCCTGTTTTTCTCCCTTTATAAGTGGCTCCATGTGCCTGTGCATTATCTTCAATCAAAAGAATATTGTTCTTGCGAGCAATTGATTCAATAAGGTCCATATCACAAGGATTACCATAAAGATGAACCACAATAATTGCTTTTGTCTTAGCACTTATAAAGTTTTCAATCTGAAGACAATCAATGTTATATGTATCTGGGTTAACATCTACCAAAATGGGTTTTGCACCCACTTCCATTATCGCCAAAATTGTTGCAATAAAAGTATGAGCGGGGGCAATCACTTCGTCTCCTTCCTTTATTCCCAAAGCAATTAGAGAAAGTTTTAAAGCATCCAGGCCATTTCCAACACCTACACAAAATGCGGTGTTGGAAAAAGTGGCATATTCCTTCTCAAATTGCTCAAGCTTATTACCTAAAATAAAATGATTAGAAGCTATGGTATTTAAAATATCAGCTTCAACCTCTTTTTTGATAATTGCATTTTGATGCTCTAATGAGACAAAAGGGATTTTCTTCATCTTGGTGTTTATAAGATCTCTTTAATAACCTCAAGACCCATACTTCTTGAACCTTTAATAAGAATTAGGTGGTTATTGATGTTTTCGTTTTTGATTACTTCTAAAGCTTCCTCTTTTGTTTTAAAGAATTTTGCATGATCATTTTGATGTTCGAAGAAACGCTCACCAATAAAAATATTAATATCAAAATTCAGTTTTAATGCTTGGTTAACGATATTTTGGTGCTCCTCTTTACTGATTTCACCTAATTCAAACATGTCACCCAAAACGAATGCTTTAGGAATTGAACTTTCGATCTTATCTAAATTTTCTAAAGCAACTTCAACCGATGATGGGTTAGCATTATATGCATCTAATATTAAGGTATTTTTCTCTGTTTTTAGAATTTCAGATCTGTTGTTGGTAGGCTTATAAGATGAAATGGCTTTGTTCATATTTTCAACCGTAACGCCCAATTTTTTACCGACACAAAAAGCTGTAAGTATATTTTCAAAGTTATAAGCACCAAAAAGCTGTGTTTCAATTCTATTTTCTTGTCTGTCTTGATAAACAATAAATGGGTTTACTTCTATAAACTCAAGATTAGCATAGTCATATTCCTGCCCATAGTATACAGGAGATTTCATACGCTTTGACATATTATATAAAATAGAATCTTTAGAATTGATATAGATCAGTCCATCATTTTTTATCAAATAATCAAATACCTCACTCTTGGCTCTAACATTCTGCTCAAAACTTCCAAACCCTTCAATATGATCTTTTCCAATATTGGTAACAAAACCTTGATTTGGCAAAGCAATAGTACATAATTCAGCGACTTCACCCACATGATTATCTCCCATTTCAATTAATGCCACTTCTGTATCCAAAGGCATTGAAAGTAGGGTAAGAGGTACACCAATATGATTATTGAAATTGCCTTTTGTGGCATGCGTCTTAAAAGTAGTAGAACATATCTTAAGCAAAATCTCTTTTGTAGTTGTTTTTCCATTCGAACCTGTAACGGCTATAACCGGAATATCGAACTGCTGTCTGTGATATTTTGCCAGCTCCTGTAAAGTGGTTAAAACATCATCAACTACAATATATTGGTCAGAAATAGCCACTTCTTTATCATCAACAATAGAAAACGCGGCTCCTTTTTCAAGTGCAGATTTTGCATATTTATTGCCATCAAAATTACCGCCCTTCAATGCAAAAAAAAGTGACCCTTCTGGTACATTTCTAGAGTCCGTTGTTATTATACTGTGTTCTAGATATATAGTATATAGTTTTTCAATATTCATATTAAAGATGGATTTTTTTTATGCAATCTGTTAAGATATTTTCTATTATGCAATTATCTCGAAATTTAGAAAGTGATAAAAGTCATGTTTATGAATTTCTATAATCACTCAAAAAAGTTACAAAAATATCGCAAATTGCGAGAGTAAAACATTTACAAATAAACTTATAATTAATTTTTTAAATCTCGCATAAAATGAAAGTAACTGTAGTTGGAGCTGGTGCAGTAGGTGCAAGCTGTGCTGAGTATATCGCTATCAAAGATTTTGCAGACGAAATCGTAGTAGTTGATATCAAAGAAGGATTTGCAGAAGGTAAAGCAATGGACTTAATGCAAACTGCATCTTTAAATGGGTTTGATTCTACAATCACTGGTGTAACGAATGATTATGCTGCAACTGCAGGTTCTGATGTAGCGGTAATCACTTCTGGTATTCCAAGAAAGCCAGGTATGACTCGTGAAGAGTTAATCACTACAAACGCTAACATTGTAGAAACTGTAGCGAAGAATTTAATTGCAAATTCTCCAGACGTAATTATCATCGTAGTATCTAATCCAATGGATACAATGACTTACTTAGCTGCTAAAGCTACTGGTCTTCCTAAAAACCGTATCATCGGTATGGGTGGTGCATTGGATAGTGCTCGTTTCAAATATCGTTTAGCTGAAGCTTTAGGTTGCCCTCAATCTGACGTTTCTGGTATGGTAATCGGTGGTCACTCTGACGTAGGAATGGTTCCACTAATCGAGAAAGCTACTCGTAATTCAGTTCCTGTATCTGAATTCTTAACTGAGGAGCAAAAATCATCAATCGTTGAAGCTACTAAAGTAGGTGGTGCTACACTTACTAAATTATTAGGTACTTCAGCTTGGTATGCTCCAGGTGCAGCAGTTTCTGAATTAGTTAAAGCAATCGCTTTAGACTCTAAGAAAATGTTCCCTTGTTCAGCATTATTAGAAGGTGAGTATGGTTTAAATGATCTTTGTATCGGTGTACCTGTAGTATTGGGTAAAAACGGTATCGAGAAAATCGTTGAAATCGAGCTTTCTGAAGACGAAAAAGCAAAACTACATACTTCAGCTGAAGGTGTTAAGAAAACTAACGGCTTATTAGACGTTAAAGCTTAGTCAGTAGAACGGAATTTATAGGAAATGTCCACCGCTATTTATTTAGTGGTGGACATTTTTTTGTTAAGAAGTTTTTGTATTTCAACCGATAGAATTCATATTGGATTTATTAGATTTGTATTTGGCTGTTACAATAATAATTGAGTAGCAGCTTATGTTTCTTCTAATTTTTATCCCAAACAAACTTTAGCTGAAACAAACTTATTAGATTACTAAAAGAATTTTTCCCTAAAATATGAGAATCGGTGTTATAGGAGGAGGAATATCAGGGCTTACCGCTGCCTATTATTTACAGAAAAAAGGCCATACCTGCGTTGTTTTAGAAGCAAGTGACAGGACGGGAGGTTGTATTCAGACTGAAAAAATAGATGGACGCCTCTTAGAAAATGGACCCAACTCCTTGCTCTTTAGCGATGATCATCTCTCTTTGATAAAAGAATTAGGTCTTGAAGATCAATTACAAGAAGCCGCTGACGTCAATAAGGATCGTTTTATCTTAAGAAATGGAAAGTATAATGTGCTGCCATCAGGTCCTTTGAATTTCTTCAGTAATAAATTCTTTGGTTGGAATACAAAATTGAAAATCATCACTGAATATTTCAGAAAAAATAATGCAAAATCTGAAAATGAGTCTTTGTATGATTTTTTTGAAAGACGATTCAATAATGAGGTGTGTGATTACGCTGTAGATCCTTTTGTAAGAGGTATTTACGCAGGAGATCCTAAACAACTGAAGATCAAGGCTTCATTTCCTTCTATTTATAATGCTGAAAAGAATCATGGCTCTATCATAAAAGGAATGATTCAGCTAAGAAAAGAAAATAAAGCCAATGGGGTAGCGGTGAAAAGAAAAACAGCATATAGCTTTAAAGATGGGATACAGACACTGACCAATGCTTTAGCAAATAAAGTAGACGTTAGTTATAATTCTGAAGTTGAGAGCTTGACTATAGTCGATGATATTTTCTCTGTAAAGACATACAATAATGAGTTCTTATTTGATAAAGTCATCATCTGTACACCTCCAGAAGCAACCTCTAAGATTGTTCAATTCCTTTCTCCTAAAACAGCAGAAAAATTAGAACAAGTTTTCTGCCCACCTATGTGTGTGGTGCATTCTGTCTTCTCTAAAGAAGCTTCTCAAAATACACCTGTAGGATTTGGAGGTTTGAATCCATCGGTAGAGAAAACCTTTACAGCAGGCTCTATTTGGTCATCTTGTATCTTTCCCAATAGAACAACGAATGATGAAGTACTAGTGACATCTTTTGTTGGGGGAGCACATACACCTGAAAATGCGAAACTCGAAGAAGGTAATATCAAAAATAGTGTTGGGAATGAACTCCAATCTACCTTAGGATTTACAGATCAGCCGGTCTATCAAAAAACGCATAAATGGAGAAAAGCGATTCCTCAGTATGATCAGAATATTTTAAATCTTTGGGAAACTATGGAAAAAGAACCGATTCCAAATTTATATTATTCTGTGAACTGGAAAGATGGTATTGCTGTACCGGATTGTATTGAAAAAAGTAAAAAATTGGTAGAAGATCAATTTTAATAGATAAATAAGTTAAGAGGTTGGATTTCAGTTTATAATCAAATTGTTCTATTCCTACTATTCCTTATATAAATACTAATATAACATTCAAACTATCAAAAATCTCCCCTAGTTTCACCAAAAAACATTGAGATTTATGTATGTTTGCTACATATAAATTTTTAGACAAAAATACTTATGAAATTTTTTATAGACACCGCAAACCTTGAAGAAATCAAAGAAGCGTACTCAATGGGCGTTCTTGATGGTGTAACAACTAACCCATCGCTAATGGCAAAAGTTGGTGTGAAAGGAACAGAAGCTGTAAATGCTCACTACAAAGCAATCTGTGAGATTGTTGACGGTGACGTAAGTGCTGAGGTACTTTCTACAACTTATGAAGAGATGATCAAGGAAGGAGAAGTTTTAGCGGCAATTGACCCTAAAATTGTAGTGAAGGTTCCAATGATTGAAGACGGTTTGAAAGCTATTAAATATTTTTCAAGCAAAGGTATTGATACAAACTGTACTTTAATTTTCTCAGCAGGTCAAGCATTATTGGCAGCTAAAGCAGGTGCAACTTACGTTTCTCCATTTATTGGTAGATTGGATGATGTTTCTACAGACGGTTTACAATTGGTAGAAGACATCGTAACTATTTTTGAAAACTATGGTTTCGGTACTCAAGTTTTAGCGGCTTCAGTAAGACACCCTATGCACATCTTGGATTGTGCTAAGTTAGGTGCTGATGTTGCAACTTGTCCTTTAAATGCAATCAAAGCATTATTGAACCACCCATTGACTGATAAAGGTTTGGCTCAATTTATCAAGGATGCTAAGAAAATGGAAGAATAGGAAACTTTTCTTTCTTGAATAGGTTACAATTATCTCATAGGAGGTAATCTATATAGATGGGGACATTGCTGAATACAATGTCCCTACGTTGTACAATGCCTTTTGTGGAAAACGGCGTATATAAGTTCTAAGAGAATCATTATTACATGTATATTATTAAAGTAAAAGGCAAAGCCAAAATTCCGAACTACATTCAACTTAGAGACGAAGATTTCGTCTTGATAGCTTATTTTAGAGCAGATAGACCTTTAACTAAACTTGAAAAGTATGGTCTTGAAGGAAAAGAAGAAGCTCTAAAAGCAGTGATAGAACAACTACCTTTTGGTAAAATTCAAAAACTAGAAATCTAAAAATGGATCAAATTGTAACAATTCGAGATGTCAAAGTCACTTTTGAGGGTGCTGTCATTCTTAAAAATATCAACTTCGATATCGCGAGAGGTGAGTTTATATATTTATTGGGAACAACAGGTAGTGGTAAATCTACTTTGTTGCGTCTTTTATATGCTGATCTTTACCCCACAGCGGGTGTTGTTAGAGTCAATGACTTCCAAGTAAATGATCTCAATAAGAAAGATATACCTTTCTTGAGAAGATCCGTTGGTGTCATTTTCCAAGACTTTGAACTTCTTACGGACAGATCTGTAGAAGAAAACCTTCTCTTTGTGATGAAAGCTACAGGTTGGAAGAGTCAACAGAAAATGAATAACAAGGTAGATGAACTTCTTGAAAAGGTAAACCTTCCTAAATTGACTAAAGAAAAAATGCCTCATCAACTGTCTGGTGGAGAACAGCAGAGAGTTGCCATTGCAAGGGCATTAGTCAATGACCCAGACTTGATTATAGCAGACGAACCTACGGGAAATTTAGACCCGAAAGTATCACGTGCTATTCTCGACTTATTTAAAGAAATAAATGAAAGTGGAACCAGTATCATAATGGCAACTCATCAGCATTCATTTTTAAGGCTCAATCCAGAGCGAGCTTTGATATGCGAAGAGGGGAACATTAAGGATATCTCAAAAGAGCAGGTTCAACAAAAACTTGACTTAACTTAAATCCTAAACATGAGTAAAAGTAAGCTTCAAGCTATCGTACAAAAGAAATGCCCTCAATGCAGAGAAGGTAATCTTTTTACAAATTCAGCTTTATCTCTCAAATTCAATCAAATTAATCACAGATGTACAAAATGTAATGCCAACCTTGAACCTGAGACAGGTTTCTATATAGGAGCAATGTATGTGAGCTATGGAATTAATGTAGCTCTTATGTTTGTGATGCTTGTAATTACAGCAGTATTAATTAAACCTGAAGATACAATCACCTATATCATCATGGCAGTAATACCTATGATTGTATTACTACCGTTTACATTCAGATTATCCAGGTCTATTTATCTTCATTTATTTGGAGGTATAGATTATAAGGGAAATTAAAAAATGCTCCACTGTAGCTTTGACTACAATGGAGCATTTTTCTTTTTGGAAGAATTTGATTAAGGTATCTTTTTCTTTTTTACTCTTTTATAAGGTTCTTCTTTTTCCTTAACGGTCAAAGAACCTTTTACTTTGTTATTACCCATTGAAACACTTACAGTATACTGACCAGGTTTAAGATAATTGATTTTATTGTCCGTCTCTTTTAATTCAATATTTAGCGCTTTCTCAAATACTTTTTTATTTTTAGTATCAATAGAAAGATTGTAATCAATATAATTAAAACCTTTTTCTACATCAATTGAGAACGTTTTTAAAATCTTATCTCCCAACAAGATATTGATCGTAATAGTCCCTTCGGACTTGTTGTAAATAGGAATCTGAACTTTACTTTCTATAGGTTCTCCCCATTCAAAATAACCTTCAATCATTCCCCATTTTGAGTTTTCTGTAACCTCATTAATCGAAAATACTTTTAATGGTGTTTCAAAGTCAGATTTTTTGAAAGTTTGACTAATGGAAAGGTCTCCAACATAGATTGCTCTACCATGAGTCCCTACTACAATTTCATTTTCTCTTGGGTGAACTACCAAATCATGAACTGCAACATTTGGAAGGTTCCCTAAAATCATAAAAGATGTTCCTTTATCATATGAAGCATAAAGTCCATTGTCAGTCCCTATATAAAGTATATCTTCATTATTTGGATCTTCCTTTACCACGTTAATAGGTTCGAGTGGTAAATCTGTGCCTAACTTTTTCCAAGTTTTTCCTCTGTCATTTGAAGAATAGAGATAAGCATTAAAATCATCGTTCCTGTAACCGTTTAAAGAAACAATAACGGTATTTAAATCATATTTTGACGCAATGACTCTACTAACCCACAAACCTTCAGGCAAACCATTTGAAATATCTTTCCAACTAGCTCCAACATCTTCAGAAACGAATATTTTACCATCATCAGAACCTGTATAAATCAAACCAAATTGAATAGGAGACTCTGAAATTGTAGTTAGAGTTCCATAAGGTACATTTCCTTTTATTCCCTTGTTCGTTAAATCATCTGAAAGTGCTTCAAATTCTTCCCCTTTATTCATTGATCTATGAAAACGATTTGATCCAAAATAGATAATATCTTCATTATGACTTGATACCTGAAGAGGTGATTGCCAGTTCCAGCGTAGAGGTTTCTCACTTAAATCATGTTTTGGTGTGATATATTTTTCAACGCCTTTCTTCGTGTTAATTCTATAGTAATTACCGAATTGATAACCTGTGTAAACAGTTTCATTATCTCTTGTATCAACACCGATTTGCATACCATCACCACCCATGATTTCTTGGAAAGGATATTTCCCTGAGTTCTGCCATCCTCTATCAATTTTTGATTTAGAAGAACCTACCCAAACGCCATTATCCTGAAGACCGCCATAGATATTATAAGGTTCTGCCATATCCACGTTTACAGCGTAGAATTGTCCCACAGGAATTGAGTTCGCTTTGAAATAAGTATCACCTCCATCATAAGAGATATTGATGCCTCCGTCATTTCCTAAAACAATGTGTTCTTGATTTTTAGGATTAATCCATAAAGCATGATGATCAACGTGAACGTTAGGATCTCCCTTGTCTTTCCAAGTTTTACCGCCATCCGTTGATTTTAATACTGGAACACCAAGAATGTATAACGTTTGATCATCTTGAGGACTCACACGGATATTTCCAAAATAGTAACCAAATGTATATACCACTCTATCTAAATGATTGCTGTGTGTCTTTTTCCAAGTCTTGCCTCCATCTTTAGATTGATACACCTCTGCACCTTTTATCTCTGTATTAAATAGATCATCTTCAGCGTCACCCAAGTAGTCCACAAGTGCAATTGGTTTATATTTCCCTTTTTTAATGTCTTTTTTTATGGACTTAGAAGTATATGCCTTAGGAAAATTATAATGGTCTAAATACCTGTCTATATTTTCGTCTGCTTGGGCAAGAAAATCTTCAGAAGAGATACTTTTCAATTGTTCTCTTGTTAGCGGTAGTTTTTCCTTATCTTTCTGCTTTTCTTTTGGATCTTGATTATCCAAATAGGCATATAATAAGTCAGAATTCTGACTTGAAATTGCTAAGCCAATTCTTCCAACACCTTCAGAGGAAGGAAAACCTGATTTTTCATTTGTAATTCTTTTCCAAGTAGTTCCTCCATCAATGGATTTATAAATGCCAGATTCTTTACCTGATGCTTTAAAGTTCCAAGCTTTACGTGTTCTTTCCCAAGCTGATGCATACAAAATATCAGGATTTTTAGGATCAATAATTAAATCAATTACGCCTGTACTATCTGAAATAAATAGTGTTTTATCCCAAGTAACTCCACCATCTGTTGATTTATAAACACCTCGGTTTTCATCTTTAGAATATAAATTTCCGATGGAAGCTACCCATAATGTATTTTCACTTTTAGGGTGTAAAACAATTCTACCAATGTGCTGTGTGTTTTCTAAACCAGCATGTTCCCAAGTTTTACCATTATCTTCCGATTTGTAAACTCCAAGACCTGCATAACTAGAACGGCTCGAGTTGTTTTCTCCAGTACCTACCCAAATTGTTTTCTTATCCGAATTCCAATTTACCACCACGTCACCAATTGTCATAGTAGCCTCATGATCAAAAATAGGAGAGAAGTCTACTCCTGAAGTGATAGAATGCCATAAACCACTTGAAGCATAAGCCACATAAAACTCATTAGGATTTTGAGGGTTTACATCAAGGTCAGTTACACGACCACTCATCACCGTTGGGCCTACATTCCTAAATGGGATATTTTTTAAATAGGAGTTTTTGTTGAGCTTTTGATGTTTTTCGAATTCAGGAAGTCTGCTCTTGTTTGTTTCTTGAGCATTTGTTGTAAAAGAAGAGGCTAATGCAACAAACAAACTCAGAAGTAAACTTTGAGTATAAGTTTTTTTCATGTTGAATATTTAAATTGAATTGATATAAGTTAAATATAATAGAATGTTATAAAAGTTCAATTCATAATTTGTAGCATATTATAACTGTGTGCGATCTTTGAAATGATAGGTGATGCCCAGTATTAAATTAAACTGAAGATAAGTAGTGCTTGTATTTGTTTTTCGATCAAATATCTCAGAATAAGGTCTTGCTGTAAGGTTTGTTATTTGTGTGTCATTTTCAGAAAAACCCATATCACAAACCAATCCCGCTATAATATTAAACCTTGGTCCAAACCATTCAAAGCCAGCCGATACATGATACAAATCCCAATAGTCAAAAGACAACCTATTATCTTTAATAGGATCAATATTTTCTAAATCCAAAAAATTGAAATCAGTTCGAAAACCTGTTAAAATATTGACATCTTCTACTATTCTATGTTTTACACCTACAGCGATGTTTGTAATTGGTTTATTAGCGACAAAATATTGACTAAAAGAATCATCATTTGAAGTGAAGATGGAGTTTTCAGGCTTTAATTCTAAGATTCCATATTTTTTTACTCCACTGAAAAAACCAATCCTTGCTGAATATTCTGTTTTCCTTGTTGTATATCCTAAATTCAGTTCAGCTGTAATTGGTAATTTATAGTTCGAATAGACTTTCTCCTGATCACTTACTTCTTTTAATACTTCTCCGGTGGTATCTAAAGTTTCAATCACTCTTCTTGAATTAGATTTAGATAAAAAGCGAAGATTGATATCGGGAGTTTCAAAGTTAAAACCAATGTTCAGTTTTTCATTATAATGCCATGCAATTCCTATTTTCCATAATAAAGAAACTTGATTAAATCTGAGATTTTTATAATCGTTACTATAGTTTGTTATAGTGTTGTCTCGTACCCAAGTTTCATTGGTTATATTTGTCAATTCTGAACCTTTTATATCGATAAAGTGGGTGATACCAATACCAATGGACTCGCTCAATCTGTACGTTGTTCCTATTGCAATTCTATCATTTCTTAATTGGCTTTTATAATTAAAATAGCCTTCGTAATAATCATTAGTATTTGGTATTTGTCCTTGGTTAGAACTTGTATATTCGCTTTTATTATTCAATAAATTAATGATGGCATAAGTAACCTTAAAATGCCTTTTCTTTAAATTGAACGCCGTTCCTGAAATCATCTGAGGTTTAGTTTCAAATTGATTTCCTTTTAAGTCAATCCCCTGACCAGCACCATTTTTAATATTAAAAAAAGTATAACTCAAAAGGTCTGACGTAAAAGAAACATTAGGAGTTTCTGTAAATGCTAATGATCCAGGGTTATAGTAAATGGCACTATTGTCAGTGGCACCAGAAGCTAGAGAACCACCAAGCAAATTACCATTTGCACCTTGTTGTTGTTGCCAATAAAAATTTCCTTGAGCAAAAGTAGGAGTGATTGAAGCGAACAATAGAAAGAAAATAAAGATTGAATAGAGTTGGATCATGTCTTAAAAATAGACGAAAAAGAACAGAAAAAAAAGCCATCATTTCTGATGGCTTTTCTGAAAGAATTTCTTTCAAATATTATTTTGTTGGATAAGGTCTTGCAACAGCACCAGTATAAACCTGACGAGGACGAGAAATTGGTTGTCCTAAGTTTCTTGACTCTTTCCATTGTGCAATCCAACCTGGAAGACGACCTAAAGCAAATAGTACTGTAAACATCTCTGTTGGGAAGCCCATTGCTTTGTAAATAATTCCAGAATAGAAATCCACGTTCGGATATAATTTTCTTTGTTGGAAATATTCGTCATTCAATGCTTTTTCCTCTAAACCTTTAGCGATTTCAAGAAGAGGGTCATTGATACCTAATTTATCAAGTACAGCATCTGCGTGCTTCTTGATGATTTTCGCTCTTGGATCAAAGTTTTTGTAAACTCTATGACCGAATCCCATTAAACGGAACGGATCATTTGGATCTTTAGCTTTTGCGATAAATTTATCTACATCTCCACCATTAGCGTGGATGTCTTCTAACATCTCAATTACTGCTTGGTTAGCTCCACCGTGAAGAGGACCCCAAAGAGCGTTGATACCTGCTGCAATTGCAACATATAAAGACGCTTGAGAAGAACCTACAACTCTTACTGTAGCTGCAGAACAGTTTTGCTCGTGATCTGCGTGTAAGATTAATAATTTGTCTAATGCATCTACTAATACTGGATCGATATCATAATCTTCAACAGGTAAGCCGAACATCATTTTCATGAAGTTTTCAATATAGCTTAACTTGTTTTCAGGATACATTAGAGGATGCCCAATGCTTTTCTTGTATACCCATGAAGCTAACGTAGGAAGCTTAGCAATCAATCTATGAATTGTTAAGTCAACCATTTTGTGATCTCTGTTAGGATCTAATGATTCAGGGTGGAAAGCTGTTAATGAAGTTACCAATGAAGATAAAACTCCCATAGGGTGAGCATCTGCTGGGAAACCATCAAAGATCTTTCTTACATTTTCGTGAACTAATGTGTGGCGAGAAATGTCTGTTTTGAACTTGTCGAATTCTTGGGCAGTGGGTAATTCTCCGTTGATCAATAAGTATGCAACTTCTGAGAAAGTAGAATGCTCACAAAGGTCTTCAATAGAATATCCTCTATATCTTAAGATACCTTTCTCTCCATCAAGGAAAGTAATGTCACTTGTTGTAGAACCTGTATTTTTGAATCCTACATCCAAAGTGATTAATCCACTCTGAGCACGAAGCTTACTGATGTCAACACCAATTTCGTCTTCTGAACCTTTGATAACTGGTAAGTCATAAGTGTTACCAGCATATGTTAATTGCGCTGTCTTTTCATCCATGTTTTTGTCGGAATTTGTTTGAGGTTTGTTGTGGTCAAGTTCTACTTCTTGCATAACTAAAAAGTGTTAATTATTCTTTATTTTCGCACGTGTTTCATTCCAAAACTAATTGCTACTCGTTTTGAATGCCTAAATATATTTCAGAAATTACGTTTTTGCAAAAAAACAGGGGTAATTCACAACAGATATGCGCTAAATACGCTAAAAATCAGAAGAATTTATTTTTTTTATATTTAAATGACATTAATCATTAAAAAATGGTAATTTGAACTAAAATCAACCTAAAAAAAATAAAAACGTAAAATTCTTTGATCTTTATTTAAGTTTGTAATAAGTTGTTTCGCGCGGGAGATATACCATTTATCATTCTGTTGTTTTTAAGAATTAATAGAGATTATTATTTATATATATGACTAAGAATTTACTGATTGTCGAATCGCCAGCAAAAGCCAAGACTATAGAGAAGTATTTAGGTGGTGATTATACGGTAAGATCAAGCTATGGTCATGTTCGAGATTTGAAGAAAGGAAATGATGCCATCGATGTAGAACATGATTTTAACCCAACCTATGAGATTTCTTCTGATAAGAAGGATGTAATTAGAGAATTAAAGAAATTATCCAAGGAAGCTGAAATGGTATGGTTAGCGACCGATGATGACCGCGAAGGAGAGGCTATTTCTTGGCACCTTAAAGAGACCCTTAAATTAAAAGAAGCTGATACTAAACGAATAGTTTTTAGAGAGATTACTAAAACGGCCATTAAAGCCGCTATCCAAGCTCCTAGAACTATTGATATTGATCTGGTCAATGCTCAACAAGCCAGAAGGATCTTGGACCGATTGGTGGGTTTTGAACTTTCTCCAGTTTTATGGAAGAAAATCCAAAGAGGTTTATCAGCTGGGCGTGTACAAAGTGTAGCTGCTCGATTAGTGGTAGAGAGAGAAAGAGAGATTGAAGCATTTAAGGCGAAAGATTACTTCAGAGTAGTGGCCTCATTTGATTTGGGTAATAATAAGGCATTAGAAGCTGAATTATCAACCAAATTCAACACTAAAGATGAGGCGGAGCAATTCTTAAATGACTGTTTAGGTGCTGATTTCAAAATCAATGATATCAAGACCAGACCAGGTAAGAAAACACCGGCACCTCCATTTACAACTTCTACACTTCAACAAGAAGCAAGTAGAAAATTAGGTTATTCTGTAGCATCAACTATGTCCATTGCTCAAAAATTATATGAAGCGGGACATATTACATATATGCGTACCGACTCCTTAAACCTTTCAGAAGAAGCAATTCAATCAGCTACGAATGAAATTGCAACGGTGTATGGAGAGGATTACGTACAAGTAAGGCATTTTAAAACTTCTAATAAAGGAGCTCAAGAGGCTCACGAAGCTATTCGTCCTACCAACTTCAATAATCACAAACTTGATCTTTCTGACAACAGAGAGGCAAGGTTATATGATTTGATCTGGAAAAGAGCTGTAGCTTCTCAAATGGCGGATGCTAAATTAGAGAGAACGACTGCTGAAATCACAACCGCTAAAAGAACTGAAAAGTTTGTAGCAAAGGGCGAGGTTATCATTTTTGAAGGTTTCTTAAAAGCTTATATCGAATCAAATGATGATGATCATGAAGAGGATGAAGAGACAAAGGGTATGCTTCCTCCATTGTCTGTTGGACAGGATATGCCTTTAAATGTGATGTCTGCTACTCAACGTTTCTCAAGACCTCCTGCAAGATATACAGAAGCTAGTCTTGTGAAAATGTTAGAAGAAAAAGGTATTGGGCGTCCATCTACATATGCTCCCACAATTTCTACAATCCAAAAAAGAGAGTATGTAATAAAGGAAGCAAGAGATGGTAAAGAAAGAAACTACACTCAATTTGTATTAGAGAATGGTGCTGTAACAGAGAAGAACCTTACTGAAGTATATGGCACTGAAAAAGGAAAATTGTTCCCAACCAACATGGGTATGGTCGTAAATGATTTCCTTGTGAAACACTTCACTAACGTTATTGATTATTCTTTCACAGCAAAAGTAGAAGAACAGTTTGATGAGATTGCTCACGGTAATTTGGAGTGGCAGTCAATGCTAGGTGAATTCTACAAACCTTTCCATCATACAGTTGTTGATACAGAAGAAAATGCTGACAGAGCAGAAGCTCACGCAGAGAAAGAATTGGGAGTTGATCCTGCAACGGGGAAGAAGGTCCTTGTTCGTTTAGGTCGTTTTGGTCCTATTGCTCAGATTGGGGAGCAGGATGATGAAGAAAAGAAGTTCGCTTCATTACGTAAAGGTCAATACTTAGAGACAATTACTTTAGAAGAAGCACTTGAATTATTCAAACTGCCAAGAACATTAGGTAAATTTGAAGATAAAGTAGTTGTAGTGGCAATTGGCCGTTTTGGTCCTTACATCCGTCATGATGGTAAATTTGTTTCTCTAGGTAAGGAATATGCACCTGAAACAGTTGAATTGGACACAGCTATTGAGCTTATCCTTGCAAAAAGAAAAGCTGATGCTGAAAAATTAATCAAGGTATTTGAAGAAGAAGAAAACCTTCAGATCCTTAATGGAAGATGGGGGCCTTATATTTCTTATAACAAGGCTAATATCAAAATTCCTAAAGAATTAAAAGAAAAGGCAAAGGAATTAACCTATGAAGAGGTGAAGAAAATCATAGAAGAAGCTCCTGAACCTAAAACACGTGGTAAAAAAACAGCAGCGACTAAAAAAGAACCTGCTAAGAAGGCTACTGCAGCCAAAAAAACAACCGCAGCAAAGAAAACTACTGCAAAAAAGACCACTACTAGGAAAAAGACAACCACAAAAAAATCATAATTAGACGATTTTTATTTTGGAGTTCGATTAAAAAACAGGTCAAAATTTGGCCTCATTTCTAATCGAACTCTTTTTTTTCGCTATTTTTCAATTAAAAATGTTAAGAAAAATGCATTACATAGACGTGTATTCGCGTAAGCAAATTAGACTTTACATTTATTTTAATTAGAATTGTATTACCAAACGAGCATGATGCTAGTCATTGTGTTTTTTTTAAGTAGCAATACGTAAACAAACTTGTGCACCCAACGGGTCAATTGTCATGAACATTCACGAATACCAAGCAAAAAGCATCCTTAAGGAATACGGAGTAAAAGTTCCAGCAGGATATGTAGCAGAAACTCCTGAAGAAGCTGTGGAGGCTGCAAAAAAACTTACTGAAGAAACAGGCACCAATTTCTGGGTGGTTAAAGCTCAAATTCATGCGGGTGGCCGTGGTAAAGGCGGTGGAGTAAAAGTTGCTAAAAGTATGGATGATGTAAAAACGCTTTCAGAGCAAATCATCGGTATGCAATTAGTAACACCTCAAACAGGACCTGAAGGTAAGAAGGTTAACAAAATCATGGTTCAACAGGATGTATACTACCCTGGCGAATCAGAAATCAAAGAATATTATATGTCTGTATTGCTTGACAGAGCTACAGGTAAAAATATGATCATGTACTCTACAGAGGGTGGTATGGATATTGAAGAAGTAGCGGAGAAAACTCCTGAACTTATTTTCAAAGAAGAAATCGATCCAGCTGTAGGTATCCAAGGTTTCCAAGCGAGAAGAGTTGCTTTTAACTTAGGAACATCAGGTAAGTCTTTCAAAGAGATGACAAAATTTGTTACTGCTCTTTATAACGCTTACGTTGAAACAGACTCTGAAATGTTTGAAATCAACCCTGTTTTCAAAACATCAGATGATCAAGTAATGGCTGTAGATGCTAAAGTGGGTATCGATGATAACGCTTTATACCGTCACACAGACATCGCTGCAATGCGTGACATCACTGAAGAAGATCCTACAGAAGTTGAAGCGGGAGAATCAGGTCTTAACTATGTAAAACTAGACGGTAACGTAGGTTGTATGGTTAACGGTGCTGGT
Source organism: Flammeovirga sp. SJP92 (assembly GCF_001583495.1). GTDB lineage: Bacteria > Bacteroidota > Bacteroidia > Cytophagales > Flammeovirgaceae > Flammeovirga. The sequence continues at coordinate 126,410 of NZ_LQAQ01000091.1, read as the reverse complement.
TTAGCAATGGCAACAATGGATATGATTAAGCTTTCTGGTGGTGACCCTGCTAACTTCCTTGACGTTGGAGGTGGAGCAAACGCTACTACTGTAGAGGCTGGATTTAGAATCATCCTTAAAGATCCTAACGTAAAAGCGATCCTTATCAACGTATTTGGTGGTATCGTTCGTTGTGATCGTGTAGCCAACGGTGTTGTTGAAGCTTACAAAAACATTGGTGATATTCAAGTTCCAATCATTGTACGTCTTCAAGGTACTAACGCTGAGGAAGGTGCTAAAATCATTGACGAGTCAGGATTAAAAGTAACTTCAGCGATTACATTAAAAGAAGCTGCAGAAAAAGTAAAAGCTGCTTTAGCTTAATTGCTTTTTTTTAAAATAATTTCAACCCATCTGTTTTTCAGATGGGTTTTTTATTGTCTATTTTTGAGGCATGAAGTATATATTAAAGCCTTTTTCTACCTTATACGATTACATTACTAGTATTCGAAACCAAAATTATGACAATGGCAGAAGCCGTGTTGTTTCTTTTACTTTACCTATTATTTGTGTAGGAAATTTATCTGTTGGAGGAACTGGGAAAACACCTTTTGTTGAGTTTTTGATTCAAAACTTTTCAAAGAAATATAAAGTTGGAATTTTGAGTAGAGGATATGGCAGAACGACCAAAGGACCAATATATGCTGATGAAATAGCAACTGCGAAAACGATTGGTGATGAACCTATGCAATACCATTCAAAGTATAATGATGTAGAAGTTGTTGTAGCTGAACAAAGGGTACTTGGAATGCCTTTTTTTATGAATTCTGACATAATTGTACTTGATGATGCTTTTCAGCATAGAGCGATTAATAGAGATTTGAATATTATGCTTTCCGATTTTAGTGCTCCTTTCTTTAATGATGATGTATTACCCTTAGGAAGATTGAGAGAAAATCGAAACGGAGCATCAAGAGCTGATATTATCATCTTCACGAAAGTCAAAAAAGCTCTTTCTAAAGAAGACATTCAACACTATGTTCAAGAAACACACAAATATGCTCCAAAGGCAAATGTGTTTTTCACTTCCATAAAGTATGGTGAATTGTACCCAATTAATGAAACTTCAAAAAAAGGAATTAATGAAAAGGAAGTTTATGTAATGACAAGTATTGCTAAACCAGAACCTATGCTTGAATACATTGACAAACAACTTCAACGTGAAGTGGTTAGGCATTTTAAATTTCGAGATCACTATTCTTTCACTGAAAAAACAATTCAGAGAATTGAGAATGAAATAGGGAAAAATAAAGTAGTCATGGTTTCGGAAAAAGATGCTGTAAAACTGAGACCACTATTGAGAAATTCTTCACTGCAATTTATTGTACTCCCAATTCTCCCAGAAGTATTAGAAGGACAAAAAGATCAGCTATTGGCTCTTATTGAAAATGCTTTATCAAAAGAAGAATAATCTACCCACTTATCTTTTTCCCAAATATAAGTCTCCATCGCTGAGAACTTCTTTTTATAATCATAAAAGGAAGGGACGTCATAGCAATAACCATGGTAGTAGTAATCACAATTCATTTGTTTTGCATACATTATTTCTACTAGCATAGTAAAAATACCTAAACTGTAACTTTTATAGTCTGGATTAAACATGCCATAGATACTTGATAATGCATTTTCACCAATTCCAAAATAACTTACAGCAATTAGTCGATCTTCATCAAATACTCTTAAATCTAAAATAGTTGTAGGCGTACTTGATGTTTTCTCTTTCGAGAGAAAGTCAAAAATACTTTGAGGGACATTATCTTTAAACTTCTCTTTATGAATGTGAAATAGTTTTTGTGAAACTTCATCTATGTCTACTTTTTGTATGCTAAGCTGAAAGCTTTCACATTTACGTAAAATTTTACGTTGTGATTTCGAGGGCATAAAATCATTCACTCTTAAACGTAAAGGTAATACGTTACAGACTTTATCATCATGAATACTAATATTGTATCTAAAAAAGTTTGGACCGAAATGTCTCCATCCTTTAGCTAATAAGTAATCATATTGTGAAGGAGAGACCCATGTTCTTGAAAACTCGTCCAGTATATAGTTCATTGATTGACAATTTATAACCTTAATACAGGTAAAGAAGATTAATTTAAATATTAAAGCTACAAATAATTTCAAAATAAAAGGAGTCTAACTCGATTCTTTCATCAAGTCCCTCTCTCGTTTCATGATTCGGCTTAATGTTTCTGGCTTCATTCTTAAATAGGAGGCAATATATTTTTTTGGAACATGCTGGAAAAGTTGAGGACTTCTTTTCATTACTCTTTCAAACCGTTTCAATGGAGAAGTGGTTAACAGGTCTATTTCTCTTTCAACTTGCTGTTTAAAATAATTTTGTAAATACAAGTTATACTCCTTCTGAAATTCATCACAAGAATTAATAATCTCAAAAAAGTGTTTTTTATGTATTTTCTTCACCTCAGAGCTTCTGATACATTCAATGGTAAATAATGAAGGACTCTCATCAAAAAAAGAAGGAATAGAAGCTAGAATTGAGTTTTTATAACCAAAACGTATGGTGTGTTCCTCTTCATTGTTATCCTCAAAATAAGTAACCCTTACTGCTCCGCTCAAAACAATATAAATGTGTTTTTCTACCTCACCAACTCTAATCAATAAATCTCCTCTGGAAAGATTCTTCAGTTCTGAAATATTTTCATTAGCATGAATGAGAGCGTGAAATAGGGAATCCATAGTAATTGATGTATTGAAATCATCAAAAGATTAAAAGTTAAAATGAATACTGAATGTATACCTTATCAACAAAATCAAATTGATGCTTTATTTTAGATAGATTTAATTCAAAAGCTAGTCAAAAACAAAGAAAAAACCTTATTTTCGCAATCTAACACTTACAAAAATACAATGATCAAATATTTAATCCTGCCTTTTTTACTTGTTTATACATTGCAAGTGCAAGCACAACAAACAAATTATTCTTTTGAAGGTTTAATCAATACAGAGCTGAAAGTCAGACTACGTTTTTCCGTAGAAGATAAAAAAGCGGAAGGCTACTGTATTTACATGGATACAAAAGATAAGAAAACATTGACTGGTGAATTTACTGAAGACGGCACACTCACATTAAGACAAAGTGATGGAGAACGATTTGAAGGAAAAGTAATTGCCAATTACATGTATAAAGGAGAGTTTTTTAATAAAGAAAATGTAGATCAAGGAACTTTCTTATTTTCTAAGATTGAAACACCTATTGCTGAAGATGAAGCAATCTTATCCAATGCGACTCCTAAAACAACAAATTCCGAAACAACTGCAACAAAGAAGTCTTTAACGGAAACAGAAATCTCTGATATATTAGACCGATACATCAAAGAATATAAAGAGTGCTATCAAAAAGGAATAGATCCTATGAAATGCCGTCAATATACTTCAAGAGCTATTACTGAGATTTTTAATGTTGATGATTTTAAAGATCCTTATGTTGGCGGAAGCTTTTTGACAATGACTGAAGCCTATGATAAAATTGCTGCAGATTCAAACTGGAAAATGTTGGGAGAAGCAAGTGATAAAGGTACTTTAGCTCAAGCTATTGAGAAAGCTAATAATGATGAGTTAGTTGTTGTAGCTTATGCTTTTAAAGGATTTATCCAACTTTCATTCATCAGAAAAGGGGAAGGAAAAATGTCATCAAAATGGGGTACAAAAGTACCAGAAGTTGCCATCTTCTTCAACAACGATCCGAATAAGTCCTATTCTTCTAAAGGATTGAACTATTTATGGAGAGACGCTTCCAATATCGAAATTTGGATAAAAAAATAGTGTTTTTTGATGTTTGATTTAGTATATTAAGGTTGACCAATTAGAGTATATATAATATCAATTAACCGAAGTACACTGAAATGAAAACGTCAAAAGAAAAGATACTATCATTCTTACAATCTAAAATCAAAGAATCTAAAGAAAGTACACAAACCAATTTTAACAATGTTGTAAGGCTAATGCATCAGCCTTACCTCAATGAAGGCATTGGAAAAGGAAGTATTTTTGAAACGGAGAGCTCTTTATTTGTTGTTGGAGTGAAACTACCTGCACTGAAATATGAAGGTAAGAATATCATTGGCCTAACAACCGACTCGCCATTTTATCGTTTTTTCAAAAACAAAAAAGATGGTGATGAAGTGAAGTTTGGGAATGATATTGAGCATATAAAAATTATATAAACAGATAAGCATCTATCCTTTAAAAGGGTAGATGCTTTTGTTTTAACATAAATTTAAATTCTTTTTATATTATTGCCTAACTGTTGCACATTATTAATTTCTAAATTTGTTGTGATGAATAATGCTAAACAGTACATATCATTTTTTATATTATTAATCTATTCGATTGGAGTAGCTCATACTTTTATTGAACATTCAGATTTTGATATACAATGCTCAGCAGAGCAGAAGGGCTGTTGCGTTAAAAATGATAGTCAGGACCATAAGTCATATAACTTTACCAATCATTCAGAATTAGATTTGTATGATTTGTTAGCATGCCTTTTAGGTCACATTAATCATTCTGCCGTGGTAGATACAAAGATCTCTACCGACAATGAAATGATCTTGAAAGCTCCCAAAGTGATTCGAGAAGCCATCGCTTTTTATGTCATTTGGAGTATCCCCAAAACTTTTACAGAAACCATTTCACATTTTGTTGATGATGATATTTCTGTAAAATCACTCCTCTACATTACCAGCTCCGGTAAACGCGGACCTCCTGTATTACTTTAATTTCTTTTTTTGATATACAATATTAAGCTTCTCTGAAAAGATTAGCCTTTGTTGCTATATCTAATTTTTTTCTCCTAATCAGGTTTTCAAAAATAAGTGCTAAAATAGAAGGAAACTGTAATAATATTTAGGTTTAAAAGTAGTCCAATGAATAGACCTCTAATAAAACATAAGGTCATTTTATACTGCTATTACAGTTTTATTTTTTCCAAAAACACTTAGCATTTTTATTAAAAACCGGAAATGGGGGTAGTATACACAATTAATAATACAGAAGAAAGATGATAAATAATATCATATCTTTTTCAATCAAGAATAAACTTATTATTGCTCTATTTATTGCCGTTTGGATATGCGGTGGTATTTGGTCATTAACAAAAGTACCTGTTGATGCCGTTCCAGACATCACCAATAATCAAGTACAGGTTATCACTCAAGCACCAAGTTTGGGTACAGAGGAGGTAGAACAATTTATTACTTACCCTGTGGAGTTGGCCATGTCAAACCTTCCAGATGTGGAAGAAATCAGATCAGTAAGCCGTTCCGGTTTGTCATTAGTTACGATTGTTTTTAAAGATGAAGTAGGTACTTATCTACCTAGGCAATTAGTTGTCGAGAAGTTAAATGAAGTGAAAGAAAATATCCCTGCTGGTTTTGGAGAACCATTCGTTGGCCCAATAAGTACTGGCTTGGGAGAGATCTATCAATATACTCTTGAAGTTGATCCTGCTTATAAAAGCAAGTACTCATTAACTGATCTGAGGTCAATTCAAGATTGGATCATTCGAAGACAAATGGCAATGGTTCCTGGTGTTGTAGAGGTCAATGCATTTGGGGGATATATAAAACAATATGAAGTAGCGGTGAACCCGGATGTGCTGAATGCAATGGGTATTACAATTAGTGATGTTTATACTGCACTTACTTTAAATAATCAAAATTCTGGTGCTTCTTATATCCAAAAAGACTATAAGGCCAATTATATCAAAGGAGAAGGATTAATACGATCACTTGATGACATTAGAAATATTCTTGTAAAAAAAGAAGGGAATATTCCTGTTAGAATTGGTGATATTGCCAATGTACAATTTGGACATGCAGTTAGATACGGAGCCTTGACAAAAGAAGGGAAAGGTGAAGCTGTTGGCGGTATGATATTAATGCTTAAAGGAGCTAATTCTGATCAAGTCATCACGGCGGTTCAAGAAAGAGTCGAATTGATTCAAGCTTCATTACCTGAAGGAGTACAAATCAAGGAGTTTCTTGCTAGAAATAAGCTAATTGAACAAACAACATCAACGGTATCCAACAACCTCATTGAAGGTGCACTCATTGTCATTTTTATCCTTGTGCTATTGTTAGGTAACTGGCGAGGTGGCCTAGTAGTAGCTTCAACTATTCCATTATCATTGCTTTTCGCTTTTATGATGATGTATCAATTTGATGTTTGGGCCAACTTAATGAGTCTTGGTGCTATCGATTTTGGGATCATTGTTGACGGAGCTGTCATTATTGTTGAAGCAACTGTTTTTATGATGCATAAAAATGTGGTAGGTACTATTGGGCTTTCTCAGAAAAAGAAAGATGAAATAAGTCAGGAAGCTTCAACAAAAATGATGAACTCTGCATTCTTTGGACAAATGATCATCTTAATTGTTTTTGCTCCAATCTTAACATTGGAGGGAGTAGAAGGAAAAATGTTTATCCCCATGGCATTGACATTTATGTTTGCCATGATCGGTGTGATGATCCTTTGTTTGACTTATGTCCCTATGGTTTCATCCTTGTTTATCAACGTCAAAAATGTAAACTCTTTATCATTTGGAGATAAGATTATTCAACGTATTGAGAATCTCTATGAACCCATTCTATTAAATTCTTTGAGAAAAGGCAAAGTAATATTAGTATCATCGGTAGCTGTACTTATTGCTTCCTTTTATATTTTCTCCACTTTAGGAGGTGAATTTATGACGCAATTAGATGAAGGTGATATAGCCTATCATGTAATTATGAAGCCCGGTACGTCATTAGATGAGACAATTAAGGCGACTACAGAAATTGAAAACATCATGAAAGCCAACTTTCCCGAAATTGAGCAAGTAATGAGTAGAATTGGTGTAGCAGATGTCCCAACAGATCCAATGCCAATGGATGTAGCAGATTGCCTTGTGATTTTGAAACCTAAAAGTGAATGGACGTCTGCTTCATCAAAAGAAGAATTAATTGATAAAATTAAAGAGAAAATTTCCGTTGTGCCTGGTGTTAATTTTGAATTCACCCAGCCTATTGAAATGCGTTTTAATGAATTGATTTCTGGAGTAAGAGAAGATGTTGCCATCAAACTTTACGGAGAAGATCTAGAGGTTTTAGCGGAAAAGGCAGAGGAAATCAGTACCATTATCGGGGACATTGAAGGAATAGCAGATAAAAGAGTCGAAGCCACTGCTGGTTTACCTCAGATTGTTGTGCATTATAATCGTGATAAATTAGGACAATATGGACTCAACATCAATGAGTTGAATGAATTAGTGCAAACGGCTTTTACCGGCAAATCAGCCGGAGTGATTTTCGAAGGTGAAAAAAGATTTGATTTGGTTTTGAGGTTCGAAAAAAATAAAAGAAGTGATATTGATGATTTAAAAAGTCTTTATGTAAGCCTGCATAATGGACGACAAATTCCACTTCATCAAATTGCTGATGTGGTTTATGAGCCTGGTCCAATGCAAATCAGTCGAGATAATACCCAACGCAGAACATATGTTGGTTTAATGGTTAGAGGAAGAGATATTGAATCTGTTGTCAATGATATTAAAGAGAAACTAGATCAAGAATTAAAGTTGCCCGCTGGTTATTTTATTCGCTATGGAGGACAATTTGAGAACCTGGAAAGAGCTTCTAAGAAGCTGAAAATTGTAGTACCAATAGCACTTTTATCTATTTTTATTTTACTCTTTTTAGCCTTAAAATCAATCAAAGAAACACTCATGATAGCCATGGCGATTCCATTTGCAACCATCGGAGGTATTATTTCTTTATGGCTCAGAGGAATGCCATTTAGTATTTCAGCAGGAGTAGGATTCGTAGTATTATTTGGAGTAGCAGTACTCAATGGACTTGTATTGATTGAAGGTTGGAAAGAACTGAAAACCGAAGGAATACTAGATCTTAAAGAAAGAATTAAGATCGGTGCAAAAAGAAGAATCCGACCTATCTTATTAACAGCACTGACTGACATTTTAGGGTTTCTTCCAATGGCCATTTCTACATCAGCAGGAGCAGAGGTACAGCAACCTTTGGCTACTGTGGTGATTGGAGGAATGATCACCTCTACATTATTGACATTGATTGTTTTGCCAATTTTGTACTCAATGATTGAAAAACCTGATGTTGTGAAATTGAATCCAAAACCAATTGTCGCCGTCTTTTTAGGGTTTATTTTATTCTTTTCAAGCAATAAAAATTATGCTCAAACCCAGCCCCAAATAATAGGTTCTATAGATCAAGCGATTACGATTGGATTAGAACAAAATGGGAATATGAAAATGGCTAGTTCAGAAATTGAAATTGCAGAATTAGGAAAGAAAGAAGCTATTAATCTTCAAAAGACACAATTCAACACCACCTATGGTCAATACAACTCTTTTAGAAATGATTTAGGTTTTGAAGTTTCTCAAAATATTGAGTTTCCAACTGTTTATTCTAAAAGAAAAGATTTAGCGAAAGAGAATCTAATTGGAAGTCAGTTGAAGTTTAAAATGACAGAAAATCAAATCAAAAGAGAGATTAAAAAAGCCTGGTATCAATTAAGTTATCTGAATGAAGAAATGGATCTGATGTTATTTCAAGATAGTTTGTTTAAGAGGTTCTTACACGCGTCTACCATTAGATTTGAAACAGAAGCTACCAATTATTTAGAAAAAGCATCAGCTGAAACTCAAGTGATGGAAATTGAAAACAAGCTGTTTGTATTACAATCTGAAATAAATATCCAGAAAAATACGCTTAGAGTATTATTACAGGATACTATTGGTTTAAGCTTCAAGCCAGAAAAACTTCAAAAGAGGTCGGGATTGAATACTAATTCACTTGAAAGCAATCCGACTTTAGCCTATATCAATCAACAAATCAACGTGGCAGAAGCTCAACAAAAGATTGCATCTGCTGAAATGTTGCCTGAAATCAATTTGGGTTATTTTAATAATTCAATGAACGGTGTTCCGCTTTCAAATGAAGGAGGGATAGCAAGTTCTTCTAACCGTTTTCAGGGTGTTTCTGTTGGGTTGGCTATTCCTATTTTCTATGGCTCTAACAAAGCAAAAATTAATGCTTCAAAATTGAAAGCACAAAATGCAGTTACTCAACAACAACAATATAAAATTCAGTTAGAAGGGGATTATATTCGGCTTGAACAAGAGATCAATCAACTAAATGGAAGCTTAAATTATTATGAATCTAAGGCACTTCCTCAAGTGGATAGAATCATAGAAAATGCTCAAAAAAGTTTTGAGCATGGGGCTATCAATTATATAGAGTATTTCCAGAATATTAACCAGAGTCTGGAAATGAAATATAATTACTTACAAACACTCAATAATTTCAATCAAACTATGATTGAGATGGAATACATCACTGGACAATAAAAAAGGAACAATGAAAAAGTATAAATATATATTCGTTTTACTATTACTAAGTATTTTTCTGGAAAGCTGTCAAACTTCCGCAAAACATCATCATACAGAAGATGAACACCAACATGGCGAAGGACATGATGACCATGCTAATGAAGTACACCTTTCGCAACTACAATTTAAAAGTTTAGCCATGGAAATTGCAGAAATACCTACAATGAATATAGGTGAGTATGTTTTGACGAATGGCACACTTGAAGTTCCTCCACAAAATCAAGCTTCAATCACAGCCGTTATTGGAGCCAATATCAAAAAAATCAAAGTGATTGAAGGAGAAAAAATCAAGAAGGGACAGGTTTTGGCTTACTTAAACCATCCCAATTTGATTAAAATTCAAACTGATTATGTCACTAAACTAAATGAGCTTAATTATTTGGAAGATGAATTCAAAAGACAGAAAAAACTCTATGATGAAAAGGTGGGATCTGGAAAAGAATATCAAAAAGCTAGCTCTATTTATTACTCAACCAAGGGTGAAGTGAGGGGTTTGGAAGCACAGCTAAAAATGCTTCATTTAAACTTAAATAAGATAAAAGAAGGACAGATTTTCGAGAATATTCCGGTGGTAAGTCCAATGAGTGGTTACATCAAATTGGTAGAAGTAAAAACAGGACAATATGTAGATCCTCAGAAGGAAATGTTTGAAGTCATCAATTTAGACGATATTCATGTGGATTTGATGGTTTTTGAAAAAGATATTTCCAAGATTGAGGTTGGTCAGCAAGTAATCTTTACAACAGAGGCAAACCCTAATCAAAAGATGAAAGCGAGTGTTTTTAATGTAGGGAAATCTTTTGAACAAGGACCAAAAGCAATTCATCTTCATGCTGATATTGAAGGTGATAAAAATGGATTAATTCCAGGAACGTATTGTAAAGGGAAGATCATGATTAATAATGATTATACCCCAGCATTACCAGAAGATGCTATTGTTCGAGAAGGAGACTCTATGTATTTCTTTACAGCAAAAATTGAAAATGATCAATACACTTTCCAACCCCATAAAGTAGTCATTGGAGAAAAAGATAATGGTTTTGTTGAAGTAAAATTCTTAGAAGACATAGATAAAAATCAAAAGGTAGCCTTAAATAATGCTTATTATTTGATGGCTGAGATGAAAAAGGCAGAAGCCGAACATCATCATTAATATTATTTAGTTCTATCCACAACGCATCTGAGGATTTATTTCTTTTGATGCGTTTTTTTTACTTTTTGTATTCAAAGTCAATCTATCTCTTTTGCCACTAAAACATAATTTCCCATCAAACGGTTACTTTACTCCAAGAAATTATTAACTTTACAATAATTATTATAAAGATTTGCGAATGAGTAAAAAAATAGGAGCAAATAATTCATACTTCGGAAATATTAAAGAAGCATTCAAAACATCCAAACACGGTCTTAAACTAACAATCGACCACCTTAAAGATGCTTTGAAAAATGAGAGGAGAGATCCCGTTGGAACGAGTGATGATAATTATTTTGAGAAACAAAATGCTATTGTAACTCTTAAGTATCCTGAGGAGGTACTTCCCGTTCCTGATAATGGTAGATATAAATTAGATCTTGAGATAGATGATTGTATTGTCTGTGACAAATGTGCAAAAATCTGCCCTGTAGATTGTATTGATATAGCACCCATCAAGTCCTCTGAAGTGATTGGAGAAACTTCCGATGGTACAGCCAAAAGAATTTATGCCGCCAAATTCGATATTGATATGGCAAAATGTCTTTTCTGTGGTTTGTGTACTTATGTTTGCCCAACAGAATGTTTGACGATGACTAAATCATACGATTACAGTGAGTTAGATATGAGAAGCTTGACTTATGGCTTTGCAAACATGTCACCTGAAGAAGTTGAAGAAAAAAACAGACTTTACGATCTAGAGCAGGAGAAAAAGAAAGCGGCTAAATTAAATACAGCGAAAGAAGTTCCAACTGCCTCAAAGGAGGAAACTGAAGTTGAAGCAAAACCTGTGAAAAAAGTTGCTCCAAAACCAAAATTCAGACCTAAAGTGATCAAAAAGAAATAATGATTGAACTAATAGTATTTTATTTTTTTATTGGAGTAATAGCATTATCATCTTTTGCGTTATTCTTCACAAAGAACGTCATTCATAATGCCGCTTATTTACTTTTTTCATTATTGAGTGTAGCAGGATTATTTGTATTATCCGGTGCAGACTTTATAGCTATCACACAGGTAATGGTTTATATTGGCGGTGTACTTGTCCTTCTGTTATTTGGTGTGATGTATACCAAAAACTCTATTGATCATGAGATGGATAGTGGTTCTAAAAGGTCATTGGTAGGATTTTCGTTTGGTGCAATTCTATTTGGAATTCTAGCTTTTGGTATTTTAGAAGAAGGAATTGACAGAGATTATACCATCAATAACGAAGGGGTTACATCCAACTTAGGTGTAAGTTTTATGACGGATCAGATCTTTGCATTCGAACTCACAGCTATCTTATTATTAGTAGTATTAATCGGTGCAGTATTTGTAGCTGGTAAATCAGATAAATCACTAGATAATCATTAAAATTCTTTCTAAATAATAGAAGATAGCATATATTTGTTGTCTTACTCGATTATAACACGATCTGAATTATTTGGATCGTTTTTTCATTTATAGATAAATATAAACTTATGGCACAAGTTACTTATTATACAGCGGAGGGCCTTCAGAAGTTATCGGACGAATTAAATGAGCTTAAAACCAAAGGTAGAGCGGATATAGCACGTCAAATAGCAGAAGCAACAGATAAAGGAGATTTAAGTGAGAATGCTGAATATGATGCAGCAAAGGACGCTCAAGGCCATTTAGAAGCTAAAATTGCCAATTTAGCCAACTTAATTGCTAATGCAAGAGTTATTGACGAATCAAAACTTGATGCTTCGAAAGTAGGTATTCTTTGTACAGTGAAAATCAAAGCGCCAACTGGAGCTGAGATGGCTTACACATTAGTATCAGCAAAGGAAGCTAACGTTAGAGAAAATAAAATCTCAATCGATTCTCCAATTGCTCAAGGTTTAGTGGGCAAAAAAGTAGGGGAGATTGCTGAAGTGAAAACTCCAAGAGGAATGATGAAATTTGAGATCTTAGATATTTCTCTATAGTCTCCATTTTTGCATAAAAATAAAGGGTGATACAAAAAATGTATCACCCTTTATTTATGGATTAATCAAATATGATTGTTTTATTTTTATAAGTCATCAGCTTTCTATTGACATGCTGATAAAGTGCTCTTGATAAAACAATTTTTTCTAAATCTTTACCCTTACGAATCAACTCTTTCACGGTGTCTTTATGACTTACTTTCGCCACATCCTGCTCAATGATTGGGCCTGCATCTAAGTCTGAAGTTACATAATGTGAAGTTGCTCCTATAATTTTCACACCTCTTTCATGTGCAGCGTGATAAGGTTTTGCTCCCACAAAAGCAGGTAAAAAAGAGTGGTGGATATTGATAATTTTATCGGGGTAGCTCTTAATAAATTCAGGAGAAAGAATCTGCATGTATCTTGCTAAAACTACAAAATCAATATTATGCTCTTTCATTAATTGCAACTGAGCTTCTTCCTGTTCTTTCTTATTTTCCTTATTCATTGTGAAATGATAAAAAGGAATTTTGAACTTATCTGCTACTTTTTTCAAGTGTTGATGATTACTGATAATCATAGGAATCTCAGCTTGTAATTCACCCGAGTCCGTTCTTGATAAAATATCATATAAGCAATGAGACATCTTCGTCACAAATAGAGCCATTCTAGGCTTTTGTGTATTAAAATAAAGTTTCAAAGTCATATCAAACTTCTTCGCTAATAATGTCTCTATATAATCTCTGATTTTATCCTCTGGAATTAAAAAAGAATCAATATCAAACTCAATACGCATGAAGAATCTTCCTTCCTCACGGTCTACGTACTGATCAAGGTAAATAATGTTGCCTTGATTTTCATGTATGAATTGAGTTGTATATGATATAATTCCTTTTTGATCGGGACAATGCATCAATAAGATGGCAGTCTTCGGTGTTTGTTGTTTCATGTTCAGTTATTTTAATGACGCTAATAAAGAGTCTAAGTATTCTCTATGATTAGCCAATCTAGGTACTTTATTTTGTCCTCCTAATTTCCCCCTTGATTTCATCCAATTATAAAAGGACTTTGGTTCCAGAAAATGAATTTTCGGTTCAACCAAAGCAATATCCTTATAACGCTTGGCATCATAATCGGAGTTGATCTCTCTCAATTTCTCATCCAGTGTCTTAATAAACACTTGCTGATCGTTAGGAATATGTTTAAATTCTATCGCCCACTCGTGACCACCTTTTTGACCCTCTTGTAGATAAACAGGGGCGGCCGTAAAGTTTCTCACTTCTGCTTGCGTTGCTTTACAAGCTGCTTTTATTGCTTCTTCAGCATTCTCAATAACAACCTCTTCACCAAATGCATTAATAAAATGCTTAGTACGTCCTGAAATCTTAATCCTATAAGGATATTTTGAAGTAAATCGGACGGTGTCGCCAATTAAATATCTCCATAAACCTGCATTGGTAGTAATTACTATTGCGTAGTTTTTACCAATTTCCACATCTGCCAGCTGTACTACTTTTGGGTTTTCCTTGTCAAATTCTGACATTGGAATAAACTCATAAAATACACCATAATCGAGTAGAAGCAGAAGTTCATCATCGTTGGTTGTATCTTGAATACCAAAGAAACCTTCCGATGCATTATAGACATCCATAAATTGCATATCATTTCTGCCTATCAGCTTTTTAAAAGTTTCTCTATAGGGACCAAATGCCACCGCACCATGGAAAAACACTTCAAGGTTTGGCCACACTTCTGATAAACAAGATTTACCTGTCTGCTCCAATATCTTTTCAAATAATACTAAAGTCCATGTTGGAACTCCTGCAATACTTGTAATATTTTTCTCTATGGTTGTTTCAGCAATTCTTTCAATTTTTGATTCCCATTCGTCCATCAGAGCAACTTCTAAATTGGGAGCTCTCATAAACTCAGCCCAAAAGGGGAGGTTCTTCATAATGATGGCAGAAACATCACCCAATAGACTATCATTGTAATGATGGTTTTTCTGCAAGCTACCTCCAATCCCCAAACTCTTTCCAAACATCACCTTTGAATGGGGGTGATTATTAAGATATATGGTAATTAAATCTTTCCCCGCTTTGTAATGACAGTCTTCCAAAGCTTCTTTAGAAACAGGAATAAATTTACTTCTGGCGTTTGTAGTCCCTGATGATTTTGAAAAATCAGTGATTTTCGTAGGCCATAATATATTTTGTTCACCACGAATCATTCTTTCGATATAAGGGCTCAAATCTTCATAAGTAGAGATAGGCACTCTTTCTTCGAAAGTATCTAGATTCTTAATTGAACTATAATCATATTTCTTACCCCATTCCGTTTTAGAAGCACTAGATATTAAATCTTTAAATAAGTTGTCTTGTACTTCGATTGGATGCATCATAAAATGTTCAATCTGATGCATTCTTCTTTTTGAAATCCAGCTAATAGCAGAAGTAAGTATTTCCATATGTTAAGATAGTTCTAAGATCATTTATGAAACTAAAAAAGTAATTTAGTGGCCCCATTTTCCGAGCTGTTATTTAGAAAACAGGAATACAGCAATAATGGTAATTGACCATCAATTTGGTTTCAAGATAAACGCTAAAGTAATATAAAATTTTGGGTATCAAAAAAAGGACACCCAACTGAGTGTCCTTATTATGATGAATGGCTTTCTTACTCAGAGAAATCTTTCTTTTTGTATTCAGCGTATTCTCCAAAGTAAGCTTTTCTAACCTCAGGGTCGTTGATCAGCTGCTCTGGAGTGCCGTCCCTAAATACAACGCCACTTTGTAATATATAAACTCTATCTGTAATGGATAAGGTCTCTGTTACGTTGTGGTCTGTAATAAGAATACCAATATTTTTCTTTTTTAAGTTATATACTATTCGTTGAATTTCTTCTACTGCAATTGGGTCAACACCAGCAAAAGGCTCATCAAGAAGTACAAAACTTGGATTTGTTGATAACGTACGTGCAATCTCCGTTCTTCTTCTTTCACCACCTGAAAGAGACATACCTAAGTTATTGCGAACGTGCGTTAGAGAAAATTCATTTAATAAGTTTTCAACTCTTTGTTTTTTCTCTTCTTTAGAAATTTTCTCCATTTCTAAAGGCAACATAATATTTTCTTCAACAGTCAATCCTCTAAAAACCGATGGCTCTTGAGCTAAATAACCAACGCCTTTCTGAGCACGTCTAAACATTGGAAGTTTAGTGATATTTTCTGCATCAAGATGAATCTCTCCGTTGTTTGGTTTAATCAACCCAACAATCATATAGAAACATGTAGTTTTACCAGCACCGTTTGGTCCTAATAAACCAACAATTTCTCCCTGCTCTACTTGAATAGAAACATCATTAACTACTGTACGCTTACCGTACTGCTTAATAAGATTATCTGCTTTTAGTATCATTATATAAAAATAATATCTTCTAAATTTTTATTTGAGGAAATATAATAGGTATTGCTCAAATTTTCCCTCAAAAATAATATAATTTTTTGGTGGTTGACTAACCTTAAAGTTAGCTAACTTTTTTTAACACTCATTTTTTAGGTAAAATATCCGAAAAGGCGGTTTCATGTACCAATTTACCAACATATGCATGGAAATTTTTAGCCCCAACCTGTTCAATTGTCAGATATTCTACACGACTTTCATCATAATAATCCCATCTTCCATATTTATGTGTGACTTTGTCATCTGTGAAGGAATAAATGGAACCCGTTTGATAAGCGTCTCTGTAAAACTTCTTTCCGTTAACGGTTAGTATAGCTTTGGGCTGTTGTTTGAGTAAAATTTCTGTATCTAAACTTTCGTCAATACTATAAATATTTACCTTTTCAGCCACTCTAATTTTTAAATTAACTTGATCAAAATATTTAAAAAGAACCAGTTCATCAATTCCTGATAATAAAACAAGTTTTTCTTCCTCAGCACCGCTATTTGAATTCAGTTGAAAATGTTCAACAACTTGATATGTTTTTAGATTATAATCTATTAAATAACCTAACTGAATATCATTAATTCCAATAGAAGTAGGGTCGTAGTTAAATGTTCTTTTCTGGAAAGATTTTGTTGGGTAGCTTGTTTGAACTTGATGGTCTGAAATCAAATTAAATATTTTTTCAGGTGTACTTCTAATTTTTTTTGCTTGATTGAAAAGATAAAAAGCAGAACCCGCCATTAAGAGGAAAGAGACATCTGAATCATATATTAAAGCAAGCACATTAGCGGCAACTATACCTTTTCTAACTACATCAAATTTGTAAAACTCTTCTTCAATTTTTTTGAAGAATGTTACTTTTTTTTGTGCAGGTAAAGCTAATTCATATTTCTTTTTTTCTGTGGTTAATTTCTCTTTTGATAATTTAGGCCAAAAATTATTTTCTAAATATTTTCCTATATTCTCTTTCATAAAAAAAGTCTGAATTCAGATTAATAGTTTATATTTACACAATAATAATGAGTTTAATTCTATTTTTTAAGTTTATTTTTCGTGAATACTCTTATGGTACGATTTTTTTAGATTTATATTCATTAACTTTGTAAAATCATATTACCTTAACCGTTTTTTAGACATGGCAGTTGAAAAATTACGCTATTCGGCCGAAGATTTAAAAGAGTTTGAGATTCTTCTAAATAAGAAGCTAGAGAGAACTAATAAGGAACTTGATCATTTAAAACATTCTATTACCAAAGATACTAGTGGTCAAGATTCTAATCACACAGGTGGGAAAACTCTAGAAGATGGAGCCGATGCCTTCGAAAAAGAGCAGTTAAACCAATTGGCTGCCAGAACTGTAAAATACAGAACCCAATTAGAAAAGGCATTAGTAAGAATCAAAAATGGTACTTACGGAGTATGTGTGGATACTGGAAACTTAATTTCTAAAGAACGTTTACGTGCTGTACCGCATACACAACATTCTATTGAAGCTAAATTGAAAAGAAGTTAATTACAAGGTATTAAAATCATTTGGTGGCACTTGGTAGAACATAATTACCAAGTGTCACATTTTTTTATGGAAAGAATAGATATTGCCATTGAATCCCTAATTTTTGTCTCCAACGAACCTGTATCAGTAGACGAAATTTTAACCACACTTCAGGAAACTTTTGAAGAAGAGGAGATCTCCAAAGAAGTAATTATAGAAAACATAGAGCGCTTGATTAAGAAGTACAAGCGTAAGGATTATTCTTTTGAAGTTATCAAAAGCGGTGAAGGTTACAGTTTCCTGACAAAGAAAGAGACAAGTCAAGTTGTAAATACTTTTCTGAAAAACAGATCTAAAAAGAGGTTATCAAGATCTGCTCTAGAAACATTATCTATTATTGCCTACAAACAACCAATTACAAAAGGTGAAATTGAAAAAATCCGTGGTGTAGGTAGTGACTATGCAATGAAAAAATTGCTCAATAGAGGACTAGTGAAAATGAAGGGTAAATCTGAAGCAATTGGGAGACCTATGCTTTATGGTACCACTGATCAGTTTTTAGAATATTTTGGTATCACCACTTTAAGAGATTTACCTTCACCAAAAGAATTTTCAGAAGAAGATTTAGGCGATGGACCAGACGATGTTCAGACAGAAACAACTGAAAATCCTTAGCTATTAAGGTATTTTCACTACCAACATTTACCCAAAAACACTACTACTTTTTATTGACTCAAACCTTTAATATATTCAGACGGCGTTTGACCAATTTTTTGTTTGAAAATTCTATTGAAGGTCGTTTTTGAATTAAAACCTGCTTGCTCTCCTATATGAGGCAAATTAAATTGAATATGTTTTCCCTCATCAATTAATTTCAGAACTTCTTTGAGTCTGAAATCATTCATCAATTCATAAAAGGAAGTATCCAGTTCATTGTTCAAGAGCTGAGATATTTTTTTATATGAAAATTCAGTAATATCAGCTAATTCCTGCATTTTCAAGTCATTTTTTAAATAAGGCTTTTTCTCTTCAATTAATTCTAACAACCTCTGACTCTCTTCATTAAGTCTATTATTTTCTTCTATGGACATAGTATCAATTTCCTCTTCAATCACAACGGTTTCTTTTGATGCTTTTATTTCATTCATTGGTTTTAGATGAAGGAAAAGGTTAGGCCATTTGAATGCACAAAACCCAATAGTCAACATCAGACAAGTTAACCCAAAGTAGAAGAAATGGAAAAAGTTGATGGTTACTTGTACATTGAGGATTTGAAGCACAACTCCAGCAGTTCCCAAAGCCCACAAAAAGATATTACTAAAAATAAAAAACTTCATAAAACGAATAGACCACCTTAAATCATCTGAAATCTTTGATGTATCATGAAATTGATAAAGGATCTTTGCTGATTTTAAAGAATAAATAACGCCTTGCATAATGATAATAAAATCAAAGAAAAGGCTGTATGGCATAAACCATTCCGGCATACCATTGGTCAAAAACTCTACTTTTTGTGTAGAGGATAGTATAAAGAAGGGGGAGAAAGCAATGAAATAAAAGAAGACAGGTAAAAAGTGTAAAAGCAAACTATAACTTACTTTTGAAGTAGGGGTAAAATAAAATTTGATGTAAAAATACATCAAAGGGAAAAACAGTAAAACAATTGCATCAATCACAGAATATAGATGTGGATACTGAATGAAAAACTCATCCGATTTAAACACATACACAAATACTGTTGTAGTCCAAACTAAAATCAAACTTCCCAAGGTTGTGTTTGAAAGGTTTTTTGGAGGTACAAAAAAGATATACATTGAAAGTAAAAAAGATAAAATTACTCCTATTAGTAGTGATAAATGAAATATACTGTCTAAGATCATGAACGCTATTCTTTGTCTAAATAATATTGCCTAGTGAATCGTATTCAAAACTTGAATATAATGTAGTAACAAGTGATTATACACTAGTGATGAGATGGTTTTAGTCCTATTTTTTGAAAGGGTTTCCCGTTAGATAAATGATGGATTCCTCTTACCACAAAAGTAAATACCGTTTGGCTATAAATCATAATTTAGAATGTTAGAATAAGCTAATAATTTCTCTGAAGGTCACTTTAGTCCAATTTTACGCACCTTTCACAACTTAGTACCTATATAAAAGAAAATAATATTAAGTAACAAAATATTAAGTACTTAAGGTGTACCACTCGTGGAAAGTAGAGTGTACCACTCGTGGATGTTGTACCATTAGTTACTATGACACAACTTACTATAGTGCAAATTAGGGCGATCCATATTTTTAACGAAAATTTACAAACAATTACTAAAGAGAGAGACAACTCCTTATCTATTTATTTAAACTTTTAAATTATGTTTCGCAACAAACTTGTACTATCATTACTAGCACTTTCTTGCTGTATGGTAAGTTGTCAAGACGACAACATTCAAAGTCAAATTGATGACTTAACAGGAAAAGTAGATGATTTAAATTCGAACTTAGACAGTTTAGATCAAGAACTAGCATCACTAAAAGAGGCTCATCAAACAGCATTACTTGAAAAACTTCAAGAAATGGATGATGTGATGGCAGGACTAATTGCTGAAAATGCACAGCTTTCAGAACAGTATTCTGCAATATCAGATAGTTTACAATCTATCAAAGATGAAGTTTCTGGAAGTAACAATACAGTTTATTATGGTGACTTATTAACAGCAGAGAATTTTGCTAAGTATACCGCTCAAGGTGCTTCTATTGTAACAGGCAATATTTTAGTTACTACAGAAGACCAATTAAATACTCTTGCAGCATTAAGAGTTGCTGGAGGAAATATTCATGTGTCAAGTTTAACTGACGTTACACTTCCTGCATTAGAAACAGTAGGTGGAGACCTAGTATTATCATCTGTAAAAGGTACTGTTACTTTTGACAACTTATTCACTGTTGCGGGTAGTGTATTTGACAACAACAATGCTGAGCAAACAGCATTAGTTGCAAATAAATTAGCCTTTGTATCTGGAGATGTAGAAATTCAAACAAACATTCTTTTGGAAACAGTTTCTTTTGAATCACTAGCATTCGTGAAGTCTTTATTGATTAATAGCTACTGGGCTGAAGATCCTGAATACAATAACTATGGTGCTTTATCTTCTGTTATTTTATCTGAAGTAGATGTAGAAAAAGATCTTACAGTAGCATTTGGTGGTACTGGCTCTGTAAATATTGGTAACGTAGGGGGCCACTTAAAATTAGAGAAAACGAAATTTACAGATATTAATATTACAGGTACTACCTTAGGTGGTTTGGAGGTGATCAATAATGGAGAGCTCACTAACCTTGTAGTTGACAATTTGAAAACAGTAAATGGTAATATTAAGATTTCAAACAATGTTGCAAGTTCTGGTGTAGGATTCTTCTCAGTGGCTAATACTACTGGATTTACCACATTCCCAAGCTTCAGTGAATTGACTGAAATCAAAGGTAATGTAAATGTTGAAGGTAACTCTGCATTAACTTCCATTGAAGCATTTAATGCTGTCACTTCAATTACAGGTGAAAACGTTACATTTAATAACAACGGTTCATTATCTGTATTGGATATCTTCAATAATGTAACTGAAGCTGGAGTACAAGTTTCTCAATTCACAAGAAAAAATACAAAACTGTATGTTGTTGAGAAAACAAATTGGTTCAATGGTTTCTCTAACCTTCTAGAAGGCGGTGATATCACACTTGAAATTAAAGATCCTACGGCAGACGATGGTGGTTTTGGCCTTTTCTCAACTGTAGTAGTAAAGTTTGAAGGCTTCTCTTCAATGACAAAAGCAACTCGTTTACGTTTAACTGTTGGTGATGTAACTGAATTTAATGCATTCAATGCTCTTGAGGATTTATTACCAACTTTTGATGATTTATCTTATTTAACATTGGCAGTGCCGAAAAACACTGATGTTACTTTATGTTCTATTTCTACCATCTTATCTAAAATCAAGAATGATGAGCTTGGCAATCCAAACTACATCATCAACATTCAAGCGGTTAACGAATGGGGATGGTACCAAAATGTAGAAGATGCAAACGCTACAATTGATCAAGTTTTAGCAGGTTGCGAATAAAAACCTAGTATACTAAGGCAATAATAGCTTTTTAATAAAAGGGCATCACAACAACAAAACAGTGGTGCCCCCGCTAATCCATTTTTTCAATATATCCAATATTTTTTTCCATCAATTTATCATAGGTCTGAGCACATAAATGCTCGGTATTATACTACCAATTCAAATCTTTATTAATGAAGAATATATTATTATTTTTTCTTCTACAACTGTTTGCAGTGACTTCTTTGTTTGCACAAGAGAAGATTGTAAAAGGTAAGGTTGTGGACGAAGAGGGAGTAGAACTTCCTGTCGTTAACATTCAAGTTTTAGGTACTAATATTATCACCGTCACAGATATGACGGGTAATTACCAAGTAACTGTTCCATCTGACTCATCAACATTAATATTCACTTTCTTAGGGATGGCAAATCAATATGAAAGAGTGAATAATAGATCAGTCATCAACGTCACAATGGAACAAAACCTTCAGCACTTGGAGGAAGTAATGGTTGTAGCTTATGGAACTACTTCCAAAGAAGCATTTACAGGTTCTGCTGAAGTAGTAGACGATGAAGTACTCAAAAATAGAGCCGTTACTTCTTTTGACAAAGCATTACAAGGTACAACTCCTGGTCTAATGGTATCAAGTAGTTCTGGACAGCCGGGTGCAGCTTCTACTGTAAGAATCAGAGGTATAGGCTCATTGAGTGCTAGTAGTTCTCCTTTATATGTTTTGGATGGCGTGCCAATGACTGGTTCAATCACAGATATAAACCCTAATGATATTGCCAGCGTAACTGTACTAAAAGATGCAGCTGCTGCGTCTTTATATGGCTCTCGTGCTGCCAATGGCGTCATTCTAATTACCACGAATCAAGGTAAATCAGGACAGACAAAAATCTCATTGAATTCTCAATTTGGTGTATCAAGCAGAATTTCTGATGGATATCAGTTGATGAATTCTTCTCAAATTTACGAGCACTCATGGCAAGGTTTATATAATAGAGGATTATCAGATGATATGTCTGCAGAACAAGCAAGGCAGTATGCTCATGATAATGTTGAAAGTATTGTTGGTTTTAATCCATTCAGTACAGAAGCCCCGTTAGATCAAAATGGAAAAGTTATTCCAGGTACGCATGTACATACTGATACGGATTGGAGAAATGAATTATATAAAAATGGTTTAGTCAATAACCATAATTTAAATGTAAGCGGAGGAAATGACCTTACAAAGGTTTTCTTCTCTTTAGGTTACTATGATGATACCGGCACAATTTTAAGTTCTAACTACACAAGATATACAAGTAAGATCAATGTATCTCACAAAATTAACGACTTCCTTACGGCCGGTGTCAACTCAATGTTATCTTACTCAAAAACGAATGCTCCTCCAAGTGGAAGTGAAGGCGCCAACCCTGTACGCTCAGTTGAAATCATCAATGCTGCGTCTCCTGTATACAATGCTGACGGTTCATATAACTGGGATAATAAAGCTGTATTCGATTTCAACCCTATTGGTTTAGCAGAAAAAGACAAGTATTTATATGAAACGAAAAGAGGTGTTTTGAATTCATACTTGAAAGCTGACTTCACTAAAAACTTATCATTCAAAACAACTCTTGGTATTGATAATTCCATCAACAAAGGTGTGAACTATTATAATCCTGAACATGGTAATGGTGCAGGTGTGAATGGTAGAAGTACAATGTCACAATCAGACAATATTGCCTGGAACTTATCAAATATTCTTTCTTATAACCTATACAGAGAAAATTACTCTATTGAAGTATTAGCCGGACAAGAAGCAGCAGGTCAAAGTATCTCTACGGTAAGCAGTGGTGTGACAGACTTTTCAGTGGACGGATATTACGATTTAGTCTGGGGTTCAAAACCAACACAACCTGGCAGTTTCACTACTCAGTGGAACTTAGTTTCCTACTTAGGTCAAGCTAAAATTGATTTTCTGGACCGTTATTACTTAAGTGGTAGTATTCGTACAGATGGTAGTTCTCGTTTTGGTAAAAATAACAAGTACGGAGTATTCTATTCTTTCGGTGGTGGCTGGAGAATCAATAACGAAAACTTCATGAGAGACATTTCTTGGATCAATCACTTGAAACTTAGATCTTCTTACGGTACTTCAGGCAACAATAATATTGGCAATTATGCATCTCTTGGTTTATATGGAAGTGGTGCAAACTATGGTGGTTATGCTGGTTTAACTCCTGTTCAATTAGAAAATCAAGATTTAAGCTGGGAGAAAATCACTAGTTTCAACGTAGGTTTAGAATCAAGGTTGATCAATAAATTAACCTTATCTGCTGAATATTATATCCGTCATTCTGATGGATTATTATTCTCACAACCATTATCTGCTTCAAAAGGGTTTGGTTCTATTTTAACCAACTTAGGTGCAATGGATAACAAAGGGGTAGAATTAGCACTTTCTTATGATATAAAGACAGGCACAAACTTCTACAGTACTGTTGGTTTCAATGTATCAACAAATAAGAATACCATTTTAGAATTAACAACAGACGAAATTGTAAATGGCACAAAGCTGATTGAAGAAGGAGCTAGCTTATACCAATTCTACCTTAGAGAATGGGCAGGTGTGAACCCAGAAAATGGCCGTCCATTATGGTATGTCAATCACTCTGGTGAAAATGGTGAATCAATGCCAACTTCAGCTTTTGAAGACCCTAATGGCTCAGGGAAATTAGTTACAAGTGAATACAATGATGCTGAACGAGTTCGCTTAGGAACCGCATTGCCTACAATCTTCGGTGGATTAAATTATATGGTAGGTTACAGAAATCTGGAATTAAGTGTATACTTCTCCTTTAGCTATGGAAATAAAGTTTACAACCATGACTACGCAAGCAATATGCATGATGGTGTAAACCCTGGAGGCAACTTAGCAGCATCAGCTTTAAATGCTTGGACTCCTGATAATATCCACACAGATATACCAAGATATATCACAAACAATACTGATAGAGGGAATGAAATGTCTTCAAGATATTTAGAAGATGGTTCTTATGTCAGATTGAAGAACGTGACATTAGCCTACAGATTGCCTAAAAGACTTTGTGAAAAAGCAGGGCTTAGCAGTGTGAGAGCTTTTGTGTCAGGAGAAAACCTTTGGACACTAACAAATTATAATGGTTTTGACCCAGAGATGAGTATCAATGGGGTCACCGGAAATAATATTCCAGGTGTGAAAGTCGTTTCAACAGGTTTCAATTTAGATTTTTAAGGAGAAGAAAAATGAAAAAAATAATTAAAAATAGCATCATCACATTGTTCTCGTTAAGTCTTTTATTTTCATGCAATAATGACTTTTTAGAGCTGGAACCTAGTGATTCTATTAAAGAGGAAGATGTCTTTACAAAATATGCAAATGCAAAAGCAGCGTTGATTGGTGCTTATGACCAATTAAGCTCACCCTATTTTGATGGTCTTTATAATCCAATCATGGCTGACATCATGGGAGAGGATGTAATGATCAATTCAGTTGACAACTGGAACTGGTTTACAGATGTCTACCAAATGAATGTGTTGCCTACTTATAATTATGTAAGTAATCCATGGTGGTCTGGTTATAAACTAATTTTTGATGCTAATAAGATTATCGAAAATGCTCAATATATCCCTGATGCAACACAAGAACAAAAAGAAGAACTTGAAGGACAAGCTAGAGCGTTAAGAGCTTATGTAAACCTGAAGTTAGTTCAAATGTATGCTCCAGCTCACAAAAAGGATAATATGGCACAATCTATCATGATTGTTGACCGGATCCTTGCTGTTGATGATGAAGATCCAGGAAGAGCTACTCTTCAAGATGCTTATGATTTTATTGAAGAAGATTTAGTTCAGGCAATTGAAATGCTGGAAGATTTAGATCCTGTTGATATTGATAGAGGTTTTATTTCAAAAAGAGGTGCTTATGCATTATTGGCAAGAACTTATTTGGATCAGGAAAGATGGGAAGAGGCAAAAGAAAATGCTCAAAAAGCATATGCAGATATTCCCTTAATGACAGCCAATGAAATGCTTCAAGGTTTTCTTTATAGAAATTCAGAAACAATTTATTCTATTGCATATACACAAGAAGATAACAACGTTTACCTGAGTTTACCTTCTTTTTATTGGCCTGTAGCAGGATACAGTTCAATGAGAGCAAATGACAAATTTGTTGAGCAGTTTTCTACAGAAGACTTGAGAGTATACTTCTTTTTGATTGAAGAGGAAATTGATGCAGATAGAAACCTAATTTTAAAATTCGGACACAATGGTACGGTTGGTAATGCGGAAAGAATTGTGATCAGAGCTTCAGAAATGCATTTAATTGAAGCAGAATGTGAAGCAGAATTGGGTAATTATTCTGAAGCACAAGATGCCTTATATTTAATTCAATCAAGAGCTTATCCTGGTGTTCCCAAAAGTAGAAATACAGGGCAAGAGTTGATTGATGAAATCCTATTAGAAAGAAGAAAAGAGTTATTCGGAGAAGGGTTTAGATGGAATGATATCAAAAGACGTCAACTGCCATTTGTACGTGAAGGAGATCACTGGGTAAAATTCAATTTCACTGCCAATGATGCCGATTATTATCGATTGACTTTCCCTATTCCTCAATCAGAAATTGATGCAAACAAGAATATTTCTGAGCTAGATCAAAATGTAGGGTATTAATAAACTAAACCAATTGATGATCTACAAAATCATCACAATTGCTTAAAATAGGAATTCGTAATGAACAATAAACTAATTCAAAAAAGTATTAGTTTGCTTTTACTACTGATCTTCGGATTTGGTTGTAAAAACGATACTGATATAATAAGAATAAACCCTGATGCCGGCCCGAGCTTTATTGATATTGAAAGTGACGGTTATATGGTGGAATTATCAGCAAGACCTGTTGATAAAGGACAAATTGGTACCTGGAAAGTATATATTGGAGAGAATGGCAATTTTGAAGACATTCATAATCCAACTTCAAAATTTTATGGAGAACCGGGTATCACATATCAACTTATTTGGGAAGTTACTGAAGGAGATCAATATAAGACAGATCTAATAACAGTCTCTTATAAAAACCTTACTCCAACGATTCTTACCGAAATCCCTCAGGATACACTTTTTCATAATGTTTCGACCTACTTAACTGCAGTAGCACCAAAATACGGTGCTGCTGGCAGTTGGTCCATTTTAGAAGGTGACGGTGGAAATATAGAAATGATCAATGACAGCACTGCTACTTTTGTTGGTTTGAAAAACACAACATACAAAGTGCAGTGGGCTTTATCATTCGGCAATCAGACAGTCACAGAAGAGCTTGAATTTGTAACTAATGAACTGAAAGCTTTAGCGGGTGATGATAACTTAGATATTATCACTGACTTAAATAGCAAAGAAGAAAAATTCTACACTTTGGAAGCTTTTCTTCCAGCAGGTGCTAAAGGAAACTGGACACTGATTGGTGGAGAAAATGGAGAAGTATATCATAAAAATCTTCCTCATTCTCTTTTTAAAGGTGATCCGGATACCGAGTATGAACTGGCTTGGCAAGTGGAAGTAAATAACACCGTTTCTATAGACACAGTAAAAATCAGATTCAGAGGAAAATGGGGTGTTTGGGTAGATAACCGTGATAATCAGGAGTACCGTTTTGTGGAAATCAATGGATTGGAATGGATGGCCGACAACTACAATTATGCCGAAGATCCAGGTAATCAATCGTGGTACTATGGATATGGTTATAGAGCACTGATTCAAGATGGTCATGCTCTTGATGATGAAGAGGAAAGAAAACGTTATGGCCGTCTATACTTTATTGATGTTGCCATGAACAGGCCTCCTGAAGGTTGGAGGCTACCAACTGCTATCGAGTTAGATGATATTATCCGATTATATGGTGGAGAATTATACGCCAAAGAAGCCTTAAAAGTAGGAGGAGAGTCTGGAATGGAAATTAATTTCCCAGGTTACTTGTCTTTCAGTGATGTTTCTGACCCTGCATTTAGACACATCTTCAAGAGTCAGGAAAAAGAAGTTCTAATCATGACCTCAGACATCAATCAAGACACAGGTATGGGATATGTTTTTCTAATGAATACTTCAATTCCAAATGTGGGGTTTGCTGTCATGAACACTTACTTCAACGGTATGACAGTTCGCTATGTACGTGAAAAACAATAAGGCTAAAATTGAGAAAATGAAAAAATTATTGATATTAATGTTCTTAAGTATTGGCTTTGTATTCAGTGCTTTTGGACAACAGAACTCACTTAAGGGGGATGATATAGTTAGCGGAAAAATCAGGATTAAATTTGCTAAAGATGTACTTGATACTTCTTCAAGTTTAAGGTTGTCTTCCTCTAACAATAGAGTTGGGGTAGCTCATGTAGATGATGTGAACCAACAAGTAGGAATTCACTCTATCAAAAGAGTATTTCCTTTTTCAATCAAACATGAAGCAAAACATAGAGAATATGGGCTTCATCTTTGGTATGAGATAGATTTTGATACGCTTATTGATCCTTATGCAATGATAGAAAATTACAAAGGGTTAACTGAAGTCGATATCGTAAAACCAGTCTACGCTAAAGTAAGTATTGACAATGGATCCAAACCAGTCGTCTTTAAACAAGATGTTTTTCATACTGAAAGTACTTCTGAAGAAGAATTTAAGTTTAATGACCCGCTCTTAACAGATCAATGGCACTACATAAACCATAAAGAAATTGGCGGAGAGTTCCATATAGATATTAATCTAAAAGATGGATGGGAAATTCAAACTGGACGTTCAGACATCATTGTAGCTGTGGTTGATCAAGGTGTAGATCCTTATCATGAAGACCTCAGTGCAAACATGTGGGTAAACGAAGCAGAGCTCAACGGAACACCTGGTGAAGATAGTGATGGAAATGGATACATAGATGATGTTTATGGTTACAACTTTATTGTACCAGGACCTATTACGCCTGGTGATCACGGTACTCACGTTGCAGGTACAGTTGGTGCAGTTAACAACAATGGAATTGGTGTTGCTGGTGTAGCCGGCGGTGATGGTTCAGGAAATGGTGTGAAAATCATGTCTTGCCAGGTGTTTGACTATCGTGAAAGTGGAGGAGCCAATTTTGCCGAAGCAATTGTATATGGTGCAGATAATGGTGCGGTAATTTCTCAAAACTCTTGGGGTTATAATGCTGAAAATTACTACGAACCAGAAGTATTAGAAGCAATCAGATACTTTGTTGCAGAAGCAGGTCAATATGAAGGAAGTCCTATGAAAGGCGGTGTCTTATTTTTTGCAGCGGGCAATACAGGTTTAGAGCAAAATAAATACCCTGGTGCATTTGATGAAGTAGTAGCTGTATCTGCTTTAGGACCATCAGGTTTACCTTCCTATTACACGACTCACGGGGATTGGGTAGACATCGCCGCTCCGGGGGGAGATATGCGAAGCTTTGATCAAGAAGGTGGAATTTTGAGTACACTTATTAATAATAACTACGGTTATATGGAAGGTACTTCAATGGCTTGTCCTCACGTATGTGGTGTTGCGGCTTTGATCATTTCAAAATTTGGAGGTGAAGATTTTACAGCTTCAGATCTTAAGAGAATTTTATTGAATTCAGCAGCTCCTTTTACATTCCAGCATGAAAATAAATTTGGTAGAGGTGTGCTTAATGCAGCCAATGCTTTAGCCGATGATAATCGCATTCCACCTAATGCAATTGAAGACTTAAGAGCAGGTGAAATTCTTCATGATGAAGTAACATTAGAATGGACAGTTCCTGTTGATGAAGACAGTCAAGGCCCTGGTATTTTTTACTTAGCTTTTTCTACAGAAGAAATCACTGAAGAAAACTTCAATAATCAATTGATTTTTGGTATTGAAAACAACTTGGCTGAGGGAGATACAATGCGTGTACGCTTCAATCAATTATTGAAAAAGTCAGACTACTGGTTTGCCTTAAAATCAGCGGATCAATTCACCAATTTATCTGATATTTCAAATATCTTAAAAGTAACAACTGTAGATGAACCTCATTTCATGGCCTCTACAGATCAAATTTACGTTACTATTGATGTAAACGAACAAACAACCGCCGAAGCTCCATTAGAATTTTCGAATATTGGAGACGGTACTGTTTACTGGTCTGCTTTAGTTACCAATGAACACAACTTTCATCAAGAATATGGTATAGAATCTCAATCTGCTTCAGTAGCACAAACCGAAGTGAATAAGGTGTTGAGTATGCCTTTGAACTACAATAATGAAGTGGCGGTAAATGCTGTGGACCCATCTATTGGATTTCCTACAGCAATGGAAGTGACTGAGGTAGAGGAATCTATTTTACATTCTAATGAACACTGGAAAAACGATGTTACTGAATACACATCAGGAATGTCTTATGAATTGTATGAAGGCCCTAGTATTATTGTAGGTTCAGGTAACCCAAATGCAGGTTTAATCTATGCAACTCGTTTCCATATTCCATATGATTATGAATTTAATTTAACTCATATTGAATTAGGGATGCTCCCAACTGTAAGTGACAAGCCTTTCTTTATTGAAGTTCGAAAAGGAGGGTACAGAAACTTATTGGAATCTGAATTAGTGTATACACAAGAGTATTACCCTGACACAGCAGGTGTAATGAAATATTACAGAATGCCATTGTATGAGCCTCAATTTTTTGATGAAAATGAGACTTTCTGGACAGTTATTCATTTCCCTAAAGAAATTGAAAGACCACTATTACTTCAATTTGGTTTTATTCCTTCTGAAGTCGACAACTTCATTGTATCGAGAGATAATGGAAGAACTTATGAGTCAGCTGTTGCACTTTCAGCAAGAAGTACAATTCCACTTTTAAGAGTTTTAAGTACTGGTAGCAATGGTTCTTTTGTATTTATTGATCCAACAGCCGGAAAAGTTCAATCAGGTGAGACCACTTCAGTGAAAGCTACAATAGATGCTCAATCCTTAACCAATGGACAACACCTTGCATCTTTAGGAATTCTAACTAATGATATTCACAAACCCATTGTCAATATTGAAGTGAAAGTAGATGTCTCTGGTCATAACCCTGACATCAACCTTTCAAAACAATATGAATTAGAAAGCTTTACTAATGTTGAAAAAGAACATGAAGTAACTTTAGAAAATAAAGGTTTTGGCGATTTTATCATTAGAAGTTATGAAATTGATGGAACAGTAGTTACGCTTGAAGATTCTATAGTAGTTGGAGCAAAATCTATTCAGCCTTTCAAATTTAATTTCACTACTACAAGCAATGGAATTCATAGGAAAGATTTGATATTAAACTCTGATGACAGCCAGGTAAGTATCCCTTTAACAATCTCTAGCGTAATTGCCCCAAGTGTCAATGCCATGTTGGAAGCGACTGAATTTGACATCACTTACGGAGAGAAAAAAGAAGTGATTTTAACTTTAGAAAATACTGGATCGCAAGCTGATTTGGAATATGATCTAACTCCTTACAGTCAATTAGCACTTAAAGGCGGAGTTCTTCCAGAACCATTGACCTATTCTATCAAAACAAAGCCATTTGATGGAAAATTATGGGATGAAATCAATCAAATTGGTCAAGCAATTGATACAGATATAAATTTTGAGTCTTATGACTTCGGTATGGACTTCCCATTCTTTAATGAGCAGTTAAAGAAATTTGATCTAACATATAATGCGAGCATATTCCTCTATAATTATATGGCATGTGCTCCTCTAAGATTTGAAGAAGGTTATCAACGTGCAATAGAGATGAAGTACCATGCTTACGGTGATAAATTTGCTCTTTCAATGAAGACAAATCACCTTATTTGGGATTCTAAAACTATTGTTAAAAATACTGATTTAGAGTATCAGGTTGTATTCCATAGAAATGGTACAATTGAATACAATTATATTAATGTAGAAGATATTGATCCTGAAACAAGATATCAAGTGTATACGCTTGGGTTCTTGGTTACAGATACTTTAATGTACAAGGACTTTGATGATGCTCCATTAAAAAATGGAACTACTGTAGCTTTTGAACCTACTTCAGATATCAATATGGTTTATGATATCACGCCTTCAAAAGGTATTGTTGCTCCAGGAAGAAGTGTTGACTTGAAAGTGACTTTAGATCCTGAATTCAATAAGCAAATCAACGGGACCTATAAAAATTCAATTGTTGTAAAATCCAATACAGTTGAAGGTTCAACAAGTCTTCCTTTCACAGTAAATGTGCAAGGTTCACCAGACATTGAAGCAGTTGATTCTTTGCTCTTTGGAGAAGTGAAAATTGGTTTAGATGACACAGAGTTTATCAAACTTGAAAACTCAGGATCTGCTCCAGTGACTATTTCATCCATTTCCATTTCAAATGAATTATTCTCTATTGATGATGCTTTATTGAATACAGAAATTAAAGGACAATCTAATTTTCCTCTTCCAGTTGTGTTTACACCAACATCAACTTCTCAAGAAGAAGGTAAAATCAATATTATTTTCAGTGATGGAACAATCACTCAAACTAGTGTTGTAGCAGATGGTATTTACGATGCTGATTACGTTCATAATTTTCCTTCAGAGATTACTTTTGATGGAACAATTGGAGAAACAAAAAATTATGATGTATATATCCAGAATGAAAGTAATGGTGTTGATTTCGAGTATGTAATTCAAGAAGGTTTATTTACTTCTCTTGAAAATGATGCAATCAATGACACATTTGACAGCACTGCTTTTGGATTCATGAAGGATGATTATGGATACACTTGGCATACAAGTAATTCAGAAAACGATTTTTACCGTTGGGAAAATATCAAAAATGAGAGCGTACTTTCACTGGTTGATGGTAAACCATTAGCAATAGGTCTTCCATTTGATTTCCCTTTCTATGGAGAAGAATATGACAGTATCTGGGTGTCAATTCACGGTATGGCCTCGGTTCTTCCAATGGAAGAAGATTTCTTAAACCAACGATTTGAGAAAGAAGACGGAGTAAGCGGTATTATTGCACCTTTCTGGTCTTACCTTAAATATTCTGGAACAGACAGTGTTTACTACAAAGTAACGGAGGATCGCTTATTAGTACAATGGAATAATATCATTGGTAAAGATGCTACTTCTAGCCCTGGTATTTTGAGTTTCGGATTTGAAATAGTGAAAGATGGGCGAATTTATTTCCATTATAAAAAACTGGATACATGGGGTGGTTTATTAAGATACGGTTTAGAAAGCCCTGATGAAAAATACACTTTACAAGATGAAAATGTATTAATTGTCAATCAATCTAAACTCACCGATAAATCAACAATAGCAATTGTTCCTCCAGTTCATCACAAGGTCAATGCCAACGCAAAAGATAGTTTTACACTTTCAATCAACACTTCAAGATTCAATTATTCTGGTGCCTATGTTGATACGTTGAGAGTTAGAACAAACAGTGATATCAAACCTATCATTGAAATCCCAGTTAAAGTAAATCTTACAGGAACTTCAGCGTTATCAGTATTAAATGATGTTGACTTTGATGAGGTTGTTTTTGAAGAAAACTTGAGTATTTCTGAAAATATTCAGCTAATGAATAGTGGTAATAATGATTTAGAAATCACTCAAATCACAAAAACTGATCTCGATAAAGTAGACTTCTTTGATGAAGAAGGTAATCAAATGATCATGAATAGTTCTGGCGTATTATTATCACCAATTAAAATTGCTCCATGGGAAGTTATAACTGTTAAAGCGGTTTTCCCAATAGCAGAGCAAAGTGATATTAATGGGAAAATAAACTTCATCAATACTGCTGGGGAATCTTCAGCTATAATTACAGCAGAGTTGGTTGATTCACCAGTCTTTAAATGGAATGCTACAAACCAAGAATATTCATTGAGAGGTACTGATACAACAACATATTCATTCAACATTGAAAACGACGGTACTTCTAAGTTGAAATACACTGTTATTCCTGCTGTTTTACCAGAAATTGATCCAACTGTAATTCCTGGTGTAATAGATGAAATCGGTGAAATAAAAACTACGAATGGTTTAGCTGTTGATTCATTAGCTATCGATTGGAGTGAGGATGCAGATGGCGTGTTCACACCGTTTGTGGTAGGTGCAAAATTAGGTTTTGCCAATCGATTTGTGGCTCCAGAAGGTGGATTTGACATCACACATGTAAAAGTGTATTCCTACATTCAAAACATCAATGAATATGTGAGAATCATGATCAGCCAAGGAGGTGATTTACCACAGGATGGTACTATTTTATTAGATCAAAAATTCCAAATTGTTGAAGTAATTGATGAAGATTGGATGTATTTTGAACTGGAAAAACCTTTCCATATTCCAGAAGGTGAAGCTTTCTATATAGGTGTAGGATTACCTGTGACTCACAAGTATATGGGTTTCAACACTTCAGAAGATAGATCAATATTGGACAATACTTTCAGTGGTGTATTCAGCGGTGAAGAAGGAGATGATAAATACCGTTGGTGGCAAGCAAATGACTATGAGAAGTTTGTTTGGAAAATCAGGCCTTTAACTGCCAGTGCTGAAAATAAATGGCTATCATTAGATCAAAAAGAGGGAGTGCTTTCTGAAGGTGGTTTATCTGAAGTGACAGCAACAATCAATGCTTCTGCTGCAAACCCAGGTCAAAATGTAGCTTCTATCATCGTGACTTCAAATGATATCAATAATAAAAAGACGCTAGTGAAGATGAATGTATCGGTCAATGGCCGTCCTACATTCACACACACGCCAAACAGTTATCAAGATACATTGAGAGTCAGCGAAGATGGGGAATATGTATTCAACTATTTATTTGAAGATCCTGAAGGTGATCTTATGACTATTCAAGTGGATTCAAATAATATTCAGAAGATTCAATACCACTTCCAACAAGATGGTGCACAAACCGCTTCTTTAAAAGTGAATGCAGATTATGAAAGTGAAGGTATTTATAGTCTTCCAATTTCAGTGTCAGACGAATTTGGTAACATCACTAGAGATACAACTTTTATAGAGGTTACTCATAAAAACAGACCTCCAGTGTTGAATATGGATTATGCCATCATCAGAATTAACTTGGCTGATACTATTCAAACTGTCACAATTGATCCAAACGATCTATTTGAAGATCCTGACGGAGATCAACTTCAAATTTATGCGAGAAATGACAACCCGAATATTGTTGACTTAGCACTAGGCTATGCTCACATCAATATTAATCCTAATACAGAAGGAGTAGGGCGATTGTTATTTGTTGCAGACGATGGAAAAGAAAATGGTTTAGTAGGATACTTTGTTTATGTTGAAATTATTGACGATCCTTCTGCGGTGATGAACGGCAGAGATCAAAATGGAGAACCAATCCACTTAGATCTTGGATCATTTGAACACTCAACAGTTTACCCTAACCCTGTTACTGAAGGTAAAGCAATCTTGGCTTATAAAGTTGATGAACAAGCAAATGTCCAGTTTGAAGTAGTTGATATTCATGGTAAAAGCATCTATAGAAAATCATATACACAACAACCTGCTGGTATGCATTCTGAATTAATTCCTTTAGAAGGTTTACCTCAAGGAGTTTATATTCTGAAAGTGAATGTGGATATGCAATATGCAAAATCCCATAAACTTCTAATTAAGTAAATATTGAATTGGATTAAACAGCAAATGCACTAAGTTATTCTTGGTGCATTTCTTTTTAAGCTTAAGATAACAGCTCCTCAATAATTAGAAAACTGCTTAGCAGATTCATACTTAAGATTGATCAGCATAAAAAAACAGCACCTGAATTTAATTATTCATGGTGCTGTCTTTTTGTATATAATCAATACTTTTAAGCATCTTGACTTCATCAGTATCGCTATTGCCTTTTTGTAATTTCGTCTCTTAATTGGGCCGCTTTCATATAATCCTCATCTTCAATTGCTTTTTGAAGCATTTTATTCAGTTGGTCTAATGAAACAGTAGATAAATCACCACCAACTGATTCAGAAATAACATTACTGTCATCTTCATCTTCAACTCCTTCGAAGTCTTCGATTTCCAAATCGTCATCTTCTTCTAAATCATCGTCAATGTGATCTACTTCATCCTGTTCTAATTCTTCAACCTGTATACCTGCTTCACCCATTATATTTTCATATGCATAAATAGGGGCGTTGAATCGAATTCCGATTGCCACAGCGTCAGATGGACGTGAATCTAAAACAATTTCTTCTCCATCTGCAGTAATGATATGAATGTCAGCATAAAAAACTCCCTCTTTCAAATTGGAAATCTGTATATGATTAATAGATGCTCCTAATTTTAAAGCGAAGTTTTTAAACAAGTCGTGTGTCATTGGTCTGTTAGATGAAATTTTTTCAATCTCCAATGCAATAGCTTGTGCTTCAAACATACCAATTATAATTGGCAGTCTTCTATTTCCATGTTTCTCTCCAAGTACTAGAGCAAAAGAACCATGTGAGGTATGGCTAGCTGATAGCCCTAATATTTCTAATCTTACTTTATTCAAGACGTTTTTTATTAATTTCTACACAAATCTAAACATTATCAGCAAAAATCTAAATTGAATTTTGCTGACTTAGCTGTTTTATGGCAATATCTAGCTCATCCATAGTGTCTACCTCACTCAAAGTTTGTTCAGAAAGTGGAGTAATTAATTTAATATTGGCATCTTCAATGACTTCTCTTAAACTATTTTTTCCAAAAGCTAATGATTGTAAAAGCAGGAGATAGGCACGTGGTTCCCAAATACCAAGAAGTGGTTGAGGATCACCTGTATTTGTTGATTTATAAAGTGTCGCAACCTTTGTAGGATCTCTTTGCTCAATCAAATGCATAATTGTTTTGTCGTCTACAAAAGGTAAATCTACAGCAACTGTGATCCATGCTGCATTGGGATTACTTCTAAAGGCAGTCAATAATGCTCCAAAAGGGCCCAAATTCAAAAAGGTATCAGGAAGAAGGTTCAATTGATCAGAAAAAGTGTCAATTTGATCCGGTCGGCATGACATAAATGACGCGTTTGTATATTTTGAAAGAATCTCTTTCATATGGAAACGCTGCTCTCTGCCATGATAGTTAATTCTAGCTTTATCCTTACCACCCATTCTTTTACTTCTACCACCTGCAAGAAGCAAACCATTAATCTGACCAATATCAGCTTTAATTTTACCCTCTATTACTTGACAAATGTGATGTATTTTTTCAATGGGGAAGGCTGGCTTTTGGAGTATATTATGGATACGTTCATGCAAAATATCTGGAATATCAGCCTCCGTTGTTCCATCAGCATAGATAATGCAAAGTAAATTGCTTAAACGGCTGATTTTACGACTGATTTTAGAAGTGTTTTCTTTATCAATGATCAGTATTTGTTTCGACGCTTTGAAGTGGTTTCCATTGATAAAAGCAACATCAATATCATTTAACACAACATGTCTATCATTGACGCTCAATGCTTTCTTTACATCAATCCTCGAAAATGTGATTTTATCAATGATCTCAACTCTTGACTTATGAGATAAAGAAGTTTGAGAATCCACACCTAATTCTTTCTCTAACTCAGAAAACTGATGATCACAATCAATATAACCTATATTCCAATTTTTAGATAAACTTTCAGTCAATCTAAAAATCAACTCTTTAATTTTGCTGGAAGAAGTACCTAAAAAAGCAACTTCAGTCCTACAAAACCTTCCAACTTTTGGACGTACTAAATCATTTCCCTGCATAAGATCTTCGGATTATTCTATGTAAAGTTACAAACATTGATTATAGGTGCAAAATCATTTTCACATTGAAAAATCTTTGCGATAAAGTATTTGGCACAGCATATTGTGTACCATCATAAGTAGACACCCACGTATGGGAAATCACATTGTTGTTACCAAGTATATTCAATATTTCTACTCCAAGTGATAGATTCTTTAAAAATTCTTCACTTGGGTTATCTGCTTGTTTATTGAGTGCAATTATTTTTTGAAAACCAACATCTAATCTCATATAATCGTTCCCTCCGCTAAATGAGTTCCTTAGTTCAGGATTGTTAGGAGGACCAAAAGGCAAGCCCGAACCATACATAAACCTCATATTCATCCTCATAGTAGGATTATTGGGTAGATGATCCTGGAAAAACATGGTAAATGTAACTCTCTGATCCGTTGGTCTTCTGATGTAACCTCTAGGGTCTCCGTCAACCTTTTCTTTGGTACTCATCACACTCATACCAACCCACGATTGAGTTCCTGGAATAAATTCACCACTTAACCGAGTATCAATACCAACTGCATAAGCCTCAGCCTCATTTTCTCCAGAATAACGAATTCGAATATTATCTACATCATAAGGAACAACATTCCACATTTGTTTATAATACACTTCAGAAATCAATTTAAAAGGACGACCCCATTGCTCAAAATTATAATCAATACCACCTATAAAGTGCATGGAACCTTGTGCTTTCAAATCCAAATTGAGTGACCCGTCAGGTCTCCTCATTTCCCTGTAAAAAGGTGGTTGGTAATAAACACCTGTGGCAAATGAGAAAATAATATCCCTTTTCCATTCTGGTCTAAAAGCATATTGTAAACGTGGGCTAACATTCACTTCTTCATTGATTGACCAATACGTTCCTCTTAAACCTACTGTTATTCTATGTAGATCACTAGGAGAGAGGTAAGTACTTTGAAGGTAAGCTGAATAACGTTGAGAAGAAACCTCATTGACAGCCCTGAATTGATCTTCAACTGAAATTACATAATCTGCTGAATCTTTTACTTTATATTCATTCAAATTATCCTCAATATCTTCAAATTTGGCTTGGAAACCGACTTCAGTTCTCCAGAAATGATTGTGTTCATACTCATTCCTGTTTTCAATAATGAATACATTCCCTTTTAAAGTATTCCTAGAATATTGAAATTCTCCACCAAGACCTCTTTCTGTAACGTTGCCATTAATTCCCCCCAAGTCTTCCAAATCACTAATTCTATAACCACTCTCCAGATTACTTCTTTCACGCTCTTGGGTAATCATCGCCGAAGTAATCAGATTACTAGTCAATTTAGGATTGAATGTATGAATCAATTTCAAACCACCTTGGAAAGTATCATAGTCCAATTGTTCTTTTCCTTGAAAAGCAATGGTCAAGTTATTGATGCCTTCACCTGTTTGGAAATTTGTACTTCTTGTAGATGGGAAAACACTGTATCTATTGGCTCCATAAGAAAGTACAGCATCGATATAAGTCTTTCCGTATTTATCTTTTCCAGAAATATCAAAACTTAAATAAGACTGTACATCACCAAAACGGGGTTTATATTCACCCTGCGTCTGTAAAGTACTTAATAAGTATTCTGTTGATTTATATCTTGCTCCAATAATCGCAGAGTGCTTTTTATTTTTTGAAGCTCCTTCCAACGTCAAAGAACCGCCAAGTAATGATGCTTCAAGTGTACCTCCAAAATCAACGGGCTTTTTATATCTTATATTTAATGACGAGGATAATTTATCACCATATTTTGCTTCCCATCCACCTGATGAGAACTCAATATCTTCCACCATATTTGTGTTCACAAAGCTCAAACCTTCTTGTTGCCCCGCTCTCGCTATAAATGGTCTATAGATTTCTATATTGTTGACATATACTAAGTTTTCATCAAAACTACCTCCACGTACTGAATAGTCAGAAGATAGCTCGTTGTTAGAGGCAATGCCCAAAGCTCCAGATGCTACCAATTGTTGCGTAAACTCTCCGTAGCCAACTGGTATTTCTCTAAGATCATCACCTTTCACAAATACAGTACTTGGTTTGTCCCTTAGCTCTTGTTGTGTTTTATCACCAGAAATCTCCACTTCCTTCAAATGGTAAATTTGCTTGAATAATCTTGCATCAAGCGTTTTAATCTCATTTTCTGTCAATCTCACTTCAAAGGCTCTAGGAGAGAAGCTAGGATGTGAGAAGAAAACGGTAATTGTTGAATCTGCTGGTAATGTCAGAATATATCCGCCTTTATCATTGGTTAGATAAAAATTCTGTTTGTTTTTACCTTCTTGTACTATAGCTGATCGAATTGGCATTCCTACAGAATCTATCAGAACACCTCTAAGTGTTGCGGTCTGAGCAATTGAATCATGACTGGCTCCGACGAATAAAACGAGTAATAGTGAACAGAAGGATAGACTTAGTTTTTTAAGCATAATTGCAAAAAACGGTATTAAAAAATTGGTATACTTTAAAGAAAGTACATTTAAAAATTAATCTAATTTAGTGATTTTAAAATCTAGTTTACATTTTACACGTAATTTATCTAAAAAGTTAAGTTATTTTTGCTTTTTATAATTATATTAATTTCGTGAAACTAACTTTAGTTACTAAAATAATAGATAATGAATAGCAATATTGTAGATAATGTAAGGAATTATTTTGGGTCAGAATTCCCTGATGAAGTAGCTTTAGACCAAGCTTATCTTCATATGGGTGTATTCATGGGTTGGGTAATCAAAAATGATTTCTACAGTGATGACTATGAAGATGAATACGGCGCTCAGATTATACACTTTATGAATAATGATATCTCTCCAATCATATTAGCAGAGACTCTAGACGGTATTATTGACTATTCTCTATTCAGAGAAACATTAAAGCCATTTGTTAGATCATATTATGGCAGTGGGCAATACTTGGCAGACTATCAAAAAACATTATCTGAAGGATTAAATTCCATGTTTCACGTAAAAGACAGCTGGGAGAATTTTGATATCATGAAAGTGGTCATTTCAAACAGATATAAAGCCTGGCTAACGTCTTAAAGACTATATTTTTTTGCCTTTTTTTTAGAATACCTTTTTATTTCATCTTTTTAATTGGGTCTACATATAATATTTAAGTAATTTTATGTTTCACTTTTATATATAGATCACAATTCCCTCTATTCGATAATGAAAGGATCTTTCAAGCGAATATTTTTTGGTATTCTTCTTTTATTCATAATTCTTTTAGGCTCAATCTATGGTATATTAAGAGTACCATACATACAAAACCTAGTTGTCCAAAAAGTTACTTCTTATGTTTCAGAAAAAACAAACAGTGACTTTCAAATAGGATACATAGCCCTAAATTTCCCAAAATCATTAGTTATTGAGGAGGTTTCCTTGATTACACCTAAAAATGAGGTGCTTTTTTCCGCTCAGGAACTTGAAGTTGATATTGATTTTGAAACACTTTCTCTAGAGAAAATCATCCTCGATGAAATTGCTCTAAGAGGATTTTCTTCTACAATTGTTGTAGGTACTGATGAGAAATTTAATTTTGATTATTTAATAGAAGCCTTTGCTTCTGGTGAGGAAGAGGAAGTCGTAGAAGATACAACTTCATCACCTTTACCAGAAATTGTAATTCATTCTATTTTGATCGAAAATACCACTTTCAATTACGTTGATAGTATTTTGAACTTAACTGCTGAGGTTGAAATAGGAAGAGCAGAAACATCAATTCCTCAAATAGACCTTAATAACAGCATTTATGCCATTGATTATTTTGCATTAAATAATTCAACGGTTGTTTATACTCAGTTTGGTCCAATGCCAGTAAGTGAAGATGTTCCAGTTGAGGAAAGTCCTGAAAGTACTCCTTTTATATTAAAACTGAAAAAAGGTAAGATTGATAA
Organism: Flammeovirga sp. SJP92; assembly: GCF_001583495.1. Classification (GTDB taxonomy): domain Bacteria; phylum Bacteroidota; class Bacteroidia; order Cytophagales; family Flammeovirgaceae; genus Flammeovirga. Next base: position 85,085 of record NZ_LQAQ01000091.1, on the reverse strand, counting down.
TTTCTCTTTGTATTATAATGAAAATGTCCTCAAAGAGAAAGCACAAGTGAAGATTGGCTTCTATGAAATTGATAATCACTTATTCGATTTAGAAAAGACAATCATCTCAATTGAAAGTAATAAATTAACTAATTCTCATATTAAGTATGCTTTGGTCTCTGATACTTTGAAAGTTGATGAGCCGTATGTAAAACCTAAGTTGACAAGGTTAGAATCTTTGGATTTAGGATGGAACATTAATATCAAAGAAACACAGATTGAAAAACTTTCTTTGAAATACGATGACAACTTGTATGAAAAAGTCGAGTCGGGCTTAGATCCAAATCACATTTATTTTAATCAGATTGATAACATTACAAATGATATTGTTATTGACAATGATAAAATTGACCTCGAAGTTTTCTCTTTTTATGTGAGTGAGAAAAGTGGTTTTAAGGTCAATAATCTTAGAACTGATGTTTCTATTCAACCCAGAGAATTATCCGTAAATAACTTGTTGCTTGAGCTCAACAATAGTTTCATTCAAAATGATCTTTATCTCCGCTATCCAAATTTGTTTTTAATAGGGGATTATCCTGAAAAATTGTATTTCAAAAATTCATTAAAAAAGGCGCATATCGCCTTTAGTGATGCCACTATTTTTGATCCAACATTAAAATCAGATACTCTTATTCAACCTTTCTTAGAACATGATCTTGATGCAAAAACAGTCGTGGAAGGGGATTTAGCAAAAATGTCAATTGATAACACTGAGCTATCAACAAGTCTTGGCATAAGCACTTACTTTAAAATGGATTTAGCCAATGTAATGTCTGATGATTCATTGAGCTATAGTATAACAATAGATTCACTTCAGTTTTACACACCTCCTTTATTAGATATTTTCTTGGATTCTGCAATGCAACAGGATTATAGAATTCCTCGAAGAATACAAGGGAACATAGGAGCACAAGGAGGATTAACACATGTTACTACACAATCCCAAATCAATATTTTTGACAATGGATATTTTACTTTAAACTTCGACCTTAAAAATGAAGATGAATATGCCCTGAAAACAAAAACATATGATTTAGATATCGGGCGTATTTTAAAAGATTCTACCATCGGAAAGATAAGCACTGACTTAACACTGACGGGAAAAGGGTTTGATGTGGAAAAAGATCTAATCGCCGAACTTTCATTTATTCTTCAGAAAGCAGAATACAACGATTACGATTATAAAGGCTTGTCTATGAAAATGAGTATTGATAGACAGTCAGCCAAATGGAAAGCTTTTGCGGATAAAGAAGCTATGAATTTTGACCTTGTAGGAACTGTAGATATGAATAAAGAAATTCCGACAGCATCTATTAATGGTAAGGTCAATGTAATAGACTTATATGAACTCAATCTATATGAAGATACACTTGCATTTGGTATGGATATAGAATCAAATACGATTGGATTTGATGTAGAAAACCTAAATTCAACACTCAATTTAGATAAAATTTATTTCATACAAGATAAAGAAAGACATGATGTAAGTTATGTGAAATCACACGTTGAATTAGATAGCACTCATTTCTTTGTCAATTTAGAATCTGAGGCTGTCGAAGCTCGTGTCGAATCTGACGTAACTCTTGACAGCATTTCAGTGATGATTGAACGTTACTTCTCACAATTCTTATCTTCTAGAAAGATGATTGGTAAATTGCCACCATCAAAAGGAAATCTAAATGGTTATGTTAAAATCAAGGATAGTGAACTGCTTACTAATGGTACAATTCAGGATTTAGACAGTCTGGAATTTGAAAAATGTGAGTTCCACTTCAACGCTGCCGCCAACACTTTCGATTTTGATTTACTCATTCCAAAGATTGCTTATTCTGATTATCATTTAGATACTATTTATACCAACGTTCACGCCAACACAGAGAAGTTGAAATATGATTTAGGGTTTCATCGTTTCTTAATGCTTGGCTATGAAGATTATGCTGTTCACCATTGGAATTTTGGAGGGGATGGATCAAACAATCATCTTACTTTTAAAACGGAAGGATTTAGTGAAGATTATCAAAAACAATGGTTGTATATGGGAGGTGATCTTGAATTAGATTCAACCACTTATAAATTTAGTTTAGAAGATAAGATTATCGTCAATAATGAACACTGGGCTGTCAACAAGGATAATTATATTTTGTCTGATGGAAATATGCCTTATGTCAATAATTTGCATATCGAAAAGGGAGCACAGCGGATCAAACTTGAAACCACTCAGTTTGATGAAAAAGACACAGTGTATACATTCCAAATTAATAAGTTTTCACTTGACTCCGCTACCTATAATGTCAAAACTGATACTTCATTAATCAATGGTGAGATCAATGCTTTAGTAAATATCGGTAACCTTCACAATGGCGGAGATTTATCAGCTGATTTGTCAATTGATAAATTTGGGTTCTTCAACCATATTCTAGCAACGATAAAAAATACAGCTTCAAATACTCGAAATAGAGATATTTACAAAAATGAGACAAGCATAAAAGGAGCTATTGGTGAAATTACTTCAGAAGCTACTTACAATATGGTGGACAGTATTGCACCGCTTGATTTGTCCATTGACGTAGATGAATTACTACTTGAACCTTTTGAAAAATTCTCTACTGGTTATGCTTCAAACTTAAGTGGCGGTTTTAATGGAGGTATCAAAGTTAAAGGTCTGGGAAAAGCACCATTACATGTAGCTGGTGAAATATTGATGGATAAACCATCCTTTAAAGTTGATCTTCTAAATGTCAGTTTGACAGGTATTGATGGAAAAATGGTATTTGATAATTCAGGAATACATTTCAACCAATTTGGTTTCAAAGATGATGAAGGACATTTAGCAATTTTGAAAGGCGATATTGAAACTGAAAACTATGAAGAGTTCAATTTCAACTTAAGTTTCTCGGCCGATGATATTACTTTAATCAATTCTACTTCACAAGATAATCCTGAGTATTACGGAAAATTGATAGTTGGTAATTTAACTAAGATAAAAGGTCCTTTAGATCATTTAATCATAGACTCAGATGTAAGAATCAGCAGAGGTACAGATCTTACTTATGTATATATGGACGGTGGTGTTGGTGATGTTGACACCGGTGATGACATTATTAATTTTGTTGAAAAAGGCGATACCACTGTTGTGAAAACCAAAGGCGATAACTATGAGATCTCAGCAACCATTCATATTGATGAACAATCTATATTTAAAGTGGTAATTGATCCTAGAGCAGGTGATGCATTGACCTTAGTTGGTGGTGGCACTCTAAACTTAAGAATGGACGGAGGAGATGATATGGTGATGTCTGGTCAATATACTATCACAGAAGGTGATTATTCGATGACCTTCTATCAGCTTATGAATAAAAAACTAAAGCTCGCCAAAGGAAGTAGTGTACTCTGGACCGGAGATCCCTATAACCCTCAAGCGAATATGACAGCAATTTATGAAGCTTCTACATCTCCATATCCTTTAGTAGCTAATCAAATTTCACAAGCAGAGGTCAATCAATATAAAGCCAAAAGGAAATTTATTGTTTATATGAATATGAATGGCGATGTGATCAAACCTGAACTTTCATTTAAACTAGAATACCCTGAAGGTAGTCAAGGTGGTGATAAAATTGCTTCAGCTGTTGAAAACTTGAATCAAGATGAATCACAATTGAACAAGCAGGTATTTGCCTTACTGATTTTAGGAACATTCCTGAATGACGCTGGAGGAGAAGGAGCAAGCACCTCTGATATGGTGGCTGGTTCTGTTAGTTCAATCATAAGTCAGCAATTGAATAATGTCACTGATAATCTTACGAATGGCTTTGTAGATGTTGATTTTGACTTGGATTCTTATTCTCAAACAGAGGGTGACCACTCAAGTAATAGAACAGATGTGGGTGTTACATTAAAAAAGACTTTATTTAATGATCGATTAAGTGTTTCTGTAGGTGGTAAAATGGCTGTCAATGGTAATCAAAATGCCAATAACAACAACTCCAATAGTTTTAATACTGACTTCTTACTAGAATATAAATTATTGACTGACGGTACATTAAAAAACAGACTTTTCAGATCAATCGATGCTCAGTATTTTACTCCAGATGTTTTTAAAACAGGTGTTTCAATAGTGTTTACAAAAGAATATAACAATAGTAAAGAGTTGTTTATCAGAAACCTTGATAAGAAGAAAGATATTAGGAAAAGAATGGGTATGATCAAAAGATCAAACTCGGGAGGGGGCATGATGAAAGCAGCCGGTTCTGACAGCACTTCCAACAGTGGAGGTATGAAGCCAGCCAATTCAACATCAATGAAACCTGCTAAATCAGACTCTGTAAATGTAGATACAGATTCTTCGACAACGATAATCGAACAAGATAGTATCAAAAAAGAAGAAACGAAAGAGACACAATCAGAACCGATTGGTCAACAAAAACTTCCGATAAATGAATCAAACATTCTTCATTTATTTATCCCTAATCAAAAAAACGAAACTACGATAATATCATTGGCTCAAAATGATGAATAAATTATTTTTTAATATATCACTTATCTTCCTTTTGCTTCTTAACAGCTGTAGTATTACAAAATATATTGAAGAAGATAAAGCTTTTTACACAGGTGCAATTATTGAATATCATACTGACACTGTAGGTATTGATGGAGATTTAAAATATGCACTTCAAGAAGTAGCGGAGACCACTTCGCCTAATTCTAAATCTGGTGCATGGTACTATTACAGAGGAGAAAATGCCAAACGTCCAAAAGGTATGAAAAAGTGGATGGCAAAAACCTTCGGTAGTAAACCTGTTTACTATGAGGAAAATGTCATGCAAAAAACGGCAGATCTCATTCAGAACAACTTGAATAATAATGGATATTTTGATGCAAAAGTTTATTTCAAGAAAAAAAGTGACAAAAAAACAAAGTCTGCAAGCGTGAAATATGATGTTTATGTCAAGAAAACACCATATCGATTAAGCAACGTAAGTTGGGAAATGGAAGGTGATATTCCTTTGAATGAACATGTGTTATCAATCAAAGATAAATCAGAATTAGTAGGTGGAGAAAGATATAGTTTAGATAATTTTAGAGCGGAGAGAGTAAGAATCAACAATGCTTTAAAAGATTCTGGATTTTACTTTTTCAGTTCAAATTATTTAATGTTTGACCTTGACAGTGCAAAAGGCGATAATACAATTGATGTAAAAGCATACTTCAAAGAAATGCCTCCCAAAACAAAGAGGCAGTATACTATCGATTCTGTTTTATTACAACCCGACTTTGACCTTGATGGTCTTAATGCATCAAAAAGAAAGCAACAAGTGATCGAAATTGATTCTGGTATTACATTTAAAGGTGACCCTGTCAACTTAAAACCAAAAATTCTGGAAGAAACACTACAAACTAGATCAGGAGATATTTATTCAAGACATAAACACCAAGCGTCATTAAGACAATTTTCTGGCTTGGGTGTTTTCAAGTATGTCAACATGGAATTTACTCCTAAACCAACTGATGACCCGAATTATGGTAAATTAGATGTGAACGCTAAGATGTCTCAAGTGACACTTCATGCAATTTCTACAGAACTTGCCATGTCAACGTGGTCAACAGGATACTCTGGTCCTGAATTAGATATTACTTGGAAAAATAGAAATACTTTTGGAGGTGCAGAAAGACTTTCCATTACAGGTTTCACGGGCATTCAAAAACAATTTGGAGGAAAAGGAAACGGTATTGATGCCATCGCATGGTATGGTATTGATGCGAAATTATCAATTCCGAGAGTAATAGCCCCAATAGATGTACATCCAGGCGGAGACTTCTATATTCCTTATACAAATTTTGGAATTGGTTTCAAAAGGTATCATTTTTTACCGAAATACACCCTTAACTATTTCAATACTTCCTACGGTTTTGACTGGAGAACAAATGAGAATATCAAACATACTTTGAACCCAGTTGCAATCAGTTTTCAAGCCACAGGATCTACAGATAGCACTACAATCGGGCAAGCTTTTCCTTCACTAGAGGAAACATTCAGAAATCAATTTATTTTAGGCTCAAATTATTCTTTTGAATACGCACCAACATGGGACAAGAAAAGAAATTGGGGAAGTTTTTATTATAAAGGAGATATTGCTATTTCAGGTAACTTATGGTATGCCGCAATGCAAACATTAGGAGCTGAAAAAAATCCTGATACAGGTCAATATGAAATATTCGGAAGCCCCTTTTCCCAATATGTCCGTTTCACTAATGATTTAAGGTTCTTCTTTAGAACATCTAAAAAAGGTTCCTTGGCCAACCGATTAGTGATTGGGTACAGTAAACCTTGGGGGAACTCTACTGCTTTACCTTTTGTCCAACAATACTTTGTGGGAGGTCCAAACAGTATTAGGGCATTCAAAACCAGAACACTCGGACCTGGTAGTTACGATCCAAGTAAAAATTCTGATAATGACGGGCAAGACTCTGGCTTTGGCGAGCAAGCTGGTGATTTAAAGCTAGAAGGAAGCGTGGAATATCGTTATGATTTACATCAATACCTTAAGTTGGCAGCATTTGTTGATTACGGTAACGTTTGGTTATCTAATAAAAACGATGATTTACCAGGTGGTGAGTTTAAAATGGAAGAATTATTCAACGAATTAGCAATAGGAGCTGGTGTTGGCTTAAGAGTTGATGTTCAGTTTTTTGTATTACGTTTTGACTTTGCTGTTCCTGTAAAAGTACCTTATTTACCTGATGATGGTGACCAATGGGTAATTAAGAAAACTAAATTCAATGATATTGTCTTTAACTTAGCGATTGGTTATCCATTCTAATATTGAAGCCTAAAAATTAAAGAAGTATTCATTCACTTATTATTAAAATTTTCTCAATTATAATTCATGGATTTATTCATTTCTTTGATTAAATATGAACAATATAATTGTAGTAGTAGTTCTTATGCCTTATTTTTGATAAGTACTCCACAGAAATAAACTTATTTTGTGAGAAAATACTAAGAAAACTTTAAACCTGTTTCTATTTCGAGTTGATGATTTGAAATGATAGTAAAATATTTTTTCTTGGAGTATAAGGACAAGGGTAAATAAATTTTTAACTTCAGATCCTAATTATTTTAATACTTAAGATTTGTATACTTTTTAATTGATGTTTTTTTCAACCAAAGTCAAAAATTTTCAACGACTTCAAGAAATCATAAAAATCTTACTGAAGTATGGGTTTGAAGATGTTGTGTCTACTACATCACTAAGTAGGTTTGTTCCTATTGATGATTGGAAGAGAGACAACAGACCGGTACTTAAGTTCAGTCGTTCAGAACGTATACGAATGGTCATTGAAGATTTAGGTCCCACCTTTGTTAAATTTGCTCAAACCTTGAGTAACCGACCAGATATACTCCCGCAAGACTTAATTGAAGAACTTCAAAAACTGCAAGATAATGTAGCTCCTTTTTCAGAAGAAGAAGCTATGGCTATTGTAGAGAAAGAAACAGGTATGAATTTAAATGACTTTGTTTCTTTCTTTGATAATAAACCACTCGGAGCCGCCAGTATTGGTCAAGTACATAGAGCAAGATTGAAAACGGGGCAAGACGTTGTACTTAAAATTCAAAGACCTGGGGCACGAGAACAAATTCATACAGACCTGCGTTTATTACGTGAGTTTGTCAAACATACTAAACATTTCTTTGAGCGTTATGGAATTTTGAATCCTGATGAAATTATTGAAACCTTTGAGGAAAGTATCATCAATGAATTAGACTATACAATTGAAGCTAAAAACATTGTACAGTTTAGAAACGCTCATAAGAATAATGAAAAATTGCATATCCCTTATGCATATTTAGAATATACTACTAAAAAACTCCTTGTAATGGAGTATGTTAGCGGGTGTAAAATCACGGATAAAAGAACAATAGAATCTTGGGGATTAGATGTAAAACAAGTGGCTTTGAATGGCCTTCATCTTTATTTGGATCAGATTTTCAATCAAGGTTATTTTCATGCTGACCCACACCCAGGAAATGTTTTGGTTCGACCTGATGGTAAAATTATTCTGATTGATTTTGGTATGATTGGCCGTTTAACCAAATACCAAAGATATAGTTTTGCCAATTTTCTCACTTCTATGGGACATGGGGATGCGAGAGGTATGGCAATGCATTTAAGACGCATTTCTAAAGAATCTGAAGCTGAAGACTTAAGAGTATTAGAGCAAGACTTGAGTGAATTAGTTGATCGCTATATTATTCATTCTTCTGATTCTACGTTGGCAGATATCACTGGCACCCTTCAAGAAATCATTTATAAGCATCACTTAGCCGTTCCAGGATCAATCTTTATGATCCTTAGAGCATTGGCTATTCTAGAAGGTATATGCAATGTGTTATGGCCATCCTTAGAGAGTTTACCTGAGATAGAACCATATGGAAAAAAACTTGCTCAGGAACAGTTTTCATTAAAAAACCTAAGTTCTGATTTTTATTATTCTTTCTATCAGATTTCTTCATTAATCTACAATCTCCCTATGGAGCTAAAGTACATTTTGAAGAAAACAAGAACAGGGAAGTTATCTATCAATGTTGAACATAAAGGTTTAGAACCTTTAACGAAACAAATAGCGGAGTCATCTTCTAATTTAAATATAGTTTTATTAATTATAGGACTCTTGATTTCATCGTCTATTGTGATGACTTCACCGCTGACTTATTTACAAAGAAACGCTATGGGTATGCCAACTGTTAGTACAATTGGGTATTCATTATCATTAATATTAATGTTTTATCTTTTAATCAAACCGAAAAGTAAAAAATAAAATGGCGAGTATATTTACTAAAATAATCAAAGGAGAAATTCCTTCGCACAAAATATATGAAGACGATAACTACTATGCATTTCTTGATATTTCACCCGTTCAAAAAGGACATACTTTACTGATTCCAAAAGTTGAGGTAGATGATATGTTCGATTTAGACGATGATTTGCTAGCAGGATTATATGTCGCAGCCAAAAAGATTTCAAAAGCGATCAAAAAAGAATTCCCTTGTAATCGTGTTGGACACGCTGTTATAGGACTAGAAGTTCCACACGCGCACATGCACTTGATTCCTATCAGCTCAATGCATGATATGAATTTTGCGAATAAATTAAACCTAAGTCAGGAAGAATTAGCAGAAATTGCACAAAGAATTCGCACTCATTTATAAGTTATAGTCAGTATTTTCTCATGTCATCAAAAGAAGAAGTTAAAAAACAAATTGAGCAACTTTCGGAAAAGTTGCATCATTTAAATACAAAATATTATATCGATGGTGTTTCTGAAATATCAGATCAGGAATTTGACCAGATGCTACAACAGTTACAGCAACTAGAGGAAGCCCATCCGGAATTACTTTTACCCAATTCACCCACTCAAAGAGTAGGAGGTGCACCTACAAAAAACTTCCCAACAGTGAAGCATGAGGTGCCTATGCTTTCCTTATCCAATACCTACAATAAAGAAGATCTCATAGAATTTGACACTAGAATTCAAAAAGACTTAGGTATTCAACCTGAGATGGTCTGTGAATTAAAGTATGACGGTGTAGCAATCAGTCTTATTTATGAAAATGGTATTCTAAGCAAAGCCGTAACAAGAGGTAATGGTGAAGAGGGTGATGAAATCACGAATAACGCCAAAACCATCAAGACACTTCCTTTACAACTGAGAGGAAACTTCCCTGAAAAGTTGGAAGTACGTGGAGAAGTATTCATGAGCAAGGATTCCTTTGAGAAGAACAATGAAAGGATTATTGCCGAAAATGAAATCCGAAAAAGTGAGGGCAAAAAAGAGCAACCTCTTCTGGCAAACCCTAGAAATGCTTGTGCAGGTGCCTTAAAACAACAAGATCCTAAAAAAGTTGCAGAAAGAAATCTTAATGTATACATCTATGGAATTGTTGGAAATTATGATTCCATCAAGAATCACTATGATGCCTTAAAAACTTTGCAAGCTTGGGGCTTCAATATTCCAAACTCTTTCGAGAAGGTAAAAAACATTGACGAGGTTTGGGATTTCATTACTAAATGGGATAAAGATCGTTTCAACCTTCCTCTGGAGACAGATGGAGTGGTAATAAAAATTGATCAAGAAGATTTAAGAAGAAAACTTGGTAATACTGCTAAAAGTCCTCGTTGGGCAATTGCTTATAAATACAAAGCTGAAGCAGCAAAAACGAAATTAAGAGAAATTACTTATCAGGTAGGGCGTACAGGAGCTATTACTCCTGTGGCCAATCTTGAACCAGTGCAATTGGCAGGAACTACAGTAAAAAGAGCTTCGCTTCATAACGCCAATGAAATTGAAAGGCTAGAGCTTTTTGAGGGCGATTACGTATATGTTGAGAAAGGTGGTGAAATCATCCCAAAAATTACGGGAATTGATAAAACTATGAGAGAGGAAGATGCTACCCCTGTTGAGTTTATTGATAAATGCCCAGATTGTGATACTGTACTTATTAGAATTGAAGGAGAAGCTCAGCATTATTGTCCGAATACAATTTCTTGCCCACCTCAAGTAAAAGGTCGCATACAACACTTCGTCAGCAGGAAAGCAATGAATATTGATTCACTAGGTGGAGAAACAATCGAACAGCTAATCGAAAAGGGATTAATCAGTAATTATGCTGACTTGTACGAGCTTGATGCAACAAAGCTAGAAGCCATGGAGCGTTTTAAGCAAAAGTCTATTGATAACCTTCTATCGGGGATTGAAGCTTCTAAAAATATACCTTACGAGAAAGTATTATTTGCTTTAGGCATTCGTCATGTAGGAAGTACAATCTCTGAGAAGTTAACTGAGGTATTCAAAAACATTGATACTCTTTTTGAAGCTACAAAAGAACAAATAGCAGATGTTTATGAAGTAGGGGAAAGAATCGCAGAAAGCATTGTAGAATTTAGAAACAGTGAGGATAATATTGAATTAATTAAGCAACTCAAGAAACATCAACTTCAGTTTGAATTGGTTGAAAAAGAGAATGCAGGTACTCTAAATGATAAGCTTTTTGTATGTACAGGTACATTCTCTGTATATTCAAGAAATGAAATTCATGACCTTATCAAACAAAATGGAGGTAAAGTGCGTACTTCAATTTCGGCAAAAATTGATTATCTTGTGGCTGGGGAAAAAGCAGGTTCCAAATTAAAAAAAGCAGAGGGCTTAGGAATTACTGTTTTAACCGAGGAACAATTTGGTCAATTACTGATAGGGGATAATGATTAATTTATTTAGAAACAAGCTTTTAAATTACAAACTTGAAAAAGAATCTCCATCAAAAGAAATTATCCATAATAATGATTTACCCTTTAAGAAGGCTACTTCAGTTGGTTTTTTATTCTATATAAAAGATAAATTGAACCTTGAATCTTTATTGAATGAGATAAAAATTTTGAGGAATATTCTACCCAAATCTGTTAAAAATTTAGAAATAATATTTGTCTCTGAATTTAGTAAAACAGATTTCGAAATACCCTTTAATTGTAAGCTTATACCTGTATCAAAAATCGACTGGAATAGTGGAAATGTAAAGAATGATCTTCAAATATTTGTTGAAAAATCATTTGATTATTTGTTTACATATTCACTTTCAATTTCAAAAATATTAGATCAATTAACAAGAAAATCTCATGCTACTTGTAGGGTCACTTTAGGTGAACATCAAGATGAAGATTTTTGTGAAATGAAATTACTATCAGATCAATTTTCTTTTGACGACAGGTTGAAGTCTGCTATTGAAGTACTAAACAAGATGTAAAAAAAGAGGTTAGATTTTAAAATCTAACCTCTCTTTTTTTTATAGCTTATTCTTAAAACTATCCGTTGTTTTTGATCTCTTGGATCTCTAAACGAATATCTTGTGCAAGCTTCTTGATGTCTTGCATGTTCTTACGTACACGAGTACCAGCTGCAGCAACTTTGCTGTTGTAGAACTTCTGTGCATCTTCTTCAGTTTGCTGAATAAGCTCCTTTAATTCTGTGAATTTGTCCATTTTATTAATATTAATTTCTATCGATGAATTAATTAAGTGTATAGCAATTTATATAATAACTTTGAAAAATTATAATATTTTTGACGAAAAAAAAGGATAAAATCTCAATTTTTTATTGAAATCTTATCCTTTTTTTATTTTAATTAAAATCAATAATAAATTACTTCATTATTTGTGGTTCAGCGTTAGCGTATTCACCTGATTCTAATTTATGTTTTACTGCTTTGAATGCTGAGATTGTTTCTTCTACATCTTCTAATGAGTGAGAAGCAGTAGGAATCAATCTTAACATGATTACTCCTTTAGGCACTACAGGGTATACAACTACTGAACAGAAGATGTTGTAATTCTCTCTTAAGTCCATAATCATATTCACTGCTTCATTCTGTCCACCTTGTAAGAATACAGGAGTAACAGGAGTATCTGTCAAACCAATGTCAAAACCATTTGATGTTAAACCGTCTTGTAATGCAGTAGCAACCTCCCAAAGCTTATCTTTTAGCTCAGGCATGTTACGAAGCATTTCCAAACGCTTTAAGTTACCTTTTACCAATGGCATAGGTAAAGTTTTAGCAAAGATCTGAGATCTTGTATTGTATCTTAAATACTCAATTACTTGCTCGTCTGAAGAGATGAATGCACCAACAGAAGCCATTGACTTAGCAAAAGTAGAGAAGTAGATATCGATTTTATCTTGACATCCTTGCTCTTCACCAGCACCAGCACCTGTTTTACCTAAAGTACCAAATCCGTGAGCGTCATCTACTAACATACGGAATTGATATTTATCTTTAAGGTCAGCGATTTCTTTCAACTTACCTTGGTCACCTAACATACCGAATACACCTTCAGTAATCAATAGGATAGCACCACCTGTTTCTTCAACTAATTTTGTAGCTCTTTGTAACTGCTTTTCACAGTTCTCAATGTCATTGTGAGGGAAAACGAAACGCTTACCAACATGCATTCTCAAACCATCGATGATACATGCGTGACACTCTGAATCGTATACTACAACATCTTTTCTATCTAATAACGCGTCGATAACAGACATGATACCTTGGTAACCGAAGTTTAAAACCATTGTATCTTCTTTACCTACGAATGAACTAAGTTCTGATTCAAACTCTTCAATCAAGTTTGAGTTACCAGACATCATACGTGCACCCATTGGGTAAGCCAATCCGTACTCAGCAGCTGCCTCAGCATCTACTTTTCTAATTTCTGGATGGTTTGCTAACCCTAAGTAATTGTTTAAACTCCATGTTAATACTTCCTTACCTCTGAAGGTCATACGAGGAGCAATTTCTCCTTCAAGTTTTGGGAATGCATAATATCCGTGAGCCATTTTGGAATGATTTCCTAATGGTCCTCTGTCTTGAAGAAGTTTTTCAAATAAATCCACGATATAGTCTTATTTTAATGCTTGAAACATTATTCTAATTACAATCTAATATGTCCCAGGAGTGAATATTTAGTACTCAATTTCATATAAAATAAGCACACCTCTTTTTGAGACATTGACAAAAATCGGTTTTATAGTCCTAAAACGTACTATTATAGTTCAGCATTTAAGTATTTTTAACATATTTTTGAAGTTTATTTTAATGTAAGCCCCATTCCAACGTTAAATTGATGATAATTTGAGAAAGTGTAATCCCCATTAAGGAAAACTAAACCAAATTTAAGCATAATTCCACCTCCAAATTTCCATCTTCTCAGCTCTGATTCCTCTACAACACCATCTGAAGGCAGGTTGAGTGTTTTACCTTCATCTTCCAGTAACCTATAATCACCGATAAATCTTGTTGTGTTTTTGCTGTAAACAAACCCAGAATTGACATAAAGAGTCAATAGGGGAAGTGTCTTAGACATAATCAACTCAAAATCACCACCTCGTGTAATGAAATTAAGATTACCTGGATCTTTTACAGGAGCTACTTCACTTTGTTCCAAAGGATAATTTCCTTCCACTTGTGTATAGCCACCAAAAATACTTAAATCAAAAGGGGACTTCTCTTTAAAAAACCATTGGATCAAATTGTGTTTTAAACCAGCTCCCCACATTTGAAGTATAATTCCATTATATTCTACTTTAGGAAAAACACGTCCCATGATCTCTGTGTTTTTATAAATTCCCAAACCAAACTTAAGATAGGGAAGAGGAGCTACTGGAATATTCACACCCTTTGCTGCCGGCATTATCGCCTCAGTACCATCATCATTTTTTACCCCAATTACAGATTCAGTTTCATCGCTACCAAAAAAAGTAGGGATTCTCTTATTGCCTTTTATGATTCTTACACCGTCAATATCTCCAACTGTATAATAAAGTCGCTCCGAAGGAATGAATACCAATGATGAACCAAAACTGAGGTCAAAACCAATAGGTCTATGAGGTCTAGCGGTATGATTCCATCCTAAACCTACAGACCACTTGTAGCTTTCTACTAAAGGGTTGGCATAACGGTTAAAGAGTTCTAAACTGCTTACCTGAGCATTTTGACCTTCTGTTGAAAATAAAGAGAGAACATCCTGAGAGTAGGACAATGGACTTAAAAAAAATAGCCCTATATATAAATATAATCTTTTCAAAAGTAATGCGTCTTAGAGTGATGTATCAGGACAATATCAATCCGATTAATTTTTCTTAGTACTTATGCCTTTCAAATATACTATTATCCTTTTAAGTACTAAGCCAAAAATGGATCATATTTAATTCTAATATATTTTTTGTAAGAACAAGTCTAAAAAACGCAACATTAGTTATTCTATTTTAAGTTTTTTGAAGGAAGTAATCTCAAAACAATTAATAGAATCAGTATTAAACAGTTTTTGTTCAAGTAAGCACTTAAAACCCATCTATTTATATTGTTTTTATTAATTTTTAGTTGCAATTTGCAACTATGAATTTGAATAAATTAGAACAAATTGAGTTAGAATTCGAAATCCTTATACAAAAGGATAGAAGAAACTGGCTGAGAGTAGCAAAACTATTGGATCAAATCGAATCCCAACAGCTTTATAAATTAAGATCGAGATCTTTTACCGAATACGTAAAAGGCTTAGCTCAAAAAAACAGAATTAATATTTCAACATTATGGAGAGCTAGGTCAGGAGCAAAGTTATATTTAGAAATTCTAGAAATGAATCATCTTGATGAATTAGATGAATCTATCGTTAAAACCACACCGGAACAATTAGAAACGTTCAGTAAGGTAAGAACAATAGCTCCTACAAAAATTGTGGAAGACGTAAAAGAAAAGATGCTGAAAGGGGAAAATATGCGTCATGAATTAAGGGAATTATGGCAAATCTATAGACCTTTAAAAGGGGGGAAGACTGAAAGAGGACGTAAAAAAGAGGATCCAGTTGTGATTACAGATAAGAAAACTAAATCGCAGTTTGTACTTCCATATCAATTGAAAGATACCGTTAGAAACGAAAATGTAGAGAAAAATACCATTGATACTTATTGGCAAGATTTGAAGAAAATGGAGAAATACCAACTTTCTTCAGAGAACCTAGCAAGAGCCAACATCCTGAATGCTTTAAGGTCTGAACAATGGGTTGCTAGAACTTTAAAAGTTGATTTTTCATCCAATCATGAACACCTTGTTGCTTTTGTAATTCAACAGCCTTCTAAAGAAATTGATGTAGTTACTTTAGCAAGGCCTGAAAAGAACTATAAAAAACGTCCTGTTATTATTGGTTCAGAGATCATTACAGATTTGTCATCATTTAAATCTCAAAAACAGAAAATTATGACAAAGACATTATTCTGCGATTATTTTTATTTGGCAATTCCTATGAATGATGAATACATTCAAAAAGCAGAACAATTCTGTAAGGAAACTAATTTTGGAATTATCTGCATAGGCGATCACTTAGCAAACGATACAAAGCATATATGTAAAATTCATTCTTTAAGTACAATCAAAGAGCCTGATCAGAATTATGAATATATTATGATGCAGAAAGTAATGGAAAGATTGTTAGGTTGGAATTAATCTAAGAAACGAATATGAGCCTATTTGATAGATAATATTAGTATTTAAATATAATAAACATTATGTTAAATAGAAGTTTTGAGAAAAATGAATAGTAGTTTTATATAATTCATTATCAATGTTTTAAAGTATATTTTTATTACTATTTTAGTTGTAAGAGTGATTCAATGTATATATATTTGTAATACATAATTCATTAAGCAACTACTTCATATTATGAAACATCTTTTGATCTTATTCTTAACAGCCTCTCTCCTTTTCTCTTCAAAAACATTCGCTACTGTAGAGAGTCATGAAAAAGTAAAAAACTACACAATTATTTCCGTTATCCTTACAGTTCAATATGGTGATGGATATTTTCAAATCACACGAAGGTTATTCAAAGCTTTACATCTTCCTGAAAAGGAACTGACTTGGAAGCATGTTCAATACATTAAAGAAATGTATAATAAAAAATACGACTCCTATGATTTGAAAGTCGGAAATGAAATTACTATTTTGAAATCCGAATTTATAAAGTGAGTGAACCAATGAGGAAGAATTGTCTTCCTCTTTTCTTTTTAGAATAGATGGAAAAATTAAATATTGAATATAAAAAAGCTTTAAAGTTACATTGTAAATCTCTAATAGTAGACAAGGTTAAATCATTAGAGGAAGCCATGGAAAGCGCCCAGCAATCCGCAAATGCTGAAACACGAAGTACTGCAGGCGATAAACATGATACAGCTCGTGCCATGATGCACTTAGAAAAGGAAAAAATGGGTACTCAACTCTCTCAAAACCTTCAACTTTTGAAAGTTATTGAGGAAATCAATGATGCAAAATCTGAAGCTATTAAGCCAGGAAGTTTAATCAAGACTAATAGAGGATTATACTATCTACTTATTAGTATTGGTCAGGTTAAATTTGAGAAAGAAAATGTATTTGTAATCAGTGCTCAATCTCCTATTGGTAAAATATTTATTGGAAAATCAGAGAATGACAAGGTTAAATTCAATGGTAGTGAAATGACAATTCTTGAATATATCTAATCTCTCATTTTTTATTAAAATAAGATTTCTTAAGCAAAAGTACTTGAAGCTTTAAAATTGACAATTATTATTGTTTGATCTAAAAATCTTAGTTTATCCTACTCTCAGAAGTATTATAAAATAGATTTATTTATATCTTTGCTTGATTTATTGATTTCAGGTCAAAAAATTAGAGTGCTAGGCTTTAGTACTAAAACAAAAAACGCAATTAATTTTTAGGATACATCTACAGTATGTCTGAATATAACCATAATTCATTTGAGCCTAAATGGCAGAAATATTGGCAAGACAACAATATCTATAAAGTAGACATTGATAAAAGTAAGCCAAAATATTATACACTTGATATGTTCCCATACCCTTCTGGAGCTGGTCTTCACGTAGGTCACCCAATGGGATATATTGCTTCTGATATTGTTTCAAGATACAAAAGATTAAAAGGATTCAATGTACTTCACCCTATGGGGTTTGATTCATTTGGTCTTCCTGCAGAGCAATATGCGATTGAAACAGGGCAACACCCTGCAATCACTACAGAGCAAAATATCAGCACATTCAAGTCTCAAATGAATAAAATCGGTTTCAGTTTTGACTGGAGTCGTGAAGTTCAGACTTCTTCGCCTGAGTATTACCGTTGGACGCAATGGATCTTTGAACAATTATTCAATGCTTACTACGATAAAGACGAGAATAAAGCGAAAGACATTGCTGAGTTAGTAAAGCACTTTGAAGCAAACGGTTCTGAAGGAATCAATGCTGAGTGTGATGACGATGCAACTGTATTCACTGCTGAGGATTGGAAAGGATACTCAGACAATGAAAAAGCTACTATCCTATTACAATATAGATTAACTTTCTTATCTGAAGCAATGGTAAACTGGTGTCCTGCTCTAGGAACGGTTTTAGCCAACGACGAAGTAAAAGATGGTGTTTCAGAAAGAGGTGGACACCCTGTAGAAAGAAAGAAAATGAAACAATGGATGATGCGTATCACAGCGTATGCGGATCGTTTATTGGGTAACTTAGATCGTTTAGATTGGTCTGACGCTTTAAAAGAAATGCAGCGTAACTGGATTGGTAAATCTATTGGTTGTGAATTAGACTTTAAAGTAGCAGATAGCGATATTACTTTAACAGCTTTCACTACTCGTGTTGACACTGTTTATGGTGTTACTTATGTAGTTTTAGCTCCAGAGCACGAATTAATCCCTACTTTAACTACTGATGCACAAAAAGAGGCAGTTGAGACGTATGTTGAAGAGGCAAAAAATAGATCAGAAAGAGATCGTCAATCAGACGTAAAAACAGTATCTGGTGTATTTACTGGTTCTTATGTAATCAATCCTTTGACTGGTGAAAAAGTTCAGTTATGGATCGCTGATTATGTATTATCAGGATACGGTACAGGTGTTGTAATGGCGGTACCTTCATCAGATGATCGTGACTTCCGTTTTGCAAATCACTTCGACTTACCAATTATTCGTGTAATCGAGGGAACTGAAGACATGGAAGACCCTACTCAAGTGAAAAAGGGTAAAATGATCAACTCAGGTTTCTTAAATGGGTTGGATTCTGACGAAGCTATCAAAGTGGCAATTGACAAATTAGTGGAGTCTGGTCAAGGTAAAGCGAAAGTAAACTTCAGAATCAGAGACGCAGTATTCTCTCGTCAACGTTATTGGGGTGAGCCAGTTCCGGTATACTTTGATGAAAATGATTCTCCTCAATTGGTACCTGATCAACAACTTCCATTGAACTTACCAGAAGTTGAAAACTACTTACCTACTCCTGAAGGTGATCCTCCACTAGGAAACGCTAAGGACTGGAAATTTGATGATAAATTCGGTTACGAATTAACAACAATGCCAGGTTGGGCAGGTTCATCTTGGTACTTCTTACGTTATATGGACCCTCAAAACAAAGAGGCATTCGTAAGCAAAGAAGCGGTTGAATACTGGAACCAAGTAGATTTATATGTAGGTGGTACTGAGCACGCAACAGGTCACTTATTATACTCACGTTTCTGGAACATGTTCTTATTCGACATGGGCTTCATCGGTCATGAAGAGCCATTCCAAAGAATCGTAAACCAAGGTATGATCCAAGGTCGTTCTAACTTTGTTTACAGAGTAAAAGGTACAAATCAGTTCGTTTCTTATGGTTTAAGAAAAGACTATGACGTGCAACCTCTTTACGTAGATGTAAACATCGTAAATAACGATGAATTAGATACAGAAAAATTTAAAGAGTGGCGTAAAGATTATGCAGACGCTGAATTTATCTTAGAAGACGGCAAATATATGTGTGGTCATGTTGTAGAAAAGATGTCAAAATCTAAATACAACGTGGTTAACCCAGATGTTGTAATCGAGAAATACGGAGCAGATACACTTCGTCTTTATGAAATGTTCTTAGGCCCTATCGAGCAATCAAAACCTTGGTCAATGCAAGGTATTGACGGTGTTTGGAAGTTCTTAAGAAAAATGTGGAGATTGTTCTACAATGATCAAGGACAATTAGTTGTAACTGATGGTAAAGCTACTCCAGAGGAATTAAAGATCCTTCATAAAACGATCAAGAAAGCAGGTGAAGACATGGAGTCTTTAAGTTTGAACACTACAGTTCCTGCATTCATGGTATGTGTAAATGAGTTAGCAGCTGCTAAATGTCATAAGAAAGAGGTATTAGAGCAATTATTAGTGATCTTATCTCCTTTCGCTCCTCACATTGCTGAAGAATTATGGCACGAAGCTTTAGGTCATGAAGATTCTGTAATTTTAGCTTCATTCCCTGAGTTTGATGCTTCATTACTAGTAGAAGCTTCACATACTTACCCAGTTTCTATTAATGGTAAAATGAGAGTGAAAATTGACCTTCCAATGGATATTTCTCAAGAGGAAGCAAAAGAAGCTGTTTTTGCCAACGAAGTAGTTAAAAAATGGGTAGAAGATAAACCAATCAAGAAGTTTATCTTTGTTCCTAAGAGAATTGTAAATGTTGTTGTATAACACTTTATAAATACAAAACGGAAATAGGCAATTCAGCTTATTTCCGTTTTTTTATACGATATGCTAAAAAGGTTTATGGGGCTTGGTGCCCTTTTAGGTGTTGGTATTGGAGACCTTGTTTACAAGTATATCCAAGATATTCCCAGAAGTAATATCAATCATAAAACAACTATTTTTATTAGTTGTGTCATTTTTGTCTTCATTGGTAGTCAGCTCTATCAGTTTAGTAAAGATAAAGATGAGAAGTGGCTACGATCAAGCATGATCATACTCTATATGATGGGAGGATTAATACTCGTTATGAGTTTAGTCCTAACAAGCTTTTTAAAATAAATGAATAAGTGTTCTTTTATAGTTTATATTTCAATAATATCCTACCTTTGTAATATAAACATGTTGAGAACAATTCACATCCATATATAAAATGTCAGAACAATTCAAATTAGATACCATTGAAGATGCAATTGAAGCAATCAAAAATGGTGAAATAGTTATTGTAGTTGATGATGAAGATAGAGAGAACGAAGGTGACTTTATCTGTGCTGCTGAAAAAGTGACTCCAGAAATCATTAATTTCATGTCTAAAGAAGGTAGAGGTTTAATCTGCTGTGCTTTGATTGAAGATCGTTGCGAAGATCTTGGACTTGAGTTAATGGTGGGTAAAAACACAGCTGCGTTTGAAACACCTTTTACTGTATCTGTAGATTTAATTGGTCATGGATGTACTACAGGTATTTCAGCAAGCGACCGTGCTAAAACAGTACAAGCTTTAGCTGACCCTAACATTGATCCAGCAGTACTTGGTAAGCCAGGACACATCTTCCCTCTTAAGGCGAAAAGAAATGGTGTTTTAAGAAGAACAGGTCACACTGAAGCTACAATCGACTTAGCTCGTTTGGCAGGTTTAGAACCATGTGGTGTTCTTGTTGAAATCATGAATGATGATGGAACAATGGCACGTCTTCCAGACTTGGTACATGTTGCAAAGAAACACAACTTAAAGTTGATCAGTATTGAAGACTTAATTCAATACCGTTTGAAGTTGGAGGAGTCGTTAGTAGAAGAAGAAATTGGTGTTGATATGCCAACAGAATTCGGACACTTTAACTTAAAAGCGTTCCGTCATACACAAACTGGAGAACAACATCTTGCATTGATTAAAGGTGATATTACTACGGATGAACCTGTAATGGTTCGTGTACACTCTTCATGTGTAACGGGTGATATTTTCGGTTCTTGCAGATGTGACTGTGGTCCTCAACTTCATGGTGCCATGGAAATGATTGAAAAAGAAGGCAGAGGTGTCATTCTTTATATGAATCAAGAAGGTAGAGGGATTGGTTTGATCAACAAATTAAAAGCTTATAAACTTCAAGAAGAAGGTTTGGATACTGTTGAAGCAAATAAAGCTTTAGGTTTCAAATCGGATCAAAGAGATTATGGTGTTGGTGCTCAAATCTTAAGAAAATTAGGGGTTAGTAAAATGAAATTGATTTCTAATAATCCTAAGAAAAGAGCTGGTTTGATTGGTTACGGTCTTGAGATTGTAGATAGCATTGCTATTGAGATTTCACCTAATCAATACAACAAAAAATACTTAGAGACTAAGAGAGATAAAATGGGACATAATATCCTTAAGTAATTCTTTCTAAATTATATTTTAAGAGCGTATAATTTCAGTATTATACGCTCTTCTTTTTTATGGAAACATTTGAATTAAGAAATTATAAAGGACAGGTCCATCGTTTTCAATTCGAGAACGCTCTTATTGTCTTTTTACCTACCGTCTCTTCAAAATTGGATAAAGAGCACCTTCATTTACTAAAAAAACAGATGAAGGTGATTACAAAACATGTTCAAAATATATTTGTCATTGTTCATCAAAATGAAGAAGAAATTTCAAAGGTATTAAAGAAAAAGAACTTCCCCTTCCCTATTTTGGCTGATTCGAAAGCAAGAATTGCAAAGCAATTACAATGTTATCTATTGCCGATAGGTATTGTTCAGAGAAGTTCTTTTTTATATAACATTAATGGTGCTCTACTTTTTAGAAAAACCTTTATGTCCAATATAGAAGAGCATTTTGAGTTTATATATTCACCTACTGAATAATAATATCATTTTTCACAACTTTACCCAAAAGGCGGTCCAATTCATCCAAGCTGTCATACAACTCTTTATAAGAACTGATCACCCAATATTGTTCCTGAAATTTATCTTTGATATAAGGAGTTTGAATAATCTCCAGCACATTGAATTGATGGCGTTTTGGAATATCAGAAAACAGACTGTATTCACTTTCCCCTTTAGAAGAAAGTATTCCGGCTCCATAAATTCTCAAACCTTCCTCTTTCTCAATTAAACCGAACTCAACGGTATACCAATATAAACGTGAAATCAATTCAATTACATGCTCATTGTCAATATATTGCAAAGCAATAACACTCATTTTTTCTAAGTATTGACAAAAGAACTTATTGGTTAAAAGAGGCACGTGCCCATAAATATCATGAAACATATCGGGCTCTTCTAAATAATCCAATTCTGATAACTTTCTAAACCATGTGGAAGAAGGAAATTTTTTAGCCTTCAATAGTTCAAAAAACTCTTTGTTTGGAATGAGTCCCGTTACCGGTGCAATACTCCACCCTGTAATAGACAGTAGCTTCTCATCTAATGTTTTAAAAGAAGGAATTTTATCTTCTTTAAATCCTATGGCTTTGATCCCCTCTAAAAAATCATTTTCAGCTAATGATGGTAAGATTTTCATTTGCCTTTTGTAGAGTGTCTGCCATACTTGATGGTCTTCATCAGTGTACTTATCGTACTCCTGTTTTTCAATAAAATACATGCTAGTGATTGGTTAAATATGTGAAATTATGTGTTTAATTATTTAGGTACTTTTTCGAAATTAACTTAAGTCAACTGCGATATAATACTTAAAACGAAAAAATAGTTAGTCAAGTTAAAAGCCATACATTTCAATACTATGAAACATATGGCTTTCAATATAATTACAATCCAGAAATATTTATACCTTTTTCCTTTAAAATTTCTTTCGAACGGTTTTCAGTATATTCTTTTTGGCTTTGATCAATTTGAAAATCTGACATAATATTATCTATAAAGATTTCTAAAGTCACTAAGTCTTTTGATATGCTTCCACTTTTCAACATATCTTTAATTCCTTTTGCTTCCCTATTGATAAATTCATCAATTTTCTTTTCCTCTCTTATCATTTTAAACTGCTCTTGGTCCGAGAATTTCAAGGACATCTTGTTCATCTAGAATTTCCTTCTTCAATAATATCTGAGCTAATTTCTCTAAATCATCTCTTCTTTCATTTAAAAAGACTTTTGTTTCTTCATAACAAGTAGCAATAATCTCCAGGGATTCTTTATCGATTTCTTTTTCTAAACTTTCAGATCGTTTATAAGAAGCTCCACCGTTTCCTAAGAAATTATTCTGTCCTTCTTTTTGAAGAGACAAGTTAGGTAATTTTTCACTCATACCATAAACCGTAAGCATTGAGCGAACTATAGACGCTACTTTTTCTAAATCATTAGATGCACCAGTACTGATATCTCCAAAAATAATTTCTTCTGCTGCTCTACCACCAAGAAGCCCTTTAATCTTGCCTAATAATTCATCCTTACTCATTAAGAATCGATCCTCAGTTGGTGCTTGTAATACGTATCCTAAAGCACCAGAACCTCTTGGGACTATAGAAACCTTCCTAACTGGATCAGCACCTTTAGTAAAGTGTCCTACGATGGCATGGCCTGCTTCATGATAAGCAACTGTTTTCTTTTCAGATTCACTAATCACAGCATTTTTCTTCTCTAAGCCTGCCACTACTCTTTCAAATGCATCTGTAAAGTTGATTTGCTCTACTTCTGTTTTTCCTTCTCTAGCAGCCAATAAAGCCGCTTCATTACATAAGTTGGCCAAATCAGCACCCACAAAACCTGCGGTTTGTGCAGCAATTTCCTCCAAGTTGATTGAACTCCCTAATTTGATTTTACTAGAGTGTACCTTCAAAATCATTAAACGGCCATTTAAATCTGGCCTATCCACTTGTACCTGACGGTCAAAACGCCCTGGTCTCAATAAGGCTTTATCTAAAATCTCTGGTCTGTTGGTCGCTCCTAAAACAATCACTGTTTGGTCAGCCGCAAAACCATCCATCTCTACTAAAAGCTGATTCAATGTATTCTCTCTTTCATCATTACCAGACATCCCATTAGAAGATCTACTTTTACCAATAGCATCTAACTCATCAATAAAGATAATACAAGGTGCTTTTGACTTTGCCTGAGTAAATAAATCTCTTACTCTTGCGGCACCAACACCAACAAACATTTCAACAAAATCAGAACCTGACAAGCTATAGAACTGTACACCTGCTTCACCTGCCACTGCTTTTGCCAATAATGTTTTACCTGTACCTGGAGGGCCTACTAATAAAATACCCTTAGGTATCTTAGCTCCCAACTCAGTATATTTTGTAGAGTTTTTAAGGAAATCTACTACCTCCGCTAACTCTTGTTTTGCTTCATCACAACCAGCTACATCATCAAAATTTACTAAGTGTTCTGCATCAGCAGCATATATTTTTGCTTTACTTTTTCCAACATTGAGATAATTATTACCTCCACCTCCACCGAGTCCACCACCTTTACCCATACGCCTCATTACCAAAGCCCAGATCAAGAAAAGTAATCCAAAAGGAAGTAACCAATTAGAGAAAAAGTTTCCCAACCAATCATTTTCAATTATACCTTTATAATCAATTTTCGCTTTTTGTAAATCTTGTATCAGATTAGGGTCGTCTAATTTTATCACGTAAAACTGACGGCTCAAATCTTCTTTTCTTCTTTCATAATCAATTCTCCATGGAGCAGCCTTTCCTGTAGCATCAATTTTCCAAAGACCATTACGCTTACTTGCATCAGTAGAATCCACTTCGGTTGTATCATTAATTATAGAATTTGAAGACTTTATAATTTTACCATAAACCTTATCGTCTGCAATCACCACATGCTCTATCTTTCCATTTTCTACACTATCTCTGAAAGCATTATAAGAAAGTTCTTTAACATTGGGTCCTGAGAAAAATAAAGCCTCTAAAAATAGCATTCCTCCAAGAATGCTTAAAAAGTACCAAATTGAAAATTTAGTTCTGTTTTTCATGAAATTATCTGTTTGAAGTTTTATTCAATCAACACAAAATAAAAGTTAATGAGAAAAATTGAAATAAAAAAAAGCCTGGCGCTATTAGCGACAGGTTTTCTACTAGTGTCAAATTAATTATCTTTAAAACGCATTAAATACGTTGTATTATTCTTTTATAAGAAGTTTTACTTCTGATTTGTAAAAATATCAAAAGTTTACGTGAAACCAATGGATTAGTGCTTATACATTTGATAAAATCGTCTTATAAACCTTTTTATGCTTGAAAATCCATCATTTGCATTTTCTTTTAAAGCTTATTCAGAAAAGAAAAAAAGTTATTTCTTCCTTCCTAAATTAGGAAATATCAATGAAAATGGCATCTATTTAACAGGAGAATTAATCTCCTTCTATGATATTTTACGTATGACCTACTTCGGTGGTTACTTAATTATCACTTTTCAGAAGTATCCTTTGCTAGGAAAAAGAACTGCCAAATGGAGAATTGAAAAAAATAATGCTCTTGTGATCAAATCTGGAATGATTAAGGATATTAAAAGAGCCTTTGATATTTTCATTTCTCAAAATGCAAAAACTACAAGAAGATGTGGGCATTGTGATAATCCAATAAATTGGGACCATCAACTTGAATCTCAATATCACTATTGCAATGAGTGTCATTCTATTTCAGACAAGCATGGATTATTATTCTCCAATGGAGAATTATTTGATATTTGTCCTGAAACAGGATATTATGACCGTTTGGGTTACAGATGGAAATACGAATATTATTTCTTTGAAAAGAAGTTTTATTGGAAAACAACCAAATATTACGGTGGTGACAACTTAGGAATTGAGTTTTTCCATAAAAATATTCTAAAAAACCTTATGTTTCTAATTGGAGTTCCAGGTACGCTCATTGAGTATTATAGAGCCAATAAAGGACATCACCCTGATTTTACAGAATTGGCTGACGCCAATTTTGCTAGTCGATGTGGAGAATTAAAAGAGGCGGCTGATTTATACACAAAAATGCAGATGAGACTTCCTTATTTCCCAGCATTACATTATAATTTAGCTATCGCCTATCTACAATCCAATAATGAAGAATTAGCGAGGAGGTACTTTCAAAAATCTTTGGAAGGTTGTTCTAATTATGAACCAACTCTTAAGGTATTGAAATATTTATCTGAGAAGGAAGGGTAATTAAAAAGGCATTGAAGTTAAATTCTTCAATGCCTTTTTAATTTATTCTTCAATATATTTTTTCTGATCTATTTTCTGATCTAATACTTCGGTAACTTCATCGCCTGTTTCCTTGGCTTTCTTCCAATATTCCATGGCTTTTTCCTCTTTTCCAACCTTGAAAAGAACGTCTCCATAATGTTCTAAAACTGTACCGCTCTTAGTATTCTTAGCTGCTTTTTCTAACACTTTTTCAGCCTCTTCATATTTTTCTCTTACAAAAAGAACCCAACCATAAGTATCTAGATAAGTATCATTTTCAGGTTCTGCTAAGATTAATTCATGAGACATTTCCTCTGCTTTTTCTAGGTTCTCTTTTCGAAGAGAAAGGAAATAACTGTAATTATTCAACACATATAAATTGATTGGATCAACCTTAAGTACCTCTTCATATTTTTTAAAGGACTTATCGTAATCATCTAATTTATAATAAGTATCACCTAATTGAGCGTTGAATTGTATTTTTAGAGAAGGGTCTACTACAATTTGAAGTCCCTGATTTAACATTGCCTCAGCCTCTTCATATTCTTCCAAAAATAACTTTGAAGAGCCACTATAAAAATAAAGAATAGCTTGGTTTGGAAAATATTCAATAGCTAAGTCTGAATGTACTTCTACGGAATCTGTTTCCTGTAATTCCCAGTCAATTGATAGAACTTGTTGCCAAAGCTTAAAATTATTAGGATTGATATCTAAAGATTTTCTGTAATATTTTCTTGCCTCAGCGTATTGTTTAATTGAAACTTGAAAATCGCCATATATTGCAAAAACTCTATCATCATTAGGATGTGCCTCTAGAGCAATTTTTATCAGTTCCTCTCCTTCCTTTCTTTTTTTCTCGTTATAAGTAAACTGAAGGTAACCTGTCAAAATATTAAATGACTCATCAGAAAGTGGATCATCACTACCAAATGCAATTTTCAATTCTTCATAATACTTCTCTGATTCGCCCTGATTTCTATAAATACTTGCTAAAAGAAAATGGCCCTCTCCCTCATTTGGATAATCTTTCAAGATAGGCTCTAGCATTTCTCTTGCCGCATCAGTTTTATTATTCCCTAAAAGAAGTCTTACTTGAGAATACTTGAAGCTTAAATCTTCAGGGTAAGCTTTTATCAATTTCTCACCTTCTGATAAAGCTGAATCAAGGTCACCTAAACGGATATAAATTCTTTGCTTTTGTCGGACAATAATGTCATTAATTCCATATTTTTCTTCACCGATATCAAAATACTCAATGGCTTTTCGAGGTGCTCCCATTTGCAAGTATAACATTGCAATTTGAAAGTAAGCCTCTTCATCATCACCTGTTTTTGTAATCTGTTCTTCTAAAACCTGTAAAGCATCTTTATAAAGACCTAGAATTTCAAAATTCTGTGCTACAAGTTTATAATAATATTTGTTTTTTGGATCTAGTTCTAAAGCACGTTTTGCAAACTGTTGAGATCTTTGGTAGTTTTCTAGCTTTTGGTAGCAGAGAGCTGTCTGATATTTTATACCATCATTTTTACCATTTAACTCATTACACTTAAGTAACAGTTCAATAGACTGCTCATACTCTTCTAATAAATATTCATTGACGGCATAGATAAAGAGCTCTTCGGACTTTCTTAAATCCTTTTTAGAAGGTTCTTCAATACTTACAACAGGTGTGTCTTTTTCTTTTTTTGACTTCCTTTTTTTCTTTTTCTTTTGAGCGAGTGCTACATTATCAAAAGCGAAAACACTTAAAATAAGTAGGATTAAAAAAGTACGAATGTTCAATAAGTTTCTATTCATTGTATATGATAAACCCCTCTAAATCTATTTTGAAGCAAGTGGACATTTCACTTAAAATATACACCTGTTTATATTTATATAAATCTACGAAAATACTAAATGAAAAAAACAGCGAAATATAATTATTTCGCTGTTTTTGATATTTATTGAAAATAAATAATGTTTTTTTATTCTTTTACTGAAGTAAAATCACCAATACTTAAGTCTTTTGAACGACCTCTATATACAACGTGGTTACCTACTACAGAATTCTCAATATTTACTCTTCGAATATCACTATCTTCCTGTACAATAGAATTTTGAACTACAGAATTTTCAATGATAGTGTTTTCACCGATAGAAACGTAAGGACCTACAACTGCGTTAGAGATTTTAGCATTTTCTCCAACATAAACAGGACTTACTAAAACAACATTATCAAGTTGTGCTGAGTCGTGTACTAACTCTTGCTCCTGAATGTAAGTTAAGTATCTTTGGTTTGTATTTACAATGGCATCTTTGTTACCACAATCCAACCATTCAATTACAGTACCTGGTTTTAATCTAGCACCCTTTGCTTTCATATTTTCAAGTGCTCCAGTCAATTGATATTCACCATCATTCATGATGTTGTTATCAATTAAGTACTGTAATTCAGCTCTTAGTTTTTCTCCTTCTTTGAAGTAGTAAATACCAATGATTGCTTGATCTGAAATAAACTCAGTTGGTTTCTCTACAAAATCTGTAATTACACCTTCTGAATTTAATTTTACAACACCAAACGCTGATGGATCTTCTACTTTTTGAGTGTAAATAATACCATCTTCAAATTTATCAATTGTAAAATCAGCTTTGAATAAAGTATCTGCAAAAGCGACAATAATATTACCATCCATTGAATCTGCAGCACAGTTTATTGCATGGGCAGTTCCAAGTGGTTCATCTTGATAATAAATTGTTCCCTTTGCGCCTAATGACTCTGCAATCTGAACAAGCTCTTTTTCTACAACTTCGCCAAAATCTCCAATAACAAAAGCAATTTCTTCTAATGTTTCATCAGACATTGCCGCTAAATCTTCTACTAAACGATGAACGATTGGCTTTCCAGCAATTTTAACTAGTGGCTTTGGAGTTGTAAGAGTATGTGGTCTCAAACGAGAACCACGACCAGCCATTGGTACAATAATTTTCATATGATTAATTTAATTCTATTTTTTTCCAGTACTTCCATATCCTCCTGCTCCTCTTTCTGTCGATGAAAGTTCTTCTACAGGCTCCCACTCAACTGTTTCATGTTTTGCAACAATCAGCTGAGCAACTCTTTCTCCGTCTTCAATTTTGAAAACATCATTGGACAGGTTTACTAATAAAACTTTTACTTCACCCCTGTAGTCGGCATCGACGGTACCTGGTGAATTTAAAACAGTCAAACCATGCTTAAAAGCAAGACCGCTTCTTGGTCTCACTTGAGCTTCATAGCCTTCAGGTAATTCAATATATAATCCTGTGGGGATTAATTTTCTTTCCAATGGTTTAAGCTCTACAGGCTCCTCTAAAACAGCTCTTAAATCTAACCCCGCAGATAATGGCGTTTGATATTGAGGCAAAGGATGATGACTCTTATTTATTACTTTAATTTGCATCGAAATTAAATTCTTTTTGAAAGTTTATGTAAAAGCGGTTTCACTAATTCCTTCTCTTTATAGACAATGAATAAGAAGAAGGTTACAAACATAGTATTTTGGATGAAAATATTTAACCAAAAACTATTAATTTTTAGAAATGTGTTAATAACTATAAAAACTCCTCCAATAAAAAAATAGACAAATATCGTTTTAACATTGTAAGGAATAGGATAGTACTTTTGACCTAAATAATAAGAATAAGCCATCATTGTAAAATAACAGCAGAATGTAGCTATTGCACTACCATAAAATCCAATATAAGGCACTAATAAAAAGTTTAAACTCAAGGTCACAATTGCACCTATTGCACTTATTTTTGCTCCATAAGATGTTCTATCTGTTACTTTAAACCACACCGATAAATTATAATACATTCCTAAAAAAACATTGGCCATAAGTAAGATGGGAACTACAGGCAAGCCTATGAGATAAATTTCTTGTCTTAACACAAATGGAGCAATCCATGACAGGTTACTCACCACCCCAACTACCATGATCATTAAAGTTATGACAAAGTAATGCATGACCTTGGCAAAAATTTGTGGAGAATTTTTTGATTCCGCAGTAGAAAAGAAGAAAGGTTCAGCTGCATATTTATATGCTGTTACTGCTAGAGTAATGAATATAGACAATCTGTAATTTGCTGAATATATTCCCATAGCGGCTTCAGCATCTCCAAAATCATAGAAATCATCTGGGACTAAAATGGTTAAAAGTGTTCGGTCAGAAGCCTCATTTATAAAAAATGCTATACCAGAGAATATTAAAGGAAAACCATATTTGTAATAGGGCTTCATTTTCTCCCAAGACCAAGAAAACTTAATTTCCAAAAACTTATCTACTAACAATATCATGATGATTGCTTTTGAAATTAAGTTGGCTAGAAACACATATCCTCTTCCAAAAGAGGGATCAAAATATTCTAGAATTAGTCCTGAAAATATTGAAGTTGATTTTCCTTCTACCACTTCCATACATGTCACCAAGAAAAAATAGTTCAACCCAAATGTCAAGACCACTTCACTCAATTTTAGAAAGGCAAATCTTTTGGCTTTTCCATCTATTCTCAGGCTAGCAAAAGGAATGGCTATTATTGTATCTACGGCAAATAATATAGAAAATAGTTTCACATACATTTCACTGTCCTCATACCCAAAGAGAGTTTCTATGAATGGTGATAAAAACCATAAAGCTGATGACAATATAAATGAAGTGATAAATAGTGATGATTGTATATTAGAATAAACCATCTTTTTATCTCCTTTTGATGCATATCTAAAGAAAGCCGTTTCCATTCCATAAGTATAGATCACATTGAATAATACCGCATAGGTATAAAACAGTGAAACTATACCAAAACTAGTTGGCCCAAATACTGCAGTATGCAAAGGTGTTAAAGCATAATTGATCAACTTCATCAACACAGTTGTCAATCCATAAATAACAGTATCTGAAAGTAATTTTTTAAGCATTTGTTTGATAAATGAAAAACCTCTTTAAACAATTAATTTGATTAAAGAGGTTGAAGTACTACATTTTCAATTAACTATTTATCAACTACATAGTACTTATGTGATATATTTTAAAATCTTATTTCCCTTGGAATATTGCTTTTCTTTTTTCCAAAAACGCACTTGTACCTTCTACAAAGTCGTCTGTTTTTATGGCACTTGAAAAAGCATTTGCTTCCGTTTGATACCCTGTATTATGAGAGAAAGAAGCATTAATACAATCAATTGCATGTGAAACCGCAAGAGGTGCTTTTTTAAGAATCTTATTTACTAATCCTTTTGCTTTCTCCATTAGCTGTTCTTGAGGTACAACGTGGTTTACTAAACCAATTTCATAACCTCTTTGAGCAGAAATCATGTCGCCTGTTAGAATTAATTCATTGGCAATACCCTTACCTACTAATTGTGGTAATCTTTGTGTTCCACCATAACCTGGTATGATTCCTAAAGAAACCTCTGGCAAACCAAATTTTGCATTATCAGAAGCAATTCTAATGTGGCACGCCAAAGCTAATTCACATCCACCACCTAAAGCAAAACCATTGACTGCAGCAATTACTGGTTTTGGACAAGTTTCAATACTTTGGAAAATCTCTTGCCCCTCTTCTGAAAACTTTCTAGCATTTAACTCATTAAGATCCTTTATTTCTGAGATATCTGCACCAGCAACAAAAGCTTTCTCTCCTTTACCTGTAATAATAATTGCACGAATAGACTCATCATCATAAGCATTCTGGAAGGCATCTTTAATTTCTTCTAAAGTTTTAGAATTTAGAGCATTCAACTTACTTTCTCTATTGATAGTAATGACAAGTAAGTTTTCATTTTTTTCTAAAAGTAGATTTTTATAATCCATTTTGACAATTTCTTTTCTGTTCTGTTAGCAAATAAATTTTATAGCTTGTGAATCAACTTTATTAAAAAAGAAAATTTTAAATCACCAATGTAAAAACCGTATTCACTTTTCTTGAAAATATTGAATCATTGATTTTGATTCTCTAAAAATATTGAAATAGTTAACTAAAACTAAACCATTCGGTATAAATGTACCAAATATTTTTCAGCAAAAACAAGGAAAAAGTGCTTCTATTCTTTACAGCTTAATGAAATCAATGCATCATAATCGCCATTTGAGTCATAATATTTAGCCATTTTCACATGCTGACACGCTTCTTCAAGATTACCTAACTCTAAAGCTGCTTTTGATACATTAGCCCTATATAAACTATTTTGAGGTTTTAAATCCACAGCCTTTTTAAAGTATTTGAAAGCATCCTCGAGCTCTTCTTTCTTCATAGAAATCATTCCCAAGTTATTAGCAGCTTCATCTCTTTTAGGGTTGATTTCCAATGCAATAACTGAATAATGAAATGCAGAATCTAAAGTACCTAATTCATAAAAACAATAGCCCAGATTTGTGTATAATACATCATCGTCAGAAACAAGCTTCTTCAATTTCCTCAGATCTTCCAAAGCCATATCAAACTGCTGTAAGTCTTGAAACAAAGTAGCTCTATTAAGTAAAAGTGATGTATTCTCAATATCACAATTCAGTCCTTTGGTTAGCGTTAAAATTGCCTTGTCCTTATAATCTTGAAGATAAAGAAGATTTGCTTTATTCTGATAAGCATCTTGTAAACATGAATCAAGTTCAATTGCTTTGTTATATGCAGTGTAGGCTTGATTATATTCTTCTAACTCAGTATACGCAATACCTAAATTATTCCAAGCTTCTGCAAAACTGCTATCATATTGTACTGAAAGTTCTAATTGTCTTTTGGCCACAATGTAATCCTTTTGTTTAAGGGCATCTCTACCTTTAATGAATGCTTGATTACGGTCAGCGTTTTCATCACAACTCATGAAAAGTAAAGTGATGAATAAAATGTAAAAAAATTTCTTCATAAAAAAACCGACCCAATTTGATGAGTCGGTTGCAAATGTAATTAGTTCAATGCTTTTATGGAAACTCTTCTGTTTTTGAGTCGTCCAACCTCACTATCATTTGGTGCAATAGGCTTTTCTGAACCCCAACCTATTGTCTCAAGCCTTTCGCTTTTCACACCATTTTTGATTAATTCATTTTTCACAGCTACTGCTCTTTGTAAAGAAAGCTTTTTATTACTGTCTACATTACCTACATTATCGGTATGCCCTTCAATACTCAAATTCAAACGAGGTGCAAAACGATTCAGCAGTTTTGCTACTTCTTTTATGTTCTGGAAAGATGCCTGCGAAAGATTTGCACTACCTGTAGAGAATTGGAAATATAAATTAACTTCTCCTTTTGATTTCAGCATCTCAAGCATTTCCTGTGCAGTTTCTGCCTCTTGGATTTTTTCTTGTTCAATAATTGTAACAGTATATGTGGCACCGTTTTCATGCGTTTCCAACACACACCAGAATTTTTTTGTATTTGATCTTACTTGAAAAGAACCATAATTAGACCCTTTGAATAGTGGTTTCCCTCTCAAACTTTTTACCTTATCAAAATAAGTTTGCATGATTTGATTAGAATTAGGATGCTTATAGGCATTATTCTTATCGTATCTGAAAGTAGCAAAAGTCTTATTTCCGGAAAGTGGGAAAATATCCACTTCACTCATTGGAAATTCTATCTCATCAAATTTTGATTCATTATATACCAATTCATATCCACTTAATTGTAAAATCAAGGGATTATCAAGCACATTTTGTGCGTTGATCTGGGTAGAAATGAACATTAACAGGAATGAAATTAAGGTAAACTTTGTACTACGCATTATTTGTCAAATTATCATGTGATTTTTACAACTATTTCCTACTACAAAATACGTGCAAAATAGGTGATATATTATAGTTGCAGTAATGAATCAAAAAAATAAGGGTTGCTATCTACTTCATACATAGACAGCAACCCGTATAAATATTTTGATATTTTTTTAGTTTAGTGAAAACGAAGGAACAGCAGGACTAGTTACCTCAGCAATACTTAACTCTGAAATAGTGATTTCTACAAAATCATAAAGTTTGAACGCACATAAGATATTATCCACCTCACTTTTTGATTCTGCATCTAAAGTTAACCAAGCCTTCTGTGCATTGTCCGACAACATGAAAGAGGAAATAATCCCATCATTCATCATGTTTCCTATCTCAGTATATTGTGATGGGAGAATGTCTATTAAATGCTGATCTAAAATTTCAGGTAACTTTATTTCTACAATAAATTTCATATGTTATATATTTGTTCTAGAAGACAAGATTATCTAAAAAAAATTACGTTTCCTATTTTATAAGGTTGCTTTAACTAAATGTTGTTTATTATTTAATTGAAGTCTATCTCTTAATATTGCCAAAAAATTTATCTTTTAACAGTCAATATCCAATTTTTTGAATTTTAGACCCTTTTTTACTGTTTTATTCCTTTTTGTTTGTGATATCACTGTTTACAGCCAGGAAGTTGACCCTTTACTTGTCGAAGACTTGAAAACAATTTCTCCGTATCAGAAACTTCTAACAAGTGCCAAAAAGAATGATCCTATCCCCAACATTCCTAAGGATAATAAATATTTCCACAACACACTATTTGTCAAAAGCTTATGTGAATTTAAAAAGGGTTCATACTGGTCAGGATATTGGGACTTGAAAAAAGTATACAATCAATCTTATCAGAAATACACTGCAGATAAAAATGATACATTAAGCGGTTTATTAATTGGAATTATTTCTACTTCTATCAACATTATTCCTCAAGAATACCAATGGCTGATGCGCTTAGTTGGATTTCCAGACTTAGCGTATCAAAACCCAGAAAAATTGATTGAAAAGGCTAAAGAGTCACAGCATCCTTTTATTCAGTTTGAAGCCTACACTTCTGACCTGTTTCTTGATGTGTACATAAGAAAAGAATACGATAATCAGAAAATCGAAAACTATAAAACAAGATACGGCAACTTATATGAAGGCAAGATTGTATTGAGCTGGGTTTATGATAGAATCAAAGAATATAAGTTGAATATCAATATTTTAAACTCATTTTCTAGTTTAGAAAAAAGTAATTATGAATACTATCATTATTTGCTTGGCACTTCACATTTTTATCTTAATTCATATGATGAAGCCAGGGATAACTTTCATCAATACCTATCAATCACAACCTCAGATTATATAAAAACTACAAAATACAGACTCTTCTTAATGAATTGGCTGACGCAAGACTTAAGTAAAAATCAAATTGAAGCACAATTAAAAGATATTACCAAATCAGGCAGTGAAAACCTTTATTTGGATAAGTATGCACAATCTTTTGCATTATCAGGCACGCTACCTGACAAGGAATTAATGTTAGCAAGAGTACTTTATGATGGAAAAAAATATGATGCTTCAGATTCCGTATTAAATCTAATCAAGACAGAAGAATTCTCAAGAAAAGATAAATTAGAATACAATTATAGATATGCCAGAGTAAAAGAAGCTTTAAATGATACAACTTTAGCAATAAAGTATTATCTTAATGTGATTGATTATGGTGGAGCGAAGCCCAAAAGATACTTTACGGCCAATGCTGCACTTCATTTAGGCATCTTGTATGAAGGCTTGAATGATACAGAAAAAGCTACTTTTTATTATAAAAAAGCATACTCTTATCCTAAACACTCCTATAAAAATAGTATTGATGCGGAAGCGAAAAGAAGATTAAAAGATTTGTAAGCAATTGACTACAATTCTATTAGAAAAAAAGGGTTGTAATTGAGCTTAAAAAAAGGTAGATTCGCAGATATTTTGAACAAAGATATGGAAGAAAAAAAAGACAATTATTCAGCCGGTAATATTCAAGTCCTTGAAGGATTAGAAGCCGTTCGTAAGAGACCAGCAATGTACATCGGTGACATTGGCATCAAAGGTTTGCACCATCTAATTTGGGAAGTTGTAGATAACTCCATTGATGAGGCAATGGCTGGTTTTTGTACAGATATATTTGTGACTATCAATGAGGACAACTCTATTACTGTTCGTGATAACGGTAGAGGTATTCCTACTGATATGCACCCTAAGGAGAAGAAATCCGCTCTTGAAGTAGTAATGACTGTACTTCACGCAGGTGGTAAGTTTGATAAGGATACTTATAAGGTATCAGGTGGTCTTCACGGTGTAGGTGTTTCATGTGTAAACGCATTATCTACAGACTTGAAGGTTACAGTTCACAGAGCTGGAAAAGTTTTCCAACAAGAATATAAAACAGGTATTCCTCAATATGATGTAAAAACAATCGGGGAAACAGATATCACTGGTACTACAGTTCAGTTCTGGCCTGACTTAAGCATCTTTACTTCAGGCGTTTACAATTATGACACTGTCGCTTCAAGATTAAGAGAATTATCTTACTTGAATGCGGGTATCACAATTCACTTAGAAGATAAAAGAGAGCAAGACGAAGAAGGTGAAAACATCAAAGAAACTTTCTATTCAGAAGGTGGTTTGAGTGAATATGTTTCTTACCTAGACAATACTCGTCAAGCACTTTTGGCTACTCCTATTTTTATGGAAGGTGAGAAAGCCAATATTCAAGTGCAAGTAGCAATGACTTACAATACTTCCTTCTCAGAGCATGTGTTCTCTTATGTGAACAACATTAATACATATGAAGGAGGTACTCACGTTGCTGGTTTTAGACGTTCTTTAACGAGAACTTTAAAATCTTATGCTGATTCTACTGGACTTTTAGATAAAGTAAAGATTGACATTGCTGGTGATGACTTTAGAGAAGGCCTAACAGCTATTATCTCTGTTAAAGTTCCTGAACCACAATTTGAAGGTCAAACTAAGACAAAATTAGGTAACTCTGAAGTTTCTGGTGCTGTGGATTCTGCAGTAACTGAAACGTTGAAGACTTTCTTAGAAGAGCATCCTAAAGAAGCGAAAAATATTGTACAGAAAGTAATCACTGCTGCTCAAGCTCGTCATGCAGCTCGTAAGGCTCGTGAAATGGTACAGCGTAAAAACGTTCTTACAGGAACTGGTTTACCTGGTAAACTTTCTGACTGTTCTGAAAAGGATCCTGCACTTTGTGAATTATACCTAGTGGAGGGTGACTCAGCAGGTGGTTCTGCTAAGCAAGGTAGAGATAGAAATTTCCAAGCTATCCTTCCTCTTAAGGGTAAAATCCTTAACGTAGAAAAAGCGCAAGAGCACAAAATCTACGACAACGAAGAGATCAAGAATATCATCACAGCTTTAGGTGTTCGTTTTGGTACTGAAAATGATGAGAAAGAACTTAACTTGGAAAAGTTACGTTACCACAAAATCATTATCATGACCGATGCCGATGTCGATGGTTCTCACATTAGAACATTGATCCTAACATTGTTCTTCAGATATATGAAACCATTGATCGAACAAGGTTATCTATACATCGCTCAACCTCCTCTTTACTTAGTGAAGAAAGGAAAGCAAGAGAAATATTGCTGGAGTGAAGATGACCGTGTTAGAGCTATCCAAGAATTTGGTGGTGATGAAGGAAAAGTAGGTATCCAACGTTATAAGGGTCTTGGTGAAATGAACCCTGAGCAATTATGGCATACAACTATGGATCCTGAATTCAGATCAATGAGTAGAGTGGATATTGAGTCAGCGGCAGAAGCTGATCACTTATTCTCTATGCTAATGGGTGATGAAGTGGCTCCTCGTAGAGACTTCATTGAAAGAAATGCACGTTACGCAAATGTTGATGTTTAATCGACTTTGCTAATATATATTAGAAGGCAACAGCGATCCTGTTGCCTTTTTTAATGAAATAAGAGAACTTTTCTTTCTATATAGCGTTTACAAAAAAGATCATTCATTTTTCAAAAAATAAACTACAAAGATGAGTCAACATAAAGGTTGGAAAAAAGTGAAATATGAGCTTTTGTACCAGGTTATTGTAGTATTAATTAAAGTAGCGAACTGGATACCAAGAAAAGCTTTGATGTGGACTTTCGGCAAATTAGGTGGATTAGTCTACTATGTGATGCCTCAAACAAAAAATCTCACATTAAAGCACTTAAAATACGCTTATGAAAATGAGCTAACAGACAAAGAGATAGAAAAAATTGCAAAAAATGTCTTTAAAAATCTAGGTCGAAATTTTACAGACATTCTTCGCTATCCTTCTATTAAAACTGTAGAAGAACTGAATTCCGTGATTGAGGTTGAGGGTGAACAAAACTTAATTGATGCTCATAAAAAAGGGAAAGGTGTTATCCTTTTAACTTGTCATAGAGGTGCTTTTGATATGGTAGGTTTTTATTTAAGTATGAATAACTACCCATGTATCGCCATTGGCGCAAAACTGCATGATGATAAGCTCAATGAATTAGTAGTCAATACTCGTCGTCATAACAAAAATGATCAAGCTGATTTTGTTGAACGTTCTGACCCTCGCGGAAGTATTAAAATGTTCAAGAAATTAAAAGACGGAGGTTTAGCTTTCTTACTTATTGATCAAGATACAGATAAAGTTCAGAATACTTACGTTGACTTTTATGGCAAACAAGCGGCCACTCCTATTGGTGCAGCAATGCTAGCTTTAAAAGCAGACTCTGCAATTATTCCCGCCTCTATTAAATTACAGGAGAACGGAAAACATTTATTAGAGTTCAGACCTGAAGTTCCACTTGTGAAAACAGGAGACAGAGAAAAAGATATTAACGTCAACACTCAAAATATGTCTTTGGCTTTAGAGAAATTTATCCGCGAGGCACCAGATCAATGGGTATGGTTCCATGAAAGATGGAAGTCAAAACCTGCTTCAGATGTAAGCTAATTGTCGTTAAGCTCTATTTTGAGATAAAAAAGAAAGGAAATCAATTCAAATTGGTTTCCTTTTTTTGGTTGCATTAAAGTAAGGTTGAATATTATTTTAAATAAAATATGTAATATTATAAACTAAATACTAGAATAGTACAATTTACAATTCAAATAAGTTAAGTAAGATTTCAAGATAAAAGAATAAAAAACTAACTTTTTCAATTGTCAAGATTGAAAGTCACCGAACCCTTACAATGTAAGTACTTTTCCACTTTTTTAGAAACACAAATTCCATAGAAAACGTTCTTATAATAATACTCACCCAATTAACTTACTATGAAACCTAATTTTATTCACCATCTGCTTTTAATTGCTATTATCACATCCTATTTCACTCCATATAAAAGCATCGCTCAAGACACTCAGTTTTCACAATATTACGCCACTCCTATGTACCTGAACCCAGCATTAACTGGATCTGGAGGACAAACGA
The DNA here is from genome assembly GCF_001583495.1 of Flammeovirga sp. SJP92. Taxonomy (GTDB): domain Bacteria; phylum Bacteroidota; class Bacteroidia; order Cytophagales; family Flammeovirgaceae; genus Flammeovirga. The sequence goes on along the minus strand of NZ_LQAQ01000091.1, from coordinate 45,331 downwards.
GAGCCGTTGTAAACTATAGAAAACAATGGGCAGGATTACCTTCAAGTATTGTCTCATTTATGGCCGCATTTGACCATAACTTCAAGTACAAAAACTTCTCACTTGGCGGTTATATCAAACAAGATCAATTTGGAGTTAACGAAGGAACACCACTCACTCATTTAGAGGCAATTGCTTCAGGATCTTACACTATTGGCATTAATCAATACATGGGATTAAACCTTGGATTGCAAGTAGGTTATGGACAGAACAAACTAGACCGCTCTGCATTGATTTTCAATGACCAACTAGACAGTTTTGGCTATACAGGCGGAGCTACTAATGAACCATTCATTAACGATCAAGTAAATTACGCTGACGTCAGTACAGGTGCAATGCTCTACGGCGAGAAGTATTGGGTTGGTGTTGGACTTAAACATATCACTACACCTAATATATCATTTTTAGGAGAACAAGCTTATCTCCCTGTCAAAGTTTCTGTAGAAGCCGGTTATATGATTCCTTTAGAATATAAGGGACATAGAACACATATTCCAGAATACAAAAGAAGATCAATAACGATTGCTGGACATTATCAATCTCAAGGCAAAAATGATCAATTAAGTATTGGCGCTTACTTACACTACGCTCCTCTCCTTTTTGGCGTTTGGTACAGAGGTCTACCACTACTGAAAAGTGCTGAAAAAGACAACGCCATTAACCATGACGCAGTGGTGCTACTGACGGGTATAAAAATGGGAAACATCAACTTTGGATACAGCTATGATATTACCACTTCTGACCTGCCACAACAAAATGCAAACTCACATGAAATTAGTTTACAATATACCTTTAATTTATATAAAGATTATCGAAAGAAACCTAAGAGAAAACCGTTGGAATTATCTTGTCCATCCCCTTTGTTATAAGAATAGTACAATTTAATTTAAAACATTTCAGAATATACTTACATAAGTTGAATTATCCCCTTAGAATTTCTTAAATTCTAAGAGGATAATTTTTAATACACCTAAAAGTGTCTTGAAAGCTATCCAACGCTAAATATTAATTGTACCAATTACTCACTAACTATAAAGAAAAGGGCTGACCTTCCTTTTAAGTGTGCTGAACATAGATATTATGAACAAGTCGGTATTAAAAACATTACTTTTTTTGATTATTTGTACCCTAAGTCTTTTAGTCAATAAATTACATGCTCAAACGATCATCAGAGAATATAACGGAACTACCTATTCTGATCCTAATGTAGTAATTAGTGGTTGTGGAGGTGTAGCCATAGAGTTCTCCATTTCTCCCCAGGCTAGTCATTCCTATTCCAATTACATGTGGTCCAGAATTGACAATAGTGTAACTCAAGCTCCGTTTTCAAATCTACCCACTCCATTTGAACAGTTTAATACTACTGGAGTCTATGGCATGACAGTCACTTTTGATGATTATGACTCTTTAAGTGCTACTACAACCACCAAAACCATAACCACAGGACTAAACATCATTGAAGTTTTTGATCAACCAGAAGGCTCCTTTTTCGCCGATGTTCAAAGTATTTGCGTGGGTGGTACTATTACATTAACACAAACAACACCCGGAACATTTACGAGTTTATCATTTTTAGTGGACAATCAACTTTATCCTTTAACAGGAAATACCACGACAATAACACTGAACGACCCAGGGGATTATGATGTGGTATTAAGCGGCACAACAACAGATGGCTGTCAATTTATTTATAGACAAAATGACTATATACATGTCGAAAAACCTTATTCTACTTCTTTTACTGCATCACAAACCCTTAGTTGTAACACCACTCAAAATGTGACTTTCACAGCAACCTCTACTGATATAGATGGAGGAAATGTTTCTCCAACTTATTTCTGGGATTTTGGTGATGGCACCTTAGATACTACATCTATTAATACTGTCACACATTCATTTGACAGTTCATTAGGTAATGATTTTAATGTTACTGTTGGCACGGAAAGTAATAATTGTACTGGTACTGTAAACAATTCAATTGACATCTATTTTAGAAGTATAAGCACTTTATACGGAACGCCAACGGTTTCAGGTGATTGTGATGAACATATTCTAACTTACACTCCTTCTGCTATAGATCCTCAGCTTGTAGGAATGAATATCACATGGGATTTTGGTGATGGATCATCTCCCACTGTGCACTCCATTGGGGATGTAGTCTCACATAGTTTTTCAAATGCCACACCCAACCCTTTAAACGTGACGGTAACGGCAACATTAAATGGAGTTGCAGACAACAGTTGTAGCTATACAGATCCACAAGTGATCCCTATTTTACCACAAGGAGGAATTAGTATTTCTTCGAATGAATTAGAATACTGTAATGAGAATTTCAATGTAATTGTCCAAGCTAATAACCTTCAAAATGTAAGTGCTTTTTATTGGGTTTTGGATGGGGACACAGGAAACCCAATAGGTAATAATGCCATGATTGACACTATTGCTGTTTCAGGAACAGGAAGTCACACCATCGAGCTTTATTTTGATGCACAAACTGGAGACATCAATGACAATTGTGCCTTAAACAGTATAGATGTTTATTCTGCTCCTCTCACCTTAACTGCCGCCGGACAGACACAAGCCTGTGAGCCTGCCAATGATACTTTCTTTGGCTCAAGCACATGGATAGATCAAACTGGAACCACAGTCATCAATCCTTTTGATGTAGATAGCGAAGAATGGATGGTTATAAACACCGTCAATAATGACACGACCTATTACAATACTAATCCGCTCAATTTTTCAAACTTAGGACATGGTAGCTATAGAATCACTTACTCTATGACATTAGATTCAATTGGTGCCAACCCCCAATGTCAGTACTCTTCTATTGACTATCTATATGAAGTAGGTGAAGTATTTGATTATCCGACTTTAAATGTAGATACTAACCCAATATGCATTAGAACTGCTGTTAATTTTTCAACAACTACAACAACTGATACAACTGGATTAGGTTTATCAGGTGAATATCCTATCATTTATGAGTACCGCTATGGCAGTAATTTAGACTGGGTTGATGTGGGCACTAATGGTTTAGGCACCTACTATTACGGAGATATTGTAGACGATAACAGAACTGCTCTTCCTGGAGTTTTTCAAGTTCAACTGAGAGCTTTAGTTAATGGTTGTCCGGGTGAACCTACAACGGTCTTTATTACAATCGAACCTTCTGAAGCAGAACATGAAATGACAACAGATGATTGTAACCCTACAACCTTAAGTTTTGTCAATAATTCACTAGGTACAGCTGATACCGATTACAGATGGACGTTAACCATTACACCTCCAAGTCAACCTGCTGTCACATGGACTTCGCCAATCACAAAAGATGAAAACTTTAATTTCTTAGCAGAACCAGACTTCCCGACTTTTGCGGGATATACACAAGGTGAAATTCCTGAAAGCTCACAAGTATTTGTTCGTATTGAAGCAATGGAACCAGGAAATGGCTGTTCAGATACAGAAGATACGACCTTTTTTATGCCTGGCCCATTACCACAACTCGCACCTACTCCTCAAACCTCAACAGGAACATGCGTCAATAATAATTTAAGTTTTGATGCTGGTGATGGAAACCTTGGAGACACTTATGTATGGACTTTTACCCATATTGCTGACCCTACCATTCAATATACTTTTTCATCCAATACTTCTACAGTAAACACTACATTTCCGATACCTGGTGATTATAACGGTACTGTAGTCGTTACTACAACAGGTGGATGTTCTTTTAATGACACCGTTGGCCCTATTCAAATTACGGGTGGATCTGTCACTATTAATGGACCAAATAATGGCTGTGTAGGTGACAATTTCACTTTTGAAGGTGTGAATTTGATGTTCAGCCCTACCTCACCAAACTATACATGGAAAGTAGATGGGGTAGATCAAGCATCAGGGACTGCTACAGGCGGTAATATTCCTGATTTAACGGGAGTGACTTTTGCAAGTGCCAATTCACCTCAAAGCACGCCACACACTATCACTTTAGAGTTGGAAGTCGATGGTTGCACAGCAGATTACACACATAGCATCATTGTCACTCGACCCGATTTCTCTTTCCCAGCCCCTCATAGTGACTTCATTTCATTTGATTATTTATGTGATGAAATTGTAACTGTGGTTGATTTAGATTTAGATGATAATGAGGTATACAACTTAAACACTTCAACTATAACTTATTCAATAGGTGGATCTCCGCTTACCCCCATCTCTCAATCCAATGACGAGGCAAGATTATCTATTGCCGCAGGTACGTACACGATGAATGTCAATGTACAAGATGAGTTTGGCTGTTCTTCTGACAATACACTCACATTTACAGTCCCAACAATGAGAGAATTGGAGGCTGATTTCACACCAAATACCACAAGTTTAGTCTGCCCTGGATTTATAAGTTTTGGAGATTCTCTTTTTGAAACTTCAGGACATACTACAAGACGTCAAGATTTAGATAATACCAACACTTTATATGATGTAGATATTTCTTCATGGGAATGGGATTTTGATGCTGATGGAACAGTAGACGCTACAACCACTACAGGAAGTGTAACACATTATTATGACAGACCCGGCCAATACAAAGCCATTGTAACAGTGACTGATGCACAAGGTTGTCAAGATGTTTCCGATTCTGTGACAATTGAAGTGGGCGGTACTTCGGGTAGCTATGAAATCTTAAAGAAAATTGGGTTTGAACCAGCCACAACCTCTATGGTCGCTTATCCTGTAATGGATCCCAATACTGATATTACAAATACAATTTACCAATGGTCATCAGGTCATGGTTTATTAGGTTCTGACAGTCTTCAGACTTTCACGTATAATAGTACCATTGGAGGTGTAAATCTAAGTACAATTACTCCTAACTTGACTTTTCTTGATGAAAATGGCTGTAGTTACCCGGCCGATTATTCCGGAGACATGACCATTTTAAAATGCCCAGACATTTCAAACCCAGACATTACTTTATGTACTGACAATGGACCTTACACTTTAGATATTGAAGACCTTTCTTGGAGTAGTCAATTTAGCACAACGGATACTATTGAAACCGTAGATTATATTTATACTTGGGAATTACAGTATAGATGGTTTGTGGATGGCAACCCAATTTCACAAGTGAATGGCGGTCACGATACTGAAGTTACTTTTAGCTTCGGGCCAATTGACACTAACCCTTTTGTCATTAATCCTGATGATGCTGATGGTAAATTGTATACCATTCAAGCTACGATTATTGCTTCCTATGTTGACAAAAATGACGCTTCAAATAACGCTCTGAATGTTTCAGAATGTGTGATGACGGATAACATTCGAGTGATTTTTAATCCTACGCCTGTCGCTTCTTTTACAAATACTGAAGTCTGTGGTGGTGATGCTACCACGTTAGATGCTTCTACGACTGCTTTTGGCACTTATACGAGAGGTACAATTGCTAATTACGAATGGGACATTGACAACGACGGCACTTATGACTTTAATACTGCCTCAGCCGTTTCCACTTACACTTTTCCAGGACAAGGTGTTTATCCTGTTACCTTAAGAGTGACTTCTGCTGACGGGTGTATTCATCAAACTACTGAAGATTCTGTGGTTGTAAATTCTATTCCCGTTGGAGATTTCACGTATTCAAATGTCTGTCAAAGTTTTGGGATTCAATTCAATGATCAATCGAGTATTACGCCAGTTACTGATGATGAGATTGTACGATGGGATTGGGATTTTAATAACAACGGAACGTTTGACATTGGCGGTACAGATACATTGATTCATAGATCTCCTCAAGTTTCATTTGATACCTTAAGGGATAATTACAATACAGGTGCAATTATAGGAACCAATGTCGTTTTAAGGCCTCGTTTGAGAGTGACAACAAATAAAGGATGTACTTTTGATTACGTCCCTTCGACTGATTCTCTCCTAGTTTTCTCATTTGATGATCCTGTGGCTAATCTTTCTGCACAACGAACATCGGATGCTTTAAGTAATGAAGTTTGTTTAGGTCAAGAAATGCAATTCAATGACCTTTCAACAGTGAGTAATGCAAATATTGCTTCTTACATTGGCAGTGGAGTTTTACCTGCTGGCGTAAATGATATCAATGCTTGGGTATGGGACTTTGGTGATGGAAATTGGTCTTCTGTTCAAAACCCCGCACATACTTATGCCAATGAAGGAACTTATACAGTTCGACTAATGGTCACGACTGCTAGAGGTTGTAGTCATAATAATAGTATAACTGTTCATGTAAGAGAAAATCCAGATCCTGAAATTGGAACAGATAGCTTGATCGTTTGTGATGACCAAACCGTTTCTTTAAGACCTATTGCAAATGACAGCACTAACTTTGCTTACACTTGGTCTAAACTTACAGGACCTACGAACGGAACTGTCATTGAAAACAATCTTAATTCACACACCGCTACTGTTGATGTCAATGAAAGTAACTTTAATGCTGGGGAAAGTGTAATTGATGTTAGATATCAATTGGGAATTGTAGACAACAATCATCCTACTGCATGTACAACGTTTGATACTGTTGATGTTCAATTTCACCGTTTCCCTAATATCGCTTTAGATACAACTTTAATGGCCTGTGATACTTCCGCGTATTACGAAGCCTTGCCGTTTGGTGCTGAAACTATCAATGGATTTACGTATCAATGGACACAAGTTTACCTTACTGGTGGAACAGTGACTGAAACAAACCTTACAGATCAGAATTTTACCGTTCGTCCTAACAGCTATAATGATGGATCGACTATTATTCGATCGAAATATTATATTGATGTTACCAATGCAATTGGCTGTACAGATAGAGATAGTATTGAATTTGAATTTTACAGAAGACCTGATTTTGCTTCTTTAAGCCATGCTTATCCAACTTGTAACACATCAAATAGAAGTTTATACGTTGTCGATTTTCATCCTTTTGGACTAACAGAATCTTTACCTCACAACACCGCTTATGATTACACTTGGTCTATGTCTTCAAGTGCAAGTGATCATAACGTTGATCCAGCTTTCTTAAGTGCTTTGATTAATCAAGTAACAGCTAGTGATACAGTGCAAAACCTTTCTTTAGATGTAGTGGAAGATTATTTCAAAGATGACTCTTTAAATCTTTGGTTTGAAATCGATTTACATGTTGAAAACAGCTTTGATAACACTTGCTTAAAAGATACCTCTTTTATTGTCAATATTGAAAGAAGACCAAGAGAGTTAAACTTAATGGACCCTAGAGTTGATCCATGTAATTTGTCAGTGACGTTAAATCATCACACAGAAACACTTGATTTTGATTATAGATGGAGAGCTACTTCCGCAAGTGCAGAATATAATGGAGCTTCAATTCCTGATACTTATGCTCAAACTAGAACATTGAACTTTACGGATGCTGATTTCGCTACAGGTGAATCTCAGTTTACGATAGTAATGAACAATAGAGTTCGAAAAAACTCTTCTCCTCGATGTGGTATCAATAGAGATATCTCTTTAGATTTCTTTAGAACTCCAGATATCAATTTCTCTGAAACTTGGCCTAGCGGAAATAATTGTGCTACAAACGTGATGCTTTCTTCTGGAAGTGAAGTCATCCCTGGATTTGATTATACTTGGGTACAAACATCCGTTTCAAACGGAACTGTAAATCACGACGCTACTAGCAATAAAGACATCAATCTTTCTGTGGGAAGTTGGAATACTGGAGAAACAGTCATTACTGTAACGTATGAATTAACAGTAACCAATTCCGCTTCGACAACTTGTATGGATGTAGAAAATTATACAATTGAATTCCATAGAACTCCAGAAATCTCTTATAACCCAACAGCATTAAATTGTGCATTAGTGGATACCGTTACGGCCAATAATGAAGCATTGAACACAGCAACTTTCACTTGGGTTGAAAATACGGTTTCAGGTGGTACTTTAAACACAACTGACAATGGTAATGAATATATCATTGAGGTAGATAATTTCGATCCAACATCACACAGAATTGATGGTAATTACACTGTCAATATTGCCAATTCAACTGCAAGTACTTGTGACAATGATACCACTTTTGATATCGTTTTTTACAGAACACCTGATATTGCTTTTACAGATACAAGATCGGATTCATGTGCATTAACCAATACATTCAGACCATTTGGTACTACTGCAATCACAGGGTATAATTACCAATGGAGAGAGCTATATGTCAATGGAGGTACGATCACTACAAATGCTCTAACAGATCAGGATCTTACTTTCAATGTTACAAGTTTTGATCAAGACACCGCTTTTATTGATGTCGCTTATGAACTGTATGTTGAGAATAGTGATGCTACAGGTTGTAGTGATATTGACACTGTAATGTTCCAATTTTACAGAACACCTAATTTAAATGTTTTCAGAAAGCAAAAACCTAATAGTGAATGTGGCTTATCGGTAGAATTATATCCTTTAGATACTGTTGAAGTCATCAATCACACTGAAGGATTTGATTATACATGGACTTTAGACGCATCAACAGTTACAGGAGCACCTTCTAACACTTTACCAGCTTCTGTAATTACAGACATTACAAACCAAGTCAACACACAGAACTTTAATTTGAATATGCCTTTAACGGCTTTTGATGCGGGCAGTAATGAAATCACTTTTGAATTAGATTTAAATATTGAACACTCAGCATCAGGCGTAAATTGTGCTGTTGATTCCACTATTCTTCTTTCATTCAAACGACCTCCAGTAATTGACATGGTGGAAGTGAAAGCGGATAGTTGTGCTCTTTCTACCACTCTCCAACCTTTTGGTACAGAAACCATCACAGGATTTAATTATGATTGGGAAGTTGTTTCCATTACGAATTACACCAATACTACTTACGGAGTTGGGCAAACCTTTACGACACAAGACCTTAATGTAAATCTGGTAGATAGTGATTTTACACCTACTGAAGCAAAGATCGAAATGATTGTTTCATTAGAAGTTCAAAATCAATTATCACCGGCAGATTCATCATGTATTGATATTGTTAGGGATACTTTGATTTTCTATAGAACACCAGAAATCGCTACTCCTTTCCTATCCAACAAAGTCAACACTTGTGATCATACTGCTACATCTGAACCTTTTGCTACCAATGTCAATGGATTTAGTTACGTTTGGACCAAAGTAGGTGAAACAGATGGAGCGGTGACCAATTCTTCTTTAACAGATCGTCAAATCACAGTTTCATTAGATACTTTTGCTACGAATAGTCTTCAGGTTGATGCTCAATATAGATTGAGAGTTTTCAATACAGAATATCCTGATTGTTATGATGAGGAAACAGTAGACTTTGAGTTTTATAGAACACCAGAAATGGCATTTGATGACCCAATGTCTTATTGTGCTTCTATCGATTCTTCAATGACATTCAGATCAACCAATGAAGCTTATATTCATTACGGATCGGATTTCTATTGGAATTTAAATTCAATTTCTGGCGGTACAATTGATAGCACAGCAGGTGGTACAGAAGTTTTCACCATTGATGTTGCTTCATGGGATACCGATGCTGTACAAATCGATGCAGAATATACCCTTTCTATCAGTAACCCATCCACGCACACTTGTGATGATGATACTACTTTCCAAGTCACATTCTTCAGAACTCCAGAGATTCAATTTGCATCCACAAAAACGGATTCTTGTGCATTAGCAGATGTGATTCAACCTTTTAACGGTGAAGATATTCCATTATTTACAAGAATTTGGAGACAGCTTTCTGTTAGTGGTGGTACAATTACTCAAAACTCTACCAACTCCGATCTTGATTTAGATATCACTGCAAATACTTTTGATTTAAATTCAACAACCATTACCGTTCAGTATGAATTGACAGCGGTAAACTCTGCCTCTACAAGCTGTGTAGATAAAGATACAGTTGAATTCTATTTCTATAGAACGCCAAATTATGACAGTTACGATGAACAACAACCTTTAGGGTTCTGTGGAGGCTTAGTTCAAGTTTCACCTTTAGGATTGACAGAAGTAATTAATCATAACAATGGATTTGACTACACATGGACACTCGACCCTACTTCAGTATCAGGGGCTGGTGCAGATGGAAACACGCTTTCAGCAACGATTCTAAATACATTAAGTTTAAATGAAAATAGCCAAAACTTAAATGTTAGTGTAGTTGACGGTGATTACGAGAATGGTGCTCATATCCTTCGTTTCAATATGGATTTGAATATCAGACATTCTAATTCAAACATTACATGTGCTGATTCGAGTAAAACTGTAATGTTCCAATATTATAGATATCCTGATATCAGCTTCTCAGAGCAGAAAGCAGATTCATGTGATTTGACCACAACATTACAACCATTTGGAGGAGAGATAATCAATGGTTTCTCTTACAATTGGGAAATTCAAAACATCACAGGTTATGATGGTAGCACTTATGCTGTCAATGACACTTACACTACTCAAAACCCTTCATTCACAGTAACTGATGATGATTTTATAGACACAGAATCGGTCATTGCAATTACAATCGAGTTGACAGCTGTCAATAACGAAGCTATTTTAGATAATAGCTGTAGAAATACACAGACTTATACTTTCTATTTCTACAGAACCCCTCAAATCAAAACTAATTTCTTATCCACTAAAGCACAGCAATGTGATAACACTGGAGTAGCGTCGCCATTTGACACACACATCAACGGTTATGTTTATCAATGGAGTTTAGATTCTATGTCCACTACTAATGGAGAAGTTTCAGGCGTGGTCATTGATGATAGCGGTTTGGCCAATAGAGAATTAAATGTGCTAGTAGATAGCTTTACGGATCTTCATTCTATTATGACCGCTCACTATAAATTAAGAGTGATCAATTCGAATCAACCGACTTGTTTTGCAGAAGACACCGTGAGTTTCCGTTTCTACAGAACTCCAGAAGTGATGCTTACAAGTATGACTGGAGCTTGTCAAAATGCAGTAATGGTATCTTCTACTAATGAAATGTTATTAGATGTTGATTTTGATTGGACATTAATCAGTGAATCTGGAGGAACAGTAGTTACAAACCCTACGAACCATGACGGAAATCGAACGATCACATTTACTGCGGTAGATTACGACCCTACGGAAAGTGAGATCAACTCAACTTACATGATCACACTTCTCAACTCAGGAGAATCTATGTGTGATGACGACACTACATTTAGCTTTACATTATACCGTCATCCAGAGATCAACCTCACTTACACAAGAGCTACAGCGGATTCATGTGCCAATGCTTTAACAATTGCTCCTTATGCAGGTGAAGGAATCAATGGTTTTACAAATGCTTGGAGCGAAGTTACAAGAACAGGTGGTGCAATTACAACTTCTTCTTTAACAGACGAAGATTTAACCATCACTTTAGATACATTTGCTATCAATTCCACACGTATTGACACAAGATATTTATTGACTTCATTTAATACCAACTCTGTCGCTTGTGAAGACTCTATGAGTTTAGCGACTACATTATACCGCCAAGCTGATTTCACGAATTTCAACGAAAGCAGAGCGGATGGAATTTGTGGATTAGAGATGACACTTTCGCCATTAGGTCTAGTAGAAAACATCCCGCATGACAGTGGTTTTGATTACACGTGGTCTTATGACAGTGTAAATGTAACAGGAGCAGATAATGATATTTTACCTACTGCTGTGATTAATAGCTTCTACAGTCAAATCAATAACCAAAATTTAAGTTTGACACTCCCATTAGAAGCCTTTGCTGACGGTAGTAATAAGATTGAAATCCCAGTTACGATTTCTATTGAAAATACAGATCAAAATAGCTGTGTAAATGCGTACAATCATACCATGGTATTCTACAGACCACCTGTGATTGATATTCAGCAAAGTTTAACGAGTTGTGGAGTTGCCAATACCATCACCTCTTTCGGTACTGAAAATGTTTCATCAGCTTTCAATTTCAATTGGAGCTTTACGGAAGTTGGCGGTACAGTGACTAATTCTTCATTAACCGATCAAGACCTCACTTTTACAAACCCTGTATTTAATAATGGAAGCGACACCATTAGAATCAATGTAGCACTTACAGTAGAAAATATTGAGAATACAACTTGTCAAGCCGATACAGCATTCACTTTCTTATTCTACAAAGAGCCAGTCATCAACTTTACACAAAGTCTGACAGGTTGTGATTCCATCAATCTAATTCAACCGCATGGAACAGAAATCTTAAATGGTTTTACTTACGTTTGGGAAGAAACTCAGCGTTCAGGAGGTCAATTAGGCATCACATCAGGTTATTCATTATCTACTCAAGATATCGAATTAGAAATGGTATCCTTTGATTCAGGAAGTCATAAAATCGATGCTGAATATAAATTGACGGCTAGTAATACGGATACCTTGGGTAATGCTTTATGTTCTGATATTGATAGTACTTCATTTACTATTTTAAGAGTACCATCCATCAATATACAGCAAACATTATCAGCAGGTGATTGCGGACCTACTAATACAGTAACTACATTTGGAACAGAAACAATCACAGGATTTGTATATGAATGGACACCTGTGACAGTCCTTGGAGGTACGATCAACCACTCTTCTACTTCAACTCAAAACGTTACTTTTGACACTCCTGTATTTGATGCTTCTTCACATCAAATTGATGTCACTTATACGGTTGTAGCTAGAAACTCAGAAAACCCTACGACTTGTTTTGATACAGAAACTGTCTCATTCACTTTTTACCGTACACCAGATATCAACCTTGCCTATACAAGAGCAACAGCTGATAGTTGTTCTAACGCTTTGACGATCTCACCTTTTGCTAATGAAGCTATTGGAAGCTACAATAACACTTGGTCGGAAGTATCAAGAACAGGTGGTACAATCACTACAAGTACCAATACCAATGATGAAAATATCACATTGACGGTGGATTCTTTCGATCTGAATTCGACTAGAATTGATACACGTTATTTACTTGAAACTTACAATAGAAATGCAACGAATTGTGAGGACTCAATGAGTATTGCTACAACACTCTACCGTCAAGCTGATTTTACGAATTTCAATGAAAGCAGAGCGGACGGAATATGTGGATTAGAAATGACGCTCTCACCATTAGGCACTACGGAGGCAATTCCACATAATAGCGGTTTCGATTATACGTGGTCTTATGATAGTTTGAATGTAACAGGTGCTGATAATGATCGATTACCAAGTGCAGTAATCAACAGTTTCTATAGTCAAGTCAATAGCCAAAACTTAAGCTTAACACTTCCTCTTGAAGCCTTTGCGGATGGAAGTAATAAAATTGAAATTCCGGTTACTATTTCTATTGAGAATACGGATCAAAACAGTTGCGTAAATGCCCATAATCATACAATGGTATTCTACAGACCACCGGTAATTGATATACAACAAAGTTTGGCTGGTTGTGGCATCACAAATACGATCACACCTTTCGGTAATGAAAATGTTTCTTCTGCCTTTACTTTTAACTGGAGCTTTACTGAAGTAGGTGGTTCGATTACCAACTCATCACTAACGGATCAAGATTTGACGTTTAGCAATCCAGTGTTTGATAATGGAAGTGACACCATAAGAATTAATGTAGCATTGACCGTAGAAAATAATGAAAACACTATTTGTCAAGCGGACACAGCGTTTACTTTCTTATTCTACAAAGAACCTGTAATTACATTTACTCAGAGCATTACAAATTGTGATTCAATCAACCTTATCAGACCTTTCGGAACGGAAATATTGAACGGTTATGATTATGCTTGGCAACAAACACAATTATCGGGTGGTCAGATTGTAATAGCTTCAGGATACTCAATGAGTACGCAAGACCTAGAATTAGAAAAATCTTCATTCGACCTTGGAAGCCATAAAATCGATGCTCGTTATGAATTGACAGTAACAAATAATGATACTTTAGGAAATCAAGTTTGTACTGATACTGAAAGTGCCAATTTCACTATCCTTAGAGTTCCATCTATGACAATTCAGCAGTCATTAGTAGCAGGAGACTGTGGCAATTCAAACACTGTAACCACTTTTGGTACAGAAACAATTACAGGATTTACGTTTGGATGGACGCCAGTTTCAGTTCTTGGAGGTACAATCAACCTCTCTTCTAATTCAACTCAAAACGTCACTTTTGATACTCCTGTTTTTGATGCTTCTTCACATCAAATTGATGTCACTTATACGGTTGTAGCTAGAAACTCAGAAAACCCTACGACTTGTTTTGATACAGAAACTGTCTCATTCACTTTTTACCGTACACCAGATATCAACCTTGCCTATACAAGAGCAACAGCTGATAGTTGTTCTAACGCTTTGACGATCTCACCTTTTGCTAATGAAGCTATTGGAAGCTACAATAACACTTGGTCGGAAGTATCAAGAACAGGTGGTACAATCACTACAAGTACCAATACCAATGATGAAAATATCACATTGACGGTGGATTCTTTCGATCTGAATTCGACTAGAATTGACACACGTTATTTATTAGAAACTTATAATAGAAATGCGACGAGTTGTGAAGACTCAATGAGTATTGCCACAACACTCTACCGTCAAGCTGATTTTACGAATTTCAATGAAAGCAGAGCGGATGGAATTTGTGGATTAGAAATGACACTTTCACCATTAGGTACTACAGAGGTAATTGCTCACAATAGCGGTTTTGATTATACGTGGTCTTATGATAGCTTAAATGTAACAGGTGCTGATAATAATAGATTACCTAGTTCGGTTATCAACAGTTTCTATAGTCAAGTCAATAGCCAAAACTTAAGTTTGACACTTCCTCTTGAAGCTTTTGCGGATGGAAGTAATAAGATTGAAATTCCGGTGACAATTTCTATTGAGAATACGGATCAAAACAGTTGCGTAAATGCCCACAATCATACAATGGTATTCTACAGACCGCCAGTAATTGATATCCAACAAAGTTTAGCAGGTTGTGGAATCACGAATACAATCACTCCTTTTGGTTCTGAAAATGTTTCTTCTGCCTTTACTTTTAACTGGAGCTTTACAGAAGTAGGTGGTTCAATCACCAACTCATCACTAACGGATCAAGATCTGACGTTTAGTAATCCGGTGTTTGATAATGGAAGCGATACGATTAGAATTAACGTGGCATTGACTGTAGAGAATAACGAAAACACTACTTGTCAAGCGGACACAACATTTACGTTCTTATTCTACAAAGAACCTGTAATTACATTTACTCAGAGCATCACTAATTGTGATTCAATTAATTTGATCAGACCTTTCGGAACAGAAGTATTAAATGGTTATGATTATGCTTGGCAACAGACACAATTATCAGGTGGTCAAGTAGCAATTACTTCCGGCTACTCAATGAGTACACAAGACATAGAATTAGAAAAATCTTCATTCGACCTTGGAAGCCATAAAATTGATGCTCGCTATCAATTGACAGTAACAAATAATGATACTTTAGGAAATCAAGTTTGTACTGATACTGAAAGTGCCAATTTCACGATTTTAAGAGTTCCATCAATTGATATTCAACAATCATTGATAGCCGGAGATTGTGGAAGCACAAATACTGTGACGACTTTCGGTAATGAAACTATTTCAGGATTTGTTTACGAGTGGACACCTCAGACAGTAACGGGTGGTACAATCAGCATTTCTTCTTCATCAACACAAAATGTAGTTTTTGACAGCCCAACATTTGACCCTACATCAAACAAAATTGATGTCACTTACAATGTTGTTGTTCGTAACTCAGAAAACCCTACAACTTGTTTTGATACAGAAACGGTTACTTTCACATTCTACCGTACACCAGATGCAACACTTCAACCGATATCATCAGTTTGTTCATCGTCTTCTATCCTATTGACAACCCAAGAATCTTATGTTCCTAACTTCAATTACTTATGGACATTGATTGACACAAGAGTAGATCACAATCCGAACACAGAGACATTAGTTGCTCCTCAAGTGATCCAAAATGACAATACTTACACTTTAAATTCTCCAGTTGATATTGAAGGTTTTTTCCCAACAGGAAGTAGTGAAATCACTTATGAATATGAGGTGAGTGTAGAAAATAGTCAATCGCCGGGATGTACGGATAAAGACACTATTGAAGCGACATTCTTTAGAGTCCCAATCCTGAAAAGCACGCAATCTCTAGATAGTACAAATTGTGAATTAGTGAATGTTATTCGTCCATTCGGAACAGAATCAATCCCTAATTACACTTACAATTGGACGGAATTAGCTGTGAATGGAGGTACAATTGATGTCACTTATTTAGATGCTCAAAATCAAGATGCACAATTTACTGTAACTGCATTTGATTCATTAAGTCATAGAATTGATGTTTCTTATAGAGTGATTATCACAAATAATGCGGGAGCATGTACAGGAAATGAGACGTATAATTTCACTTTCTTCAGAACACCTCAAGCCAGCCTAAGTCACTTGAACTTAACACCTGCTTGTATGGATTCCGATGTTGTACTTTTCCCTATTGACAGTGAAAATGCAGGATTTACGTATCAATGGACTCCTATCAGTGTGATGACAGATAATGGAATTGATTTATTAGCTTCTAATATTAAACCATTAGAAAGTAATCTAAATACTCATACGTTAACCCTAAATCATAGTCCTAGTTTCCCTCAAAACGCTGTAAGAGTAACCTCAGTTTACGAATTGACAGTGACCAACGCTGATAATCATTGTACATCAACAGATCAAGTAACGGTGATATTTGATAGAGATGCTTTACTATCATTAAACGCGAATATTTTCAGTACTTGTGATCAAAGTGATCTTACATTACAGACCGTTGAACCAAGAACTGATAATTATACTTACACATGGAGCATCGATAGTATTTACACTGATAATGGAGCAAGTATTTCTTCACTTTCTAATGTAAATACAGCTACTGTTGGCAGTATGACAATTGACGGAGATCCTTCTGATTTCCCTTTAGGAAGTGCATTAATCACAGCGAAATACAATGTACATGCAGAAAATCAGTTGAATGCTGACTGTGATGCAGATACAAGTTATACAGTAATGATTGCCCGTCAACCAATGATTTCATTTACAGATAATCACGCAGGTTGTGCTTTGGATTCAGTGACTATTAAACCGTTTGGTGATGAAATGATCAATGGCTTTAATTACAATTGGTCAATCGTTAATATCGATGGTTATAATGGTAATTCAGCCTCACTATTAAGTAGTCAAAATAATGATCAGAATATTGATATTCACTTTAGTAATACTGATTTCAGTACTGGACGATCACAGATTGAAGTAACCTTCGAGTTGACAGCTGACAATCCAAATGAAAGTGGTTGTAGTGATACCCAACAACATACATTGGTCTTCTTTAGAGTTCCGATGATTGATTTCACAGTAACGAAAGCTGGAAATGACAGCTGTGCCAATGAAATGACAATCAGTCCATTTAATGAAGTGGTAAGTGATTATACTTATCAGTGGTCAATGCTCAGCAGTACGAATGGAACGGTTTCAATGGCGAATGATCAAGTGAGAGATTTAGTGCTGAATAACCCAGTATTTGATCAAGGTGAAACTAGAATTGATTTACGTTACCAATTACAAATCACAAATAATAATGTCAATGCTTCTCAGCCATGTATTACTACAGAAGAGATTAGCGTTTCATTCTTCAAAACACCAATTCTTGAAAATGATTTATTGACAAATGCGATTGATTGTAACAGCAATGCTAAATTAAAAGCCTTAACTTTTGGTATTAATTCAAGCCAAGAAAACAATTATGTATTTGATTGGACCATCAATAATCTAAGTGGTGGTACAATCGACACTGTGTCTGTTCTTGATAGTTTATTGATAGATGTCAATACCTTTAATCAAGGTTCTGGTGAGATTAATTTCGCAATCAATTTGGATGCTCATAATGCCTACCAATACAATACTTGTTTGGCGAATGATACTAGAAGTCTGACATTCTACAGAACACCTCAAATCAGCTTGAATACCTCAGCTTCTGACCTTTGTGAAGACAATCAATTTACCATCACAACAGGAGAAGAATTAGTAAGCCACTTTGATTATAATTGGACAATCAATATTACGGATGATATAGGAAATAACACCGGGGCGGTAGATTCTACTTCTAACGGAAGTAGAGGTCATGAGTTAGTTTTCTCAAACCCTACTTTCCCAATTGGTGCATCATATATTGAAATTGAAGCTACACTTAATGTATCAAATGGTAATAGTGGTTGTACAGATTCAGAAACAATCACACTTCGTTTCCACAAACAGCCAGAGTTGAGCATTACAAGTTCAAGCCCTAGTTCATGTGATAGCAATGCGATTACATTAAGACCAACTCAAAATGAAGTTACTAACTTCACTTACACTTGGGAGCGAATGAGCATTGTTTCAGAAATCAATACAACTGACGGTGCCAATATCGGTATCAGTTCAATGAGTGATTATGAAGTTACTTTAGATAACCCTACTTTCCCAACGGGAAGTGCTCAGGTTTCAGCATGGTACAAACTGACGGTTTCTAATCCAGCAAACCCTTATTGTACAATGGTTTCTGATTCCATAGAAGTGACCTTCTTTAGAAGTCCAGTGACGGCATTAGGAGAAGATATTCAAGTAAGCTGTGATTCAACCCTAATCACAACCACTCCTATTAATGAAGAATTGATTGGTAACTTCAGTTATAATTGGGTGATCAACCGAATTGATTCTGATAAGAGAGAATCTGATCCAAATGCCCAAATCACTATTAATAATGCGACAGAATATGAACCTACATTTGAAGTAACCAATATTCCTGACGATGCCTCATCTGTGACCGCTTATATTTCATTGACCACTGAAAACCAATTGAACAGCTGTGGTACAAGCACAGATGAAATTGTGGTGACGTTCCTTAGAACTCCTACAGTGAGTTTACCGGATGATATGGCAGATTGTCAAGAAAGAACCTTCCTGTTAAGCCCTAATGAGACAGAATTGACCGGAATGGATTATGAATGGGAAGTAATCCATTCCACTGGAGGTAGCGTAAATGCACAAAACAACATGAATTCGTATTTAGCATCGCTTTCTGATCCGGTCTTCAATTCTAATTCATTTGAAATCAACAGTACAGTAGTATTAAGAGTCAATAATAAGTTGAATGCAAATTGTATTGCTGTTGATACCATGAATATCATGTTCCATAGAACACCAATCGCTCATTTTGTAGTAGACAAAGGATTCGGTTGTCAAGAAGAATTGATGCACTTCTCTACAAGAAATGCAGAAGTTCCTCATGAAGGAAGTGTATTTGAATGGGATTTTGACAACAATGGATCTTATGAAATTCAAACATCAGGAGACACTACTTATACTTTCAATACAGTTGGTGATCACCCTGTGAATATGAGAATTATTACACCTGCAGGATGTATTTCAGAGACATTCACTTCAGTAGTTCCAATTCATGAAATCCCTACTCCTTCATTTACTTTCAGTGATATTTGTATTGGTGAAGTCGCACAGTTTGTCAATACTACAGCACAGTTGACCCAAAGCGGTGATCATGGTGTAAAAGCTGTAAAATGGGATTTTGATTACAATGAAACCAACGGAGCCTTATTTGATGCTTTCGAAACCAATGCTTCTTTCCAATACCCTGAAGCAGGTACTTTCAAAGTCCTTGTTGAAGTAACTAATAACGGAGGTTGTACTAACACCTATATTGACTCTATTACAGTTACTCCTCTTCCTGTAGTTACTTTAGCCTCTGATATTTGGATTTGCGAAGGTTTAACGACTACGCTTTCACCAGAAGTAGATGTCCCTGTTTCTTTCCAATGGAATACTGGTCAAACCACAAAAGACATAGAAGTAGCACCAGCAAAAGAAACGACTTATACACTGACGGTAACCAATAAACAAGGGTGTATCAATACACATGATATCACAGTTCATGTTATTCCGGATATCGATATGGATAGCGAACAAGAGTCTTGTGAAACCGAAGCCATTACTTTTGACGCAAGAATTCCTGAGTACGAAGGAACAATTCAAACTTATGCATGGAGCACTGGAGAAACCACTCCTACTATTGATGTTTTAGAGAATGGCACTTATTCTGTAACAACAATGGTAGAACATACTTCAGGAACAATGTGTGAATTTACACATGAGTTTAAAGCCACTTTCCATCCAAACCCAGAGATGGTATTGGAAGACACTACATTCTGTTTTGAGTTTGGTGACCTATTACAAGTAGGTGCTGTTGAAGGTAATAATTTTACCTACCAATGGAATACAGGAGAAACTTCAAGAGTGGTCACTAGAGACCGTTCGGGAGTATATACTGTAATGGTGACAGATGAGACCCACGCTACAAGATGTACTACTATTGATACTATTTCAGTAAATCAAATCTGTCCTGCAAGAATGAACACACCAAATGCCTTTACACCAAACGGCGACGGTATTAATGATGAATTCCTGTTAGAACCTGCATACGCTATCGATATTGACCTTCATATTTTCAATAACTGGGGTGAATCGATTTTCCATAAAGAATACAAAACTTCATTTGAAGCAAGTAGCAACGGAAACGGCTGGAATGGTAAGTACAAAGGTGCTGATATGATATCAGGCAACTACACTTACACTATCCGATACGTTTCTGAAAAAGATGGATCTGTCACAGAAAAAACAGGACAAATATTACTAATTAGATAATTATTTAAACGAGATTTCGATTCAATACAAGAAATCTCGTTTTTTCTTTATAACTACATAAAAAGAATAGTAACTTTAAATATTAAGTACATGATAGAAGTAAAAAGATTCGGTATTATGTAAGGTTTATCTTAGAGAGTAGTGTGATGAAATAATCTAATAATACGTTACATTCAATTGAGTCAGCATTCTCTTTTACCTTATCATTACAGAACTTTTTATTCAGTACTTTAGAGACAAGACAGAATTTTTAGACCATTTAATAATGAGAACAGAAAGTATTTCACTCGTATCTTCTATAAATTCATTAATAAAAATGATCTTTGCATCAGCAAATAATTTTGTATTGGTATCCACTAAAATTTTTTGAAATTACCTATTCTTATATGAAGAAACTATTTTTGGCCCTTAGCTTATTGATTAGTTCTTACTCTGTCTTTGGACAAGGTATTATGGTAGCAGGCAAGATTGGTACTAGTATATCAACTATTAAAACCAACCGTGCCAATGATTTTAACTACAAGCCTAATTTCAACTTCGGTGTAGTAGTAGAAGCCGCTACAAGCGACCTGTTTTCATTACAGACAGAATGCATGTACTCTATGATAAGCTCAAAATCAGAGGGAACTACTGTCAATTTGAATTATGTCGATTTCCCAATTCTAGCGAAGCTTACCTTTGGAAAATCGAAACGCTTTTTCTTCAATGCGGGGCCAATGGTCAGTATTTTGGCGAGAGCAAGAGAAAAAGGGCCTACAAATATTTTAGACGGTTCATTAAGCCCTGCCGAAAACAGCAATGAAAGAGACGGCATGAGATATTTAAATAACTCTAACTTTTCAATGGTTTTTGGAGTTGGAGCATTGATTGAAAATGTCATGATTGATTTTAGATACGTAACAGGTTTTACAGATATATCAAGAGCTGATGGAAACGACCTTTCTATTTCAAGGTTTGACATTACTGTAGCCTACGCGCTCGTTTTCTAGATCCAATAGTGATCTTACTAATAGGTAACCAAGAGTTTAGATAGCCTTTTAATGAATAAATTAAGACATATATCTACTCAATATTAAATTACAACAACAATTAAATCTTTATATAAACTAAGCCAAAATACTTCATACTTAAGATGTATTTTGGCTTTGTTTAATTATGGAAGCAATGGAAAAGAAAATACAAGCATATATTGTAGATGTTCATGGAAGAGTCATTTTCCCTGGCACTTTAACGTTTGAAGGGAAAAAAATCACTTCTATCAAATACGATGAATCAGCAAAAGGCTGTAATCAATATATAATGCCAGGTTTTGTAGATGCTCATATCCATATTGAGAGCTCAATGTTAGTTCCCACAGAATTTGCAAAAATTGCGGTCAGGCATGGTACTGTAGCTACTGTTTCTGACCCACATGAAATTGCCAATGTTTTGGGTGTGAAAGGAGTTAAATACATGATTGAAGATGGAAAAAAAACACCTCTTAAATTTAACTTTGGAGCCCCTTCCTGCGTTCCTGCTACAAACTTTGAAAGTGCTGGTGCTACCATTGATTCAAAGGACGTAGAAGAACTACTGAAAAGTAATGATATAAAATACCTTGCTGAAATGATGAATTGGCCGGGCGTTCTTCATGGAGACCCAGAAGTTAAACAGAAAATATTTGCAGCAAAGAAACTCAAGAAACCAGTAGATGGACATGCCCCTGGATTGAAAGGCAGTCAAGCTAGAAATTATGCAAGTGCAGGCATTTCTACAGATCATGAATGCGTAGAACTAGAAGAGGCAAAAGATAAGCTTGAAGCGGGAATGAAAATTCAGATCCGAGAAGGAAGTGCAGCAAAAAATTACGATGCTTTAGCACCACTTATCAAAACAGACCCCGAATCTTTAATGTTCTGTACTGATGATTCTCACCCTCATGAGCTGATTGATTATCATATGGACAAGTTTGTGCACCGCTCGATCCAAAACGGTGATGATATTTTCAATGTAATTAAAATAGCATCTGTCAATCCGATCAATCATTATAATTTAGATGTAGGGCAATTGAGAGTTGGAGATTATGCTGATTTCATTGTGGTAGATAGTATCACAGATTTCAACATTCTTGCTACGTATATTAACGGTGAAAAAGTAGCAGAGAACGGCAAGGAATTATTTACTACTCCTAAAGCTGAAGTTGTCAATAAATTTAATTGTAGCAAAAAGCCTTCATCCTTTTTCGATACCAACTTTAAAGAAGATGATAAAATCAGATGCATTGTAGCACATGATGGGCAGTTAATCACTTCTACTGAAGTTCATGAATACAAATCTTTCAAGGAGAATGACGTTTTAAAGATGACAGTAGTCAACCGCTATGAAGATGCAGATCCTTCTATTGCGTTTATAAAGGGTTTTGGTATGAAAAAGGGAGCCATTGCCTCTACAGTTGCTCATGATTCTCATAATATTGTTGCCGTAGGTACTTCTGACTTTGAAATTTACAAAGCGGTCAATAAGGTTATAGATATGAAAGGTGGTATTTGTATTGTCTCCAATGATGAATCCAATTTACTGGAATTGCCAATTGCAGGATTAATGACGAATGAAAATGGAGAGGTTGTAGCAGAACAATACCAACAACTTCTTAATAAGGCCAAAGAATACGGAAGTGAATTACATGACCCTTACATGACACTTTCTTTTATGGCACTACTTGTCATTCCTCAATTAAAACTTAGTGATAAAGGTTTATTTGATGGAGCTGAATTTAAATTTACAGACCTAATTGTGAAATAATCTTTAGAATAAGAGATATAACATGGAGACACATTGACGATGTGTCTCTTTTTTTTGATAAAAACTGCAATAAAAGGGTTCAGAGTGCTTAATAAATGATAATACAAAAAGATTTAGGATCGCTTACAATTCCAATTAAGAACCCTCTTCCATGACTACGAAATGGGTAAAAAGATGAAATTAGAGTATTAAATCACAAAAATGTCATTTTTTTGACAAAAATAATTTATTGTTTTCCAATTGGTTAAAAAAATAATACAAAAAACTTTATTTTTTCTTTTGCATAGTTCGAAAACAATCTGCTATATTTGCAACGCTTTCAAGGAAAAGCAGCTCCCATAGCTCAGTTGGTTAGAGCATCTGACTCATAATCAGAGGGTCACAGGTTCGAGCCCTGTTGGGAGCACTTAATGGGGCTAACAATTGTATTGTTAGCCTTTTTTTTGCTTTGTAGAAAATAGATTAGTTATTTAATTCTAATTTATACTGAATATGTCGATTTTATTTACTAAAATTGCATCTTGCATAGTATCTATAATGCATACAGGAAAAAATTTAATGTCAACACTTTAGTTTTACCAATCCCTATGGAGAATACCGTCGCCCAAAGAATCGAGGCGCTTTCGAAAGTACAACAAATCGACAGCGAACTAGATGCAATCCGCAAATTACGCGGCGACTTGCCGGAAGAAGTTCAAGACTTAGAGGATGAAATCGTACGTTTTGAAACTCGTATCGATAACCTTAATGCAGATCTTGGTAGCACAGAGGCAAATATTGAACAGTTAAAAGGTAAAATTCAAGATTTCAAGAAGCGTATTACTTATCTTGAGGAGCAACAAATGAATGTTAGAAATAACAGAGAATTTGATGCTATCAATAAAGAGATGGAGATGCTTGATCTTGATATACAAGTTGCACAAAAGAAAATTCGTGATAACGAGGCTGATGGCAAAGTGAAGCGCGATAAAATCGTTAAAACGAAAGAAGCTTTAGAAGAACGTAGACAAGATCTACAAGCTAAGAAAACTGAACTTGACGAAATCATGGCTGAAAGTGAAGTGGATGAGCAAAAGCTTTTGAAGCAACGTGATAAGGCAACGAAACATCTTGATGAGAGATTATTAAGATCATATAATAAGATTAGAGAGAATTCTTCAAATGGATTAGCTGTAGTATCTGTAAAAAGAGGTGCTTGTGGTGGTTGTTTCGCAACTGTTCCTCCACAACGTCAAGCAGATATTCGTGAGAAAAAGAAGCTAATCGTTTGTGAGCACTGTGGTAGAGTTCTTACTGAAGTAGAAGTAATCGAGGAAGTGGAAGCAGCTCCTAAGAGACGTTCTACAAGAGGTAGAAAAGCTACGGCTAAGAAAAAGTAATTACATTACTAACAAAAATAGCCCGATAATAAACTATCGGGCTTTTTTGTGTTTTAGGGCATATCTGAAAACTCTATTCTACAAAAAGTTTCAAAATGCTCTTCTAGAATCATCTCAAAATTTTTTATTCCTATGAAAATTATTTGTATCGGTCGTAATTATGTCGATCACATTGAGGAACTAAATAATGAGCGACCAACTCAGCCTGTTATTTTCTCAAAGCCTGATACTGCAGTCTTAAGAAACAATGCTCCTTTTTATTATCCTGAATTTTCTGAAGATATTCACCATGAAGTAGAACTTGTAGTGAAAATTTGCAAGGAAGGAAAATATATTCAAGAAAAGTTTGCTCATCGCTACTATGACGAAGTAGGGCTTGGTATTGACTTTACTGCAAGAGATGTTCAATCGCAATTAAAAGAGAAAGGTTTACCATGGGATCTTGCTAAAGGTTTTAATGGAAGTGCACCTATTTCAGAATTCCAGACAATTGCCAATTTCAAATCCATCCAAGACATCAATTTCAGTGTCAAATTGAACGGAGAAGAAAAACAAAATGGCAATTCTAAAATGATGCTTTGGAATGTCGATGAAATTATTTCATTCGTCTCAAAATACATTACACTAAGAAAAGGTGACCTTATTTTCACGGGCACTCCCAAAGGAGTTTCTCCAGTAAAAATTGGTGACCGTATTGAAGGTTTTATCGAAGGTCAAAAATTGTTAGACTTCGAAGTTAAATAGTATTTCTTATTTGTGCTTAATTTAAATCAATTCTTCCTTTCCTCTCTTTGTTTTTGGATCGCTTTGGGGTGCCAAAAACCACAAGAAGAAAAGGAAGAATCATCAGAAGAAATCAGTATTGATATTGATTCTTTATCTAAAAAGGAATTAGACCATTTCCATAAAGTTTTTGACTCTACCTTTACCAAACTTCATAAACTAAGACAGTTCAACGGTGTAGTTTTGGGTGCAAAAGACAAACAGATTGTTTATAAAAAAGCATTTGGGTACAGGAACATCAGAAGAAGGACTAGATTGGAAGAAGATGATATTTTTCAATTAGCATCTGTTTCTAAACAATTCACAGCTAGTGCTATCCTGCTATTGGAACAGGATTCTTTATTATCTGTCAATGATTCAATAAATCAATATTTCCCCAACTTTCCTTATCCTGGCATTACAATAAAAATGCTTCTTGATCATAGATCTGGGCTTCCTAATTACATCTATCTAATGGATAGAGAATTGAAAGACAAGCACACTCCTATCGACAATCAGTTATGCATTGACTATATGTATGAGCATCAACCAGGTAAGTATGGATCTCCCGATAAGAGCTTCAGATACTCCAATTCAGGATATATGCTTCTAGCTTCAATTGTTGAAAAAGTGGCACAAACTCCATTCTCTACCTTCTTGGAGCAAAGAATTTTTACTCCTTTGGGTATGGATTCTACTTTTACTTTTGATCCTGTAAAAGTACAACAAGACAACATCCCTTATGGACATACAGGTGGAGGCAGAAAGTTTGAAGAATACATGCTGGATGGTGTTTTGGGAGATAAAAGTGTATATTCAAATGTTGAAGACCTTTTCAAGTGGCATAAAGCACTTCTTGGTGACTCACTGCTTAGTGAAGAAAGTAAAGAAAAAGCGTTTACTTTCCATAGTCCCAAAAGAAAAGGAAGTCACAACTATGGTTTTGGATGGAGATTATTTAAACCTTCTGATGGAACAAAAGTTATTTACCATGGTGGCTGGTGGAGAGGTTATTCCACTCTTTTTGTCCATTACCCTGAATCAGAAGCATTTTTAATTATACTAACAAATAGAGTCAACCACTCTTTTGGTAATACAAATCATGTTTTTGATATTTTAGAGATTCCAGAATTTAGAAGAAGATAAATTTTATAAGCTAGTGAATAAGCGTTGGAGTAAAGAAGTTCGTGCATTATTGCAAAAGAAAAAACGAAAAGACACAAACCGTTTTATCGTAGAGGGTTACAAAAATTTGGAAGAGCTTTTTAGTTCTTCATTGAAAATACATGCCCTTTT
This sequence comes from Flammeovirga sp. SJP92, assembly GCF_001583495.1. Lineage (GTDB taxonomy): Bacteria > Bacteroidota > Bacteroidia > Cytophagales > Flammeovirgaceae > Flammeovirga. The sequence continues at coordinate 18,281 of NZ_LQAQ01000091.1, read as the reverse complement.
TTATACAGAAAAGCTTAATCCGTTACTAGATGATCAACTATTAGGTTCTATTCCGGTAGTGGATGAAACTACACCTGAATTACTCAAACAAAATGGGAACCTTCAAACGAATGACACAGGATTAGCGGTAGTGGAAATTCCAATCTACTCACCTCCAACTTCTCAAGAGTTACCCAACTTTTGTCTAGCATTGGATGATGTTCGCGATCCGGGAAATCTTGGTACTATTCTAAGAGTAGCAGATTGGTATGACATTAAACACATTTTCTTATCCAGACAGTGTACTGATCCTTTTTCACCAAAAGTCGTAGCCTCTACTATGGGAGCCTTCAGCAGAATTCAGACTCATATCGTAGACCTTCCGACAGCTTTAGAAGAATATAAAAGAGATGGTATTCAAGTGATTGGAGCAGATATGGATGGGAAAGATATTCATCAATTTATTCCAGATCAAAAGTCTATCATGGTAATGGGGAGCGAATCTCACGGCATCAGTGAAGAGGTTCATAAAATTCTAACAACAAAAATCACAATTCCAAAATACGGAGAAGCTGAATCTTTGAATGTTGCAATTGCCACAGCTATCATCTGCGACAATATAAAACGTGTTTGACATTTATTGTGAATTTGAAATGAATCATTTAAGGTACGATTCATGTTAATAGTATAGAATTACTTATAAAAATAGAAATATGAATATCAGATACTTTATCACCATTACTAATCACGCACCAAATTTTGAAAACTCAAACATTGTTTCATTCGCCCCCACTGGAAATAACAGTATAGCCACATGGGTGAAGTTGGATAAAGATTTTAAATGGATAGATAAAGTATTAAAAACAAACACAGATGTGTGTTTGTATACTAACGAAGAAATTTCTCTTGAAACAGCTGCACATTGGGTTTTAGCAGAATCAAGAGTAATGGAAAAGTTCATATGGAAAGACACGGTTGCCTACTCTCATACTGAATTGATTAGTATGGCCAACCTAGAAGATAAGTTACAATGGCAAGATGTGGCTTTTGCAGACCGTTTGATTTTTAACGAAAAATATCCTAGCAACTACCACTTCGCCAAAAAAGTAAATCCCACAGCATTATCTATTGATAAAAACATCAAGAAGATACTGAAAAAAGCCAATAACTCTCTATTGATTGAAAGAATCAACGATGAATTAAACTTCTTTCTCATTCCGTTTCAAGAAGGTATTCCATTAGAAGAATTACTTCATGTAATGAATAACCTTTTGATTGGTGGTCAAGATGATATTTATAAGTTAGAGGCAAGATATCAAGAATCCAAACATATTGTTGGACTCAAGAAAGTGGGACAGAAAATCATTCAGAACATCAAGATTTCAAACAAAACAACAGGCAATTATATATTTGGAGTCATCAACGCAAATGAACATAAAACAAAAACTTTATTAGATTTTGCTTTTGAAGACCTTGAAGATGTATCCACTCATATCCACCAAGTCATTGATGAGTCTTTAAATCAGTAAATAGGTTATGTGCATTATGATGCAAAACTATTTCGTGTATATTTGTAGCGTACTATAACTACAAACATTCTATTTTAAATAGAGCACATTACCATTACAATAATGATTACAGAATCATCCTCAAATTATAATGACCTTGAGAAGATGGATGTAAACACGCTTTTACATAACATCAACAATGAAGATAAAACGGTTCCTTTAGCAGTTGAAAAAGCAATTCCACAAATTGAAGCTCTAGTGAATGAAATTGTTCCTAGAATGAAAAAAGGTGGACGTTTATTCTATATCGGGGCTGGAACGAGTGGACGTTTAGGTGTAGTAGATGCCTCTGAGTGCCCTCCTACTTTTGGTGTATCTTTTGATTTGGTTGTAGGTTTGATTGCTGGCGGTGACGGTGCTATCAGAAAAGCAGTTGAACATGCAGAGGATGATGCCCAACAAGCTTGGATTGATCTTGAGAATGTAAATATATCAGAAAATGATTCACTTATTGGGATTGCTGCTTCAGGTAGAACGCCTTATGTTATTGGTGGTCTAGAAAAAGCGAATGAACACAACATTTTAACTGGATGTATTGTTTGTAATCCTGACAGTAAAATGGCTGAAGTTGCTCAGTTTCCAGTTGAGGCAATTGTAGGTCCTGAGTTTGTAACCGGAAGTACGCGTATGAAAGCCGGTACTGCTCAAAAACTCATTCTAAATATGATTTCTACTTCCGTCATGATCCAACTTGGTAAGGTTGTTGGCAACAAAATGGTTGACATGCAATTGACCAATCATAAGCTTGAAGAAAGAGCCGTTAGAATGGTTATGGATGAAATAAATGTAGAAAGAGAAGTTGCTCAAGAATTATTGAGTAAATATCCTTCAGTGCGACAAGCTACTGAAGCTTACAAAAATAAATGATAAGACTTCTATTTAAATTAAAATATCATTTGTATATTTTTGGTGAGACAGCACTTAAAAAAATAGACAAAGGTTTAATTAGAAGTAATAATCCAAAAAATTTTTGATTGAATACCTCAAATACCATTTCAAAAATTTGAAATTATATTTAAGTCTAGTTTGATATAAGTATTAGTACTTGACATTTTTTAAACAAGAAAAATAATTATAGTGACATTCGACGATTTTGAGTTAAATGACGATCTTTTAGATGGTATTTACTCCATGAACTTCAGGGAGCCTACTCCCATACAAGCACAAGCTATTCCTGCTATTTTAGACGGTAAAGATTTAATTGCATGTGCTCAAACAGGAACAGGAAAAACTGCTGCTTTCTTACTGCCAATAATGGATCAGATTCACATGTCAGATTATGATGGTACGGAAACACATACCATTATTATCGTTCCTACAAGAGAATTGGCCTTACAAATAGATTATCAAATTCAAGGATTATCTTATTATACTCCTGTAACCTCAATTGCGGTTTACGGTGGTGATTCAAGTACGTTTTCAAATCAAAGAAATGCTTTGAAAACAGGTGTAGATATTATTGTGGCAACCCCAGGTAAATTATTATCACATCTTAATATTGGAGCTAACGTAAGTAAGGTAAAGAATTTAATTTTAGATGAAGCTGATAGAATGCTAGATATGGGATTCTATGAAGACATTCTTCAAATTGCTTCACATTTGCCTAAAAAGAGACAAAATGTTTTCTTTTCTGCGACAATGCCTCCAAAAATCAGAACTCTTGCCAAAAAGTTATTGCAAAACCCTGTTGAAATAACAATTGCGATTTCTAAAACATCAAAAAATGTTACTCAGAAGGCATTTCTAGTATATGAGAATCAAAAAAACTTGATGGTCGATTTCCTAGTACAACAGGAAAACTATGAAAGTGTTATCATTTTTACTTCGACAAAATCAAAAGTAAAAGAAATTACTGATGCCTTAACTAAAAGAGGTCTCAGTGTTGAAGGCATTAGCTCTGATTTGGATCAAAAAGAAAGAGAAGATGTACTGTTAAGATTCAAAGGGCAACAAACAAAGATTCTGGTTGGAACAGATATTATTTCTAGAGGTATTGATGTTGACACTGTTGAATTAGTTATCAATTTTGACGTTCCGAAAGACCCTGAAGATTATGTTCACCGAGTAGGTAGAACTGCAAGAGCATCACGTAAAGGTGAAGCCATCACTTTTATCAACGAAAATCCAAAAGAGCAACAATCTTTCGCCAAAATTGAGAACCTTATTCAATTAGAAGTTGAAAAACCTAGAAATCCTCCATTCCTAGGACCGGGACCATCGTATAATCCAGTTGTAAAAAGGAATAACAATCGAAAAAAATTCCACGGAAAAAAGAAAAACTTCAACAACAATACCTCTGGAGGTAATAATAATAGTAATTCAAAGAAAAAATATTATAAAAAACCTTTTAAAAAAGGTCCAAATAGAAATAATAGTAATTAAATCCTATTTCGTATTTCTTTCAAAAAGTTGGGGTTGTTTTCAAAGGCAGTGCCTACTACAACGACATCAGCCCCAGCATCAAACTTTTCCATTACGGTATCCACATCTCTGATACCCCCTCCAACAAACAATAATCCTTCTACTGCTTTCCTCACACCTTGAATCATGGTATTAGAAACTGGTGTTTTTGCACCACTCCCTCCTTCAAGGTAAAAACTCCTCATTCCCATTAATTCTCCAGCCATGGCTGTGCTTCTAGCAATATCATCTTTATTATAAGGTATCGGCTGAGTATTGCTCATATACTGCACCGAAGTTGTCGCACCGCTTTCCACTAAAATATAACCTAAAGGTATGGCCTCTAGATTGGACTCTTTCACCTTATGAGCGGCGTGAACCTGCTGTCCAATTAAAAAATCTGGATTTCTTCCGGAAATTAAAGACATAAATAATATGGCATCAGCATCAGGAGTGACTTGCATTGCATTTCCTGGAAACAAAATCACCGGCTTTTTCAATTGTTTTAATTCATTAACAGTTTTGTTCAAAATATTTGAAGATAAAAGGCTCCCTCCGACCAAAAATATATCAGGCAGATGATTTTTATTGCCATTTTTTAAGAAAAAAAATAGTTCTTTTGTCCACCGATCGGGATCGATTAAAACAGCTAATGTTTTTTTCTGTGATTTTTGTCGGTCTAACAGGACCTTTTCTGTTTTTAATTGCATTTGTTAATATAAGATGATTAAACAGGATTTGTTCTATTGTATGAATTTGATAAATTCGCATGTGTTTCAAATATAGAGGACAAAAATAAAAATTTCAGTAAAACTGATTTTGTTATTTTAACTCGAACAATTTAAAATTATATATTCGTTAATTAAGAACTATGAGTATCGCAATCAACAAGACCAAAATCGTCGCTACGATTGGACCAGCAACAAGAGATAAGCAAAAAATTCTTGAGCTTATTCACGCTGGAGCAGATGTATTCCGTTTAAACTTCTCACACGACGTACACTCTGCACACAAACAAGTTATCGATTGGGTATCAGAGTACAACTCAAAATTCGGTCATAACATTGCTATCCTTCAAGATTTACAAGGACCAAAAATCCGTATTGGTGAAATCGAAGGTGGTGCTGTTGAGATCGTTGAAGGCGAAAAAATTACTATTACAAACAATCCAGTTGTAGGTACTAAAGATAAAGTATCAACTTCTTACACAAACATTGTGAAAGACGTTAAAGCTGGTGACAACATTCTTATCGACGACGGTAACTTGTGTGTACGTGTTGTTGAAGTTAAAGCAAACGAAATCATTTGTGAAGTAGTTTACGGAGGTAAATTAAAATCACGTAAAGGTATGAACTTACCTGATACTGATATCTCTGAAGCTTCTTTAACTGCAAAAGATAGAAGAGACTTAGAGTTCGGTTTAGAGTGTGGTGTAAACTGGGTAGCTTTATCATTCGTAAGAAACCCTGAAGATATCACTTCAGTAAAAGAAATCATCAAATCTAAAGGTTCAAATGCTAAGATCATCGCTAAAATCGAGCGTCCTGAAGCAATTGCTAACTTTGATGAAATCTTAAAAGTAACTGACGCTGTTATGGTTGCTCGTGGTGACCTAGGTGTTGAGATCAACTTTGAAGACGTACCAATGCTTCAAAAAGAAATGATCCAGAAGTGTAACAGAGCAGCTAAGCCTGTAGTTGTTGCAACTCAAATGATGGAATCAATGATCAACAACCCTCGTCCAACTCGTGCAGAGGTAAATGACGTTGCTAACGCAGTAGCTGACGGTACTGACGCAGTAATGTTATCAGCTGAATCAGCAGCAGGTGATTACCCTATCGAAACTGTTCAAGCAATGGTTCGTATCATCACTGCTATTGAGCGCCAAAACGAGAAAATTTACAACAAAACGTATGACTTCAACCCTGAAAGCTCTGCATTTAGTGGTAACTTAATCGCTCAAGCGGCGTCTAGCATTTCTGCTGACCTTGGTGCTAAAGCAATCATTGGTTTAACTACTTCTGGTTTCACAGCGTCAAGAATCTCAAGACACCGTCCTAAGACAAACATCTTTATTTTCTCATCTGACAAGCAATTAGCGGCTACGCTTAACATTGTTTGGGGTGTGAAAGCTTTCCATTATGTACCAAAAGGTTCTTCTGAAGAAACTTTCAAAGAGTTAGAAGAAATCTTAGTACAAAAAGGTTTCCTTGCAAAAGGTGATAAATTTGTAAACATCGCTGCTTTACCTCTTACTGAAACAGGTAAAACAAACAGCTTAAAAATTGGTACAGTAGAGTAATTCTTTATTCACTGTAGATAGATACTAAAGGCCTTTTGAGTGGTTTTACTCAAAAGGCCTTTGTTTTTAAATACAATTCATTTTAATTCTTTCCTCATTGATGTGAAACAACGTTAAAAGACACAATTTATATGTATTCTATTGCCTTTTGCGTTGGAAAATTAGTGAAGGAATTCTTTTTTTGTATTCGGTTAGGCATTTGCCTTTATGACGAATTAAAACACTTACGACAGACAATATGAAACTTCTGGATAAGTATATTCTTAAAAAGTTTTTTAAAACATTTATTTTTGTAGTACTGTTACTAAACATCATTGTTTGTGTAATTGATTACACGGAAAAGCAGGATGACTTTTTAAAACACGGTTTAGATTTTGGATATGTATTCACTGAATACTATGTAAACCTATTTATTCACTGGGTAAATACGTTGAGTCCATTATCTATATTTATTGCTGTTGTATTTATGACTGCAAGACTTGCAGCACATTCAGAAGTTATTGCTGTATTGAGTAATGGAGTAAGTTATCCAAGATTCTTATTACCTTATGTTATTGGAGCATCTGCTGTAGGCTTACTTATTTTTGCTTTGGTGGGTTATGTTGTTCCTTACAACGCCAAGACAAGAGTTGCTTTTGAAATTAAATACTTAAAAAGCCCTTACTACTTTAACGAAAGAGATATCCACTATAAAGTAAGTGACTCTACTTACTTATATGTAGAAAGCTATAACAACAGAATCAAAAGAGGTTACAGACCTACTCTAGAGACTTTTGATGGCAATAAATTATTAGAGAAAATTTCTGCCAATAGAATTCAGTGGGATTCCGCAAAACAAGAGTGGAAGTTTGACAAATATGAGCAGTATACTTTCAATGCTGATGGTTCTCAGAAGTATTCGAAAGGAAACTCTCTTACAAAGAAATTAAACTTAGATCCGAAGTATTTTGAAAGTAAGTACAATCTTCATGAAACACTTACTAATACAGAATTGTCAGATTACATTGAACAAGAAAGAAGTAGAGGTGTAGCTAATCTTGGTGTATATGAAAACGCACTTTATGAAAGATATGCCTATCCATTTGCTATTTTACTTCTTACACTAATGGGTGTTTGCGTTTCATCTGTGAAATCAAGACATGGATCAGGCTACTTGATCGCTATGGGATTTGTGTTAGCATTTATCTATCTCCTAATGGTAATTATGAGTAGAGCAATTGCAGAGGCTGATACTTTAAGTCCTTTCTTAGCGGCATGGTTGCCAAACATCGTCTTTATGTTCGTTACTATTGGACTTTACTTTAGAGTTCAGAAATAAGAAGAACAGATTAGATCAAGAGAGAGTCTAGCATATTAAATGTTAGACTCTTTTTTTATTGGAATTTATCACAAACTCTTCTTAATGATTTTTGATTGAAATTATAGTGAGTTATTTCATTTGAATTGTAACAAATGAATCCCTAATTACATCCTATAAGAATCATTCAATTTCATCGATTTTTTTAATTGAACGTATCAAATTCAGTATTTTAAACTTAATGGTATTATGAAAAAAGCAGTTGTACTTTGGACTGGTGGCAAAGACTCCGCTTTAGCTTATTTCGAGCTAAAAGATAAATATAACATCGAAAAATTCGTCACATTCGTTCCTAAAATTGACAAGGATTTTGTAGCCCACCCAGTAGAATTGATGAAGGCCCAATCATCTAGTATTGGTATCCATCATGAGTTTGTTAAGATTGGAGAACCTTTCAAGGAAGGTTATATTGACGCTATGGCTCAATTGCAAAAAGAAGGAATTGAAGTTGTGATCACTGGAGATATTTCAACTATCAATGACCAACCTAACTTCATTGAAGAATGTTGTAAAGGTTTATTAGAAATTGACATGCCACTGTGGGAATATGACAGAAGGGCTTTATTGGATAAGTTCATTGAGCATAATTTCGAGATCCTGATTTCATTATCTTATAAAAAAGATTTCGAACATCACATTACAGGAAGAAAATTGAATGCGGAATTAGTAGAAGAACTAAAAGTACTTCAAGATAAAACAGGTATTGATCCTTGTGGTGAAAATGGAGAATATCATACTAATGTACTTGACGCTCCTTACTTCAATAATAAAATTAACTTAGGCTTCAGTGTTGAAGAAAAAGAACAGTATCACTCTATAAAAATTGAGAAGATTGAGAGTGAAGTAAAATAATAGCTATATCAATCTTATTTTTGATATAAAAGATATTATATTGAGGCTTTTCATTCTATTGAAAAGCCTTTTTAACTATTGTCGCAACTAAAGCAAAACCTAAATAGCTAAACTGAATCTTATGGACCGAATAGAATTTAAAATTAAAAAGAATGGAATTATTAAAAACAAAACATGTATCATTCCAATAAGTCTATCAAACCCAAACCATTATAACGAAAAGTTTGAGTTAATTATTAATTGGGCCTCTCAAAACTACTCCGAAATAGTAATGAATCTGGCAGATAGCTTATATAGACATAATTATTTAAAAGAAGATCTTGATTATCAAAGAGCAAGAAAAATAGCTTACGAAAAAGGTAATAGTTGGATTGACACTCACAAAACTACATTGAACAGATATGCTATCAATCAAATTAATCGATGGGATAAATGGTTAGAAGATGAAGATTTTATTTCTAATCTTGAAACAATTGATCAAGAATATGAAAAAAATGATCTATTTAGATCCACTATAGATTATGAAGTTGATGTATATCTAAAGCGAAAAATTAGAGAATCTCAATCTACTGACTTTATAAAAACGCAAAGTATAAAATTCTTATTGGAAGAGGCTGCCGTATACCCGATCATTGGCAAGTATTATAAAGCCGACAGGATTTATCCTTCAAAAACGCCAGAATGGATGAAATACGTACAAGAAAAGATGAATTTTAAAAATACGAATGGAATGCAAAATTTAAATTTTATAAGATTATTCTTGTATAGATAAGTATCCAAATCAAAAACATAAACTAATTCAATAAATCACATTGAATCACACTCAAAACAAAGCTCATCAAAATAAACTATTGTATAAAATCATGTCAGACCAACCTTTATTTCAGAAAAAAGCTTATGACATTGAAAATCATAAAGTTAAAACACCCTTACAGCAACATACTGATTCCAATATTTACGCTAATAATCCTATAAATAGGAACCCCTACTTTTACAAAGAATTCGAAGAAAGCATTTTCAATAGAATCATAATTGGATCAGGAATTTTTGCCGTTGCTTCCTTCTTATTTTTTTTAATTTCAGGACTATTTTCATTCTCTATAGGGGCTTTTATCATAATTTCCATCTGTAATTTTATATTCCAACCAAAGCTTAATTCTAAAAAGGCGATTTTCCAAGTAAGAGATCAAACTCTAATTATCTCTGATGGAAGGAATAAAGAAATATTTCCGAAAGATAAGATCAAAAAAATATATCATGAAAAAGAAGTTTACCATTGGAGTCCTATTAAAAGGGATGATAATTCTAACAAGTATAGAATAGTTCATTATCCAATTTTCATCCTTGATAAGGATGAAAATGTAAACAGAATTGCTCCCTTTTACGAGTTCAAAAATAAAAGAGTTGTAAAAGATCTAATTGAGTCTTTAGTTTTCAATCTAGAATTAGAAAAAACTATTAATAAAGAAAGCTTGGAGTTGCCTAAAAACAAATTCAAAGCTGAAGTAAAATCAAAAACGCTGTAGACTATAATTTCAAATCAAAAACTTATGATGAAATTCATTTTTTTTATTTTAAGCAATTTTTTAATTCTCATGAATACTTCTGCACAAACAAGTAGCAGAACTGAAATTCAACTTACTGGTTTCATAGCAGAAAGGTATCCAATTTCAATGACCTTATCGATAGATAATGAAAATGTGGCGGGGTACTATTACTACGAAAAGTACAAAACCAAAATTCTACTCGAAGGCCAACTCAAAGATGGGCAAATTACCTTGAATGAATCACCTGATTTGGGATCTGAATTTACAATGGGTTTCAAAGGGAGATTAGATGAGGATGAATTCAATGGGAATTGGATAGACATCAAAAAGAATAAAACTTTATCTAGTCATCTAGATGTCACGTCTAAAGATGAAATTACATTGTCCGAAAAAATTAAAAGTATTGAAGGTAATTATGAAAGTGAATATAATTCTGAAACTTATGTTGGAAATTTAAAACTAAAATTTATTGCCGATCAATTTTATTATTTCACTCTTTCAACGGGCACTTCTTCGGGTTGCACAGGTCATTTAAAAGGAATTGCAACATTTAATGACTCCGGAAAAGGCACATATTCTAATGGGAAAAAGTGTGAAAAAATTGAGTTCCTACCTTCCAATACTACCTTAAAAATTGAGGAGACAGATTGTAATGCTCATGGAATGCAATGTTCATTTAATGGAGGTTATAAAAAAACAGAAGTTACTGATTTATAAGCGTCAACACATTTATTGTTTAAATCCAATAAATCGAATATCACCTAATAAGATTTATTATTCTTTCCTGTAAAAATGAATTAGTTAATTCTAGTTCATTTTTATACCTTTGCCGCACAATTATTTAAACACGCCACCTATACTTCCATAAATAATGTTCAACGAGCAAGTTAAACTTCATATCATTGTTTTTGTCTGGGGATTTACGGCAATCCTTGGAGTATTAATCGAATTAGATTCCTTTCAATTGGTGTTTTATAGGACACTAATCGCCGCCATTTCTATGGGAATTTTCATGAAATTCAAAGGCTGGGAACTCAAAGTCAACTGGAAAGAAGCCACAAAGCTTTTACTGACTGGAGGACTGGTCGCTTCTCATTGGATATTGTTTTTTGCTTCAGCCAAAATATCAAAAGTGAGTGTTTGCTTGGCAGGTATTGCCACAACGGCCTTATTCACCTCGTTGTTAGAACCGCTTTTAACAAAATCAAGTATCAAACCTTATGAAGTTGTTCTGGGTCTTTTTGTTATTATTGGACTTTACATCATTTTCCAATTTGAGTTTGACCACGCTTTGGGATTAACCTTGTCACTATGTGCCGCATTTGTTGGCTCATTGTTTAGTGTATTGAATGGGAATTATGTAAAAACAATTTCTTCTCCTAAAATTACGCTTTATGAGATGATTGGGGGATGCATCACAGCTTTTATCTGCTTGCCTTTTCTATCTGAAAGTGAAACGTTATTAGCTGTTCCATCCACGTTAGATATTATATATTTATTTATTTTGGCAGTAATCTGTACCACTATTGCCTACGCCATTTGCGTTGAAATTCAAAAAAGTTTAAGTGCATTCCAAGTCAACCTAACCATTAACTTGGAGCCTATATATGGTATAATTCTAGCCTTGATTTTCTTTGGAGAAGAAGAAACTATGACGCCAGGGTTTTATGCAGGCGCCGGCATTATTTTACTTTCAGTACTCTCCTATCCTTTCTTAAAACAAAATTATAATAGAAGGTCTTCCAATAGGAAAAAATTACATGAGGAAGTAATTAAGAATTAATGAAAACATTTCTTGTGTTTTAGAGGTCTTACTTTTAAATTAAAAAAAACAATTAATTAAAAGTATGACCTCATTTTTTTATTTTTCAAAAAAGAACGCTCTTTATTTTTTTCTACTTCTTCTCTCTTTTTCTTGTTCAACAAGTGATAATGAAGAAATAAAACAAGTCAATCAAACTTTAGTAGCCTATGACCAGAAAAACAGCTTCAGCGAACAAGAAATTAGCATCTTAGCACAGTTAGGAGGTCTAGGAGAAGTTGTTCCTTTGGTTCAAAGTGGTTTTACAAGTTACAACGTTGAGTACAATACTACTGATAAAGATGGAAAAACGATTGTTGCCTCTGGTATAGTTGCATTCCCGAGCAATCAGCAACAGATAGATTGGGTCATTTTAAGTAGAGGGACAATTTTAGCTGACAGCGAGGCTCCATCAGTTTCCACACTTCCATCCTATGAAATAGGCGCTGCTTTAGGCTTCGCGATAGTTGTACCAGACTTGGTAGGTTTTGGTTCAACGTCGGAGTATCCTCAATATTATTTTATTAAAGATAAGACAGGTGAGCAAACACATGATTTATTAAAAGCGGCACAAGAATTAGCAAATGAACTGACTATCGCCACTACTCAAAGAGCATTTATTACAGGGTATTCTCAAGGCGGTTACTCTTCGATGGCAGTTGCTGATTATATTCAAAAAAACGATCAAAATTTAGATGTATTGGCCATTTTATCAGGAGCTGGAGGTTATAATTTACTTAGAGTAATGGAAGAAGTTCTGAAGCAAGATGTTTATGATTCTCCTTCGTTTTTGGCATTGATTGCACAAACTTATTATACTTATTATGGCTGGGATTTGGCTACTTATCCTATTTTTAATGAAAATATAGAAAACATTGAGACACTTCTCGATGGACGATTTTCGACATCAGATTTAAATAATCAATTACCCAAAACACTTAGTGAGTTATTCCATGCAGATTTCCTTGCTAGCATGAGAAGTAAAGATACAGATCACCCTATGTATATGCACTTAATGGAAAATTCTGTACATGATGTTTCCTCAGACGCTCCGTTTTACCTCTACCATTCTCCAAATGATGAAATCATTCCAATTATTACCAGTGAGGAAACATTTAACCAATTAAAACAAAATAACAACACTGCTTCTTATACACTCATTGGTGGAGTAAGTCATTCAGATGCAGCAGTTTCAATGCTAATAGAAGCGTTTAGTGATATTTCTACAGTATTAAGTGAATAATAATTATTGTACTATTTACATTTATACTGATTTTCATCAACGTTTAGCTTATACAATGTTTGTATATTCATGTACGAATTAAGATATAAACACAAAGATCATGGAAATCAAAAATATATTAGTCCCTACAGACTTTTCTCCAGAAGCAACAAACGCTTTGAATGTAGCGATTCAGATTGCAAAAAAATGTGATGCATCTATTTCATTACTACACGTTATTGATGTTCCAACTATTAACCATTATGATAGTTTATCCGTTTTTGGTGCAGGAGATATTGGAATGGAAGATCCTGAAGTCTACACACATTATACCAGAAAGCTTTCTGAAATTGTAAATACGAAAGTGGATAAAATAGTAGCTGAAAACCCTGGGGTAACCATTCAAAAACATATTGAATTTGATTCATTGCAAAGACACCTTGCTGATTTTGTTGTGAAAGATGAAACAGATCTTATCATCATTGGTTCTCAAGGCGTAAGTGGTATTGATGAAGTACTTATAGGGTCAAATACAGAGAAAATTATCAGACATGCCAAGGTGCCTGTATTAACGGTAAAACGAGAGGAAAAGAACTTTGGACCAAAGAAAATAGTATTTGCATCTGATTTCCATAAAGTGAATGATAATATAATTGCCTCTTTAAAGCATTTCCAAGCTTTGTTTGATTCAGAAATTCATTTGGTGAAAGTAATTACTCCTAGTAATTTCGAAGCAACTCCGTTTTCTATAACTCACTTGGATGAGTTTGCACAAGAACATCAGTTCACCAACTACCATGTACATACATTCAATGACTTTTCTGAAGAAGAAGGGATCAGAGGATTCGCACAGTTTATTGAAGCGGATATGATTTCTCTAATCACACATGGTAGAACAGGTTTACAGCATATTTTATACGGTAGTATTGCCGAAGAAGTAGCAAATCATGCCATAAGACCTGTTTTAACTTTCAATAAAAAGTTAAAGACAAAATAGATTTTTAGTACATTTGTTTTAAAATAAAAATATATAAGCTCGTTTCATTCCGATTCGAGCTTCATTTTTCTAAAAGCATATGAAAGTCAAAGAAGTAATAAAAATATTAGAAGAATTAGCTCCTGCTCAATATCAAGAAAGCTATGATAATGCAGGATTAATTACAGGAAGTGGTCAGGAAGAAGTAAAAAATGTTTTGGTTACTTTGGATTGCACTGAGGAAATAGTTGAAGAAGCCATTCAAAAAGGCTGTAATTTGATTGTTGCTCATCATCCTATCGTTTTCAAAGGTCTAAAAAGATTAAATGGGAAAGATTATGTAGAGAGAACAGTCATTAATGCAATCAAAAACGACATCTGTATTTTTGCCATTCACACCAACCTTGACAATATGATTCATGGTGTAAACAAGAAAATTGCTGATTTAATTGGCTTAGAAAATGTGAAGATTTTAAGCCCGATTAGAAATAATCAACTCTTCTTAAGCACTTATGTACCGGTAGATGATATTGATAAAGTACAAAGTGCATTAGCAACAGCAGGTGCAGGGAAAATTGGCAATTATGATGGCTGTAATTTCCAAATAGAAGGCATAGGTTCTTTTACGCCTAATGAGGAGGCAAACCCAACGATTGGCTTCAAAGGGAAAACTGAATCCGTAAAAGAAATTAAGATTGAAGTTCAATTCCCTTCTCATTTAAAAGGACGTGTATTGTCTGCCCTTCAAACTTCTCATCCATACGAAGAGGTAGTTTATCAATTACAAACATTAGAGTCTACTTCCAAAGAAATTGGATCAGGAATGTACGGAACACTTCCTTCACCAGTTTCAGAAACTGAGTTATTACAAAAACTGAAAACAGTTTTCAAAGCGGGAGTGATCAAGCATACACCACTAAGAAATAAGATGGTTTCAAAAGTTGCATTGTGCGGTGGTGCTGGAAGTTTCTTATTAAGAAATGCCATTGGCGTAAATGCAGACTTCTTTGTGTCTGGAGATTTCAAATACCATGAGTTTTTTGATGCCGAAGGTAAAATCGTTATTGCAGATATTGGACATTATGAAAGCGAGCAGTTTACCTCTGATTTGCTAGTTGATCATTTAAGTGAAATTTTCCCTTCTATTTCATTTATTAAAACTGAAATTAACACTAACCCTGTGCAGTGTTTTGTGTAAGTTGATGAAATTGAATTTTAAATATATCATTATTGTATCCACTCTCATTATTCTTGTGAGTGGATATTTTATTTTTTTAAATACTGATACTGAAGGTACTCCATCCCCACTCGTCCATCAAAAAGAATATGATTCGTTAGTACTTGTTTCATCCAAAAGATTTCCTGTAGACCTTGCTCCAAAATCTATTGTTAGCACAAAAGACAACTCTAAAGTTTATGTATTATGCCTTGAAGCTTTATCAGTTATTGAAATTGATACAAAAACGAGAGAGAGGATTCGCACATTAAAATTCAAACCTTCAGCAGGAATGGGTTTTGATTATAAAACAAGGAAATGGGTCAAATCAATTCAAGAAAAGCCTGTGGAGGGATTATTGACACACAACGATAGATATTTATGGATAAGTCTGCATAATGCAGATGGAGTTGTTGTTTGGGATCTAGAAAAGGATAGTGTTAATACAAATGAGATCAAACAAGCTTATATCAGCACGATAGATAAAAAAGAAAAAGTCAATCTCCCTTTTTTTGAAACAGAAACTACTCCCAAGTTCCTGGTCAATGATTCCATTCAGCAGAAGGTAATGGTGACCAATTGGCATGACAATTCATTGACTGTGATTAACTACAACGAAGAAGATCCATCAAAATGGAAGACGTCAAAACACCTTACTACCAAAGTAACTCCAAGAGGATTATTGATTGATCAAGATAATCAAAACCTTTGGGTTGGAAATATGGCATCACATTGTCTTCAAATTTTCGATTTAAAATCACTTGAACTCAAGAGAACAATTCAAGGAGTCATCTCTCCAAGGCATTTTGTTATGAATGATTCCCTCCTTTTTATTTCACAAAGCAGTAAAGAAATTATTTCAGCTTATGATAAGAAATCATTTCAGAAGAAATTTCAACTCCATACATTTGATGACCCTCGGTCTATTGCAATATCAAAAAATGGACAGTTTCTTTTTTGCACATCCTATGGCGATCATAAATTAGAAGTGTTTGACTTAAAGACAAAAAAACGTATTTATGACTTAAATTCAAATGGTGGCCCCGTGGGTATAACCCTATTAGAAACTGAAGATTATATTGAAGCATGGATTTGCAATTATAAATTTTCGACGGTAAAAGTATTTACTTTTGCTCTTAAATAATGATATTTACGAATCACATATAACGTATGGGTATAAATTGATACCCTTATTACCTAACCATATAACTAAATTACAGCCAAAACATGGCAGATAAATCAAGCATTTTTGACATGATTGGACCGATTATGATTGGTCCGTCAAGCTCACACACAGCAGGTGTAGTAAGAATTGGAAGAGTTGGACATAAGATGATTGGAGGGACACCTGACAGAGCAGAAATCGTTTTTTACAACTCCTTTGCACGTACCTATGAAGGTCACGGTTCCGATAAAGCAATCATTGCAGGATTGATGGGGTTGAGCACGGACGACCCCGAGATCAAACAGGCTTTTGATTTAGCAGAAGAAAAAAACTTAGAGTTTACCTTCAAACCTGTTGGAAATGCCTCCGCACATCATCCTAATACCATCCGTTTGATTCTTGAAAAAGGAGAAAATAAATTAGAATTAGTTGGGGTAAGCAAGGGCGGTGGAATTATTTCTATCAGAGAAGTTAATGGTTTTTCATCTAACTTCAGTGCAAACTCTCCTACACTAATTGTAACTGCTGATGATAGAAAAGGAGCTATTTCATTTATATCGATGTTACTCTCTCAAGAAGAAGTCAACATTGCAGAAATGACAGTTTCTAGAAGTGGTAAACACCAAAAAGCAACACAATTTATTGAGATGGATGAAAGGCCAAGAGATATCACCCTAAAATACCTTGAAAGTATAAAATGGGTACATAAAGTTACTTTTTTACCAAATGTAGACGACTAACCTATTAAAGGTTAGTTTTTCTTTTTATATTTTGGATAAATATACAATCATCTTACTTCATTTGTTCAAAAGACAAATTTTTTACAATGTACAAACGTAAACTTCTATCTTTATTTTTTCTCTTAAATAGTGTCATAGCCTATTCTCAAGAAAACGAATGGTCGTACCAAAAATGTGTTGAGTACGCTATTGAAAATAACTTGTCCGTTCAATTGCAAAATTATGACGTAGTTGAGCGTACCGAAGAACTCAAACAAGCGAAATCTCAACGCCTTCCTAATGTAAATGGATTTTATAACCATAGCTTCAACAGAGGTTTAAACCCCGATCCCAACACAAACGTATTGGTGAATCAGATTACTAATAATGGTAGTTTTGGTGCTCAAATTGGGGTTCCTGTATTCAATGGTATGAAAATCAACAATAGTATCAAGCAATCCAAAGCAACTATAAAAAGTACAGAATACAGCAAAGAGAAAATGGAGAATGACATTATTCTTCAAGTAACAGAAAATTATTTAGATGCTATTTTCAAGTTTGAAAACGTGGGAATCTCAGAAAAAAGAGTAACAACACTAAATGAACAAGTTAATAGAACAAAAAGATTGGTAGATGCAGGTTCTGCTCCACTTTCGGAATTATTGGATTTGTTATCTCAAGCCGCCGATTCCGAAAGACAGCTCACGGAATCTGAAAACGCTTATAACATTGCATTGTTAACTTTAAAGCAATCAATGCAACTTGATTTCAATACTCCCTTTACTATTATCATTCCCGACTTTCCTGAACCTGATACTACTATTCAATTTTTAGCATCAAATAGAGTTTTTGAAGAATCAAGAATGATCATGCCTGAGATAAAAGCGGCAGAAATGAATATTCATGTCTCTGAATTTCAAAAGAAAATCGCTAAAGCTGATTATTACCCTATATTTAATATAAATGGTAATGCAAGTACAGGTTATGCTTCCAATTATGTAAACATTGAAGATCCTAGTGACAACAGTTTAAGAAGACAATTCGAAAACTTCTTCAGTCAAACTGCTGTTTTCCAAGTGAGTATCCCTATATATAACAGAAGAAATACTAAAACGAACGTAAACAAAGCAAAAATTGCAATTCGTAAAAGTGAACTTCAACTAGAACAAGAATTAAA
>NZ_LQAQ01000090.1 GCF_001583495.1 Flammeovirga sp. SJP92 | reverse complement strand
AACGAATGGTCGTACCAAAAATGTGTTGAGTACGCTATTGAAAATAACTTGTCCGTTCAATTGCAAAATTATGACGTAGTTGAGCGTACCGAAGAACTCAAACAAGCGAAATCTCAACGCCTTCCTAATGTAAATGGATTTTATAACCATAGCTTCAACAGAGGTTTAAACCCCGATCCCAACACAAACGTATTGGTGAATCAGATTACTAATAATGGTAGTTTTGGTGCTCAAATTGGGGTTCCTGTATTCAATGGTATGAAAATCAACAATAGTATCAAGCAATCCAAAGCAACTATAAAAAGTACAGAATACAGCAAAGAGAAAATGGAGAATGACATTATTCTTCAAGTAACAGAAAATTATTTAGATGCTATTTTCAAGTTTGAAAACGTGGGAATCTCAGAAAAAAGAGTAACAACACTAAATGAACAAGTTAATAGAACAAAAAGATTGGTAGATGCAGGTTCTGCTCCACTTTCGGAATTATTGGATTTGTTATCTCAAGCCGCCGATTCCGAAAGACAGCTCACGGAATCTGAAAACGCTTATAACATTGCATTGTTAACTTTAAAGCAATCAATGCAACTTGATTTCAATACTCCCTTTACTATTATCATTCCCGACTTTCCTGAACCTGATACTACTATTCAATTTTTAGCATCAAATAGAGTTTTTGAAGAATCAAGAATGATCATGCCTGAGATAAAAGCGGCAGAAATGAATATTCATGTCTCTGAATTTCAAAAGAAAATCGCTAAAGCTGATTATTACCCTATATTTAATATAAATGGTAATGCAAGTACAGGTTATGCTTCCAATTATGTAAACATTGAAGATCCTAGTGACAACAGTTTAAGAAGACAATTCGAAAACTTCTTCAGTCAAACTGCTGTTTTCCAAGTGAGTATCCCTATATATAACAGAAGAAATACTAAAACGAACGTAAACAAAGCAAAAATTGCAATTCGTAAAAGTGAACTTCAACTAGAACAAGAATTAAACACGCTTAGAATCAATATAGAACAAGCCTATATTAATGCACTAAGTGCACAAAAAACATATATCTCTTCTAAAAAATCTGTAGAGTCATTAGAAGAACAATTCCGATCAGTTAACAAAAGATTTGTCTCAGGAGCGGCAAATACAACAGATTATGTCGTCGCTGAAAATAATTTAAATATCGCAAAAGCAGAACTGAATAGAGCTAAATACCAATTTATATTCTCTCGTAAAATCCTTGATTTCTATGAGGGGAAACAAATTATCTTAGAATAAAATATTATAATTTTAATCAAATGAAGAAACTATTATTTTTTGTATTCCTTATTTTCTCGTCTTTTAATTTACTGGCACAAGAAACATCTGCTTTCGGTGTTTGGAAAACAATTGATGATGAAACCAACGAAGCTAAAGCCTACGTAGAAATTTATAAAGTGGGTGACAAAATGCATGGTAAAATCACAAAACTATTGAAAGATCCAGAAGATACCATTTGTGATAAATGCCCCGGCAACAAAAAAGACAAACCTGTAATGGGCATGGAGATTATCTGGGATATGGAAAAAGATGGTGACCAATGGGTCGACGGAGAAATCCTAAAACCTGAAAACGGTAAAATATATAACGGTAAAATTTGGGTAGAAGACGGAAAGCTTCAAGTTCGTGGCTATATCGGTTTTATGTATAAAACACAAACGTGGTTGAGAGTGGAATAAATCTTATACTCCTCAATTACATTTTTTTACTAAACTAAAAAGCCTGAATACATATCAGATCAGAATGATAAATGTATTCAGGCTTTTATTATTTCTTTACTCCCCTCTTTATAAAAGCACATAAAGTTTTAATTATTGTCTCATCCCTCCAATTTCAATTTCCTGTAGCTTAAGTAGTTTTAAGAAATCCGCAATGTACTTTGATTGGGAAGTAGATACAACTCAGCCTCCACCATAAAAGACAAAGGTTTTATTCCCGAAAGCCACCGATAGCAAGAAGAATGACCTTTTGCTTGGTTAAACAGATATAGAAGGTTATCAAAGGATTACAAGAGAGACCCGGCTTCATCTGAAGCTTTTATCTCTCTTGCATTTATAAATATGATATTAGCAAGAATCGACTCTTAAGATTTCAAATATATTCTAAAAAAATAAAATCGTGAGCAAATGCGAAAGGCTATAAAATCAAAAAAAAGGATAAGAAAATGGAGCAACACCCAATTCCCTTACCCTTTTTCACAATTATGTTCAATGATTTTTTATTGAAAAGATATCAAAAATGACAATTTTTTCTCTTTGCCTAGGTGAATAGCATACACCTTTAAACATCAGGACGAAGATAATCTTATCCAATAAGAAATATCAGGCCCTTCTAACATATCGATAAAACACCGCCCTCGCATACCTTACCATTGTTTCCTCTTTTGCTTTTCTATTTCCTCTTTCTGCACGAAAAGCCACATGCTTACTTGGTTTTCGTGTTTTCAACATAAATTCCACCAATTGTTCTAGAATAGGAATATCATTTTTATAATGGTACCTTTTTTCCCAACCCAAACGAATTTTATAACGATGATATTTACCTCCAAAGTGCCAACGGATAAAAAAGTAGGTATTTCTTACCCAAGGTGTATCTGAATGCCAATAAATATGCCTACGGTCAGCATATAGTTCGTATCGTTTTTTTCGTTTAATTTTTTTACTTCTTTTTGTTTTAGGGAGACTGCCCACCACTTTTTTTCGGGCCACCGCTAAATCGTTGGCTTTTTGAGCGACATATTCTCCATCCACACTATTTCTCTTGATTTCTCTATACAAAGTAGACAAATGAATCCCCAAGATTTGAGCAATACGTTTCTTTGCACCTCCATGTCGAAGAAGGTATTCCAATTGTTCTCTTTGAGGTAGATCAAGTTGTGCCATAGTTGAATAAGGAATGAGTGGTGATTAAACTTGATGAATACACCATCATGTGTTTTCTAAGTCGTTAAGCCAGTGTAATGCAATCGTTAGCTTATTTTTTACACTAGAGTGAAAATTACTGTGTGTAATGTTAATAAAGTTGAATATATAATTCAAATGAAATAGATGATTTTTTTTAAAATTAGATTTTATCACTGTCCATTCCTTCATCATTAATCATGAAGTCACCACAAAATAGTAAATCTTTAATTTAAAGTCTCCCTTTATTACAAAATAAAAGGTAATCATTAACCTAATACACTGTAAACTAAGTTTTCGTTATTTATAGTATTTAGAAATCAGGAGATTTCTGATGATCCGAAGGACACGAATGATGCTAACGCTTAACATTCGAGCCATTGAGCTTTCTACCATTATAGTTTGGTAGTACTCCCCCTGACATTGAAGGGAAAAGCGTTAAGAATTTCATGAATTGAGCCGTTAAAAAATGATTTTCTTGTTTGAGCAAAGCGAGTTTAAAATCATTGAGGCGAGTGGAATGAAATTTAGCTTTTGACTTCGAAGCCTAGATTTTTTGCTTCGTTTTTCATCAATGGAAAAATGAAGAAGAAGGAAGCTTGAAAGTAGGACATAAAAGCCTATCCAAATTTAATACTCCTCCTCATCATACAATGAATTCAATAGATCTCTTGACTTATCTTGTAAATAATGTTGCTCCGTGATTTGGGTTGTAGCATGCCCCAACAGTCTTGAAGTTGTTATCAAGCCAAATTTTTCTAACGCATTATAGGCAAATGTATGTCTCAAGTTATGGAGACTTATTGAATATAAAACTCCTTCTTTTTCAATTTCTTTTAGATCACATTTATACAAGAAATCTGAAAAATATTTAGACAAACTACTAATTTTATTTCCTTTATAACCCAATAAATATTCATCATTTTGTAATTCATTTGAATCAATATAATCCTTGACAAAATGATAAGTAGTTGGAGGAATTGGAAGAGACATTGTATTATTTTTCCCCTTGAGCCACACATCCATTTTTTTAGTAACCAAATTGATGTCTTTTACTTTTAAGTGGAGCATTGAACTGCCTCTTAAACCCATGTTTACTCCAAGGTGAAGTATGAATTGTTGCTTCTGATTAGCCTCAGAAAATAGTTTACTTACCTGTTGCTCATTTAGCCCTATCCTATTGACAAGTTGTAATGAATCCTCAAACTTCTTTAAGCTATTGATTTCTAGAACTATCTCATGTCGTTTTTCATCATTTGAACTATGTTCATAGTAAGTAGCAAAACGTTTGATTGCTTTGAGGTATAAGTTCAGGGTTGAAATTTTCAGGTGGGCCTGTTCTCTTAGAAATTGATTCACAGATAATGCAGAAATAGATTGATAGGATGAGTTGTTCAGCCACTCTAAATAAAGACTTACAATATTCGATAAAGTCCTACCGTAATCCGTTTTTCTAGTCAGCTTTGATTTTAATGCTAACCAATCCTCAAAGCCTTTCGCCCAGTCATTTCTGAGTAAAGGTTGATGGTTATTTTGAATTACTCTATTGAACTTATGCTCATACATCCAGATTAAATAACCTTCCTTTTCTATTTCAAGATTGATTCTCCTTCCATACATTCTTCTCATTGCCTTCTGTGAAGAAGTAAGCTTGTCTTGTTCTACCAGGTTTTGTAAGTACTCTGTATAATAATTAAAACTTGCTTTAGACAGTAAACCGTTTCGATACTCTACAATGAATTGTAAAAAATAATTCATCTGCGTAATAGCCTTAGCTACAGTATTTAAGGATTTTTTATCCTCATTCCCTCCTTCGGTCAGATAAATTCGGTAACGCTTCAATAAAAAATCGATGGTTAATCCCTCAGACTTATGGAGTAAAGAGGTTGTTTTGTTAATTATTGAATTATTCAATTGATTAGATTTTTAATAATTATACATTACTAATAACAGGTATTCAAATATAACTATAATTTTATTAATCGATTAATAAATTATATAATGAATATTACACATACTGTAAGATATTTACTTCAACACATAAAATTATTAATTATTCCTATTTTAAATTGGACAGTCACTAAAATTTAAAAATTAGAAAAAGAATATTATGATGAATACCACAATTAAAAAGCTGAAAATTTGAAGTATTAGATTAAAGTCAAACAATATATTTTTAGCACAAAAAAAAGGGAGTCATTTCTGACTCCCTAATCATGATATATATTATTTACGATTTTCTATTAAAGTGTCTCGTAAGTAAATTCATCCATAAATCCTGTATTGAAATCACCTGATTGGTAAACTTCGTTATCCATTAATCTTAAATGGAAAGGAATTGTAGTTTTGATTCCCTCAATGATAAACTCTTGAAGAGCTCTCTTCATTCTTTTAATTGCCTCTTCTCTTGTTTCAGCTGTAACAATCAATTTAGCAATCATTGAATCGTAGTTTGGAGGAATCGAGTACCCAGAGTAAACATGAGTATCAACTCTTACACCTGGACCACCTGGTACGTGAAGATTTGTAATCTTACCTGGAGATGGTCTAAAATCAGCCGCCGGATCTTCAGCATTGATTCTACACTCGATTGAGTGTGCTTGTGGCGTATAGTTTTTACCTGAAATTTTCTCACCAGCAGCTACTTTAATTTGCTCTCTGATCAAGTCAAAACCAGTTACTTGCTCCGTTACAGGGTGTTCAACCTGAATACGAGTGTTCATTTCCATGAAATAGAAATCACCGTATTTGTCTACTAAGAATTCAACAGTACCTGCACCTTCGTAGCTAATTTTCTCAGCCCCAGCAATTGCTGCTCTACCCATTTTCTCTCTTAATTCAGAAGATAAGGCAGGTGAAGGAACTTCCTCTGTTAATTTTTGGTGACGTCTTTGGATAGAACAGTCTCTTTCTGACAAGTGACATGCTTTACCATAACTATCGCCAATAATTTGAATCTCAACGTGACGAGGTTCAACAACGAATTTCTCAAGGTACATACCGTCGTTACCGAAAGCTGCCGCTGACTCTTGACGAGCAGAATCCCATGCTTTTTGGAATTCATCAGGACCGTTAACGATACGCATACCACGTCCGCCACCACCTGCAGTTGCCTTAAGGATCACTGGGTATTTGATTTTTTCAGCGATTTCCAAACCTTGCTCTACAGAATCTAAAAGACCCTCAGAACCTGGAATAGTAGGAACGCCTGCTTCTTTCATTGTTGCTTTTGCAGTCGCCTTATCACCCATTTTGTTGATCATGTCGGCTGATGCACCAATGAATTTGATGTTGTTTTCTGCACAGATTGCTGAGAATTGTGCATTTTCAGATAAGAATCCATAACCAGGGTGGATAGCATCACAATTAGTGATTTCTGCCGCCGCCATGATGTTAGGAATACTTAAGTAAGAATCTGTACTTGGTGCAGGACCAATACAAACAGCTTCATCTGCAAAACGAACGTGCAGACTGTCTTTGTCAGCTGTAGAGTAAACTGCTACCGTTTTGATCCCCATCTCTGCACAAGTACGGATCACACGGAGTGCAATTTCACCTCTGTTAGCAATTAGTATTTTTTTAAACACGATACCTTCTTAGTTTAGTTAATAATAAAAATTAGTTGATCTAACTAATAATTAAGATGGATCTACTAAGAATAATGGCTGATCGTATTCTACTGGAGACATGTTGTCAGCTAAAATCTTAACGATTTTACCTGATACTTCAGATTCAATCTCATTGAAAAGTTTCATTGCTTCGATAATACAAACAACGTCGCCTTTCTTTACAGAATCACCTACATTCACGAACATATCCGACTCAGGGTTCGGAGCAGTATAGAATGTACCGATCATTGGAGATTTGATTTCGATGTAGTTAGAAGTATCTGCCGCTGGTGCTGCTGGAGCTTCTGCTACTGGAGCTGCCTCTGCTGCGGGAGCTGATGGCAATTCTGCTGCGGGAGCTGGAGCCGCCGCCAATGGAGCAACTGGTGCTGCCGCTAATACTGGAGCTGCAGGCGCTACTGCTGGTGCTGAAGCATCAACATTGCGTTTAACGTGAAGTTTGATTTCTGCAGTTTCTACATTTACTTCTTGCAAGCCTGAACCTGCAATAAAGCTGATCAGATCTTTTACCTCTGGTGCTTTCATAATGTGATAGTGTGTGTGTTTGAGACAAGGCTAAAAAAGTAACCTTCTCTCAAACCTATTCGATTAAATACTAAAAAAATTATTTTTTAACGCGTTCCGAATAAGAACGATCCATTGTATTTACTTTGATAACGTCGCCTTGGTTAACAAATAAAGGAACCATAATGTTTGCACCTGTTTCTACAGTTGCAGGCTTCAATGTATTTGTTGCTGTATCTCCTTTGATACCTGGCTCTGTGTAAGTAACCTCTAGCTCTACAAACTGAGCTAATTCACAACCAACAACTTCCTCTACTTCGGCGTGGAATAAAATATCAACATTCATTCCATCTTGTAATAAATCGTTGTTTGGCACTTGTTCTCCAGGTAATGCTACCTCTTCCCAAGTTGTTGTATCCATAAAATGGAATCCCATATCATCAGCATAAGAATACTGGTGTTGTCTTCTTTCGATACGGGCTGTTGTTACTTTGTGACCTGCAGTAAAAGTATTGTCAATTACTTTTCCTGAGCGAATACTTTTTAGTTTAGTACGAACAAATGCAGGACCTTTACCTGGTTTTACGTGTTGGAATTCGATGATTTGAAAAATATCATTATTGAACTCAATACATAAACCGTTTTTAAAATCAGCTGTAGATGCCATTATATATGCTTTTTATTCTATTTCTAATAACTTAAACTGGCGGGTAATTTTTTTATCCAGCCACAAAAATACAAATATTTATTAGTATGCCCACTTAATGTAAGCTGAACCCCACGTAAATCCGCCTCCAAACGCTGCTAGCACAAGATTATCTCCTTTTTTTAACTTATTTTCATAATCCATAAGACATAAAGGAATCGTTGCAGCGGTAGTATTTCCATATTTATGGATATTCATCATGACCTTCTCTTCTCCAACATTCATACGTTGAGCAGTGGCATCGATAATTCTTTTGTTGGCTTGGTGAGGAACTAAGTAAGCAACATCATCGCCACTTAATTTATTTCTTTCCATGATCTCAGCGGCAGCATCTGCCATTGAAACAACGGCATATTTAAACACATGCATACCTGCTTGGAAAATGTAATGCAAACCTTGGTCAATGGTCTCATGTGATGAAGGCATTCTTGAACCACCTGCTTTCATATGCAAGTATTCTTCACCAACACCATCACTTTTCAACACAAAATCCATTACTCCTTCTTCTTCTTCAGTTGGCTCCAGTAGAACTGCACCAGCACCATCACCAAAAAGAACACAAGTTGTGCGGTCAGTATAGTCTACGATACTTGACATTTTATCAGCACCAACTACGACTACTTTTTTATACTTTCCAGTCTCGATGAATTGTGATCCTGTACTTAGAGCGTACAAGAAACCAGAACAAGCCGCACCGATATCGAAACTAAAAGAGTTGGAAGCTCCCACTCCTTTAGCAATAATGTTAGCAGTTGCCGGGAAGAACATATCAGGTGTTACAGTTGCACAAATAATTAGATCAACCTCCTCCGGATTTGTATTGGTCTTTTCTAACAATTGTTTCACTGCTTGAATACCTAAATAGGAAGTACCCATATTCTCGCCCTTAAGTATACGCCTCTCAGATATGCCCGTCCTCTCTAGAATCCACTGATCATTCGTATCAACCATTGTCTCCAGTTCTTGGTTCGTAAGAACATAGTCAGGAACGTATCCTCCAACTCCTTTAATTGCTGCTTTTAATGCCATAGTAATATTGGTATTTCTTTTCTTTTTTTGGCTTTAACTTTTCGTCAAAATCAAATTTCAAAAGGCAAAGATAATCAACTCTTTTAAAATCCATATAAAGTATAAAAAAAAGCCAATCCTTTTTTAAGGATTGGCTTGATTCTGTGCAGTTTAAAACTACTCAGCAGTTTCGTCTACATCTACAGAGTTATCGATAACCACTTGGCCACGATAGTACATTTTACCGTCTGACCAGAAAGCACGGTGTCTTACGTGTGCTTCACCAGTAGATTGGCAAAAAGAGATTGTAGGTTTATCCATCTTAAGGTGCGTTCTACGCTTACCTCTCGAAGCTTTCGAAATTCTCGACTTAGGATGTGCCATTTTTAATTCTTAAATATATATCATTTGAGTTTTTTCAAAATATCCCAACGAGGGTCAGTTGGTTTCCCTTCTTCTTCCTCATTGATTTCCTCCTCACTTTCTTCGTCATACTCCTCTTCTCCATATGATGAATAAAATAGTTCATCATCTTCATCCTCCTCTGGATGTAAACGTTTCGAAGGTAAGGACACTGCTATTAAATCATAGATTATCTGAGCAAAATCTAAATCTGACTCATTGAAAGGAATCTTAAATAAATCATCTTCCAACATTTCAAACTTATCAGAGAATTTAAAGTATATCTTTTGAGTTTCCTCAAGTTGATAATCATACTCTCTTAAGCTCCTATCACTTAACAACACCACTTTTGCATTAAGAGTTAGATCTACGTCGATCTGTGTTTCACTCTTAACAAGTTGCAATATCACGCTTCCAGTTATATTTTCCATCAATTCAGATTCAAATATTTCTAAAAGTTGTGATGTTAACTCGATCTCGAATTGGTGTTTACCATTTTTTAAACCTCCAATTCCTATTGTATATGCATTTTTCTTCTTCACCTTCACTGTGATTTGGCTTGCAAAATTACAAAATCAATTTATACTAGGAAAGTATTTTAGAGAAATAATCAAGAAAAATAAAAAATAAAGGTAAATGTCGTGTATTTTTGCTCATATTTTAGAAAAACACAACCTATCCATAACGATTTATGAGACTTTTTTATCACAATGATATAAATCCCCACCAAAATGAAGTAACTCTATCAGCAGACGATAGTAAACATATTGTGAGGGTATTAAGGATGCAAAACGCAGAACAGTTGCATTTAATGGATGGCAAAGGCAATAGATATACCTGTACTATTATTGATGCACATCAGAAAAAATGCAAGGTAAAGGTCGATAACATTGAATCATTACCACAAACGGCTTCTCATATACATATTGGTATTGCTCCGACCAAAAATATGGATAGAATTGAGTTTTTCTTGGAAAAAGCCATTGAAATTGGTGTAGGTAAAATCACATTTTTCTATTCAAAGCATTCTGAAAGAAAACAATTAAAATTAGATCGGTTAGAAAGAATTGCTGTTTCAGCTATGAAGCAATCACGCAAGTTTTGGACACCTGAATTATCAATAGCACCTAGCTTTAAGGAAACATTAGCAATAGAAGCTGATCAGAAGTTTATCGCCTACGTCCCTACAGATGCTACTGAAAACCTTTTCCAGAAAATTAAAAAAGATCAAAATATTCTAGTGTTAGTTGGCCCCGAAGGAGGATTTAGTGAAGAAGAAGCTGAATTGGCCAAAGAGAACGGTTTTGAATGGGTGAGTCTAGGCAAAGAAAGGCTTAGAACCGAAACAGCAGGAATTGTTACCGCCCAAATTTTAAATATGGTCGATTTGAAATAAAAGATTTATTATATTTATATATGTTGAGTGACATATCGTTTCTCAACCTTTTAAAAAGAACATAAGATCATAACTTTTTTATAATAACGGACCAATCCTGATGAAAAGAACTGTCACATTTTTACTTCTCCTGATTTTACCCTTTGTTGCTTTTTCACAAAGTCATAAAAAATTCTCACTGAAAATAGCAAAAGTGAAATATACAGGCGGCGGTGACTGGTATGCTAATAAAACGGCACTTCCTAACCTTGCAGAATTTTGCAACGACAATCTAGGGACAAGTATTGATGTAGATGATGAGATTGTTGAAATAGGAAGCCCTGAACTTTTTGATTACAGCTACATCTATTTGACAGGCCATGGAAATGTGGTTTTCTCTGACTCAGATGTTGAAAACCTAAGAAGTTATCTAATCAGCGGTGGTTTTTTGCATATTGATGATAATTATGGATTGGATAAGTTCATTCGTTTGGAGATGAAAAAAGTGTTCCCTGAATTAGATTTCATAGAAATTCCATTTGATCATCCTATCTATCATCAGACATTCAGTTTTCCTGATGGACTTCCTAAAATCCATGAACATGATGGAAAACCCGCACAAGGTTTTGGTATTTTGTATGAAGGCCGATTGGTTTGTTTCTATAGTTATGAATCAGATTTAGGCAATGGCTGGGAGGATGAGTCCATCCATAACGATCCTGAGGAAGTAAGACTAAAGGCGCTTCAAATGGGTGCCAATATCATTTCATTTGCTTTGACAGACTTTTAATTCTACTCATACTATCTTAATAAGTACAAATTCAAAATTAACTATGATTTATTTTTGACATAGTACTTACAAGGTACTAATACAGCCTTTTCAAAGATTTAAAACCTGAGTTTGCTAAAATATTTTCTCCAAACTCAGGTTTTAAATCTTTTTTCTTGTTTACTCACAATATTCCTATTTGATTTGCACTGTTTTTAGAAAATAAGAGGAATTATGACGTTGCAAGAAAGAATTAATGCTTTTGTGGCATTAGGAGATAAACTAAGAACTTTAGACACGGACACTAAAGCAGCACTTACCCAACGAGCAAATGATGACAATGGCTGGTTTGATGAATTGTCAGTCACAAATGCTTTGACAGGTGTTGAAAAAATGCTTTCAAAAGAAGTATTAGAAAACTGGGTAGGTAATTATTCAAGCTCTGAAGATGAAAAACCAAACAAAGTATTAGTAGTAATGGCTGGAAACATCCCTGCTGTTGGTTTTCATGATGCTTTGAGTATTCTTATTTCTGGTCATATCTTAATGGCAAAATTAAGCTCTCAAGATACTTTTCTAATGACCACGCTTTTTAACTGGCTTAAAGAGATTGAACCTAAATTCAACGATTTCATTCAAATTCTTGAGGCTCCAGTTAAAGACATCAACAAAGTAATTGCCACTGGCTCAGATAACAGCACAAGATATTTCGTCAAATATTTCAGTAAATATCCTAACATTATCCGTCACAATCGCTCTTCTGTGGCTGTGATTCGAGGTGATGAAGATGAGGAGACTTTAGCAAAACTTGCAGATGATATTTTCTTATATTATGGTCTTGGATGCAGAAACATCAGTAAAGTGTATGCTCCTAAAGACTATGATTTAACGCAATTGTTAAAAGCCTTAGAGCCAAGAGCTAAAGAAACAATCATTAACCACAAATACGCCAATAACTACGACTACAACAAGTCGATTTATTTAGTGAATAAAGTGGAGCATTTAGATAATGGGGGGTTGATCGTTGTTGAATCAGAAGAAATGGTTTCTCCTATTTCTGTACTTTACTATGAGACGTATGAAAATGGTTTGGAATTGAAAGCCAAATTAGGTGACGCGGAAGATAAAATCCAATGTATAGTAACAGATGGACAATGGTTAGCTGGTTCTGAAGATTTCGGTCAAGCTCAATTCCCAAGCGTTTCTACTTATGCTGACAATGTAGATACAATGGAGTTTCTTTCACCAATTGTAAAATAGTTTATGCAGAAGATTATTCTAGCTTCCGTTTTAAAACCTGTAGACGACACCAGAGTTTATGAGAAGTTTGGAAAATCACTTGCTAAATTAGATAATACTGAAATAATCATTTTTGGGACAAAAAGTAATGACACTTCTCTTTATTATTTAGAGAAAAATATACAATTTGAACCTTATGATATAAATGAAAAGTCTAGCCGTAGAAGTGCGGGTAGACTTTTTTATGCTTTATTGAAAAAAGTAAAACCTCAGCATATTATAATTCATACTATTGAGCTTCTACCCTATTTAATTTGGTATAAAATCAATCATCGACCTGTACGGATCTATTATGATATTTTAGAAAACTACCCGTTGAATTTTAAAGCTCAATCTTACTACTCAAGCTTTACAAAACACCTTCTTTCCATAGGTGCTGCTATTATTGAACAACTTTCTTATCCTTTTCTAGACCATATTATGGTAGCAGAAAAGACTTATTTAAAAGAAAAATTTTTACCAATGGCTAAAACTGAAGTCCTGGAAAACAAATATGTTTCAATAGTAGAAAGTAAATCAGATAAAAACAGAAATTATAAGCTGATCACCTATTGCGGCACATTAACTAAAGCTTTTGGGGCATTAGAATTTTTGAAATTTATTGATGCAATAAGCAGTTGCAAGAACCGACTAAAGTATAAATTCAGAATTATTGGAAAAGCCTACGAAAGTGATGTTATTCAGCAGATTTACAATCATGCGAAGATATATGATATAGAAATAATTGGAATCACTGAATTTGTCCCTCATTTAAAAATTATTGAAGCAATGCAGGATTCTGATTTTGTAGCCTTACCCTATCCTACTAACCCATCAACTCAAAATTGTATTCCAACAAAAATGTGCGAATGCATGGCTTTGGGAATTCCAATGATCATTCAAGAAAATAGTTTTTGGAAGAGTATCGTCACTCCCTATCAAGCTGGAATATTTCTTGATTTCAATTCTTTTAATTATACTGAATTAGAAGATAAAATCATTCATCTCAATCCATACCCAAATGGCTATAATAAAAATGCCCTTTGGAAAACCGAAGAGCATAAACTTTTTAAGATTATAAAATAAAGAACATCCAATAAGATAGACTTAGCACAGCACTTATCCCAATTACCCAAAATGCTATACCCATAGCTTTCTCTTGAAACTTATAAAACCACAACTTCTTTTTGAATTTCTTTTTCTCGGCTTCAGATGCCTCTTTAAAACGTAGCGGTTTCTTTTGAAGATTAGTTCCCATATTTTTGGATGGAAACCTGCCAGTAGTCACCTGTCTGATCTCTCTTCTGTTGTTTTCTAAACTCTTAATTGCACTCGATTCAAATCCCATTTCGTTAAATTTTTAGTTATCAATAGTTCACATCTTTTCAGTATACAATAGTTTTTTTTAATTCTACTGAAAGCCTATTATTATTTAACGATAAAACATATTAATAGGTTTATAAAGTATAATTTTTTCTTCGATAAAAACAATAAATAGTAGTTTTAAAATTATGAAAAGTGTAGGCTAACTATTTATTTGCAATTCGCAATTATCGTAGCATATATAACACCTATACATGTTTAGTCATTCAGAAGAAAACTATTTAAAAACCATCTATCATTTATCCGAGAAAGATACCCCTGTTAGTACAAATGCCATTGCTGATAAACTACAGACAAAAGCGGCATCTGTCACTGATATGATCAAAAAACTTAATAGTAAAGGAGTTATTCATTACCAAAAGTATAAAGGAACAACACTTACTGAAGAAGGTAATAAAGCAGCACTTTTGGTGATCCGAAAACACCGATTATGGGAAGTTTTCTTGTTGGAAAAATTAAACTTCAACTGGGATGAGGTTCACGAGGTAGCAGAACAGTTAGAGCATATTCAATCACTGAGAATGATTGAACGTTTGGACCAATTTTTAGGCTATCCGAAACATGACCCACATGGCGATCCTATCCCTGATAAAAATGGCGAGTTCAGTAATCTAAAAGCCACAAAATTATCTAAAATTCCTATTAAAGAAAAAGCGACTGTTGTATCTGTAAAAGATGGAAACAGTAGTCTTCTTCAATATTTAGATAAAGTAGGTATTGGAATAGGAACAACGCTTGAGGTTGTTGAAAAAATTGAATTCGATCAATCATTAGAAATAATTATCAACGGAAGAGAACAAAAAATCATCTCCTCTATGGTATCTGAAAATATATTAGTACAATTATGAGTTTAGAAAGAATTGACATCCCATTATTAAAGAAAATAAGTGAAACAGCAGGCGCTCCAGGCTTTGAAAAAAAAGTGAGGCATTTACTTATTGAAACTTTAAAAGATATTGTTGATGAATTTTATGTCGACAATATGGGAAACCTTATTACCATCAAGAAATCTCAGACCGAAAACGCTAAGAAATTTATGCTAGCGGCACATATGGATGAAATTGGCTTTATGGTAAAGCATATTGATGACAATGGCTATATTAGGTTTCAAACATTAGGTGGTTTTGACCCTAAGACCTTAACTTCTTTAAGAGTAAAAGTTCACGGTACAAAAGACCTTCTTGGTGTAATGGGTTGTAAACCGATTCACTCAATGAGTGCGGCTGAGAGAACTAAAGTGGTTACCAATGAAGAATATTTCATTGATTGTGGCCTGTCAAAAGAAGAGATTGAAAAGCATGTAAAAATTGGCGATTCTATTACAAGGTGGCAAGAATTAGACATGGTTGGTGATCTAATCAATGGTAAATCTTTAGATGATAGAGTTTGTGTTTATGCTCTTGTTGAAATCATGAAAGCTTTGAAAGAACAAGATACTCCTGTTGATGTTTATGGTGTTTTCACTGTTCAAGAAGAAGTAGGATTAAGAGGTGCACAAGTTGCTGGTCATGGTGTATCACCTGATTTTGGTATTGCTCTTGACGTAACCGTTGCGAATGACATTCCTGGCCTTGCTCCTCAAGATTATGTTACATCAATGGGAAAAGGTGCCGGCATAAAACACTTTGATGGTGGAACTATCTGTGATAGAAGAATGGTGGAACACCTTGAAAATGTAGCTAAAAACAAGGAAATTCCTGCACAACCTGAAGTCCTTCCTTTTGGTGGAACTGACACTGCAAATATTCAAAGAATGCCTAAAAATGGCTCAATTGCTGGTGCTCTAAGTATCCCGATGCGTTACTTGCATCAAACCACTGAAATGGCTCACCCAACTGATGTAGTTGCAATGATAGACTTAGTAGTACAAGCTATTCTTCAAGTTGAAGAAGGTGATTGGAGCTATTAAGCTTATTGAAGATAATTGGAATTGAACTTAAAGTTCCTTCCCGAAAACCTCTTGGAAAAACACTTTCAAGAGGTTTTTTTATCTATTTCTCAACATACCCACCCCTTTGTTCTTTTCATTATAAGAAATTGCCTACATACAGCAAAAACAATCAAATATTTCAACCGGTTGTTATCATTTTGCATTTCACCCTTCCAATCCTGCATTTCACCAATTAAAATTCATAATCGCATCGAATAGGTAGACATTTGATATATCATTAATCAAAACCTCAACTATTATGAACTTAAGTGTCAAATTAATTCTTGTATCTCTATTACTTTCGTTTATCTCTTCGTGTTCTTCATCAAATGATGAACTTTTTGCCGAAATGGAAAGAATAACACCTCCAATTACTAGTGCAGAGGAAGCCTTATACCCTTCATTTCTTAATGTTGAATTAAAACCAAGTGGTGCTGTATGTGATGAGGACATAATTGTATATGTCGAATTATTTAGCTCAAAAGGTGATCGTCATTCAGGGTATGTTGTGGCGAAGGGAGGAGTTATCAACTTTTCATATGACAATAGCTCTTTTGGTGGAGCGTACTCTGTTGTATTTACAAAACATAATACTGATACAGTCATTGGTTCAACGTCTTTTTACATTACGACTGAGGATCTAAAAAAAGAATATTACATTAAAACTATTGAATATAGCAATTGTAATTTCTAAATTGAAAGTAAGATTTTTTCTTGATCAAAGAGTGTTTTAAAATCTTAAGCGGTTTTGGAACACTCTTTCTTAATTACTATAAAATGCCTTTAAGAAGTTCCTATTTTTTTACTATAGCTTTTTATTATATCGTTTTTTTCATCATTGATTTTCTATCAGGCTATAATGCAGAGTCTGATCATCAGTGGTTAGGGATAAATCATATAATAATTCTGGGATTGGCAACCACCTTTCTCAAGTGTTTTGGTGCTCTGTTTTTTGCAAAAGCATCCAAATATATTCTCATCAAAAAAAGTAGTATTCTTGCATTTATCGTACTTTCCTTGGGTTTTATACTCATCATGTATACCTATAGTCAAATCACTTGGGAATACAGAATAAGCTATTTTCTTGAAGAATATAAAGGACCATTTCTTAATGCCGCAAACTTACAAGCAGTATTAATTCCATACTTCATTGGTATTTGTATTGAAATTGTTTTTGAATACCTCAAACAAAATAATGAACAACAAAGCTTAAAACTGGAAAAAACAAAAGCTGAATTAAGTTTTTTAAAAGCTCAAATTAGTCCACACTTCCTTTTCAATACCATCAATACGATTTTTTGGTTAATTCTAAAAGACCCGCAAGGTGCGCAAGAATTATTACTCAAACTTAGTGAAATGCTCCGTTATCAATTGTATGAATGTGATCATGATTTTGTTCCTATACAGAAAGAGATTGATTACCTCACACACCTTTGTAAAGTACAAGGCTATAGAAAAGGTAAAAAAGTAAAAATCACTACAGAATTCGACACTGAAGACACTGCTTATCCCATTCCTCCATTGTTATTTTTGCCTTTGGTAGAGAATGCTATGAAATATGTTTCCCAAAAAGATGACCAAGAGAACTATATTTCCATTTTTTTGAAACAGAGAAGCAACCTTGTTAGTTTTGAAATTGTCAATTCTACAGACGGAAGTCATATTGAATTGGAAGAAGACAAAAAATACAGTGGCATTGGACTTTCCAACATCAAGAAAAGACTCACGCTTATTTATGGAAATAATTATAAATTCTCTACCTCTTTAATCAACAGTGTATATTATGCAAAAATCGAATTCTAAAATCCGTTGTCTTATTGTAGATGACGAAGAACTCGCTCGTGACGGAATGGCACATTATGTTTCTCAGGTCCCTTTCCTGGAAACAATAGCAATTTGTGCAAGTGCAATGGAAGCTCAACAAGTATTAGACGAACAGCCAATAGATTTATGTTTTTGCGACATTAACATGCCCTATCTTTCTGGAATAGATTGGGTTCGATCCATCAAAAACCCTCCTATGGTAGTCTTCACTACTGCTTACTCTGAGTTTGCAATTCAAAGCTATGAGGTCAACACCTTAGATTATCTTCTGAAACCAATTTCATTTGATCGCTTCTACAAAAGTTGCCTCAAGGCAAAAGAGGTAATCAATACTTCAGCAAAAGAAGAAGAATTGGATGATTTTATTTTTGTAAAGGTTGATCTGCAGATCAAGAAAATTTGGTGTAAAGATATTAAATACATTGAATCTCAAAATAATTACGTCAACATTGTCACTACTAAAGGTAATTTCTTAACATTACTTACTTTGAAAGAAGTACAAGAAAATCTTCCGTCATATTTTCTGAAAATTCAAAAATCGTTCATCATTAATATACATTTTGTAGAAGCCATTGAAGGAAATAGCGTAGTGATTGCAGATACATTGATCAGCATTAGTAGAAATAATAAAAATGATATTTTTGAAACTCTGACTCAGGGTAAATTCATCCTCAAAAATTCTAAATGAAAAATTACCTCATTCATATCACATTAATTTTTATACTCTTAAGTTGTACTCACACCCCAATTAGTTACTTGATTACAGAAAAGGAAAAGGAACTAATTGGATATTATGAGATCAACGACAGTATTGTATTTCATATCACCGACTCAGATATCATCAACTATTTGGATATTTCTCAAACTGATTTTTTCACTTCTCCTTATACACCTGAGTTCAACAACTGGGAAAACTATCTCATCAAAAAAGAAGACCTTAATGTTCACGAATTACATTTATTTGGCTCTTTTAATGATTATAAAATTGATCCTGCCTATTTGATGAATTATCAACCTAAGACAAATTCTTGGCAACTTACCCTTCCAAAAAAACAAATTTTACCGACCAGTGGTGATTTTACTTTCATTGCCAATCAAAAATATCTAGCGACACCCAATCATTTCAATTCACTCAACACTCACGTTCCAGTATTTGTTGACGAGCGTTTGAGAAGAATGTACATTGTTTGGCTGATGTATATTATGGAAGCCAAAGAACAAATGGGGTATGTGACATCAAAAGATAGTATCACATTTGTATTTGCACCTGAAGAGTATTCATTAAGCAACAATAACAGCGGTGTTCAAGAAACCTACGATCCTGATTTAATTGGAAAAGTACAGGTGGCTGGAAGTTTCAATGCGTGGAGCGAATATTTTGAAATGAAAAAAGTTGGGGAATTTTATTATTATTCAATGCCTATTGATGAGAATATCAATAACTGGGGTGAGTTTAAGTTTATAGTCAATGATCACAATTGGGTTAATCCTCCTTTTGAAGCCAGAAATAAATTAGGGCATTACAAAGGAATGAGGCATTATAACTTCACTTATCAAACTAACTATAAAGAAGAGACTGTAGGTTATTCTGTTCAAAAAGATAGTGTTGTCTTCCAGTGGAAATTAAGCGACAATGACCTCCTCACCTATTTCCAACGATCTGAGGCCAGACAATTCAAAATTAGAAACATGTATCTTTTTGCAGACTTCTTAGAAAAAGAGAATGGAAAGAAGATAGTGATGGATGAAGTGGTTGATAGACATTATAGAATTGCATTTGACAAATCTATTTTCAAGAAAGGGAAACACTATTCATTTAATTTTTTTGTAAATGGCCTTTTGGAAGTCACTCCAAGCTATAGTGCTTCTAACCTCTCCAGAACTGAACTTTGGGATGAAATTCAAACCGTCAGGTACGATTTAATGCTACCGGAATAACTGTTAGCTACTCATTTGGGAGAAAAGTCGGAAGAAGTAATTTTGATTCTTTATTTTTCGCTTTTAATGTTTTTGCTCTAAATTTAGAAACAGTATTTCTTGACATTCCAATCTCATCTGACAATTGCTGAATACTAAATTCTTCATCGAAGTTAGAAATGATATAAGACAAATAAAAAGCCTTAGTTAACTCAAACTTCAAACTATGGAATATTGTATTACTGGTAACCGATTCATTGTAACCGCATTTGGTACATCGTTTTGAAAATTGCTTAGCCCCATCAGAGTAAGTATGATTTCCACATTGCTTACAAGTAAAACCATTTTCCCATTTTTGTTTTTCAAGATACCTCAAACAAGATAATTGATCAGGAAACAACTCTTCAAACTCTTTATGGCTTAATCTTTTATTGGTAAATCTTCTTTCTCTTTCTTGCTTGATTTCCCCCTTTAAATTATAATTATTGACATCAAGAATACGATTCAATTTGTCTAATTTCTCAGATTTATCTTGTAATTCCTTATTTAGAGTTCTTAGTTCTGACTCCCTTTTTTGAAGTGAAGCTGTTCTCTCCTGTACCTTTTCTTCCAATTCATTATTCACCTTTTCACTTAAAATCATTGTTTTCTTTTGTTCTTCAATGACTCTATTTTGCATTTCTTCTTTTTCTACTTGATGCTGAATCACCTCTTTCTGTGCAATTCTTTCTCTTTCTTTCAATGATCTTAAACTGTCATAAAGACCGTATGAGAACAGGAGCATTTCCAATAATATTGAAATTCTAAGGCTATACATTGTATAAGTATTAAAAGGTACAATAGCATACCATTTTAATAACCAAATGAAGAAACCAAAGAAAAACACGATCAAACCATAAATAAAATAAGGAGATATTTTTTTATATTCTTTATACGCTTTTACCACAAAATAAAGAAGGGTAAGAATGGTAGTGATCAATAAAAGCCCTCCTTCTTGAGTTGTAAAAAACAGAAGAATCAGAAAGAAAATTCCTGTCAAAGAGAACATCAAAATATTCATTGCTTTGGTATACAATGAATTTTCATTTTCATCTGTAATGATTTCCTTAATAAAAAAAACCAATGACATTGTCATCCCAAAAATGAACAAATGTGTTGAAAATGAATTAACCCAAGGTGCTTCAGGCCATATAAACTGAAACCCCATTCCGTCTCTTGATGAAGAATAAAGCATGATAAAGAGAAGGTGAATGACATAGAAAATGTATTTTTTCTCTTTAATATTAGCAAAAAGCATCAAGCTGTAGACCACCATCAATGCGAAGGCTCCATAGTATAAACCAAAAAATAAATACTTTAAAGTGGACTCTTTGATGAATTCATCTCCGTTTGTGAAATTTAAGAGTATGTCTACTTTATGAGCCGACTGAATTCTAATATATATAGGTTGAGAATAATCGATGTTATCGGCAAGTGGAATGACATAATTGATATGCTTAATATCTCTTTTATCAAAATCATAGCTATCACCCATAAAGATCTTCTCTACATCCCCCTCTACTGTGGGCATATAAACAATAATGTCATCAATGGTTTGATCGTAAAATTCAATAATCCACTCATATGAACTAAATGAATCAATTGAGACATTCAGTTGCAACCAATAATTACCATCTACATTAAACTTATCTTTACTTTGATTGGGTGAGGTTGAGAAGTTGGGTTTTAAGTCAAGAATTTCTTCATAAGACAACTCTTGTGACAGGTCTACCCAAAAAGGAATATGCCTTAAATCCAAAACCTTACTATATGCAGAATCATAAAGATGAATGGTATCTTTATGATTCTGACTGTAAGCCTGATGTTCTGGCAGGACAAAAAATGTAATTAATAAAGTAAAAGACGTTAATATTTTATTTATCATACGGAGAAAAACGACCATGAGAATCCTAACTTAACTGTTGTAGGCAAATCTACAACACTTGTCGATTCAAAGGTACGTGAAATATTAGTTCTATATATTTTTCTAGTAGAGAAAATATCAACAGCGGTTAGCCATATCCTACCTTTTCCGCCATAAATGGTTTTAGACACCGACGCATCAACACCTGAAGCTGGAGTCATAGTGCCATTATAACGAATTGTTTGCGATAGATAATAACCTGTCAGTCTGATTCTCAAACCATTTAACACATTCGCTTTGTAAGTCATTTTACCATTAAACATGGTCTGTGTCAATGGGTAATCACCTGTTCTTGTATTAAACATATCATGGTAAAGGTCTCCAGAAAGAATGATGCGGTGTTTCTTTGATAATTGATATTGCACATAGATGTTGGTACCAACAGTATACTTATCCATTATGTTATCAAAAGTAGAATAAATTGTATCTCCTTTGTTTTCAAACACTCTTTCAACTCCATCAATTGTACTTCTGAAAAACACTCCACCTCTAGTTGAAAACTTCTCTTGATGATTCGTTACATCCAATACCAAATTTTGTTTCTTCTGTAATGATAAATTTGGATTACCTGAACTAATAAAAAGTGGATTACTATCATTGATTGTAGGGTTTAACATCCATTCAGGAGGTGTATTCAATCTAAATGAATAAGCAATTCTACCCATCCAATTCTCATTGAACTTCTTGTTTAAACTAGCATTTGGATTAAATACCCAAAAATTGTTCTCTGTTGTAAAACTGTCTTCTCGGTTGACAATATCAGAAGTAATGATAGAATTCTCCGCTATACCTCCGACATTTAAAGTTAAATCATTGACAAACTTATACTTGTATTGGAAATAGGCTGTGAATTTCTGGTTTAAGTAATCTGTGTTTTGATATCCTAAACCACGATCCGTTTCTTCACCATCTTCAGATCTGTTAAAGAAGCGTTCAGTGTTAGTTTGTACTTTTGTAGTATTTCTAAAACCTGTCGTTAAAATACTACTTGGGTTAAATGGATGAACATATTTTAAATTAGCAAAGAAGTTTTTGCTCGGTCGATCTCTTTCCGTTAAACGCTCATCATTATAAGTTATATCTCCAGATTCGTACAAAGTATTTGTTTGGTTGGAGTTCACTTGATCGTAATCATCAACCGAGAATCGTATAGTGGTCAATAACTTTCTTCCTTCCGTCAAGAAATGTTTATCATAATTCAGTTGAGCCTGTAGCCTTGTCATCAACCTTGTATTGAGTGCTGAACGGAAGTTTGTTCTAGGATTTAAATTATCACTATCTACATTTACTACAAATTCCTCTTCCTCACTATCCGTAATATTTTCTCTTGAAGAGTAACTAAGGTTGAATCTTAATTTATCATTGGGTGAAAAAGCGTAAGAAGAAGACCAATTGGCTGTAAATAACTTAAGTGATTGTATATACTCACTTTCATTCTCTCTGAGATTGGAGCCATAATTCAATCTTTCAGATGAGTTTTCATAAGGAAGCTCATTTTGAATATAGCGCATATTTAAAGTGGAAGACCATTTGTTTCCTGACCTTGAAACATTAAAACCTGCTTTCATTTGCATTGGTGTGCCACCTTCTGCATATATTTTTGCATTATTCCCAAGCTTCACATCTTCCTTTAATACAATATTAATGGCAGTAGCTGCAGAAGTATATTCAGCAGGAGGGTTATTCAAAAGTTCTACCCTTTCAATCAATTGCATAGGTATATCTTCCAAAGGGTTTTCCAAACTTGATTCCTCGCCGTTGACAAGGATCACAACTTGTTCACCATTGGAGGTCACTTCGCCGTTTTCATCCATGGAAATTGAAGGCATACCGGAGACAATATCTTCCATATTGGCACCTCCTCCTTCTTCAACATTAAAACTCATTCCATCGGCTGTCATATTAACAGACTCTTTTTGTGCAGTAACAGTCACACCTTCCAATTCAGTAATATTGGATTTCAGTAAGATTTGACCTAATGAGATATCCAAGTCATCATTGACAGTGATGATCCTGTTATTTACCTTATAACCAGTGTAATGAAATTGGATTTCATAATCTCCCTTTTCTTTCACTGTAAGTGTAAATTTCCCATCAAAATCGGTGCTTACTATTGCAATGGTTGCATCAGCTTGCTTACAAGAAACATTCACAAATGGCAATGATTCTTTTGTTTCTTCATCTATCACTTCTCCAGTAATATTTTGGGAGTAAGCTGAAAATATCAATAAATGAAAAAATGTGGTTGTTATAAGTAGTAATCTAAACATCGTGGTAGTATAAAAATTTTATTATTTATTAGTCTTCGCGGTAGTAATTTTGATAAATGTAAGATTTTATTGAAAAATCAGTAGTACAAAGACATAATATTTAATAAATTCTAACAATTCAGTAATAAGGCAAATGTACTTTGATATGCCTTTTTATCCACATCTGCTATTCTTCATTAACATAAAATTTTATAACACTGTGTAAGACCTTCTTAGGTTGAAAAAATCTAATTCAGTGTACCAATTGTTATCTAGAATTAATTAAATATTCATAGGTTTTAATGCACAAAAAAACACCCTAGATGATCACTCACCTAGGGTGTTTGGGCTAATTATTAGGTTTAAACAGGAAAGTAGCCTGTACCTAATTAAATCTCTCATTGTTCAATTAGATACTAATGAGAAATTATATAGGTGTTAGTACAGTTTTAGTAATTAGCATCTCATTGGTTTTGTTTCGCCAAGTTGTTAAAGGTTCCTTGCTCTATATCGTTTCGAAAAGGAGAAATAACTCTCCTTTTCTGTAAGTATTCGTGTTCAGCTTAGTGTATAAATAATGTTTATACTCTACCTTATTTTATTGAATAATAAAATCAACTAATACTTTATCTAATTCTCGAAGAGTAATTACTACCCTTCGAGATATTAGAAATAGATAAAATGATAGTTTCTTTGATAGTAGTAGATAAATTAAAATGATAATGGATTAAGTTTTAGTTTTAGCTAAGCTAAATAACTCTATCTGGTTTTGTTTTTAGTATTTAATCTCTCTCATTATTATCGTACAGAAATTCAATTATTAATATCAATTGTTTTTCTGCTCTCACATTTCAATTATACTAGCTTCGTTTAAAATTAGATTCATTTTTATCATTTTTTCATTAAAAAAGATGAAAAAACAAGCACAAAAAAAACAATTCAACAACAATGATAAAAACAATCAAAAATAGCCAATAATACACCTATATAGATTGTTATAAGGGTTTGCACATACAAAAAAAACAAAGTTTTAAAAAAAATAAAAATTCCAATAATTATGATATGCACCTTGTTATATAACAATAATAACGATTACTAGAACTTCAAGAAAAACGTAAACACATGTTAATTTATATGTAATACATTTTCATTTTTAATTTTCATTAAATAACACCCTATAAACAAAAACGTCTACCCCTTATGAAAAAGGATAGACGCAATGTTATTGAAGAGGCAATTTTACAATTTTACTCTTTTTAGTCGAAGTGCGTTTGATATCACAGACACTGAACTAAAACTCATAGCCAAGGTTGCGAGCATTGGACTGAGTAAAATACCAAAGAATGGGAATAAAACTCCAGCTGCAACGGGAACACCAAGTACATTATAAAAGAAAGCAAAGAGCAAATTTTGTTTTATATTTAACATTACTTTATCACTTAGCTTTCTAGCCTTTACCAAATTACTCAGATTCCCTTTTAATAAAGTTATTTCAGCACTCTGAATAGCTATATCAGTACCATCGCCCATTGCAATACCAATATTGGCTTGAGTCAATGCTGGTGCATCATTGATACCATCCCCTGCCATTGCAACGTTCAAACCTTTACTTTGATACTCTTTGACTAGAGATAATTTGTCTTCCGGAAGGCAATTTGATTTGAAAGTTACAATCCCCACTTGATCTGCCACATATTTTGCAGTGATATCATTATCACCCGTCAGCATGATTACTTCAATTCCTTCTTTTTGTAAAGCTTTTACCTGTTGTGATGCTTCTGTTTTAATAGGATCATGAATCACAACTCCACCTATGACTGTCTCATTTTTGGAAACATAAACAATTGTAGCTCCTTCTTTTTGATAAGCTTTGATTTTATTCAAATCATCTTGGTTCAAAGTATCAAAGGACATTAATGTATGATTCCCTATTGAAATCTTATCATTACCAATGAGTGCTGTACTACCTTTACCTATCACATATTGATAATCTTTAACCGTGTGAACTTTCAGTTTTTCCTCTTTTGCTTTTTTAACAATTGCTTTCGCTAATGGATGGTCACTATTTTGATCTAAACTTGCCACCAAACTAAGAACCTCTTCGGAAGAGGATGAGCTAAATGTGATTACTTCTTTGACGTTGGGTTTACCTTCTGTCAACGTTCCAGTTTTATCAATCATCAAAACATCTACTTTACTAAAACCTTGTAAAGCTTCTGCATCTTTAATCAGAATTCCATATTGAGCTCCTTTACCAGTTCCTACCATGATTGACATTGGCGTTGCCAAACCTAATGCACAAGGGCAAGCTATAAGTAAAACTGCCACAGCATTCACCAAAGCATAAGTTGCCGCATTCTCTCCATTGTACAGGAACATCCAGATTAGAAAAGTTACTATGGCTACACTTACAACAATAGGTACAAAATAAGTAGATATCTGATCCGCTATTTTTTGAATTGGAGCCCTTGATCTTCCAGCATCATTCACCATACTAATTACTTTGGCAAGAAGTGTTTCTCCTCCAACTTTTTCTGCTCTTAAAAGGAATGACCCATTTGTACTGATAGACCCGCTT
Organism: Flammeovirga sp. SJP92; assembly: GCF_001583495.1. GTDB lineage: Bacteria > Bacteroidota > Bacteroidia > Cytophagales > Flammeovirgaceae > Flammeovirga. Next base: position 264,717 of record NZ_LQAQ01000090.1, on the reverse strand, counting down.
GTCACTTTATCATTTACAGCAATATCTACCGGAATTGGTTCTCCTGTAATCATTGATTGATCTACAGTACCTTTTCCTTCTATCACTACTCCGTCGACTGGAATTTTCTCTCCTGGTTTCACTTTGACACTATCCCCTTTTTCAATATGTTCAATGGCCACTTTAAATTCTTTACCGTTTCTAATAATAGTTGCCGTTGATGGAGCCCATTGTAAAAGTGCTTTTAGTGCCGAATTGGTTTGTGCATGTGCTCTTAGTTCCATCAATTGACCAACCATTACTAAAAGTAAAATACTGCTTGTGGCTTCAAAATAAACATGGACTGCTCCATTTTCTTTAAATTGATCTGGAAATAAGTCAGGAAATAAAAGTGCTATCACACTAAAAGTAAAAGCGACTACAGTTCCAATACCAATAAGCGTCCACATATTAAGATTTCTAGTCACAATAGAAGACCATGCTCTTTTTAAGAAAATTGAACCTGTATAAAATACCATTGGAATGGTTAATAAAAATTGTATCCAATTCCATGCTGTTTGAGACATTATATTTAACATAGCATGATTTATTGGTGGGAATATATGTCCAAGCATAGCTATACAAACCACTGGAATTGTAAAAAGAAGACTCCATTGAAATCTCTTTTTCATATCCTCATAAGCTTCATTTTTCTCCTCTTCTACTTCAGGAATTACAGGCTCCAAAGTTGTTTCACAGATTGGACAATCTCCTGGAGCATCGTGTAATTCATCAGGGTGATCTGGACAAGCGTATTGCACAGCAGGTTTAGCCTCAGGTATTTTTTCTAAAGGCATACCACAAACAGGGCAATCTCCTGCATTATCATACAATTTATCATCCCCTTCACACATCATAGGGCAATAATACTTGCCTGCATCATCTGATGAAAATTCAGGAATGTCATATTCCATCTTAGGGATTTCATGTGTTATCTTAAATGCAAACTGACTTGCATCCACATCTTTAGCTGACAATTGTTCTTTTACTTCATACCCTGCTTCTCCAATAATTTTATTGACACATTTTTGGCATGCCCCTTCGGTAACTACTCTTAAAATATTGCCATCTATTACCTCCCATTCAATCACTCTGGGATCTTTATCTAAAAGAGGTTGAACTTTTGCTTCACAAGCTTTACAACCTAATGTAGTATCTAATGTTAACTCTCTCATCTTTTTTTCGATTAGTATACTACAAATATAAGGTGGTTGATGATTTTTGTTTGTATGGAATAGCTTTACAACCTAATGTAGTATCTAATGTTAACTCTCTCATCTTTTTTTCGATTAGTATACTACAAATATAAGGTGGTTGATGATTTTTGTTTGTATGGAATTTTTGTGATTGTGTATAAGATCTTTGTCACGAAAAAGGGTTATTTCCTTTTCAAGAAAATAACCCTAAATACTTTAGATCATAATTTTATTCCAACGATCAGAATATCATCTGTTTGTTGATATTTACCTCTCCAAAAACTGAATTCATCTAATAATATTTCTTTCTGAAGAGACATCTCTATTTGATATTGCTGTTGCAACAATTCTCTATATCTTTTCTTTAAATACTTTTTAAAATCCTTTCCACCAAACTGATCCTGAAAACCATCCGTTTGGACATAAACTACATCTCCAATAGCATAAGGCATTGTGGTCTGCTCAAAATTCTTTTCATGAAGTACATGTCCTCCAATTGCTGATTTCCCTCCTTTTATGACTTTAAATTTTTCTCCCAGGTAAGCATACATCGTTTGTTTAGCACCTGCAAAGGTCAATGTCTTTGTGTCTGTATCTACAACTATAATTGACATATCCATACCATCCTCTACTGAGGTCTGTCCTTTGCTGGTTTGCATGCGTATTTCCTGATCTAAATATTGTAAGATCGCTTTTGGCTCATAAATTCTTGAGATGTTCACTGCTTGATGCAATAAATCATTGGCCATAATTGTCATAAATGCAGCAGGAACACCATGTCCTGTACAATCAATAACCGCTATAGCCTTTCTATTTTCATCAATTTCACTATACCAATAGAAGTCTCCCCCCACTATATCCCTTGGCTCCCAAATGATAAAGGCATCATTAAATGCATTTTGAATATTTTTCTCAGGTTCCATCAAGCTTCGCTGAATCTTGCTTGCATAATTGATACTTGAATTCAATTGACTATTCACCTTCTCTAATTTTTGAGTATGCTCATGAAGCATCTCCCTTTGTGCCATAATTTCATCCGTCTGCTGAGTTAGTTCCTCATATGTGACCGTCAGTTCATCATTCTGTTTTTTTAATTTAATCTTCGCTTCCTTCTGCCATTTCTCATACGTTACAATAACAATAAGATAATAGCCTAATATGCCCAGATACATAGTACCAGAGAATACATAATAAAGATCTTCAGGAATTTCATTTTTAAGCTGTATCCCAAAAAATTCAAATAAAAATAAAATCGTTACTGCACTAATTGTAAAAATGGACCATATAATACCTGACAATTTATTGGCATACCAATAAGCCGAAACTATTGTACAAAGTAACCATGCGATGATTGGGGATGACACCCCACCGGTTGTAAATGCAACCACCAAGAAACCAGATAACGTAAGAAATGAATACGCATTACCAATGATTATTGGTGACACTTTAAATTTAAATAAACTGATAAGTATAACATGAACAATAAGAAAATAGATACAAACGTCCGCACCTGTTGGATATCTCATTATATACTTCGAAAAAAGCATATAGATAAATGATAACATAAAAGTGGTCTGTAGTGTAGCGAGTAGAAAATTGGCTTTCTTTATGGCTACCATATCGTATTTATCTTGCCCAGAAAGCATCCACTTAGAGAAGTTTGATAGGATATTCATAAGAAAATTTAGATACTGATGGAGAAATCAAACAATGGAAATTTCTGCTGTTCAACAGACTGTCCCACCTCTTTATTCCAACTTCTTGAGGTGAAAATTTCAGTTCTATCATATCTTGTAAAAAAGCCTTTATAAAAGGTACATGTTGAAACAGGCATAGCTCTAAAGTGTATACTCTGAGTATTTTTATGAGTAAAAATTTTCATTTGAAGAAAGTTTGGCCGTTGAAAAAAAATTAAAGTTATGAAGTCAAAAAAGTGATAAATAATTCTAGTGTACCTGACCTTGTAAAACTGAAATGTGCGTGATTTACACCCATCGATTTCTATAAAATAGTACAGAAATCGATGGATATCCACTTGAATTACATAAAGTTAAAAGCAGTAATAATGTAATTACAACAGTTTTCACAACAACATCAGGCTCGAAAATAGCTTGTTTGTTAGAACAAATCAAATTTTATTGTATTTCTCTTTTCATTTCACCACACTTCAACATCATATCACCGTAATATGGATTAAGAACATCTTTTGTAGTTGAAAGCCAAGAAGCACCTTGATCATGATTTGCCATTGGGCAATATAAGAGGAAGACTTTCTCATTGGAAGGTAACCCTAAACGTGTAATTACGTCTGCCAATAACTTAGAAACTGAAACTAAATAACGTCTTCTTGTATCAATGTTATCTGCTTTTTGCATTGCTAACACATCTTCTTTCAGTGTTTTTGATTTTTTCATCCAATAATGATGAGCCTCACCTTTCAATTCTTTCATTTGAACCAAATCCAATTTTTCTGAGAAATCCCCTAGAAGTTCTTTTGCTTTATCATCATCACTTGCAACGAGAGCATCTTTCATCAAAATATAGGCTTGGAATGCTTGTTGGAGTTGAGACTGAAATACAGATGAAACACCTTCTTCAAATTTTGATTTACCATCAGAATGCATTTCTTCACTTGACATTTCTCCTTTATTTGGATCAATCATACTTGGTTTCCCCTTAAGCTGAGCGGCAGCATCTACCGTATAAGTACCTTGAGTAACTACATGTTCTCCCATTTCCAATCCTTCTTTAATGATATAAGCATTGGATAAATTTGTACCCAACGTTACTTCTCTCATTTCAAAAGTAGGTTCTTCTTGGTTCTCAACCTTCACATAAATAATAGACCTTGGACCTGTCCATAATACAGCGGATTTAGGAACAACAATTACGTCCTCTTTAGTTGGTAATTTGGCTTTCAAATTTCCTGTCACAAACATTTCCGGTTTCAAAGTTCCTTTATTATTCATAACGTTCCCTCTGATAGAGGCCACTCGTGTTTGAGGGTTAATAAACGGATCAATAAAATTAATGGTGGTTTTAAACTCCTGTCCAGGATAAGAGGAAACTGAAAATGTAACCTTATCACCTACTTTGATCCAAGCCAAATCGCTTTCATAGGCATCAAACTTTACCCAAAGGCTGGAAAGATCTGCTAAATCATACATAATTTGACCTTCCATCACATGGTCTCCTTCCACCACATTCAATTTTGTAATAACCCCCGATATATCTGCTCTAATGACAAACTCCGTCATTACTTTTCCTGATTGATCAATTTCATTGATTTGCTTTTCGGTCAACTTCCACAACCTTAATTTCTCTTTGGTTGCACGTAATAATTGAGGATTGGTGTCTTTTACTTTTTTGGCTTCAAAATATTCTCTTTGAGCCGTTACTAATTGAGGAGAATAAATTATTGCGAGCTTCTGTCCTTTTCTTACTCTTTCTCCAATATAATTTACAAAGCTTTTCTCAATTCTACCAGAAATATGTGATGCTTGAGAATAAGTTCTTCTTTCATCAACTGCCAACTTTCCTTGTAAAACCAATTCTTTCTCAGGTGAAGATTGAATTACCTCCGTAGTTTGAATGTTTGCAAGTGCAACGGCTGACTTGGACAAAGAAATGTGAGAAAAGTCTTGCCCTGCATCTGATGTAGAAGCTGGTATCAAATCCATTCCACAAATTGGGCAATCCCCTGGTTCATTTTGTCGTATTTGCGGATGCATAGAGCAAGTCCACACCTCTTCTTCCGAATGTTGATGTTTGTCTTCATGTGTACTTTCTTCTCCACTAAAAAACAACCAGCCACTCATTAACCCGATAATAAAAACTAGTAATAATGAGCCATAAGATTTTATATATTTTTCCATTGTAATTTCTTTTTTATTGATGCCTGAAATGATTAAACACCTTGAAGGAAATCGATTTTGGCCAGCGCATCATTTTTACTTTGTTCAGCTTTATGAATTTTGAATTGGTACTCTAAACGTTGCATTTGTAAGCGTAACAATTCGATAAAGGCAGACCCTTGTGTATTTTGTCCAACGGTATAGATTTCACGTTGAATTTTAATCGCTTGATCCACTTTTGCTATTTGCTGATCAATTAAGTTGATATCTCTTTGTGCATCTTCTCTCTGATTTTGAGCCTTCAAATATTCTGATTGAAGTGCATTTTCTAATTCTTGTTTCTGTAATTTGATGGATTGGTTGTTCAGTGCTAGCTGTTCTTTTCTACCGTTGTATTTTTTAGCATTAAAAACAGGAATAGACAAACCAACCATTGGCATTACAGCATTATTTCCAGCATTATCAGATTGCATTTGAGTGTTACCAATAATACTATAATCTAAAGCGATTTTAATTTTTGGTGATGCTTCTTTTGCTACAGATTGAATTTCGGCATTCACTACTTTTTGATTGGCCTCCAATTCTAACAACAAAGGGTTATTTCCCAATGAAGAAGAATCTGAATTAAAAATCAATTGATCTGATAACTCTATTTTTCCCGTAGGATGATTAAGTACTAAACCAAACTGTTGATTGAATAATGTACTATCCGCAATCAAAGCATTAATCTTATTTTGCGCTTCTTCTATTTGCATCTGTACTCTTAATACATCTACCAAAGAACCTTTTGCATTTTCATATTGCGTTAAGGCAATTGATTCAAAACTCTTCAAGATCTCAAAGTTATATCGAGCTGATCCAAGATCTTTTTGATTCTGAAGCATTTGAAAATACAAAGCCCTCACTGTATATTTTACTGTATTTTCTGTTTGATGTTTCTGCTGTTCTGCTTTTTCAACTTTGTGGTTCACTACATCGTATTGCTTTGCTCTTGTACCAAACCAAGGCAACATTATTCCCGCTGAAACTTTATGATCAATCGGTCCATTTCTCGTTTCTATTGGAGACACTCCATAGCCGTACATTACGTCTAAGTTGGAAGTGGCTTCGCCTTTTATGATCTCTTTTTCTGAGGCTACAGCTTGAATATTCTGGTTTTGAGCTTTAACACCAAAGTTATTTTCCAACGCAACAGAAATGTAATTATCCAAGAATGGGTTTTGAGCATTTCCTGTCAATGCAATCAGCAATAAAACCAGTGTTATACTTTCTTTTAGTTGTTTCATTTCTTTACAATTTCAAATTATACTTACTGATTTTCATTATTTGTAATGGACTTTGACAAGGCTCCTTCTTTGACAGCACAATATAATGTTGGCACCACAAAGAGTGTCAATAGAGCAATGGTCATTCCTCCAAATCCAGGGATTGCCATTGGTTTCATAATATCGGCTCCTCTGCCTGTAGAAGTCAGAATTGGGATAAATGCCAATAATGTAGTGGCTGTTGTCATCAAACTTGGTCTAATTCTTCTCATTCCGCCTTCAAGTACTGCCTTTCTTATTTCTTGTACGGATTGAGGTGCATTTTTTGAAAAGGATTGATCAAGATAAGTTGCGATAAGCACTCCATCGTCGGTTGCAATACCAAACAATGCGATAAAACCTACCCAAACTGCGACACTTAAATTGACTGTCCCAATGTCAAACAGTGCTCTCATATTTGTCCCCAAAAGAGTGAAATCAAGAAACGATGGTTTACTGTACATCCACAACATTAAAAAGCCTCCGCTGAAAGCTACTATTATCCCAGAAAAAACCATCAACGTCGTTTTCACTGATTTGAATTGCAGATAAAGAATGAAGAAAATAAGCATTAAACAGATCGGCATTACAATAGAAAGTCTTTCTGATGCTCTAAGCTGATTTTCATAATTTCCAGAGAATTTATAACTGACTCCTTTAGGTACGACCAAATCACCATTTTTAATTTTTGCTTCAATATAAGCTGTCGCTTCCTCCACTACCTGCACTTCTGAGTAGTCAGGAAGTTTATCCAATAGTACATAGCCGGTTAAGAATGTATCTTCACTTTTGATACTTTGAGGACCCGCAGTATATTTTATTTCAGCAAATTCTTCCAAAGGAACTTGAATCCCTAATGGAACATTGACTAGGAACTTTTTCAACACATCAGGATTATCTCTGTATTCTCTCGCATAGCGAAGACGGACAGGAAAACGCTCTCTACCTTCTACGGTATACGTCAAAGGCATTCCACCAATCACCATCTCCAAAAGCATTTGCATATCTTTGACATTCATACCATAACGGGCAATTTTCTGGCGGTCGATTTCGATTTCCAAATAAGGTTTCCCAACAATACGATCAGCAAAAACAGCTTCCTTTTTAACAGATGGAACTTCCTTTAAAAGTTGCTCTAATTGAATTCCAAAGTCCTCTATTGAAGCTAAATCTGGACCATAAACTTTAATCCCCATAGGAGCTCTCATACCCGTTTGAGTCATAATAAGTCGTGTTTCTATTGGTTGCAACTTAGGAGCTGAAGTTAGTCCAGGCAACTGCGTCACTTTTACAATCTCTTGCCAAATATCATCAGGAGATTGAATTTCATCTCTCCATTGTCTAAAGTATTGGCCATTAGGATCTTCAATTAAATTACCTTTATCATCTTTGAGGTACTTTCCGTCTTCATCCACCTTAAACCTTAATCGGTTCCCTTTTTCGTCTACTTTGTACTCTGTTTTATAATTGATAATATTCTCATACATTGACAATGGAGCCGGATCTAAAGGTGATTGTGTTCTCCCTGCCTTACCAACAACCGATTCCACTTCAGGAATACTTTTCACGGCCATATCCATCAATTGAAGGTTTTTCTTAACCTCTGAAACCCCTGCATTAGGCATCGTTGTGGGCATCAATAGAAAACTTCCTTCTGACAAAGACGGCATAAATTCAGAACCAATTCCGGGGAATGCCTTATTCATATTTTGGTAAGCTCTTGAGGAGGTCACATCTATATTCATAGAAGAAAAAACACTTTGAATGGGTGAAAATAGAGTTGCAAATCCCTGCCAAGCTGAAATTCCTGAAAAGACAATAAAGAAGACGATCGATAAAAATGTGATTTTATGATCTAAACATTTTGAAAGGATTTTGGGGTAAATTTTAATGAAGAACTGAAAACCTCCTAATATCAAAATGATCAATCCTGCGACAAAAATAAAATTCTTAAAGTCACTTTCTTGAGCTCCAAGAGGCAACCAATCCATTGCCAATAAATAGGTGATAAGAAAAGCTACAATTCCACTTTTTATTCGATCATAATTTAATTCTGAAATGTATTTTTTCAGTTGTTTTTCAAAAAGAGCATACAGAGTGACGAGTACCACACCTAATCCTAAAGTGAACTTGATGAAAAGTAACCCAACACCTATCATCAGAGAAATTATTTTAAAGAGGAATGCTCCCTTTTTCTTTTGATCTGATTTGAAGAAATAATAAGCAAATGACGGTAAAAAGATCAGTGCTACCACTACAGAAGCACATAATGCAAATGTTTTGGTATAAGCCAAGGGAGTAAAAAGCTTTCCTTCTGATGCTTGTAATGTGAAAACAGGAATAAAACTAACTACGGTAGTCGCTACTGCAGTAACAATGGCTCCGGAAACCTCCTCTGTTGCATCATAAATAACTTGAATTAGCTTTCGTCCCTTTCTATGATCAAGATGCTTAATCAAGTTTTCGGACATTACAATACCTATATCGACCATGGTTCCTATTGCAATAGCAATTCCACTTAATGAAACGATATTGGCCACAATACCCATATATTTCATCACTACAAAAACCATCAGAACTGAGATCGGCAATAAACTTGAAATCAAAACGGATGCTCTAAGGTTCCAAACCATGATCAAGACTACAATGACGGTGATTAAAACCTCTTGTATTAATGCCTCATTGAGTGTACCAATGGTTTCTTTGATCAAAGTAGAGCGGTCATAAAAAGGGACAATGGTGACTTTACTTAGCGTTCCATCCTCCAGTATTTTCTGAGGCAATCCGGATTGGATTGCATTGATTTTATCTTTTACATGATCAATCACCAGCATTGGATTTTCTCCAAAACGAGCTGTCACAACTCCACCTACTGCCTCTGCTCCTTCTTTATCCAAAATACCTCTTCGATCTGAAGGACCTTCAACTACTTTGGCTACGTCTTTTATACGAATGGGAATATTATTATTGACCTTCACAACACTTTCTTCAAGGTCACTTAGGTCTTTGATGTAACCAATTCCTCTTACAAAATATTCTGCACTGTTGACCTCAATGGTACGTGCTCCTACATCTAAATTTGAATTTTGGACAGCGTTCATCACTTGCTGTAGCGTAACATCATACGCCTTCAAAGCATTGGGATCTACATCAATTTGATACTCCTTCACGAAACCACCAACGGATGCAACTTCTGCCACTCCATCAGCAGACATAAGAGCGTATTTCACTAAGAAATCTTGAGTGGATCTTAGTTCCTCTAAATTCCACCCACCTGTTGGGTTTCCTTCTTCATCTCTCCCTTCTAAAGTATACCAAAACACTTGGCCAACAGCGGTTGCATCTGGACCTAAAGTCGGTTGAACACCATCTGGAAGTGTATTAGGTGGAAGGCTATTGATTTTTTCTAAGATTCTAGTTCTTCCAAAATAGAATTCAACATCATCTTTGAAAATTATATTGATGGAAGAAAACCCAAACATTGAGTTACTTCGGATACTTTTCACACCCGGTATACCCAACAAACTCGTAGTCAATGGATAAGTCACCTGATCTTCTATATCTTGAGGTGATCGACCAGGCCAATTGGTAAATACAATCTGCTGATTATCTCCTATATCTGGAATAGCGTCTACTGCTACTGGATCATAGGGTATATAGTTATTAATTGCTGTTTTGAATGGACTATGAATTAAGCCCCACAATACAAACAATAATAAAACGACTATCGTCACTACTCTGTTATAGAGAAAGAAACGAACGATTTTATTAATCATTTTATCTATTTAGTTTAAAGAAAGGCCTAATAAAGCCTCAGTAATAAAAATAATACATTTCACTTGTCTTAAAACTTATGTAAGACAAAAAATGCTTCTTTAAACTAAAATAACTTGATAGGAAATATTGATAGGAACGGTCCTATGGTTTGGAGGGGATTTCGACTCACAAAAAGAAGGAATTGGATGTACTTCATTTTCAAGGCTCGTGGTCGGTAGGATAAATGTATAAGCAGATTCCCAAAGGTTCTTCATCATTTCTTGATAAGAGAAGGTAGGTACCTCTACAATATCAATGACTTGATCAAAATGACTTTCTACTTTTACATGATGCTTATTGTTTTTACAACAATCCGATTTCATTTTCATATCCATACTCATTGCACAACACTCATGTGAGGGTTGCATATTGATAGCTTTTAAAACACCATTACAAATATGAGCATTGCCCACTATTCCAATAGTGCCTAAAATCAATATCAATGATAAGAATATATTTTTCACGGATTTAAGCATATTCAAATTTCAAAGTTTATCCTTAAATATCAAATTTAATTTTTGTTAAGATGATTTTGTATTGAGATTTGAATATGCCTATGTTATTTAGAAATCAGGAGATTTCTTTTGATTTATTGGGCACGAATGATGCTAGCACATAACATTCGCGCCAGTGCTATTTCTACAAATTTATAGCGCAAGAATTAAGCGACAGCGTCTCTTGTGCTTTAAAGATCTTAAGATGTCTCTGACTTCTAGGCTAATAATGATGTAATAATATTTATAATTCAAAAACAGAAACTGAATTGACAATATCTCCACCAAGAAATAACAAGCCATCTTTCTCAACAATTGCCCCTGCCTCTTCTACTACTTTCCCTTCCTCATCTGTAAACACTCTAATAATTTCTCCTTGATCCGAGACTTCCATTACTAATCCGTATTTTTCAGGTTTAGGTTTCATAAAATCGGGCATCGCAAAAACCATTTGCTTCATCCAAGGTTTCGGGTGGATATTGTCCAATTGTTGATTTCTTTTTGTCGTAAAACCTAACCAGTAATTGCCATTCGAACTCTGTTTCAGGTTGTTCGGGAAACCCGGTAAATTATCTAAGAACACCTCCGATTGTCCTTTCTTTTCACCTTTAATCCAATATCTTAATATTCTGTATTTTGAGGTTTCTGAGACTAGAATAGATTGCTCATCCTTGCTGAGTACAAGACCATTTCCAAAATAGTTTCCTGATGATATAACTTCCGTTTTCTTTGTTTTGGGGTCGAAACAATACACTCCTCCATCTGGCTTCATTTCTAAAATAAGCCGATTAATAGTAGCATTAGAAGTCTCCATGTGTGAGGAAAGATTATTAAAATAGATTTTTCCATCTTGTGCTATATCAAGCCCTGAACCCATCAAGATTGGTTTCACATCAGGAGTTTGGGTCAATAAAGTATCAAAAGAGTGATCAGCATTGACTTTCAATAAGCCAACTCCATTCATCAAAAGAATCAGTTCATTGTTTGCATTAAAATGCATGCCTGTTACCCATTTTTTGGTCTTGATATATTCTTCTACATTCAATGTAGAATCGATTTTTAGAATGGCTCCTCCTGTAAAATCATCATTACTGTTATGAGTTCCACAATACAAGTTACCTTCTTGGTCCATCGCAAAATCTTCTGCTCCTGAAAAGCCTAAAAGAGATAACTTCTTGGAATCGGTAAGTTGGTTTGTTGATTGTAATGTGCTAATATCAACTTCTGTTGCTGTTGGCGTCCATTTATTGGGATGAATCGCACAACTTGAAAGGAGGAAGTTGAATAATAGGATAGAATAAAATGGTAATGTTTTCATAGTACTTTTTGATTTTTAGTGTACTACAAAAGTGACCAACAAGGATTAGTGAAACATTTACATATGTAATTTTAATCCAAATTGCTTTTCAATATACCCTTACGAATTCTGCTTAATTGAGTGGCAGAAATTCCTAAATAGGATGCAATATGATATTGAGGAATTTGCTGTTCTAAATTGGGAAACTCTTTTTGAAAAATTACATAACGTTCCTCTCCTTCCAACAACCCCATTTCCAATTCCTTTTTTTCCTTTTCTAAAAAATAATGTTCCGCAATTTTTCTTCCTAGCTTCTCTAAGGAGTGATGCTTTGAATACAAAGCTTCAATGTCCCTATATTCTGCTTCAAGAATTTCACAATCCGTCAATGCTTGCTGAGGAATCAAATTGGGGGTATTTGTTAAAAGCGATGTATAAGGTCCAATCAATGATGGTCCTACAAAAAACTGTTTATTGTACTCTTTACCCTCCTCATTCAAATAAAATGCACGTATCACACCATTCATCAAAAAACCAACCTTATGAGCATATTCTCCTTTTTGCGAAAAGAAATCATTTTTTTCCAATGAACGCACACTAAAACATGCAAACAGTTCCGACAAAACATCTTCTTTGAGGTCGCTACTGATTTGCTGACAATAACTAAAAAAATCCTTTTTCATAAATAGCAATTAGAACCAATTGGAAGGTAAAAATAAACTATTTTTTGAAAAAGGATTTTATCTATTTACGAAGAATGTATTAAACGATCTCTTCAATCGAAGATACATATTCAATATTCAGTTTATCGATCACTAGGTCTTTATATTTTTCCTCTATTTGTGCCCTCCCTGCTTTTACTGATGCTTCAAACCAAGGTAAATTTTGAGGAAGAATTTTCACATGATTCACTAATCCATACTCTTCATACATTTCTCTTTTCCAAAATACAAAATACCATTCCATTGAAGGCTGATGAAATACTCTAAGGCTTTGTTTATCGAATAGGAACTTGTCTACTTGATCAAACAGTGAGAAGTTTAAAGTGATAAAATGAAAGACTTTTTTAAAATCCTCAATTGGAATATATTCTTGTAGTGCTTCACATACTAACAGGTTTTTCTCTTGGATAAAGTAGACTTTTGTGTATTCATCCTTGTAAAGACAGTCAAAAAGAGTATTTCTTGTTGTTTTTAATTCACTTGGTGTAGTTACCATGATAAGATTTTTAAAAGATTATAGTTTTATTCCCATTACCAAAACATCATCTGTTTGTACTTTGTTCCCTCTCCATTTTTCAAAAGTGAGGTCAATGATTTTCTGTTGTTTTTCTAGTGGGTAGTCGGCAATTTTCAACAAAAGGTTCTTAAAATTTTTCCTTTTAAACTTTTCATTATTTTGTCCACCAAACTGATCAATAATACCATCAGTAGACAAATAAATCATATCTCCCGGTTCAAATTCCAATTGATGATTCATCAACTTTGCTTGTCTTTTGGAAAACTCCCCAATGGAATAGGAAGCCCCTTTGTATTCTTCAATAGTTTGAGAAGAAACATGATATAGTCTTTGATGAGTCGAAGAAAAATAAATTTTATTAGATGATTTCTCCTTCATGCAAAAAGTGATATCCAAACCATCCTGAATTTTTTTTACTCCTTCATTCTTGTTCAAATAATGAAAAAGACGTTCATCCAATTTCTTTAATAATATATCTGCACGGTTGCTTTTGTTTTCCTTTAAAATTGCCTCCAATAATGAATTCACAATCAAAGTCAGAAAAGCCCCTGGAACACCATGTCCAGTACAATCAATCACTGCCAAATAGTTGAAGCGATCATCTTCGTCTGCATAATAGAAGTCTCCACTCACCACATCTTTTGGTTTATAAAGCACAAAGGAATCAGGGTACAAACGATGCACTTTCTGATCTGATGGAAGTATTTTCTGTTGGATGCGTTGAGCATAGTTGATACTTTGCTGTACCCTCTTATTCACTTTATCAATCTCATCCTTGGCTTCGGTCAGTTTCTCATTCGCATCTTGGAGAAAACCGATGGTCATTTCAGTCATTTGCTTTTGCGACTCGTATTTCTCCTCTAATTTCCGAAGTTGTTCAGTTAAATCTTTTACACTGTTTTCATTGATACTGGTAGCCTGCATAAGTCAGAATTTTAAATGTACAGATTAGTAACTGACTTTTGGTAAATTTTGTTTAAACAAACATCATCAAAATCAAGCTTTAGACAACAAAAAAGTCATTCCCAGTAATTTGAGAATGACTTCCTTGTTGATGTTAGTGAATTACTACATCGCATATTCAATGATTGGCTTAATGAAAGTAAGCTTACCATTTTTATATTTTAAAAGATCTTTACGTCCACGTCCTAAAGCTGTTCCTTCATAATCTGCTAAGATTAATTTCTTCTTACCTGCTTTTTTTACAGATAAGGTAATAAACTTAAAAGGAGAGTCTTCAGGAGTGATGATGATTGAATCTTTTCCTGCTTCAATTTTTTTCTTGATAAAAGACAGATATGGATATAAGTAATCACCTTCATCTAATCTTTTCTTTTGCATGTATTGTCTAGTTTTGATAACGATTCCTGTAGTTATCGCAGCACCGGCAGCAATAGCAGTAACTAGTGTTGTTGCTTGTCTTCTTTTCATGGTTTTTAAAAATATTATAGTTTCCTAACAAATAATATTACGTCTTTCAGTAATAATTAGTTTTATGATTAAGTTTTATTTTGTGTTAAGTACTATGACAAAAGTATATAACACTAATTCATATTATTTTTGGCTTAGTACTTCAACAGAAATTGTACATTTATAAGATGCCTCAACTTCTGTTTATAAAAAAAGGTATCAATATTAACTACTGATACCTTATATAATTTTATCCTATAACAATTTAACCTTTTATTGCTTCAGAACCAACTCTATTGACTAACTCTTCTCCTTTTTCAAAGGCAGTTAAGTTACCAAGCGTCACTCTAGCAATTTGAGTTAAGGCTGTATCCGTGAAAAAGGCTTGGTGACCTGTTACTAATACATTAGGGAATGACATCAAATTCATCATTTTTTCATCTCTGATCAATGTTTCTGATAAGTCTCTGAAGAATAATTTCTCTTCTTGCTCATACACGTCAATACCAAGGTAACCTAAGTGACCTTTTGATAAAGCACGAATAGCTGATTCTGTATCAATTAAACGACCTCTTGAAGTGTTGATCAACATCGCTCCTTTCTTCATTCTCCAGATAGAGTGATCATTGATGATATGATGTGTTTGAGGTGTTAATGGACAGTGTAATGAGATAATATCAGAATTTTCTAACAACTCATTTAATGTCACATATTCTAAAACACCTTCTTTTTCAAATTCTTTGTTAGGGTATAAATCAAAGCCCACTACTTTACAACCCATACCTTTCATGATTCTAGCGAAAATCTGACCGATTTTACCAGTACCAATGACACCAACAGTTTTACCGTAAATATCAAATCCCGTTAATCTGTCTAAAGAGAAATTACCTTCACGAACACGGTTGTAGGCTTTGTGTGTTTTTCTATTTAATGTAAGAATTAATGCTAATGTATGCTCTGCAACTGCATAAGGAGAATAAGCTGGTACTCTTAACACTTCAATACCTTGCTTCTCTGCCTCAATCAAGTCAACGTTATTAAAACCAGCACAACGTAATGCAATTACTTTGATACCAAATTCACCTAACATTTTAACTGTTTCTGTATCTACTACATCATTCACAAATACACATACAGCATCAAATCCTCTTGCAAGTGGAGCAGTCTTCACTCTTAAGCGGGATTCAAAGAAAACTAATTCGTGTGTAGTATTTACTCCTTCAAGTTTAAAAAACTCTTTATCGTATGATTTTGTACCAAAGACAGCAACTTTCATATTAATCTTATTTTTTAAGTGAATTTTTATATGTAATAGTTATTACTTTACCATAGGAAACAAATAAAGTACCACGGTGAAGTAATTGATACAATTTACATTATTATTGGATAACAAAATAGGACTTTTGACAACTCCCTTTCGTTGAAATGACACTTTAAAACTTTGTTATCAGTAATTTACAATCGAGATCAAAAAGGATATGTTTAGTATTCAACTATTTACAATAGTGTCCAAAAGGCCCTTTATCACCTTTATTTTTTTGTGAATAAAGGTGAAATTTTTAATTTAAAAAGTGATTGGCATTCCACTTTTCACCAACTTCCCAACAGATTGTCCTGGAATATTCAAGACAATACCGCACATGTAAGCGTGAGCATAGAGCTCGTTGTCTAAAATACTTGGCTGTAACTCCTTTCGTTTATTTAAAAATGCTTTTTGAAAACCTTTCATGGCTTCACCTGTAATGGAATCTCTTGTAGGTACAGGACAACGCTCACAAGGCTTATACCCTCTCAATTCAGTATCATTGATGAAGAACGACCTCGGTTCACTTTTAGAAGGACCCATCAAGTTATCTTCTCCAAAAGCAGATTCGTTATCTATAATAAAGTTCATTCTCATTCTTCGCTCCACCTCATCAACAGGTAAATCAAACCACTCGCCCACTTTCTCCAAAGTCTGTATCGAAACCAACGATGCTCCTACATTTCCTCCACTATGATCTGGAAAACCCGTCTTGGCATTTTCTAAAACACAAACTTCCTCTTCAAAATAGTCGGACAAATACTGATTTATTTGTGTATAATCACCTTCTAGCACAAATGAACCGATTCCAACTTTAGCACTTGATATCTCTACTCTGAGATCTTCCAAGTCATACTTTGTTCTTAGTTTATGGATTGTAGGATATTTTTTTCCATTGACGGTTCTACCATCACTTTTGCGGTGAATTCCCCACCTTCTATCCCATTTTAACGTTGCTCCTTCAGAGATTTCAACCTCATCCAGTACTATTGAGTCCAATGATTTAATTGGAAATACATTTATTTTCTTTAATTCCATAAGGCATTTTTCTATTTTTTTGCCCAAATAAGGGCTTTTTCATTAAAAAACGTAAAATAATACGTATTTCATGAATCCTATTTCTATTCAATAACGTTTAATACAAAAACGTATTTCACTTTTAAACCTAAAGCCATGAAGCATTTAATTCTAAAGAAGGAAATCCAACTTGGTAAAGTTATGGCAGTTCCTGAAACAACAAAAATGCCGTTAACATTAAGTGAATTGGTCAACTACATGAGTTTTCCAACAAACAAATTCGCACTATTGGCCTTAAGCCAACTATTCAAGGATAAAGATAAATTTATTCAGGAGAATTTTAATACAAAATTCAGTGCAGATCAACTTTTAGTTGAAGCAGGGTATTCCTTCAAGCACACAGCAGAAAAAGATGCTCAAAAGTATCTTGAGGAGGTAGAAGAAGCTTGGACGGATTTCCTTAGAAAAATGAAAAGTGCATTAATGAATGTACGCTATCGTTTTCTAGAACAGAGAGTAGACATTAATCCCTCAAAACTATATCAATAAATAAATTGTGACTTGCTTGTTTTCAAAAGAAAGGTTGTCTGATTATAAAAAATCAAGGCGACCTTTTTTTGTTGGTCGCCTTTTTGTATTTTTTTGATATAAGTTAAGCTACTTTACTTCTTTCTCTCAGACTCATTAATGTGTAATTAAAATCTTCTACTGAACGGATTTCAGGCATTTTCTCAAAAAGAATATAGAATTCCGATTCCGTTAGCTCCTTCATATGATCTGATAGTTTACAAAGATATTTCGCAAATAACTTAGCACTTTCATTCAATTGATTTAGATCTTGGTTTTCAATACAAGTATAACACTCTGTCTTATAAAGTGGCTCTAACCAAGAATTATTTTCTTTTTGTAAAAAGAATTCAAAGTAGATTGTACAAGTATTATTGACTCTTGAAGTAATTGTTTTATTGATAAATATGTTCATAGCAGTAGGATTTTAGTCCTCTATTAATGAAATGTAAAAATGATAGTATTTTACATATTCTAGAGAAAGCTTTTTATTTGTATCTATATAATACACAATTAAAAAACGTATTACCCTACTCTTTGTTTCTTGTATTTATCGTAGTTGATTCTTATTGACATATATTATTTAGCGTTTACAAACGAACTAAATTCACAGAAAAAACCTTACCTCGTAAAACCAATAATCATTACATCGTCCACTTGTTCCTCATCTTGTTTCCAGCTTTCAAATTGAGTCTTCATAAACTGTTTTTGATCTTTGATAGGAAGTGAAGAACAAGCTTCAAGAATCTTTCTGAAATTAGGGCTTTTCAGCTTTTTGCCTTTTGGACCGCCAAATTGATCAGCGTAACCATCAGAATAGATGAAGAACATTTTCTGTGATGTAAACTCGAAAGTGTGTGTCTCACAAGTAGAAAAAGTAGAAACACCTCCAACACCTCTTGAGGCTCCTTTTATAATTTGATGCTTATTATTATCTACAATAGTCATAGACATTCCTGCACCAGCATATTGGACTGTATTGTTTTTATTGTCGATCAAACAAACAGAAACATCCATACCATCCATATTTCCTGATTTTTTCTGTCTTAAGATACTTGAAAGACGAGCATGCAACTCTTCAAGGATCTTCGAAGGATAATATACTTTTTGAGAATCAACAATGTACTCCAATGCCGTTTCTCCTACCATACTCATAAAACCTCCTGGAACACCATGACCTGTACAATCGGCCGCTATTAGAATTCCTTTTGAGTTATCGATATTTTTAAACCAGTAAAAATCACCCGATACAATATCTCTTGGCTCAAAATAGACAAAGGAATTCGGCAAGAATGTTTTCACATGCGCCCAACTTGGAAGAATCGCTTTTTGTATACCTTTAGCGTAATTGATACTATCCATAATATCTTGCGACTTTGCCTGAAGTAAATCGTTAATACGATGAATTTCTTTTGACTGAAGTTCCAGTTCAGATTTCTGGATATGTAACGTATGATTAATGACTTTTTTATTCTTATTTTCTCTATATAAGTAATACACAAAAAGACATAAAACGATGATCAAGATGAAAGAACCAAACATGATGATCGTATGTCTTTCAATAATGATCTCATTGATTTTTTGATCTTTCTTTAAAATCTCATTTTCCTTTTCTCTTTGTGCAACAAGATATCTTACATTGATCTCTGCCAGCTTCAAACGGATCTCTTCATTAAAAATAGAATCTTTATACGCTTCAATCAGATCATCATACTCCAATGCTTTTTTATATCTCCCCTTTGCTCTTTCAATAGTTTTAAGCTCTAAAAAAGCATTTAAAGCCATATGCTTGGCTCTAATTTTCACACAAATATCAGCTGCTTTTTCCGCTAGTTGCTTTGCTTTGGTATAATTACCTTGGTTTCTATAGATTCGGGCCATATCAATCAAAGTTCCCACCATTGTATCAGCATCTTCATTGTTTTTCTCGTTCAATTCCAATGAAAGTTGTAAATACCTCAAAGCTTCTTCATATTGGCCTGTTTCAGCATAGACTGTTCCCATATCAGAATAGGTTACGATTTGTCCATACAGGTCATCTTCTTTTTTTCTTAAATCTAATGCCTCATTAAAACTATCAACCGCCTTTTTAAACAATTCTGTTGCAAAATAGACACGGCCATAATTTGTCAAGACATAACCGAACATTCTATTGTCTTTCAATTGTTTGCTAATCACCTCTGCTAACTCAAGATGAATAATGGCTTCATTATAATTATTTTGATAGATGTTGACACTTGCAATATTGATATGTGCATACCCTTCATCTTCAAGTGATTGAATAGTAGTTGCTTTTTCAAGTGCTTTCATAAAGAGGTTCATGGCATTTTGATATTCACCTCTATTTCTTAGAGCAATACCACCATAACTGATTGCTCTGATTTCATACTTTTCAAATTTACCTTGTTTGCTAAGGTCTTCAGCAATTTTTGCATACAAATACGCATTATCCGGCGATACATTTCTGTATAACCATGCTAATTGCAACGCTGTTCCAATTCTTACAGAATCACTAGTTTCCTTACTTTCAAAAACAGTTAAAAGGCTGTCAAACTTTGGGATCTTATCCACCGTTTTTGGGTATGAAAAAGAAAATATTGATATGTAAATTAATAATAAAGTAAAGAAAGTTTTCATCTAGAATAGCCTAAAGACACAACACTTTATGCAGAGTGATAGTATCAAAAAATTATATAAATTAAAAAAGACAAAAATTATGTTTTTTCATCTACCGTAACATACTCAATCAGTTACAGCTCTAGTAGCCGAATTTGATTGGGTTCATAAAAATAAATAAAATTACATTACCCTAAAACAAAAGCCCAACATTAGTACTAATATTGGGCTTTATGTAGACAGTTTGAAGTTTTCACTCCAACTATCACAAGTTTTATGCTAAAGATTAACCTTTTCTAGCAATTGCTTTCTTAGCGGCTGCAACTACATCACTTGCAGTTAATCCGTATTTTTCCATTAATTGTGCAGGAGTACCTGATTCACCAAACGTATCATTTACTGCTACAAACTCTTGTGGAGCTAATAGGTTTCTAGTAAGACAAGCAGAAACGCTTTCTCCTAAACCACCTGCAATTTGGTGCTCTTCAGCAGTAACAACACAACCTGTTTTACCTACTGATTTCAAGATTGCCTCTTCATCTAGTGGTTTGATGGTGTGAATGTTGATGATCTCAGCAGAAATACCTTCCTCTGCTAATTTCTCACCTGCTTGAATTGCTTCCCATACTAAGTGACCTGTAGCTATGATAGTAACGTCAGTTCCTTCGTTTAGCATTACAGCTTTTCCAATTTCAAAATCACCTTCCGGCATGAAAACAGGAATCGAAGGACGTCCGAAACGTAAGTATACAGGACCATCGTGTTTCGCTGCTGCGATTGTTGCTGCCTTTGTTTGGTTGTAATCACAAGTGTTGATTACAGTCATGTTTGGCAACATTTTCATCATACCAATGTCTTCTAAAACTTGGTGAGTTGCTCCATCTTCTCCTAAAGTAAGACCTGAGTGAGAAGCGGCAATTTTTACGTTCTTTCCAGAGTAAGCAATTGATTGACGGATCTGATCGTAAACACGGCTTGTTGAGAAGTTGGCAAAAGTACCTGTGAAAGGAATTTTACCACCTACTGTCATACCTGCTGCTACGTTGATCATGTTTGCTTCAGCGATACCCATTTGAAAGAATCTCTCAGGGAAATCATTTTTGAATGCATCCATTTTTAGAGAACCTGTTAAGTCAGCACATAATGCTACTACATCCTCGTTCGTTTTACCTAGCTCATGTAAGCCCGCACCAAATCCTGAGCGCGTGTCTTTTTTCTCTGTGTATGTATACTTCTTCATTTTAATGTTTGAAGCGATTTATGATTCTTTCAAATAAATTCGAGTACAAATCTAAGGTTTGTCTTTAATCGGACAAAATTATTTCGAATACAAAAGCGTATATTGTGAAAATGTTGCATAATGAGACGTTCAGAACCCCTATTAACCCTCTAAATTTTGAGGAAAAGATCAATTTTGACAGTACTATTTTAAGTATCGGATCTTGCTTTGCTCAAAATATTGGATCAAAGCTCCAAGAAAACAGGTTTGATATCAGTATTAATCCTTATGGAGTACTTTATAATCCTATTAGTATTTTTAATAATTTGATTCAAGCTTTTGAAGGATATGAGAACGTGGATGAGCACTTGATTATAGAGAATGAAGAGGTTTTCAAACACTTCAATTTTCACTCTGATATTTCGGCCTCTACAAAAAAGGAACTCGTTGAGCAAATTCAAAGTATTCAACAACAAATTCACGGCAGATTAAAAAATGTTGATTTTCTAATCATCACTTTAGGGACTTCTTTTGTTTTCAGACATAATGAAAGCCAACAATTAGTCGCCAATTGCCATAAGATCCCTTCCAAAGAATTTACACAGGAGTTATTAGAGATAGATAGAATGTTAGCTTCCTTTCAAGAACTTCATTCTTACCTCCCTAAGTCATGTAACATTATTTTTACAGTCTCTCCCATAAGACATTTCAGAAATGGACTAGTGGACAATAGCTTAAGCAAGTCGATCTTGAGATATTTCACACATTTGATAACTTCTCAATATCAGAACTGTTTCTATTTCCCTGCCTATGAAATCATGATTGATGAATTGAGAGATTATCGTTTTTATACGGATGATCTTGTACATCCGTCAACACTTGCCCAAGAATATATTTGGTCTTACTTTGATGAAGCTTTGATTGATGCAAAAACCCATGATACTCGTCAAAAATTAGAAAAAATAACCCGAGGCTTGAATCATAGACCTTTCAACTCGCAAAGTGCCCCGCATCAGAAGTTTCTCCATAAATTATTACAAATAAGCAAGTCCATCAAGGAGATTAATGTTAACGATTTAATAAATGAAATTGAACAAAGGATAAATTAAAGATAATTCACAATTGTTATTTTTTTATTCCTTAAATAGTACTCTTTTTTGGGGCTGAATTTAATATAACATGTTTACACATCAAACATGTTGACTACAATCCAATATAATTACTAAAGAATTCGATTAAATGAATGTTAAAAAATTACTAGCCACTACTGTCCTTTCTTTGGGTAGTACTCTAAGTACTTTTGCTCAATTTACTGAGGACAAACCCAAAGCTGTCGTTGGAATTATCGTCGATCAAATGAAGTATGATTACATCTCAAGATATTGGGATAACTTCGGAGAAGATGGTTTTAAGAAATTAGTCAACGATGGGTACACAGTTAGAAATGGCCAATACAATTACGCCCCAACTGTAACAGGGCCTGGTCACGCTTCAGTTTATGCAGGTACTTCACCAGCTTATCACTCTATTGTCAATAACCACTTTTGGGATAGAGAAATGGGTAAAACAGTTTACTGTGTCGATGACAAAAGATATCAAACCGTAGGATCTGACAGTAAAAATGGTCAAAAGTCACCTTACCGTCTAGCAGTAACTAACCTTTCAGATGAAATCAAATGGGCAAGTAATTTTAGATCAAAAGTCATTGCTGTCTCAATCAAAGATAGATCGGCGGTTCTTCCTGCAGGACACAAAGCTGACGCCGCTTATTGGTTAGATGAAAAAAATGGTAATTGGATTACATCTTCATTCTATACTGAAAAACTTCCAGAATGGGTTACTGCTCTAAATGAAGGCAAGAAAAGACCTATCGATGAATACATGAAATCGGATTGGACACTTTCATTACCCATCGAAAAATATACTGCTTCAACAGAAGATGATACTCCTTACGAATCTTTATTTCCTGGTATGCAAACACCTACCTTTCCTTACAGCATCAAAAAAGCAGTTGCTGCAGACAGGGTAAGAGCAAAAACTGGAAAAAAGTACGACATTATTAAAGGTACTCCATATGGTAATACTATTGTTACTGAAATGGCAATGAGTATTATTGACAATGAAAATATTGGACAAGACAACTTCACTGATTTATTAGCAGTAAGTTATTCCTCTACAGATTACGCAGGTCACGCTTACGGTCCTCAAGCCATTGAAGTGGAAGATATGTACATTAAGCTAGATCAAGAAATTGCCAACTTGATCAATCACTTGGATGAGAAAGTTGGGAAGGGACAATATGTCATCTTCTTAACAGCCGATCATGCGGGTGCTCAAAATGCGGCTTTCATGCGTGAGCGTATGAACTTTGAAGCAAAAAATATCAAAAGCAAGGAAGATACGGAATACATTGAAAAAGCTTTAAATGCTCGTTTCGGTGAAGGTAAATATGTTTCTTCAAACTACTCTGGTCAACTGTACTTAAACAGAGCATTGATTAAAGAAAAAGGCCTTGAATTAGAAGAAGTGCAAAAAGCAACAGCTGAAGCGTTTATGGAAATGCCACAATATGCTCATGCATTATTGGGTAAAGACTTAGAACGCAATGAGTATACTCAAGGATATAAAGGTTTAATTTACAATGCCTTCAATCCAAGATTTTCTCCAGATGTATTTGGTGTACTAAGATCACATTATGTTGATTACGGCCCAACAGGTACAACTCACTTCTCTCCTTACAAATATGACACTCATGTACCTATCTTATTTTATGGATGGGATATTCAAGCAGGAGAAACTCATGCACCTCATACTATCACAGAGATTGCACCAACAATCTGCTCGTTCTTAAATATGAACTATCCTTCAGGTTGTTATTCAAACCCTATTTTGATTCCATTGAAGTAGGTTTGTAGTATTTATTAAGCAAAAAGTGGCTGTTAGTTTTTAATTGATCTAACAGCCACTTTTTTATTATTCTGATATATTTTAAAAAGTAAAAATGGCTATTAGAAATAAACTAATAACCATTTGTGTATAATATTTTAGAAAGGAGGATCATTGGACGGAGGAGGTGCCCCCCCATCATTATCTCTATTCAACTTTGAAGGAAGTGTTTGAAACTCTTGTCCTCCATCGTCTCCTCCTTCATTAAAATCAATATCTGGAGGCATGGCATTCATCTGATCGAAGGTTACTTCTCCTGGCATGCTTCCTCCCTGATCAGGAAGGCTTGACGGAATAGCTGGTGCTCCGGCAAAACCACCGTGCATACCGGACATCATATCTTCAGTAGACATAAACGACCCATCTTCCCAATCCGCAAATTTGGTAAATTGTCCAATGAATTTTAAACGTACATTTTCCAAGCCACCACTACGGTTTTTAGAAATGATCACCTCACCCATACCTTTTGTTGAGTTGCCCTCTTCATCCTCATCCAAACCGTAATATTCAGGACGGTACAAGAACATTACCATATCGGCATCTTGCTCAATAGACCCTGATTCACGAAGGTCGGAAAGCTGTGGTCTTTTATCACCACCTCTGGTTTCAACCGCACGGCTCAACTGTGAAAGTGCAATTACAGGGACATTCAATTCCTTGGCAATTTGTTTTAATGAACGGGAAATAAAGGCAATTTCCTGTTCACGGTTACCTTTGGATTTACTGTCACCACCACTCATTAGTTGAAGGTAATCAATCACAATCATTTGTATATCATGCTGTGCTTTTAACCTTCTACACTTTGCTCTTAATTCAAGCACGGTTAATGCTGGCGTATCATCAATATAGATTGGTGCTGAAGACAAACTTGAGGTCTTGTCCACAAGTCTTCTCCATTCCTCATCTGTAAGGTTACCTTTCTTTAATTTCTCACTTTCCAACTCTGCTTCAGCGGAAACCAAACGTTTTACCAACTGTGCAGCAGACATCTCTAATGAGAATATTGCAGTAGGTTTTCCAAAACCAACAGACGCATTTCTACAAGCCGATAAGATAAAGGCTGTCTTACCCATGGCAGGACGTGCTGCAATAATAATTAGATCTGATGGCTGCCATCCTGAAGTCACCCTATCTAAGTTTGTAAAACCAGAAGGTACACCTGTAAAATCATTATCGTTATCTCTCAGTTCTTCTAGTTCATGGAATACTTCTTTCACCACTTCATTCATGCCCATGTAGTTTTTACGTACATTTTCTTCAGACACTTCAAAAAGTGATGTTTCCATTTTATCTAAAAGATCAAAAACATCTGTGGTATCCTCATATGCTTTTACTTGAATCTCATTTGAAACACTGATCAACTTTCTTTTGATCGAGTATTCTTGTAAAATACGTGCATAATGAAGGACATTGGCAGAAGAAGTTACACTTTGAGTAAGACGAGCAATATAACTTACCCCTCCCACCTTTTCTAACTCTCCTGACTTCCTTAACTCAGTTACAATTGTCATATGATCAACAGGTTCACTTCTGTTGAAAATACCTACAATTGCATTATATATATATTGATGTGCTTCTCTATCAAAAGTATCCGTCTTCAGCACCTCAATCACTTCATTGAGGGCTTCCTTTTCTAGAATCAATGCTCCCAAGGTCACACGTTCTAACTCGTGATCACATGGCCTTTTTTTGGCATTCATTAATTCTAGACCAACATTGTCTGGTTTATTTTGATTAAAAGCAGATTGTATTAAACTACTTTTACTACTAGACTTCTCCATAGCTACAAAATTAAGGAGATTTATTCTAATAATTTAGGTTTTACACGAATAGATGTGCAAATAAGTGTAAGATTGTGTACTAATTTATTGATCTTAAAAAGATTCCTATAACAACATGTTTGTGTTGTATGCAATATTTTAATTTACAAACATAAACTATCATTATTTTTAGATGAGTAAAAGGGGGCTTATTTATAAAGATTTACAATATGATGGATTGATTTCAATACGAATAGTAGTCTATTCATCAAAATTTAATAAATTTGCAGTTCAAAAGTAAAAGAAGGCTTCCTTTTTAGAATTACTTTTAATACATCATAATATTTGAATAATTTATTCTACAATAGATATACATGAGAGTTCATTTTATTGCAATAGGTGGTAGCATTATGCACAACCTAGCAATCACATTACAGCAAAAAGGTTACAACGTGAGTGGTTCTGATGATCACATTTATGAACCTGCATATTCTAACCTTAAGGAGTTTGATTTACTTCCTGCTGAAATGGGATGGCACCCTGAAAAAATTACAAAGGATATCAACGCCGTAATTTTGGGGATGCACGCTCAAAAAGACAATCCAGAATTAGTAAAAGCTAAACAATTAGGACTTAATATTTATTCTTTCCCTGAATATATCTACTCTCAGACTAAGAATAAGCAACGTGTTGTAGTGGCTGGTAGCCATGGTAAAACATCTGTTACTTCAATGATCATCCACGTACTTAATTACTGGAACATTGAATGTGATTATCTTGTAGGAGCTTCATTGAAAGGTGTTGAAAGACCTGTAAAAATTACTGATAGTGCTCCTGTAGTCATTCTAGAGGGAGATGAGTATTTATCATCACCGTTGGATGCTAAACCTAAGTTTTTAAATTATCATCATCACATCGGCGTTATTACAGGTATCGCCTGGGATCACGTAAATGTATACCCTAAATACGAGGAGTATGAGAAGCAGTTTGAGCTGTTTGTAGAAAACTCTCCAAAGGCAGGTGTAATCATTTATAGTGCGGATGATAAAGCCTTGAAAAAATTAGTAAAAAGACTTGACATCTCTGGAGATGTTGATGTAATTCCTTACGATAAATTAAAGTCAAAAGTAAAAGACGGCAAGACTATCATTACTGCTGGACATGTGAATACTGAAACAAAAGTTTTTGGTGATCACAATTTACAGAATATGTCCGCTGCAATGGAAGTTTGTAAACGTCTGAACGTAAGCAAAGATGAATTCATTGAAGCTATTGCTTCTTTTGAGGGTGCAGCTTTAAGAATGCAATTGATCAAAGAAACACCATCTACTAAAGTGTTCAGAGATTTTGCACACTCACCTTCTAAGGTTCAAGCTACAGTACATGCTTTGGCAAAACAATATCCTAAAGAAAAGCTTGTAGCTTGTTTAGAGTTGCATACTTTCAGCAGTTTAACTTCATCATTCTTATCTGAATATGAAAAAACACTAAAAGAAGCTGACATTCCTTTGGTTTATTTCAACCCTAAAGTAGTTGAAAACAAAGGTTTGAATTCTATTTCTAAAGAAGATGTTTTCAATGCTTTCAAACAGAAAAATGTTGAAGTTTTCACTGATGAGAAAGCACTTCAAGATAGATTATCTGAAATTGAATGGAACAAGAAGAATCTTCTTTTAATGTCTTCAGGACAATTCAACAAAATGCCAATTGATGAGCTAGTGGAAGAGATTACAAAATAGTACTTTTCTCTATACATAACATTAAAAGGCGTTGGGTTGATTTCAATTCGAAAAACAACCTAACGCCTTATTTTTTTTAAGACCTATGAAAACAAATATTTCACTCCTACCTTACCATACATTTGGAGCAAAAGTAAATGCTGATTTCTTTACAACTTTTTCTAACAAAGAAGAATTAAAAACAATACTTCAACAAAAACCTAAAGACCAAAACTTTATCATTCTTGGAGGTGGAAGTAACATTCTTTTCACTCAAGACTTCCATGGAATGATTATTAAAAATGAAATCAAAGGCTTTGAAGTAGTTCATGAAGATGAAAATAATGTCACTGTAAAAATAGGTGCAGGTGAGAATTGGCATGATACTGTAATGAAAACAGTAAGCAATGGATGGCAGGGCATTGAAAACCTTGCTTTGATTCCTGGTACTGTTGGAGCAAGTCCTATTCAGAATATTGGAGCTTACGGCGTTGAAGTGAAAGATGTGCTTCAAAGAGTTGAATTTTATCATTTTGAAAAAGGAGAGACTTTTGAATATACCAATCAAGAGTGTCAATTTGGTTATAGAAACAGCATTTTCAAAAATGCTTTAAAAGGTAAAATAGCCGTTCTTTCCATTACCATTCAACTCAACAAGCAATGGAACTTCAATACAAGTTATGGAGCAATTGAAGAGGAAATTAAAACACAAGGAATTGAAACCCTCACTCCTCTTGATTTAGCCAATGTCATCATCAAAATCAGAGAGTCCAAACTTCCTGATCCGAAAAAGATTGGTAATTGCGGAAGCTTTTTTAAAAATCCTGTATTACCAAAAAAAGAAGCATTATCAATCATAGAAAAATTTCCAGAAGCACCACACTACATTGTCAATGAGGAAACAATAAAAATCCCTGCCGGGTGGTTGATTCAAACTGCAGGATGGAAAGGAAAATCATTAGGTAATGTTGGTACATATCCTAAACAGGCACTTGTATTGGTAAACAATGGCGGAGCTACAGGAGAAGAAGCTTGGGCATTGGCTCTACAAATTCAAAAGGATGTAAAAACGCAATTTGGTATCAGCATTGAACCCGAAGTGAATATAATCTAGATGAGACCCATAATATCCAAAATATTACCTGCCTTTGGAGTTATTCTCTTTATACTGCTAATGGGAACAATTGGTTTTATGGCTACATCCAGTACACCTGTAGAACCAATTGACGCATTCTTCATGACTGCAATCACTATCACCACTATCGGTTATGGTGAGGTTATTCCGTTGGACAATAACCCCATTGGAAGGTTTTTTGCTATTTTTATAGCATTTAGTGGAATTGGTACTTTCACCTATATTGCCACCTCTTTATCTGCTTTCTTTTTAGAAGGTCATATTCAAGAGGAGTTTATCAAAAGACGAAGTTTACGCATGATCAATAAACTAGACAAACATCTCATTATATGCGGTTTAGGAAGAGTAGGATTAAAAATCGCAGAAGAGCTTGATAAAAGGGAAAAACCATTTGTTTTTATAGAAAAAGACAATGAAGTTTATCTTAAACATAGAAAGAGCTATAAACATGCTTACGGAATTGTTGGTGATTGTACTGTTGATGACACTTTAATTTCTGCAGGAATCGAAAAAGCAGAAGGAGTATTTGTCTGCACAAATGATGACAATCTCAATCTTGTAACTACATTATCTTCCAGACAACTCAATGCCACTACTCGAATTGTTTCTGCCAATAAATTTCCATCTTTCAAAGAAAAGTTGATTTCAGTTGGAGCCAATGAGGTTGTATCCCCTCACTCTATTGGAGGCCGAAGAATGGCCATGGAAATGCTTCGCCCTACTATCACTACATTTATTGATGCCATTAGAAGGGAAAAGACAGAGTTTTTCAGGCTAGAAGAAATTCACGTTAATGAAT
The DNA here is from genome assembly GCF_001583495.1 of Flammeovirga sp. SJP92. Lineage (GTDB taxonomy): Bacteria > Bacteroidota > Bacteroidia > Cytophagales > Flammeovirgaceae > Flammeovirga. The sequence goes on along the minus strand of NZ_LQAQ01000090.1, from coordinate 235,009 downwards.
CGTGTTCTGGTCATAAACTTGAAGCTTTAGAAATTCATAACCTTCCATCTACACTGATTTTGGCTATAAGAAATGGTGACGATTGGCAATTCAAACCAGACATCAATACGGTATTAAAAAGTGAATCTGTATTGGTGATTATGACAAATTCGGAGGAAAAAGCGTATATTCAAGAACGCTTATCAAAGATTTAGATGAACTACAAAAATTTATTACTCCCTTTTTTATTTATCTGTCTTCTGATTTTCAGCACAATTGGATTAGCACAAAACAAAGATAGATCTCAAACGCTAGCTCATTCCGATGAGGACGAGAACTTTATTGTCCAAACTTCCAAGAAACAAATATTAACGGGCTTTGGCTACGGTCTAGGCTTTGCTTATCAAAACCGAAATTTAGGTTTCACAAACAGTAATGTACTGATTGACGCATTTGGAAATCTATATGCTGGTTATTTTATTATTGATGAACTGATGATTGGTGGTTTTGTTCATGGAGGATTGAGAACTTTATCTTTTACTTACGATAATAAAAACATAGAAACTTTTTTAGGTGGAGGTCCAAGGGTGAGAAAATACTTAAAAAATGGTATTTTTGGAGAGTTATCCTACGCGAGAAGTAAAACACGCGTTACCTACACCGTACAAGATAATACAGCAAAGTTTGATGGCTATGGAAATGTATATGGTGTGAGTCTTGGATTTGGTAATTTCTGGACACCCAGAGTCTCACTTGAGATTGTTCTGAATTACTATTACATCGAAAGTCATTATGATATTTACACTGTACCGAATACTTCTAGTAATTTTAGTATTACAGCCAGTATCAGCTTTGCCACAAAGAAAAAAAATAGAATTCAATGAAGCCAACATTTGGACTTTGTATATATAGTACCCTAGCGGTAAGAGGAGAAGCTGCACATTCTTCAGAAATGACAACACAGTTGTTGTATGGAGAATTGTATAAAGTTTTATCCATTGATGAAAAAAAAGAGTGGATCCATATCAAAATGATCAAAGATAATTACGAAGGATGGATCACTTACGGCCAACATAATGAAGTTGCCCCTGAATATGCAGAAAGATATATAAAAGAGGAGCATCCTGTTGTCACTCGATTGATTTATCCCATTTTTGACAATCAGAAAACCATTCATTTATCTGTTGGCTCTACCCTGCCTTTTCATTATGAAAAGTGCAATTCGATGCAATTGAAATATGCTCAACTGCACAGCGTAATGCCTTCTAAAAATGAAGACCACCCTTTAAGTACGGCTGAAAAGTATATGGGGGTACCTTACCTTTGGGGAGGTCGATCTATTTTTGGCATTGATTGTTCAGGTTTTGCACAAACTGTAATGGGAGCTCATGGAATCACACTTCCAAGAGATGCCTATCAGCAAGCAGAAATTGGAACAAAAGTATCATTCGCTGATGCTAAACCGGGTGATCTTGCCTACTTTCACAATGAGAAAGGAAGGATAACACACGTTGGTATAATATCAGGTGAAGGTAAAATAATTCACTCCTCTCACTTTGTAAGAGAAGATATTTTAAATACGAAAGGCATATTTAGTAATAGAGAAGGAAAGCAAACTCATGAACTTTCTCATATCATGAGAATATCTAAAAAATTTATTTAAGGAATTTTTAAATATTTTCACAATACTACTAACAATGTGTATACACATAAATTGTCAATTCCATAAAAGAAATACTCATTTTTTAGCAAATTTATAAATCATTGATTTGGATTAAAGCTTTAAAAATGTTTAAATTGTATTAACATCAATATGTTACTGCAAAAATGGTTAATCATGTTCTCACCGATTTTTACCTGAAATCATGAGAAATTTAAGTTAACATCACTTATTGATGAAATTACTTTCAACAATTTAGCCGGAACTAGCCGTGGCCATCATGATTTTGATGGCTTTTTTTATTTTTTAAAATTGGATAAAAAATAAAAATTCTTTTCTTCCGGATCAAATAAAAACAGGTTCTCTATTGATCCTTCAATATCCCCCTCTTTATAAGCATAGTAATAACCCATTGACTCTAACTTCTCTTTTATTTCTTCCCCTAAACTCCCCCCATTTTCAAGACATTTTTCCATATCATAGGTTACAAAAACTGGCGTTCCTTTCCACTTATGATTTGCAAAGGAAAACGAGGGAAAGTATTTAACAAAATCACTATTTACAATATTTTGAGGGCTAATAGTTTCAATCTGATATTTACCTACAGAAGAACCCAAAAAGTTGATATTTATATAATCCTGTTCCTCAAAATCAGCTTCAACACCAAGAATATCTCTACTATTTTCCTCCCACCAAACCTCTCTAGAATAACTTGTTAAGTAAAAAAAAGATAGCAACTTCCAAAAAAGAAAGACAGTGATGCTCACCAAAAAAGCAGACCAAGTATACCGTTTTTTCATAATATTGATAAAAAGGAAATGTCCCCAAATCAAACAAAGTAAAACCAGCATTATGGTTAAGACTATTAAAATAATCATAAATACATGCATTCAGTTAGAAACGGAACTTCATTCCATGACAAATTAAAAATAATTTAAGTACTACAATTTTTAACTAGATTAATTCCCCTTAATTCATAAATCAAAATGTAATGAGGGGAAAATTACTCTTAATTCATGTAATTATATATCTATTTCAAAGAAAAACAGAACAAGAGACTTCTCTTTGGCTAAAATCATACTACTATTCGTTAAATCAGTACCAATTATTTTAAGCTGTAAAAGGGATATTTGTTTGAAGCATGAATTATTTCAACAAACATTTTTTTTATGGCAACGGTAGCGACACAACAGGAACAACAATCCATTTCATTAAAATCAATTCTAGCTGTTTTTTCAGCAGGAGCCTTCTTTTTTTACAGCTTCATACAAATGACGCTTTTTAGTACTGAAGCGATGAAAGGTTTTTTCATGGACAAATTGGCATTAAGTACAGTTTCAGAATTTGGATCTTTTGCAGGTACTTTTCTTTACGGAACGGTATTATTATTAATTCCTGTTGGTGTGCTTCTCGATAAAGTTTCTGTCAAAAAAGTGGTATTAAGTATGTGTGCCGTTGCTGTGGTTTGTGTTTTTGGAACTGCATTAACGGATAACGTTTTAATTGCCTCTGTCCTACGATTCACACTTGGAATAGCTCATTGTGTAGCATTTATGGCTCCTTTCCGATTGGCTCCAAGATGGTTTCCTTCATCAAAATTAGCCTTAATTTCAGGCCTTTTGGTGACATTTGCAGTATTCGGCGGATGGGTTTCAGGGGCTCCTGTTTTAATGCTTTTAGATACATTTGGTGGACAAACGACCATGCTCATCAATGGAGGCATTGGTATTGTTATATTCATCTTGATTGCACTTTTTGTCAAAGACAGCCCTGAAGATGAAAACGGAAACCAAGAAGAAGATAATGGATTATCTCTTATTGAAGGTTTAAAATTAGCTGCTTCAAATTCTCAAAATTGGCTAGCGGGTCTTTATATCGGTTTACTTAATCTTTCTGTTCTTTTACTAGGAGCAGTTTGGGGAACCACATATCTTAAATTCGTCAATCCAGATTTTTCAGAAGCTACTTCTACTGGTATTATCGGGATGATTTTTATCGGTACTATGATCGGTTCACCTTTGTGTGGATGGATTTCAGATCAACTACAATCTAGAAAGAAAGCGATGTTAGGCGGAGCAGTGTTATCATTAGCGATTATGCTATTGATCATGTTCCCTATCTCAACAGGGGCTACCTACTTCTATACTTTATTTTTATTACTAGGAATCATTACTGCCGCACAAACAATCGGCTACCCAGTCATTGGAGAATCCAACAATGACGAAGTATTAGGTACTGCAAATGGTTTATCAGCAGTAGTCTTAATGGGGATTGGTGCTGTAGGACAACCATTATTTGGGTGGTTAGTCTCTTATTTTGGAGGTCATGAAAATTCTACTCCTGAAGCATTACAAACCGCTTTCCAAGCTGCAATATGGGTTATGCCAATTGCCTTTATTTTAGCTTGTATCTGTTCGATTAGCTTAAAAGAAACTTTCAAAAAGGTATAAATCTTTTGAAATAATAGTGATAATTAGAGGCATGCATCAAACATGTCTCTTTTCTTTGTTATCGACTTATTATTACCTACTCCATTTTCATCTAAATAAATCGTACATTTGCACAAAATAGAATTACAGATTATTTATGATGAATTTATATAAAGTTGGTGGTGCTGAGCTGAATCAGACTCCTTTAGATTGGAACAACAACTTTCAAAATATATTACAGGCAATTACGACTGCCAAAGAAGAAAATGTAAGTATCTTATGCCTTCCCGAATTATGTTTATCAGGTTACGGATGTGAAGATGCTTTTTATTCTCCCAATACAGAACAACAGTCTCTAAAATTACTAGGTGATTTATTGCCTCACACCAAAGACATTGTTATTTCTGTAGGACTTCCATTACGTCATAAAAACAAATTATATAATACTGTTGCATTAATTGCAGACCAGAAAATTCTAGGTTTTGTAGCCAAGAAACATTTAGCAGGAAACGGCATTCATTATGAACCAAGATGGTTTACGCCTTGGGAAGGTGGCGAAGTTTCAAAAATCAAATTAGATAAATCTTACGAAAATACTTTAGGGGCTTCTACTTTCCCTATCGGGGATTTATTATTCGATGTCAACGGTGTTCGTATTGGTTTTGAAATTTGTGAAGATGCTTGGGTAGCCAATCGCCCGGGTCGTTCTCTTTATCAAAATGGGGTTGATATTATCTTAAACCCTTCAGCGAGTCACTTTGCTTTTGATAAATTGGATGTTCGTAAGCGTTTTGTTTTGGAAGGTTCAAGAGCGTATGGTGTGGGATATATTTATGCCAATCTTTTAGGAAATGAATCTGGAAGAGCGATCTATGACGGTGGTGTAATGATTGCTTTATCTGGGAATCTTTTGGCCATCAGTAAGCGTTTCTCTTTCAAAAACTGTAAAGTCACTACAGCTACTTTTGATTTAGACATTGCTCGTTTAGCTCAAATTCAAAGTCATACTTCTAATACAGGAACTTCCAATATTGAAGTGATCAATTCTGACTTTACCATCCCTCAAACTGTACCTGAAAAGCATTCACCTTCTGAAGCATCCTGGGAGCATTCAAAGTATATTAAAGAGGAAGAATTTGGAAGAGCAGTAGCTTTAGGTCTTTTTGATTATATGCGAAAAAGTTATTCAAAAGGATTCGTTGTTTCTCTTTCTGGCGGTGCCGATTCTTCTGCAATAGTGACATTGATTCACTTGATGATTGAGATGGGCGTTGAAGATTTAGGATTGGAAGGGTTTAAAGAAAAATTAGGCTATTTCGCTTCTTTAAAGGACTGCAACTCCATCAAAGAAATTTGTAATAAAGTGTTGACTACAGCTTACCAACCGACTGAAAACAGTGGCGATGTCACTTTCAACGCTGCAAAGTCATTAGCGGAAGCAGTTGGAGCAACATTCTATAATGTGAATGTCAACCCAATGTTCAAAGGGTATTTGAACGCCATTGAAACAGCGATCGACCGTGAATTGACTTGGGAACAAGACGATATTACTTTACAAAATATACAAGCGAGGGTACGTGCCCCTTCAGTTTGGATGTTAGCGAATATAAACGGAGCCTTACTCCTTTCTACTTCCAACCGTTCTGAAGCTGCCGTGGGTTATGCTACTATGGATGGTGATACGAGTGGAGGTTTAAGCCCGATTGCTGGCATTGATAAAAATTACTTGAGAAGCTGGTTGAGATGGATGGAAAAAGACGGTTTGGATGGTAAATGGAATATCCCTGCCCTTTCTTTCGTCAATGAACAACAGCCAACTGCAGAGCTTCGTCCTGCGGATTCTAAACAAACAGATGAAGCGGATTTAATGCCTTATGATGTATTGGAAGAAATTGAAAAGTTAGCCATTCGTGATAAGAAATCACCTCAAGAATGCCTTCTATTTGTGCAAGCCAATCATCCTGATACTCCTAGAGAAGCGGTACATCAATGGATTACAAAGTTCTTTAGACTTTGGAGTAGAAATCAATGGAAACGTGAGCGTTATGCTCCTTCTTTCCATTTAGACGATAAAAACCTTGATCCTAAGACTTGGTGCAGATTCCCTATTTTAAGTGGTGGGTTTGCATCTGAGCTTTCTGATTTGAAATAAAAAACAACATCATTCTCTTTTTTACCAATTCATGGGGAATGTACATTAATACAATAAGGGCTGACACCTGCATTTTTTGCATTGGTAGACGCTTGGACTCTGGACGGGCAGACACATAGGTCTGCCCCTACGGAAACAATTCAATTAACTTCTAATTATTATAAATGAAATTTCAATTAACCAATTTATTAATCCTGCTCTTTGCTTTGGCGACTTTCGCTCAGGAAAAAGAAGAGAAATGGGATATTACGAAACCTCAACGTGAGGTTAAAAGTGTAGACTTCGAAACAGATGAAGGCACATGGATGAATTTGGATATCAGCCCTGACGGAAAAACTATCGTTTTTGATATGTTAGGTGATATTTACTCAATGCCGATCACAGGAGGTGAAGCAAAATTGTTTCGTGGTGGTTTGGCTTGGGAATCACAACCTAAGTTTTCTCCTGATGGCAAGAAAATCGTTTTCACTTCGGATGCTGGCGGTGGTGACAACATTTGGGTAATGGACAGCGATGCTCAAAATCCTAAGCAAGTCACTAAAGAAAAATTCCGATTGACCAACAATCCTACTTGGAGTGAAGACGGACAGTATATTATTGCTCGTAAACACTATACTTTCACAAGGTCTTTGGGAGCTGGTGCACTATGGATGTATCACATTTCTGGTGGTGAAGGTATCGAATTAGTTCCTCGTAAAAATGAGCAACAGGATATCAACCAACCTGTCGTTTCTGCGGATGGAAAATATATGTATTATGTTGAAGACGTTTATCCAGGTGGTTTCTTCCAATACAACAAAGATCCTAACAGTCAGATTTACATCATTAAGTCTTACAATAGAATTAATGGCGAAATCAAAACTGTAGTTAGCGGTCCTGGCGGTGCGATTGGCCCAATGCCTTCACATGATGGCAAAAAACTTTCTTTTATTAGAAGAGTTCGTGACAAGTCTGTGTTATTTATCCATGATTTTGAGATGAACAGTCAACGTCCTCTTTTTGATCAATTAGAAAAAGATCAACAAGAAGCATGGGCTATTTTCGGTCCTTCTCCAAAATATGCTTGGACTCCTGATGACAAATACATTGTGCTTTGGGGTAAAGGCGGTAAAATCTGGAAAGTAGATGTTGCTACTGGAAAAGGAGAAATCATTCCTTTCAAAGCAAAAGTTCACCAAGAATTTACAGCTTCATTGCGTTTCAAACAGGAAGTGGCTCCTGAGAACTTTACAGCGAAAGCATTAAGAAATGTCATTACTTCAAAAGACGGAAAGAAGATCTATTTCCATGCAGCAGGTTACCTTTATGAGAAGAAATTACCAAAAGGCAAACCTATTCGTCTGACTTCTCAAAATGATGCTTTTGAATACGAGCCTAATATTTCACCTGACGGAACTAAAATGGTTTATGTTTCATGGTCAGACAGCGAAAAAGGCAAAGTACATGTAATTGATTTAACGGCTAAGAAAGTCAATCCTATTACATTAGACTTACCTAAAGGAATTTATAGAAAACCTCAATTCTCTAAAGACAATTCTACTATTGTTTTTGTGAAAGAAAGAGGAAACAACCAACAAGGTTTTGCTTATACTAAAGAAACAGGTATTTATACCGTTAACATCAATGATGTTAGTACGCTGAAAAGGGTCGTTGAAGAAGGCGATTTCCCTCAGTTTAATACTTCAGGCGATCGTGTATTCTATCAAACCGGTGGTTTCTTCTTTGGTAGTTTAAAGAAAGCTTTCAAAAGTGTTGATCTAAATGGCAAAGACAAAAGAGTGCATTTCACTACAAAATATACGAATCAGTTCGTTCCGTCTCCTGACAACAAATGGATTGCATTTACAGAGTTATTTAAAGTCTATATTGCTCCAATGCCAATGGCAGGTAAAGCAATTGATTTATCGTCTGGCACAAAAGCAGTTCCTGTTGCCCAAGTAGCTAAAGATGCGGGTTATAATATTCATTGGTCAGGTGATAGCCAAAAATTACATTGGTCATTGGGTAATGAATATTTCACTACATCACTTCAAGAAGTCTTCTCTTTTGTAGAAGGTGGAAATGAGAAAGCAGTAGAACCTAAGTCGGAAGGTATCGAAATAAACCTTGAATTGGAAAGTGCTAAACCTTCTACCACTTATGCTTTAACAAATGCAAGAGTGATCACGGTAAATGCTAAAGATGAGGTACTGGAAAATGCGACTGTAGTTGTTAAGGAAAATAGAATTGTAGCTATTGGAACTAATGTTCAAGTTCCATCTGGCGCTAAAGTGATCGACTGTAAAGGAAAAACAATTATGCCAGGTATTGTGGATGCTCACGCTCACTTGGGTGCTTTCCGTTTAGGAATGAGTGCACAGCAAAACTGGCCTTATTATGCCAATCTTGCTTACGGGGTCACTACAACGCACGATCCATCTGCTAACTCTGAAATGGTATTCAACCAATCGGAAATGGTAAGAACAGGTGCAATGGTTGGACCTAGAATTTACTCTACAGGTGTAATCCTTTATGGTGCTGATGGTGACTTCAAAGCCAATATCAATTCATTAGAAGATGCTCGTTCGGCGATCAGAAGAACAAAAGCATGGGGAGCAATTTCTGTAAAGTCTTACAATCAACCAAGACGTGAGCAAAGACAACAAGTCATCAAAGCAGCGGAAGAAGAAGGAATCATGGTGGTTCCAGAAGGTGGTTCTACTTTCTACCATAATATGACCATGATTTTAGATGGTCACACAGGTGTTGAACATAATATTCCAATCACTCCTGTTTTCAATGATGTTCAAAATCTTTGGGCAAAAACAGAAGTGGGCTATACTCCTACTTTGATTGTAAACTATGGCGGTATCAACGGTGAATATTACTGGTACCAACATACCAACGTTTGGGAGAAAGAAAGATTATTGAACTTTACTCCAAGAGCAATCATTGACAGCCGATCAAGACATAGAACGATGGTTCCAGAAAGCGAATACAAAATTGGTCATATCGCCACTTCTGAATCTGCAAAAATGTTATCTGACAAAGGTGTGAAAGTGAACCTTGGGGCACACGGTCAAATTCAAGGTATTGGTGCTCATTGGGAACTTTGGATGTTAGCACAAGGTGGAATGTCTCCTTTGGAAGCAATCCGTTCTGCTACTTATAATGGTGCTCATTATTTAGGTTTAGATGGAGATGTTGGTTCTTTAGAAGAAGGAAAATTGGCTGACCTTATCATCATGGATAAAAATCCATTGGAAGATATCCATAATTCTGAATTCATTGATAAAGTAATGATCAATGGTGAGCTTTATGATGCTGAAACAATGCATAATTTAAATGGCGAGGAGCGTCATAAATTCTATTGGGAAGAGGAAAGCTATAATGCTTCTTTCCCTTGGCATGAAGCCTCACAAGGTTTTACAGTTCCGAAATGTGGCTGTAGCTTGCATTAAGATTTGATATTAATATAAAAATGCCCCTTTGTTGAATATTTCAGACAAAGGGGCATTTATTATTGAAGATATTTCTTAACCATCATCAGTCCACAATTTAAGTCGTGGGCTAATGATGGAATACTTCTTTATTTCGTCACGGATTCAGAAAGAGCTTTCTTCACCTTCTCAATATCAAAACCTATCTCATTAATAAAGTCTCGAGTTTCCATCAAAGCGAAACCTAACAAATTTAATCCTCTCCAGCTATTTACATCATTTGCACTCTCGCTATCTTTCGTCAAACCAATACCCCATATAGTATCTACAGGACTTGCTTCTACCAAAACTCTCGATTGAGTACTTAATAAGTATTGACCTAACGCTGGATTTTGAGTGAATTTATAAATATTTCCTTTGGTGACAATTTCATATCGATGCTGTTTCCATAAAGATTCATCAAAATTTCTTACTTTCCTTCCTAATGCTTTGGCTTCACCAGGCTTATTACAATTGATAATTTGATCATAAATCTCCGTATCATTAAATAGTTTTGCCTTTTGAGCCATCATCCAATGCTCAGTAGATTTAAATGTAATACCATCCACTTCAAAGTCACTTTCAAACCACTGACTAAAACAGAAATTACCTACTTCCTGATTTTTTGATTTAGTATGTCCCCAAAAGAAGAGATATTTTACAGATTCATTATTGTTGACTTTGTTTTGAAGCCATTCCAAACTATAATTTGCTTTCATTTTATGTTTATGATTAGTTTATGAATACCCAAAGTTAGATATTTCTTGCTTTATTATTACTCCTTAACGCTTTAATCCTCTTCAATTCTTCCGATTACAAAATTAATTTCCTACCTTTGCGTGCTGAATTACACGTACTAGCTCTGTAAGACAGTTGTTAATCCACGTACAAGCTCTGGATTTTCATTAATAATTTAATCATAAATCTCTTGCGTCATAGCACTAGCGTAAGAGCGTAAACAGTGCTCATAATTATTATGTCAGAACAATCACAAGACTTCAACTGGGACGAGTTTGAAAACTCACAATCGGCATTCGGCGATGGTTACTCAGCAGCAGAAAAAGAAGAAATGCTTAAAATGTACGAAGGTACATTAAACCAACTTAATGAAAAAGAAGTTGTTAAAGCATCTGTAGTATCTATTACTGACCGTGATGTAGTATTAAACATCGGTTTCAAATCTGATGGTTTAGTTCCTTCAAACGAATTCCGTGACACTCCAGACCTAAAAGTAGGTGATGAAGTTGAGGTATTTGTTGAGCAACAAGAAGACAACAACGGTCAACTTGTTCTTTCTAGAAGAAAAGCAAAAATCGTTCGCGCTTGGGAGAATATCCAAAATGCTCTTGATAACGACGTTGTTATCGAAGGTGTTGTTAAGCGTAGAACTAAAGGTGGTCTTATCACTGATATTTTCGGAATCGAGGCGTTCTTGCCAGGTTCTCAAATTGATGTGAAGCCTATCCGTGACTTCGACGTATTTGTAGGTAAGAAGATGGAATTGAAAGTAGTTAAAATTAACTACGCTAACGATAACGTTGTAGTTTCTCATAAGATCCTTATCGAGAAGGATTTGGAGGAGCAAAAGCAACGCATCTTGAACAACCTAGAAAGAGGTCAAATCTTGGAAGGTGTGATCAAAAACATGACAAACTTCGGTGTATTCATCGATTTAGGTGGTGTAGATGGTCTTCTTCACATTACAGACATCTCTTGGGGACGTATCTCTCATCCAGAGGAAGTATTGCAGCTTGACCAAAAAGTTAACGTTGTTGTACTTGACTTTGATGATGATAAGAAGCGTATCTCATTAGGTATGAAACAACTTACTTCACACCCTTGGGATTCTCTTGGTGCTGATGTTGAAGTTGGAGCTAAAGTTAAAGGTAAAATCGTAAACGTTGCTGATTACGGTGCGTTCTTAGAAATCATGCCAGGCGTTGAAGGTCTGATCCACGTTTCTGAAATGTCATGGTCACAACACTTACGTAACCCTCAAGACTTCATCAAAGTTGGTGACGAAATCGAAGCAGTTGTATTAACTATCGATCGTGACGAGCGTAAGATGTCATTAGGTATCAAGCAATTAACTGAAGATCCTTGGACTAAGAAAGATCTTTTAGAGAAGTATGCTGTAGGTACTAAGCACTCAGGTGTTGTTCGTAACTTAACTAACTTCGGTTTATTCCTTGAGTTAGAAGAAGGTATCGACGGTTTAGTACACGTTTCTGACCTTTCATGGACTAAGAAAATCAAGCACCCATCTGAATTCATCAAACAAGGTGAAAAATTAGATGTTGTTGTTCTTGAAATCAACCCTGAAGAGCGTCGTTTAGCGTTAGGTCACAAGCAGTTAGAAGAGAACCCTTGGGAACACTTCGAAACAGTATTTACTCCTGATTCTGTACATAAAGGTACTATTATCTCTAAGTCAGATAAAGGTGGTGTGATCGAGTTACCTTACGGTATCGAAGGATTCTCAATCTCTAAGAACCTTAAGAAAGAGGACGGATCTAATCCTGAAACTGGTGAGTCATTAGACTTCAAAGTTTTAGAATTCTCTAAAGAGGACAAGAAGATCATCCTTTCTCACGTTCACGTTTACAACGAATCTGCTGCTAACACTGCCGCTCCTAAGAAAGGTGGTGCTGCTAAAAAAGGTGCTAAGCCTGCTGCAGCTTCAAACGAAGAGGCAACTACTTCATTAGGTGATTTAGATGCTCTTGCAAACTTGAAAAGTCAAATGAAAGACAACAAATAATTAAGATCTCTTAATTATTAGTCTTTTATAAGCTATAGGTCCCTCCTAGTTACGACGGTAACTGGGAGGGTTATTTTTTGCCCAAATATTTTTCACCTCCAAACAGAAACGTTTATTTCCACTGTTAACATCAAATTAAAAACTCTAGAAGATAACACAGTATAGTTTTTACAGTTGTTTAACAACGAACATTAAAAGACTCCATAATCATATTTTTATCATACACTTAGTAACATTTATAGAAAAAACCAATTTATTTATCTTCAAATAATCCAAATGATTGATTTCACTATGATTTATTGTATTTAAAAACTGCTTTAAGAGTTTCTTATCAAAGAAAACAAGTAATACATTATATATTTCCCTCAAATTCAAACTATTACAAATAAATCAAGTACAATTGAGTGTTAAAATCGAGGTAATTACAAATACTTTCCCTCTGTAAAAAAGCGACTTTTAATAGTTTTTAAATGAATATTTACTCATTATGTTAATAAATAATGATTTAACATTATAATTAACCATTCTGCAGAATATTATTTCGTAAAAACTCCTATAAATAGAATTAATCAGATGACATTTGAATTAAATTATATTAATTTACTAAAATTTCAATGTTACGCACACATGAATTAACGTTTGTTTAGTAGTTATAACTACCTCATTATCAACACTATGTAATTAATCATAGAATAAGTTGTATTAATTATGGTAATTATTGTGAAAATATAACATAGCTTTGCCCACGAAATCTAATTCAAATTTATTTATCTAATTAAACAAACTTATTCTTTTATGAAAAAGTCGTTTATGTTACTTCTATCATTCATAGTTTCATTATCTCTTTTCGCACAAGAGGTTTCAACAACTATTGAAGGTAAAGTTATCGACGAAGCTACTGGTGATGCTGTTATCGGTGCTTCAATTGTACTAAAAGGAACAACTACTGGTACAATCTCTGATTTCGATGGAGAGTTTAAATTAAAAACTTCAAAAAGTGGAACCCAAACAGTTGTAATTTCATTTGTTGGCTTCACTTCAATCGAAAAAGAAGTTACCCTTAATGGTACTACAATTGACTTCGGTAACTTAAATTTAAAATCTGATGCTATTGGATTAGCAGAAGTAGAGGTGATTGCTTCAGTTGCTATCGATCGTAAAACTCCTGTTGCGGTATCAACAATCAATCCCGAATCAATAGAGACAAAATTAGGAACAAAAGAATTTCCTGAGATCTTAAAATCTACACCTGGTGTTTATGCTACAAAACAAGGTGGTGGATACGGTGATTCAAGAATTAACCTTCGTGGTTTTAGTTCTGCAAACATTGCCGTAATGATCAATGGTGTTCCTGTTAACGATATGGAAAGTGGTACTGTATATTGGTCAAACTGGGCAGGTTTATCTGACGTAACTAGATCAATGCAAGTACAAAGAGGTTTAGGTGCTTCTAAAGTTGCTGTACCTTCTATTGGTGGTACTATCAACATTCTTACTAAAACTACTGACGCAGAGAAAGGTGGTAACATCTTCTACGGTATTGGTAACAATGGTAGAGAAAAAATTGGAGTAACATTATCTACAGGTAAAATGGATAATGGTTTTGCCGTAACTTTTGCAGGATCAAGAACAAAAGGACAAGGTTTTGTTGATGCAACAGATTTCGAAGGATATTCTTACTTCTTAAACGTTTCTAAAGAAATCAACAAAAGCCACATGCTATCTTTCACAGCATTTGGTGCTCCTCAAACTCACGGTCAAAGAAGAACTTACAGAGAAATTGAATATTACCAAAAATATGGTGGTATCACTTACAACTCAGATTGGGGTTACTTAGATGGTCAACAGTATAACTTGAATACAAACTTCTATCATAAACCTCAAATTTCATTAAACCACTATTGGACAATTAATGAAAAATCTAACCTTTCAACTTCAGCTTATGTATCTATCGGTAACGGTGGCGGTACTGGTTTCCTTGGTACTTCAAAAGATACTGAAGCATACAGAACTTCTGCTGGTTTGATCGATTTTGAAAGAATTAGAGATGAAAACATTGCTTTAGCTGAAAATGGCGAAGGTGCTGAAACTATTCTTAGATCATCTGTTAACAACCACACTTGGTTTGGTGCACTATCAGTTTATGACAACAAACTTACTGATGCCCTTACATTTATGGGAGGTTTAGACGTTCGTTATTACTTAGGTGAGCACTACCGTCAAGCTGAAGATCTATTAGGAGGTAATTTCTTCTTAGAAACTAACGATGTAAACAACCCTAACAAAAAAGCAGTTGTTGGTGATAAAGTTGCTTATCATAATGATGGAGAAGTATACTGGTTAGGTGCATTTGGTCAGTTAGAATACTCTAAAGATCGTTTATCTGCATTCGTTTCAGGTTCAGTTTCAAACACTACATACATCCGTTACGACTACTTCAACTATACGCCAGACCAACAAAAGTCTGACAACTATGACTTCTTAGGTTTCAATGTTAAAGGTGGTGTAAACTACAACTTGACTGACAACCACAATGTATTCTTCAATACAGGTTACATTTCAAGAGCTCCATTCTTCCGTTCTGTATTCCCTAACTACACAAACGACGGTAACAAAGAAGCTGAAAATGAAAAAATCTTATCATTCGAATTAGGTTACGGTTACCGTTCTGCTAAGTTCAATGCAAACGTAAACGTTTACCATACACAATGGAAAGATAGATCATTCACAAGAAGCGTAAACCAAGAATTCACGGCCAACTTATTAGGTGTAAATGCAACTCACCAAGGTATTGAGTTTGATGCTAGATATAAAGTAAACCACAAATTATCATTTACTGGTATGCTATCAATTGGTGATTGGAGATGGGATAATGACTTAGTGGATATTCCAATTTATGACCAAAACAATCAAGTTGTTGAAACAGTAAATGTATTTATCAAAGATTTACACGTTGGTAACGCCGCTCAAACTACAGCTGCTCTTGGCTTAGACTACGAATTAGTGAAAGGTTTGAAAATCGGAGCTGACTACAACTTCTTTGGTGACAACTACGCTGAGTTTGATCCTACTCGTCGTAATGACTCTGAAGACAGAAGCGAAGCTTGGAAGATGAAAGACTTCAACATTGTTGACGTAAACGTTAGATATAACTTCAAAATCGGAAGCTTCAACTCTACAATCTACGGTAACGTAGACAACTTATTGAATGTTGAATATGTATCTGATGCTCGTGATGGTTCTGATCACACTGCTCAAACTGCACAAGTGTTCTATGGTTCAGGTAGAACTTGGAATATGGGTATGAAACTTAAATTCTAATCAACACGCCAATTAATTAGAAAAATGAAAAAATCAATATTATATATTTTAGCCGTTGCTGCTGGTCTTTATTCATGTGACCCTTACAAGGATTTACATGACTCAGTTCAAGATGATCTTCGTGATCAAAGAGACAACGATGCTATCCCTGCTTCTATTGAAATCTCTGCTGATGATCAAGTATTCTTCAGTATGAAAGAAGCTCAAGCATTTATCCCTTCATATCTTGATGAGAACTATCAAGCAAATAGTCATACAGATGGTAGAGTGGTAGAGGTGTCTTACACAGTTGAAGCAAAAAACATGACACCAAAAAGCTTCTTTACTGATTCAGATTATGAAATTGCAGGTAATGAGTTTTGTAAAGAAGGTGAAGGTTGGTTAATCGACACTTTGAAATTTGAAGATGCTGATGTAGAAATCATATTAGAACAAGCTGATTATGATTACTTAGGTTTTAGATATCCCAACTTCAGCGATGATGATTTTGATGAAGGCTCTTACCAAGGTTACACTTATTCAAGCAGAATTGAAGCGATGATCAGTGATGTTCTTGTGACACAACGTAAAGCTGACAGAACAAAATCTACTGCTGTAATCTTTGATGTGTATGACGGTAAATCTTATACAGATACACTAGTGTTCAAAGCAGATACTTTAAAAGGTTGTGCTTATCACTTCTTACCTGCTGATGATATTGAAGCAAAAGTTACAACTATCTTTAATACTAAGTATCCTGATCAAGTAAAAGACACACAAAGTGCAGCTGTTTATAAAGTAGGTGAAATTGGAGGTGATATCACAGAGCACACTAACTTCTTCGAGAATGAGGAAGCACAAGTTTGGAAAATGATTGCAGAAGAAGATTTAACACAAGACTATTACATTTTAGAACAAGCTGATTATGATAGTTTTGGTTTCAAATACCCTAACTTCTCAAGCTCAACACCTCAGGAGAATTACCTACCGAGATTCTTAACTAACAAATATCCTTACGCTCAAGAAGGTGATAATTTAAGAATCAAATATGACTACTACAGCGGTAGTACTAACGAGCATATTGTAGAGTATACATTTATGAATAGCATGTGGAAGCAAGTTGCTCCTTATGCAGAAGAAATTTCTAATATGGACAAATTCAAGTATAAGCATGCTGAAACAACTTGGGTTTTATCACAAGCTATCGTTATTGAACTTGAAACGGAAGATTACAAGTTAACTGGTGATGACAAATACAACAACTTCGGTTACTATGATAACGTAGAAGGCGAATACCCTGAAGGTACAGCTGTTGAAAACGTGATTGATGCAAAAATTAATCATATCTTGAAAGAGAACTATGAGGACATTAATGTTGCCGATCAAGAAGTAAGTGTATTCTACCAGTATTATGACAATGGTACTAACACTGTATCTAGAAACTTCATCTATGATGCAGCTTCAGAGACTTGGGTACGCCAATAATCTGATTATAGTATAGATATACAAGAGCATGTTCCAAACAAGCTCTAAATCCCTGGAAAATCTTTTTCATGAATTTGAAATTGAAGTTCCAGGGATTTTTTTGTTCCATTTAATAAGGATACTAAGGAATACACATTTTTACATTATCAATGTTAAGTGACTAATTAAAAGTATTTCTCAATGAAAGTTACATCTGAAGAACTTTTTTAAATTGACACTACTCCCCTGTTTTACCTTCTTTATTATCAATTACTTACATTACATACCAATTATTATAGTAAAAATCTCAGCCAACATGTAACTATATCATGTTATCGTTTTATTATTCCGCAAACAATACACCCTCCTAACAAAGAACTACTTTTTAATATTTATATTAGGTTAAAATTTTCAAAGAGGAAATTTTCAGAAATTAACTATTAAAATTACTCTTCAATTCTTAATTAACTATTTCATATGAAAAAGGCTACATTGCTGCTTCTTTCCATAATAGCAAGTCTTTCGCTTTATGCCCAAGAAGTTACCACTGTTATTAAAGGAACTGTTATTGAACAAGATGTTGACCAGCCTGTAATTGGTGCATCGATAGTAATTAAAGGCACAACAATTGGTACTACATCAGATTTCGATGGTAATTTCTCCCTCAAAACTTCAAAAACAGGTGATGTAACATTAATTATATCTTTTGTCGGCTTACAGTCTGTCGAGCAAAAAGTTACTTTAAATGGAGGTGAAAAAGACTTAGGGACTCAATACATGGGTTCAGATGCAATAGGTTTGGCAGAGGTAGAAGTCATTGCTTCCGTTGCCATTGACCGTAAAACTCCTGTGGCGGTTTCAACTGTAAAGTCTGAAGCTATTGAAGAAAAGCTTGGCACAAAAGAATTCCCCGAAATTTTAAAATCTACACCAGGTGTTTATGCTACCAAACAAGGTGGTGGTTTTGGAGATTCACGAATCAACCTTAGGGGATTCAGTGATGTCAATGTAGCAGTATTGATCAACGGCGTTCCTGTAAATGACATGGAAAATGGCAATGTCTATTGGTCCAACTGGGCCGGACTTTCGGATGTAACAAGATCTATGCAAGTGCAAAGAGGTCTTGGGGCTTCAAAAGTAGCCGTCCCTTCCATTGGTGGTACTATTAATATTCTTACTAAAACTACCGATGCAGAAAAAGGTGGAAATATTTACTATGGAGTGGGTAATAATGGAAGAGAAAAAATTGGTCTAACACTCTCAACTGGTAAGATGAACAATGGGTGGGCTGTTACATTCTCGGGATCAAGAACTACTGGCCTTGGATGGGTAGATGCCACTCAATTTGAGGGTTACTCCTACTTCTTAAACGTTTCAAAGGAAATCAATTCCAATCACTTACTTTCATTTACTGCATTTGGAGCACCTCAATCACACGGACAACGTAGAACAAGAAAAACGATAGATTTTTATGATGATTATGGTATCCAAGCCAATCCTGACTGGGGTTACTTAGATGGACAAACGTATAATCTAAATACTAATTATTACCATAAACCTCAAATATCATTAAACCACTACTGGACCATCAATGACCATTCTAATTTATCTACTTCAGCTTATGTTTCCATTGGCCGAGGTGGAGGAACAGGAACACTCGGTGCAGGTAAAGTTTTTGATGACAATTACAGAAGAAACGATGGTTTACTTGACTGGGAAAGAATCAGAGCTGAAAACGTAGCTGGTGACACATTAAATGGAACAGGTTCTGAAACTATTTTAAGAGCATCGGTCAATAATCACAACTGGTATGGAATCCTTTCTGTATATGACAACCAACTCTCCGATCGTTTAACTTTCTTAGGTGGTGTAGACTTTAGATATTACAAAGGACTACATTATCAAGAAGTTGTAGACCTTCTAGGTGGTAGTTTCTTTGCTTCCGATAATGACATTAACGAACCTAATAAGCAAGCCGTTGAGGGACAGAAAGTAGGTTATAATAATGATGGTGAAGTATATTGGGTCGGTGGTTTTGCACAATTAGAATATTCCAATGACAATCTTGCTGCTTTTGTTTCAGCAGCACTTTCTAATACCACTTACTATAGATATGATTACTTTAATTACACTCCTGAAAATCAAAAATCAGACAGTTTCAATTTCTTAGGTTATAGTATTAAAGGGGGTTTGAACTACAATATCGACGAACATAACAATGTCTTTTTAAATACGGGATATCTTTCAAGAGCTCCTTTCTTCAGAACTGTATTTCCTAACTTTAGAAATGAAGGTAATAAAGATGCGGTTAATGAGAAGATCTACTCTGTAGAAGTTGGTTATGGATATAGACATTCTAAATGGGCCTTGAATGGCAACTTCTATTATACAAAATGGATGGATCGTGCCTTTACTCGAACCATTCCTGCTGATCCCGACAACGGCCAACAAAATGATAGTTTCGCGAACCTTCTAGGGGTAAATGCCACTCACATGGGTTTTGAGTTTGACGCACGTTTTCAGCCTACCCAAAAGCTAACCATTACTGCAATGGCATCCATCGGAGATTGGACATGGGACAATGATGTTGAAGGTGTTGTTATATTTGATGAAAACCAGAATCCAGTAGATACTGTAAACGTATATATTGCTGGTTTGAAAGTAGGTAATGCAGCACAAACCACCGCTGCAGTAGGTTTATCTTATGAATTCCTTACTGGCTTTAAATTAGGGGTTGACTATAACTACTTTGGCAATAACTATTCAGACTTTGATCCTACAAGAAGAGGCAATCAAGATGATAAAAGTGACTCATGGAAAATTCCAGATTATAACATTGTTGACTTAAACCTAAGTTACAGATTCGATATCGGTAATGTAAATACACTTTTCACCGCCAATGTGGATAATATTTTTGGTGAAAAATATATTTCAGATGCAACAGATGGATTTGATCATAGTATGCAAACAGCAGAAGTTTACTATGGACTCGGAACCACTTATAGCATGGGCTTAAAGCTAAGTTTCTAAAATAATACACACTCCTTTTCAGAGCCGTCTTCATGATAAATGAAGGCGGTTTTTTTTGATTTAAATTTATATAAATAAAAATATATTATGCTTATCATAAAAAGTATAAATAAAAACTTATGATTAAAATTCTTCATATTTGTCATGTAACCATTAAAACCTATTGCACATGAGCACTTTAGAATTAATAAGTAAAAAAGAAGAAAAGAAAATCAAGACCCCTGTTAAGATAGCTGTTGCCTCTGGTGATGGTATCGGACCAGAAATCATGAAGGCTTCCTTAAGAATACTAGAAAAAGCTGGAGCTGAAATTGAGCCCGAATTTATTGAACTTGGTGAGAAAGCCTATCTTTCTGGCAAAACAGCAGGAATAGATGACGACGCCTGGGACATCATCAAAAAGAATAAAGTAATTTTAAAGGCACCTATTACAACACCTCAAGGAAAAGGATATAAAAGCCTTAATGTGACATTAAGAAAAACTCTGGGATTATTTGCCAATGTAAGGCCCGTAGAAGCTTACTCTCCATTCATTCCTACTCATTTCCCCAATATGGATGTAGTCATCATCAGAGAAAATGAGGAAGATTTATACGCTGGAATTGAACATAGACAGACACAAGATGTGTATCAATGTCTGAAACTAATCACAAGACCAGGCTGTGAGAGAATTATAAGATATGCCTTTGAATATGCCAAAGTCTATCATCGAAGAAAGGTTACCTGCATGGTAAAAGACAACATCATGAAAATCACAGATGGTTTATTTCATAAAGTTTTTGATGAAATAGCTCTTGAATACCCTGAAATAGAAAATGATGTCCAAATTATTGATATAGGATCAGCGAAACTTGCCGCCCAACCTGAAGACTATGATGTCATTGTCACCTCAAACTTATATGGTGATATTATTTCAGACATCGCAGCTGAAATTGGAGGCTCAGTAGGAATGTGTGGTTCTTCTAATATCGGAAAAGAAGTCGCCATGTTTGAAGCCATCCACGGTTCTGCCCCTGATATTGCAGGGCAAAATAGGGCAAATCCTTCAGGGCTTTTAAATGCAGCGATCTCAATGCTGGCACATATTGGACAACCTGAGATTGGAGATAAAATCAAAAATGCTTGGTTATGTACCATTGAGCAAGGTTATCATACCGCAGATATTTATAGAGAAGGCGTCAGTAGAAAAAAAGTAGGGACAGAAGAGTTTTCAAATATCATTATCTCTAACCTGGGTCGCACACCCAATCTTTTAAAGGCAAGCCATATAAAAAGTGGAGAAGATAGCATTCAAATTCCAGATTATAGCAGAAAAGAGCAGCACAAAGAATTGGTTGGAGTTGATGTTTTTCTTGACTGGAAAGAAGACGACCCAAACAAACTTGGTTTTGCACTTTCCAAACTAAATATTTATCAATTAAAACTTAAAATGATCACAAATAGAGGTGTAAAAGTGTATCCTGAAGGACTTAGTGAGACCTATTGTACAGACCATTGGAGATGTAGATTTGTAAGTACCAACGCCAAAATCAATAAAGATGAACCAGATTATAAGCTCATTGATTTTGAGCATATTTTAGCACTCCAATCCATTTTACATCACATGGGTTATGACGTTATTAAAACGGAAAATCTTTATGAATTTGATGATGTAAGAGGGTTCTCTTTAGGTCAAGGAGAATAACTCGTTTACTCTCAGACAAATATTAATCCTCACAATGTTTTATTGAAAAAAATCTCGATGAATTATGATACACATTGATTCATCGAGATTTTTTCATCTATTTAAAACGCTAACAATTGGTATTCCTACAAGTTTTCTATGTTCTACTTCCAAGCTTCTTTCTTCTTCATTTTGTCTTGAAACAAAAACGAAGCAAAAAATTCAAGGCTTTGAATTCAAAAGCTAAATTTCATTCCACTCGCCTCAATGATTTTAAACTCGCTTTGCTCAAACAAGAAAATCATTTTTAACGGCTCAATACATGAAATTCTTAACGCTTTTCCCTTCAAGGCCAGGGAGGTGCTATAAACAAATTAGGTAGAAAGCCCGCTGCACTGGCTAGATCACAGATAATTTTGATTTGGTACTTATCTAAGCCATTGACTTCATTTGAGATAAGTCTTTTTTACTAAATAAGCTTTTTACTTTTTTCAATAAGCTATTCCCGCTTACTTCGTTGATTTCTTCTTCCTGAATTACAGGTACATTTAATGCCACTGAAATCTCCTCTACCAATGAATGATAAGACCTATTTATAAATATTTCAAAGGTCTTCTCTTGATCCGTTAAAGCAATATCAAATCTGTTTTGTATCAAAGTGAAATCTTCTAGAAGAATTTTCTCTTTCACTTTAGGTAAAATAAATCGTTCTTTCACAAGGTAGAATACATCATTTTCCTTTTCTAACCTGACAATTTTACCTTTTGAGAACTTAGAAGTTTGTTTTCCTAAAAATACAGGCAATGACAGATCATTGATGTTTTTATCCTTAATACTTTTCTTGATGAATAAATTAATCACTGGAAGAATTAAAAAGTATTTCATTTTATTCAGCTGAATTTTAGCCTTTTTGTAGAAAAAAAGTGATACTAAAAGCATCAAGAGAAGAATAACAAATGAAAATGTTGGACTCACAATTCCGATAACAACAAGTACTACAGACAATATAATTTTAAAGATTTGCAACCCAGTATCTACTAAAGGGATCGGTGACAAATAAATTAATGTGTCCACAAAAAAGCGGATAGTCATAAGTACAGTTAACGCATAAGTGGATACAATTACAACCATCAATGTTTTAAGACTCACTGTTAGGAAGCTAGCTCGGAATACTACTTCCTCAGTTCCTGGAACATCACTTAATAAGACTGGGAATAGTATCACTAAGATATTAATAACAATAGCAGCTTTACTTTCTAAATACTCGTCTACTTTTACAAGAATACCTGTAATTTGATTTGAACCAAGGGAAGGTCTCATGATAGACGTAAATAAAAATAAGATACCAAATGTGATAAGAATAACCCAGTTATCAAAAAAGGGGTTTGTGGCTACAAAGTCATTATGGTAACCCATTTTTGAAAAAAGGGCTGTTACAAAAATTGATGTATAAGGATTAATGCTCATAGGCGTCAGTAGGGTAAACTGATCAATTAGTAATGCATTTGATGCCACGGTTTGTGTAACATCCTCCAAATGTTCTTGTGCAAATACAATAGATGGCAATAAAAGTGATACAAAAAATAATAGTTTTCTCATTTTAGTCTAAAAAAGTGTATTTATAATAGTTTACGTTTCAAGTATATTAAATCAATTAATACAATATAAACTAAATTATTGTCAACTTTCAATCAATATTTTACAAGCTTTTCATGATCTACTTACAAGCTTCTTTCTTCTTCATTTTTCCATTGATGAAAAACGAAGCAAAAAATCTAGGCTTTGAAGTCAAAAGCTAAATTCCTTTCGCCTCAATGATTTTAAACTCGCTACTAAAGTTCAAACAAAAAAATCCCGACAAAAAGAAATAATCTTTCTACCGGGACTTATATAAATATGCAATCATTAATTCTGATTACAAATTAAATTTAATTCAATAGAATTAAGAAGTTAACAACTTAGATGATGGCTTGAACTTCGTTAAGTTGATACCTTTTACTGCTGCTTGGTACTCGGCTAAATCAGGAGTTCTACCTAAAATAGTTGAAAGTACTACCACTGGAGTAGAAGATAATAATGACTCCCCTTTCTTCTCAGAAGAATCTTTTACAACTCTACCTTGGAATAAACGAGTTGAAGTCGCCATTACTGTATCACCTGGCTCCGCTTTCTCTTGGTTACCCATACAAAGGTTACATCCAGGACGCTCTAAGTAAAGCATGTTCTCATACTTCGTACGAGCAGCACCTTTTGGAGCATCATCATCAAATTCAAAACCAGAGTACTTTTGAAGTACTTCCCAGTCTCCTTCAGCTTTTAACTCATCTACAATGTTGTATGTAGGAGGAGCTACTACTAGAGGAGCTTTGAATTCAACTTTACCGTGTAACTCTTCAATATTTTTCAACATTTGAGCAAGGATCTTCATATCACCTTTGTGAACCATACAAGAACCTACGAAACCTAAGTCTACTTGTCTGTCTCCACCGTAGTAAGAAAGAGGTCTGATTGTATCGTGCGTGTAACGCTTCGATACGTCCTCGTTGTATACATCAGGATCAGCGATCATTGGCTCATCAATCTCATCAAGGTTCACTTCAACTTCAGCAAAGTACTTCGCGTCAGCATCTGGAGTCAATGGAGGTTTAACACCTGTCTTCACTTCCTCAATTCTCTTATTCGCCTTATCGATCAATCCTTGAAGCACTCCTTTTTCGTTGTCCATACCCTTCTCAATCATGATCTGGATTCTAGACTTCGCAATCTCCAATGATTCTACTAATGTCTCATCTTCTGAAATACAGATAGACGCTTTCGCTTTCATCTCTGCAGTCCAATCCGTGAAAGTAAACGCTTGGTCAGCTGTCAAAGTACCAATGTGCACTTCAATTACTCTACCTTGGAATACGTTATCACCACCAAATTGCTTCAACATTTGTTGTTGTGTAGCGTGAACCACATCACGGAAGTCCATGTAAGGCTTCATTTCACCTTTGAAAGTCACCTTTACAGACTCAGGAATTGGCATAGTTGCCTCACCTGTTGCCAAAGCTAATGCTACTGTACCTGAATCGGCACCAAATGCAACACCTTTTGACATTCTTGTATGTGAGTCACCACCGATGATGATATCCCAATCAGAAACAGTAATGTCATTCAATACTTTATGAATAACGTCTGTCATTGAGTGGTAAACATGCTTAGGGTCACGAGCAGTAATCAAACCGAAGTCGTTCATGAATTTCATCAACTTAGGAATGTTTGCTTGTGCTTTCTTATCCCAAACAGAGGCAGTATGACAACCTGATTGATAAGCACCGTCAACGATTGGAGAAATAACTGTAGCAGCCATTGACTCTAATTCTTGAGAAGTCATCAAACCAGTAGTATCTTGAGAACCAACGATGTTCACTTCTACACGAACATCTGAACCTGAGTGTAAAGTAACACCTGGAGTAGTTCCTACTGCATTTTTATTAAAGATCTTTTCAACAGCTGTTAAACCTTGACCATCAACAGAGATTTCTTTAGATGGAGCAAATACTACTGGAGCCTCAACTCCTAATGTTTTAGCTGCGAAAGATTGTAATTTCTTACCAAATACAACTGCATAAGAACCACCTGCTTTGATAAACTCTACTTTTTGTGGAGTTAATGAAGCTGAGATGTCGATTAATTCTTGATCACCGTTGTATAATTTTTTAGTCTTAGTGTTGATTGTTAGCACCGTACCAGTTTCTACTGAGTAAGCCTGCTCTAAAACTGGCTCGCCTTCAGCGTCTAATACTGTATTACCATCAGCATCTTTTTTCTTCACCCAGTTTTGAAGGTCAATACCAATACCACCTGTTACTCCTACTGTAGTTAAGAAGATTGGTGAAATACCGTTTGTACCAGCAATAATTGGAGCGATGTTGACAAATGGAACATATGGGCTACCAGGAATACCTGTCCATAATGCCACGTTGTTTACACCTGACATTCTTGAAGAACCTACACCCATTGTACCTTTCTCAGCAATTAACATCACACGCTTGTCAGGGTGTTGCTCTTTTAATGCTGAAAGTGCCGCTTGTTGCTCTTTGTTGTGTTCGAAGATACATTGTCCGTGTAATTCACGGTCTGATCTAGAGTGAGCGTCAGCACCAGGAGAAAGTAAATCTGTAGAGATATCACCTGTTCCTGCAATAAACGTTACGATTTTGATTTCTTCATCCACTTCAGGAAGTTTTGTGAAGAATTCAGCATTAGCATAGCTTTCTAAGATATCTTTTGCGATAGCGTTACCCTCTTTGAAAGCAACCTCTAAACGCTCCATATCCGCTTCATATAAGAAAACTTGTGTTTTCAATACTTTTGAAGCTTCTTCAGCAATCTTAGCATCAGCACCTAAAGCAAGGTCTAAAAGTACTTCAATAGAAGGACCACCTTTCATGTGTGACAATTGCTCAAATGCAAACTCAGAAGAAATTTCAGCTACAGTTGCTTCTCCAAGAATAATCTCTTTTAAAAACTTCGCTTTTACACCTGCCGCACTCGTAGTACCAGGTAATGTGTTGTAAATAAAAAAGTTAAGAGAACCTTCACGGTGTTCGTTTCCAGTATCTTTGATTTGTTCAATTACTTCAGAAAGCAACTCTGCATCATCGATCGGTTTCGGGTGAAGTCCTTGTGCTTTTCTCTCTTCAATTTCCTTGAGGTATTCGTTATATCTGCTCATAAAAATTCTCTTTGTGGTGTAAAAGGTAGTTTATAAGTTTGTTTTATGTAAATTAGTAAAATATGTATATTACTGATTATTCGATAGATAAATATATTTATCTGCGATTTCGCAGTGCAAAAATACAAATAAAATTTAATATTTTATCCACCAACCGAGTATATTAAGATATCATACCACTTAATATCCTATTCTAATTTTAGAATTTACCCTAAAATTGCATTAATAAATTATTACAATTTTGAAGCAATATTCATTTATAGAGAACCAACATCAAATCAATTCATAATTGACTCAATTCTTAAATTGAAGTTTGTTTGAATGCTCTCTTAAGTATTACTACGTAAATTTACGTAAAAAATCTACTAAATCAAACCAAAATTTAAGATGTATTACATATCTTACACCTATTCCTTGATTCTGATTCAAATTTAGTAATAAAGTCTTTTAATTTTTATTAAAAACAAAAAAGAGAAGCTTTTTTCAAACTTCTCTTCCTTATTTATTTTAATTCTAAAGCGACAACGTTCTCAACATGATAAGTATGCGGGAACATATCTACCGGCATTACCTTAGTCACTTTATACTTTTCATCTAATAATGCCAAATCTCTCGCTTGCGTTGCTGGGTTACAACTAATATAAACGATACGTTTTGGAGCCACCTTTAAGATTTGAGCTACTACCTTCTCATCCATACCAGCTCTTGGCGGGTCAGTGATGATGACATCAGGTTCACCATGCTTCTTAATGAAAGAAGGCACCAAAATATCTTTCATATCACCAGCAAAGAACTTACAGTTTTCAATACCGTTCAAGTCCGTATTGACTTTCGCATCCTTAATAGCATCCTTCACATACTCAATACCAATTACCTCTTTTGCTTTTTTAGAAACAAACTGAGCAATAGTACCTGTACCTGTATAAAGGTCATATACTTTTTCCTCACCAGTCAGCTCTGCAAAATCACGGGCAACTTTATATAAATTGTAAGCTTGTTTTGAGTTCGTTTGGTAGAATGACTTTGGTCCTACTCTAAAACGCAAGCCTTCCATTTCTTCCTCAATGTAAGGTAAACCATGGTAAGTGATTACATCTAGATCATGGTAGCTATCATTCCTCTTACCATTAATCACATAAAGTAATGATGTGATTTCCGGGAACTGTTCTTTGATATGGTCTAAAAGGGCATTACGTTTTTCTTCATCATCTTTGAAGAACAATAACATCACCATAATATCTCCTGTTGAAGACGTTCTGATCACCATATTTCTTAAGAAACCGTCCTCTTCTTTCTGATCATAAACAGTGTAATCATTCTTCACGATAAAATCATACACCGATTTTCTAATATCATCAGATGGTTTATTTTGAAGGTAGCAATTGTTTAGGTGTAGAATCTTGTTCCACATCCCTGGCAAGTGAAGTCCTACGCCTCTTTTTTCAATTCCTTCAGTATTGGATTCCATTTCCTCTTTTGTCAACCAACGGTTACCCGTAAAGGTAAATTCCATTTTGTTACGGTATTCAAAAGTTTCTTCAGAAGCAAAAATTGGCGTAATTTCAGGAAGTTCCACTTTTCCAATTCTTGACAATTGATCCACTACTTGCTTTTGCTTATAGTGTAACTGCCATTTGTAATCCAACATTTGCCACTTGCATCCTCCGCAAGTACCAAAGTGCTCACAGAAAGGCTCAATTCTTTGATCAGATAGTTCATGGAATTGAATTGGACGAGCTTCCATATAAGCTCTTCTTTTTTTAGTGACTTGAAGGTCACAAACGTCACCTGTTACAGCACCTGTTACAAAAACAGTCATATTGTCTTCTGTCTTTGCAATTGCTTTTCCTTCACTTCCAACATCAATGATATTGACGTTTTCTAAAACTATATTTTTTTTTCTTCTTCCCATTAAAGTATGTAATTCCCTATAATCACCTCTATTTCAATCGCTTTAAAGTATTAGTATTTCTATACCAATACCTGCAATTGACATTTGGTTATAAAACTGATTCGATATTAAATCTTTTAATTCAGATTTACCTTTAGACAGTTTTTGCAAAATTAATTCTTTAAAGGAAATTTCTTCATCTTCTCTTTTCTTTTTTAAAGGATCTGATGGGAATTCATGCTTATTTTTAAATTTATTACCTACTTCAATGAATAACTAGTTCAAAGATTTAAAGGATCTACTCTATTTTAAGTACTAAGTCAAAAATAAATCATAGTTAATTCAAATTTATTTTTTGTGAGTACAACGCTAAAAAACTTTTAATAGAACCACTATTAATACGTTTTTTGAAGGAAGTAATCGCAAAACAATAAACTAGTATTAGATAATTTTGAATTTGTACTTATATCAAAATTATTTGCTTTTTGATAACTAATAATCCCCAGCATAAAGCCTCTTATTAAAAATAATATCAACTAAAAACTTGAAGTTGTATAAACTGCAATACTTGTCATAGAGTAGTGTTCATCATATTATAATTTAATTGGTGTTTTCATTCTTAATTCCTATTTCTAAAATAGTCTTCATCAATTTCAGTTAAGAATACTTTAAAGTTAGTCAAACAGACTATCTTTAATAAAGAAAACTCCTCTTTTACATCACAAGAACCCTTCGAAGTTTTCTGAGCTCATGAAAATAATAGGTATTAACTATTTACTTTCATCCTCGTCTCTAAAAGCTATTTGATTATCAATAGTACTGATAAGTTTTTTGAGCATTTGTTTATCACTATGGCTAACTCTTTTACCAAATATTACTTCTACAATTTTCACTTCAACAAAGTCTCGCATGGTAAACACTCTAACCTCATTCTCATACACCCAAATTTCATTTTTATAACTTAGAACTTTTCTGGCATCTACATGCTCACTCTCTTCTGTAATTTTTAAAGGATCAGGACTATAATTCATTGCTCTAATATCTGAATCATCTATATCTTGAGGTAATACCCCAATAGAAATCCCATTGTGGCCATTGGCATAATGCGCCCATAGCAATTTATTATCTGCATCTGCAGAAAGTGAGCAGAATCTAAGATCCCTTTTATCCCCAAGAATCGTTGCTCTAAATTCAGCTGACACTTTATGCTTATTAAAGCGGTACACCCCTTCCATTGGATCATTCATCGATTTATAATCCCCAGCATAAAGCCTCTTATTTAAAAAAATATCTACTAAAAACTTGAAGTTGTCTAAACTACGATACTTGTATAAAATAGTGTTCATCATGTTAGAATTTAATTGGTGTTTCCATTCTTAATTTCTGTTTCTAAAAAGTCTTCATAAATTTCTGAAATAGCAACAAAAAAAGATACAAATTTTTAGCTACCCTCTCTAAATTCATAAATTTAAAAAGAGGTTTTGGAATACCAAGCTGAAACAATTATTGAATTTCTTAATCGTGCAGACCGTATCAAGGGAGAAGGTTTGGTACAAGCTACAATGTTAATACATGTTTCATCAAAGCAAGACTGAGCGTGAGCGGTATATTTTATGATGAGGTTTTCGATCCTAAAATACATCAACTGAATGCTAGCATTAATCTATCTTCAAATAGTAGAGATTTGATTGATGACACTAAAGTTACAGCCCTAGGTCAAGAACAGACATGTCCTGTTTAATGAAGGTAATGGACAGTTTTAAGGGGGAAGTCAATGCTCATATAACCGTCTATGGTGACCGTATAAAAATTAAAATTTCTGAAGAATTCAAGGATGAAGCAGGACTATTCTTTATCAACCTTGATAATCAAAGCCGTACGAAAATAACGCAACTGATCAATAATGAAAATAAAGCAGTTATCTTTATGACGCCTGCATTAAGTAAAGTCAATTATGAACTCGAGTTAGTCACTCAACGTAATCGAAATGCTTTACTCAAAACACCTCGTTCTGAAAAATTGACAACTGTGCTAATTATCAACTAAAATGTCTTTGAAATGCAGTTTTTTGGAATTGCCCCTTTTTATGTCATTCGGATATAAAAGGGGCTTTTAATGCTTTTAAGAAGGTACAGAGGTATACATACTAGCACTTACATACCGTACATGCTAGGAACTACGATGTGTGCACGCTAGCACTTATATACCATACATACTAAGACCTACGATGTGTACACGCTAGCACTTACATACCGTACATGCTAGGATCTACGATGTGCACACGCTAGCACTTACATACCGTACATGCTAGGATCTACGATGTGCACACGCTAGCACTTACATACCGTACATGCTAGGATCTATGATGTGCACACGCTAGCACTTACTTCCGTACATGCTGGGACCTACGATGTGTACACGCTAACACTTACTTCCGTACATGCTGGGACATATGACTGAACACAGAAAAAAACTAATTTCAATTTTAACGTGCTCCATGATTGAAATCATGGGCTGGTGATACCAACTCCAACAACACTAAAGTGATGTCTTCGCTTGGAGGTCTTCAAGACTGAAGTCTTGAAAAAAGGACTCTACCACCTGCTCATCGTTTTAGAACATGTTTAAGAGATGCCCTTAACATGGTACACCGGATACTTGTACTCTTTATAGTTTCTTTCTCGAATAAATGACTTAGTGACTGATACTACTTTAATGTAGTACTGTTGAGATGTTCTATCGCACTCCCCTTCTTAAATAAGGTTGATAAAAAAACAAACCCTAGTCGAAAAACTAAAGTTTGGGATTTTTTGCTTTCTGATATAATTGCTCTGAGAACTTCTCCTTAGCATCCATTGATGTCACCTTATAATACGCAGTGGAAGAACATAACTTTTGGAGTTCTCCATCTAGGTTAAATAATTCTAACTGTATTTCAAAATGAACATATTCTCTTTCATGTGATACCGTAGCAGAAAACTCCTTATACCCTCTTACCACTTTACATGTGATATTGAACACATTGCCTGAATGATTAAAGTAATTACTTATCTGATCAAAAATAAGTTTTTGATGAATTGGACTTAGTTCAGGAGACTTTTTGATCCGTTGCCCTGGAAAAGAAAATATCGGAAAGTTAATTTCACCTGGAGTAACATCATTTCTAAAATCCTGTATTTTTATCTCATTAATAGCACCCGCAATGATTAAAGGACCTATCTCATAGTTTTGATTTAATATCGCCTTTCTTGACATACATGAAGTCAATGAAAGAAGAACTTATAGAATAATAATGCTTAAATTTTTTATGAATAGATCAGTACTTAGTTTACTTTATTTTTTGTCTTACAAAGGACCAAAAATAATTGAAATATTAAAAGTAACTCTACTGTTTATTTGTATTCAATCTGTTAGACTTTGATACATTATAATACCCTATATTTAGATCAATCCTCAGTTAAAATTGATGTAACCTTTTGATATTTCACTTTAGAGCTTTACTCCTCTTAATTTTTTCTTCTTTCAATATCGTGCTCCATGATTGAAATCATAGGCTAGTGATATTGACTCTAACAACACTAAAGTGTTACCTTCATGACTTAAGTCTTTATAAGGTTGAATTATCACCTACCCATACTATGGTGCACGAAACTCCTTTCAAATGCTGGGATAGTTATTATATATCACGAGCAATAAGAACATAAAATTTAAGCCATAAAACCCTCAAATTATGAAGATTTTATGGCTCATATAAGTTATTCTATCTAAAGACAAACCTATTTCATTGACAACTTTTTTACTGGAAGAGGATCTTTACAGTTCAAAAGCAAATCACTTAATGTTTGATTTAAAACCGGATGAACAAAGTGAGGTAATATTTCTTTTAGTGGTTCTAATGTGAACCTTCTCTCTTGTATAAAAGGGTGTGGTACTTTTAAGTTTTCCTCTGAAATCTTCTCCCTTTCAATAAACAATATATCGACATCAATAATTCTTGCACCCCACTTTTCTTTTCTAACCCTTCCTAATTTCTGTTCTATATTTTGCGTCGTCTTCAATAGATTTTGAGGATCTAAGGACGACTTGCATACTAAAACCTGATTGTAATAACTTGGTTGATCTTCTTTTCCCCACGCCGCTGTTTCATAAAAATGTGAAATGCTCACTACCTCTCCAACACCTTCATTGATCTCTATTACAGCATTACGGAGCGTTTCTTCTTTATCTCCAAGATTGGCTCCTAATAAAAGGACAATATTCTTTTCTGACATTTACTCTTTTTAAAAATTTCGCACAAAAATAAGAATTAAGTGCATTGTAAACCACAATTTTCGTCAACTGGCAAATGATAACAACAATTTACTTTTACCCTTGGGCTTGCTAGAAAGGGTATCCAATACCAATATTAAATTCCGTTGTTCCTTTTCCAAGAAAATCATACCCTGCCACAAACCGATCTCCTTCTCTTCGAGCTGGATCATAAATCTTGGTCCCAATATCTAAACGAATCAACAAGAAGGAGAAATCGATTCTTGCACCAAGTCCTGCTCCTATTCCAAACTCCTTCCAGAATCGAGTGACATCAAAATCACCCCCCGGTCTAGTATTGTCTTCTTCTAATAACCATACATTGGTAGCATCAATAAAAAATGCCCATTGGAATAATTTGGATATTTTGTACCTCCATTCCACATTCAGCTCAATGATCATATCACCCGGCTGTTCAAAACTATAGTTGAAAGTTCCATCACTATTTTGTGGTGGTGTATATGATCCTGGTCCCAAACGTCTTGGCCTCCAAGCTCTATTACTGTTACCACCACCAGAGAAGAAATATTTTTCATACGGCAATGCACCAACTTCTCCATAGGATTTAGCGACTCCCATATGAATTCTTGAAGCAAAGAAATGTTTTTTCTTACTCCCAATAGGCGTCACTTTGCGGTAGTCATAATAAAATTTGAAAAACTTGTAGTAACGAAGGCCATAAATTGAACCTGCCTCACTGCCTGTCCATTGATTTACTAAATCCAACATATTACCACCGACTTCTCCAAAGAGCTTCACATAAGACGCTTTTGAAGAACTCGTCATATAATCCCCTCTCATACGCGACATACTTAAGTGCGTACTCGATACAAAGGAATTATCAAAAGAATAATGAAGGGTATTGCCTTGCTCTGCTAACTGTTGTAAACGAATTCTAAAATCATTGCTCAAAAATGGCGTTCTTACAACGTTCAGATCGGCTAATGACAACTCAAATAGATCTTCCTTACGGTTTCTCCAGTCATAACCAAAAAGTCCCTTTAAATTCAAACGGGTATATTCTGGCCTGCTCACATAAGAGACATCCGCTAGTATTTTTGTTTTCGCATTTCTGATATAATACGATTCGTTAACCTTATTATAAAAAGGAATTAATGGTCTTGGAATATTTAAAATAGTACTAAATCCATATTCTGTACCATTATAAATATCATTGCTGCTTTCGGAAACACTGGCCTGAGCCTCTAAAGAGAAACGGCCTCTAAATTCCAACGATTCTGCTCCTCTGAAAATGTTTCTTGACTTGAGGGAAACGCTGGCAAATGGTCCTGGTAAAGATCGGCTTACGTTTAAACCTGTTTCAAATGCATATTGATATTTATCAAAAGAACTAGGGTAAATGAATACATTCAGTGAATCTTTTCCGGTTTTCACGTACTCAATATTCACAAACTTAAAGGCATCCATCTGACTTAAAAATCGCCTAGTATCGTTGGATAATAATTCATTGAAAGGTGTACTTTCTTTGAGTGCCAATTTACCATCTAGAATTTTAGGTTTGTATTTTTTGGCATGTTGAATATAAGTTACATCTTCATATTCTACAGTATCTGCAAGTGCAGGATCATTGGGGTCCGTTTCAAAAGTAATGTCATTGATATAATATCTAGTATGCCTTTCACCCGTCTTGGGAGGGTCCACTAAGATTAAAATATCCACTTCTCCGTGAACATTATTAGTATCTACTTCATAGTGAATATAATTTGATGCAAAATCAAAATAACCGCCATTTTTTAAGACTTTTGAAAGTCTATTTCTTTCCAGCTGAAGGCTCGTTTCTGAGTAAGGTCCATTTTCTTTTAAAAAGCTTTTTCTGCTGTAAGTCAACAATTCATTGTAAATACTATAACTCGGTGTTTTATACTTTACAGAATGCACTTTCCATTGTTCCCCTTCATTAATGATATATTTCTCAGTAATCAGAGGATAATTTTTATACATGACCGTATCTACGTCCAAATCTACAGAAGCATTTAGAAAACCCTTAGCATGAAGTGTCCTTTCTAGTAATTTCTGATTGTTCTGAGATTCCTCTAAATCAAAATAAGCGGGAGGTTCACCAGCCGATCTCATCCACCAGTTTCCTTTCTCCACTCTCTCTGCAATTTTTTCTGTCTTACTAATAGATTTAGACTTGATTTTCCTCAACTTTCTGATACCTCGAACAGAATCTCTTACGGCCTGTTTCTCTGCCTTTTTTAAGTCTTTATAAACTAAATAGACATTCTCATTATACAGGCTGTCTAATACCGTTCTATTATAGATCACATCCTCTTTCCATTCGTCTTCTAATGCTCTGACAACCTCGTCATAATATTCCGTCATATCCGCATACTTGATACTATCTTTTTGATAGTTTCTTTTATAGTATTTTTCGCCCCTCATGTAGAAGTAAAGCGGTAAACGGATTTCTGATTTCAGGAAAGATCGATTGGGTTTTAACCGGATGTAAGAATCAAGTGTAGATTTATCAACAGCTTTTGCACCTTCAATACTCTGATCTACCAAAAGGCTTCTATCCTGCTCTAATTTCTTATAAGAAACACAGCCGGAAACCAATAAAAGGGTGGAGATGAAGATGATAAATATGTTTAAGTTATTTCTCAATTGAGTAATTACTACAGTGAAAAAATGTATCTCTATTGACACTATTTAAAAAGCAAATATACCTATTATAAACACTTTTTATATTCCTATGGTTGAAATATCACATTCAAATAGAAAAGTTTTAAAATATTAATGATAAATTGGAAATAAAAAAGCAATAAGAAAGAATCTATATGAGCTCAGAAGCACTAAAAATCCATAAAAAAAAGTTCCCAAGCATTAATCCCAACACTTGGGAGCATCCGACTGACAAGCTGGCATTATCTGCATTACAAAAAATGACTGGCTTTGATACACTGCTTAAATTTATCATCAGTAATACCACTGAAAAGTCATTAAGAATGATGACACTTGCTTCTTCTGTACGTGTGAATGAAAATCAATTTTCAGATGTTCACCGCTTACTGATTGAAGCTTGTGAAATTCTCGATATAAAAGAAGTTCCAGAACTTTATGTCTCACAAAGTCCCATTTTAAATGCAGGTGCAATTGGTGTTGACAATCCCTTTATTGTTCTTAATTCAAGCATCGTTGAAACGCTCAATGAAGAAGAATTATTAACGGTAATTGGTCATGAATTAGGT
This sequence comes from Flammeovirga sp. SJP92, assembly GCF_001583495.1. Taxonomy (GTDB): domain Bacteria; phylum Bacteroidota; class Bacteroidia; order Cytophagales; family Flammeovirgaceae; genus Flammeovirga. The sequence goes on along the minus strand of NZ_LQAQ01000090.1, from coordinate 198,982 downwards.
CATATTGTTTCTGGTCATGTGCTCTATCACACTTTATTAAGTGTGCTTTTGAAAGTATCAGTTGTTGACCTTGGTATTCCTTTAGGAAAAACTGTTATCCTTGGAATAATTATGGCATTGAAAGAGTGGGAACGTAAGAGCGAACTTTCTGCAGACAGAGCAGGATTATTGGTTTCTCAAAATCCTGAAACTTGCATTCATTTATTGATGAAACTTGCAGGTGGTGGCATGATCAGTGAAATGAACCTTGGGGAGTTTATCAAACAAGCAGAAGAGTATGAGCAACAATCGGGGCTTGTAAACAAAACACATAAATTCTTGAATACCATTTTTCAGTCCCACCCTTTTCCAGTTACTCGTATTGCTGAATTATTGAAATGGATACAGAGTGGAGATTATGAAAATATCTTAAATGGGAATTATGACAACTCTCCTATCACAACTGAAAATGGCAAGACTTACGACTTCAAAGAAGACTTTAAAGAGTATACTGACCCTATCAATGAGAAAGTAAAAGATGCGAAAGATTTCGTAAAGGGAATTTTCAAGGATTAAAACTTACAATAACGAGTTTACAGTGTATCAATTTTAAAGCAAATAAAACATTCAACAAAAAAGCCCTGAAACTTTAATTTCAGGGCTTTTCTTCTATAAAATCTGTAAAGTCCTAAAATAACGATACACTAAAACAATCGTTATTATGGAAGACAATAAAAGTCAATATGTTAAAAGAACTCAGAAGGATTATTCAATGTCCTTAAAACTTCAAATTGTCTCAGAAGTTGAAAGTGGTCAATTAAGTTTAAAAGGAGCTACACGTAAATATGGAATACAGGGAGATAGAACAGTAAAGGTTTGGTTACAAAAATATGGTAACTTTGACTGGAACCATAAAGTCAGTACCATGAAGAAGAAAACACCTGAACAAGAACTGTTAGAGCTCAAACTGGAATTGGAAACCGCCAAAAAGAAAATCAATAGATTAGAAGCAGAAGCTGAGAAAGCAGATCATAAGGCCATCATTTTCGATATGATGATTGACCTGGCCGAAAAAGAGTATAAAATTGACATAAGAAAAAACTCTTCACCCAAGTAGTTGATGATTTCAGAAATGGATATTCTATAAGTATTGAATATTCAAGTCAGTTACTTGGGAAAGATCGTCAAGTGTACTACCGCTCCATCCATCGTAAGAAGAAAGATCTGGAAATTTCTGAGCAAGTAGTAGCACTAATACAAAACGAGAGGATAAAACTTCCTAATAGTGGGCATAGGATGCTGTATTCACTACTCTATCCTCAATTAAAGTCTTTAGGTGTAGGTCGTGATAAGCTACTTCAAATTATGAAAGCTAACCACTTAGAAATACAAGCTAAGAGAGCTTATCATGTCACAACTGATTCAGACCATAGATTTAAAACTTATCCAGATTTGGTAGATGGTCTTGAGATAAATAGACCTGAACAGGTTGTAGTAGCAGATATTACTTATGTAGGAACAAGAGACAACCCTTGGTATTTGGCATTAGTAACGGATGCCTATTCAAAGAAGATAATGGGTTACGACTTATCTAGGTCTTTAGATAAAGAGGGAGTAATTAGAGCCTTGAAAATGGCGATAAAACAACGTGAATATAAAGGAGAAACATTGATACATCATTCTGATAGAGGAGTCCAATATTGTAGTAAAGCCTATCAGAAGTTACTTAGGAAATCGAAAATCATAACAAGTATGACAGAAACTTATGATCCGTATAAAAATGCTATTGCAGAACGCATTAACAGAACAATAAAGCATGACTTTAACTTAAGTAAATATGTCAGTTATGAAATCGTATTTGAAGCCTATTTAAAAGAATGTATAAAAACATATAACTTTATAAGACCACACATGTCATGTTATATGAGAACTCCTATTCAGATGCATAAAACAAGAGGTAAGAAACGAAGGACTTATCGGACAGTAAAAGTCACACAATAAGCCTCGAAATTTATTGAGGTGAAATTGACAGCGAAGCGAATCAATTTTGCATCAATAAATTTGAGGAACTCGCGGTAGCGAAATAAAAACTGAAGGCTACCTATAAAAAAGACCCAATAATTTTTAAATTATTGAGTCTTATATCAAAATTAATTCACTAAAAAACTGTATCGTTTTTTCAGGGCATTACAATCAGCTATTAATGATTAAGTCATCAATACTGCTTTGTAACTATCTAAGTTTTTCAATGCTTGTCCAGTTCCACGTACTACAGCTCTCAATGGATCATCCGCCACGTGCACTGGAAGTTTTGTTTTGATAGAAAGACGTTTGTCTAATCCTCTCAATAATGCACCTCCACCAGTTAAATGAATACCTCTATCATAAATATCTGCTGATAATTCTGGTGGTGCAGTTTCTAAAGCTCTTAATACAGCTTCCTCAATTTTAGAAATTGATTTATCAATGGCATAAGCTACTTCAGAGTAAGTAACCGTAATCACCTTAGGAATACCAGTCATAAGGTCCCTACCTCTTACCTCAAATGGCTCGATTTCTTCATCCAACTCTGTTAAAGCTGAACCTACTTCTACTTTAATTTTTTCAGCAGAACGCTCGCCAATCAGTAAGTTGTGTTGACGACGCATGTAATCCAAGATATCTCTTGTGAATACATCACCAGCAGTTCTAATAGACTGATCACCAACAATACCAGAAAGTGCAATGACAGCAATTTCCGTTGTACCACCTCCGATATCAACGATCATGCTACCTACAGGTTGTTCGATATCAATACCAATACCAATTGCAGCCGCAATAGGTTCAGGAATCATATATACTTCTTTTGCTCCAGCGTGCTCTGCAGAGTCACGTACGGCACGTTTTTCCACCTCTGTGATACCAGATGGAATACAAATCACCATTCTGTGAGAAGGCGTAAAGAATTTTTTACCTTGGTTGATCATACGGATCATACCACGTATCATCTGCTCTGCTGCGTGGAAGTCAGCAATTACACCATCGCGAAGAGGACGAATAGTTCTGATGTTTTCATGCGTTTTCTCGTGCATTTGCATGGCCTTGGTCCCAACAGCAATGACTTTTCCATTCTGACGGTCTAAAGCAATGATTGAAGGTTCATCTACTACTACCTTGTCTTTCTGAATAACGAGTGTGTTGGCTGTACCTAAGTCAATTGCCAAGTCGCTAGAAAAGAAATCAAACAATCCCATATATTATTATTTCAGTATATTTCTATTATTGGTCCAATAAAAAAGATCACAATCACCTCACTTTTAATGAAGTTATGCACAGTTTTAAGGTCAGTTTATTCATTAACTTTGCAAATCTGCAAAAACTACATCTAAATAGAAAGTAAGAGTACAAATTACATTCGTTTTTTTACATCTGTTTTGTAATTTCTCTATGTATTTTAATTCTATCTCCTTATTATTGGAGGTATTTAAGAACGAAACGTAAAATTCATCAGAATGCACATTGAAGAAATCTACCAATTAGAAAAAAGTGACCGCCTAGATCTGGAAGCTCATAATATTACTCCTGAAGCAAGCGATTTTATTTTTTCTCTCAATGAGTTTGAATTCTTTAAATCTATTTATGATCAGAGCGAAGATAGTAATTCTTCTCTATTTCCTCCTTTTACTTCAGCCGAAATCAACCAAGTAAAAGAAATACTTGACAATATTGACTTCAGCAAAGGCAAAAGAACTCCTGTTTACAATGCTATTCAAGAAGTAATCCAAAAAGCAGAACAGCTTTCATTTTTTAAAGCTTTAAGCGAAAAACTTGATGAAATAGAGACCGATTGGGAATACGAGGATGAAAACCGCTGGGAGTTGATTGACTCTCTCAAAAACATCAGTGTTCTTTTCATGATGAATGAAATTGAAAGAGAGTTTGGTGATAGTGATTTAACTTCTGCCACAACACTTACAGATCATGAATTTGAATTTTTGTCTATCATTCATGAGGATGAAACCAAAAACAAGAAAGAAGTAAAAGTTGGAAACTTAACATTCAATCTTGCTCAATTGGATTATGTCCGTGAAATCATCACCACTTTAGAGTATCCGGAAAACACTCCATTAGACATTGATCAGGAACAATTTATATTAAATATTCTTGAAAAATGTTCTCATCTTAATGATGAAGAGCCGAATGAATTCCACACTTTCAGTATTCAAGAGTTATTTGAGATTGAATCATCAAGCAATAGTACAAATGAGGACAATTCAATTTTTGCAGATAATAATTTCTCGAAGGCTGAATTGAAATTATTGGATGCGGTCTTCAATAACAAAACTTTTGTGAAGATTGGTGATTCAAAATATAACAAAAAGCAACTCAATAGTTTAAAAGAAGCTTTTACGGAAGAAATTGAATGGGAAAGCATCAAGAAGTACTTCTCTGAAAGTCAACAAGAATTGATCACTCATATCTTATTGGTTTATGAAAATCAATTTTTAATTGAAGACGAAGAGGAAAATGAAGACGGTAAGATTGACATTGAAGTTTTCTATTTGATGGATCAGATTGAAAGAAACGAAATGGATAATATTGGATCTTCAATAGGTGATTTAATTTTCACTGATCCCCAATATGAGCTTTTGGATGCTATTTATAAAAATAAGCCTTCTTTTGAGAATCAGTTAATGAAAATCAGTCTCAAGAGAGAGGAATTGGACAAGATAGCTAAGGTTTTTGATCAATTGCATTTATATCAATCAGGAAAGATGGTAATTTCACTTCCTAAGAAGGCTAAGTTCTTTGTGGATGATTTGATTAATACAGCGTTTGAAAACGATCCTAAGATCTAAGAAAATATTCTATAAAAAAGAAAGGAGAGCAATTAAGACTCTCCTTTTTTTATTCTTCTAAAATATGCATGTGAATCGGCAACTTGATCACTTCTTTGAAATCTTCTCCAGATTCCTGCATATCTTCATCATCTTCTTCGTAATACCAATTTACTTCAACGTCATGCCCACTAGCTTTTAAAAATTCTAACTTTCTAAAAACTTCTACAAGACATTTTGAAGAACTTGTATTAAAATATTCTAACCTCACATCGAATTGAGTTTTCGTTTGTGGCTTAGTATTATATTCATCCAACCATTCAAATAATGGTCTGTAAAACTCTATTGAATTTTCAGGAATCGATCTACCTGATATTAAAAAATAACCACTCTCATATTCCATCTGTATGAGAGGTGTCTTTGGAGTATCTTTTTTAAGAAAATCTTTCATCTTCTAGTGCGATTATACGGGTACGCTTACTTTGATTGTAAAAAATGAGTTTCTATTATCTTTAGTGACAAAATCATAGTCAAGCTTTTGACCTGACTTTCGAGCAATATCAATTATCCCTAAGCCTGCTCCTCCCTGCTCTGAAAAATCACCATTACTGAGAACTTTGCGGTAACGCTTCTTAAGTTCTTCTACAGATAGATTGTTAATAGAATCTATTTTCTCTTTTAAAAATTCTGCGGTTTCTATAGGAACATAATTCCCTGCTATGATGTAGTAGGCATCTTTTCCTTTAGACAGCAAAAACATGACAATATTGTGGGAAGGATCACTAACAGTAGTGGAATCAACTCCTTCAAAATGATGAAATATATTTTGAAGTATTTCTACAGCAATGACATTAATTCGGCGTTGAAGCTTCATCAATGATTCATGCTCAGACAACGTATCTTCCACTCTACTTAAAATCTCTCCAAGAATATCGTCATTCATTATGCCTTTAAATGCAAATAGTTCTTCTCCATTCGCACCTCGCATTTTTTGGTATAGTGTATCGACTTCTGAATGCACTTTCAATAGAGTGTTATCCAATTTTTAACTATGTACTCATCTCATATCAAAATGAAATGTTATAATTATACAATTACTTCATCTTAATTTGATATTCAAAATGTTTCTTTAAAAATAATTACAAAATTTAAATATTTACCAATTTTGTCCCCTCATTTGTAAATTCAACGACCCCAATCTTGTATAAATAGCCTAAAATCTGCTTAAACTGCTTTTTACTCATCTGAAATTCACGCATGATATCTTTCGGATGACTTTTGTCGTTGAAAGGCATAAAACCTCCTTTCTTTCTCATTAAAAGTATTAGTTCTTTTCCTTTTCTGTCAACATCATCAGATTGATAGCCAGATTTTGATAAAGTTAGATCGAGCTTACCGTCAGGGCGTATGGCAGAAACAAAGCCTTTCACTTTACTTCCTTCTTTCAAAGTTTTGAAAACTTTATTTTTGTACAGTAAACCTCTCCATTTTTTATTGACAATACATTCGTACCCAAGTTCTACTTCATGAGCTATGTATAAAAAAACTTCCTGATCAGTGTAAAAAGATGAAGTATCTCTGGATAAATATTTATATAATTTTGTGGAAGCAAAAACCCTTCCTGTTTTTCTATCTAGATCAATATATACTGTATAATACTTCTTTTTTCTTAAAGCCTCTTCTTGTTCTGCAAAAGGTACAAAAAGATCTTTCGATATTCCCCAATCCAAGAACGCACCCATACGGTTTGTATCTTTACAAGGCAAAGTAACAAAGTCACCGACAATCCCTTTTGGTTTTTCGTGCGTTGCTACCCATCTTCTATCTTGATCTGTATAAATAAAAGCGGTTGTAGTCTCTCCTACTTTCAGCTCTTCTTTTGCTAATCGCTTGGGCATAAAAACGTCTCCATCATCCGTTGCAAAGAAATAACCAAAATCTGTTACCCTTGCCACTTCCAATTCGTTATATACACCAACGAGTACCTTACTCATAATTAATATCTATTAATGTTAATACCTCTTTAAAATCGCTTGGTAATTCTGCTTTAATCTCCGTCAACTTTTGTGTTAGGGGATGGACAAAACTATATTTCCAAGCGTGCAACCATAATCGGTCCAACTGAAATTTCTCTAAAAACATATTATTATGACGGTGATCTCCATATCTTCTATCCCCAATGATAGGGTGATTTTCTCCACGGAGATGAAGTCTAATTTGATGTGTTTTTCCTGTATAAGGTCGAGACAATACTAAAGTATATCTTGAAGTTTGATAAGGTCCCACCGGAATTGGCAACTCCACTCTTTCCAATGGTTCAATATATGTTTTGGCTGATTTATATACTTTATCGTACCTGTTTTTGATGTCTTTAGTCAGCATCTTGCCTTCTAGCAAGTGTCCTCTTACAATGGAAAGGTACTCTTTTTTCACCTCTCCATTTTCATTGTTCAACTCCTGAAACTGCTGACACATTTCTGAACTGAATGCAAAGATCAAAACACCAGAGGTAGCTCTATCTAATCTATGACAAGGATAAACATATTGCCCCAGCTGATCTCTTAATTGATACATTGCAAACTCTCCTTCACGTCCTGTCAGTTCAGAGGGGTGCACCATCAACCCTGAGGGTTTATTGACTGCTACAAAATGTTCATCTTGATATAAGATTTCCAACATTTATTAATTTAACCTAAAGAAATTTCAATTATTAAACATACACACCTTATCTTCCGTTATAATAAAGTGTTTATATTTGCAAAAAGACAAATATACGCTTAAGTCTTCAATATTTTCATTATTGGAGCTTTAATACAGAAACATTACGAAATTAAATTATACAAATTATACTTATGCTAATAAAAATATTAATTGTTGTCGCTGCATTTGTATTTCTTTTTAAAAGATACTCTAAAGTCATTATTAAATTTCTAATGGGCATTTTAGGAAAGAGATTAATGAAGATGCAACAGCAACAAGCTCAAAATAATCCTTATTTTAACCAACAACAGTCCAATACATCTTACCAGCAACAAAATAATTTTGAAAAGGCAATTAAGGTAGATGATGATATGACGATTTATATACCGAAAAAGAAAAAATAACCAAAAAGAGAGTCACTTTGTTACATACAAAGCGACTCTCTTTTTTATACAACGACCAGGACGAAAGTAAATGGATATTTTTGTCCTACTACTTAATGTGCAGGCCCCACATAATCGTATAGAATGATCGAATGAAAGGAGAAAGAGTATAAATTAGAGCTGAATTTCCTTTCTAACAAAATCAATCTTCTTTTCCATTTCCCATTCCACCGGAATCCAATGGATCTTCGTTTTCTTTTCCATTCTTCTAAACCAAGTCATTTGTCGTTTAGAGAATTTGCGAATTGAAACCATCAGTATTTCTCTCATTTCTTCAAAAGTGATCTCATCTAAAAGGTACTCTGTGATGTGTCTATATTCTAAACCAAAACTTTTCAATTTTTCTGCACCTACTTCCTCCAATAAAGATTTCACTTCATCAATCATCCCTTCCTCAAACCTCTCATCTAAACGCTTTTCGATTTTCCTCCATCTTGTTTCTTTATCAATAAGCATTGCAAAGTTATAAGTGGGCAACATTGGGATTTCTACTGGCTGATCTTCTGAAACCTGATCACCATTAAAGAACGTTTCTATTTCAATAGCTCTAATCAATGACCTTTCTCTATGATCAATATCTTTAGTATTACTTTGATCCGTTTTCAAATCATGATAGATCTTTGAAAGTACCTCAACGGACTTCCCTTCTAATGTAGCTCGTAGTTCTTCGTTTCTTGGAATCCAAATATGTTCATAGCCTTCTAATGTCACCGCTTCAATATATAGACCTGTCCCTCCACTTAAAACGGGCACTGCATTGTTTCTTTGAATCGTATGAATTGCATTGGTGTAATATTTCTGAAATTGATAAACATTAAAAGTCTCTCCAGGTTCACATATATCAATCAGGTGGTATGGAATCTGTTTTCCGTTCACCGTATATTCAGAAATATCTTTACCCGTGCCTATATCCATTCTTTTATAAACCTGTCTAGAATCTGCACTTATCACCTCTCCCTTTATCTCCGCAGATAAATGTGTTGCCAACGACGTTTTACCGCTTGCGGTAGGTCCTGTGATCACTACTAATGGAGAATTCAAAGATTTTTCTTGTGACATATTTATAAATGATATCTATTGATAAAAAAAAACACGAAATTATATATAACTACTAAGTCAAAAATCTCATTTGCTAATGACTTAATATTAAAAATGCTAATCTAAATGTATTTCAGTGATTTTACACCAATGTAAATTTACAATAACATTTATTGACCCTATCTATTTATCAAGAGTTGTTAGTAATTCTGACGAAACAAGATAGGCCATTATTTAAGAATAACAGATGTCCACAAAACTTGAAATACCTTTAATAAATTACTCGTTGTTTCAATCTACTAAAAAAAGAGTCTTAGATATATTTGAAGAAGTAACCCAAAGAGAATCAGATAGAAACTTCCTTTTATTTTCAATTCTGATGACTTTTGGAGGTGCAACTTGGGGTGGTCTTTCATTTTATTTCAATCTCAATATTGCCGGTTATATTCCATGTGGCTATGTGGTTTTCAGTATCTTCAATCTCTATTTCTGGGCTACAAAAGATTTTAAACGATCGTGTAAAGCACTACAGACTTTTTTCTCAATACTTCTCCCTTTTGTCTTTCAAATAATTTTAGGAGGAACACGTTCCACAGGAGTAGTAATGATTTGGTCTTTATTTGCCTTAACTTCAACCCTTGCGTTTTATAAAGGAAAATCGCTCTATTATTGGCTGTGTATCTTCGTTTTCCTCATGGGGATTGTTATTCTCATTGATCATGATATTGAGCATATTACACCAAAGTCATTAAAGAATTATCATGTATTCAATATGCTATTGATGATCAATTTCTCAATGATTTCTACAATGCTCTTCTTCCTTTCTAAGTTTTTTGTAGATCAGCAATTGAGAACCCTCCATGAATTGGTAGAAACGAACGGTCAACTTATTTCCGCAGAAGAAGAAGTACGACAAAACTCTGAAGAAATTTCTGTGATGAATGACATGCTCAAGGAAAGCAATAAAAAACTTGAAGATGCTTATGTGGAACTTGAGAAAAAGAAAAATGTACAAATTGAATCCATGAATCATGCAATTGTCGAAAGTATAAATTATGCCCAGCAAATACAGCGATGTTTTCTTCCTTCCATCCACCGATTTTCTGAAATTGTGAAAGATGGCTTTATCTTTTTTAAACCAAGAGATATTGTTAGCGGTGATTTTTATTGGTTCTACAAACATGAAAAATATACTGTGATTGCCGCTGTCGATTGCACAGGACATGGCGTCCCTGGAGCATTTATGTCTCTTCTGGGCTCTGAAGCTTTAACCGATATTGTTATCAATAGACAAATTTTTGATTCTGCAGAGATTTTAAATGAACTGGATCTAACCATTCGAAAAAAATTAAGGCAAGAAACCACTAGCAACAAAGATGGAATGGATCTCGCCCTTACTGTATTTGACCGTGAAAACAAATCCTGTTCTTTTTCTGGAGCTAAAAACCCTTTATTATATACCACTGACGATGAGTTAATTTGCATCAAAGGAGACCGACAACCTATTGGAATGTTTCATCCAGATCAACTTCCTGCTCCTTTTACAAAACATGAATTCTCATACCATGACAATATGCGTTTTTATATGTACAGTGATGGTTTTCAAGATCAGTTTGGAGGTGAGAAGTTAAAGAAATTCATGCCTAAAAAACTCAAAAATACTTTATTTGAAAACCGCCTATTGGAAATGAAAATGCAATTGGTCAGCCTTGAAAACACCTTCTCTACTTGGAAAAAAAGTGAGGAACAAACTGATGATGTGTTAGTAATGGGTTTTACTATGGATTAAGAATTTCATTGAGAATAGAAGTTTATAGATTATATTTACCCTAAATATTTTTTATAAACTAGCAAATGATCAATGAATCATAGTAAGCATAATCTATTATACTTTTTAATACTCTTATTATTCCATTTTTCTTGTACTACAACTAAAAATGGAGAAAATAGCGGTAATGCTAATCAAGAGATTGTTGAAACTGAGATAGAAGAAGAAAAATTCAGCAATAAAGATTTCCCAGAAATAAAAAGAAGAGGAAAGCTAATAGCCTTGACTGCTTATAGCTCAACATCCTATTTCATTTATAAAGGTCAGACTATGGGGTATGAATATGAACTCCTTTCAAAATTGGCTGCTGATTTGGGTTTAGAATTACATGTGAAAGTCTATAAAAGCATAGATTCCCTTTCTCTTGCATTGCAAAAGGGTGATGGCGATCTGATTGCCTATGGACTTGCTATCACCAAAAGACGTCAAGAAAAAGTTGATTTCACTTCTTCTTTGGCTCAAATCAAACAAGTATTGGTACAGAGAAAACCTGATAACTGGAGAAAAATTGCCAAACATAAAACGGACAAGCAATTGATCCGAAATGTGATTGATTTGGCTGGTAAAACAGTAACTGTCAGAGAGAACACTCCTTATCATTTAAGGTTGAAAAACCTAGAAAGTGAGTTGGGTGAAGACATCAATATTATTTTGGCTGATAAAAACACTAGTACTGAAGAATTAATTCATAAGGTTGCTAATAAGGAGATTGAATTAACGGTAGCGGATGAAAATATCGCGAAGCTTAATAATACTTATTATCCTGATATTGATATAGAGACAGCTATCAGTTTCCCTCAAAGAATAGCTTGGGCTACAAGGAAGCAGTCTCCTGAATTAAAAGCGAAAGTCAATCACTGGTTGGACAGTATGAAAAACACCACGGATTTCTATGTTATTTATAATAAATATTTTAAAAATGTCAGAGCTCAATCAAAGCGTTTTGATAGTGAATTCTTTAGTAGTGTTGATCATAGAGGTCTTCTATCAAAATATGATGAGATCATAAAAGAGCAAGCTGAAGTGTTAGGATGGGATTGGCTAATGTTAGCATCATTGGTTTATCAAGAATCAAAGTTTGACCCTAAAGCAAAATCTTGGGTGGGCGCCGTTGGTTTAATGCAACTGATGCCTGCAACTGCTAAAGAGTATGGAGCCAACAATCCTCGTGATCCTCGTCAAAACCTTCGTGCGGGTACAAAATACCTAAAGTGGTTAGAAGAATACTGGAAAGATATTCCTGATGAAAACGAAAGAATGAAGTTTGTTCTAGCTTCCTATAATACAGGACAAGGTCATGTTAGAGATGCTCAACGCTTAGCAAAGAAATATGAACATGATCCTCTTGTGTGGAACGACAATGTAGAAAAATACTTATTATTGAAGAGTAATAAGAATTATTACAGAGACGAAGTTGTTAAGTTTGGTTATGCTAGAGGCAAAGAACCTGTACATTACGTTGCAAATATCTTAGAGAGACATAGTAGATATATTGAATTATTAAGAAATAATTAATAATTCTTCTAAACCACTCAACTATAAGTAGTTGTAAATTTTGAATTCCTAAAGAGTTAAAAAATAATTTACGTATTTTTTACACTTTAGGAATTTTAGGTTTAAAACACCACATTTTTCCTTATTTTTGCATCGAATCAATAATGACGAAAAGTTAAAATCGTCCTAAATAAAGATGACAAAAAAGCAAATCTCAGAATACACTTTTTCGAAAGAGGAAGTAGTGAATGACCTCAGAATAGCTATTGAGAGTAGACATGCGAGTTTGATTGGTCGAAAAGAAGTCTTCATGGGTAAAGCCAAGTTTGGTATTTTTGGAGACGGAAAAGAAGTCGCTCAGCTTGCTATGGCCAAATTCTTCAAAGAAGGCGATTTTCGCTCAGGCTATTATCGAGATCAAACATTTATGTTTGCAATTAATCAATTAACTATCCAAGAGTTTTACGCTCAATTATACGCACATACTGACATAGAAGCCGAACCATCAAGTGGTGGTAGATGTATGAACTCTCATTTTTCTACCAGAAGTATTAATTCAGATGGTTCTTGGAAAGATTTAATTAAACAAAAAAATTCAAGTGCTGATGTTTCTACTACATCGGGTCAAATGCCTAGAATGGTAGGCTTGGCTTACGCTTCTAAGTTATATAGAAACAACCCCGAGTTATTTGATAATGAAACTGCAAAAAAATTTACAAATAAAGGAAATGAAGTAACATTTGGTAGTATTGGTAATGCATCCTGTGCTGAAGGTGCATTTTTTGAATCCATTAATGCTGCTGGTGTTCTACAAGTTCCTATGGTCTGTGCTGTTTGGGATGACGGTTACGGTATTTCTGTACCTAATGAATACCAAATGTCTAAAAACAGTGTCAGCGAGGCTTTAAAAGGTTTCCAAAGAACAAAAGGTTCTAATGGTCTTGAAGTATTTACAGTGGATGGATGGGACTACCCTGCCCTTGTCAAAACGTACAAGCAAGCTGTAGATATTGCCAGAAAAGAACATGTTCCTTCTTTAATTCATGTAGTGAATGTCACTCAACCTCAAGGTCACTCTACTTCAGGTTCTCACGAACGTTACAAATCAAAAGAACGTTTGGAATGGGAATTAGAATATGATTGCCTTAAGAAAATGAAAGAGTGGGCAATGGAAGAAGGGTTTATTACAGAGGAAGAAATTGCTGTTCTTGAAAAGGAAAGTTTAGATAAGGTAAAAAGCCAAAGAAAAGCGGCCTGGGATAGTTTCAAAGCGAGTATGACAAAGGAATACGATGAAGCAATGGAACTAATGAATAGAGCTGTAAGTTCATTACCTGAAAATAATGAGATTCTTCGTTTAGCAAAAGAATTGAAGAAGACCATCAACCCTATCCGTAAAGATGCTATTTCTGTAGTTAGAAAATCTCTTAGAGAACTTCGTAAAACAAACTTGCCTATTAAAACGGATATGCAAGAGTGGGTGAAGAAAGAAAGAAGAGAAAACTACGAAAGATACAGCAGTCATCTTTACAGCGAATCTGAGGCTGCGGCAAAACATGTTAAAGAAGTACTTCCGATTTATACAGCCAACTCTCCTATGGTAGATGGCAGAGAAATCATGCAAGCGTGCTTCGATAAAATGTTTGAGCAAAATCCTCTTGTTTTTGCAATTGGTGAAGATGTAGGTAAAATTGGCGATGTAAACCAAGCCTTTGCCGATCTTCAGGAGAAATATGGCGAAATCCGTATTACTGATACAGGTATTAGAGAAACCACAATTTTGGGTCAAGGTATTGGAGCCGCTCTTCGTGGCTTAAGACCAATCATTGAGATCCAATATTTGGATTATATCTACTACGCAATCACTGCATTGACAGACGACCTTGCTTGTTTGGAATACAGAACAAAAGGCGGTCAAAAAGCCCCATTGATCATTAGAACTCGTGGTCACCGACTGGAAGGTGTATGGCACTCAGGATCTCCAATGGCGGCATTGATTCATAGCATGAGAGGAATTAATATTTTAGTTCCTAGAAATATGACTAGAGCGGCCGGATTCTACAACACTATGTTGAAATCTGACGAACCTGCCTTGATTGTTGAATGTCTGAACGGCTACCGTTTGAAGGAAAAGATGCCTGAAAATATTGATGAAGTTTGCACTCCACTTGGAATGCCTGAAATTATCAAGGAAGGTGAAGATGTTACGATTGTGACTTATGGCTCAATGTGTAGAATTGTAATGGAAGCGGCTGATCAATTGGCGAAAATTGGTATCAGTGCTGAAGTTATTGACGTTCAATCTTTATTACCATTTGATACAACTGGCATCATTAAGGCTTCTATCCAGAAGACGAACAGAGTCATTTTTGCAGATGAGGATATGCCAGGTGGTGGAACAGGCTATATGATGCAACAAGTAGTGGATGAACAGAAAGCTTATGATTTCTTAGATTCTTCTCCTGTTTGTATTTCTGCTATGCCTCACAGACCTGCTTATGCATCTGATGGTGACTATTTCTCTAAGCCAAATGCTGAAGATATTTTCGAGGCGGCTTATGAGATTATGTCAGAAGTTAAACCCAACGAATATCCTGAGCTATACTAATAGCCTCACTGAATATTCTGATTCAATTATATTTCAACGCCTGTGTATCAAAAAAATACACAGGCGTTTTTTGTCATAAAAAAACCACTCCCTTAAGAAGTGGTTTAATGTCAAGTAAATGAGTTGCATTTCGAGGTGGATTTACCTCATATTTACCTAACATCACAAAGTTATATTTAAATTCTATTCTTCAAAAAGATAAAATTCTAAAAAACGATAATGATCTAATTAAATTTAATTGACTTGATCGGTGATATACCTAAAACGATTGAAGTAGGTACAAGCAAACTGAATGAAGTCAACAAGATAATTGTAATATTAATGATCAAAATAGTATCCCAATGGAAACTGAATGGCACATGATCCAAGTAATAAGTTGATGCTTCTAATGGTATCAACTGAAATTGATTCTGCAAGATACCAAAGGAAATAGCAATAAAATTACCAATCAACATTCCTTTAACTGCCATTCGAATACCATCAAAAATAAAGATCTTCTGCAATAAATCATTGGTTGCTCCTAGTGCTTTAAACGTTCCAATCATAGAAGTTCTTTCCATAATCAAAATCAGCATAATAGAGATCACATTAAATATGGCCACACTTGTAATCACAATTAAGAAAATCCAAACATTATTATACAACATCTGAAACCAATCAAAAAAGTGAGCATATTTATCTTTCACACTTCTTGAAATCAGATGAACATCAACATAATTCTCATCCAAATACTCTGCTGTATTATCGATGGTATCAAAATTATGCAACATCAGTTCCATACCTCCCACTAAAGAATCTCCCCAATTATTCAGTCTTCTTACTAAATTTATATCCCCGTAAGCGACCAACTCGTCAAAATCTTCAAGACCAGTATTGTATATACCCGATATCTTCATATTACGAGCTTTGGGAGGTTGCTGTATAAAATAGATGATAATGTCATCCCCTACCTTCAAATGCATTTTATTAGCCAAAGCTTTGCTGATCACAATATCTTTGGAGCCTCTCTTGTCCTCTTCAAACGTTGGAAAAGTACCTTCTTCCATCTGAGATTCCCATCTGGATACATCATAATCTTTGGATAGTCCTTTTATTAGGATACCCGAAACCTCATCGTTGGATTTAAGTAAACCCCATTTATGTGCGTAACTATATACGTTCTTCACACCTGGCAAATCATCCTTCTCCTCATACAGGACAGATTTATTTACGTTCACAGGAGGTTCTTCTTTACTCCTATTCATTGTAAACTTTTCTACATTCAGATGCCCAACGTGTAAGAACAGTTTTTCTTCAATACCTTCTTTAAATCCATAAAAAATAGAAAATGCCAAAATCAATGCACCTACTCCTAATGCCACACTACCAATAGCTATTTTTGATATAAGCTTTGTAAATGAGTTGTTTCTATGTTGACTTAACCTTTTGGAAATAAAATAAGGTAAATTCTGCGTTTCTTTCATTCAAAAAATTCTATTGGTCTTCGACAAAAATTTCTGATAATTCTTTATCAATATCCTTTAATTTCTCTTTGCACCAATTCACAAGGAATTTCGCTCTTTTTGCCAATTTTGAAAGTTGATCTATTGGCACCTCCTCTAACTCCAATTTTTTTTGAATACTTTCTAATTCCTCAAGGGCAGATTCGTATGTTAAATTTTCTTTCTCTTCTGACATTCTCTTCAAATTTGATGATGCAAGTTAAGGGGTACTCGAAAAATATTACAATTTTTCGTCTACTTTATCGACTATACTTTCAATAATTTTATCATGCGTATAGGTTTGAATTTTTTCTCCTTTTTTTAATTCACTTGGATTAACCAGTTTTCCATCTTTCAAAGTCATCGAATAACCTAATGCTAATACCTCCATTGGGTCTTTTGCCTTCACTTTAACTTCTTTCAGAGATAATTTATGATGTTCATCTTTCATCTTGTCTTGTATGATATGCTGGATTCCCCTCCATAACTCATCAAGACGACTATCATCTCTTTTTATTGACTTTCTTGATAGGTAAGATTCCTTTTGCTTCAGTTTATATCTTTCAAAATTAATCTTTGCTGTTGAAGATGCTTTAATCTTAAGCAAATGCTTTTCTATTTTGAAATCTTCCAGTTCAATCCTTTTTTGAAATGCCGGTAATGTTTTAGTGATATGGAACTTCAAACTAGATTTACCTATTTGAATTTTATTTGAAAGAATACGATGTATATTCTCAAGCCTTACATCAATTTTCTTTTCGAAAGCTGAAGCTTTATCAAGCAAAAAAGATGCAACAGCAGTAGGAGTTTTAAAATGCTCATACGCCACCATATCCACTATAGAGAGGTCTCTTTCGTGGCCAATACCAGTAAGAACAGGTATTTCACATTTTGAGACAGCGTAAGACAAATGATAATCATCAAAAACCGCCAAATCTGCTCTGGCTCCTCCTCCTCTAATAATCACCACTGCATCAAAATCTTTTTCATTGACACGATGAAGAGCGGTTATCAGTTGCTCACTGGCATTTTGTCCTTGTACAGATGTTTTGAAAAGCTGTACAGAAAATTTATACTGATACTCATTCAACAACAAATGCTCCTTGAAATCTTCAAAACCTGCCGCCTTTTCTGAAGATATAATAGCAATCTTCTGTGGAACAGTAGCTAGTCGAAGTTGTTTCTGCCATTGAAAAGCACCTAACTTTTCTAACTTTGCAATACTTTCTTTTCGAAGTCGTTCTAACTCTCCAATACTAAAAGACTCGTCAATATCTTCCACTTGAAGAGAAAGACCGTAAACAGCATGATATTTTATAGAAACTTCTACTAAAATATTTACTCCCACTTTTAGCACTTCATTAAAAACAGATTTTAATCGATGTTGAAACACCTTTAATTCCGCTCCCCAAATCGTAGCTTTGTTTCGGGCAATGATTTGATTATCCTTCTTTTCTATCAATTCCAAAAAGGCATAACCAGCGTTAAACTGCAATTGAGCAACTTCAGCTTTTATCCAAAACGAAGAGGGTACTTTTGACAAGTGAAGCTCAATACTTCTATTGAGTTGTGAAAGAGAATAAACACTTTTACCACTCGTCATCTTCTTCTAATTGAAAATTAGTATAAGCTGATTGTAATTCTTTATGAGCATGATGATCTTTTTGCTCCATACAGACTTTCAAACCTACTTTATAAGTCTCTTCCGCTTTATCAGGCTGATCATTTTCAGCGTAAGCATAGGCTGCATGATAATAGGTACCAGTATAGGTTACATGCTCTTTCAAAAGAATTTCATAATACTTTATTGCCTCTTCCCAATTCTCTGCAGAGGCGTATTCAGTAGCAATCCCATAAATTACAAATGGGTCTGAGGGATCCTCCTTATAAAAAGCAAATAACTGATCTAATCTATCTTTGTTCATTTTTTTTATTCTTTAAAACGAAAGATAAATAATTTCATTTTTTCATCAAACAAAAGAAGGTCAGCTCTTTTTTAAAGAACTGACCTTCATATCATAATAAGTTTTCTTTCTATTTATGGAAAGGACTTAAGTTGACAAGGAAATCATTAATACTGATTAGGCCTTCGCTTAAACCTTTTATAAATGATGCATCATAAGTATATGCTAATGTGTACACAATAAAGAGAACATAAAGGAGCATTAAAAAATAGCCACTCTTTGCACCCAATTTCTTCCTTTTAGCTCCAATGTAAAAAATCACTGTTGCAAAGAAAGTCATGAAAAGAAGCAATACTCTAAATTGACCAATAAAGTCCATCTCGTCATTTCCACCTGTCATCACAATATTTTTATCATAAAACAAGGTGTAAATTGTCAATGGCATACCTAAAGCAAAACAGATATCAAAAATATTACTTCCTAATGCATTAGAAATTGCATCATTGTAAGCTCCATTGTTCGCACTTTTTACCGAGATAATAGTATCAGGCACTGAAGTTGCCGCTGCTGCAAAGATCAGTGCAACCACATAAGTATTCCAGTTCAAACCATCTCCAAGCATTTCACAGCCTGTTACAAGTAGGTGGCAAGATGCTCCAACAATAGAAGTTGACAAAATTAGCAATACCCAAGCTCTTGATGAACTCATATCATTATTCCCTAAAATGGCATGAGATAAATCCAACTTCAACAATGCTTTCAGTCTACCTCCTGAACCTGCTTCATATTCATACTCGTCATCGTCATCTCCTTCTGAATCCATTTTCACAAAGAATAAAGAAAGCACATAAACGACATATAATGACATTAAGAATACACCATGGTACCATTCCAATGTTTTTTCTGAAACGAATATAATAAGACATAGAATAGCAAGCATCAAAGCAATACCATCTCTTAGAATCACCTTAGGGTTCACATTAATGTATTGAACTTTTCTATTAACTACAATCACACTCATGATTACTGCAGCTGGAATAATCATAATATTAAAAACTGCACTACCTGAGGTTGTTCCTATACCACTTGCAAAGCCAGCAGCGTCGCCCGTCAATACTAAAAAGAAAAAAGTAGTAAAAAGCTCTGGCATTGAACTACCGATAGCATCGATTGTCGCTCCTTTTACTCCTCCCTTCATATTACGGCCTAAGAATCCTGATGCATCTTCAAAACCATCGCATGCTTTCCAGATAATAATACATGCAAAAAATATAATAACAAGACCTGAGATTATCTCCATTATTTTGTTTAACCTATTAAAAAGTTTCTAGTTCAATTTTTTATGCCAATACCTTAATAACCCTGCCACACTCATAAACGGTGGGTTAGCAGCATCATATTGTTTTAGCATTTCTTCTGTCAAATTTAATGCCCTTAATGCACTATCTACATGATTAATAAAAAGTTCTTCCATTTCTGGGAGGGACAATTCTTGGTCAATATAACCTTTAATTAGTTCTGCGGTATCATAAAGGTCTTTTTCAAGTGCAATAAGATGGCTTTCTATATCACTAACGGCTCCAAAGTGAGTTAAGTATAAATTAGAAGGAGATATTTTACGAATTAGATCAATTGAAGCTTGCCATTTCTCCAAATTAATATCTGGAGGAGGACAAGGAGCCACCACGGGGCCATTTTCAATTTTCACTCCTGCCACATCACCAGTAAATAGATTATCACCAATTTGCCATGCTATATGATGATTGGCGTGTCCAGGTGTATGCCAAGATTTGATTTCTACCTCACCAACAGTAATTACTTCTTCATGTTCAGTAGCGTGTAATAGATTAGCCGGAATAGACTTCATGTCCCCCCAAAGACGATCCATGTCATCTTTGTAAATCATTTTCGCGGAAGCCATAAGTTTACTTGGGTCGGCCATATGCCTTTCCCCAAAAGGGTGAAGATAAACTTTTGCTCCATATTCTGCAAATTTCCAGGCGGCACCAGCATGATCTAAATGTATATGAGTAATAAAAACATGTTGTATGTCTTGTGGTTTATACCCACGTTTACTTAGTTGGTTTTCTAAATTTTTGAAAGTGGAAAATGGACCTGTTTCTATTAAGATTGGACCATTTGAAGTTTCAATCAAATAAGAAGCAATAGCCTCTTCATTTTCCAGGAAGTTTAAATCTAAAGTATGTACAGTTAACATTAAAAATGAATTAGGATAAGTTATTATTCAGAGTACTTAAGCATATTGTGAACTAAATTAACGCCAACTTTCAGTCGACTTTCTTACAAATTGTTTATGATTTACTTTCAAGCTTTTCCCTTCAAGACCCAGGAAGTACTACCAAACCATTTGGGCAGAAACCCATTGGTGTAAATGTTAAGCGTTAGTAGTTTCATTCGTGTACTAAAACGATCAACATAGATCTTCATATTTACAACTATTTAAAAACTTAGTTTACATTGCATTAAATACTTCAATGTAAGTTAACAGAATTCATATGAGATTTAATTCCATTATTTCAATAATTAGCCTTAATTGACTAAAATCAACATTAGAGAGTGATATAGAATTGATTCAATTTTGTTTCTTAATTTATTTTTTCATCTTCTTCTATATTTGTTAGATGAGCAATTGAGGCAATACCTTTTAAACTTACTTTATTGGATGATGTAAAAGTTTTATAAGTTTCTGAATAAGAATAGCGTTCAATATCATTACCAAATCGCTTTTTAATTTTTTCGATTATTGATTTTACCATAGATTATTTTGTTAGTTTAATTTTCTTGTGTTTAAAGTCATGTTAAATTAACAATAGATTCTTTAAAATCAATAATATCCAACCTCATTCTTTTTTGTATATTGTAATTAATTGCTTCTTTAATGTAACTTTAGAGCTTATTAGTTAAATAGCATGAATAACTCGCAAAGGATTTTTTTCATATTCGCTTTACTTTTTTTTTCTTGTTTGGGAGATAATGTTTACGCTCAAAAAGTAAATCATTACATTAAAGATATTGAGATTATTAGTGATACCACAATTACCAATCTCACCTCTCATGGTATAGTTCTTAACCGAAAGAGAAGAAACGAAAAAACATTACCTTTTCATTTCAATAGTGTAGATCAGGTCTTTGAAGTAAGGGTCTATTTAAAAAATGACGACAACATTGTTGATCTAAAATTAATTCCAACCTCTGAAATAAAAGTGGTTGATTATCCTCTTCCTGTAGCAGACAACATTTATAAGTTTCGGATTCAATTTAATAAGGCTACAGCGACATTACGACCATCAATTATAATAGCGCTGTGGACTGCTGACGGAAAGGAGTTACCTTATGAACAGCAATTAATGCCTTACACAAACACTTCTATTGAAGTAATTGATAAAAAGGGAAACGAAACGAGAGAACTTTATATAGGCGAGGAAAAAGAATACGAGATCTTGACCAACCAACCTATGAATATTAGAGTGGATAATATTTGGCATGAACAGGAATATATGTCATGGAGAGTTTCAAGAAGAGAGAATAAGATTTACCTTGGTGTATTGCCCAAATCATTAAATACTTTTTCAACAGAAATATCTTTAGAAACTTTTGCTCCTAACTTTCTATTTGGGCAACCACAATACGAAACATTACCCCTCAATCTTAGATTTACTGTAAAAGCACCCCGATTGACGTTCCTTTCTACTGATAAAAGTGAAGTAATTTATGATGCAGAGGAACACGGTCAAGATGGTATTGAGATCCAAATCCAGCAGAATAGAAAACTATTATTGAATAAAACCTATAGAATAGAGGCTCAAGAAGAAAAAGGAGGGAAATTAGTCGCTGAGCTTTTCACTAAAAATAATTTAAGCAATAATCGAACGATGTGTGCATTGAGGGTTTATGATTATCATAACTTCCAAGATGGCTACCTCTATATCAAAGATGGTGATGACCCTGTATTTATTACCAATTTCAGTATCATCTCAAAAACCATCATCAAAAGTATACAAGTACTACATGCGGGTAAAAACTGGACCAGTAATTTGGACATTTACCCAGGAGAAACTGTTTCCATTAAATTTGAAGGTGAACAAATGCAACATGCTCGTTTTATGTTTGATGGATTAAGAAATTTAAGCATCGATTCTGTCAATATCACAAAGGACATGCAAACCATGCAGATTTCAATACCCATCAATATCAATAGAAAAGAACTTAAAATATTCAATGGGGATGAGTTTACAGGACACTCTTTGAAAATTAAAGAAAAACAATCTCCAAGGAATTTTGATTTTGTGACGATAGATTATGGCAATGCACCAAAACTAGTCTCAGAAATTGAGAAGCCCATCTTTTATTTCAAAGCAATGACTGACGTAATTCTACGCTTCAATCCCGACTGGATTGACGACGGATTACTATATGGTAAACAATACATAACGCTAGATGTAAGAGTCATTGGCCCTGCTGGTCAGCTTGTTGAAATTGCAAAAGATGAAAATATTGTAATATGTCCTGGCAGTTCTTCCCCGAGGTACCATAACTATGAAAAAAACAATTGTACTGACCCTCTTATCACACTCAATAAATATTTGGGAATAAAAACTCATCGATTGGAAGATTGGTCTAAATTAGAAATTTACATTAGACATCAGAAGGATAAATATTCTGAACAAATCTATACAAAGAAAATTGAAATCTATGCAGCTAGAAAATCACAGTTTGATGTGGACCTCTCTTTTCCTGCAGGTTTATTAGTAAAGAAAACTAATGAGGACGATATTTCCTCTGGAATTAGCGGTATTAGTATTTCTGCAATTGCACAATTCAAATTTTTCAAACCAGGTACCATTGGTAAGGTGAGGCCTTACAGAATTGGTGTTGGCTCAATTGCCCTCAATGCCTTTAATTTAAGCGACAATGCAGATATTGATCGCGATTTGGGAATTGTAGCCTTGGGCAGTGTCCACCCTTTACAACGGCCAGGACGAAAATTATCCTTACCTCTCTATATTGGTTTTGGTTATTTTCTAAAAGCGGATACTTTTTTCTGGATGCTCGGCCCAGGTATTAGTGTTAGTTTTTAATCAGGTCATTCTCAATTTATACAGAAAACCCCTCTTTTTATCATTTTCCATAAAAAGAGGGGTTAATTATTTTTTAAGCAAAGTATAATTCTTGATTGATTACGCCATCAAGAATTCTACAAAGAATGAAGTACCATCACCTTCTGTAGTTTCAAACCAAATACTTCCTCCCATTTGTTCAATTCCCCTTTTTGCAACAGCTAATCCAATACCAGAACCTGTTTCCTTCGTGGTGAAGTTTGGAACAAACACCTTATTTTGAACGTCCTCTGGAATTCCTTTACCATTGTCAATTACCGTTACAATCGCTTTTTCTCCATTTTCATAGAGATCTATAATGATCTTAGAGTCTCTCCCGTCATCTATGGCTTGTATACCATTCAGAATAAGATTACTCAAAATCCTAGCAGTTAATTTTTCATCACCTTCAACAATTACATCCACTCCAACCTGTGTATTTGAAAAATGTATATTTGATTTACTTGAGTGTAAGAGGATTGTTTGCTGAATCACTTTGGAAAGATTGAATTCCTCTCGCTTAGGAACAGGCATTGTTGCAAATGATGAGAATGAGGTAACAATACCACTTAATGTATCCACTTGATTAATGAGCATTTTGGTAGCTTTCATCAATTTTGGATTATCATCATGTTGAGCTACCCTTTCCAATTGTTGAAGATACAATTTCATTGGCGTCAGAGGATTTTTAATTTCATGAGCCACTTGCTTTGCAACGTCTCTCCATGCACTCTCTCTTTGACTTTGTTCTAGTTCTTTTTTAGATTCCTCCAGCTTTGCAAGCATCTTATTGTATTCCCCCACAAGCTGTCCAAATTCATCATGGGCATTGTATTGAATAGGCTCATTTTTCTTACTCAGCGTAATCCTATTCAATTCAGGAATAATCAGCTTAATTGGACTTAAAAGCCCCTGAGCGGCATAATGGACAATAGGTAATAAAGTCAAGAACAAAATAGTGAAAATCATCATGATGGTCGTAATTACCTCTAATGACCTATCATCTAGCCTATTCAGCGACTTAAAGAAAGGAATACTTACAATTCCCATTACCTTACCTGTATTGAATGCCTTTACACCTATATACGATGTATTATATTCTAATGTACCAATTTGTTCCTTCAGTACAACTCTTGTTTTCTTTTCTTCAACGATACCCACATATGCTTGAGGATTAATCTCATGTGAGAGGATATTTTCATCAAAAATTTCATTATCCGATGCTGACTGTAATATCCCTTGTTTATTGTAAAAACGAATATCGGCCTGCATAATATCAGATAACTCTTCAATAAACACATCTAATTTTATGGCCTCATTTTCGGTATAGTTCTTTGATAACTCATGGTTTTTGAAAAGGTTGCTTGCCACAATTTGAGCTTTCTCTAAATATTGCCGTTCCACTTCCATTTTAGCCGTAGTTACCATCACTGAACCCATTACAATAGCCAATAAAAAGATGGGAAAGAAAATGGAGAGGTTTAAGTAAATCTGTACTTTAGTTGAGAAACTTCTGGAATACTCAGAAGGGTTCCTCAAGTAATTAGTAAAATTGAATGTAAGAAAAACAATAAATACTAGAACTGTGAAATACGTAGAAAAAGCTTTAAAATAATTGAAGTAATTAAATTCCTTGGAAGAAATTACTACGATCCTATTATTTGTATTTGGCAATAATAAGTGTTCATATCCATTGAATTTCACATTAGAAAGCAAATAAATGGTTCCTTCTTTGAAGGATTCTTCAAGGAAGTTATTCGAATAATTGTAATCTCCAGCACTGAATATTAATTCACCTTTGAAGAAGATCGCATAAGAATAGTCTTCTTGTGAATTTCCTATAATAAAGTCTTCGTCTAAAAGCGTTGACCTAAAGTATTTACCGCCAATTGATTTCTGATAGAGTTCAATTAAACAATAACCTAAGGTATCCGTCGATTCAAATTTATCTACAATTGGAATATTACAAAGGTAGCTGTATGTACCCTTTTGCAAATCCATTTTGGTATTCAATCCATACTTTATGGCTTCATCATTATTTTCTTGAAATGAAGTAAGTAATTGATCATAGTCGTATTCTCCTGATACGTTTTCACCATTATCAAACAACATATTTACTTTGATATCAAATCTATTGCCTAGCCATTCCACTAATTCTAATTTGATATTTTTAGAGACTTCAATACCATATGGTTTATTAAGGAAAGCCATAGCATCAATCACGCTGTTGTCTTCTTGTATCTGTACAATTGTTTTCTCCAAAAGAGTTTTCACAAAGTCATCATTGTCCATCAATTTGAGTGCGAACTTCTGCTTGAATGTTTCATCTTTCTTGGTCTGAACTCCTTCAATCACAATAGCACCCATAGTTGAAAACAGAACTATATGTGAAATGAGATACATAATCGCCGGAAATCTTCCTGTAGAATAATAATTTGGTGATTTTAGCATTAAAGAAACGCCAATAAATATTGCAACAAGGTTGATCAATATCAGATCGAAAGGCTCAAAGAAAAACTGAAGGATAAATACTGTCAATACTGAAATCAAAAGTGCAATTGACTTCCCATAAAAATCTAACCACCAGCAAATTAATCTCATGAAGAAGTGTGCAATCAAACCCATCATCAAAAATCCCATCAATGCGATTAATTGAGATAGAAAGATCAACGTACTCATTTCAAAGAAAGTCAATTCCATTTCATACTCGAGTATAATTTCAAGCACATTGACAAATACTTCCTTAAAACCATTGATAATGAAAAAATAACCAATGATCATAATCACACTCACTCCTATTTTCACTCTCGAATCAAGTTCAATAATAGAGCGAATAGAAAAGAGATGTTTAAAATTTTTGGAAATCCAGCGGAAAATCAACAATGAAAAAACAAAATCCAACAATATTACTCCCATGGAATCCCATGAACCTACAAATGAAGTTTTAATTGGTTCAAGTATTTTGTATTCATCTTTGATTAATGGATTACTGATAATATCAAGTACAACTTGATGTAACAACACTACCCCAATAATGAAAATAGATAGCATCACAAAAATGGAATATCCCTCATTTATTTTACCTGTGATATAGGTGCTTAATGATGACAGCAAGAAAAACACGGTCAACAATACACAAACTAAGAAATATTGCCAAGGAAAGAACTCAACGATAGTTTTATTGGAGACATCAATAGAGAAAAGGTATTTATCCAACTTAGTTGTAATATTCCTATAATTACTATTGACTTTAAATTTGGCTAGTTTTGGTTGCTGTCTACTACCAAAAACAAACTTATTGACATAGTCAGGAAGAATAATTGATTGATAGTTTGACTTAATCAAGAGCGGTTCAATTACAAAAATCTCATAATCCTGATTGTACAATAAGATGTTAGACTTACGTACATAATAATAAGAGTCCTCCTTTTTTATAACATCTTCAACAAAGTAATTAAATAACTTATCCTCAATGTATTTCAACTTCAAGTTATTATCAGACCAGTAAACTAGCTCTCCCTTCTTAAAAATATAAGTAGGTTCACCGTCTACTGACATTAAAGATTTGAATTGTATCTTCTCTCCCTTCTGCCCCTTCAATGATTGCTTTATTTCGTAGATAGCGTCATCTGCATTCTTACTCAAATCTACAATTCTGTCCTGAACATAAGAATCGTATTTCTCGTCACTATAAAACTCAATATTGACCAGATAAATGACGGTTGATAATACCATAAAGGCACCACCAATGATGACTTTATTTTTAACACTGAATACGTCTCTAAAAAATTGCTTAGCTGTCATAAAAAATGGATTGGAATACCCAATACTACAAAAAAAAACTTCAACAAGACGAACTTATTGAAGTTTTTTAATTCTGCAGAAAACAGAATTACATCGAGAGTGCCTGCTTTTCCTTTTGTGTTTTTCTATACCATAAATAAACGATAGAAGAAATAATAAGATAAGGCATTACCATAAGATATAAAATCCCATTATTTAGGCCTGCTCCGATTGCACTTGCTCCGTCACTGATATTATTCCCAACTGTAGCTCTACACATGGCACATTGTGCAAAAATGCTAATGGTAGTTATCAGAGAAAGAACAATTGATAAAAATATTTTCTTAAGCATAATATGGGCTGATTAGTAAGTAAACAATAACACCTGTTACAGCAACATATTCCCAAATTGGGAAAGTCCATTTTACAATTTTACGGTGAGCATCCAATCGCTTTGTAATGGCAAAATAAATAGCCAATAATACAAATGGTACTACAACAGCTGACAAAACAATGTGTGATAATAAAATCACTATATATATAGTTCTCAAAGCACCTGCTTCAGCTTTTTCTGCATCGGATAAAATGCCGTCGCCATTCAAATCACCAAAAACAGTATGTCCACCTTGAAAATGATAGATCACATAAGATACCAAGAAAATTGCTCCTAATGTAAATGCAATATACATCATTAGTTTATGCAACTCTAACTTTCTCTTTTTTGCAAAATAAGCACCCAACAAAAGAACTACAGCACAAGAGAAATTAATTACGGCGTTGAGATGAGGTAAAAAAGAAACGTCTAAGTCTCCCAATTTACCCGTTTGAGGTATAAAAAGTAGTAATGCTACAACAATTGGTATTAAAACTGACACCACCCCAATTACAATCATTGGCAGTTTGTCATTCTTGTTTGTTAAAACTTGTTCCATTATTTTTCTGTTAATAGTATTGATATCTCGGTTAATAATCTTTTCACATCTTCCTGATCAGTACCACTGTAGAAGCCACGGATTCTACCTTCTGTATCTACCATAATCAGTTTATCTGAATGTGATAGTGATGTACTTTGACCTAAGGCTTCTTCTTTAGCAGTGATATAGAAACCACACTGCCCTAAGTCCATGATTGTTTGTTTGTCTCCTGTTAAAAGATTCCACTTATTGGTATCAATTTTATATTTTGATGCGTAATCTTTCAGGACTTTTGGAGTATCGTAATTGGGATCAATAGAGAATGATAAAATCTCCACATTAGGTTCATTTTTAAAACGTTCTTGCACTCTTAGTAAACCTGAAGTCATTGCTTTACAAATATCAGGACAAGAGGTAAAAAAGAAATCCGCAACATACACTTTACCCTCCAGGTTTCTATTTGTAAATCGCACACTATCCTGATTTAGAAAATCAAAAGAGGGTATTCTATGCACACCATTTATTTCATTTGGTGTACAATTCACAGACTTTAAGTTATACACTTGAAGTTCTTCTGGAGATTCTAATTTGTATTCGTTCGTTCCGAAGTTTTTAAGGAAGAAGAAAATGAATAATGGAGTTCCTATAAGTGCGAATAAGAAAATCCATTTTTTTGCATTAGGTTTATTCATTAATAAAGTGCTCTAAAAGTAAATATGGTTTGATTTCTACAAAGGTGAAGAAATCAAACCATATTATTGATTAATATTATCCAAAATTTGGGTTTACCAATTTTGAATAGCAGTTACAACTGCTCCACCTTCATCAAAAAGGGCTACTAATAACCATACTAAAAACAGTAATGGGAACAAGATAACAAACTTCAAAAGTTTTGTTTCATGACCTAAGTGCATGAATTCCCAAATAATATAACCTGCTTTCACTAAAGTTAAAGCAACAAAAATAATATTTAACGGTGTTCTGCTAGCGCCATCAGGCCATGCAAAAGCAAAGATAAATTCAATAATAGTTACGATAGCTAAAATTGCAGTTACTTTCACTACAGTTTTCATTTTAGCTGCTTTGATTTGCTCAGGTGTCATTGAAGCATCAAAATGTGCCATATCTTTATTCTTTAATGGTTTTTAAATCTAATTTTCAGTCTTATACAAGGTAGAAGAAAGTAAATACGAATACCCACACTAAATCGACAAAGTGCCAGTATAAACCTCCCTTCTCAATCATTTCATAAGTACCTCTTTCCTCGTAAGTACCCATTACTACGTTGTAGAAGATCACGATATTGATAATAACACCACTTGTAACGTGAATACCGTGGAAACCTGTAATAAAGAAGAAGAAGCTAGCGAACAACTGAGGTCCGTATTGATTTTCTCTAAGGTTTGCACCAAAAATCTGAACACCGTCTCTGATAACGCCTTCGTCAGTACCATGAATAAAGTGAGACCATTCCCATGCTTGACAAGCCAAGAAAGTAATACCACCTACAATCGTCCAAAGCATCCACTTTTCAACTTCTGCTTTAGATTTTCTTTCTCCTGCTTCTACGGCTAATACCATTGTTACAGAAGATAAAATTAGAATAAATGTCATTAAACCTACGAACATCAATGGAGCATCTACTCCGTGTAAACCAGGGAAAGCATTAAATACCTTTTCTGGAATAGGCCAGTAAAAGTTTTCTGAACTTGTAGCAAATTCAAAAGCTGAGTAAGGGCCTTCGTATGCTGGGTGCATGTATCTAACCACACCGTAAGCGATTAATAGAGACGCGAATGTAAATGCATCTGATACTAAGAAAAACCACATCATCAGTTTTCCATAAGTTGCTTTCATTGGTCTCTCTCCACCATCCCATTTAGTAATTACGGGATTCTTCAAAGTTGTAGATGATGACATAAAAAATTGTAAGTTATTTTTATAGTGTCTGTTTGAATTATATTTCCTAACACAAATAAATGGTCGATTTTTAACAATAACAACTATTTGATGACATTTGTGTTATTTTTTTATGACGATTGTCATTCTTTAGCGATTCAAAAGCAGAAAAACAAAGAGATAAACCCATAATCCACCTAAAAAGTGCCAATAATTAGCACACATTTCCATTCTTACGATAGTTGATGAATTGATCTTATTTCTATATGATTCTACTAATATAATCCCTAAATAGATGATACCACTAATAATATGCAAGCCATGTAATCCTGTTAATACATACACAAATGACCCTGATGGATTACCTACAAAATAAACATTGATGTCCACTAATTCTTCCCAACCAACAAATTGCAAGAACAAGAAAACAAAGCCCAATACGGAAGTCAAAGTAATAGCACTTTTCAATTGTGACATATTATCCTTCTTTGCTCCTAGGTAAGCCCAATGCATTGTCAAACTACTTACTAATATAACAACTGTGCTAGCATATAAAATGTTTGGCAATTCAAATGTATACCAATTCCCTTCGGCCTGTCTTACAATGTATGCACTGGTAAGAGCGGCAAAAATCATCACTACACTAACGATGAACAACCACATCGCAAATTTCTTTGGATGCATGCTTAATGGACGTTTAGGTGTATTTGCTACTGACATAGTTTCTTAAATCTTATCTATTAAATATACAATTTGAACAATGGGTAAATAGATGAAGGACGAAAACATAATTTTCAATGCGGCCTTATCTGTTTTTTCTTTAATTAGACCGAACGTCTGGTATAAAAATCCTGCACCGGCTAATGCTGCTACAATTCCTGAGATAGAACCTGTCACGCCAAATTGTGTTGGCAAGAAGCCCATTGGCAATAAGAACATGGTATATATCGAAATTTGAATTGCTGTATTGACATCTTTATCTCCATTGAATGGCAACATTTTAAAACCTGCTTTCTTGTAGTCTTTATCTGCTACCCAAGCAATAGCCCAAAAATGAGGGAACTGCCACATGAATTGAATTGCGAACAAAATCAAGCCTTCAATCCCTATAAATCCAGTGGCAGCCACCCAACCTATCATTGGAGGAAAACCACCAGGAAATGCCCCTACAAGTACGGACAACGGTGTAATTCTTTTTAAAGGTGTGTATACAAATGCATACAACACTAAGGATAACAATGAGAGTAATGTTGAATAAACATTTAAGAATGAAAACATCACTGCTCCACCAACCAATGCAAGAACAATAGCATAAATAGCAGCTTCTTTACGAGTAATTATCCCTAATGGAAGCGGTCTATTCATTGTTCTCTTCATCATCTTATCATATTCTTTTTCAAGAATTTGATTGATGGTATTGGCTGAGCCGGTAATTAAGAAACTACCAATCGTCAACGCTAATAATTCAACTACAGAAGCATCTTTTGTGCCCAACAAATAACCAAAGATTCCGGAGAAAACGACGACCATAGTCAGTCTCACTTTCAACAAGTCATAGAAATCCTTTACCCGACTCTTCCTCGGTGTTATCAACTGCTCTTTTTCTTTTACTTCTGCTACTAACATTTTATGCTGTTGCGTTTTTTTGTTTGAATGTCTTATTGTCATGAGATATAGTGTTCTCCAGAACTTTTGAGTGATTCACTAACAATGCAATGTAGAATTGACATCCCACAATCAGTGACCCTAAGAGTAAATGAACTGGCTGTAGGAAAGCAGGAATGGCGAAATGACCCATTATTGCTCCTGATGCAATCACAATCCCGAATAGGCCTAACATTACTTTTGACCAGAATCTGGATGGGTGATTAACTTCAGTGCCAGAGAATATATGTTTTACAAAGACAATATTGAGGATAAGCACCACGATGGAGAATGATCTGTGAACAAAAAATGTCCAACCCAATTGATCTATCCACAACTCTCTTTGTTGTTCATCAAAACTTTTTGCTACAATATCTACAGATTCCCTCACTTGTGTTCCTAGAATAATCTGTAAGAATGACAACATCAAAATACCAAATAACCATTTATTGATCTTCTTGATATTGTGAGGATCTTTATACGTTAATTCCTTTTTGTGTGATCTCGCTACGGCGTAAATCAATACTCCAACAATTATAAGCGCCACCAACATATGGAGCGTAATCAATACTGGGTGTAAATCTGAAGAAACTACTTTTGAACCTAACCATCCTTCAAAACCTACCAATACGAAGGCTAAAAAAGAACACCAAGTGACAATAGGATCTTCTTTTCTATAAGAGAAAGAGAAAACCAATGTTAGGAATACAAAAATTCCAATAAGAACTCCAACCAATCGGTTAACGTATTCAATCCATGTTTTAATGGGTGAAAAATCTGCAATTTCCCTTCCTTGAACTGCAAAAATTGTTTTATAATCTTCTGGAAGCTGACTTACGTCTGTGGGTGGCACCCAAGTTCCAAAACATTTAGGCCAATCGGGACACCCCATTCCAGAACCCGTACTTCTCACTATCCCTCCTACCAGAATTAAGAAAAAAACTGCGTATACAGTAATAACTCCAAATCTTCTGTAGAGTGCTCCGTTGTTTGTTACATTCTTGCTGTTCATACTAAATATCAATTAACCTTTATTAATAAGGAACAAAGATCAACTCATAGGTTGTAACGCAAAAATATAAAAAACATCTGATTTATATGACATTTGTCATGTTTTATTTGTGATTAAATTCACCTTAAAATGGCATAAATGCTCTTCCAAGGTCAAAAAATCCAAATGATTCTTTATAAGCACGGAATAAATGTCCTGTAAATCTGTCGTATATCTCCGCCATGCTTGTCATCATCTTCGCTTTGATTTTATTGTTTTCCTCAAAAATATTATGAATAACTGCCTGAGGAATCACATAAACATCAGCATGATCGGAGAAACAAACAGCATTGTAAGGCCGATTTGTTCCTTCAAGAATTGCGTTATCACCAAAAGTGTCTGTTGCCTTTAGGTGAACTAAATCTTCAAACTTATCTTCTATATCTATGTTCAAAGTCACAATACCTCTTGAAATTAAATAAAGTGCTTGACTTGGGTCATCTCTAAAAAATATAACCTCTCCTTTGGTGTAATGTCTCAGATGTAAATGAGGTGTAAATTTTGAGAGTTCATCGTCTGTTAGTTTGGAAAACAAAATGCCTCTTCGCATAAAATCGAAGAGTGTTCTTTCTTCGTGGTTATATGTCTTTTTAAAGATATTAAACATGAACGTATATCTAGTATTAATGCTTTTCTATAGAAATCTTCATCAATTTGCAAGGAAAATTCCTTATTCTCAAACTTTCTGAATTCCTAATGTCCAAAACACTTAATATTTCTCCATCTTTAGATTCCAAAACTAATATTTCACTTCTCAGGTATTGTGGTATCTTTTCATCTTGTAATAAATCAAAAACTTTTTTACTTCCACTCTTCATTCCAAAAGGCTTTATTCTATCCCCCTTCTTCACATTTCTGATTGTTAGGGGAAAGAAAATCTCTGGAATAAATAAATCTCCAACTTCTATGTCATCAAATGAAACCAATTCTCTTTCAGTTACAACCAGCTTAATATTTTTATGGAAAAACTCTTTTTCTTCCATTGTAATATTTGTGGCTACATCAAAATCAGCAATGGTTTTTGTTTCTTCTTTCAAAATTGCATCATTTTGAGTTGTATGTAATGCCATCACCTTATTTGCTGAATAATAAACAAGTGAAGATTTATGTCTATTCTTAAAAAGGTTCTGAACTGTTACATAATCAAACTGATAGGGTTTTAAATAATAAAACAAAAGTATTTCATCGATAGGTTGCACTTCCCTAATATCAATTGCTATTTCCTGATCTGATTCCCTTATATATCTTTTTTTAAAGGTCTCTAATTGATAAAACAGGTTTTGTTCAACTTGATAAAATAACTCTGATGATAATTGAATTGTTTTCTCAATTGATGGATTTATTTCCTTTAACACCGGAATTACAAGGTGCCTCAATTTATTTCTTGCATACTTTGTTGATTGATTTGATTTATCTTCTCTCCACTCCCATTTACTTTCCTCCACTATTTGTATTATTTCATCTTTAGATAAAAATAATAAAGGGCGGACAACATTTCCTCTTTTTGGTAATATTCCATGCAAACCTTCAATTCCAGTTCCTTTCGTTAGGTTAAACAAAATTGTTTCTAAGTGATCTGACCTGTGATGAGCTGTTGCAATGAAGTGATAATTATTTTCTCTAAGAATATCTTGAAACCAATCATATCTGAGTTTTCGGGCGACCATCTGAATTGATTGATTATTTTCTTCTACTTCCTTATTTGTATCCACCTTCTTAATAAAAATTGGCACTCCAATTTCATCAGCAAACTCTTTAGCAAAGAGTTCATCCTTTTCTGAATCTTCTCCTCTCAGCTGAAAATTCATATGAGCTAAACCGAAATCGATATTATTATTCTTTAAAAACAATGCTAATGCTACTGAATCAACACCCCCGCTAAATGCTAACAATAGCTTATTTTCATTGATTTTTACACCTATTCGATTAAGAAAAGTTAAAAATTGGTCATTAACCGTTTTACGAATGTCTATCATATACAAATAAGCACTTAGTCCAAAAATTATTAATACGGATTCTTTCTATTTCTAGTGAATACAATTCTAAAAAACGAATAGAACAGCAGTTCCAATCTACATTTTTTAGAAGAAGTAATCACAAAACAATAATAAGAATTAATGTGAATTATTTCCGTCTTCGTACTTATTTATTCTGCTAACTTAAATTTTACCGTTTGGAGTCAAATTAATTACAAATATTTTTCCATTAAAAGTCCATGAAATATTGTTTTTAGACGCAACAAGGATAAATTTGCATTCTTGTAATGTTTACTGAATAGTCTACAAAGCAAAGGTCATCACTTTTGACAGGAGAATCTTTCTCTCACTAGAATGTGATCACATTTTTAAGCAGCAAAAACACAATGAAGAAACAGATTTTATTTAGCATTTTTATTTTTATTACATTACTTCAAAGTTTTCAATCTTATGGACAGCAAGAAGATAAAGTTAGGATAAAAGCTGCTAGATCTAAAGGTATCCCAGGATATAGAGTATTCTACAGTGCACCAGGAAAAAGGGTGATACTAACTCAACAATCAACAACTATTTATTGCGATGAAGCACGTCAGAACAGTAAAACAGAAGATGTAGTTGCAACGGGTAATGTTATTGTTGTTGATAAAAAAACAAAAATATACGGAGATAAACTTGACTATAGAAAAACGAAAGGTGAGGTAATTATTACTGGTAGAATTGTAAAACTAATTGATGAGGATGTTACGCTTACCACAGACAAGCTCTATTATTACACTGCCACAAAAGAAGCAAAATACTTAACAGGCGGTAAGGTAATTCAAGAAACTATGGTTTTGACTTCCACTGAGGGTTATCTTCAAAAAAAGGAATTAATTTTCATCAAAAATGTTGTAATGGATGATTCTGTGAAGGTGCAACATCTTGAAACAGAAAAATTAATTTACGATAGAGAAACTAAGATTTCCACTTTTAATACACGTACCACTATCACAAGTAAAGATGGTGATGTAGTGGCTAATGCTGGTACTTATAATAATGAGAATGGCATGGTCCACTTTGAAGGTTCTGCGGTGGTTGAAAATGAGAAATACATTTTGATTGGTGATAAAATTGACACCAATAAGGACACAGGTGATAGTCAAGCATTTGGCAATGTGGTATTCTTCAGTAAGCAAGATACTGCCATGATTTATGCTGACGTTGTAATCCATAAAGACAGTTCTACTTTTGCTTATGGTGATGCCCTAATGTCAAAACCCATCAAAGGCAACTGGATGGACATGTATTATTTAGCAGCGGATACACTTCATTCAATTAATGATACTACCACTCAGGAAAACACATTATATGCCTACCATAATGTAGCGATGTGGTCTTATGATATGAAATCTAGATGTGATTCATTGGTTTATTTCTACAATGACTCAATGATTTATTTCTATGACGATCCAAGAATCTGGGCACAAAAATCTCAGATGACCGCCACTACCATCAGAACTGATATTACGTCTAAAGGTGTTGAGAGATTGTACTTGAATAAAAATGGTTTTATCATTTCAGAAGATACAATTCAAAACTTTAACCAAGTGAAGGGTAAGAAAATCATTGCTCACTTTGAGAATAATGAACTTTACAAGGTGGATGTAAAGGGTAATGGTATGACTAGGTTCTTCCAACTTACGGACGACAAAAAGCATATTTACGCTTTAAACAAATCATCCTGTCCTTCTATGTCTCTTTATTTTATAGAAAACAATGAAGTAGAGAATATCATTTATAATGCAAAACATAATTCAAACGTACTTCCGCCAAGTAAGATTCAGAAACCTGACATGTACTTACCTGGATTCAAGAACAGGTTTGATGAAATGCCTCCAAGAGAAGAATTATTGGAAAGAATCAGAATGAGAACTGACTTACCTGACCCAATGCCAAGGGACCCTGTACAACAAGCAGATCAAATTAAAATTCTTTGGAATGGTTCACAAGTATTGAATAAGTTCTACAAAGGAGAAAAGCTTTTCGACACTAGTCGATTGAAGAAGAAACAATAGTCAAATATAGAAAGGCACCAAAAAAGCGAGTTGATTTCACATAAGTCAACTCGCTTTTTTATTTATGCTAAAGGTATTAAGTACTAAGTCAAAAATAAATCATAGTTAATTCTAATTTATTTTTTGTGAGTACAACGCTAAAAAACGTATTAATAGTGGTTCTATTAAAAGTTTTTTGAAGGAGGTAATCGCAAAACAATAAATAGAATTAGTATTAGATAATTTTGAATTTGTACTTAAGTACTTAAAAACCTAAATCAATATACAATGGAAGTATCTGACCGATACCAAATGTCAATGAAAACAATAATGAAGACAATGCCATTTGTTTTAAATAAGGATCAAGTTCTGAAGGTTGCTCCAAACGTGTCACTGCCATACCATTCTTTCTTAATAATGGAAATGTAAGAACAAATAGCCATTGCAACGGGGATTCAAAATGATATGACACATAAAGTAAACCTAAGCCCATTGCAGCAAATAAAAGAGTCCAATGGTATAAAACTGCCCATTTCCTGCCTATTCTCACTGGCACTGATTTTTTCCCAGCTTTAATATCTGATTCAATATCTCTAATATTATTTACGTTGAGCACAGCTACCGCCAATAAACCACAAGCCGATGCTGGAAGTAACAATAAAAGGTCTAATTCTTTTACCTGTAAATAATAGCTCCCAATTACACCTACAAGACCGAAGAAAATATAAACGCTCAGATCTCCAAGTCCTGCATATCCATAAGGCTTCTTCCCTGCTGTATAGGTAATAGCCGCTATAATGGATAAGACACCTAATCCTAAAAAGTAAAAGAATTCTGTCCAAGATGTTAGGCTGACATATAATAAATACAGGCCTGAAGCTAATGACAACATACTAAATATGATCATCGCTGTTTTCATGGCTCCTAATGAAATAGCACCAGATTGCACTGCTCTTGAAGGTCCTTCTCTTTCTTCATGGTCTGCTCCATGTACAGAGTCGCCATAATCATTCGCTAAGTTAGATAGTATTTGTAGAAAAATTGTTGTCAAAACACACAAACCAACTACTTCATAGCTAAAGTATTCTTCTAACTGTTTATATGCTAACAAACTACCAAGAATAATACTTGATAGTGCAAGTGGAAGTGTTCGTAATCTAAAGGCCTGAATCCAAGCTTTCATTGTAAAATAAATTATGTTCTTTAAAAAGTTCTGACAATATTACTTTCTTTAAATGACAAAAGCACATCTATTTTATAACGTTTAGAGAGAATTTTACATGAAAAGGAAAAAAATCACTGTTTTGACGGGTGCAGGTATATCAGCTGAAAGCGGAATTGCAACTTTTAGAGGAAGTGACGGTCTTTGGGAAGGACACGACATTATGGAAGTGGCATCTCCTGAAGGATGGAGCAAAAATAGAGCACTTGTTCTACATTTTTACAACGAAAGGAGAAAAGCAGCAAAAAAAGCAGTTCCAAACCGAGGGCATTTAATTCTAGCAGAGCTGGAAAAAGACTTTGATGTCACCATAATTACTCAAAATGTAGACAACCTTCATGAAAGAGCTGGATCAAGTAACATCATACACCTTCATGGGCAATTATTCCAGTCGAGAAGCACTTTGGATGAGCATTTAATATATGATATGAAAAGTGATGAAATCAATATAGGCGATAAGTGTGAAAGAGGAAGTCAACTCAGGCCCAATATTGTTTGGTTTGGAGAGGATGTTCCTCTTATGGAAACCGCTATTGAAATCACTGAGCAAAGTGACATATTCATTGTTGTAGGCACTTCACTCCAAGTCTACCCCGCTGCCAACCTTATACATTTTACACCATCACACTGTAAATCTTATCTGATTGATCCTAAGGCTCCTGAAAATGCAGATCTCAGAAATATAGAGATTATTGAGAAGGGAGGCAGTGAAGGACTTCAACAATTACAAAGAATATTAACTAAAAATTGATATTTCTTATAATTTTTTAAGGAAATAATTGTATAAGTGTAGGTTTTACATTATCATTGTTAATAACTCAATGGTAATCATTGAATTGTGTATTCCGATTGTATGACTAACATAACTATCTCAATGGAAAATCTATCTATTAACGCAACTTCTCAAAATAAGCAAATACCGCAAATCTTTCTGAACGCGGATAATGGCAAAGGAGAAATCACTGGAGCTTCTTTCCATGAAAACGCATTTTACTTGTATAGAGAAGTAACGAATTGGATTAATGAGTATTTAGAAGAAAACAATGCTTTTTCTTTAACTTTTGGTGTCAACTACTTTAATACTCCATCATCAAAAGGTATCTTTGACATTCTAACTACTTTAAAAGAATGGACTCACGAAAACAAAATCATATCAATAAAATGGTATGTGTTTGAAAATGATGATGACTTATACGAAGACATTGAAACAATGGCTGAAGATGTGGAGTTGAATATCTCTATCATTATGAGCGACAAAAAACACCAAATAGCAAGTTAAAAATGCTATATATTCATTAAAAAATTTATCAACTAAAAGAAAAGGCAATTCATTTGCCTTTTTTTATGCCTAAACTTAACCATACTCTTTTAATTTCAATCAAAAGAAAGAGGTTATATTTTTTAACTGTATTAAAAATTGGGCATAAAAAAAGCTTTCAATTTCTTGAAAGCTTTTGGGCGAACGATGGGATTCGAACCCACGGCCCCCGGAACCACAAACCGGTGCTCTAACCAACTGAGCTACGATCGCCATTTGTTTTTTGCTGTGCAAAGATATGATTTAAACATCTAATTACACAAATAATATTTTGTGAATAAAATTAAAATAAAACCAATCAACTACAAACCATAGAATTACATTATTTTAATTTTACAATCACAAAAGAGCTTTCAATTTCTTGAAAACTTTGGGCGAACGATGGGATTCGAACCCACGGCCCCCGGAACCACAAACCGGTGCTCTAACCAACTGAGCTACGATCGCCATTTGCTTTATTGCTGTGCAAAGATACAATTAAAAGTTAGATAATTCCAAACATTATTTCGAAAATAAGTCATTAATTATATCATAAATCTGTAAATCACCTAATTACATTATTATAATTTGGTATTCACAAAAAAAGCTTTCAATTTCTTGAAAGCTTTTGGGCGAACGATGGGATTCGAACCCACGGCCCCCGGAACCACAAACCGGTGCTCTAACCAACTGAGCTACGATCGCCATTTGTTTTTTGCTGTGCAAAGGTAGAAAAATAGTTTAGAAAAACAGCATTATTTTACGTAAACAAAATTCAACAACACAAAATCAACTGTAAATCAGCCACAAAAAATTAAAAAAAAAGAGATAGTAATACAATCAAAACTATCTCTTTTATCTCCAAACTACCTTTTTACGGTAATTTGTAAAAATAATTATCTATCAAACGTTAAACGCTTACCTTTCACATCTTCATGGAACGCTCCATTTTCATAAGCTAAGTGCCCTGAAACGATAGTATGTGTAACTGTAGAAGCAAATGTATGTCCTTCAAACGGAGACCATCCACATTTATAGTTGATATTAGACTTTTCAACTTTCTGAGGAGCATCAAGATCAACAAGGACTAAATCTGCCCAATATCCTTCTCTTACATAACCTCTATTTTCTACCTCAAATAAAATAGCTGGGTTATGACATGCTTTCTCTACAATCTTCTCTAAAGAAATCTTACCATCTTTATAGAAATCCAATAATACTTGTAAAGAATGCTGTACTAAAGGACCACCAGAAGGTGCAGAAGTATACTTATTTGATTTTTCTTCTAATGTATGAGGAGCATGATCTGTAGCAATTACATCAATTTTATCATTTAAAACACCTGAAAGAATTCCAGCTCCATCCTCTTTTGTTTTCACAGCTGGATTCCATTTGATGAATGCTCCCTTCTCTTTGTAATCCTCATCTGAGAACCACATATGATGCACACACGCCTCTGAAGTAATTTTCTTATCTTTTAATGGAATATCATTATCAAATAACTCTAACTCTTTTGCTGTTGAAATATGAAGGATATGCAATCTTGCTCCATGCTTTCTAGCCAATGCCACAGCTTTTGATGAAGAAGAGTAACAAGCTTCAGCACTTCTGATTTCAGGATGGCATTCCATAGGAATGTCCTCTCCATACTTTTCTATATACTTCTCCAAATTCTCAGCAATCATTGGATCATCTTCACAATGAGAAGCAATAATCATCTGAGCATTCTTGAATAAGTTAGCTAATGTCTCTTCGTTATCAACAAGCATATTTCCTGTTGAAGACCCCATAAATACTTTGATACCACAAACATGTTTAGGATCTGCTTTCAACACCTCTTCTAAGTTATCATTAGAAGCTCCGATGTAGAATGAATAATTAGCTAAAGACGTTCTTGAAGCAATCTCATATTTCTCTTCTAACTTTTCAATAGTTACAGTTGGAGGCTTAGTATTCGGCATCTCCATAAATGAAGTTACACCACCTGAAACTGCCGCTCTTGATTCAGTTTCTATGTTTGCCTTCTGAGTCAAGCCTGGTTCTCTGAAGTGTACTTGATCATCAATCAAGCCAGGAAGAAGATATTTACCTTCCGCATTTATAACCTTTTCGTCTGTTTGTGCTTCCAATGAAGTTTCAATCTTTTCGATTTTACCATCTACAACCCTAACATCAGATTTAAAGATGGACCCTTCATTGACAATTTGTGCGTTTTTGATAAGAATCTTCTCCATGATATATGTACTAATTAAAAAATAATTGTGAAGATACTACCCCGATTTTTCTTCTAAAAATTAAACATAAAAAAAGCCTCAACTTATGAGGCCTTTTTGCAGTTTGTCAGTTATATGCAGTTGTTTACACAACCGTTTAGTTTATAAAGTGAAAAGAACCATTACGTTCCTAAGACTTTATATTTTGTCTTTGTTCATTTACATAATACGTACAGAACTGCAATGAAGGAGTAGATTTTTCAGAATCTTAACCTTTTTGTGCATAATTAAGACACAAACAATTCAAAACCAACATTTTAACATATAACTATTATAAAACACCTATTGAACAGAGCTGAAAAACTTTAAAAAGTCCTCCATTACTTCTATTCTTTTTTGTTCAGTAAGTATAGCTTCAAAAGGAAATCCTAATGCTATTATTTTCTTTTTACCATCTGAAAAACATATTCCTGCTCCTTTTTGATTGCTTGAATATCTACCAATTTGCTTCCCTCCTTTACCCCAAGGTTCTATAGCATCTGGCGACTCTACTCTATAGATTTCTCCATCATCTGTTTTAGAATATTTCACTCCATTCAAATTTGAAAATAGTTTATCTACACTATGCACTTCACCAATTCTATCTGCCTGATTAGTTCTACCGATCATATGCAGTACATTCTTTGCAAAAAGTACATCTTGATGTTTTCTTCCTTTGGGTAATCCATCTTCCTCAAAAAACAAACTTGAACCTAAGTGAGCACCGCTAATAAGGAGCTTACCCCCCTGATTCAGGAAGTTTTCAATTTCAGACCTTAAATTCTTTGACAATAAAGTAAACTTGGTCTTCTTTCCCCATTGATGTAAATCCACATTTTTCTGTTCACCTAAAAGAATATCAACTGCGAAATAATCTTCTAGTTTAATTGATCCATTTTCCATGGCAGTTTGATTACAAGACACAAATGAACGTTTTAAATAATAAAACGCTTTACCATGAACAGCTGGATAGTTGAATGTATTGCCTTTAATGATTGTAGTTTCTTTATCACCAAAAGAAGCACCAAAACCAGGTGCATCATCATCAAGCCATGGAGAATTAGGATTAAAATCATATTGTTCACCTATATAAGACAGATCCTTATGATCCGCCACTCCTTGGTCAAGATGATTGAATCCTGCATAACTTGGTGTATATATAAAACCGGGAGATGAAAGTCTATCAAATGCATTTACAATTAAAATAGGTGAATTTCCAAAGTCCGCCATACTTAACTCTTCAGTTGGAAAGCTTTCTCCACCACTATTAACGGCTGTTACTTTAAAGCTATAAAAGTGCTCCTTTTGAATTGGAAGTACGATTATTGAATCTTTGACGACCTGACCATTGTCCCATCCTTGATCATCTACATTGGTATAAAGTTTATAAAAGGCTGGAACAGCAGTTTCTTCTAATTTATCAAGTTTTGGCTTCCAGCTTAAATGTGCATGGTTACTTTTGAGTGAAACTGAAAAATGAGTAGGTGGAAGAGGCTGTATGGTGTATGCTCTGTTTTCCTGGAATGCAATATACTTAAGAATTCCTTTATAAATGGAACGGCTAACATCAAACCTAAAAACGGGATCTAATGCAAACCACATATCTTTGAAATTCTGATGTGAGAGTAATTCAATCAGAACACTTGGAACGTCTGGATAAACAGCCTCACTGTACCTTTTATCCCACATTGATCTCCTATTCCAAATAGAATCATGTAATACTCTAGCGTCTTCTACAATCTGTGTCTGCACAATATCTGCCAAATCTCTACTTGTCAATCTAGATTGTCCATCTTCAAAATAAACTCCTTTGTCCATATTTGTGGTACTATAGATTGCCAATGTACCCACTGTTGTATCCGATTTAGATACACCTGCATCTGTATGAAGAGCAAGAGCTAAATCAATTGGAATACCAAGACCACTATTCTTCACTTTAGGGTGCTTTGCAAATGAAGCACCTGTCAACCAGTTCACCCACTCACCTCTGGATTGATAGTCGTCTTTATAATCATTTTTCCCTTCATTCAATGAATAAACATGTTCAGGAGCACCTGAATATTGCAAATTATACCTCGCCCCTTCAGTATATCTTGCTCGTTGGCTTGAAGCCCCTTCCCGAACAATATTCCCTAGTCCACCTCCAAAACGAACGGCATCTGCAGAGATATAATTTCCTTTTGTTTTAGAGTAAGATGTTAAATACACGCCTTCCTCTTCAGACCCATCAAACTCAAAAGTACCTAAGTACACCCAAGTCTTCTGCCCCATCTTTTGATTGACAATAAAGGATGTTTTCTGCTTTTTATGTTTTACAAAGTAATGCGCATCTTCTACAGGTAACTCATTGGAACCATAAGATACATATACAGCGTATTCTCCTTTTAATTGTTTATTTGTTTTCCATGAAAAAGCAATCTGATTCTTCTTACTTGTTGCTTTTATTTTTCTTGATGTTCCTAACTCAAAAGGATTTTCATGGTCGTTGTAAAATAATTTATGCTTAAAACCTGTTGCCCCTGCCACAACATTTTTGTTTTCCTCGTATCCTTCTCTTTCACCATCATTGTCAATCACCAATAATTTCGATTGGATAGCTCTTTCTCTTGGAAGGTAAACATTGGCTCCTGCATTTTCTAACATTGGCACTAAATAAGGTAGCACAAAAGCAGTAGGCAGTAAATCTTCTACAGTTTGAAACAACCTTGCTCGTTGCCATTCCCATCTCTTCAAGGAATTTTCATAATACAGTCCATGACTATTCCAAATGGCCAAATGATTACCTAAAAGCCCATTTTGGATTACTTCTTTTTCATTGTTATCTACCCTCATAACATGGATTGAAGGGATTGAGTCTTTTTTGATTAACTGGCGTTCTTGATCTAATGGATGTGTACTTCTATAATAATTCGGCACTAAATCTTTTAGATAATATTTAGGTACAATTGGCCATTTATTTTTCTTAGATAATTTCTGAAAGTCGTTGTTATTGGATTTACCCACAAAGAAAATTAAATCATATCTATTGTAGTTTTCTCCAAGGTTTTCTCTGACATTTTTCTCTATTGAAGCAAGGTCATCTATTCTTATTGGAGAATATTCCCAATGCTTACTTAGAAAATAATAGATCTTACCTGCCTTTTTTGAGAAAGATAGCGTATCCAAAACCGCAGAAGAATCAGGTTGAAAACGATATTCACCTAATTTCGCTTTTTCTAAATATTGATTAAATGATTTTTGAATTTGCTGGATGCTTTGACCATTCACATTGTAAAAAAAGGGGAGTGAAAAAAAAATGGTCAGTATTAATTTATTCATCGTTATTTAGTGATTTACCATTAAAAAAATTGGTATTAATGAAAAAAGAGGAACAAAGTAAAACTAGTCCCTCTAACCTTCAGTAATATAAAAGTATGGGCTACTACTCCCATACAATAATTCAAATTCAGAAAAATAAAACCTCTTCTCACAACACTAATCACTCTGCACTT
This sequence comes from Flammeovirga sp. SJP92, assembly GCF_001583495.1. Classification (GTDB taxonomy): domain Bacteria; phylum Bacteroidota; class Bacteroidia; order Cytophagales; family Flammeovirgaceae; genus Flammeovirga. The sequence continues at coordinate 154,011 of NZ_LQAQ01000090.1, read as the reverse complement.
TGTTTTATTTTTGTCGTTTTTCTTGAGAAAAACATGTTCAAATTTATAACTTTTGTTTTAAAAACAAGAATAGAAATTAGAAAATAATAACATTCAATTACCATCTTTCTCAATTTCTTTAAATATTACAATCAAATATTATATAAATACCTAGAAATGCAAAAAAGGCCCCCTTTTTAAAAAGATGACCTTCCTCACTAAAAAATTTATTTCTGTCTTACTTTAATGCTTTCATACATAAAGTCGTTACAATTCTCGCATCATCCTCCACTAATCTATCATGACTAAAAACCCCAGTTGCTCTAGATGAAGCGTACTGAATTGGGATAGCTGGAAAAACTGCATTAAACATTTCCACGTTAATATTTTGGTCTACCTCTCCCGTATCATATCCTCTTTGTACCATAGCTTTTGAAGATTCTGGAATTTTGAGCGTCATTTCTTTTGACATTAAGAAAGTATAATCGTTCATCAGCATATTGATGAATTTTGCTCTTGAAGGATTGTCATTGGCTAAAGTAAATATCTCAATACAGAAATGAAGGATCACTTCTTCCAAAGATTCCTTTTCTTCCATATGTTTAAAAATGATATTTCTGAAATATTCAATGTTTGATGAATATAGTGCCTGTACTAAAGCAGCCTTGCTAGGGTAATGTCTGTATAAATACCCATCTGCTACTTGGGCTTTTTTAGCAATAGACGAAACTGATGCCCCTCCATAACCTTTGCTTACGACCATTTCAATTGTCGCTTCTTTTATTCGCTGTAATTTAGTTTCGTCAATACTTTTCGCCATTGTTTAAAATTAATTGAGGTAAATTAGAAATTGCCTAAATGCTTTATTTGAGCGTAATCATACATAAAGTGATGATTTCAAATAAGCTTCCAATGATAAGATAAATGAATAAGTTCTCACTTTACGTATCACAAATTTATCATAAACTTAATAGCTTCCAAGAAAATAGACAAAATAATCTATGGAATATAACGAAAAGCCGAAAAGATGTTTCTTATCTTAGATCTTAAACTGAAACGTAAAATAATAGTTTCTACCATCAGCTGGTATAATTCCAGGTCCTGGATAACCTGTTGCTCTACGTGTAAAATACATATTATCGGTCAGGTTATTTACACCTGTCTCAATCCCAAACCACTTATAATTATACTTCATTGATAAGTCCATAACATAATAAGCTGGTACAGGTCCATATACTGCATCAGGTAGTGGTTTTTCTGTATTTGCTGCGTCTGTGTATTGCTTATCTACTTTAGTATATTGAAGCGACAAATTAAAGTTTTTATATCCAGTGTTAATTCCTGCTTTAATGTTATAAGGCGGAATAAGTTCTACGTCATTTCCATCATATACTCTATCTTCAGAGATGTATTTTCCTTGAATGAAGGATACATTACCAAACAGGTTTAAATGATACTGAGCATAACGGTTAATAAAGTGCATAATATTTAACTCGCCATACGCTTCAACTCCTACTGTATAAGCATCTGCAATATTTGTACGAATTGGATTGGCTGGGTTGGCTAAACCAATTTTATCGTTATATCTAAGGTAAAATCCACTAACATCGAAATTAAGGAAATCTGTTTTCCCTCTCAATCCGATATCTGCCGAGTACCCTCTTTCATCTTTCATATCTGGATCAATTCGAACATTAGAATTCAATGATCGTAAATCTGAATAGGTGATTGCTCTGTAATTTTGTGAAATATTACCGTAAATCTCTAAATTTTCTTTGAGTTTATAGCTTAGCCCAATTCCTGCAATCAAGATTGATCTGTTGTTATTAATCGTATCAGGTTCTGCTTGTGTAATTTCTTGGATCAATCCATCATCTCCCACCTCAAAGAATGTCTTTTGATAATACCCCTCTCCTGAAGTTTCTATCAACTCAAATCTAACACCTGGTGTAACACTGAATTTATCAGTAATTTGGAAGATATTTTCAACGAAGAACGCGTAATTTTTAATTTTAAATTGATGATCTGAAAGTAATGAATCAGGATGAGAAAAATTAAAGTCTGCATCCCTTCCGTCAGAAGCATCACCTTGCTTTTTATCATCATTACCGTAATAAACTCTTGAACCTATTACAAAAACCGACGGTCTGTTATTTAAACTATAATGCTGTAAATACCTGATTTCTGAACCAACATTTCTAAATTTATCAGCAACCAGCAAGCGAGGCTCAGCATAAGGATTTTCTTTATTCAAGTTCAAACCCAAAGCATCTCTACTCGCAAAAAGTCCAAAATTTTTCATTTCAATTTTTGCACTATTACTGATTCTATATTGTAGATCAACCGCTGCAACATTCCAATTCACCTTAAACCAGTTTTTATCAGTATAGGAAGCTCTAGGATCTCTTTCAAATTCTTCATCTGTTAGACCTCCTGGCTGTTGTGCCAAATAATCCATATGTGTGAATTCAAAACCGACTTTGAAACGCTCACTCACATCCACGTCAACTGCTGTGTAAACCGTGTTTACATCAAAACCTGAATTAGGTCTCCAGCCGTCTCCACCTTTATATTGATACAATGCATAATAGTTCACTTTCCCCTTTTCTCCTCCAATACTGTTGAAGGAATTAAAAAGGCCAAATGATCCAACAGTTTGACGAGTGACAAATTCAAAAGGCTTGTTAGCGGGACCTTTCTTCATTTTGAAATTCAGCAAACCTCCAAACTGTGTTCCATATTGTAAAGATGCAGCGCCTCTTACAATCTGAACCTCATCAACAGCTTCTAACGGTGGTGTGTAATAACTCTCCGGATAACCCAGTGCATCGGCTGCAATATCATACCCATTTTGTCTAGTATTAAAATTGGAGGTTCTATCTGGACTCAAGCCTCTTCCTCCAATACCCAACTGAATACCTGCTCCATCACTCTCCCAAATATTTAAACCTGGCACTCTATTGTAAACTTGTCTTGAATTATTTGTTGCTAAGTTGGCAGTAAGGTTATCAATTTGAATCACCTCACTTTTTTTCCCTTCATAAATGGAAGTTCCTTCTACTGCTTCGAGTCTTGTAATTTCTGCTGTTTCGGTCAAATCAATTACATCTACCTCATCCAATACCTTCTCAATCACTCTCATTGTAAAATTCAACTCCTGCCTTTGAGAAGTAATCTTGATGTCTTTTTCCATTGGTGTCAATCCATATTTGAAAACACCAATTGTATACACTTTACCTTTCTGTAAATTCGAAATAATGTAATTTCCTTTTTTATCAGATTTCACTTTGATATTGGTGTTTTTGATGTAAACATCTGCACCTTCAATGGATTCTTGAGAATCAAATTGTATCAACTTACCGCTAACTGATTGTGAAAAAGAAGTCAGTGATGAAATGAATAGTAGAGTAATGAATAAAAACCTTGTCATAAAAATTATCCCTTAAAGGGAAGTATCCATGTTTTAGGAGCGAAAGAATCCTCCAACTTCGTTAAATCTATTGTTGGGTCTATGTAGGGCTTACTTGCTCTTCCATTAAGAGAAACATAAGAATCTATATAAACCTTAGGGTTTTTAACCCCTTTATCTTTAAAAACACTTTGTAAATAATGTGCATACTGAATAATCATATCCGGCTGTGTAGCCATCATTTTTTCTTGCAGAGGTGTTAAGTAATCTCTGTTATTGACCTCTATTTTATGATTTGTCTCAGGATTCAACACATAAAATGTTGCTGCTCCAGACTTTTCCATCAACATCACTCTCCAAGAGAAACGGAATCCTTGTTCTGTCCAAAATAGATTTCCCTTATAAAGGGCATATCGAAAAGGAAATATCAATTGAAGCAAAATAAATACAGCAAAGCAAAAACGTATAATCTGCTGAGGAATTGAATTAATCCGTCCTCTTTTTACTTGTACAGCTAAATTTTCTGAACTGAAAAATCTACTCAGAAAAAGAATAATATTTTCATGAAACTTGTCTGAGAAAAAGATCAAAGTACTAAGAACCATAATATATGGGAACATTCCAATAGGGAATAAAGCTGCCGTCATAATGTGGAACGCAACCACTAGGAAGTAGGCAAAACCTCTGTATTTTTTTATTGACAGAAGGAAAGGAATACATAAATCATAGATACACCCAATCCAGCTAAAAGCAAAAGCCACCCATTTGTATTTCAATAATGGCCCAACCAAAAATAGATCAGCTCTTGAGGCCAACCATAATCTTAAAGGTTGTGCTTTCAATAACCAATCTGCATTGATCTTTGCTATTCCGGCATAAAAATATACGATACCTAATTGTAGTCTTACAATATTAATAGTCCATGCTGAAACATATTTCCGATAGGTTTCAGGATTACGGTACACATCTACAGAAAACCTTCTGTGTGCAGGCAAGAAAATCATTATAAACGCCATCAAACTGACAAAGTAATAATGATTCAAGTAATTTGTAAGGTCTATTAACTCCACATAGGTAAACGTAAGAAAGTATAGCACCGAAGAGATTCTATAGAAAGCTCCCAAAGCTATACCTACTGCACTAACTATCATTATAATAAAAATGCAATACATTCCTGTCTCACCTAACGGTTCTACCCAAGAGAAACCAAAGTAATGAAAAAAGAATTTGGGTTGAACGAATTGACTATCAATCCAACCGTTCACCCAAAAACGGACTGCACTCAAGGCCATCATAATACCGAATATCATTCGGAAGACAACCAAGGGTGCAATCGAGGTTTGTTTGTTGACTAATTTATTAAAGTACCCCATGCTCTAATCTCCATCCGAGTCTTGGTAAGTAATTTTCACTGATAAAGCAGAAGGCATTTCCGACTTGATCATTACTACTAACTTCGACATTTCTGTATATAATTCTTCTACTGTTTGATCTTGTGCTTCAATGTGATTTGAAAAAGGATTTTGACAGTTGTCCAATTTTTGATTAATCACTGCAAACTGATTTAATATTTTTGCTGATAAATCTTCTTGGATTGAACCTGTATTATAATAAGCTGTCAAATAATCGTCTAGCCCCACTCCATCGTATCCTTTAAAGACGTTTTCTAAAGTTGTAATATTTCTTCTCAAAAGATCTAAAGAATTTGCCCCGTAATAAGCTTCCACAGATAAAGGACTTGACTTTCCAGAAAGTGAGTTCTTACCCAAAGGATATCCTACCCTTTGATTTTTACACCTTTCAAAAGCTTTGTTGTATTCATTCACTATGTAAGAAAGAGAACTACTAGGATCGTTTCCTTCATTCACAGCAAAAGTAGAAGCGTAATCACCAGCCCAAGCATCATTTACATATGTGGCCTTTGTTAATAGATCAGTTACCACTGCATTTAAGTATTCACCTCTAAATGCATTCGCTTTGAAAGCCTCAATCACTGTTGTTTTGTCATCCTTGAATAAAAGATAATCAACTGCTGGCAGTCCTTTTTTGTTATTGGCTGTAACCGCTCCTAAGTTTAATTTTTCAGCTTCAATATCAGCTTCCAACTCAGTATAATTGGTTGGGAAAGTATTTGAGGAAGTTAAAAAAGCATTTTCTAATGCCGGACCATATTGGAACGCATTGATTGTTGCCCAGTTCTGATAAGCATTTATAAATGCTGAACCTGCGGCATCATAAGTTTCTTCTGTTGGGTTACTGACAAATGCTTTTACTTTTTCATCAAGTGTCGTAACTGAAGTTTGATAATCGCTAATTGAAGGTTTTATAATGTTGTTGGCATAATTGCCTAACATGTCAGTTTGTGAGAAGTCAAGCTCAATGTTTTGATTTTCTTCAGAACATGAAAAGAAAACAAGAACAGGGATAATAGTGATAAAAAATTTGAATAGTTTCATAATAAACTTCAGAAGTGAAATGAATGAAATTGCCCTCAAACCAATTTGTAAATTGGTTTGAGGGTGCAAAGATATATTATAAACTGTTAACTACCTCAGTTGTGAAGCCATAAGTTGATTGAAGAATACCTTTAATCTCAATAATATTCTCAGTTGTCAACTCATCAACGTTGTTACCGTGTGCTGTAATAACTTTAACTAAGTTATCGTCTGTGATTGTCTTTGATGCATTGTACTGTAAACACCATGCAAAAGCTAATGCTTCAGACCAGTGATGCATTCTGTCACCTTCATTTGTATCTGAAAGTACTGCATTTAAGTAATGAATAACGTTGATTGCTACTAACTCTTCCCATTTCGCAACGATAATATCACGCTGAGCATCTCTTACATCATAATTTTTAGCTGTAATAGCTGCACGACCTGTTAAAAATGCGTTGAAAATATCACCTGAAACATCATAAACACCTGCACGTGATTTAGCATATTTCGCCCAGTACCAGTTTGTTGCATCAGAATTTACTGAATAATCAACCGCTGCTCCAAAATAACCGAATGCCTCATCCCAGTAATGCTCCATTGCTGTTCCTTTACCTTCAGTAATCTCCTCGTTATCAGCATCTAATTTTTCATCTGATAAATAGTAAGAAACTGCTTGGTAGTATAAAGTAGCTCCCATTAGACCTTTAGCAACCATTTGTGCAGGTTCGTGACCTTCTGCATCAAATAAACGACCTTCATAGATGTTTGCGACATTACCTGAAGCAGCTTCTGCACTTTTGAAGTATTCATATACTTCTGCTTTTACATTCACAGTTAAACCTGCATCATCATAAGTCTTGCTTTCTAAATCTTTAGAAGAGTCAAATAAAGTTCCTGATTCATTAGAGAAAATTGATTTCATTACAGACTCTTCCAAGTTTGTAGTGCCATCATTTCCTAACTTAATATATCTTTCCAAAGAGTCCAACATTTGGATTCTAGCAGTTTGACCTGAGTAATCTACATTATCAAAAGCGTAAGTAGTAGGTACGTCAAACCCTGGATCTAAATCATTAATAATTTCTTCAGTTTCTGAACAAGAAAATAAAGTTGAAACTAAAAGAGCCGCTGTAGCAAATTTGTTAGTTAAAGAAGAATAGATTTTCATTTTTTATGGATGTGAAAAAATTTACTAATAGTTGAAATTAACGTGAGCAAAATTATTCTTTATTTAGATTTAATCCAAATATTATTTAAAATTAGTTTAAATAAGATTAAAGCAAATTATCTATCTACCTCATTTTCAATATCATTATATTACACCACTATTTATTACCTCCTTCAACTATTAAAACAACGTAATTTGCTCACTAATGAGGATTACCTACAAACACATTATCATCCTCTATAAGGAATATTGGCTAGTATTTCTCATGTCTACTTTCAGTCTATACCCAAAAAGGCATTGTCTATACCCTGTCTATAGCTAAAAATAGCCTTTAAGAACACAATTGATGAGTTTTGAATCACAATCAAATACAATAAATGCCTGGGCTGAAAAAGTCCAGAAACTTTTAAAACAATCTAAACGCATCAACCTTATAATTGAAATGAAAAGATTATTTATGGTGTTATTAGGGATTCTGACCTTCACTTATAGTTGGTCTCAACCCAATACAACAACACCTCACGAACAAAATGAACAAGCTGTACGCTCTTTAGATGGCTATAGATGGAAAATGAAAATGATGCTTCCTGGTGAAGGTGTAAAGCATGGACTACATAAAATTCCACCTGAAGATATAGAAACGTTGGTATGGAACAATGCTAAAGTTCCAGGTGATGTCTATACTGATCTATGGAAAGCTGGAATAATTGAAGACCCTTATTTTGGCAGAAATAGCGTCAAAGCTCAGTGGGTACAACAATATGAATGGTGGTATGCTCATCAATTTAATGTGACAGAGGCAATTGAAGATCAAGTCGTAGATATTTTATTTGAAGGTGTTGACTATAGCTGTGAAGTATGGCTCAACGGTCATTACCTAGGTAAACATGAAGGTGCTTTTTCTTCTTTTAGATTTAATGTCAATGAATATTTAAGAATTCACAAATATGATTTTCTAAAAGCTAGAAATATGTTGGTGATTAAACTTGCCCCTCCTCCACAAGTCAATGCAAGTGTGGCAGGTAAGAAGACACCTTGGTTTGGAGATTATTGGAGAGACTTGATTCCATTTGGCATCAGCCGCTCTGTTAAAATGATCAGAACGGGTTCAGTGCGTTTCAAAGATGTTTACGCAAACAATAAAATCAATAAAGACGGCACTGCAGATGTTTCATTAGAAATGAGTGTTGAAAACACTTCTAATAAAACGAAGAAAATGTCATTTGTCACTTCATTACAAGGTAAAAACTTTGAAAGCAAGGAAATCAAAATTGCTTTTGATGAAGACGTAAAGCCTGGTGTTCATAAAATCACAAAGACCATTCATCTCAAAAAACCTCAATTGTGGTGGCCTTGGGACTTGGGTAAACCAAATTTATACGAAGCGAAAATTACATTAAAAGAAAAAGAAAGTAACCATGATTTCAATGCCATCACTTTTGGTATTCGAGAAGTTACTTCGAAATGGAACCCTGGATTTAAAAAAGATGTGGATGTAAGTTTTCCTCGATCTACTTATATCAATGGTAAATTCCACTTTATCCGATCTGCATGTTGGGGTGGACCTCCAGATATTTTTGTAGGAAGAACTTCTCTAGATGAATATAAAGAGTTGATCCGTTTAGCAAAAGAAGCCAATATGAATAATATTAGAATTTTTGGATGGCACCCACCTGAAATCCCTGAATTCTATCAGTACTGTGATGAAATGGGAATCACGGTTTGGCAAGATATGATTCCATTAGGCACAGGGAATATTCCAACGGAAAGAGCTCAACTTACTGAGATTTTTGATGAAGCTGTAAAAGTAATCAAGGAAAGAAGAAATCACCCATCATTGATTATGATGGAAGGGGGTGAAGAAATGTTACTCCGTACGCGTGACCCTCAATTTGGCAGAGCCTTTTTAGAAGAACTTGGAGATTCTCTTCAAGCCTATGCTAACCTACCGTATGTCCCAGATTCTCCTTTAACGTGTCATGTTTCAAAAGCGGCAGGTTACAAAAGTAAAGAAGCAGTGCATGCCTTGCGTTACTTCTACGACATGGGCAAATGGTTACACGAAGATTGGTATCAAACACTAAAATTCCCAATCGTTCCTGAATTTGCTATTACTTCTGTGCCTTCTGTAGAAAGCTTGAAGAAATTCATTCCTGAAGATGAACTTTGGACTCCTGGTTTAAGTTGGGGGCACCACTGGGCTGATCTTACAAGATTGAGAATGCAGAACTGGGATGTTTTTGGAAGTGAAATGAAAGGTTCTTTAGAAGAGTTTGTCAATGCATCTCAAGACGCTCAGGGTATTATTTTCCAAAATGGCATAGAATATTTCAGACGCCAAAAACCTGAATTAAGCGGTATTGCTCTTTGTCACTTTATTACCTATTGGCCTGATATGAAATGGGGAATTGTAGACAACTATCAACAACCAAAACGTTCTTTTGATTTTGTAAAAAAAGCTTATCAACCGACATTAATCAGCTTGAACTTCCATAAGAGAAGATGGTCTAATAATGAAAATTTCAAAGGTGAGCTTTGGGTGATCAATGATCTTTATGAAGATTACAAAAAAACATCTGCCACTTTAAAAATTAAAGATGACAATGGAAATGTTCTTCAAGAAAAAGAGTTCACTTTTGGTAATGTTGAAGGTAATAGTGCAAAGAAATTTGTAGATGTAAATGCTGATGTCCTTTCTAAAGTAAATGAGAAATTCTATGTAGAGTTGGAATTAAAAGATCAGAAGGGAAATATTATCTCTAAAAATGATTACTTCTTCTTAATTGGCAACCAAGAAGAAGCTTCAAAGGAGTTTAAAGTCTGGATGAAAAAACGAATGGATCTTGAAAATAAATATGGTCTGTACGGATCTTATTACCATTTCTTTGAAGATTTCACTGGAGAAAATGGAGGTAAATACGAAAGCGATGCTCAAACGCCTAAGGCTTTTGGTTTTCCAGAAAATAAATAATTAAGAATTTAAAAAGCCAGCCTCGAGAAATACAACTATTCCGAGGCTGTTTTTTTTGTTATGCAAGCACCTTACTTTTTACTTTCCAACTTTGAGACGCAATATTTTTGAGTAAATCGATGTATTCCCAACCAATTTTCCGCGCTGCAAGCATAATCAAACTATCTTGGTCCATACGATGAGGTCTTGAAGCTCCAGTCATATTGGGTTTCATATTGATATCAAAAATAAAATACTTTCCTTCTTTATTGGCTCTGCAATCAATGCGTATTGGTGCTTTTATTTCTATGATTTCTGCCGCCCTTCTACAAAGTTGAGAAATCTTGAAAACAGCTTCAGAATACAACTCATCATCTTCCAAAACCATACTATTTTTTATAACAGCTTCTTCTCCACTGTAAGGTGCTATTCCATTCTTATGATTGATTCTTTTCACTGCAGGCAAACACCAAGGCCTTACATATTCGACTTCTTTATGGTCAATGATGTATTCCCCTGCCGGCATTACAGTTATTGTAATCTCCTGTCCTTCCAAAAACTCTTCTACATACACTGAACTGCCATATTTTTTTGCATTAAACAGGTCATCTAAAACTGTATTCAACTCAGAAATATTTTCTACTTTAGATACACCTTGACTCCCCCTTCCTCTCAAAGGCTTGACAACCATTGGAAATTGCATTTCCTCAATTTCATGAAAATTACTTCCTTTTGACAGAATTTGTTCTTTAGGAATTGGAACATTTTGATTTTTCAAAAGATCGTTAGTATAAAATTTATCATCAAACAACTCCACATCTGAAGGCAACTGACCAATAAGTTTTATATTACGGTCAAAGAATTTGTGTATTGGATGATGCTTGTAAAGTACAGTATTCATCCAAAAGGTATTTGCACCTTTATTTAATGCTGCTAGGATTCCATCTTCGGTATCTGGGAAAACCCAATCCAAATCGTTTTCAATGTTAGGAGACGCTTGAGGAGTGATCACAATAAAACCATATTTGGACAACTCGTAGGCTATATCTGCTCCACTATCGGAGTATCCCCCTTCTTTCATTGGTTTGGTTATTCCATTAATAGCTGGAGCCGGTTGATCTTGGTATAATATGGCAATCTTCTTCATTGGTTTGATTATTTTAATAGTTATTCTTGAGTTTCAGCTTTTGGATCATTTTTAATCGCTTAGTTCTTTTTTATATGAACTACAGAATACTAATATAATGAAAAAACCCATGATTGAAGTCATGGGTTCTCAAAAAATCTTTAATAACGTACCGTTAATGCTCTCTCTGGTATGCTTTAATCATCTCCAATGTATTCTTTGGAGGTCTTCCTGTTGCTTTCTCAAAATCTGAAGAAACATCATAAGCACCTGATTTTATTCCAGAATAGATTCCTGCAATCACTACCCCTAAGAAATCCCCCAATACACCTTTCCGTTCAGCGGTATATTCCTCCACAGACACTCCATTAAAGGCAATTGAAGTTCCGTATACCTCATTGATAAAGTCAGCTAATTCTTGCTGAGTGATTGCTGTTCCTACCAAATTATAAGTATGACCATTATGTTCTTCTCCCAGGAGCATTTTAGTGTAAGCATAGCCCAACTCAGGTCTACTTATATAAGTACATTTTCCATCCCCTGCACAATTTCTAATCTCTCCTTCCTTTTTGTAAGTCTCAATGTATTCAAGATCAGGTTCTATATAAATTCCATTTCTCCCCAATGACCAATCCAATCCAGAATTCTTTATATCTTCTTCGGTTTGACGGTTGCTTTTCACAATTGGACTAAAAGAATTCCCATCACTTTGCCCTACAATACTAGTGTAAACAATTTTCTTCACACCGTTTTGTTTGGCAGCTTCAATTACATTTCTATGTTGAGGAATTCTTGCTTCAGGATCTCCCATACCTGAAATCAATAGTACTTTATCAATACCTTTCAAAGCTTCTGTGTATTCTCCCAGACTATTGTAATCCCCTTTTCTGATTTCAATACCAAGGTGTTGTGCTTTTTCGGGAGTTCGTACAATTCCAACAACATTTTCAGCTCCAATTTCTTTTTTTAAAGCATTTACAATTGCTGTTCCTAATTGACCACTTGCCGCAGTTACTGCAATTTTCATTATAGCTACATGTTTAGGGTTAACTCAAATTGATTAAGGTAACCGAATCTAATAAAAATTGATGAGGGATTGAAATTTAACTTATTAAGTATCATAACAAACAGACCAGAAATTGATATCTAGTTTTTTAATTTATAAGCTACTGTTAGTTTAATTGCATTACCGCCATCTCTTTCAAACTCAAATTCTTCACCACTAAAAGGGTCATTCATTTTGACTGTTCTATCCATGGCATAGTCATAGGTTAGCATTACTAAGTACCTTTGTAAATGAACTCCCATTCCTAGATTAATACCATAATCAACCTTTGAAAAATAAGTTGTTTGAAACTCTTCATCCACTTTAATTCCATCTATATATAATTCACCTAAATCAAATAAATAAAAATTCATAAATGGTCCTATGAGAGCAAATAACTTTGTATTTCCCAAATTAAAATCAAACTTCATATTTAAAGGAACATCCATTGTAAAAGCGTTTCCTTTACTCATCGTATGCATGATAATTTGCTGGTCAATATTAATCAATTGACTAACCTTTTTTCTTTTTTGGGTGAAATACATTTGAGGAAAAAAAGAGATATTTCCATTGATTTTCAACTCCATAGTGGCACCTATTTGAAAACCTAATTGATAAGTATTATCAACGACATTATAAGGAGTATTTTCTGGAGAATAATCTAACCCCGCAACATTTGTACCCAATCCCACATAAAAATCCTGGGCATTGAGACTGCTACACGTTAGCGACAAAAGCAGAATATAAAGTGTTCTTTTGAAAGAGATTGAAAAGTTCATAAACACATCTGTTAGTATATAAATAATTTGCAATACTAAATTATAAATAATATACAACAGATAAAAATTAGATTAATCATTTTCATTCATTTCCAATCTTCTCATTGGCATTCTGTCTATTAATTGAAATAAATCTTCTTTATACAAAACTTCAGTTTGTCTTAACTTTTCACTTCCGTCAAGTCCAATCAACACTACTTCAAATGATTCATGACATACTTCCTCCAACTCTTTCGTCAAGCTTTTCCATTGAGTGTTAGACTCAGGATCTGTAAAATCAAGGGCTGAATATTTTGTACCAACGATGGTTATTAAGACAATTTTTCTTTCCCTCAAACCTGTGTAATTCTGTTGAATTTCTATGAGTTGATTTTGGAATTTCTCACTTAAACTAATGGGAGCATTAATAATCAAAACCCTGTTCGTCCACTTGTAATCACTTAAATTCTGAACAACATCAAATGAAGAAAAAAGAATAGAAAAAACAAGTAAGAGAATGGAAAATATATTTGCAAAACGTTTCATATAAAAAATCATAGCTATTTCTTTAAATCATCTGTGAAATGACCTTTATGCTTTCCTTTAGAAAATTTCGTTTCATTAAACTCCAAAGATTTTCCTTTGGGAATACTTAAACTTTTCCAATCTCTTCCTTTTATCATCTTTCCAACAAAGACTATCTGTCCAATATGATAAGAATAATGAGCGAGTTGACGATGAAAAGCATCGATAATGGTATGTTCTTGATTTCTTATAAATACTTTTGTTTCAAAATTGTTTTCATCTATTGAATCGATAGCTGTAAATAAACACTCCCAACCTTCTTCCCACTGAATGAATAATTCTTCTTTACTTTTTATAGTACTTTCAAATTCCTGATCTCTATTCCGCCATTCTTTTTCTCCGTCAGAAGTTAAGAAATCAGTCCATCTAGACTTCATATTACCCGACAAATGATTGACTATCGTTGATATGGCATTTGAATCTTCATTGTATTGCCAAAAAAGTTCTTTTTCATTTAATTGATTAAAACATTGTTCCCCTAAGAACTTATAATATTCAAACTGTTTTCTGATACTGATAATGAATTCGTTTTTCATAAAAAATGAAATGAGAAATAAAATATTGATTTTTAGTTACCACTAATGTACAAATTTTTCTTCTCTATTCTGACTTCTTATAGCCCTTCACCCACCAAACCATCGTCTTTAGCTTGTCGGTTTGATGCTTTTGTGTTTAATGATTTGATAAGTGGATAAATAAGAATTTACTACTTCCAAACCATAATTCTCCACTAACCAATAGACTATTTCTTCACAACTTTTATCCCAGTTGTCTATAATACGATCTATTACATTTTTTATATCCAATAATGATTTTGGATTGATTGATGATAAGATCTTACTAGCGATTTCTTGTTGACAGAAACCATTATTTTTATCCTCAATAGTCATAATCACTCCTTCAACAATAATCTCTTCGGGCACTTTTTTCAGTACTTTAATGAGCTGGCTTGTCCTCAAACTCTGAACTGGTTTCTGCTTTTCAATAGTAAGTTCAATCTCATTTTTTACATCTAAGGGTGTTACTGGAAATTTCATTATTTTACATCAAAGGTAGTTTGTGAAAGTACTTTATCAATTTGTTTCATATGTTGCTCAAAATGCTCTACATATATTTTCAACCACTTTTTCAAAGTAATTTCACCTAAATAAGAATGTTTTACATATTTATCCCAATCTGCATCAGTACATAACAATAATTGATGATAAGTAATCAAGCGTAATGATTCAAATAAATCGAGATAATGAGTTATATCTTGAACCTGATACTTTAATTCCTGAGACCACTTCCATTCATCCACAACATAAGTTTCTCTAAAAGGTTCAGCGATAATTGTTCTATAACGTAAAAAAGCATTCACTTCACTATCTGCTAAATGAATGATAACTTCTCTCACACTCCACGATCTTTCAGAGCTTTTAAAGCTGAGTTGATTTGTATCAATAGACTTTAGTTTTTCTTTTAATTGTTGAGGAGCCTTAAAATACTTTTGGAGTAAGTGTTCGAGTTCTTTGTTTTTCATACTCATAAATTGTATTTGAAGATAAATTAAACATGTTACCTAGTTTAATATTATACAGGTTTCACTTTTTTAGTTCACAGATTAATGAAAATAGAATTGAATATCTTTTCTCTGAGGGGCAATAAATGCTGAATTCAATAGTTTTGGTACTTGTTTTCTCAATTTCGAAAAAATAGGTAAAGCCATGAATACAAATAGAATCAAGTAATGAAACATCCATTAAGTCACGCTTAGAACTAGACAGCACATTTTCCAATGCGGAATTTAAGTCACTGTATTCTTATCGTAAAAGAGTTTCGGAATGATGACTTATCAAAGTTGTATCTTTATCAGGGGAGATTACAAACTCCAATTTCTTCCGGGTGATTTTTAACGTGTCCTTATATGCTTTTTTAGGTTTCTATCTTTTTCAATCTTTATTAGTTTTTCCAGACGATTAATTTCTGATGTTAAGTAAGAAAAAGTAAAAGCATATTGATATGATGTCAGGTTAATATAGTCACCATCTTGAGTAAGTTCATAAACTTTAGTTATTGTACTATTATTACTATAATTTCTTTCTGAAATCATTATTTTCTCAAAACCTGTCCTTTTACTTGAGTTGTAAAAAATAGGACAAAGGAAGTTATTAGTAAAAAGTTAGTCATGGCACATCTAAATTTCATAAGGATAATTCAATTGAAAACACTCACTTCTAACAAACCTAAAGAGTAGTCACATTCAGTACTTGTTTGTAAAAAATAAACCCCATTAGATTTACTATTTTCTAATGGGGTTTGGATTTACTCTTTAATAAAAGTCTTCACTACAATTCTCTCTCCATTCTCGAAAAGAGATAATAGGTACATACCATGTGGTAAGCTTCTCACCTTTATTACTGTACCATTACAATTTCCTGTTGCTACCTTTTGACCTTCTACATTATGAATAACATAAGTTGTAGTTGGAGTAGGTTGATATGTAATATTCAACACATCTCTTACAGGGTTAGGATACAACTTCATGTCCACTTTTTGAGATGGAGAAATAGATGAAATAATATCTCTCTTAATAGGAATCTGTGTAGCAGAGAAAATTTCCATCGTTCCTAAATGCTGTAATAACAATTGTAATTTGAAGTTTTTACCCATCTCGAAAGTAATCTCTCTAAGATCTGCAACAACGGTACCTTGCCCTTCAGCCTTTTTAGTAACAATTGCTCCAATCACTTGGTTATTGTTATTTACTGTAAGGTTCATAGGATTACATTGACCAATTTGTGACTGTTCATCTCCAAAAGTAAACATCCACAATAATTCATCAAACTTATTCATTAAGGTATCTTTGATTGCATAATCAACTATTAGCTTATTATCTTCAATCTTCCAATCTAAATCCACCGGTTCATCTTTCAACACTGATCTTCGAATAGCATCTGAAATCTTGTCATCAAAATACTGACTATTATTTCCTTCAAAAAGCTTTCCGTCAATTGCTAAAGAATAAAGTGCATCTGTTTCGTTTGTTGAATTCAATCCATACCATAAACGGCGAGCTTCAACCTTTTCAGCACCCCTGTCATATAATGAATCAGAACATCCTAGCTTTCTCTCTAAATAATAATTGTGCATATATCCCTGATCAGCAGTAGTATGAATTGAAAGCAATTCTTGAATTTGATCCTCAATACTGTGGTGATCTGCATTATTGGCTTGAATAAACGATTCGATAATTACATTACGCTTTCTATTTTGAATATCAAGACTGATTGGCTGGAAAGCATCCGTTGTATTTTCACCATAGGCAAATACAAGGCGGAATTGTACTTTGTCAAGCGTTTTACTTGAGACTAAATATTCATCTAATGGTAATCTTCCTTCTAGTTGACCTGATCCACCTGACCATGCATAACTTTTTTCATTAGAATTCAAGTCATTATTATAAAGGCTATAAGTGTTATACCAATTCCAAACTTCATTATCTTTTCCAACAGTCACCCAAGGTTCAGCAGCTCCTTTTTCTAATTGTCTTAGCTGTAAGAACACGCCGTTTCTCTCTACAGTCTGATCATTATAAAGGAATTTCAACATTGGACGGAATTCTGAATCATCATTTTTCAAAAACGAAAGATCATAAACTGGAGAAGTTAGTGCTGTATGTCCTTTATCTTGATTACCTGAAAGTTTCCATTGATTAGAAGTTGCATGCCAAGGAGTCACCACCTCAAAATCATCTTCATATACATGTGTTTCGCCATTCTGGGTCAAATAACTTTTAGACCAGTCTTCTAAATTAGAAAAAGCAATATGAATTTCATCATCCTCAGAAAGTGAAACATGTTTTTGAGAAACTTCCACTTTAAAAGACCTGTAGATTTCACAACGCCCGTTTTCAGAGTAAACTTCTAATTCCAGATTTAGATACTTTCCTGTAAAACTGTCTTTTAATCTTACTAAAAACTCTCCGTTTGAACTTTCTATGACATCATTAATGATGTCAAGATGTTCATTTTCTAGCAATTTGTATGTTCTGTCTTTAAAATCTGTCAATACTATTGAAAGGACACTAGACTCACCAATAACAGGTTGTAACATCAATAAATCTGCAGTTACATCTGGTTCGAAAATAGTTTGAAAATCCTTGTAACCAAGCATAATATTACTTGTTCCAGTACTCCCGTGATACACTAATTTCACTCTAAAACTTTCTGTTCTTTTCTCTTTGTCTTGATGAATAACTTTAGGATCAAATTGATAATTTACAGAATCTATCTCCATAAAACCTGAAGCATCAATCTTTTCAAGATTACCCAAATTCACTCGATAAAGTTCCAAATGAATATCTTCAGTTCTATCAGAATATTTAGAGTCAATTGTGATCACATTGTCAGAATTATTATTACTACAATAGCTCTCATCTAAATTTGTGACAATATCTGTATTTGTAATTCTCACCGAAACTTCATCTGTAGATAATGCAGTATTTACATCCAATGCTTGAGCTGTAATACGAACATCAATATCATCATTTGTTGTCCCTTCTCCATAGAATTTCCATAAATCTGAAGGTGACATCAAAGGTGTATTAATAGGTGTATAATTAATTTGCTCAACTTCCGAATTCTGATCCAAATTCGTTTTTATTGTAAAAGTATCACCTGTTCTATGATAATAAAGCCATCCTCTATTGATTAAGATATCAGGTATATCAGATAATGTTACAGAACGCCCTGCTCCATCATTGGAACCAACATCATTAGATAATCTGAAGAACAACTCCTTTTGTCCTAATTTAACTTTTCCAGTATTTGTATCTTTTGGCAAAACTCTTGCTGGCAAGTATAATGTGTAACTCTTTTTACTAATAAGGTTCTCCGTGACTTCATAAATAACCCTGTTATCTAATACTACAGATATCTTATTTGCATTCAACACTGGCTCATCATCAACAGATTCTCCTCTACCTTTGATTACAACTTTCAGTTCTTCTTCATCTGTATGTTCGATCAGCCATTTATTTTGTTTTAGGTCTGGAAAGTCAACTGTAATTTCAGATGGAGTTGTAAACTTCATCTTTGGACCTTTAACAGATGCTACCTTCTTTTCTACCATAGAACTATTTACCATTCTGATAGCATAAGATAAAGCTCTATCACTTTCAAAGAATTCGTTACTTACAGCAATGTCAAATTCTAAATATTGATTTTCAGGATCAAATCTCATCGAATCATACGGTATGATCATAGATTTTTTAGTCTCTTGAAATTCTACTTCAACATCACTTAATCCATTACTTACATATGGAATTCTAATCGTAATTGGGCCTTCTAAATTATCATTGATTTCAACGTCACTATCTCTTTTATAATATTTAATATTATCAGTATCAAGAGTGAAATTGTTTTCATAAACATATTCTACTTGAGGGAAATTTGTATTATTATCACTATTATATACTATTCTATTCCCTACTTTATCTTTCACCTCTAAGCTATGAATTTTCACATCACCTGAAATATTAAAATTAGCTTCAACATCCTCATTCGAAAGATTATAGATCAACGTTGTAACAGAACCACTAGTAATAAAACGGTACATTTCTAATTCTCTCTTAGAACCGTCAACTTCAGCAAACAGTTTACAACCTTCGATATCTAATGCTAAATCTTCCACCTCAAACATAAAGAATGTCAGTTCACTTTTATCAATCCAAGGAGCTTCAAGAGTATCCATATCAATTGGTATTGAGTTATTAATTCCCGTAAATGTGAAATTATTAAAATCAGGAACATCATTATCATATATAAATGAAGTAACTAGCTTTGCTTGTTTACCAGATCCTCCTATATCATAAAGAGTTACGCTTAATTCTACTAGAGTCCCTTCTATAACAGTTGGTAATTCTGGCATTCTGAAAGAAAATGCTTTAGAGGTATTATTCCCTTCAAAAATTAAGGCTGGAATGTCATTTATGGTTTGATTTCCTACCTTTAGAGCAACCAAAGACCTTTCTTTATCAATTGCATCGTTTGTTTTACTATGTTTAAATCGAATTATTGAACCATTTTTAACATAAATATCATTTGGATTTTCACGAGTAATATAAAAATCAACAGAGAATTGAGCAGTTAAATTATCATTTACCTTAATCGTTTTTAGAACAGAAGAGTGATTCTCAAATTGAACTTCAAACTCAACTTTACTATTATTAAAGAAATATTCTTCTGTTACATTAATATTGAAAGTAAAATACTTTTCTCCTTTATTGTAAGACAATCCATTACTTATTTCATAAGGTTTTTTAGTATTCAAAAATCTGATTGAAGCTTTATCAAAAGCCGCAGAGTTATATTTTACTTTTATAGAATACTGTCCTACATCTAATACTCCTCCACTAGTTATTAGAGCTTGACTTGCATCTTTATACTCAACACTTTTAATACTTATATTACCTTCTTTTTCATAGTTAAAGATTGGAGATGGAGAGTTTTCATCATAATTTTTCTCATTATGATTACCAACTCTATCATAAAGATCAAGCTTTGTGAAAGCTACATTACCAGAATTATTTAAAAGATCTGTTTTTGGTAATTCAAAAGATAATATATCATTTTCATATGATTTAGCTTGCAAAGAAACTCCACTAGATAAATGTAATTGACAATTTGACACATCAAGATCAAGGTCTGTTACATTAAATTTAAATAAAATTGGTGCTGTCAAATCCATCCAATAGTTAGGTGATTCAAGTGTCCCAATATTATTAAAGTCATTAAAGTATGTAGATACATATTGGGGGGCTGTATTGTCACAAATATAGCTAAATGTCTGCCTTGCGATTTCTCCAGAACCTCCAGACTCATACAGCGTGATATTTATTTCTACTATCTGACCTTCTGTAATATCTGAAAGATCAGGAACTATCACATTGAATGTATTCAAATTATTAGCATTGAACGTTAATTGGTCCGTTATATCTGTTACAGTTCCATCAATTTTTAAATCTACTTTAGAACTACCTTTATTTAAATCTCTATTTAATTTGCTATGCTGAAAATTTAAAGAGGTTCCTGTTTTTATATATTTAACATCAGTAATAGGTTGTGAAATATAAAAATTAGAAGGGAATTGAATAATAGGTCCTGTAACTACATGTGACTTTGTTTCATTCGAAAGATTAGTTGCAATAATTTCATATTTAAGATTTTGATTATTATTAAAATAATTCTCACTTAAGTTGAATGAAAAGTTAAAATATTTTCCTGTTTCATCATCAGTAAAACTTGTCACATTAATTTCAGGGGGAGTTCCTTTAGTCCCTAAGAATCTAATCTTAACATCTGTAAGATCGCTTGAAGTGTAAGGTACTTCAATATTAACATTTGTTCCTCCATCTAATACATCACTAACATTTAATATGCTATTATTATATTTTATATTTGCAGCAATATTAATTTTTGAAGAATATTCATAATACAATGGATAAGGCACTAAACTCCCATTAGCATCAACCTTTCTTATTGTTTTAAATGATTCATTACCAAGCACATCTCTTAACCTTAATAGAGATATATTTACATTAGTATTACTTGATTCTAAATAAGATTTTGGAAGTTCAAATTTTAATGTTCCACGTTCATCACTTATTGCTGTTAAGGTTATTCCATTCGATAAAGTTAATAAACACTCAGATACTTTAAGATTATTATCTTCTGCGACAAAATTAAGATATGTTTCATTACTAAGATTAATCCAATCTTCTTCACTATAAAGAGAAATACCATCAAATGTAGCTATAGACAAGAACCTAGGAGATTGATTATCATACTCAAAAACAGTTGATAAAAAGGCTACCTGTCCTAATCCTCCTGATTCATATAATGTAATTTCAAATGTTAGCTTAGTACCTTCAGGTACTTCATTTCCTTCAGCATATTGTAAACTATCACTTCTAATGTCAAGACTAAAATTGTTATCTGAATAACCATCAAAATTTAAAGTAGCACCTATTACTTCATTGCCATCCTCATTTTCAATTTTCACGAATGATCTAACTTTATCAATTCCGTTATGATTTTCTTTGTTATGGCTAAACTCAATCTTACTAGATGCCTTGATTAAATTTATAGTAGGATCATTTTTAGTTATATAGAAAGAAGATGGAAACTTTAAAACAGGACCTTCAATTCGTCCACTTGAAAACTCTAATAATGAATTATTTGATAATTTAATTTCAAAAGCGAAAAGTCTGTTATGGATAAATTTTGTAGGTGTAACATTGACATCAAAACTTATATACTTATTACCTTCACTTTCCTCTGTCTTAATGTTAGTAGCAGTTACTGTCTCAATCGTACCTAACAAATTAACCTCAGAAATGTTATCAATACCTTCACTATTATAAGGTACTTTTACTCGCACTATACCTTCTTCAATAATTCCATTTTCAATTAATGTTGAATCTACTCCAGCAATTGAATAATAATTAATAGAGCTTGTTGTTAGTGGTAAATCAACATTACGCTCGTAAAAATATTTTTTACTTATATCAGTAATTATGGAAGTATTTCCTGCTAAATCTGTAAGAATTAATGAATCTATGGTCAAGGAGTCAAAATTATTCTTCAGAACTTCTCCAAGATCAAAATCTAGATTATAATTATTAGTAGCATTAAGATGGTAATCAGTAGCTGCAATACTTTCACCATCAACAATCAGTTTTGACTCATTTATATCTAAAATAGATTCCGTTATATTATATGAAAAAATTAATTGTTCATTTAAATTAAACCAATAACTAGTACTATCACTAAAAACTATTTCATTAATATTAGGCTCAGTATCACTATTCTTTATTGGTGGTGTATTATCATATATAACTTCTGACTCATGAATAACATCATTGCCGTCCACTTTTAAGGTTACTTTTAAAGTCAAAGTATCACCTGTAGATACCCCCTCATCATCCAGAGATTGAATAAAAACCTCGAATCTATTATCATGGTTTTCTATTGTAAAATTATCATTTAACTCTACTAGAAGTGTATTATCACTGGTAGAAAAAAGCTCTGCTTTTGAAGCTAAGGTATCTAAAGTTGCACTCTCAATATTATGTTCAAAAACCACTTTTGAGTTAGAGCCAACATACATTGGGCTTGGTCCAACTCTCGTAACTTGCACACCAGATGATGTCTCAAACTCTATCATTTTTTCTTCGATTCTACCACTTGAAAAGTGTAAATAGGAACTATTTCTTAAGCTTACTTCAAATGCAAATAGTCTATTCGAAAAAAATGTATCAGGAGTCACATTAACATCAAAAACTATATATTTAATACCTGCTCTATTAGTGGTACTAATTTGATTATTAGGAATATAAAACTCTCCTGCACTCGCATTCAATACTTTTACCTTTACACTATCAACATTTCCTGTAGTACTATAAGGAATTAGTACACGTATACTATCTTCTCCGATATTATTTTCAATAGACGTTTCTTGATTCCCTTGTCCTACACTATAATATAGAACATCACTAGATGTTAATGGTAGGTCAAGTTGTTTTTCATAATAATAGGTTGTATCACTTACACCAGTATTAGTAGTTGTATTCCCGGCTTTATCTTTTAGACGTAAAGAGGTGATTGACCTAGATCCTGTATTACCTGATAGAACCTCTCCAATATCATACCTTAACTTATATGTATCATCTTCAACTTCAGTATATGATAAAACAGGTAAACTATCTGTTCCTACAAATAATTTAGATTCATCTATATCCAAGTGAGCATCAGTAACTGTAAACTCAAATATTGTAGATTTGGAGAGGTCTATCCAATATTTTGTGTTACCACCATTACCAGTGGAATTTAATTCTTCATGTACAAAACTACTATAAGTTGGTGCTGTATTATCGTAAATTAAGGTAGAACTATGAAAAGCTTGATTTCCTGTACCTCCACTTTCATATAAATTAATATCCAATCTTAATTCATCTCCTTCAGACGGTGTATTCAAATTTGATGTCACAAATTTAAAGTCACTATTCTCTTGGAATTCCAACCCATCATTTTCACCTAGTGTAACATCTAAAAAACTACCATTGTTTAACTTTCTTTTAAGAACAGCAAATGACCTGGTTTGATCTATTTGGGTATTATTTGTTTGGGTATGTTCAAAAAGTATTTCAAAATTATTATTTACATATTCTTGATCAGTATTTTTTCTAGAAATAGTCAAACTGGATGGTAAATTAGCCACAGGGCCTTCAATTAATTCACTTCTTTTCGTTATCTTAGATTTGTTTGTAATTGAAACATCGAATTTAATTGGAATGTTATTATAAAAAACTGTATTTTGAATATTTACATTAAAACTTAATTCATATTCACCTTCTTGTTCACCTGATATAATTGTTTCCCCAGTAATATTAGGAGTACCATTTACACCATAAAACTGAACTGCAATCTCATCACCTACCATAACTCCCGAACTTTCAATGGGAATTGTTAAGCTTAAGTTATCGTTATGTTTCACAGAACTCACCACTTCATTATCAACTTTATAAACAACATCCCCAAACGTAATACTAGAAAATTTATTGTAACTATAGGTTGAACTTAATCCTTCTGTTTGGTTTCCTGCTTTATCCACTAACTTTAACGGTCCAACAGTAATATCTCCACTTTCACTTGTTATAAAAGACGCCTCATCTAATATAAACCTTAATTCATAATCATCATTATCCTTGGAGGAAGATGATACTTTTATTTGTTTATCTCCAATTGTTAATTCGGTTTTCTCTAAATCTAAATCATTCTCTGTTACCGTATATTTAAAAACTGTTGATTGAGATAAATCTATCCAACTATCAACTATACCTTCATGAGCATCATTATTAGAATCATACCTTGGAGCTAGATTATCATATATTACAGTATGACTATAAGTCGCAGTTTCATTTGTGTTTGTTTTCAAGGTTACTGCTAATTCAATAGATGTACCTTCAGCAATATTCGATGGTATATTAACTTCGAAAGTTGATGCTGTTGCTTCAGAAAAGCTAATTGTTGCTGTTGAAGATGTCCCATTGATTGTGCAAGTAGCTGTACTTTCATCCTCATTTATGTTAGAGTTCAATAAATTATGGTAAAATTCTAATGTTGTACCATTAATGACTTCCTTTTCTTTAATGGTTTCATCCATTGAGATAAAGAAATCTGGCTGTGTTATATAAGTGATACCTTCAAAAGTAGCTTCATTATTAAAAACATCCTCAACTAACAATTTCATAAACAAGACGTTATTACCATTGAAAAATTCAGTAGGTGTATCATTAGCAACAAATGGAAAAGTATATTTAGAATTTATAGATGTAACATTTTCATTATCTAATTTTATCCTTTTTAGTAGAAAATCCTTATTGTAATCTGTATAAAACTCCAAGAAATATTCATTATCTTCTTCTAAAAGACCCGTAAAATCTAATCCGACTAATTCAAATTGATATTCTACTGACTCTTGATCACTTGATGGTGGCTGAGAGGTCATAGTTATTTCAGGGCTCCGATTATCTATAATTAAAGTAGGTCTAAAACCAACCTCATCAGCTTCTATGTGAAATTTTACATTCTCCTCATTATCATAAGGGGGTGTTAATAATGCCTCCAAAGTTCCACTAGAATTGACTTTAAAATAGTTTATTGCAGTATTATTGATCGCTAATGGAGTCCCACCCGCTCCATAAACTATATGTGTATAACTTGTACCTGACAAATCATAAGAGTACCAATCAAAATCTGAATCATTGAATACTACTTCTGACATGGATACTGTAGCAGAATTTGCAGGATCCCCATCATGGAGTGTTATTTCTGGTGCACTATGTCCATGTATCTTTCTTAGTCTAAGGTAAACTGTATTTGAACTTCTTACAGGATTAGTATATTGAAAAGAAAGATTTAAAGTAAATACTCCTTCAATTTTACTATCTGAAGTAAAAGTACTAGCAAACTCATTCATAAAAGTGAGAGAATTTACTGTTATT
Organism: Flammeovirga sp. SJP92; assembly: GCF_001583495.1. GTDB lineage: Bacteria > Bacteroidota > Bacteroidia > Cytophagales > Flammeovirgaceae > Flammeovirga. The sequence continues at coordinate 128,507 of NZ_LQAQ01000090.1, read as the reverse complement.
TCATATTTACTAGACGTTTCATTATAGGTAACATCACCTACTAAAGCATTTTCACTTTGGTTAATATTGATAGTATTATCACCATCGGAAAAAGTTATTTGTGTACTCTTTTCTGTTCCATTATCCTCATAGGTATCTATCAAAGTAAATCCTGTTGGCAAAGGGTCTACTGTAGAAAATTGAAACACAAAGTTAGATTCACCTGAATACAAAAAGCGATTCCCAGTTAAATCTATCATATTGTCTCCCGCAACAAAAGAATTGGTCCCAGAATAAGTTTGACAATAACTATTATGGATTCCCAGCACAGAAATCAACATAATAAACAGAGATAAAGTTATTTTCATGATTAGTCTTATCTTGAATTTCCTATTGGTTTAATATTCCCAATAGAGTGTTTTTTATTTATTTGCTTTATTTTTAAATGATATCCTATTGTAAGTTTAACCCACATAGAATGTTATATTTTTCAATGTGTAAATTGCTCCTTTACTTCAGATTCTACAAAGTGATATAACTTTGCTTTCCTTCCTACCAAGCTTTCAAATTCATCTTGGGGAGTGATTAGGATTTGAGTTGTTGTGTTTGATACACACGATATTTGTTGTAATTCCATAAAGAACTCATCCATTGGATTGAACCACTGTTGCGACGCAATGCTATGCTTACGTTTTCCTTTTTTATCGATGATTTCAATTTCTAAGCTTCCCATATGTACATAGATATAAGGCACTTCCTCTTCAAAATAATATTCTAGAGGTCTTTGATTTTTCTTGATATCTACCACTTCTGAAATATCCATGATATCACATATAATATCTCCATCAAGGTGGATAAATGAAGGTGATTTTTTCATACCCATTAATATTTCCATTACGTTGATGGTTTCATTTTTCAATGTGTAACCATGCCATAATTCTTTTAAAGATACATTATCATAAGTCAGACGATACATCACTTCTGTCAATTCATCTTTAGGAAGTAAGTTGGATAGAATGATAAAAGCCGTTTGTTGTATTAGGTGATCCTCATTTTCTAACTGTGTAATCAATGTACTCTTAAAATGATCTGTATGTAAAGTTGGGATCAAATGCAGAGTAGCAATTCTTGACCACCTATTCGTCAGCTGTGCATCATTATAAATTAGTTTATTAATAATATCGTTCAATTCTTCTGATTCAACAGGCCAGTGTACATCCAGTTCCTTTAATTTATCTTCAAAAGACAGTTTTTTGAAGATAATGATGATCATAGGTTTTACCTCCAATGTATTGGGTAAAGCAACTTCCAAAAGTTGAACACCAAAGTTAATTTCATCCTCCGTCTTGCTGTTAATTACTGATTTTACAATAGCAAAAGTTTGATAGTCATAAAGAATACCACAGAACCTTAAGATGGCGTCCAATTTATCCAAACAATCTTCAATCAAAGCACTTTCAAGAATTTGATCTTCAATATTATTTTTATTAATCTCCACAATCGCCATATAATTCCATACAATTTGCTTTGCAAGAAGTTCTATATGTTTTTCAATTATATACATATTCTTATCAATGGTACCTTCCACTACACTTAAGGTATCCAAGGCAGCCAAATACACTTTCTGGTTAGTATGATTCAAGGCTTTTTGAAGGTATGCATATGATTTTTCTGTATTCAATAAACCGTACAATTGAAGAATTCTTTCTTGTGTCAAGACGGTTTGGCCTACTGCATTAAAAGTGGAGTGCAACATATCCGTTACATGATCTCCTACTTTGTACACTGCGTCTATTACCACATTTTGTAAACCAACTTGGGAAATATTATTGACCATTTCTGCATAAACCTTATCAGATACTTCCCCTTCTGCACAAGAAATAATTGCCGCTCTTCTCACATTCATGATTGGATCTTGTAATAATCGTTTCAAAACTGCAGATCTTTTGTCATTTGGAAGTTGAACCGACAGCTTTGCTCCAAGGCTTCTCTCTTCGGAAAGCTTTGACAATGACAACTGTTCTATGTAACTCTTGTTGTCCATACGTTCTTCTATTTCAGAAAGATCTAGGTATACATCATGAATTTGGTTTGCATTCTGACTTTGCCAGAACCTTTTATATTTGATAATTTTTTGTAGATGGACTAATAAGTCAATTTTTCCTTCTTTCCACATTTCGTTTACAGCAAATGATTGCACATCATCATTACTATGATTAATGAAGGAAGGAAGGTTATTATCCAATGTAATCGGTGCTACTTTCTTTAGTAAATTCAATAACCGAACATTGATTTGTGAAATTTCTTTTTTGGCTAATAAATTGAGAATGGGAAATAAAACAGAATATTTAAAGGATTTATCACCAATGGCATCTTCTAATTCCTGATAGTAATCTTTACGTAAAAAGAACGTCACCACCATGTATGAAAATACCAATGCTAGTAAACCGAAATACAACAATTCTTTGTATTCATCCATATTACCAAATGCATAGTAAAGCCCATAACAAAGGAAAATGGAAAGAAAGGAAACTGCAATTTGGCTGATTAATAAAAAGTCGCTTCTGAGTTCCTCTGAAATAGTTTGATACACATCGTTCTTCGTTTCATCTTCTAAACTGTAGAGGTAAGTAAAAAATAATACAAATAATAAGGAAGTTACTACCATCTGTAATGATGGAATACCCATAAACGACTCGTGCTGATTTTCTACTAAATAGTGAATAGCAATAGAAGCACCTGAAAATAATATCAAGATCAATGGAGGTACATGGAAAATGGAGAGTCTACCAAATTTATCAATGATTTGGTTGGTAAATAGTCTTCGGACTCCAAATACAAAAAAGGTTATAATTCCGAAAATAATAGCTTCAAATCCCAACACAGCAATCTTGTCTTCTTTGAAATGTGTCATTGCCTGAAAAAACATCAGCAATACCAAGATCCATTTCATTGAAGTAAGAAATATTGATTTCAAAATAATCAGATGATAAAACCTGTTGGTCACTACTTTTTTAAAGGAATGTCGAGAACGGATCACAAGGATATTCTGATTAACCAGTTTAAGTGATGAATAATTATTCAACAACCTCCACCAAAATACAATAAGTACAACCGTTACAATAGGTGTAATGTAAATGAAGTAGGCATCAATATAAACTGTAAAAAAATAGAATGCGGTTGTTGAAAGTGTAAAACCTATTAAAAAATATTGTGTTATGACTTTATCTAAAGAGGTAAATTTCAATACTTTCTCTATACGATTGTAGATATGGGCATACATCATGATCAACAACATATAAATAGACATATTACATCCCATTTGGAAAACATCAGCAGTGACCCACTTGTACTTTTCCACACCCAAATAATAGGCTGTTAAAACTCCTAAGCCGTACAACAGCATAGTATTTATCTGGGCTTTCTTCACTGAAAAATGCCTGCTTAAGAGAAATAATACAAAAGCAAAAGGTGTAAAAAGTATCAACGCTACACGTCCCCACTCAAACAAAAGTTCTACAGTCACATCACATAAATGATCAAGAATTGATTTGTTTAAGCATGAAAAAATTATTGCGAAAAATAATACACTTAGTTTTAGAATATTATGCCTGTTGACGTTGTCAATTGTAATATTGTTTGCCATTTGAAGAGTTTGTTTTTGAGATAGAATTATATCTTTTTCTTTGCTTTAAAGTTGAAATTTCTAAGTCAAAACTGGTTTATTATTAAGCCTTGAAAGCTAACTTATTAAGTCTTATCAATGATTTAAATCTGCAATTCCTCAACTGTTGCCACAGAATAGGTTACACTTTCTATCAGCAATTCACCTGTTTCAGCATTAAACTCTCCCATTTCCCAAGCTGTTGGAAAGCATCTTCCTAATTTTAAAGCATAGACTGGGGAATCTTTCTGATCAAAGGCCACAACAATTAAATTTAACTTATTCACTCTATAGTCCGTAGTAGACATCTCTTGAATACTAGCTAAAAATGGTGTACTAAGATTCATTTCTGATGATAAAATCCCTTTTTTAAAAACTACATCGTCATATTCTACTCCACTGTGCACATGAAACTGACGGTTATTGACACCTAATAAAGAGATTTTTTCTGTCTTCATTTTAGCACTAATCCTTGATATACTCTGAAATGATGCAAAGGCTTGATTAGTATTTATTGTATCTTCATCCCAATTTTGGATCTCACCATTGGGCTTTTTACCTATTGTAATTACCTTAAACCGGAACCCTGCTAATACAGGTACGGATGGTCCTACAAATGATTCATTCAATTCATCCTTGTTGTAACGTACTGGTGGGTTTTTCTTTGCCATAACTATTGTGTTTCACTTTGATAATTAAACTCTCCTGCCTCTCCTGTTTCTTTGATTCTGTAAAGAATATTTATACTTAAATATTTCCCATCTTTTTCATCTTCCTCGTTAATGGATATTTCCATCACTTCAATTCTATCTTCAAATTTAATGATGGCTTCATTGATGGTGAACTTTATATCCTGAATAAGTTGAGCAGTTAACCTTTTAAATAAAAACTGTCTTAGATTACACCCATAATGAATATTGACAGGGCGTTCTCCAGGGTGTGTAGAAAAAAGGATATAAAGGCTTTCTCTAATATCAATATGGTCTGACACCATTTCTATTTCGGTTCCTTTATCATTGAATGATGGAGGGAACTTCCAACCTGTATAATTTTTCATAATTGTATGATTTATTCAATAAATGACTCGTCCATAAACTGATCTTCCCAAAGTGACATCACATGATAGTTGGCGACAGTATTACCTTCGTAATTACCTTTTGTTCTCATTTCCAATCTGTAGTTATAAGTTTCACCTTTCCAACGAAACTCAATCATATTCCCTCTGGAACCATAGTAAGCCTGGGTAGTTCGAATTCTATCATGAGCATCACCAAAAGTACTGATTGCCTGCGCAATCACTAAAGCATATTTACCTGTCTTCTTTTTTCCTACCCCTGCCACAATTTCAAAAGCATGACACCCATTAAGATTTTCAATGATTGGATGCCATTTTCCATTAGCTTCCACACTGCCTTTATAAAGTGTTCCTACTCTTCCCTTGGCACCAAGGGTTGCTCCCACTTCTAATGAATGTTGAGGCTGTGGACAATTGACACCCACTTGACCTTCTTGACCAAAAGTCATAATACTTTCACCTTGAAGATTCTGTAAATGTAATTCTCTACTGCCCTGTCCTGTGGTAAAACTCCAGATTGGGCTACGATCTTCAATGTTCTTGAAAAAACTCACCAACTTATTAGTATCACCAACTGGAGAAAGCATTAAACCTTCATCCATACTTTTAGACAAGCCATCATCTAGTTTATTTACACTAGATTCTATCAAGTCATGAAAGTTTTCCTGAGATGGTAATTTCCCTTGGTTGAAAAAAGTTTTTAATGTATTTCTATCTAATAATGCCATATTTATTTTTTCTTTTTGAATCTGTAGAAGTAGTGCTGATAACCAAACTCAAATGTGATGAGATGATTACGGTAATCATTATCAATAAAAGCATAGGAATTAAGGAAGACATCTCCCTTATAGCGTTCTGACTCTAAGATTAAATCATGGAATGCATATTGGTATTGGACCAAAAAGTAAAATGCACCTCTTTTGTATTGTTTCTTAACTCCAATACCACCTCCAGCTCGGATTTCTTGTTTAAATCTCTTATCCATTACAGATCGCTGATCTGAGGTTGTTTCTGAACTCCCTTCTAAATTATAAGTTCCTCTAATACTTGCCTCTGCACTTAACAGCTGATTATAGCTACCCGATAATCTAATAAATGGATACAATGGTGAAGTGGTGATATCTTTTTCGTTTTCATGTGTCAGATAAATGTTCTTAGGGTGTTTTCTGAAATTAATATTGATCATCAAACCTGACTTGAAAAACTGTTGTTGTTCTTGATAAGTTGTTGACAATATGCCCAAAACATTTTTATCTCTTACCTCAACCGTCGACATTCTAAAGCCGGCAAATGCACCCCAATCAATCCAATGATAGAGATACATACCAAAGTTGATGTTTCCCTCAAATCCAAATTGCTCATTGTAATTACTTGATTCTACATCTTGTGTGATAACATAAGTTTGGTCAACTTCAACCATACTCATATTACCGCCAGCTTCTACACCATAATAAAAAGAAGGCTGTCTGTTGAAATTATTAAGTAATTCAATATATTCTTGAGGGTCATTTTCCTCATCTACAGTACAAAAAGGATTCGTTTTCAATAACTTTTTAATATCTGATTCCGCCTCTGTTTTCTTTAACTGATAGATATTACAAAGAGCTAACAGTTTGTATGCTTTCTCCTTCTGACTATCATTAAAACCGCCTTTCAGACAATCCCTCAATAAACCATCCACCTCTTCAATATTACCATTATCAAAAGCATTTTGAGCTTTCACCATTTTTTCGGCACAATCCATCTGTGCCATTACAGTTTGCTGTAGTAATAAGCTGAAGAGAAGTAATAGTATAGTTTTAAAATTCTTCAACATAATGTTAGTTTTTAAAGCAAAGGAGAAGCTATAGACTGATAGGCATTTTGCTGTTTCTGAATATTTTTCTCCACTTTTTGCATTTTTTTGATGGCTTTATCATAAGAGCTTTCATTACTTAAGAAAAAAGTAAATGGAAAAATGATAACATTTCCTACTTTTCTAAAAAATGAGTTTTTAACATAACCATATTCTAAATACAAAAGTCTCTCAAAATCCTTGCTTGCCTTTTTCTTAAATTTATAGTAGGGTTTGAGAGTTAAATCATTGACTGGTGCAATTTTATTTTCACAGCTCATACCATATTTATCTACTATTTTGAAAAGTCCCATTTCAAAAAATTCTGAAGTTTTTTGAAGAGAATCATTTTCAAATGTCAAAACATGCAATGACTTTTTATCATCTAATATAAAAAACCACAATTTATGGTGATTGATGGCTTGTAATTGGTAAGCATCTTTATCATTTTCTCCAACATAACTTGGCACAAAAGCTCTCACCTTTTCTACAATACCCTCTTTTTCTTGAGCAAACATTGCATTTTGAAAACTTCCTAATAGAAAAAGGAAAAGACTAATTTTTAAAATTTTACTCTTCATTTTAAACACTACCATTAAAACTTTCTTGACTATTTTGTGTAGAAGATTGAGAGTTTTGAGATTCATCTTTAGAAGTACTGCTAGAACCCCCGCTAGGCTCAAATTCTTGTGCGAAAGAAAAATCTACTTTAGCTCTCAATGGTTTTCCTTCATTACTCATCAATTCAAATGTGGTATTGAATGATGTCATAAGGAATTTATGATCAGATGCAATTCCAATGGTATCACTAGCAAAGGTTACAACCCTAGGTATTCTGTCTTTCACATTCATCAAACCATCTTGAATCAAATCTATCGTTGATCTAATATCAGGATCATTATCAACTTTATCATAAAGCATACCTGTATCATCTAAATATGCAGTAAATGAGAAATTCTTGTTGATACGTGAAACATCTGGACCATCTTTTATATCATCATCGCTACCTGAACTTTCTCCTTTCTTACCACTAGCAGGATTAGTAGGTTTTGGTTTTAACCCAGAAGCTGATACACTAGTACTTACATTTGTAATTGCTTTTAAGATAATTTTCGTTTTGTTATCGTCCAGTATTATTGTTATTTCCATTTGACTAATCTCCAATTAAAACATCATTACTCCCTTTCAATATTGTTCCAGCAGGCAATAAGTCTCCTGCCCTAACTGCTGGCTTACCCTCAATAAATACCGTATTGCTTGTTAATACTGGCTGGCACCCACATGGTAATGGCTGTACTCCCATTGCAGGTATTTTATTGATAAAAACAGTAGCATTAGGCACTAATGGTAAAACTAATGGTGGTGCCGGAGGGTGAGCTTTACACTCGTATGTATCTCCTAATCTTGCTGCAGGTTTCATATTTTTTACTTATTAATTAATAAATACTTGTGATCCTTTTAATTCTAACATCGTACCGGCTTCTACTCCCATTTTAGCTTGTGAAGCCAATGTAACTTCCTGCCCATCTACTGACAGACTACTTGCCGATTCTAGCTTCATCTCTGAAGCTGCTGTTAGGTTTATTTTATCTGCATTAATATTAACCTCACCATCTGGGCTATTGATATTAATGTTATTTTCTTTATCCAATATACATTCAGTCAAGACAGTATCTCCATCTGTAACTTTCAAATGAAGTATACCATTGGCTTGATCTAAAGTCACATGCGTACTTTCTGAATGCATATGTATTAATTCGTTTTCGTCATCAAACGCCAACTCTAAATTACTCTTAGTGACAATTGACTTATAACCTTCAGTACCAATATGCGGGTGCTCATCTGAGTTTTTGAATATTGATCCTAAAATGACAGGATTATCAGGATGACCACCTAAAAAACCAACTACAACTTCATCTTCCAATTCAGGTAACCAAAGAGTACCATGAGATTCTCCAGCATAAAAAGTGGCCAATCTTGCCCATACCAAAGGCTCCACATCATTAGACAAATCTGTTTGCATTAAAAGGGGCAATTCTACTTGTACTAAATACTGATCTGTAGCATGTTGATCACCGCTATCTTGAACTTGCTTTACAATCCCATGCTGTAATCCAGTAATAGCAAAATTTGTATCTAAAGTAGGTTGTTGGCTTGCTTGCTCTTCATCACTTGAAACCCCTAAAAGTAAAGTGGTTTTCCAATTGTCATTTTCAAGGTGCTGTTCAACTCCATATACAAATGCGTCTCCTTCAAGTATTGAACCTGCCTCAACAATGGTAACAAAGTCACCTGGTTTTACATCAACAGTTCCCTCTATTGTTATTCCACCTTTTACTTTACCCAGCTTACTTTCTTGAATTTTATGTGTCAGCCATTTCTTACGGATTGCTGTGTTTTCTTGCCCAAAAGAAATGACCTCTTGAGCACCAATATCTAACGCACCAGATACTGTTGCCGCATCCACACTAGTATCTCCTGCTTCAAAAGAGACAGATTCTGAGGATTCTTGTTCTATTATCATATCCTCAACATTGTATGTACTGATATTAGCGATATCATGCAGATCCTCAATATCCATAAACACATTAAAGCGAGTAGTTCGAATTGGGTTTATTTCCATTACAGGAGTTCCATCCCCCAGCACATCCTTCACAGACAATTCCTCTGCGGAAGGGCAAAACATACAGCCTGCTTGCTTTATTTTTGATAAGACAAACTCAAAATCATTTTGTTGATATTGAGTTATCCTACTGTCTGACTCCTCTTCTTCAATATCCATTTGATTATCGACTGTTAATCCATAATCGCTAAAAATCTTATCTACCACCTCTGGTAAGCTCAATGCAAATAAACGATTGATGACTCTACGCTTTAAGCGAAATACCGGATGCAGTACTTCAATCACCGTCATAAATTTTCTTCCTTTGCTTTGAGTGCCATACTTAGAAACTACACCTTCAAATATTAGTGATCTTTCTACAAAATCATTTTCGGCGTAAATTTTCACTTCATTAGATGGATATAAATCTTGTACAGATGAAAAATCTACTGACCTTCTTGAATTCATCAATGTAATACTACAATAAGGAGTATCATTAATAGAATAATTTATGCTCAGGTTTTTCAACTGATAAGAATAAAGTTCCAACTCACTACCGTTTGCTTCAATAGTTACTTTGGTTCGGGTATGATATAATTCGCTTTTCTTTGTCATTGTTCTTTGCTATTAAAACCTGCCAAATTTGGTTCCTAATATTCTTTGATCATTATCAATTTCTTCTTTACACTTCTCTGCAAGGCTTTCAATAAATTCTACAGGAAGCTTGTCAATAGATAGCTTTTGAATGAATTGATCCATCAGCTGTTCTTGAGTAAGGAAATCTTTCTTGATTTCGATCTTAATGTTTAGCTCTTTTATTTTTACAGACATAATCTAAGGCAATTCTTTTTTGATGAAAAATCGATAACTAAGGAAAAATAAGGCTAACCCTCCAAGGAGTATCCCACATATCATGAGTATTACTTCCTTTGCACTTACAAAGTCATAAGTGATCATAAATATGCCCAGACCAATGATTGTAAAGACTAAAATCAAAGTCGAACTGGCTACTTTCATTAATTTTGTCAGCCTATATCTGAAAGAAAGAAAAAATATGATGAAACATGAATTAACTCCCATCACACCTCCAAACATGTACATCAACATGCTTGGGTTTGTGAGAATAGTTTTAGGGTTTGAAATAATACGTAATGCATAGTTGATATATCTTCTGGTCTTACCCATTGAAAATCCAGACGGTGCATTTTCAGGTAAAACTGTGAAATTATCCTTTACCTTAATCCACATTTCTGGATTGCCATTATCAAAACCTAAAGCCCAGAAGCCAATTCCTTTTAATTCATGCTTTTTGATTAGATCAATTTTTTTCTGAAGAGTAACACTATCCTCAAACCATATTTGATGATACCTGCCCCATTCATCTCTGTAGACATGAAATGCACTTCCACTTAAGGCTTCTCGCTGTACAGGAATTCCTCCAATTTTCCCATCAATTTGTTTCTTAGTCAAGTAACCAACAAAATGACTTGCTTTGGAAGGATAAGTTAAATCTTCTGTGATCCATTCTGCACCATATAATGGAGAGGCTAAAATTAATTTATCAGAAGGAATTCCATCTACTTTATATTCTAAAACACTTCGTTCAATATTAAACTCCCACCAAAAATCACCACTCTCAATTGGTGCAACCGGACCTGCAATTGCACTGTTCTGACCATAAAACTCATATCCCATCACAATAAATTGATCTACATATGGTGTTAAACTCTGTATATCAAATACTCCGTTAAAATCTTTAGGAGGAATTGTCAGTGATATTTTGAATTTAGGGTTCGACTTTCTTAATGAGTTCGATAAATCGATAATAAAGTTGGTGAAATTTTGTCTTTGCTCTTTAGGGATATTTTCAAAATCTATATTAACACCATCGGCATTTCTTTGAAAAAGCAATGTCACTAATTTATTAATTAAGGCCTGTTGCTGTTCGTTTCTATTCTTTAAAAATGTTCTATTGTTATTATAGCCAAAATTGGTCACCGTCAGTAATACTTTACAATTGTGTAAATGCGCTGAGTCAATCAAGGCTGTAGTTTCCCAATCATGAATACTATAATAACTACCATCTACCGGATTCAATTCATAAGAGAAATATGCGATTGTGCTCAATAAAGAGAAATTATATGAATCATAACCTTTACCCATCCAGTACGGATGCCACCCAAATACTTCCACATTATCCAATAAATCATAGTTACCTTCCAAAGATTTATTGCTAACTAGGTTCATTTTCTTCTGCCATTCAGATTCTGTAAAATCTCCCTTTATCTTATTTTTCTTTACTTCTCTTAAACGGTTTTTCATCTGTAAAGTATCAATAAACGCTTTTTGCTCTAATGCCTCAATAGCCAAAGCAATTGAATCTTCTTCCGCTACACTCTCTTCTACTAAAACAGCATCTTCAGGAGCTGTATTTGTAGAATCCGTACTAGCTTCTGCTGCTTTTTCCTCTTCCGCTTCTTTTTGTTCTTTTGATGAGGCCTTTTCCTCTTCAGCAGGAGGTTCTTCATTAAATTGTTTTACGTAGTCTTGAAGCATAACCTTAAGACCTTTCTGCTCTTTTTTCTCCTCTTCTTTTTCTTCTTTTTGTTCTTGAGCATACATTGGTAATGAAGCAACAAGGAAGAGCATCAGTAATAGTATTTTGTATTTTTTATTTGTTTGTAACATGTTGCTTAGCTATATGAATTAACAATTAGATCCACTCCTAATTCTAGGTTATTGATACCTGCTTTATCATTATTTGGAATGTTGATATACACTTCATGACTTGCCGCAGAAGTAAGTACACTCCAGGGTTTTGATGCTTCAATAAAGCTATCAGAATAATCTTCTTGAGCTGTGTCTATTAATTTATATTTCCTCTCATTTTTCACTAAATGTACCATGGAAAGATGTTTAATCCCATCCACATAAGAAATTGTTTTTAAGTAACTTAATATATCAGAAAGGTGAAGTTTACCTCCAAGCACCAATCGGTTTGCATTTGACAATGATATGGTATCAATGTATTGTGTCAGTTGTTGCTTAATCTCATCCAAATAAAAGCCTTGTGTGTAACCTTCTTTTAATGAAATAGCTACATTTATTTTCACTGTTTCATAGATTGGAGAACAGATACTGAATTTCACATGAGGTGAAATAATATGTTTCAGAAAACGTTCCACTCTTTGTAATAAACTATTAGATGCAATTGGAAATTTTTCCTCAGATTTTGGAATAATGACAATTAACAATGATCTATTTTCTTCAGAAACTGGAATACAAATCACTTGATTGATTTCATGAAATTCTGTTAATAGAATACGTTCATAATCCCAAGTGGTAACGGGTCTGTTCCTATGTTTAATTGTTTCTGATACCCTATTGATAAAAGCACCACTTTCCTCTGCTCTTTTTCCTCCAAATGATGGCAATGGCTGTTCAATACTTCTAATACCAGGAAGTTTTGTATTGGATCTGAAAATAGATTGAGCTTCTAATTCTTTTCCAAAATCATAATGTTCTCTATCATCAGGTAAAATCAATCCAACTTTAACCACTTTGGAGTATACTCTTTCTATTACTGCATAATTTTCAATTACATTTGGAATATAAATCCGCAACCATAGTTTACCAGTTGGCTTCAATTGATGGTCTGTTGAATGTTCTGGAACTTTGATAGAAATCATACCTGTTTTTGAAAGGCATTCTGTTTCATCATTTAAAATATTGGCTCCAGCTATTTTTTCCCATTTATTATTATGTAATACCTCCCATTCAATCTGATGCTGACTTGTTTGTATTTCTTGATCAGTTGTAGATCTTATCTGAAACAAGAAAGATACTATATCTCCTTCAACCGAATTGTCAACTCCCAAATCAAGAATAATCCCCTCGTTGATTGCCGGAAGAAGTTTAGGGTTATCATCTTTAACAGGAACAATAATTTCACCTACACCATAAAAAAGCTTTGTTGAACTTTCTTCCTTCATCATTTTATTATCTAAAATGATAGATGTCTTAGCAATATAGTCTGCTTCTACTTTTTCAATGACAGGTATATAAGGTGAAGGAAGTTCAACATCCTTTTTCTTTTTAAAAGGATTAATACTCATTCCATTTTTAACCTGTGCTGTAAGTAGTTGTGGATAGACCAAATGACCAAATCCAATTTCAGGGCTTGAGATCGTCAGCTTCAAATAACCATTCTTAGCATAATTTGAAAACCCAGCTAGATCTTCCTTTTGAGCCTCTTCTATTGTTATAGGCGGTTGAAAGTTAATATCATTGAGGTCAGTTTGTTTAGAAATACCTCCAATATCTTCCACTTCTCCATCAGGATTATATCGGATATTCGAAAACATATTTCTCTCGTGAAGATTGGCCCATTTTCCTTGTTTAAGTTGGTCAATTTGAATTTTAAAGTTAGAGTTTTTTAATTCCTCTAATTCATAATTCTCATAATAACCAGTAAAACCATTGGGATGCATAGGTGAATTAAACCAGTTAATTCTTAAACTTAATTGTTCAATAGGTTTAAAAAATATCTCTGTACTTCCTAAAACTAAAAAATCACCTTGCTTAGGTTGATTTCCCCATGCATTATAAGGAATATCAGTTCCTAATTGTCCTTGCTGATTATAAGCTTTAAAACCTGTGTAACCGTTCACATAAGTTTGTATGACTACCCTATCAAGTACCAAATCTGACAAGAATGAATAGCCATAAAGGTATGTTTCTGTGTTAAGTGTAAACTTAAATACGGCATGGTCAAACATATCGCTTGAAGGAATACTCTTATTTGGTTTACAAACAGAAGGCTCATTGGCCTTGATAATCACCTTAAAAGATAAGGAATTAGGAGAATATTTTGAAGTAAGAAAAATAACCTTCTGTACTTTCACCCAACCATTTTCAGATGAAAAGTAAACATTGAAAATATCTCCAAAAATATTATTAAAAAGCTGTCTTCCACTCCACCCCGTTATTTCTCTTACATTAGAAATCAACTGGGTTAGTTTATCCATAGAAGTTTGCTTAAACTGGAAATTGAAAATAATTTCCCTATCTCCATTCTCCAATTGCAATATCTGATCACAAATACAAAAACTTACCGGCAAGGCTGATGACTCTTGATTGTCCCATAAGTTTCTATTGATAAACTCTCCTTCCTTAATTTCAGCTTCTTGCTGTCTTATTGCTGTGATTACTTTCAGAGGGAATTTTTTCCCAATGTGTTTGTAAGAAACATTACTCAAATCAAGATGAGAAACTTCTGAAGTATTAACCACTACTGGGTAATCTAATTGGTATAATATATTTTTTCGTAAAGCATCACTACCAGCAATAAATTTCGTCTTTGATGGAATTCTTGCATAACGAACGCCATCGTTTAATTTAAAACTCAAGTAAGTAAAATCTACTTTCTCTTCTTTTCTTTTTTCGTCTAATAATGAATTAAAATAAAGGTTAAGGTACCTGTTTGGAAAACTGTTCAGCATTTTCTGTGGATATTGATAGATATGCTGATAAGCCATGATCAAATCAATCTGTGGCTGATTAGTTGAAAGATTAATTAACTCATTGAAATATCTTTCAGAGTTTCCACTCATCAAAAATAGATTATCAATCAATCTAATATTTAATCTCTGACAGATTTGAGCTACTACGGCATGATCCTTTTTCTCTACAGAATATTCCTCAAATGAATAATCTATAAATTGAAAAATCTCGCGAATCAACCTTTGTACTTTAACCAAAACATCATGCAATACCTCATCTTCAATTAGGCACAAAAACTCAAGGTCTAGTTGAGTTGAAATTGCATTAAGAGTTGTATTTATATTCAAGAAAATCTCTGAGTCGAAAAGCTGTTTCTTACTATAATTTTTTATCCATTTATGGTAATAATTAAGTAATTCATAAACTAAGAAAACACCTTGTTTTAAGAATTTAAGTTTCTTCTGAGGGCGATTAAACTGTCTTACTTTTTGAAAAATGATATTATTTTTTTTCTGAAAAACGGAAATATCGAGCTCTTTCAACTCAGCAAGAACTGAAAAATCAGAAAAAAGTATTGTGTACCAGTAATCCCTAGCTTCCTGTCCTACCTCTTCTAAGTACTGAAAGTTATTCGTTAGTATATCTCTTAAATCGACGTCATTAAGTTGAAAGCCTTTGTCCACTAATTGTGATAACTCCCTACTGTCCTGACTTGTACCATTGTAAATCATTCTTAAAAAGTTTATTTACCCCACTCACAAAAAATCTTACACTCCATCCAAGGCAACATATTAATCTTAATTGACCATGGTAGCATCTTCATAAAGATGTCGTAGGTATTGGGTTCTACATCTAAATACCAATCGTCTTTAAATGTGATTTGTCCATCCCTTATAAAAAACATGATTCTTAAACTATCCGGCTCCATTTTCTTCAAGGCCCCCCAGTGAGTAATAACTGTCTTTAGAAGATGATCCGCTCCTTCTTTTTCCTCATCTGTCAATTCAAAGTCCAATGTTATGGGAGTTTCAATATCAACCCCGCATAAAATCTTCGGAAGAATCAGTTGTCTGTCATCATCTACTAATAGGTTTTTCTGTGCCAAGTAAAGCAACAAGCCAATTGCTTTTAGTAAACTCTCTTCGTCCTTAAAAGCTTTATTGTCTTCTGTTAGCAAACCTTGATGTTTCAAGAATAATGGCAGATAAGGAACCAAAATGATTAGACCTGCATTTTGCACCTCTATAGTCATATTTTTCCTCTGTGGAATAGATTGCTCAAACTTATCGTTTAGTTCTTCGATATGTTTGTTGTCAATTGTTAGCTTTAATAGTTCACAAGTTATTTTATAAATTTTTGTTCGACTGAAATTGATTTGTGGAAATACAGTTTCTATTCTTTTAACGATCAAACCTGCTTGTAAAGTATCCTGATGTAGTAGTGAATAGAAAATATCATTCTGAAGTAATTTTATATAGTCAGCAATTTGTATTGCTGTAAATAATTTTGAAAATGTCTGATTCAAATTTTGTTCAAGCTTTTGTAGCTGTTTAGCAAAGCTTGTTTTATAACTCAAACTCAAATAACAGAAGATTTTATTCTTTTGTCTCACAGAATAAGAGTTATGAGCATCTAATTCGCTTCGATGAAGTTTTTTGAAGTATTGAATTAAAGCTTCTTTTTGTTCCAGATCGAATAAACCTTCTTTTCGGTTAATAATTAACTGCAACCATAATTGAATCTCCAAAGATGAAATACTTTCATAATTCGTTTTAGAGATTAATTCAGTATTTCCTTCTTTTACCCAATCAATCATAGCTTCAACCTTCTTTCTATCCTCTTCTTTAAATTGATAAACAATCGCATTTATCGCATTGATTAATTGTAAAGTAGAGTTTAATGAAGGCTGATGTAATTCAAAGATCTCTCTTAGGTAAGTAATACCAAGTACATTCTCTTCTATATCTAATTGTATAGTTTGAGAATTCACTAAATTAGTAATAATTAAGACTTTCTGCGATTGAATAGCACTAAAAGAAATCTGAACTTTATTTTGATCAGAGAAAATAAAGTCTTTCCAATCAACTGTACTTACTCCCTCATTTAAAGATACAACTCCCAACATTAATTTTACTTTTGTTTCTAATGTGGGGAAATATTTAGCTACTAATTTCACAAACTCATCGGTCGTTTTTACATTGTATTGCTGTTGTTGACTGAAAAACTGATATAAAGTGATTATAGTTGTATTATTTGCAAATAATGCATTACCGAGTTCAGTTTTATCAAATAATGTAAAAAACAACTTTTCGTCTCCGGCTATAATTAACTCCATTATGATTACAATGGAAGCTGAAGAAATTAAAAGTTTTGTTTTCTCTCCTTTTGAAAGCTGTTCGCTGAGCTTAAAATACGTAATGATATCCTCTCTTTTTTCTTCAATTGATACAGATTGTTTTAAAATTTGCTCAAGAGTTAATTGAGAAGCATTTTTAGCCAATTTTTTTTGAATAACTGATCTTACTTGATCTTCAAAAGCTGGGAATTCATTGGTAACAAGTTGAATAAAATTCTCTTCTTGTTCTGTCTTTTTATCTGTAAAATATTCTAAATATAACTGATAAGTTGACTGCACACTTTCAGCATTAGAAAATAGTTTAGTTCCAATCAGCTTTCGACTGAAAACATCAAAAAAACTAGATATACTAGTTACTGAAAATAGCTGAAAAACTATTTCAATTTCCGTTGTAGAAAGTAATAATTTTGTCCTTTTCTTTTTGCTGATTTTAAGATCTTTCTTAAGATAATCCATAAGTATCACCAATTGCTTATTGATTCTTTCGGACTGTTTATGAAGAAGATCAATCGCTAAAGCAACATTTTTTTCTTTGTCTATATATTGAATCCCTCCTACTATTTCATTGTACTCAAGAATTGCTCGGACTTGAGTTTCAAATGTTGGGAAGTAGTCTGATATAACTTCTACAAAATCATCCAATGATACAGAATTGTTATTGGATTGATCAATAAAAAATTGATAAAGCTTAATGACATCATTTTTCTTAGAAAGCAAAGAGCTTCCAAGGGTTATTCTATCAAACAATTCGAAAAATTGAGCTGTTGAAGAGTCTTTTTCGCTTGAGATGATCAATTCTAGAATTATTTCTATACTGGCTGAAGAAAGTAAAAAGATTGTTCTTTCTTGTTTAGTTACCTGAGGACGTCTCTTGAAAAATGATACTACATCAGCTCGTTTTACATGGATTGAGTTAGAAGTTTGAAGCAACTGTTTAAGATTGAAAGCAATATCTTCTTTCTGAAAATTAGGACTAGTATTCCCTTCATTCTCCAATTCTAAAGACTGTAATATTGCTCTACCCTTACTTCTAAAAGAAGGGAAAAATGTCATAATCACTTTCACAAAATCCTCTGCAGAAGCTGTAGGTTCTTGTGAAGTATAATATTGATACAATGCTGTAACACTCTTCTTATCAGAAAATAATGCTAATCCAATTTGTACTTCATCAAAAATTTCAAAAAAGTCTGTAATAACTTTTTGCAGAATTACTCCAAAGATTGTTTCTTCAGTAACAGTTGATAGTAAAAAGTTCGTCTTTTCAAGCTTTGTCAACTGTGAATTGCTTTTGAAATGATCAAAAACTTCCTTCAATTCTCCCTTCAAATCATTCCTTTTATTTGAAGGTTTATCCATCAATAATGCCGTTACATCTTCGATCTCAGGAATATTCAAATCATTGACCAATCGATCAAATTCAATCAACATTGAAGTTTCATTCTTTATTGAAGGAAAACTTTCCACAATGACACTCACAAACTCTTCAGATGTAATTGGAGCGTTAAAAGAATGTCTATTATAAAACTGGTAAAGTTTTAATACCTTTTGAGCATCAGTAAATAATGCTTTTGCTATTATTTTTTGATCAAATTGCTCTAAAAACACAGTACTTTCACTCTGTAATGCCAGTACAAATATTGTTTCTAAAGAAGTCGAGGACAGCAGTAATTGAGTCTTCTCTTCTTTAGTTAAAGAAGAGAATAAGTTGAAGTACTCTAACACTTCAGCCCACTTCTGATCAAATTTTATTGATTTTTTTAATAGTTGTTCTGGAGAAAGTAATAATTTCAACAGCAAAAGTTCATAGGTTAGCACTTTTCTTAGTTCAACATCTAATTTTTCTCCTAGTGATGAAATTAGAAAAGTTCTAACATGAGCAATCTCTGTTGAATCCGTTACCTGCTGAATTAATTTACTATTCAAAAAGCCCTCAGGTTGATCTTTGATGATCGCAAATAATAATTGATGAATGATTGCATTATCACCAATAAAATAGAGTTGCGGGAACTTCTTTAATCCTTTTATCTTTCTCTCGTTTGTTCTCTGAACAATCACCAATAAGAACTGGAACAGTAAAATGGGATTTGCAGACAATTGAGACTCAAAAGCAGGGTCTAATTCTTTTTTCAACAGAAAGCTTAAGACTTGTTGCTCAATAAATGATGCTTTCCACTGCGAGAATTCCATTAAAGTTAAAACATCTTCTTCAACTTCTTGAGCCTCTATTTCATTTTCAAGCTTAGAATTTTTTGAACAAAGTGATTCCTCTAATAAAAGAAGTTGCTGTTCGACTTTCTTTTCTTTTACAAACAAGCCTCTTCTAAGCTTATTTCTTTGTTTTTTTATGTAAAGCATCAATTCTACTTTACATAATTCCGTTAGCCTCAAATTACTATTTACTATATTTAGTATAGTATCAACAATTGAAGGCTTAAAATTTCTTTTTAATACTGCTCTTAAGATACTTTCCTGAAAGGTTTCTCCTACATCACTGCTCCTAACCCCTTGGTTATATACCTGTAATAAAACTATTTTCTTTTCCTCTTTACTCATACCACTTAGTACATCTCTTAAAAGAGGATACTTTGCTAAAAGCTGAAGTAGAAAATCATCCAATAAGTTTTTCTTATTTATAAAAGCAAGAAAAGAATATACATTATATTTTTTCTTCAAACACATTAAATGCCATACCTGAGTAAGAACAGATAAATTATTTTTATTCTCAATCTTACTTAACTCCTCCTTTAGTCTGTCTTGATCGTACCATGGCATAATGCCAGTAGTTAAAAACACTAACAGACACTCTTCTTTTGACAATTCAGTATGTGTAAAACTCTCTCTATCTCTTTTCAATATTTCTTCTACACTAGAAGGCGCACTTTTATTATCAGCGGTAATTCTGTAGTTGTATTCATGAAGCTTATCACTCAATACCCTTTGTACGGTGGAATAAGTATCTTTCTGATAATTCAAAATAGTTGAAGAGAGTGCAATATTCAATTGATCAATATAAATAGTACTATCAGCATATTTATCCACCTCCTTTTCGACCATAGGCAACAATTGGGATTCAATAAAGTTCGTTAGCTCCAACTTTATAATCCCTTCATGTAAAGAACCTTCTGATATAAAATCTATATTTACTTTGACCAATTCGTTCATATTAGTTTTTTCTAAACTCTAATACATATTTGAACTTTAACAATGAAGATGTCAACGTTAAATATTGATCATCTCCAGGCAAATAATCAACACCTATTAATCTACTATCCACTGAGTTAATAAACTCTTCATGAGATAATACATCACCTGAGCCATTGATTGTAATATTGTGGTATTTGATTTCAGAGTCTCCTTCAAGTGGAGATGTTACGATAAAGTAATTTTCCTTACCAATTAGATATCCCAATTCAGTTCCACCATAATCATATTCAATCTCTTTAGCTTCACCTGAAGAAGGCATCCAAAAAAGTTTATCTTCTTTACCTTCACTTTTTGCTAAACCAACTATTCCATTATATAGCCATGTGGCATCTGTAAAGTAATAGTCATCGACAGATAAAAAGTTTACTGATTCAATAAGTCCCAACTCAGGGTCAATTGTGTATTCGGCAACTTCTTCTTTTGTTTCAAATTCTTTGATTTCCCAAACAAGTGCTTTAACCTTTCCATTTTCTTCTTTGATTTCTTTGGGAAGAATATATTGTGATAATCTATCGTTCATTTTCTCCCATAGCAATTCCCCGTCAGTTGAGAAACCGGCTAGATAAACTTTCTCCCCTCCACTTCTGAGACTTCCTCTTCCAACAACAATAATTCTATCTCCAACTTTTTGAATTAGATTAATAACACCCTCAGAAAACTCTTCATTTTTCCATTTAATTTCTAATGGGTCATTAAAAGAGCTTTCGCCTTTCAAAAACTTGAGCCACATAAATTCATTATCATGTGTCCCTCCCACATAGATAGTATCTTTATCATAGTTTATCGAAGAATAAATGGACCCAACACTATCATCTGTATAAGTTATAATTGGTTCACCTACATTATTTAAAACAGCAATATATCCCTGTCCTTCGTCCCAAGTTTTTACATCCAAAAAATTGATGGAAGAAACATCAGACTTCTCATTCCTAACACCCGTAATCAGATAATCGTTATCATAATTCACTAAGTTTTTAGCAAGGTAATTTCCATCACTACTAAGTATCTGTAATGATTCATCACGTAAGCCTGTTTTCTCGTTTAAACAACTACTAAAAAGTAGTATTAAGATTAAAAAATGAAGTTTTTGCATGTTAATGTCATTAGTTGAAATGATAGAAAGTTGAATCATATTCAATCTCATCACTTACATATTTATCCCAATCTTCAGTTGATAAAATATTACTGTTTACATGTGATAGGTTGTCTAGCTGATCTTCAATAGTTAATGACCATTTCTTAATTCTACCAATCTTATCACCTGTAATTAAATGCTGACCGTCAATTGAAAAAGTTAAGGCTGTTAACCAAACATCTTCTGTAATCAATAGTTTCTCTTTTTGAGGGTCATTAATATCCCATAGTCTGATATAACCATCAAAACCTGCAGTTGCTACAAGATTATCTTTTGTTGGGTGAACTGCAATATGATTTACTCTTGCTTTATGATTATCAGTTTTGAAAGTATTCGTCCACTGATCACCGTCTTTCACCCAACACATGATTTCTCCAGATTCAGTTCCTACCCATAAATTATCACCTTTCTTAGTCATAGACCAGATGTGATGACTTCCAACAGAAAAGGAAGAAATTACACGTTCAGCATCTTGTGACAATTCGATTATCTCTCCTTTTCTTGAAGAGATAAATATATTTTGTGTTTCTTCATCGTAAAGTGAAGTAGTAAGTTCTCCGAGTTTACCTACTGCCGCATTATCAATTTCACGATAAGAATATTTATCATTCTTCTTATTCCATTTAGTAACTGTTCCATTGACGTCAAAAACAATAAATACCTCGTCCTCCAATCGATATACCCCCAATACAGATTCATCTGCTAAAGATTTAATAATTGTTTCCGTTGTCGAATTTGCTATATCAAATTGAACTAAAGAATTACTGTAATTGAAATAATCAATTTTATGGTTTTGGGTAGGCTTCACCATACCTCTTACTACACCTTCAACTTGATTGGCAGAACTAACATCAGCAGATAGCTCAATTAAACTATTCGTTGACATTGCTACCCAAATTTTTTGGTCATGCTGAATAAACTCTCTCACCATTCCTTTAGATTGTCCGACTAAATTATAACTATCACCTTCGTAATGCTTAACGGCATTATGAAAGGCAGCATAAAATTCAGCTTCAAAACCATCGCCATCATTATTGATATAACCTATCATTGCTTGCTTTGCCAATAAATAACGGATTTCATCATCATCCACTTGATAAGAGTTCAATGCCATAGCCCTTGCAGTTGATAAGTTTTGCAATCTGTTTGCTCTTAAGTTGGCACTCTCAGCACGCCTTTGAGCTTTAGTTGCTTGGAACATTGCTTCTGTTGCCTTTTCTTTTTGAACGTTTGCTTCCTTAAATGATGCTTCAGCTTGCACCATTGCATCCAAAGCTTTCTTTTTCTGCATTCTTGCAAGAATGGTAGCTCTCTCCGCTCTTATTTTCTCCTTCTCCGCCTTTTGTTTTTCAACTTGTGCTTTTACTTTTTCTTCCTCAGCAATCTTACGGTTACCTTCTGCAATTCTTTGAGACTCTTCAGCTTTAATTCTTGAAGCTTCCGCCTCTTCTTTCTTCTGTTCAGCTTGCTTACTTTTTTGATAAGCATGTGTACCTAATAGAATTCCTCCTAATCCCAAAAACAAGAAAATAACAACAAGTATTCTTGATATTTTTGTTCTTCTTTTTTGAATCAGCTTTGTTCTTTCCAGTTCCTTGATTTCTTCTTTTTCAGAAAATGACAAGAACTCCATTGTTCTCTCATAAGAAGCATTATGTCTAACACCCCACTCATAAGTAGGCTGTTGTTCTTCTCTCCAGTTAATAGTAATCTGAAGCTCAGGCTGTCTTAATCTTGACCTATTGCCTTTTTGATATTCCTCAGCATCTTCAGCTAACTTTAAATACCTCTTTATAGATTCTGTTTCTTTCAGAGTCCACTCTTTCAGTAAAGCCCAAGAACGCATTAGTGATTCGTGAGTAATATCAATTACTGATTGCTCATAAATTTCAATATGTTCTCTAGGTTGTAAGAAGGCTCTTTCCTTTTTTCTGAATGTATCAATTACTTCTTTTAAAATAGTAATATCCTCAATTCCTGTAATTTCAATAATTCGTTGCAAAGAAGAAGGATTTCTTACACCTTTTCCCTCTTTATTAATTGTTGTGATACAACGGAATATCTTTTCACAAACTACTTTCTGCTCATCATTTAAAGTATTAAAAACTTCATTGGCATGAATAGAAAGACTTTCCTTGATACCTCCTACAGAAAGGTAATTTTTGGGTTTTATCGGTTCTGATAAGATTTGCTCATTTCTCCAATGCTCAAAAGTTCTCATCATTGCATGTTGCATTGAAGGTAATTGATCTTGCTTATTTCCTAAATCCTGAAGGATTAATTCTACCAATTCATCATTAATGCCTACACCTACCCATTCTAAAGGTTTAATTATCGCTTCTTTCTTCTCCTCAATCGACATTTGAGGAATCAAAAACTGACTTTGATTGATACATTGCGTTAAAGTTGGGTAATCTGCACAATTTCCGATAAAATCAGAACGCATTGTAAGCAAGATATGAAAATTGGAAACGGGTGATGTAGCAAGTAATACTATCAATTCTACAAACTTCACAATCTCCAAGTCCATATTATTGGTCCTTAGATCATAGCTAAAAAGTTCCTCAAATTGATCGATATACATCACAGGTATCTGTGTATGATTTAATCGGCTATAAAACTCAAAAAATGAAGTACCATCTACCAAAAGACTTTGGAAAATGGTCAATCTCACATCATCACTTTCTTCTTTAAAAACTTCATCCACCAACTTTCTCAATGGACCGTGAGTTCCTGGTGTAAAAATATAAGTAATGTGATCTAACCTACTTTCCAGTAAAGGGAAAATACCACAGAAAATAAATGAGGATTTACCAATACCTGATCTACCTAAAACTGCAGAAAAGCGGTGTTCCATCAATTTATTCACTACTTCTTCTACATGTTTTTCTCTACCAAAGTATAAATGTGCTTTGTCTCTTGAGAAAGGTTGCAACCCTAAAAAAGGGTTTTCCAATTGTGATATTTCTATTGTACTTGTCTTCATTTTTGGGTTCTATTAATGTAAAAGTGATAGCATATTGTCCCTTAGTATTACTTGATCTTCTTTTGAAATATCATTTGATTTCAATTGAGACAAGTAAGATTCAAAAGTGTAATATTGTTCTGGCTCAAGCCACTTTGTATTAACTTGAATGTGAGCTGCAGTTTCCTCACGACAAAGATTTTGCATCATTACCTTAAATTCATTGTTTCTAAATCGATGAGAAATACAAGGAAAAACAATGGAAATTGTGAAGTTGAAAAACTGCTCAACAACACGCTCAACACCATCTTGTTGTTGAACAGAAGCATTATCCAAGGTAATATGTCTGCTTACTTTGCGGTCTAAACTGACTGTATCAAATTTATCAGAGAGGTAATTGAATAACCGCTCTTTATCTTTATGAATTTTCTGAACAGATTCATCATCATACATCCCTATGCAGTTCAATCCAAATTCAGGAACTTTGAAAAGCATTCTAAAATTACCGTCATTCAATCTTTCTACATCAAAGCGATCAAATTCAGTGAAATAGGTAGGTAAAAGTTTCATAAGCTGTTCTCTTTTTTCAAAATCAAGAGAAACATCACTCATTAAAATATGTTCTTGTTCTTCGTTCAAAACATAAACACCAAAACACTCTTCCTCTGTTGACGGTTGAAGGTTTGGGTGCTCTACAATTTGAAAACTTTCAAATTCATCATGAAGTCTTAATATTCTCTTGTGAAGGGCTACTAACATTCTTTCAGCTTCATCCCAAGTAGAATACGTTTCCAACTGTAGATAATTGGATTTTTCAGCACTGTGATAAACAATTCCATATTGCTTATCCACTGTTTTGACCACATATAAGTTTTTAGAATAAATGCACTGATGCATCAAATCTAAAGTCAGATGATCTTTGATAAGTTGTTCTGCCTTACGAGGGTTTACTATAAGATCTGTATCAATACAATCAAATGTATGTCCCTCTAAAGTATCATATTCTTTAATTGCTCTTTGTGTATTCCATTCCTCAAATTCAAAAAGTGAGTTATTTGAATCAAATAAAAGTGGAGGCTGATCTAAAGCAATAGATGCGTCATTATTTTTACCTACTCCTGTAAAGAGCATTAGGCGTAGGTGCAATGGAGTAATACCCCAATCTCCCAAAGATGAATTTACTTTTTGTACACTTGATTTTGAACTAAGTAACAACGGTATATATCTTAAAAAATAGGCTTTAAAAAAGATCAGACGTTGTATTATTTCATCTTGAGAGTGATAAGGTGTAAATGAACTGATCAATTCGTTATCAAATTTTTCGCCATGTACACCTATTAGGTAATCAAGGATTCGATTTTTCTTCTTGTCATTATTGAAATGAGCTGATTTTAAAAACCCTTGTTCACTGTATGTTAGATCATCATTTGAAACCAGACCTTTCGCTGAAAATAATTTAGGAAGGTCATACAGCTGAGCAAAAAACTCATTGCTTTGGTTTTCAAAAAAATTGATGAATGTCTTAAATTGGTCGACTGCTCTTTTTCTTTCTGAAGTAGCTCCTCTAGTTAGACCAAATTTTCCTACGCCATACACTGTAGGAAACATTTCTTTTAGGTTTAATGATTTTAGGTATTTATTAGGAATAGGGTTAGTTTTTGAAATAACAGACGTTGTTTTTCTTCTCTTATTCCCTTTTGACAAACCTTCTTTTGAAGCTTTTAATTGATCCAATAATGCATATACCTTTTCAAAATCTATCTGTGTGATTAGAATTCCATTTTTCAAAAAGTGAATACTTTGTATATCATCTTCATCAAAAATTGGTATTGCATTTTCAAGTTTCAAAAGAGAATTTTCTTTTATCCCTTCTGATAGTAAGCTTAAGTTTTTTACACCAACAACATCTTCAATTTCCATTAAGGTTCTGATCACTGCAGAAGTTAAAATTGAAGACTGTCTATCATGTAATTGTTCTTCTTGAATGAAACCCCTGCCTAAAAGAGGTCCTTCAAATATTTTAGAAGTAGTTTTATCCTGTCCAATGAGTTCTTCATAAGAAGACATCACCACTTGCGGAGAAAAAAATCGATTGAGCCCATAAAGTGTTTTCGCAAAAACATCTTCTACAGCTACATCTGTAACAATTTCAATATCTGCCTGCACTACTACTTTTGTTTCTTTAGCAGTAGTGATACTCATTACTTTTTCACAGTAATTTCTATATTGCTGCGCATGTTCCAGAATATTGTCCAATAAAACTTCCTCATCAATTCTACCTTGATATTGAGTTTTAAATTTTACAATGAGTTGATATTGCCCTTCAAAAGAAGTGACATCTGAAGAAACTGGTTCAATCCAAATATTTTCGATTTCCACAAATTTATCGATCAATACCTTTCGCAAGTCATTCATCGTCACAGGAAGTACAGAAAAAGCTTCTTCCTGTGTTAGAATTGCAGATTTATAAGGAGCATAAGTAAGGTAGTTTTCAATACCTGAAGCAGCACGAATACTCATCTCAGTCATCCCAGTTGACAAATATTCTAATAAAGTCACACCTGGATCATGAGTATCAAAGTCCGTCCACTTCTCATTTTGAAGTGTCGCTAAAAACTTTTTTGCTTCATTTAATAGTACATAGGGGTTACCCTCTTTTACTATATCAAATGGTATTAAATCCTCTTTCGCACTCATTACTTATTATCGATCTCCTCTTTTTGTTTTTCCTCCAATAACTGAAGGTTGGTTTCTGCATTGATTCTACCAATAAGCTGGTATACTTTCTCAAATGGAAGCTTTCCTAACCCTCCTATTATCAACTGTAATTCCTCTAACGTGAATGATAAACTCACTTTTTTGTTACTTTCTTCCATGTTTAAAAATCATCAATGTGATTAATCAGTAAAGAAGAAGCAGAAACAATTCACATTGTTTCATACTTCTTCTGAGAGAAATAGTATAGTATGTTCAAAACTTTCCTTTAATGAAAACTCTGCCCTACTGAATATTTATAAATATTCCACTAGTTATAAAACCAGTCGATAGAGACCTTCAAAACTGAAAATTGATGTTCTAAACAGGTTTAAGCGATTTCTTGCATCAAGCCTTCGTGTGCTAATTCAATCGTCTCAATTGCAATACCGTTATCTTCGGCATTCAAGTCTGGAGCTGAAAGTTTCACAGGGAAAGCATTAGTTAAAGTCCATTTGAACACAGGGTTACCCATTGTATCCATCAAAGTAATTGTTACTAGACGCTTGTGCTCCTCAAAAGATCCATTCTCATTACGAGCATCTTTTACTTGCTGGAACCAATCAAATAGATAATTATTACCATTATAAAGACCTCTTTTAATAGTAATGTTGCTCACTTTTTGTAAGCCAGGAACTTTCATCTTAACGTCTGTTGGATGATCACCTGTTCTATATTCAATAAATTCCACTTCTGATTCTAAGCCAGTAACTTCTTGAGCACTAACTTCTTCTCCACCTAAATCTACAGTGAAGCGAAACTTTGGAATTGGATATTCTAGCTCTTGTGCCATTTCTTATTCTCGTTTAAAAATTATGATTGTAACTGTTGTTGGAAAGTCAATACGATAAATTCAGCTGGTCTTGAGATAGCAACTTTTACACTTACTTTCATCATACCATCTAAAATATCAGTTTGTGTCATTGTAGATCCTAATCCAACGTCTACAACGAATGCATCAGACTGGCTAGTACCAACCAAAGCACCTTGATTCCAAAGTGTAGTTAGGAAAGCATCGATTGATCCTTTAACAGCTACCCAAGTCATTGGTGTGTTAGGCTCAAAAACATAGCTTTTCACACTAGCTTTTACTGAATCCTCAATAAATGACATTGTTCTACGAACGTTAATGTAACGCCAATCTTGAGAGTTGCCATCTAGAGTTCTTGCTCCCCAAATTACTGTTCCTTCTCCTGCGAAAGAACGGATAGCATTTACAGACTTACCACCAACAGTAAGGTTAAGGTCTTCCTGATCTTCGTTTGTTAGAGAAACATATGGAGATGCTACGCCTGCTAAACCTTCGTTTGCAGGTGCTTTCCATACACCTTGAACAGCATCAACTCTAGCATAAGCACCTACAATAGCTCCTGAAGGAGGTAATACGTTAAGTTTATTTGCCAAAGCAACCATCAACGCTTTGTAAGTAGGAGAAATCGATTTTAATGTCTGATGTAAATCAGCGTTATAACCATCTGCCTCCAATAAACCTTGAATCTCAGTTGCTGCTTCTTGTTTCTTTCTGTCGTTATCGTACAATAACTCTGCTTCGTCTGTTAAGATTTCAACAATTTGCTCAACTGAATCAAAGTGAACATAAGAGAATTCTTTATCAGATACTACAGTAGCGTTTAACCAAGGGTAGTATGCAGCACCATGCTTCAATCCTACTTTACCAAGGTTATTTCTGAAGTTATCAATAGCATCCTCTTCATCATATGAACGTGCTGATAAACCATCTTGTACATCAAGTACAGCGAATCTGTTATCATCAGCTTCACAATGTTGTAACATCTCTTGTTGTACTCCAGCACATGCTTGAGCAGCCAAAGCTACTGCATCTGGAATAGCAAGAAGTGTAGGTTCAGTAGCAGTCTTTAAAGTACGGATACCTCTAATGATTTTATCACTATCGACTTCTTCTCCGTAAACTCCAACTGAAACGATGTAAGCTTTACCACCTCCATTTGTAAAGAAAAGGCGTAAGCTATCGTATAAGAAATATCTATCTTCAGCTGTGAACAGCTCATATTTCTTATCACCAACTTTAATATCTGATTCAGAAGCTGTTGTTTCTTGAAGAGCATATGTAGGCACCCAAGCTCTACCATATAACTTTTCAAAAGCATCTAAAGAATCGATCACGGTTGGAACGTTTTGTAATGGTTTCCCATTTTTGTCTGCTTTCTCAGTGTATCCAACAAAAGCAGGAATAGCTGTGGGCGAAGCTACAATTGAGCTGCCGAAAGCATTCTTCTCTTGAATGTAAACACCCGGCGTTGCAATTCTAATAGCCATGATGACAATTGTTTTGTTTTTCGTTAAAAAATTAACTGCTGTATAATAGTTAGCATTTGCATTGGGAAGAAGTTGCCATCACTTGGATTGAAGAAATGACCGTTAGTTTTTTAACCCATTGAAATACTACATATTCATTATCCATTGAGGTTCTTTTGTTTTTGGATCAAAGTTTAAATTCCCTGTCGTAGGTGATGGCAAAGCTTGTTTGATAACCTTCCATTCTCCCTCCATCAAAACACTTAACTGCAATTGTCTCCCTTTGAGAACCAATGGCGAAGCACTTGTGGTTACAGAAGAAATAAACTCCAATTTCCCCTCATTTATAATCTGCTTATATTCTTTTTCTCCTTTCGGAACTAAAAGCTTATATTTTTCAAATACTGGTTTTTGAATAACATACTTGAATTTTAATTTTCGACTATTGATTGCTAAATCAACCACCCAAGGTTTGTATGTCTTTTCCAGGTGCGTTAAACAATCCACAAAAGATTTCTTACTTAGTTTAACAATAGCAAAAATTGACTGAAGTTGAGCATACTGCACTGGTAACTCATGAGCACCAATCTGATCAAAAGATTTCAATTTACTACTCGTAGTCAAGGCCTGATTAAATTGTAATTGAGCTGATTTCTTGTCAAAAACAATTTCTCCCTGAAAAAGGGTATCCTCCATATTCTCTAATGGAAAATCTGCCAAGTAATAACTTTCTATTGATTTGTAGGAAACGGAAAAATAAAGGTATTCATCATCCAATTGTTCTAAAATCAAAAGGCTCCTTTGAATGTCTCCTTGTGCAATACTGCTTTGCCATTGATTATCAATAGGTCGATGGATTGCACCAATCTCCCTTAAAAGATTTTCAGTACTGTTTAGAGGCTTAATATCAAAAAAAGGAATATCAGTATCGAAACCTGAAAAGTTTGTTTTTAAGCTCAGTACAGGCAGGAAACGTATCGAAGTTATTTTTTGTAATGATGCCATGATTTACATTATGTTTACCAGCCGGCTAAACTTCCTCCTATTGGTGCAGTGGTTGCATTTTTGATAGTCACCATTCTACACTCGTAAAAAACAGTAGGTATCTTTTTCATACCCATGCTAATAAACACACCTGAAAGATCTTTATCTTCCATGTTAAACATCTTGAAATTCATCTGTCTTAAACCTTCAATACCAGGACCATTTTCAGGTGTATAAGTATGGTTTGCAGTAAAAAAAGCAATAACATCCGATAGAATGCTTAAGGATTCCAAGTAATTGTCATTATTGGAAACGGAAAACATGTACTTCAAATTCAAGGCAGTAGCATTAGGTTGCATCTTGACGGTGCCATAAATCTCTTCTGATAAATTAATCAAGTTAATTAGCAGTAAAGACTCACCTGCAGCATTCATAACATGCACTTCCCCTTCAGCTCCAATAATGGGACCTACATGAACCTTAACATTTTTTCCTGATGTTGAAATTAGATCAATTAGTTCGTTTTGTAAAAACTCAGTCAGTATAGAAATCATCAGCTGTTTGGTTTTTTAGCGTTTACTTTTTAAGTACTTCTAAGAGTATTTCTTATTATTTTCTTTCGAATTGCTTGATATTAAAACGTTAATTAGAGAGTTCTACTTTGCTTTAATTGGTTTCTTCTCAAGAGTATTAAATAATAACCTTTTGGATTTGTACCTATTCCATCTTGTTGAAAGATGAACGTTATAAACGATATTAATTTAATTTATTGTTGAAACGGTTTGTCCATTAGACTTTTGAGTCTCAGTCCTGTTACTGAACTCGATCACAAAATACACAAAACATTTCGGACAAATGATATAGATTTTTTAATAAATTTTGAACTTTTTGTTATAGGTATTAACAATAACCTGCTTTTGTCAAAGTTTGAGATTATTTACTGTAACATATTTATTGTCAGTCTATAATAATGTTATCATGATCTGTATATAATATTGTAACATTGAAAACACCTAGCATCTTTAAGTTTGTTCTTCATATTCTAAAAGTTTTTAATTTTAGCGTTTGAATTGAGAAACGTACACTGTAAAAAAAATAGTTTACCTGCTGTATTATGAAGTAAAAAATGTAATCATTTTACTTTCGCAATTCGAATGTAATGTTTAATCAAAAAAATAAAAATAAACGACGCGATATATTTTCAATAAAATGAAAATATATTCATACTTCACAATAGAATCTAAGAATAGTAATATTTTAAAGTCCTTTTGAAATAATTTCTTCGTCTAAACAAATAATTTCATCTTTCAACCTGTTTCATTAAATTGAGTAGGAAATAAGCGTAAAAGTCGAATTACATAACATTACTTCGAGATTTAAAAGCAACAATTTTATTCTTATTAAGGGGAATAATCTTGATTTAAGAGCAGATGAGTCATTTGGGCTTAACTATTAGCAAGACTGAGTGACCACTCCTATAATTCTTAGAATTGTAATATTTAAATAATGCAATCAAAACTTAAGAAAGTATACTAAATAAGTAATCATAAAAATATACTTTAACTTTTTGGTTAAAAAAATTGACTCATGTTAACCATATGGTTAAATTGGTAATTCATCAACCAAATAGTTAAATGGATTCCAAAGAAAAAATACTTGAAGTGGCCAGAGATATCTTTCAAAAGAAAGGAAAGAGTGGAACAAGAATGCAAGAGATTGCAGATGCGGCTGGTGTAAATAAAGCCCTCCTGCATTATTACTTTAAAAACAAGGAAGGATTATTTAAAGAGGTCTTTGTGGGATTGATTCGAAAAATGCTCCTTCCTTTAAAACAAGAGTTGTTTCAAAAAGAACTTCCTCTTGATAAGAGAATTCAAAACTTTGTAGACGGTTACATTGACTCTCTCAAAGAAAATCCACTCCTTTTGACCTTTATTCTTGGGGAACTCACAATGAATAAAATGCCATTAACTCCTCCTCCTGAAATAGCTGAAGGTATCATGAAATTGGGAATGGAACTGAAAAACGATGAGGAGTTTAAACACATAGACCCTTTTCAATTGACAACTACAGTACTAGGAAGTTGTGTATTCCCATTTATTGCAAAACCAATGCTTCTTGGATTAGGGCTTGAAAAAACAACCACTTTCGAAGAATTCCTTGAAGAAAGAAAAAAAATACTTCCTCAAATCATCCTTTCCGGAATTATGATCAAATAAAGAATGAAACGTATACTAATTTTATTATTGTTTGGGTTTAGTTATCAACTACTCGGACAAACCACCATCACTTTTAAACAAGCAGAACAAGAAGCTTTGGAAAAGCATCCCATTTCTCAGCAAAGAGAAATGTTTGAAAGAATCCACGCCAATGAAGTAGAATCAATCCAGAAAAATAAACTACCCCAATTCAACCTTCAAGGTCAAGTAGGATACTTTTCTGACGTTGTTGCTCCTACTGATCCTGAGGTGGCACAAATTGGGTTATTTCCTGAAATCCCCAAAACACAATGGCAAACTTATGCCTCTGTAGATTATTTACTTTATGATGGAGCCATCAAAAAGAAAAGGTTAGCCGACAAGGACGCTGACTTTAATATCAAATTACAAGAAAATGAAGTCAGCCAATTCAAAATAAAAGAATCTGTATCTCAGATTTATTTCGCTGCCTTAAGTTATCAAGAACAAGAACTTCTAATTAAAGAAGGTGTAATTAAGGAAATTGAAAATCAATTAAAAGAAATTGAAACACTTGAAAAGGGTGGTGTCGTTCTCCCTAATACAACTGATGCGTTGAGAGTGGAATATCATAAGGCTAAACAAAAACTTCTCTCTATTCAGGCTCAAAAAAAGGGTGCACTAAGAGTACTTGGAATTTGGTTGGAAAGAGAAAATGAATGGAATGAATTTGTATTGGTTAGACCTACAATTCTCAATCAAAACTCAACTGCTATTAACCGCCCTGAGTTAAAAATGTATCAGCTTCAATCTTCTAAAATGGATAGAAGTAAAGACCTATTGCAAACCGAAAGAATGCCCAAAATTTCTCTTTATGCTTTAGGTGGATATGGCAATCCCAATCCTTATAACTTCTTTGAAATTAATGGGGACACTTTTTATCAATTTGGTGTAAGAGTGAAGTGGTCTCCATTCGATTATGGAAAGAATAAAAAAGAAAGACAGATTACTCAAATTCAGAAAGAGGTGATTGATTCTGAATTGGAAACTTTTAATAAAAGCTTAAATATTCAAATCTCACAAATTCAGTCCCGTATTGATCAACTTAATAGCTTAATCTTGGAAGATCATGAAATAATAAAAATTCATGAAAGAAAAACGAAAAGGTCAAAAGGAGCTTTGGATAATGGCGCAGTTACTTCCTCTGAGTACATTTCTTCATTAAATGCCATGGTTGATGCCAAGTTAAACCTCTCTAACCATGAGCTTGAGTTATTGCAGACTCAATATCATTTAGCAATGACAAAAGGACTCCTTTAACCTTCCTTTCACTTTTAAAATCAATTCTAATGAAAAATATATCAATTCATCCCCTATCATTATTAATTAGTATCGCCATAACAGGAACCTTTTTCAGTTGTAATTCAAGTGATGAGAAATCTGACGCCTACGGAAATTTTGAAGCAGTAGAAGTAATTATTTCTTCTGAAGGTCAAGGTAGAATTATCAATCTTGATATTGAAGAAGGTGACAAAATAAAAAATGGAGAAACTGTTGGACAGATAGACACGGTGCTACTTCAGTTGCAAAAAGAAGAGGTAGAAGCCAATATTGCTGCACTTGGATCAAGGGTAATGAGTATTCATGAACAAATTGCAGTGTTTGAAGCACAGAAAAAGAAACTCTTAATTGATAAAGAAAGGTTAGAAAAACTCTTCGCCAATGAAGCGGCAACGCAACAACAACTAGATAATGTAAATTCATCCTTAGCTATTAATGAAAAACAGCTCGAAGCGACAAAAAGGCAAATTAAGGATTCTAATAAAGCGACGATGAGTCAGTATGAACCTTTGAGTCGAAAAGTAGATCTGATCAATGAACAAATTAGTCGTTGCAAAATCATCGCCCCTGTTAAAGGCACAATTTTACAGAAATTTGCGGAAGAAGGTGAAATGACTTCCATTGGAAAACCTCTTTATAAAGTAGCAGATCTTTCCACTTTAAAAGTAAAAGCATATACATCCGCTTCACAATTGTCTACTATTAAAGTAGGACAAAAAGTAACTGTTTTAACTGACACTAAAGAAGGTGCAATGAAACAAACTCAAGGTGTAATTGAATGGATTTCTGATAAAGCTGAATTCACTCCTAAAACAATTCAAACAAAAGAAGAAAGAGTAAGCCTTATTTATGCTTTTAAAGTAAAAGTAGAAAACAAGGACGGTTTTTACAGAATTGGGATGCCTGCTGAAGTTAACTTTAAATAATGCATTATGGCGGTTATTGAAGTAAAAAACTTAAGAAAAAGCTATGGGGAGGTGAAAGCTCTAAAAGGGATTTCTTTTGATGTAAAACAAAATGAAATATTTGGTCTGATTGGACCAGATGGAGCTGGTAAATCCACATTGATTAGAATATTAAACTCTCTGATCCTATCAGATGAAGGGCATGTTTCTGTAATGGGAAAAGACCCGAATAAACAGTATCAATACATCCGGAATCACATCGGTTACATGCCTGGGAGATTTTCATTATATGAAGATTTATCTGTGAAAGAGAATTTGGAGTTCTTTGCCACAATTTTCGGTACTACTATTAAAAAGAGTTACAATTTAATAAAGGATATTTACCAACAAATTGAACCTTTTAATGATAGAAAAGCAGGGGCTTTATCAGGGGGAATGAAACAAAAACTAGCCTTGTGCTCAGCTTTAATACATTACCCAAAAGTTTTGTTTCTTGATGAACCCACTACAGGAGTTGATCCTGTTTCCAGAAAAGAGTTTTGGCAAATCATTAAGGGACTGCATCAACACAACATAACCATCATTGTTTCTACACCTTATATGGATGAAGCAGATCTTTGTGATAGAGTGGCATTGATGAATGATGGGGAAATACTTAGAATTGACACCCCACAGAATGTAGCTAGTTCTTTGGGCAAAACTTTATATGCTTTAGAAACTAATGAAGGGAATTACAAATTAATCAAAGCACTGAGAGAATATCCATATATGGATAGTGTATTTCCGTTTGGAGAAAAATTGCATTATACAGACCAAAGAGAAAATGATATTTCCAGTGAGTTAAATAGCTACCTCAAAGATAAAGGTTTTAGTAAAATCAGTATTGAGAGAATAGCCTCAAATACTGAAGATGTTTTCATCCGATTAATGAACAATCAAAAGCAGTAGTTATGGATTCAGAAAAAATAATTGAAACAACAAAACTTACCAAAGCTTTTGGTGACTTCAAAGCAGTTAATGAGATCTCTTTTGATGTGAAAAAAGGAGAAATTTTCGGTTTTCTAGGTGCTAACGGAGCTGGTAAATCCACTGCTATGAAAATGTTGACCGGGCTTCTTTCACCCACTTCAGGTGAAGCAACTGTAGCTGGTTTTGATGTTTTTACCCAACAAGAAAAAATCAAGAAAAACATTGGCTATATGAGTCAGAAATTTTCTTTGTATGATGATTTGAGCCTTTTGGAAAACATTAAGTTTTTTGGAGGAATTTACGGTCTATCCAAAGAACAACTCAACGAAAGAGGTAACACTATGATTGAAAGGCTAGGGCTTTCTGATGTTCGGAATAAACTATTAAAAGAAGTGCCTTTGGGTTGGAAACAGAAGATTGCATTTTCTGTAGCCACACTACATCAACCTAAAATTGTTTTTCTTGATGAACCTACAGGAGGTGTTGACCCTATCACAAGACGCCAATTTTGGGAAATGATTTATGAAGCTGCTGACAATGGGACTACCGTTTTTGTTACGACACATTATATGGATGAAGCAGAATATTGTAACCGTATTTCTATGATGGTAGATGGACGTATTGCTGGCTATGGCTCTCCAAAAGAGTTGAAATCTGATTTCAACTCTGAAAATATGGATGAGGTTTTCGTGAAAATTGCAAGAGGTGAAAATTATAAACTCCAATAATTATGTTTGATCGATTAAAAGGAATAATCAAAAAAGAATTCTATCATATTTTTAGAGATCAACGTACATTATTGATCTTGTTTGGAATTCCTATTGTACAAATCGTTTTATTTGGTTTTGCGATCTCCAATGAGATTAAGAATGTGAAGATTGCAGTGCTTGATTTATCAAAAGATGAACATAGTACTCAAATCACTGACAAAGTGTTATCTACCTCCTATTTTGATTTAGACAGTTACCTTACAACTTTTGATGAGATAGATGATGGTTTCCAGAAAGGTAGAATTAAAGCCGCATTGGTTTTCCCTCCAAAATTTGGGGAAACCCTAAGAAAAGAGAATAAAGCCGATGTACAAATCATTTCTGACGCCACAGATCCCAACACAGGTACACAAATAGGTAGTTATTTACAATTGCAAGTACAGCAGTATTTGATGGAACAAGAATTAAAAATTACTTCAATGCCTCCACCTGCTCTTATTAATACAGAAGTTGAAATGAGGTATAATCCAGAGCTTAAATCTGTATACATGTTTGTACCTGGACTCATTACGATTATATTAATGCTGGTCTGTACCATGATGACATCAATTGCAATTACAAGAGAGAAAGAAACTGGAACTATGGAGGTACTTCTGGCTTCGCCTATGCATGCTTCTATCATATTGTTAGGGAAAGTTATTCCTTATCTTCTACTCTCCTTTGTCAATGCTTCCTTTATCATTGCTTTGGGGAAATTTATTTTTGAAGTACCAGTTATGGGAAGTTATGCCTTATTGATTGGAGAGATCATTTTGTACTGTTTGGTAGTTTTAGCATTAGGAATCTTTGTTTCTACAGTTGCGGAGACGCAGCAACTCGCATTAATGATTTCATTATTTGCCCTTTTTCTACCTACAATGCTACTGTCTGGTTTCATTTTCCCCATTGAAAATATGCCACTTCCGCTTCAAATAGTTTCAAAGATTGTCCCTGCAACTTACTTTAATATCATCATCAAAAGTATAATGCTCAAAGGAGCTACTTTAAGTTTTATATTAAAGGAAACATTGATCTTGGTTGGCATTTTCTTCTTACTAATGGGTGTAAGTATAAAGCGCTTTAAAATCAGATTGGAATAACAACAGGTTTGACTTGGGTTAAAACATCTTGTATTAATTATTTCAATCAAAATCTTATGAGTGCATTAAAATTCATTCTCCAAAAAGAATTCAAACAAATATTTAGAGACAAAGGAATGTTGCCTATCATTTTTGTAATGCCTATCATGCAATTAATGGTCCTTTCTTTTGCCGCCACTTTTGATGTAAAAAACATACAACTAGAAATAGTAGACAGAGATCATTCTCAATTATCTCAATCTTTAATAGAAAAGTATGAAGCTTCAGCATATTTTAATATAGTTGAGTTTAAACATGCCACCGACACTAAAGGAACATCACTGCAAGAAGGCTCAGTAAATATCAGTCTTGAAATCCCTAATGATTTTGAAAAAAGTTTGACACAAAACACACCTGTCTCTTTATCTGCTAAAGTAAATGCAATAGACGGTATGACAGCTGGTATTTCGGCATCTTATGCTCAATCTATCATTCAAGAATTTAGAGAAGAGTACATTAATAAGAACAAAGCACTTCTTGCTCAAAACAAAACACCTTTCAAAGTTAATTTTTCCATGCAAAACTGGTACAATTCTACACTCAACTACAAGTTTTACATGGTACCAGGATTACTTGTCTTATTAGTAAGTATGATTGGGATGTTCCTGACTTCAATGAATATTGTAAAAGAAAAGGAAATTGGAACCATCGAACAACTAAATGTAACGCCAATTACCAAAGGAGAATTTATACTGGGAAAGGTTTTGCCATTTTGGTGTATAGGCATGTTTGTTTTAAGTCTTGGCTTGATCATCGCAAAACTTGCTTTTAGCGTTCCTATGCTGGGGCCAATTTATTTGATTTTTCTTTTTGCCATGTTATACCTTCTAGTCGTTTTGGGAATTGGGTTGTTTATATCAACACTAGCAGATACACAACAGCAATCCATGTTTATTGCTTGGTTTTTCATGGTCATTTTTGTTTTGCTCAGCGGTATGTTTACCCCTATTGAAAATATGCCGGTATGGGCACAGCAGATTACTTACCTAAATCCTTTCAGGTATTTTATTGAAGTGATGAGAAGTGTTTTACTGAAAGGAGCTACTTGGGATGATATCAAAATAAATTTCCTGATCATAGGGATCTATGCCATCATCATTAATACGATGTCTGTTCTTGCTTATCGAAAAACAAATGGGTAAAACAGTAACTCAAAAGTTACAATTACTCTCTCTTCTACAAGACTTTTGTCATTCATTTGAGTAAATCGAATGATTAATCTGTATGAATTGTCATTCTATAGCATTAAAAATTGATATACACGAATGTGGTTACTAATATTGCATCAAATTTTTTAGGATATGACAACAGACATAGCAGATTTATTAAAAATGACAATTCCAGCTGGATTTGTCTTATACGGTGCTTTCTTTATTGTAAAAATGTTTTTACAGAAAGAATATGATACTCTTTCAATAAAAGTGAAGAGTAGTCAGATAGAACAGACTTTACCTTTGAGGTTACAAGCCTATGAAAGATTAGCCTTATTTCTAGAAAGAATTACTTACAGAGAATTATTAGACAGAATCAACTATGATGAAATCTCTGCAACACTTTTCCAACAAAGCTTACTGATCACTATCAGAGATGAGTTCAACCATAATCTCTCTCAGCAGATATATGTTAGTCCAGAACTTTGGGAAATGATCAGAGGTGCCAAAGAAGAAAGTATTTCCTTTATCAATAACGTTGCAAAAGATCTTCCTGAAAATGCTTCAGGTTTTGATTTAGCTAAAGCACTGTTAGAAAAAAGTATAAGTGATGAAGCATCTGCTTTAGATGTCTCATTAATGAAGCTGAAAGAGGAAGTTGGTACTTTATTTTA
The DNA here is from genome assembly GCF_001583495.1 of Flammeovirga sp. SJP92. GTDB lineage: Bacteria > Bacteroidota > Bacteroidia > Cytophagales > Flammeovirgaceae > Flammeovirga. The sequence goes on along the minus strand of NZ_LQAQ01000090.1, from coordinate 89,071 downwards.
AAGAAATTCACACTCATTAATTAGCATTACCTTTTGTTAAATAGAATATTGAAACGGATAGATTTACTTTGCGTTAAGTTAATTAAACAAAGAGAACAACAACTTATCATTGTATAAGTTTCAAGATATATAAGATTAAGAGTAATAGTTAGTTTTTGGGTTATGAGAAAGAGTTTGAAGTTTCTTCGGACTCTTTTTTTATGCATGAAAAGTGAAGTGTGAAAATTAAAATATTTATCTAAAATTACTTTAAAATTCATTCACAAAAATAACACAACCACAAGAAACATCTCCCGTTTGTATAATTATAAAAAGATAAAAAAGTACAAGTAATACACTTGAAATCAAAGATATATAAAGAAAAGAGTAATAGTTAGTTTTTGGGTTATGAAAAAGAGTTTGGAGTTTCTTCAAACTCTTTTTTTGTTTACAGCAGTAGACAAAACCTTTAGATTTTATTCACAAATAACGTGAAACATGAATGACGATTCACCGTTAAAACAATTATAAAATTTGATTTAAACATGTCGATAAAGGCATCTAAAAATATAAAAGTTAAGAGTAATAGTTAGTTTTTGGGTTAGGAAAGAGTTTGGAGTTTCTTCAAACTCTTTTTTTGTATTCAATGTTAAATTCTAATACGGTTTTAGACATAATCAAAAAAAGTTTCTTCGTTAAAATTTGTTCACACAAATATTAGAACAGTGAATGATGATTCACCGTTAATATAGATGTAAGTTGATTAAAAGAGGCTCATTTAAAATGAGCATAAGATATATAAGAAAAGAGTAATAGTTAGTTTTTGGGTTAGAAAGAGTTTGAAGTTTCTTCGAACTCTTTTTTTATACATTTTATTTTCTAAGTCACGTTGAGAAAAAAGTTCAAACATTAAAACTTGTTCACGCAAAGCACCAAACCCTTCTCTACAACAGGACGTTTATAATAATGTAAATATTGAAAAATCAATCACTTTTCAAGGTGATTTAAAGATATATAAGAAAAAGAGTAATAGTTAGTTTTTGGGTTAGGAAAGAGTTTGGAGTTTCTCCGAACTCTTTTTTTATACACTAAAATTAGGTTTTACTGTTACCCTCAAATCAAAAAAAATCGCTTTACAAACGTAAAAAAGCATCAAAACAAAAAAAGTAGCAGTATTAAAATTTGTTCACTTAAATCACTAAACCTGACCTCTATATGTACCGTTAATTCAATTGTAAGTTTTGAAAAAACAATCACTTTCTGAGGTGATTTTAAGATATATAAGAATAAGAGTAATAGTTAGTTTTTGGGTTATGAAAAAGAGTTTGAAGTTTCTTCGAACTCTTTTTTTTGTATACATTTTTTTCTAGAAGGGTAGAATTTCATCAATCAAAAAAAACGAAGAAAGAAAAGTTCAACTATTAAAGTTTGTTCACTGAAAATGACAAACCTAGCATATCTATAGACCGTTTATTGTAATGTAAATTTTGAAAAAACGATCACTCTTAGAAGTGATTTTAAGATATAAAAGAAAAAGAGTAATAGTTAGTTTTTGGGTTATGAATAAAGAGTTTGGAGTTTCTTCAGACTCTTTTTTTTATTATTCTCAAATCGTAACCTTAAGTGCAACAGCTCCCCTTTCAAACCTTTCATTGACTAGATTCAACACAATTGCTCGTTGTTATGGAAATATAACAAAACAATGAACAAACATTCATTTTTTAATAAACCTTAGAAATAGTATTTATATTTGATTTTATAGCTCATAGGAAAATTTATTTTATTATTTTGCGGGAAATAAGATATAATGAAGATTTCTTAATTATGAAATCAATTTTAAACTATCATTTGTAACCACCACTATGTCAGCTGAACAAGCAATAACAGAATATCGTCCATTATTGTATGCCGTAGCCTATAGGATACTTGGAGTAGCCAGCGATGCTGAGGATATGGTGCAAGACACTTTTATCAAAATTCTTAAGGTTGATCTCTCTAAGATTGCAGACATTAAGAATTACCTAATAAAGACAATCACTAATACGTGTTTAAATCATCTTGAAGCATTAAAGAGAAAAAAAGAACACCTAGTTGATAATTGGGCAAACATTACCCATAACTTCCATTTTGATCCTATCGAACACTGGTCATCAGACAAAGCCACTGAAATTTCTGAAGGTCTTAGAAATATGATGAAAAAATTAAATGATGCTGAATTGGGAGTTTACCTTATGAAAGAAGCATTTAATTTAAATTATAATGAGATCACTGAAATTGCTAGAAAAAAAGCAGACCACTGCAGACAGCTTTTTCATAGATCAAAACAGAAGTTAGAGGAAGGAAAAGATAAATTCAATGTCGATCCAGAGCGACATTTTCAGATTTATAAAAAGTTTCAACAAGCCAACAAAGACGGCGAAGTCAGAAATCTTGTTGATTTTATTTTTGGAAATAAGAAAAAGTAATAAAAGTTGAAAAAAATATCGTTAATAAGTTTTAGCAACCCAAATCAATTAACAAGTTGTTAAACACCAAACATTAAAAGTATTTTTTTCCACTCTACAAAAGCATTACATTCATAATAAAGGGGTTACAGATACAATATTCTGTAACCCCTTTATTTTTTTGGATAAACTACTGAAATAAAGGTTTTTGATACACTTATATTTGGTTGCATTTTGTGTAAAATTGCCAACAAATAATGATATTTATCATTCCACAAGACAAACTATGTAAGTACGTTTGCAATGTAGTTATTGACAAGGGCAAACAAGTTTATCCAAGGTCATAGACTCTCAATTTTTGAAGAATTATTTATTCAATTTAATATTTAAATAAAATTATGGCAATTAAAGTAGGTATCAACGGTTTTGGCCGTATCGGACGTTTCGTATTTCGTGCTTCAGTAGAAAGAGAAGATATCGAAGTAGTAGGAATTAATGACCTTATCGACGTTGAGTACATGGCTTACATGTTAAAGTACGATTCAACTCACGGACGTTTTAACGGTACTGTTGAAATTGTTGACGGTAACTTAGTTGTTAACGGTAAAACTGTACGTGTAACTGCTGAAAGAAACCCTGAAGATTTGAAGTGGGACGCAGTAGGTGCTGAGGTTGTTGTTGAATCAACTGGTTTATTCTTAACTGACGAGACTGCACGTAAGCACATCACTGCTGGTGCTAAGAAAGTTGTTATGTCAGCTCCTTCTAAAGACGCAACTCCAATGTTCGTTATGGGTGTAAACAACAAAGAATATGCTGGTCAAGATATCGTATCTAACGCTTCTTGTACTACTAACTGTTTAGCTCCTATCGCTAAAGTTCTTAACGACAAGTGGGGTATCAAAGACGGTTTAATGACTACAGTTCACGCTACAACTGCTACTCAAAAAACTGTTGACGGTCCTTCAATGAAAGACTGGAGAGGTGGCCGTGGTGCTGGTCAAAACATCATCCCTTCTTCTACAGGTGCAGCTAAAGCAGTAGGTAAAGTTATTCCTGAATTAAACGGAAAACTTACTGGTATGGCATTCCGTGTTCCAACTCCAGACGTTTCTGTAGTTGACTTAACAGTGAACTTAGAGAAAGCTGCTACTTACGAAGAAATCTGTGCTGCTATGAAAGAAGCATCAGAAGGTGAATTAGCAGGTGTTCTTGGTTACACTGAGGATATGGTTGTTTCTAACGACTTCATCGGTGAAGTACAAACTTCAGTATTTGACGCTAACGCTGGTATCGCTTTAACTGATACTTTCGTAAAAGTTGTTTCTTGGTATGACAACGAAATCGGATACTCTAACAAAGTTCTTGACCTTGTAGCTCACATCTACAACGCTTAATTTGTAGAGAGACACAAGTCTAAATATAAGGGGCAAATCTTCGGATTTGCCCTTTTTTATTATCACATTTGTACAGATTTTTTGATTCAATATTTCATACAAATGCACAAATATTTTTTTATCCTTCTAACTTTTTTTACTCATTCAATTATAGCCCAAGAATGTGATTCAGAACTCTCAAAAAAGAACTGGAAATACAGAGTAAACCTAAGTACATTCATCAGCCAAAAAGAAGGAATAGACATTAATCCGACAAAAATCTATTATGATTTTATGAGAATGCCAATTGGAGTCCCTTTCAATTATGTTGATTTTATTCAGATCAAAGACTTTAAATACAAAGAGGTTGAAAATAACCAACTCCTCTACCCTGCTTATGAGGCCTATTCAAAAATGAAGCAGGAAGCATTTCAAAAAAATATCCATATAAACATCCGCTCTTCCTATAGAAATAAAAGAACACAACAGATTGTCTTCAACAAGCATGGTGCTACTAGGGCTGAGCGTCCTGGATATTCAGAGCATCACCTCTTAACGACCATAGATATAAGATACGCTGGAGAAAACACCAAACTATTTCTATGGCTCTTAAATCATGCTTTTGATTATGGATGGGTACCAACTTATTATTTCAGAATTGAAAAAAACATCAGACAAGAGGCTTGGCACTGGAGATATGTTGGAGAAGAAGCGGCACAATGGTTTAGATGTGCATGGAAAACAGAAATTGACCATGAAATTAATAGATTAAGCCATACTTTTGGAAGAATTTAGTTAATAGTGTAAATATTCTTTTTCAAAAATATTTATTGTATTACTTTCAAGCAATTTAAATTATACTCTAGGAGATAAATGGAAGTAACCTAGAAACTTCATGCACCTATTTTGAGACTATAAACACATAGATAAAAACGTTACTACAGTCAAGTAATGTATTCTAACTAAATCAAAATAGTTGCTTGAGAAAGCTGGTACTTTGTAACCCTCCATTTTTTAACAATTCAAAAACGTAATCTTATGTTTAAAAAACTAGCTTCAGATGTCATGGGTCTTAGTGACATCGGAAAAATCATCGACCCAGTTGATTATGACAAAGTTGACTCAGATGATTATATCATGCACGAAGATGGAGAAAAAATCTTCTTCTTGATCAAATCTAAAACAGACGAATACTGCTTTACAAACACAGCACTAATCCACCTTGATGGCACTTCAGCTATCAATACTCGAAGAACTCTTTACAGATATCCTTATAAAAAATATTTCTTCTCAGGTGTAAAACTTGAAACAGCTGGAAATATTGATTTGGATGTAGAAATTAAGTTTAACCTTGGAGAAAGTGCATTCAGCATTGATGTTGACAGAAAACAGATTGAGAGGCTTAAAGACTTATACAAAAGCTTAATTAAAATTGCCTCTCTTCAAGATAGCGATTTCAACCAATTTACTCAATCTCAAGAAAGTGTAACATTGGCAATGGAAACATTGAAAGGAACTTTGGGAAGCAATACAAATGCTGAAGAGTTCGAGAAATTGAATGACTATATTTTCTCATGGAAAACAAGTAAATACAAGGAATTCCATAGGGAAGATTTCTCAGAGGTTTTTGATTTATATATCAACAACTAATCATACGAAAACGGCCAATGATTAATCATTGGCCGTTTCTTTTTTCTCTTTATATTAAAGTGCTTTGGTAAAGCATCTTTTTCTCTTATGTTGAATGTGATCGTAATTCTTCCAATTTTGGATCGCTTTCTGATTGGTTTCAAACATACCTGTAGTCTCAAGATATTTGATACCATTATCGCTCATTGTCTTTTGCAACTGCCCAACTAACATTGCACCACCACCTAGGCGTTGTAATTTTGGATGAACAGCAGTCAGTAACATATCACAAGTATCATTTTTCTTTAATGCTTTATAAATGTGATACCAACCTAATGGAAGAATACTCCCGTTTGCCTTTTGAAGTGCTCTAGAAAGAGAAGGCATACCAATCACGAAGCCCATTAATTCACCTTCTTCCTCAGTAACTAACAATTTCACATATTTAGGAGAAAGAAGTTTCAAGAATTTATTTTTATAGTAATCTACCATCTCTTTATCGAAAGTGATAACACTATAAAGTTCTTTGAAAGCCTCTCCTAATAGATTAAAAATATCATCAGCATAAGCCACTAATTCGTCCGATGAATTGAAAGATACAATTTTTGTTTTTGTTCTCTTCATCAATAAAGTGGAAGCCTTAATACCTTTTTCAACTACAGCATCGTCCATTGTTAATCTGAACTCAATCCAATCCACTAATTTATCATACCCTAAAGCTTCAAGGTGTTCTTTATAATATGGAAGATGATATTCAGAAGCCACAGAAGGAAGATGATCATGCCCTTCAATCATCATACCTTGATGATCCAAGTTTGTAAATCCTAAAGGTCCAACAATACCTGTCATTCCTTTATCCTTACCCCACTGTTCTGCTGTTTCTAATAATTTTTGAACAACTTCTCTATCATTGATAAATTCAAGCCTTGTAAAACGAACGTTAGACTCATTCGCCTTCTCGTTGTATTTTGAATTGATAATAGCACCTATTCTACCAACACACTTTCCTTCTTTGTAGGCTAACCAATATTGAGTGTCACAAAATTTTTCAAATGGGTTGTTTGCATCGAAAATTGAAAGTTCATCTTTTTTGATTGGCGGCACCCAAAATTCACTTCCTTTATAAAGTTCAAATTGAATGTCTACGAATTTCTTTTGATCTTTTTTAGTTACTACTGGACGTATCTCAATACTCATGATCTATATTTATTCCTATCGTTCTTTTTTGATTCATTAATAGGAACGCAATATAAAAACCATTTTATTGATTCGGTTAAAAATATGATAGAAAAGTTATTTTCTTGGAAAAATTTAAGGTTAAAATTTACAAATTGAGGATGAGAGACCGCATCAAAAATTAAGAATTAAAAAAGGTCATACTTCCATAATAGAAATATGACCTTTTGATAAAAGATAGAGTTGATTTATTGTACCATCATATCAGAAATAATCAATGTTACTTCCTTAAGATATTCATCTTTCTTGATAGCTTCAGCCCACTTATCAGCAGATTTTTGAATCACTGAATCAGGTTTAGAAGTTTGGTAATGGTCTTTCATTACAGTCACCTCAAACTCATCATGTGTATCAGTAGCTTCTCTTAATTTCTTAGACTCTTCGTCCAATCTTTTTTGTTCTACTTTAAACTCTTCTAAATTCAAAGTATAATATTTCTTCTCATCTTGTTTCTTCAAACGGAGTGCATTTTCCTCTACCATTTTGAACACATCATTGTTTGCAACTCTTTGCTCAGATTTTGCTTTCAAGTCAGCTATCGGTAATTGTTGAGGCCACATAGAGTATTTAGAAGGCTCTACCTCATCCCAAGGTAAAACGTAAGGCAGATCTTCTTCTCCCACTTCTAAATAGGCGTAAGTATCCGGAAGTTTGATATCAGGACTAACCCCTCTTACTTGAGTAGCACCACCATTAATTCTATAGAACTTCTGAATTGTCAATTTCAATGATCCCAATGGCTTGTAGTCATCTAAACGAGACATTCTATCTAAATCAATGAAACGTTGAACAGTACCTTTACCAAACGAGTTAGAACCAACAATAACTGCTCGTCCATGATCTTGTAACGCAGCTGAAACAATTTCAGAAGCTGAAGCAGACATTCTATTGATCATCACTACAAGTGGACCATCATATTCAATATTATTTGACTCAGGTTTTAATGTTTTAGAACCTGAGATTTTACTCTTCACTTGAACTACTGGGCTTCTACCTACAAAGTGACCTACCATTTCAACAGCATCACCTAAAGATCCGCCACCGTTATTTCTCAAGTCAAGAACAATACCGTCTACATTTTGTGCTTTCAGTTTCTTTATTTCTTGATAAACATCTTTTCCACTTGATCTACCATTTCTATCTTGGAAGTCAACATAGAAACTTGGTAAGTGAATCAAACCAATTTTCTTTCCTGATTCTTTATCTTCAATAACCGCAGATTTTGCATACGACTCTTCAATCACTACAACATCTCTGATAATTGGAATCACAACAATTCTTCCGTCAGGCTTTCTCACTGTTAACCTAACTTCAGTTCCTTTTGGTCCTTTAATTAGCTTGATTGAGTTTTTCAAAGACATACCAGAAATATCTACAGGGTCTTCTTCTCCTTGAGCAACTTTAAGAATAAAATCATTTGCCTCTAAATCACCCTGTTTCCAAGATGCTGAACCTGTGATAATACTTACTACTTTCACTTCACCACCCGTTTGCTGTAATCTAGCTCCAATTCCTTCAAAATGACCAGAAATTTCAGTATCAAATTGTTCTTTTCTTTCTGGTGGGAAATATTCTGTGTGAGGACCATAGATAGAGATCATAGAATTAATATATAATGCATAGTGATCTTCTTCATCCTGCTTTTTCATATAATCAAAAACGTCTTTATAGTTAGTCAAGACTTTTTCTCTTACATCTGCCTCAATTTCTTCATAGGTCATAGGAGTGTAATCCTCTCCTTTTTCCTCAGCACTCTTCTTTTTAGACTCCTCTGTTTTTAGTTTAGAGTTCATTCTTAAAAGAGCGGCATATTTTAATGACTTTCTCCAACGGTCATATCTTTCCTTTTCATTTTTCGGAAAGCTCATTTCATCTCTATCAAAAAGAATTTCTTCCTTTTTTGTAAAGTCAAATGGCTTTGATAAAACTTCAGCAGTGATTTCTTCCACTTCTTTTCTTCTTTGATTGAAGATAGAAACCGAAAGCTCATATAATTCAGTATTATAATTGTTCTTAATTTCGTCGTCTAATTTATCTTTAGACTTGCTGAACTTATTAATGTCACTTTTAAGAAAGTATCTTTTGTTTGGATCTAAATTCTTTAAATATTGATCGTAAGCCTTTTCACTGAAGTCATCATCAATTTCCACACTATTGTAGTGCATTTGTTTTAATGCAGTAAATAATAGACTTCTTTTAATTGCGTTTTTATTGCTATCTTCTGGAGCTTCTATCCGTGCTAATAATGAAAACCCAAATAATCCCAACCCAACTAATAGTACAGGTAAAATGAGTGCTTTTTTTCTGTTTATCATCCTAAATTATTCTCGTTATTTTATTTCTTTAAAATGGGTATATTTTTCAAACTATAAATCTAATCAACTTGGCGTTTATATTTTTTTAAAATTTCTAAAAAACTTTCAGAATCTCTGTAACCAACGAATACTTTATTCTTCCCCTTAGGATGTATAACAATTATAGCAGGGTAACTGTTTACATCATGAGACACCGCAAACGATTCATTGGTGAACTCTTCTCCTTTGAATTGAAATGATCCTTCTTTTTCGGGGTTAAGTTTTACTGCATGGTAGTTTTCTGAGACATATTCTACAACATCGCTATTTTGAAAAGTTTTTTTATCAAGAATTTTACACCAACCACACCAATCTGTGTACACATCAATAAAAATGGGTTTTCCATCTTTTTTTGATAAAGTGATCGCTTCTTCTGCTGTCTTCCAACTAATTTCTCCATTGACTTTCAAAGCATTAAAAGAATAACTGAAAATCATGGTAAAACCAATTAGAAAAAATAATGATATCTTGTTCATATTAATTAACGGAGATGATTATGAAATATATGAAGAAATTTTTAATCGACGTTATTTTTTATTTATTTCTTTATATTGTTTTTCTTTATAAGAACATTTAGTCTTCAATACTATTTTAAAATTTTCAATCATTTTTTTTATAATGAAATTTAAAAATTCAAATCTAATTCTTTTTGTACTGTTCATTTTCACTACATCTTCTCTTTTTGCTCAGGATTCCACATCCGTTGACCAGCCTCCAAAGAAATGGAAACACACAGGACAGGTAGGTGCAAACTTCTCCAATGTGGGTCTAGTAAACTGGGCCGGTGGTGGTGAAAGTTCGTACTCATTTGGCGGTGTTTTAAATTACAAAGCCATCAGAAATACGGATAGAGCAATTACACGTCTTTACACAGACCTAGCTTACGGTTTAATCCATCAAGATAATAGTGCATTTCAATTCAAGAAAACAGATGACCAGTTAAATCTTGGAGCTGATTATAGCTACAAATGGCATAAAAAAGTACTTCTTACAGCGGCAGGTGATTTTAGAACACAATTTGACAAGGGTTATGAATATGCCGTAGATGATGCAACAGGAGTTGAAATTGAAACACAAATTTCAGACTTCATGGCACCTGCTTATTTGAACTTGAATGTAGGTATAACTTACACTCCTGTAGAGTTTGCTTACATTACATTTTCACCTGTTGCCAATCGTATGACATTTGTAAGAGACACTATCTTCTCTGAAAAGTATGGTCTTGAAGCAGGAGAAAAATTTAGAGATCAATTGGGTATGAATGTTAAAGTTGGTTTTGATAAAGAAATTGTCAAAAACGTAACACTCAAAAGTATTTACAACATGTTTTCTCAGTACAGCCGTCTAACAGAATGGGTAGTCAATTGGGATTTAACTTTGGATATGAAAGTAAATAAATTCTTGAATGTGAACTTTACAAGTCAATTGATTTATGACCCAGATGTAGTAGTAACAAGAAATGATGGTACTGAAGGACAAGCAGTACAATTCAAACACGCACTCAATGTTGGATTGGTCTACAGATTAGGAACTGCTGAATAAGTTTAATTATTGATTTAAAATATACTATATATCAAGATCAAATTATTACAACCTTATAAAACAAATTCAAAACATGTATTACAATTTCTTATTTTGTAAAAAGAACAATCATTGAATTGATCTTTGTTTTGAATAATACTAAAAACGGGATGCTTTTGTAAAAGGCATCCCGTTTTGGATTATTGCAAGTATTCTTAATAGTTACTCATTGTTAGCCTCAGTATAATCAGAGGCTACCTCCTGCTTTTCTTTTGGCCCAGTCATCATAAACGCCAATAATCCCATAGCAAATAATATTGGCATCGAGATGAGTATAATGCCGATGAATAATTCCATAGTAGTAATACGAAAGTTCAAGTGTGTAACGTAAGTATAACACTTAAAGTAAAGTATTACAAATAGCGAGGAAATTAATCACAGTTTGTATAAGAATAGGATTCATTAATTGAAGCTACAATACCTGCTGTTATATTAAAGCTCATACTTCCTGTTTTAGGATAATTATTAACATTAGTAGTATAAGTCATATCTTCACTGTATTCTCCCGCGAAATTGAATCTCTCATACCTTTCTGTATTAACATTATAAATGCTTAATCTATAAGACTCTGTTATACCTGGGCTTAATTTGGAAGCATCAGCAAAAAATATCCCATCATTTTCAAAAGAGGTTTCAAAAATAGAAAGGAGAAAGAAAACAAAACCTTGGTAAGGGTTTTTCATCGTATCATTATAATTAAAATCATTAATTAATTCTTTTGTTCCATTTGAAGCTACCTGACTAAATTCAGCAATATCTCCATCTGTACCATAAACAATCTCATAATGAGGAATTGAAGCAATGTCATCTCCCTCGTCTTCTCTATTATAAATATATTGCAATCTATTTTGACCGTCATATTCTAAAACAAATTCTATTAGGCCACCAGAAGTAGATTCAGCGAAAATGATGTAAGGTCTTCCATCCACATTTCTTATACCTAATATTTCTCGGTCATTATTCAATATTGACACCAATTCAGTTCCAGAATACTCGAATTCAAATAAAAATGACTGTGAGCTTTCTTGTCTATCACCTGCTGAGTCTAAGCCGCTTAGTGTAGCCTCATCTAGGTAAGAAATTAACTTATCTTCGTTGTAGGTATAGGTTTTAGCTTCTTCATATCTAAGCAGGTTTATGCTTGAACTGTCATAAGACTCAACATAAGAATAAGAGGACAGTTTACAGTCTGCTGTTATTGGTGAAGTGTTGTGACCCGGCCCATTGCTTTCGTCATCAGAACATGAAAATAATGCGAAAAATGGGACTAATAAGAGTAGGGTTCTTAATTTAATCATAAGAGCTTCAAGTTTAGAAATCAGTAAAATTTATAATAACTAATATTAACGATTTTAAAATTAAATTGTAAATAAATGTTATGGAAAAAGTTCCAAAACCGATTTTTTTCACAAAAGACCCTTAAAAAAATACTATTTTTATTTGTACTAGACCAAGATCAATCAAATCTCTTCAGTTATAACTTTTTGTTATTAAATTATAATTTTTGATAATAACACCCCCATAATCCTGCAGTTTTTCATCAATGAAATCCAATTACTATTGTTTTTTGTAAATACAAGATGCAAATTTGTAAAACATATCACGGCTAATAAAGTTGATATGTTTGAAATAGTAAACAAACAAAGATGTCAAATCAGCTTTGATGTTAGCGAACCACTAACCGATTGACTCTTTTTTAAAATAGAAAAACAATATGGCGATTATTATCACAGACGAGTGTATCAACTGTGGGGCGTGTGAACCAGAATGTCCAAATACAGCAATTTACGAAGGAGGTGTAAATTGGTCTTGGGGTGAAGGAACAGCTCTTACTTCTGTAGAATTAGAAGACGGTTCTGCAATTGATGGAGAAGAGGAGCAAGAACCTGTATCGGATGAGTTTTACTACATCGTTCCAGACAAATGTACAGAATGTATTGGTTTCCATGAGGAGCCACAATGTGCTGCTGTTTGTCCTGTAGACTGCTGTGTTGATGACCCAGACTACAGAGAAACTGAAGACGAATTATTAGCCAAAAAAGAATGGCTTCACGATGAATAAGATTTTAGTCTAATTCATCTCTATAAATTAAGGGTTTCATAATTCAAACTATGAAACCCTTTTTTTAATCGCTTATCTTTCCACTTCTTCTTCATCAAACCAACTGCTGTACATTACATAATTGTTAGCTGTTCTTTCAAATACTGCTTTCAATTTGTCATCTAATGGTTTAATTTTTTTTGCTGGAATACCTGCATAGAGGTAACCAGACTCTAAACGGGCGTTTTGCAATACAACTGCACCCGCTGCTATCAATACATTTTCCTCTACCACAGCATCATCCATCACAATGGCACCCATTCCAACCAAAACGTTATCATGGATTGTACAGCCATGTACTAAAGCATTATGACCAATAGACACATTATTGCCTAGCGTTGTTGCTGAAGTTTGATATGTTGCGTGAATTACCGCACCATCTTGGATATTACATTTATTACCGATAGTGATTTTATTTACATCACCCCTTACAACAGCACTAAACCACACACTACACTCCTCACCCATTATCACATCTCCTACTACTGTTGAATTGTCTGCTAGAAAACAGCTCTCAGGAATCACTGGAGCTACGCCTTTTACTTTTTTTATTAATGCCATGTTTATTTGTTTTAACTACTTAAAGGTAATATGTCTGCAATATGAAGAACAATGTTTAAAGTCACTCATGGTTATAGACATATATTCTCAGCTTTATTAAATAATAATTCCTATTTCATCTTAGAATCTAAAACCTGATTATTTTTCATTGAATAAAATCTTACAAATTTCTAAAATGAAGACCGTAATTATCTCAAGTGTTCACTTTTTTGAAAAAGAAAGCGAAATGTTGTGAAGTATTTAGTTTTTGTTGGAGTATTTTTTTGTTAATTTCGCACATTAAATTAAAGACAAAAATTTAGACTAGTCAGAGATTAAACATGGCAAGAATTCTAACAGGAGTACAAAGCTCTGGAAGACAACATTTAGGAAATGTTTTAGGTGCAATCCAACCTGCAATTGAACTTTCAAAGTCAGACGATAACGAGGCGTTCCTTTTTATTGCTGATTTGCACTCGATGACAACCATCAAAGATGCAGAAGAAAGAAAGAACAACGTGTATGCTACTGCTGCTACATGGCTGGCTTTGGGTTATGACACTAAAAAGAATATTTTCTACAGACAATCGAAGATTCCTCAGGTTTGTGAGTTAACGTGGTACTTGAGCTGCTTAACACCTTTCCCGATGTTAGCTAATGCGCATTCATTTAAGGATAAATCTGACAAGTTATCTGATGTCAATGCTGGTTTATTTACATATCCTGTACTTATGGCCTCTGACATCGTGTTGTATGATGCTGAGAAAGTACCTGTAGGTAAAGATCAAAAGCAACATATTGAAATCACAAGAGATATCTGTTCTGCTTTCAACCGTCAATATGGTGAAACTTTCGTAATGCCTGAGGCTGTCATCGATGAAGAGATCATGACAATCCCTGGTACTGACGGAAGTAAAATGAGTAAGTCTTATGGTAACGTAATTGATATTTTCTTACCAAAAGGTCAGCTGAAAAAGCAAGTGATGAAGATCCAAACAGATTCATTACCATTAGAGTCTCCAAAAGACCCTGATACTTGTAATGTATTTGCAATGTATAAATTGATTGCTTCTGAAGAGCAAATCGAAGAGATGAGAAATAACTATACAGGTGGTAACTATGGCTACGGTCATGCTAAAACTGCTTTATTGAATCTTATCTTAGACAAATACGCTGAAGCAAGAGAGAAGTTTGACTACTATATGTCAAATCTTGATGAGTTGGAAAAAGAACTTAGCATTGGAGAAGAAAAAGCAAAAGCAATTGCTTTGAAGAAGCTGGAGGAAGTTCGTCAAAAAGTTGGTTTCTAAAAATAGAAGAAAAAGATAATGAAATTTATTGCATCCACATCTACAATTCTGAAGCAAATTCAGATGTTGAATGGTGTTATCCCTAATAACCCATCTATGCCTATTCTTGAAAATTTCTTATTTGAAATTCAAGGTGGGGTATTAAGAATTACTGCATCAGATATGCAGACGACAATTATTTCTGAAGTGAACGTTGAGGCTAACTCTGACGGTAACGTTGCTATCCCTGCAAAAATGCTTACGGATACATTAAAGAACTTACCAGAGCAACCTGTTACTTTTACAATTGATTTCGAAACGTATACAATTGAGATCAGTTCAGACAACGGTCGTTATAAATTAGCAGGTGAAAATGCTGAGGACTACCCTACTAATCCTGATCTTCAAATGTCAAATACTTTGTCAATGACAAGTGAAGCATTAGCCGATGCAATTGGGTATACTTTATTTGCAACAAGTAATGACGACATGAAGCCTAACATGAACGGCGTATTCTTCAACTTATCTGAAGAGCACTCTGATTTTGTGGCTACAGATTCTCATAGATTAGTAAGATACAGAAGAAACGATATTCAAGTAAATGGTGTGATGTCTCCTATTATTATGGGTAAAAAGGCATTAACGCAATTGAAAAATATCCTTCCTTCAGAATCTTTAGATATTACTTTAGAGTTCAATGAGCAGTACGCTGTGTTTACTTTCGGTAGCATGAAGTTGATTGCTCGTTTAATTGATGAGCGTTTCCCTGATTATGAGAACGTAATTCCATTAAACAACTCTAATCACATCACATTGGATCGCCAAGCGTTATTAGGTTGTTTAAAGCGTATTGTTATTTATGCTAACAAGACTACCAACCAAGTACGTTTCAAAATCCAAGACAATGAATTATTCGTTTCTGCTGAAGATTTAGATTTCTCTAATGAAGCAAAAGAGCGTTTATTCTGTGAGCACGATGGTGAAGATTTAGAAATTGGTTTTAATGCTAAATTCTTAATTGAGATCTTAAACAACATCGCTTCTGATCGTATCACTTTACAATTGTCTGAGCCAGGTATGGCAGGATTGATTGTTCCTGAAGATCAAGGTGAAGATGAAAATATTTTAATGCTTGTGATGCCAATCATGCTTCACAACTTTTCTTACTAATCCGTAAGAATACATTAAGCAACTGCTTGAAAACAAAAAATCCTCTTTTCGATTTGAAAAGAGGATTTTTTTATATCTAAATGAAAAATTAGTGTTTTTCGTAAACGATTTCTGGCTCTTTGATCTCTACAATATTTTGATCATTCACCTTCACTAATTCAATATCTTTCAACTCGTTGACTAAAGCAGGATCATATTTCGCTTCTACTCTCACGTAGTTTTCAGTGAAACCAAACATTTTCCCTTCTTCAATATCATGCTCGAAAAGAACAGTTCTTTGTGTTCCGATTTGAGACTCATAGAATGCTCTCTTTTTCTTATCCGATAAGATTCTCAACATCTTCGAACGTTTTGCTCTTTCCGCTTTAGGAACTACTCCATCCATGTGAACTGCATCTGTATTCGGTCTTTCTGAATAAGTAAATACATGAAGGTAAGCAACGTCCAATTCATTTAAGAAGTTATAAGTATCCAAGAAGTCTTCTTCCGTTTCACCTGGGAAACCAATGATCACATCCACACCGATACAAGCATCAGGCATTTGAGATTTGATTTCAGTGATACGTGATTTATATAAATCCGTTCTATATCTACGTCTCATCAGTTCCAACATTTTGTCAGAACCTGATTGTAATGGAATATGGAAATGAGGAACAAACTTATCCGACTGACCACAGAATTCAATGATCTCCTCATCCAATAAGTTAGGTTCGATAGATGAAATTCTAAATCTTTCAATTCCTTCTACTTTATCCAACTCTTTTAAAAGGTCAATCAATCTTTCCTGACGTCTTCCATCAATAATACCAAAATCACCGATATTCACACCTGTCAATACTACTTCTTTTGTATCAGTAGCAGCAATTTCTTCAGCATTTTTAATGATATCAGCAATAGTAGCACTTCTTGACTTCCCTCTTGCCAAAGGAATAGTACAGAATGAACATTTGTAGTTACATCCATCTTGTACTTTTAAGAATGTTCTTGTACGGTCATTCATCGAATAACCAGAAACAAACTCTTTCGTTTCTTTAATTTCCGTAGCTAAAACCTTTGGAGCTTCGTCTTTCACAAAACCATCCAACAATTCTAGCAATCTGAATTTTTCAGCGGCGCCCAATACAGCATCCACACCTTCCAACTCAGAAATTTCTTTCGGTTTCAATTGAGCGTAACAGCCAATAATTGCCACATATGAATTTGGAGCAATTTTTTTCGCTTCACGAACAATCTTTTGACACTTCTTATCTGCATTGTCAGTCACAGAACAAGTGTTTATAATATATATATCGGGTGTATCCGAAAATTCAACTTTTTTATAGCCTTTCTCTTCAAACTGACGACCAATTGTAGACGTCTCCGAGAAATTCAGCTTGCAACCAAGCGTGTAGAACGCAACTTTTCTCATACTAACAGACTGTTAATCACCTGTGAGCACTCAAACAAAATCAATATATTTTAATTCTGCTTCAGTACTTATTTTATAAAGGAGTACAAAAGTACGGAGAATGTTACTGAATTGGAAATTAATAGACGAACGTATGTTAATTCAAATTAAAATAATTCAAAGTCAAATATTTAATACTAAATAGAATAGAAAGTGACAAGAGTGTTAATAATAATTTTCAGACTTTATTAAATTTGAAGACTTTATGCTTTTTGGAGCAAGTTTGACATCCATTTAAGGGTACCAAACTCACTTTTTAGTCCTATGTTATAATTTTTGGAATGAAGAATTATTTACTGCTTATTATATTAATATCGGTGTTATGCAACACAAAATGTTTTTCACAAGACAAAACATTCCAATATCACTATAATATAGATTTGAATAATGTTGAAGAGGACAAATTAGAAGTGTCCTTAACCATTGACTCTCCGCCATTAAGTGATATCTTCCAATTTCCAGCTATTGTTCCTGGAACCTATAAAATCTATGATTTCGGAAGGTTTGTTTCTAATCTAATTGCTTATGATTCAAAAGGAAAAACTATTGAAGTAAATAAGCTGAATGAGAATCAGTATAAAATTGCCAACATTACTGATTTAAGTAAGATTCAATACATAGTTGATGACACGTGGGACTCATCTTTGCCTAATAAGGTATTTGAGCCTGCCGGTACCAACATTGAAGAAGAAGACGTATTTGTTATTAATAATCATGGATTCTTTGGCTATTTTGATGGAATGGAAAACTTTCCTTTTCACATTGAAGTCAAAAAACCTTCTAATTTGTATGGTGGCAGTGCCCTTACTAGAGCTAAAGGAGATGCCACAACTGATCATTTCAATGTCATCAACTATCATCGCCTTGTAGATAATCCAATTATTTACACAGAGGCAGATACTATCACTTTAAATGTAGGCACAACTAAAGTTTTTGTGAGCATCTACTCTCCCAATAATAAATTGAATGCAGACTTGGTGGGACAAAAACTGATTGATGTATTAGAGGCTCAAAAAACATTTTTGAAAGATCAACTTCCTACTGATCATTATTCTTTCTTAATTTACCTTACTGATAAGCCAAGCGTATCTGGAGCCATGGGGGCATTAGAACATTGGAATTGTTCTTTTTATTTCCTTCCAGAAGAAAGTCCTTCCGTTATTCTTCCAGTAATACAGGAAATTGCCGCACACGAATTCTTTCATATCATTACTCCATTAAGTATTCACTCTGAAGAGATTGCTAATTTTGATTACATGGAACCTAAAATGTCGAAGCACTTATGGCTGTATGAAGGTGTAACAGAATACTTCGCAGGGCTTGCATTAGTTCAAAACAACTTAATTGATGAGGAAACATATCTTGATGCACTGAGAGGTAAAATTATTACAGCAAAGTCAACTTATCAAGACGATCTTCCATTTACAGAATTAAGTAAAAAATGTTTGGATGAATATGGCAGTGAGTATGGAAATGTCTATCAAAAAGGAGCAATTATTGGCTTAGCACTTGACCTTATATTACTTGAAAATAGTAAAGGAAAATACAACCTGCGAGATTTGATGCTAGAACTGAGCACCACTTATGGCTCAGACCGTTCATTTAAAGACGACCAATTATTCAACGTGATTGATAGCATTACAGGTGTTCCTGAAGTAAAAGTATTTCTAGAAAAATTTGTTGATGCTCCCAATACCTTCCCCTACACAGAAACTTTCGAAAAAGTAGGCATAACTTACAATCCTGAGGAAATCAATACTTTTGCCACTTTTGGAAATATTGGAATTTCAATCAATGACGAGGATGAAATATTTGTAGAAGATGTTGTTGATATGGATGAATTTGGTAAACAAATCGGTTATCAAACAGGAGATGTTCTTTTAAAAATGAATAACACTCCAGTTACTATGGAAAATATTGGTGATTTAATGAATAATTACATCAATCACCCTGAAAAATTCCCTAAATTGAAACTCCAAGTTAGGAGAAATGGGAAAATAATAAATCTGAAGTCCAAAACTCTTATCTTGGAAGAAAAGGAGTATGATGTCTTTTATAAAGAAGAAAATCCATCCAAAGAACAACAGTTTTTATATAGACAATGGCTTCAAAAATAAATTTTTAGTAAGTAATATGACAGCATTAAATCACAATGATGACGTCTGCTACTTAGGAACAACTAAAGACAAGAAAGACAAAGAATGAATTTGAATTTACGTAACCCATTAGTGGTATTTGACTTAGAAACAACTGGTACTAATGTTACAAAAGATAGAGTCATTGAAATTTCCATGGTGAAGGCTGATGTCAATGGCAATAGAACTATTAAAACGTATAGAGTAAACCCAGAATGCCATATCCCATCATCATCAAGTAAAATTCATGGTATTTACGACGATGACATCAAAGACAAACCCACATTCAAACAAATTGCTAAAGAAATAGCCGCTTTCATGAAAGGTTGTGATATTGGCGGTTATAATGTTCTTCGTTTTGACTTACCTGTATTGACAGAAGAATTTTTGAGAGCAGGAATTGAATTTGATTTTAGCAACAGAAAAATTGTGGATGCTCAAAAAATCTTCTTTATGATGGAACCTAGAACACTAGGTGCAGCGTTGAAATTCTACTGTGGTAGAGAGCTTGAAGATGCTCACTCAGCAGAAGCAGACACCATTGCCACACTAGATGTTATTGATGCTCAGGTGAAGCATTATGAAGGTGTAACCATCAAAGACAAACATGGAAAAGATTATGAACCTGTAAAAAATGACATGAATGCACTTCACGACCTTACAGCAAGTAATTTGGTTGATTTTGCAGGAAGAATGGTCTTGAATAATGAAGGTGATGCTATTTTCAACTTCGGAAAATATAAAGGCAAATCTGTGGTTGATACCTTAAAGAAAGATCCTCATTATTATGATTGGATCATTAATAATGATTTTGCTTTAGACACTAAAAACAAGTTGACTCAATTAAGATTAAAGAGTCAGTTCTCATAAAATCTTCAAAAAGGTTGATACTTAGTGTATCAACCTTTTTATTTTTCCAAAAGTCTCAACGCTTCCTTTCGACTCAAATTACTTAACTCTGTCTGGCCTACATATTCAATCACCCATTCAGGATCAGTTCGGCTATATTCTCTAAGCACCCACCCAATTGCTTTATTAATAAAGAATTCTTTGGAACCTAACAATGGTTCAATATTCTCCACCAACAAACTAGTATTAAGTTCCTTTTTATATTTCAACTGAAACAATACTGCTGTTCGCTGCAACCACATATCATCAGAAGCTAACCACTTTAAAGAGTACTCTTTTTGCAGTTTGGGAAACTTCTTAAGAAGAGCTCCTACTTGTTTGTACGCTAAAAAATCAACTGTATCCCACCATGATTTTTCAGTGATAAGGCATTCTAAAAAAGTAATATCTTCCGGTTCATACTTTTTTTGATATTTATCCAACAAGTCCAAACAAAATAATTGAAACTCTCTTTGCGGTTTCTGCCACAGTATTTTGATTATTTTAAAGGCCTCTTCTTTTTCTGGCAAATACCCTTTCTGCAAGAATGGTTTCTGCAATTCCTTTCTTTTTGGAGAAGTCAATCCATAAAATTCAAACTGATTCCTCATATAAGCCTTCTGCTGTAAGGCTCTTTCAGCATCAGAATTCTCCTTAAATAACTCTTCTAAAGTCGTGATGTATTCCTTCATAAATATGATTATTTGATGATAATCCTCTAAATAATAGATGATTTTGGATTATTAATGTTAATTTTAGTTAAAACACAAACTTAAATGTAAATATTACATTTAAAACTTGTGTATTAAGTACACTTTTGCAATATTTGTACTACCGATAAACAACATAGTAATAACACACAATGCTAATCGAGATTGTAGAAATATAATCTTGATGTTTGAAACACACAATCGCACACACAACACTAAAAAAAGCAGATCATTAATGATCTGCTTTTTTTTGTCCTAATTTCCGTGATCATCAAGGCATAAAAAATGCACTCCTTTCCGAAGTGCATTATTTTAAAACTTATAATATCATATTTTTATCTTTTCCTTGTTTTAAAAGACCATGTAAAATGGAATTTAGAAACAATAGTTCCATCAGGCATAGTCCCAATTGTTTCCATTTTCACTACCTGTCCCTCACCTGTTTCATAAGCCTTTGCAATGGCCTCCTTCACCAAGTGTCCATCTTTACAAACGAAAGTCACCTTATCTACAGCTTTTTTGTGAAACTCTGCATCCATATCTACAATGATAAATGCGATCTTTTTTAAATGTTCATTGAGATGAAGCATTCCTAACGCAGCTGTAGAAAGTTCAGCTGCCATACTTTGTGCTGCAAAATAAGTTGACTTAAATGGATTTTTATTTAAGAATTTATAAGGTAAGGTAGTTGAACATTGATTGCCATTTAACTCTACTAATTTCATCCCTGCGATAAAACCAAGAGGTACTTGTGTCATTGTAAATAGTTTGAACTTAAAAGGACTTAGCATTTTCTTAGAAAACGCTTTTTGCCCCTCAGTCAATTCTATTTTCTGAGTTTCTGTTGTATTCATTTCTGTGTCTAAAGTGTTGTGTTTATTGGTAATAATGAATGATTTGTTTCACAATATAATCAATAAACAAAACTTTCCATATCATAACAACCTTAAATAATCTACATGAATAAATATTCATTTGAGTTTATTAAGTGAAAATACTTAACCTTTTTTCTGAGCTACGTTAATGAAGATAAAATTATGTTTCACGAAAAAAACTAATATGGCTCCGTTTATTACACTTTATTTAGTTGTTGCCAACATTGCAATAATCATTAAATGTTATAAAGTTTTCTTGAGTAAAATGCTAGTTAGAAATGCATTTATCACATTAGGCTTAATCATAGTAGGTTTGATCTCTGTAGATCTTTATTTCTACGCACAAGTAACAGAAGGATATGGCACTGAATGGTTTGGCGTATTAACTGAGCTTTAAGAAGAAGAATATAAAATTCAAAACCCCTCATTTACTTCTCTGAGTATTTGAGGTTTTTTTTGTAAAAAAATAATCCATCTAATCTTTCATATATATCACAATAATTTCTTTAGAAAAAAGGGATGTATGTACTCCCAATATTATTCTTTCAAAGATAATCCAACAAGATTCTCCGCTACCATCAATTGTCCTATTTCATGACCTATATATTTATTAAAGTAAGTGACATGCGGAATAGTCGGCACACAAAGTCCATTCCTCAACGTGTCCTTGCATGATAATTTAAAAAAATAGCGATTTCCTTCCTTCAACTGTTCTCCCTTTCTAAAAGGTTTCTTCTCAGAATGTATAGTCCTTTTCAAGCTATCCTTTTGAATAAAAACCAGATAAAAATCGGAAAGCTCATCTATTTTTATCACTTCATAAAAACCTTCTTCAATTTCTTGAGAGTGCTGGAATTTGAATTGGGAAGCATCAATAGAAGTTGTGATTACACCATCTAAACTATCACTTACTGCGTCAATTTGACCAAAGGCAAAAGACACTGTGAAAGATAATATGATGGTAAGTATGCTTTTGTTTTTCATCTATGGCTATGGCTTTCTTAAAGTTTACTTTTTCCTAATATAGGATTAAAAGTAATTATAGATTTGGAAATATAATTTGTATTAAAGATATATTTTATAATTCACCTTTATTCTAAATACTATAAATGAATGGTTATTTCTGTTATTATTTTGAATTTATTGGAGGAAAAGCTTTACTTTTGTTTACAACAAGTCCAATTGATTGACCTTTAATAATTCAAAAAATGACCACTCAACAAACTGATCTTCACAATATAAAAAATGACAGTGTAGATAATAACACCAAAAACATGAGTACTAGTACGTCAGTAAGTGAGGATCTAATTATTAAATCAGCACCCAAAGAAATTAAAGATAATGCACACATCTTAGATGATTACTTTGATGCTGGATATGCTTACAGTATTACTCAAATCCTACTGAAACATATCAATGAAGGCTATTTTAGAGTCAAGTTTGTTGGGTTTGACAACATTCCTGAAAGAAACAATCCAGATCATCCCTTAATTTTCGCGAGTAATCACTCAGGCATGGCTTTCCCTTGGGATGCCATCAGCTTTGTTTCTGGATTATTTGAGAAAAATAATTTTGAGATGAAAAATAGTGTAAGGGCTATTACCGCTCCTGCATTATCTAGAAGTCAATTTATGAATCCTTTCATGATCAAACACTTCTGGAAAAGACTTGGAGCTATCGATGCTACATGGTTGAATTATGAAACGGCTATGCACTATAATGGATCCAATATTTTAGTTTATCCAGAAGGTGTACCTGGTATTGGAAAAGGATTCAATAATAAATATACTTTACAGCGATTGGCTACTTCAACGCTAAGAATGAGTATTAAATACAAAACTGATATTATTCCGTTTGCCACAGTAAATGGAGAGTTCATTAACCCATTCAGCTACAGTGTTTCTTTGTTGAATGATTTTGTGCAGAAACTTGGAATACCGTTTTTACCAATTGGGTTTATGACAACTTTAATCCCAATTCAACCTTGGTTGTTTTACTTTGCCTTCCCTGCCAATCTTACTTTTGTGAGAGGCAAAAGAATCAAGCCTTATGAGATGTTGGGCAATAGAAATATTGAGGATATTTCAGAAGAGGAAATATTAGAATTGAGTGAAGTGATTCATGATCAGATGCAAATTGAATTGCAGAAGGCTGTAGATTTGTACGGTCAGAAGCCTTACAACCTTTGGGATTTACTAGAAGTCAGCCTGAAAAATATGAGCAGAACATTTAAGTTCTTCCCAGCTTTATGGCCTATTCTTTTTAATAAACATAAAGATGATTTTGAGAAGACAAAAGAGAAAGCCGCTATTAGTAATGGAGGAAAATATCCTAAAAAGATGGAAGAACAATTAGAAATGGTTCAGCCAATAGTTGATCATGATAAAGACATAGAAATTACCGTTGAGACAGTTGTTGATACTTTATTAGATAATCCTGGAATTGTACTTTTCTACACTCCAATTGCAGGATTACTACATCTGTTTTCATCAAAATAAAAATCTTAAATAGTAATAAAACAGCATTTGGAATATGATTTCAAGTGCTGTTTTTGTTTATTTAGGGCTAATTAAGTAACTAATCGAAATTATTTTATATTGCTTCTTCTTAATATTTTGTGCTTACAACCTTGAGAAAACTTTCAATAGAACCCTTTTAGGGGCATTTTTGCGTTGTGCTTACAAAAAAAGAATGAATAAAAACTATTTTTTGATTGAGTACTTTTGAAATGAAAAAATACTAGAATGAGTAAAAAAACTGTCCAAATACTTTTAGGTGCTTTAGTACTTCTGTTAATTGGTGGAGGAGCATATTATTATCTTCAAAATGATTCTCCAGAAATGACCTTTATCAAAATTAAAAGGTCAATAGACAATAAAGATTTAGAAACATTTAATCAGTGTGTTGATGTTGATCAGGTTGTCAACAGTGTAATCGATCAATATATCCAATACATGACGACAAAAAATAATGGTGAGCTTGATATTGCTACAGGTTTGATTGCATTTATGCGTCCATCTATCATTGAAATGGTGAAGCAAGAAATTCAAAATAATATTGAGCAAGGGAAAATAGAAATTCCCACTGAAGTTAGTATAAGTTCTGAAGTATTAGGTTTAATGACATTAGCCAATGGTGATGGTGCCAATTTCAAAGGCGTTAAGGATAGAAAAGTGACAGAAAATCAAGCTGAAATCACTTTTATTATT
Source organism: Flammeovirga sp. SJP92 (assembly GCF_001583495.1). Lineage (GTDB taxonomy): Bacteria > Bacteroidota > Bacteroidia > Cytophagales > Flammeovirgaceae > Flammeovirga. The sequence continues at coordinate 64,108 of NZ_LQAQ01000090.1, read as the reverse complement.
CTTCTCGATGGAGCTACCGAAACCAACGAAGTACCAGTGAAATTTAGAAAAACCGCAACAGGTTGGCAGATTTATGACATCCTTAACTTAGGGCCACTGGCTGACACTTATGCAAAAACACAACAACAATAGTTGAAAAAATAAAAAGGGGATTGACCAATTAAGATCAATCCCCCTTTTTTATGTCTATTCAAAACGTTGGCTTACGACCAATTCTTTGTTATTTCCTTTGACCCAATCATAAAATCCTTCTCCAGATTTCACACCTAAAATCCCTGCTTCTACCATATTCACAAGTAAAGGTGATGGAGCATATTTATCATCTCCCAACCCATCTTGTAATACTCTCATGATGGACAAACAAACATCCAAGCCTATGAAATCTGCCAATTGCAGTGGTCCCATTGGATGAGCCATTCCCAACTTCATGATAGTATCAATTTCTGCTACTCCAGCCACACCATTTTGCAATGAAATAATGGCTTCATTGATCATTGGCATTAAGATTCTATTGGCCACAAAGCCAGCATAATCATTAGCAGGCACCGGTACTTTATTGATTTTCTTTGAAACCTCCACAACTTGATCAGTTACTTCTTTTGCTGTCAAGTAGCCATTGATTACCTCTACCAGTTTCATCATAGGTACAGGATTCATAAAGTGCATTCCTATTACCTTTTCAGGTCGTTGAGTTACGGCACCAATTTTTGTAATGGAAATTGAAGAGGTGTTCGATGCTAAAATCGCAGATGGTTTTGTCAAACGATCGAGATCTCTAAAGATTTGAAGCTTGATTTCTACATTTTCAGTAGCAGCCTCAACCACTAAGTCAGCATCTTTCACCCCATCTTCTAAAGAGGTAAATGTAGTGAGGTTATTTAAAGTTTGTGCTTTAACCTCCTCCGTGATTTTTTCTTTCTTGATTAAACGGTCTAGGTTTTTAGAAATAGTGGCAATTGCTTTATCCAATGCCTGTTCGTTGATGTCTATGAGAGAAACATCATATCCATGTTGAGCAAATACATGAGCAATTCCATTACCCATAGTACCTGAACCGATTACTGAAATCTTGTTCATCAATTATTCTGTTGTCTATTTTGTGTTTATTGGTAAATTAAAGTTTAAATTAAATGAAAAAACATTCATTAATTTAAGTACCTAACAAAGAAACAGAAAACAATAAATAATATCCAATTATTTCGCAGAATAACATTATAAATTATTATATAAAATTGCCTTTTCATATATTTACCTCAAGATTTTTTTACTGTTCATAACTTCAATATACAATCATCTCTTATGCAAACATCCAAGAAACTGTTATATGTTACGTTGTGTGTATTTCTATCTATTACTTTTTCTTCATTCAAGCCCGTCAAAAAAGGAGATCCCACATGGATAAGAAGGGAATATAGAGATGCCTATTTCCCAAAGGATAAATTCTTGGTTGGATTTCAAGTTGCTGAAAATATCACTATTGAATTAAAAGAGGAAAACCTTATCAATTTAAAACAACTTGCAAAAAATGAATTGGCAGAAAGCGTTTCTGTACGTATTGAGAGTGTGAGTAAACTGGATATTGGGTCTGCAAGTGGTGCTTCATATGAGAATTTTAAACAGAATAGCACTTCATTCTCCAATGTAAGTCTTACGGGTGTGAAAGTGGAGGATTATTATGATGAAAAAGAACAGATTCTTTATGTATTTGCTTATGTCAATATTAAAGATCTTCTTCAAAATAATAGAGATCGCATTTCTTCTTACCTTGAAAAAATCAAAAGCAGTAAAAAACAAGCGGAAAATAATATTACAAGCGGGAATCCAGCATTGGCAAAGAAAGAATTAAGACGCGTTTTCCCTACTTTCAGAGAAATTGAAGAACTTTATTCTGTTTCCATTACATTGGGTGATAAAGTAGGTTTGAATTACAATGAGTTTTTAACATTAGAAACAGATATTTCTAAGTTATTAGCTCAATTGAATAACAGAGAAATTGCATCTATCAAAGAGTTATCTGCTGAGATTTCTTCTACTTTATCAGATCAAGTAAAAATCTCTAATCAAGGATTATTGTTAGAGAATTTTACTTTTGAAGACACAAAAATGGGCAGTAAGTTTTCAAGGAAACTCAATCAGTTGTTAGAACTGTCTTTAAGTACAGATGGCATGTTCAAAGTTACAAATACAGAAAGCCCTTCAAATAAATATGTGATTACTGGAACAATCTGGGAGAACGATGATCAGCTTTCAATCATTTCAATTTTAAGAGATATTGAAACAGGAAGTATTATTGGAAGTACAGACAGTAAAATCAAAATTACTGCATTAAACAACCTTTCATATAAACCTCAGAACCTACAACAGGCTATGATGGTACAGCAACAGTTCTCAAATGATGTGATGGAGAACAGTGGTTTATCACTTGAAGTAATTACCAATAAAGGAAACAATAGTCCGATTTTCGCAATGGGTGATATCATGTCATTGTTTGTCAAAGCTAATCGTCCTTGTAAAGTGAGATTTATTTATCATATGGCGGATGGTACAAAAGTGTTATTACTTGATAATTATACTATTAACCAAGATCAAGTGAACCAAATGGTAAAAGTAAGTCAGGAATTTCAATGCTATCCTCCATTTGGAATTGAAACACTTCAAGCGTTTGCCAAAACAGGGGCTAACTTTGAACCTCTAAACACAACTGATCAGCAAGGATATATTTTCATTAATGATGACATTGAAACAATCAATGCGAAAAATAGAAAAGTGACACCTGAAAATAGTGAAATAGAAGGAGGTACTGAAGTCGCTTTCGCTGAGAAAAGAGTACTAATTACAACTCTACCCGCAAATTAATGCAAATATCACTTCCAAAAAGAAAGATATTTTAACAATATTAATAAATTTGTGTGATTGTTATTTAGAAATCATGCTAAGATGCACACTATTACAACAACTTCTTTAAAACGTCAAGTATCACTTATGATTGATTCTATACCATTATATAAGTATACAAAAAGCTATACTATTGTAATTTGGTTAACACTGTTGCTCTTTTGGGGTATGAGTACAATTTCAATAGCTCAAACTCAGCAAAAAAAACAAATCAAATTACCTGATAACGTAAGTTCTCCGATGTACAGAGAGTATGCTCCCTCTTTGAACGCTGAAGGTAATGTACTAATCTTCCAAGCCAACAGAGGCGAGAACAGACAGTGGGGAATTTATGAAACGATCACTGAAGATGAAGGTAAAACTTGGTCTGATCCAATTGGTGTAGATAGTGTAAATAATTATGGAGCTGAAAATGACCTTATCGGAGGTCCTTCCATCTCATATGATGGTAATACATTATACTATTTTGCTCATTTCGATAATGGTATGGGCGCTGAAGATATTTACTATTCTACAAGAATTGGTGATAAATGGAGTGCTCCTAAAAATATTGGAGCTCCAATCAATTCAGAATTTCATGAAAGCTTCCCATCTGTAACCGCAGACGGTCAGCAAATGTATTTTATGAGAATGGATACCATTCAAAATGAAAACGGTTCAAATTGCTTTGAGATCATGGTCTCTCATAAGAAAAGCGACGGAACATGGGGAGAACCAGAAGCGCTACCCGCTCCTATCAACATTGGCTGTGAAAAAGCTCCAAGAATTCTTTCAGATGGTAGAACATTAATTTTCTCATCAATCAGAGCTGGTGGTAAAGGCGATTATGATTTATGGATGAGTAAATTAGGTTTCAATGGTGAATGGTCTGAACCCATCAACATGCATTTTGTAAATACAAAAACTGCAGATCTTTATGCATCCATCTCTGCTTCAGGCGAAGACCTTTATTTCTTGAACAGAGGAGCTGTTGACCCTAAAGTCTTAAAGAAATTCCCTGAAGAAAAAGGGCAAGAAGACATCTTTACGGTTTACATCCCAGAGGAATTCAAACAATATAAAAACAAGACCATTCAAGGTAAAATCTTTGACACAGCCAATAACGAACCTGTACAAGCTTCTTTCACAGTAAGAGACCGTTCTACTACAGAAAAGTTATTTGAGTTACCTGTGGGTGAAGATGGACAATTCGCATTGGTGCTAACAGAAGGAATTGACTACGAAATCACCGTTAATAAAAAGGGATATTCTACAACTATTTTTTCAGAGAATTTGATTGGATTAGATCACTATGCTAAAGAAGAAAGAGATTTTGGTTTATTCAGTACTGCCACACTAAACTTAGAAGTTTTTGATGCAGACATTATGCATAAAATCCCTGCAGAAATAAAGGTAAAAAGTTTGACTACTCAGGAGTATTTAGAAACCATTTTCTTTAAGCAGGAAAATAAAACGTACCAACTGTCATTACCTCTGAATGATAAATATGAAATCTCTATTGCTAAAGAGAACTTCAAGGATCAATCGTTTCAATTTGACTTAACTGGATTTTTACTTTATCAAACTTTTGAAAAATCAATTGAGTTAGATCCTGTAAAAATTGAAATGCAATTCAATATCGAAGATGCTGTGACGGCAGAAGGTATTGAAGCAATGATCATTTTACATAACACCGATACTGATGAAAGAATAGCTATTGCCGCTGAAAAAGGCGAAGATGGCAAGTATAAAGTGGAAGTAAGAGACGGTGCCAACTATCAAGTGGAAGTAAGAAGCCCAAGAGGTTACTCTTTCTTCTCTTCAAAATTGAAAGCGGGTACGAAGAAAAACTTTGACGTTGCCCTTACAGAATTGAAACCGAATACAAAATTACCTCTAAAAGACATTCTGTTCGAATCCAACTCTTCTGAAATTATTGAAAGTAGTTACAGAGAATTGAAGCGTTTGGTTAAACTAATGAAAGATAACCCGAACATTACTGTTGAACTTGCGGCACACACTGATGATGTGGGAAGTGATAAATACAACATGAAACTTTCAGAAAGTAGAGCCAAAAGCGTTTCCATGTATGTGATGCAATTTGGTATTCCAAAGGCAAGATTGGTTCCTAAAGGCTATGGTGAAACTCAACCTGCAGTAGCCAATGATACTGAAGAAAATAAAGCCAAAAATAGAAGGGTTGAATTAATGGTTCTTTCTGTCAACAACTAAGATAAAAACAAAGAAAGTAATGAAGACTTTTAGCAAAAATAGATCAAAAGAGATTACTTTACTCTTAATGTTCCTCCTTCTTGGTTTGAATAACATTGTGTTTGCTCAACAGGTAGAAGAAGACGAAGCAACAAAAGCAGAAAGAGAAAAATATGAGGATTTGGACTATAAAAAGTTTTACCCTCTATTCAAACCCACTTTTGATACAAAAATCGATGACTTGACGTTTCAAGATTTGAAAAAAGTCATGAAATATCAGCCTTTGGAATTGAACCCTGTTTTTCAAGTCAGTGATTATTATTTCCAAAGAATTAATGATTTTGATGTACTAAGGGAGTATCAGGCGATCCATTCTACATGTGACTCTGCTTTAAGATACATAGAGTTATTTGAAGGACGATTAGATGAAAAAGAAGTAAAGAAAAAAGGGAAACGTTATTATATGGAATTCCTACAATTCCCTGCCAATGATTCCCTAACGGATGAAAAAGTAAATATGACTCATATCTTTAATGAGTTAAACCGAAGAAAAGAAGTATTAGCAAAACAGAAAGTAGAGGTAGATAGCATTTATCTCAATTTCAAAGCGAGTATCAATGAATATTTAACGGCTAATGAAATTTTCCGTGAGGTTTGCGGCACCTACCCTACGATCAAGGAATTATATATTATGGCGGAGTACGACTCTCTTTTTGAAAAAATTGCTCCCATGAAGGAACATTACAAGAAGAGTTTATTCTATTTTGACCTTTACAAAAAAGCATTGGAAGTACATCCAATGGAAGGCTACACCACCACTTATACCATTCTACCAATTGATGATTATAGAATTCACGGATTAACAAGAACCAGTTTCTTGACGAATGACATCAGGTTGTGGAATTATGAAAAGTGGTACGATGAGGTACTTCAATTCTATAAAGATGAAATAATCTCTATGCGTTCAATGGTGACAAGCTATGATGAAAAATTAGAAGCTTTGGTTCGTTTAAAAGAAAATACAGCCACACCAAGCGAAGAAAGGTTTTACTTGGACTTGTATACTGTTGGGAAAATCAAAAAATATGACCCGAACGCATATCCTGTAAACATCTATGAGTATAAGGAACAAAAGATCAACTTACTGAATCAGATTGCTTATTCTAAAGTGATCAATTCTGGTCTGAAAGGCGACTTGAAATACATTCGTTCTCAAGCTGATGTCTGGACTGAAAGTGAGAAGGCGATGGATAGAATCAATAATATTCCTACAGACAAGGAAAGTGTGGGTTATAAAAAGCACGCAAAATATTTCCAAGCTAAATACAATGATAACCTACCAGCTTTCATTGCTACGGAAAAGAAATTCATCAGTACACAACAACAAAATGCTGAGAAGTTACTAAAAGAAATCATAGTGAATTACTTCTCTTCAAGTCAAGCGGATTCAGCTGATTTTGTGACTTATCAAAAAGATTCAATTAGCTTAGAACCTATTCATGAGACTAATGAATTTTTAGTCAGAAGAATTAATACTCTTCATGTGCGTCCAAGTAAAGATGATCATAAATTATTAGTTGGTACAATTAAAGACGATAAGTCGTTAGAGGTATTTGTTGCAGATCTTGACTCAGCTAATGAAATCAGTTGGATTACAAGATATCCTTATAAAAAAGGAGAATATCAAGGCTTACCAACTATTGACATTCCTTATATCAATCTTAAAGGTGGTTCACTTCACTTGATGGTCACTGTTCAAGGAGTAAAAAAGGGTGAAAATCAAATGACACTCAATAATAAGGTATTGATCTTTGAACAGAAATCAGGAAAGCTTCTAAGAGAAATGTCTTTGTTCAGTGATAAATACCCTCGTGTGTTCCAATACATGCAGGAACAGAAAAGTTATTTGGTTGCATATAAAGGAAGATCAAAAAACAACATCAACGCCTATGACACTTTAAATATTCAGAATATTAAAGTAGATGGGGAGATTTTATGGAATACAAATTTGATGATGCAAGGTATGGTCAATGAGATCATAGCATTACCTAATGAATATTTGGTGGTGGCCAATATCAATAAATTATCCAATATTGATGGATCGAAAGTATTAAATGGACAGCAAGGTAATTTTGGTGAGTTTAATACAGGTATTTTAAAACTAGATTATTACGGAACACCAGTCAATGGTACTGTTTTATCTGCAAGTCAGCCATATCAAACCATCTTTGCTCTCACCGATTATGATAATACTTTAAACTTGATTGGTGTCAAAGGGCCCTATCGAAATTATCAAGACTATAGTGAAAGTGATATAATGCTTATCACTCTAAAAATTAACAATCTAAAAGTTGTTGAAAAGAACGTTCAATAATGAAAAGCACTGTAAAATATTATTCGCTACTTCTACTCTTTATCTTTTGCGCTTTTAATACTCAAGCACAAACTGTTGAGGAAGTTTGGGAAAAGCATATGAAAAATGCTCGTGATTGGTATGAACTGGACGAGTTTGGAAATGCTTTGAAAGATTATTTAAAAGCAAAAGAAACTTTGCCGACTGATTCCATTGCCTATTTAGAAGGGGCTTTAGCAGCTGCATATGCAAATGACAATGCTACTTTTGAGAAATTAAAAGGTGAGTTCAATTCCGTTTTCAAATATACCTCCCCTTCTTTTCATGAATATACTGAGATCATGTTTCAAGCATCCCTCAGTAATGAGGAAAACATGACAGAAAATAAACTGAAAGAAGCAATCAGGATGTATCCTAATAATGCTGAAATCTATGGAGGTCCTTTATTAGCAATGTATTTTGAGCAAAATAGAATTGAAGATGCTACAAAGCTATTAGAAGAATTGGTTCCAATTGTTGAAAATGCAGAATTCCCTTATACTCTTGGGGTAATTTATCAGCAGAATGAAAATATTGACGGTGCTTTAGAAATGTACAATAAAGCACTTGAAAAGGATCCAAATCACTTGGACGCCAACTACAATATTGGCACGATTTATTATAACAAAGCAGTTGGTGAGATCAATAGATTGAATGATCTAAGCCTTTCTGAATTTGAAACTCAAAGTGGGTCGTTAAATCAACAGGCTATAGATTTGCTGAAAAAAGCAAAACCTTTTATTGACAAAGCCGCTTCAGGCGACAAACATGCGACAGATGCATTTGAGTTTTTGCAGACTACTTTAGTACTGATCGATCATATACAGAATATGATGGAGACAATGGCTACTGCAAAACAAGATGATAATAGTGTTGTTTCTTTCAATGACGGGAATACAACTCCTCAAGCAAGAGAGATTAACATGGGAACTCCTCAAGCAAGAGAGATTAACATGGGAACCCCGCAAGTTGGTGGAATTGTATCCACTCCTTCAATTGCATCCACTACCACTCAACCAAACTCAAATAAGACAGAAACTTCTGAGCCATCAGATAAAGATGGAAATGCAAAAAATTCCGCTACTGCAGTTCCTGTAACTCCAACAGCTCCTGCAACACCTTCAGTTGCTGTGTCAGAAGTGAAAAAAAATGCAGAAGAACTTCTTCCTGCTGAATTGATTATGTCTGACCTTCAATTTGTTTATGATGGAGGAGTAACCACACTTTCAAAAGGGGGTTCTGGAAAAATCAAACTTCGCGTTGAAAATTGGGGAAAAGGCACTTCATTTGCTCCCACTGTAAAACTTCTGGCTTCAATGTCAGTACCAGGTTTAAACTTTGACAGATCGGTGAAGTTGAAAAACATTGAACCTGGCGATGGTTTAGATGTTGAAATTGAAGTTAGCTATGCTAAACCAAATGCGGTATCAAGAGGTTTTAAAGCCATCAAAGCACCACAGAATAAGTTTAGAGTAATGGTACAAGATTCGCTCAAAAACCGCTCTGACATGCAGGAATTCATGTTAAGCTTGGATCAATCCGGTTCTGATGACACAGGTGCTGTAGTCGCTAAAACAGTTCAAAAAGGAACAAATTACTTAGTCTTAATTGCTTGTAACAATTATACAAGCTGGACTCCCCTAGCGAATGCTGTCAATGATGCTCAAAACTTTAAGAATGTCCTATTGGAACATTACCATTATGAATCTGAAAATGTTTATGAGCTTTACAATGAGCAAGTCAACAAATCTGAAATCAATAAGTTAGTGAGAGAGTTAGCGACCAAAGTAGGTGAAGAGGATAAAGTTTTAATTTATTATTCTGGACATGGCTATTATGATGAATTTACTGAGGAAGGTTATTGGGTACCTGTAAATGCGGCTATGACCCAGGATGATATGTCACAGTACCTACCAAATGGCACTATTTTGAAATACATCAAGGCATTGAAAACCAAACATACATTATTAATTTCCGACGCTTGTTTTTCAGGTTCTATGTTTGCGAGTACTTCAAGAGGTATGATGTACGCTGACAGAGTGGAATCATTTAAATCAAGATGGGGATTATCTTCTGGTGGTCTCACTGAAGTTTCTGATGGAAATGCAGGCGAACACAGTCCATTCAACTTGTACCTTACAAAATATTTAGTCAACAATCCCAATGAGAAATTAACCATTTCAAGTTTGGCACTTTATGTAAGACAATCTGTGATGAGCAACACAATGCAGGAACCTCAAGGGAAACCATTAAAGAATGTAGGTCATGAAGGAGGTGAATTTGTCTTTAACCTCAAGAATCCTTAATCACTCCAATCAAATGGTTAAATTGTAATTTCAGAAGCCTCAAGTTATTGATTAAAATAGCTTAAGGCTTTTTTATTCTGACTTTATGTAATACCTAACGACAAGTCTGTGATATATCAATAATTAGTTTTAACTTAAGATTGTTACTTTACTACACTACAATTTCAAGACTATAGCCCCAAACAGTAAACTTCGATTGACATTAGAATCGTCATAAACTGTCAGAGCTCTAACCTCAAACTAATTAAGATATCATGAAAATCGCATTTACCTCCTGCTTCAATTTTAATCAAGATAAAGTCCAATCCACATGGAATCAAATCAGCAATTATGATCCAGACTACTTATTTCTACTCGGAGATACCATTTATATGGATTATGGTATTACAACAATTTGGCAAAGATTGTATAGTGTCAAAAAGTTTGAAAAAATAATGGATCGGAAATATAGGAAGCAATTTGGGTGTGAAGCCTTTCAGCAACTCATTAAAGACATGAGAGAAAAAAATGGTTTATATGCCACTTGGGATGATCATGATTTTGCCTGGAACAACGCCAAAGGTGAAAGTGTAGGCACTCAAAAAACAGAAGTCGCTCGAAAGCTTTTTCACAAATACCTAGACTGTTCCACTAACCGCCCGCATGTCTATTACTCTTTCGACACCCCCCTAGCAAGAGTTATTTTTCTAGACAATCGTTCAGAATCAAGCAAACATCACCTGATCAGTGAAAATCAATTCAACTTCCTTGAAAAAAAACTTAATCACTCTCTTAATTACACCATTATTTGTGGAGGTCTCACACTCACTGAAGGCGGTGAAAACTGGGAGAAATATCCCAAAGATTTCAAAAGGTTAACATCCTTATTACAACAAAAAGAAAACGTATTTTTTATTGCTGGAGATATTCATAAAAATGCATTTATTCCTCCAATGGAAATAAACAACAACGCTTTAAAAACTCCAGTTCAGTTGATTTCCTCTGGTTTATCTATCAATATTTTCGGATGGAAACAACAACATAATTGGTGTAGTTTAGAACTGTTTGGCACTTCTGAGCCATCTGTTACTTTTCATAATAAAAATGGAATCGATTACCCACTTACTGAACGTTCAAACAAATACTTGAGTAAACACTTTCCTATCAAGTCATAAATTAAGTTGCACACTGTATTGTCTTTAAACTTTGGATGAGGTCTAATCCCTTTTTTACTGAACATAATATGCTGAATTAAAATGAATCATTTTCCAGTACTTATTCCAAACCTAAGAAAAACAATATTCATTCTTAACTTTCCCTTAATTAAAGACTTTGTATCATCTCACAGTATCTAAGATCAATTTACCACACCGTTATTTTTAATATTAATAAACAACGACATCAGTATATACTATCAACAAGCAACAATTTTTACGATCACTATTTTTGTATTATATAAATAATGAATCATAATACACTTTAAAATAAGCGTATTTTTTATGATTTTTAATAGATCATTTTTTCAGATAAAAACTCCACCGAAAATAACATAACCACTAACATGAATACAAAATACTACATTGACTTACATTGTCACCCTGCGTTAAAACCGCTCGGTAAAAGTTTTAACAACTCCAATTCAACTGGTAAAAATAGCACAAATCACAGACACAACAACAGCCTATACCACAAGAAAAAGCCGAACCCACTTAGCAAGCTGTTCAATATCGTCACCACCATGACTAAATTCACACAAACGGATTTACAAACTCTTGCAGAAGGTGATGTACATGTCATCAGTGCTTCATTATATGCTATGGAGAAAGGCTTTGTGATCAATAAGCTAGGTACCGGCATTGTCTCAGATGCATTATCAAATTTAGCCATGGGAATTGGTAAAAAAAGGATCGATAATGTGCAGGAACACCATGACTATTTTGCGGATATAGAGATGGAGTATAATTTCTATAAGCAACTAGATAATCAGACTGTAGATATTCATGGCAAGAAGGTAAAGTACAAAATTGTCCATGGATATCATGAACTTCAAAATATTGAGCAAGAGCAAAAAGATCTTATTACGATTTATATCGTTTTATCTATTGAAGGAATGCATGCTTTAAATACCGGACTCTATGGAGAAGATAGCAAATGTGATGAAGCTGAAGTTTTGAGTAATTTAGATAAAATCAAAAACTGGGATCACCCTATCTTCTTTGTCACGTTAGCACATCATTTTTGGAACGAACTGTGCGGTCATGCTCCCTCACTAAGCGGAATTGTGGGCTGGGGTACAAATCAGGAATACGGTTTAACAGCTTCCATCACTCCTATTGGTTACAAAGTCATTGATAAATTATTGGACAATTCTAGCAATAGAAGAACGCTGATTGACATCAAGCACATGAATAACATATCTAGAAAAGCATATTATCGTCACTTGTCAACCAACTATGCTGAGGAAAACATACCTTTAATTGTAAGTCATGGTGCTTTAAATGGATTAAGAAGTCATGAAGAACCTATCAATGATAACTACACTGGAAGTCAGTTCCTCGCTGAAGAAATTAATTTTTATGACGATGAGATTCTAAAGATTGTAGAAAGTGGAGGTATTTTCTGTTTCCAACTCGATGAAAGACGTTTGATAGACAGCCCCAAAAACATCAAAAAGGGACTGACTAAACATAAAATGAAATTCAATCAGTCTCAATTACTTTGGAAGCAAATTCAACATTTTGTAGAAATACTAGACACAAATGGATATTCAAATGTGTGGGATAATATGGGAATTGGTAGTGATTTTGATGGAGTAGTGAATCCTTTGAATGGTTTTTGGACAGGAGAAGAATATGAAAGTTTAGCTGAATATTTAACACAGCATGCTTCCGATTATCTCAATTCTGATCTTTGTAATCTAAAAGAAGTAAATAGAATTGCTCCTTCTAAGGCAATAGATAAAATTTTCAGATCTAATGCTTTGCGTTTTATGAAACTGAATTTTTCAACTGCAGACAAAAAACGATTTGATGAAACTCTATTAGTCTAAATCATCCACTATTAATTGCGAGAAATAGTGTTAGCGTAGTTATCAAAAAAGATACGTTAGCACTATTTTTTTATCCTTCATTTTTTTGGTGAGATATTCATTCAACTACTCTCTTTTTCATGATAAATTTCGTATATTAAAACACCTGAATATCAATTAAATATAGAAATCTAAAAACCTAATTCTGTATTTAAGGAAAACACAATCATAATTCAATCAAATTAATTATGTCTGTGTGATACCAGCTCCAAAAACTCTATCTATTTAAGTAACCTATTCAAGACAGATTACCATTTATGAACCCAAAATTTTTCATTGACTTCCATTGTCATCCGGCTCTCAAACCCTTGGGAAATAGCTTTAATGACAATAGAATTACTGGAAGAAATAACCAAAACTATAAGAAAAACAATAGTATTTTTCATCAAATCAAGCCTAACATCTTCAAGAAGATATTGAACCTTATCTCTACGCTTACAAAGTTTACTCAGACTGATCTTATGACATTGGCAGAAGGAAATGTTCATGTGATCAGTGCCTCCATGTATCCCATTGAGAAAGGTTTTTTAAACAACCGTTTTAAGAAAGGGTTGATCACTGATACCATTGGAAGTTTAGCCATGGGTGTTGGAAAGAGGAGAATTGGCTTTATACAAGATCATAATAACTACTTTAAGGATCTTGAATTGGAGTATGAGTTTTATAAAGAAATGGATGACAAGGTGGTCAACATCCGAAATAAAAAAGTAAGGTATAAGATTGTCAATGATTATTATGAACTAGAAAAAGCACTTCATTCGCAAAATGGTATTAAGACCATTTATATTGTTCTTTCCATAGAAGGGCTTCATGCTCTCAATACAGGTCTCAATGCCATGAACAGCAAGTGTAATCCTGAAGAAGTGAAATCCAATGTTGACAAGTTAAAATCCTGGGATCACACTGTGTTATATGCAACAGTAGCCCATCATTTCTGGAATGAACTCTGTGGTCATGCCAACTCTTTAAGTGGGTTTGTAGATTGGATTACAAATCAAGATTATGGTTTGGATAAAGGCATTACGGCTCTTGGATATGAGGTGATTGATAAACTGCTTGACCAGAAAAATGGAAATAGAATACTGGTTGATGTTAAGCATATGAACTATAAGTCGAGAAAAGCTTACTATCAATACCTTGAAGATCGGCACTCCAAAGAAAATATCCCCATCATTGTCAGTCATGGTGCACTCAATGGTCTAAAAAGCCATAGAAGCCCTATCAATAACAATCCCATTGGAAGGAATTTTCTAACAAAAGAGATCAACTTTTATGATGATGAAATAGTAAAAATTGCGAAAAGCAATGGTTTATTCTGTTTTCAGCTAGATGAAAGAAGACTGATTAAAGAAACCAAAAAAGTACCTAAAAGCCTAACAAGAAGAGGAATGCTCAAAAACAGATCAAGGTTGCTTTGGAATCAGATACAGCACTTTGTTGAAATTTTGGATCGAGCTAACCTCCCTGAGGTCTGGAACAATATGGCAATAGGAAGTGATTACGATGGCATTATAAATCCTTTGAGCGGATTTTGGACGGCCAAAGAAACAGAAAGTTTATATCGTAATCTTGTTCTTCACGCGCAAAGGTATTTAATGGATCCAAGCTGTCCTTTACAAGAGCAAAATAAGATTGAAGCAACATCAGCTATTGATAAAATATTTCGTTTAAATGCACTTCAATTTTTAAAGAGAAATCTTAAAAGTAAGGTCAGTAATAAAATGCTGTAAAAAGTCTTCAGTGATAAGAATATAAAAGAAAACCTCATTAAGACGACTAATCGTAAAATGAGGTTTCTTAGTTACTGAGTCCATGAACCCAGATTTATTGGCGAAAAGTAAATTACTCTGTTACTCCTGCTTCTTTTGCATAAGCAGTATATCTTGCTTTATAGTCATTGATAAATTCATCAATTGCAGCAAGTTGTCTTTCATATTTCCCTTCTCCTAAAATTTTCAATTGTGCAGAGTGGAAAGCTACTTTTTTGAAATCCCTAGCAAATAAAGAAGCGGCTAAAATATTGAAGTGTAAACTTCCTGCTACTTTTGAATTGATCTTTGCCTTCTTATCACCTGTATTTTTCTCTTCAAGTGATTTTTCCCAAGAAGCAATTGCTAAATCTAAATATTCTTTTGCTTGAGTAAAATCAGATTCATTTTCTAATAGATGATAACCCAAAATTGCGTTGTTATACGCTTCAGCGTGCTCAGGGTAAATGCCTTTCTTACTTGCTCCCATAAACACTTTGAAGCTCTTTTCTTTTATAACATAACCAAATTTTTCGTTCAAGATTTCATTGGCTTTAGTAAGATGTCCTTTCAATAAGAAACTCTCCATACCTTGGATTTCTCTTACTCTTCCTTTGGCCCACAGTGTTTCTAATTTCGTTGTGTCATTAGCATCACCGAAAACGTAAGTAGAGTAACTTTCTGAATTATTGATGACACCATCGTACAATACGTTTCCATCTTTAGTTGTAGCTGTTACTTTTACTGGGTTTTTGATGGTATATTCATACCCCAAGTGCAATGAATCTCCAACAACGTGAGGAGCAGTATACTCCATTCCTCCAAAAGTAAACTTAATTGTCGCATTGGCATCATTTGTTTCTGTAAGGCCCTGGATGATAATATTAGAATGCACTTTTGCAGAAGCATCAATTACTTTCGGATAAACTGGAGCTATTGGATAAGGGTCTTTTTTTACCAAACTGTCAGCAGGCCTTTCATCACCTAAAAGTAAATTGGCAATGATTTTATTGCCTGTTGAAGACGAATCATAAGCGGCTTGTCTTTTCTTTAAAGCGGCTAATTCATCAGCATACTTTTTATCAATTTGAGCAATTTTTGCCTTATGCTCATTTTTCATTTTATCCACAGCTGCCTGATTAGTAGACTCTGCTTCAAATTTAAATTTTCTTTCCGCTTTAGGAAATGGTTTCGACGGATATTGTAAATAGCTGAATTTTACCTTCTCATTTTTTACTTTTTGAGCAAAAGTAGCATTGTTCATCAGTAACAAAGAGAAAGCTAATAGTAGGAAGTACTTCATAACTTAGAGTAGTTGAAAGTGCACAAGTTATTATAAAAAATTTGAAGAAAAAGTTCCTTAGCACTTCTTATTTGAACATATATAATGTATTAAGAACCGAAAGTAACAAAGAAAATAACAATAATAAAAATGGTTGTGTACTTTACGCTATAGTGCTAATATAATTTACAATGCATTCAGTGATTTTCTTCTATTGGCCCTTTCAAATTGATCATCAAATTTTCGTTGAAATGGCATAAAAATATGTTTTTCTTGATAAGGTAACGTTTCCAACATGCTATTATAACCACAACCTGTCACGATCAATTTCGCTTGAGCAAATAATAAATGAGCAGGATATTGATGGATTACTTTCACTCTTTCGGAAAAGGGAAGTGTAAAATGAGTTGGGGTATTGATTAAAATGGGAAGCTGACAAGTTGTATAGAGTGGGTGATCTTGAAGTAAATTTATTAGGCTTTGAATTTCTTCTTTCGGTCCCGAATGATTGATAAGAAAAAACTCTTCTTCTTTCTTATTTGATTTTACCTTTTCACGCGACTCTAGCTTAAAGTGGCTTATCTTCTTAGAGTGTTTTTTGATAAAATGAAATTGATCTTGATGCATAAAATCAATAATATAAGTATGATCAAATCTCCTTTCCTTTACTACGGGTTGATTCATATAAACACCCCATTTCAGATAGCGGGCTATATAATGCAATTGACATTGGGAAGGAATTACCTCCAGCTCCAACTCTTTGAAAAGCCCCAAAGGAAAAGTGTCTATAAACAGATCTGTTACTGAATATTGCTTTATTTGGGTCAATAAAAAATGAAACAGGTCCTTTTTATTTTGATACGTTTTAGGATTGATAATGATACACTGATCGGCTGGAAACACTTTTGTAGCCCAAGAAGTTGAGAAGATCATAAAATCCTTTTCGATACGAAGCGTTCTCAATAACCTTTTCACACGCGTTAAGTGCCCTAATCCTCCTCCTAAAACATAAAATAACTTCATACCGATAAAATTCCAACAAATGATTCCAGTTCATTATCCAAAGTATAATTTTCTTTGATATCAGTATAAAGATGTTGCCCTAATTCCATTCTTTGCTTATCCTCCATCTTTGCAATCTGCTTCAATTTTAATGCACATTCTTCTTCATTGAGGTTTTCGAAAAGTAGGCCATTTTCACCGTCTTCGATCACATCTTTCATACCATCCACAGCACTTGCCAAAACTGGTATTTCTAAACCTCCAGCTTCTAATAATACATTTGGCATTCCTTCATAAAAAGAAGGAATTGTCAGCCAGTCACAATACAAATAATAAGGAATCAACTCATAGCGACTTACATTCTCTAATTCAAGATACGCTACACCCACTTCATCAATCAATGCCTGATCAGAGGCCGTGACCTCTCCTGTAAAAAGAAAAAGAAATTGATCAGCTACAAATGATCGCTTCAAAGCATTTAAAAAGAAAGTAAAGCCTTTTTTCTCTTTGATAAAACCAAATAAGCCAATGATGATTTTTCCTTGATGCATTTTTCTAAACGCATTGGCTTGATCTATTTCTTGAGGAGTTTTCCTCCATAAATTCAGGTCAATACTGTTAGGGGTAAAGTAGGCCTTTTTATAATCAAAGACCTTATCCATTCTTTTGATTTTATCACGGCTATTCGTAAAAACAGCTGAAGCATTTAGAATAAGCCTTTCTAAATTAAAAGCATCTCTTGCATTGAATAAAGAGACATCAAAATCATTCCCTCTAAAACAAAAATAATAAGGAACACTCAAAAGTTTATGAATGACATAAATTCCTTCTTTTACAAGGTTACCACCCCACCCCATTATAGCATCAACTTTTCCTTCAAAATTATTTTCTAAATAGGTAGCCGAAAGGTGAAGTGTATGTGCTTTGGAATGTGTAACTGGAATATAGGTGTAAGATCCTTGCTGTTTGGTCAAGGTCTTAAATGGCTTCCCTTTTCTATAAAAATGAATGATGTGAACTTCAAAACCCTTACCTTTCAAACCTTCTACAATACGGTCACATGACTCAGACATTCCTCCTTGTTGAGGAGGATAGTTTTCTGTAAGCCAAAGTAATTTTTTCATGGTCTAGCTATCATAAAATGAAACATCAGCCTCATTGAAATCTTCAGCCTCAAAATCCTCTTGTTCAAATTCCTCACTGACCATCTCTACTTCATCAGACATTAACTCAGTATAAGTGACCATTTCTAAATCGCTTTCCTCATATTCGGTATACCTTCTGTTATGCACATACCAATACCAGTGATTACTTCTATACATATCATGCTCTCCTAAACTATTACTATAACAGGATTTGCAAAGGTTATGTTCTGTAAAGTGATCACTACAAAAGCGTTTACCACACTCTTCACATTGATGTTTTGCTCTCTTCTCACATTTTTTCAAGGTGAAAATTCCTAGTTTTTGTTCGCAGTTATTCATGATTATTTCTTTTTAATCTGTAAAAATGGTTGTTGTAAAAACCCAAGGAATTTATCCAACTCTCCTTTGGTATCGGATGGAGTTACTTTTGCACCAGGAGCCTTTCCTGCTGTCTGAATTTTTAATTTGTTCTTATGTTCCCACATACCTTCTTTCAGCGTAAAGAAATTATTCTTTTGTGCAGTAGCAGTTGCATCATAATATTGACCATCAAAAAGAATTTTATAAATAATACGGTCTACTGTATTGGATTTACTCTTTGCTTTCGACTTGCCGGATGCACTTCGTTTCGTCCAATTTTGTTCTCTTAAAAAATGATCATCTTGAAGGAAAACCTTAGTGTGGTCTCCAATTGTAAATTTCAATGTGAAAAGTATCTTCTTGTAAACTTTAACATTTCTAGTCCCTTTTTTATAAGTATCAACAATTCTCCTTCTCTCTCTTACAGGAGTACAATCTAGATTGATGTTCACTTTATGCTTAGGGCCAAAATCCTGAAGTAAGGCATAAATCATCCCTTTTAAGATCTCTTGATTATTCATATCAAAATCAGAATGATTATAGATCCCTCGGGCAATGATAATACCGACAAAGATGAAAACTACTGTCACACCCAAAATAAACGCAATTCCTTCTTCACCATTCATCCCAAAGACAAAGAGGAGTATTACTAAAACAATACTAGTAATGCTTCCATAAGCAGTTATATTTTCTCTTTTACCTTGCACCATCAAATTGTAAAGGGAAGATCTATTAATCATATAGTATAATTCCTCCAGGGAAAAACGACCTTCAATTTTACAATCATCGATCAGTTGAAGATCTTTCTCATTGCATTCACGCTTTATTGCATTATGATTTCCAAATTCCTTTTTCACCTCATAATAATCCGTCCTTAACGGATACTGCTTTAATTTTAGCATATAATTTCTTCTTCAATTAGTTGATAATAGACGTTTTGTAGTTTTTTTATTTGAATACCCCAAGTATATTGAGATTGTATTTTTCGATACGCATTTTGCACTAACTCTTCCTGTTTTGATGGGTCAGAAAGTAATAAGTAAATGGCCCTTGATAGTTCAGTTGGACGTTCAGGTTGCACTAAGAGCCCCTCTTTTCCCGCCTGTATTATTTCCCTAGTCACCTGTAAATCAGAAGCGATAATGGGTACCTGATGTGCCATGGATTCTAAAATTTTCAATGGAGAACACCCTTGATCAATGTTTCTTGCATCTTCTTTTAAAGGTGCTACAGAAATCAAAGCATGCTGTAACATTTGTGATAGACTTACCTTATTTAATTGGTAATACCAAATTATATTCTCTTGCAGTCCCAAACGATTCACTAACTTTCGGAGTAATTTTGAATCTCTAGGACGGGTAGAACTACAGATCACCAACTTTAGATCAAGTTTCATTTTTAAAAGGTAAGGCATACTTTTGATTAAAACATCAACACCCTGCCACCTTTGGACTGCACCAAAATAAATAATATAATCCTCCTCCAACGGTTTTGGAAATCTAGCCTCACAAATTGTAGCACCATTAGGTATTAATGAAATTTTATTTGTATCAATACCATAATTCTGAACAATCCGCTGTTGAATTAACTCCGAAGGAACTACGATCACATCACTTTGCTCCAAGCAATATTTTTCTATCAATTTGACCTTTTCTAAAGTCTCTTTTGATAATGAGGGATAGCGATAAGGCAATTCCACCGATGGAAAACTATTGACTTCAAAGACCGTTTTATAATGCCTTTTTGCCTTCAATATCGGTTGAGCAGACCAAATATCTCTGAAATGCACGATCTCCAGTTCTGGCATTTTTTGGATTTCTTGATAAAGTGCTTGTCCATAAAGCTTAGTTCGATCTAAGAAATTTGGAATTTGCCTTTGAAAACGTTTGATCTGCACATTCCCCTCCCATTCTTCCTCTAAATAGCCATGATTTCCTAAAGTGAAAAGCATACCGCCACCAAAGGCATCAAACAATGCATTCGCAAAATGAGTAATATGAGTTGAAGCTCCTTTGCTTGTCGGGAATAAGTCAAAGGCACAATATAAGGCACGATGTTGTTTCAAGTCAGCTACATTAAAAAATTCGATTCAATTTAATAAAAAAAAGTATTGTGTACTGTATTCATAAAACAGGAAATTTCAAATTAATCTTTATTCACAGATCTTCTTTCTAAGTACTAAGTCAAAAATAAATCATAGTTAATTCTAATTTATTTTTTCAATAAAACTAACCATAAAGATCACGTTATACTTCGTCATGCTGATTACAAATCAAAAGAGAAATCATTTGCAATAGTCTACTATACTGAAGGGGTGATGTATCACAACGCCTTTACCGACCATATTGAATTCTAGCTTTACCTTCCACAACGTCCCCTAAACTAGAAATTATTAAAATCAAGAAAGAAGGCAGAAATAGATTATCTCAATAATTAACTACACTCATTCCAGTTATTTCTTAATAAAGTCTCATAATCTTCATTTTTGATACTATTATTCCTATTTTTAAAACAATTGATTAGATATTATGGGGTATTGTTCGTTCTATTTTTGGACGAATAATATATGATTTTGCTTGTATTACATTATCACCGATAAAAAGGCCGCTACTTTCTCTCCCTGAGGTTGAGTAGTCTCATTCTATCATAAAAGCATCTCAGCTTTTAGCATTAAAAAAAGAAGAACCTTTATGAGTCACCTAAGAAGTGATCAAAAAACCATTTGGGGCATTAAAGCAAATGCCACCGTTTCCATCACGTCCATACTTATCATCTCTACCCTTGTGATCAGCACTTTGGTGATCGGTGAACCTATGGAAGAATGGTTCAAAAACACACAAACAACAGTAGCCAATAATGTAGGATGGCTATTTATCTTATTAGTCAATAGCTTATTATTTTATGCTATTTATTTAGGTTTCAGCAAATACGGAAAAGTGAAAATTGGAGGAAAAGAAGCTGAACCAGAGTTTTCTCAAACAGCTTGGTTTGCCATGCTTTTCAGTGCCGGCATGGGTATTGGCTTACTCTTTTGGTCTGTTGCAGAACCTGTATTTCATTTCAATGGCAACCCCTTTTTGAAAGAGGGCGGGGATGCTGCAGTAGCCGCTGAAAAAGCCATGGGAATCACTTTCCTGCATTGGGGTGTACATGCTTGGGCATTATATGCTGTGGTTGGACTGGCCTTAGCCTTTTTTACATTCAACTTAAAACTTCCATTAACTGTACGTTCTATCTTTTTCCCATTATTAGGCAAAAAGATATACGGCCCCATAGGAGACATTATTGATATCATTGCTGTCATTGCCACTCTATTTGGACTGGCCACCTCGTTGGGATTTGGCGTATCGCAAGTCAATGCAGGTTTAAATTACTTATTTGATATCCCCACCACTAACACAGTGGAATTGATCCTTATTGCCATCATCACACTCTTTGCCACTTTATCTTTAGTTCTAGGACTGGACAAGGGAATTAGGATGTTGAGCGAATGGAATATGCGTTTAGCGCTTGGACTAATGCTAATGGTTCTTTTGGTGGGACCTACTTTATTTATTTTAAAATCATTCGTACAGAACTTAGGCTATTATGTCTATGAATTCTTTGAACTCAGCTTCTGGACCAATTCATACAAAGGAGTAGGCACAGACAAAAACTGGCAAAACTCATGGACCGTCTTCTACTGGGCATGGTGGATTTCATGGTCGCCATTTGTCGGTATTTTCATTGCAAGGATCTCAAAAGGAAGAACCATCAAAGAATTTGTTTTAGGCGTGCTGATTGTACCTTCTTTGTTGACTTTTCTTTGGTTGAGTGTATTTGGAGGAAGTGCTTTATATCAAGAATTGATCGGGAATCATTCCATCACTGAGGCTGTCAATCAAAACGTGGCCACTGCCATTTATTTCCTATTGGAACAATATCCTTTCACCACTTTCGCTTCTATTCTGACCGTTATTTTGGTAACCAGTTTCTTTGTTACTTCTTCTGATTCAGGGTCATTTGTGGTGGACACTTTAACCTCTGGAGGAAGACACGATGCACCTGTGGGACAAAAAATCTTCTGGGCATCTATGGAAGGACTTATTGCAGGTGTTTTATTAATGGGCGGTGGATTGACGGCATTACAAACTGCCTCTGTTTTGACAGGACTACCGTTCTCTATCATCATTATCATTATGTGTTTTAGTTTTTACAAAGCACTTTCTGATTATTATAACGAGCATTATCAAAAGAAAAAATAATGCTACCCCAAAATGTCAGCTTATTCCAAAAGTAAGCTGACATTTTCAACTCTTTTTGTTTTAAGTTCTAAGGCAAAAAATGGATCAATAATTTCGTGCACCATGACTGAAGTCATAGGCTGGTGATATTGACTCCAACAACAATAAAGTGTTGCTTACGTTACTAACCTTCAAGACTTCAGTCTTGAAAAGGTTGGAATATCACTTGCCCATAGTTTTAACTATGGTGCACGAAACATCCTATTACTTTTGTCCTAGTACTTATCAATCTCTCCTCACACATCACAAAAACTGTTCAGATGAAATCTCTCTACTCATTTATTATATTACTCTTTTCAATTTCTATCTCCATCAGTGCACAAGATAAACCTGAAGTAAATGTTGGAGGTGTTCTTCGTTTCAACTATAATAATTCAACTTGGAAAGAGACTCACCAAAATACAGGAGGTGAGTTTGGCTATGATATGTTTGCCATCAAACCTACAGCTTCATATAAAGGTATCGGCTTGGATGCAGAAGTCCGTTTCTATTCTCAAGGTTTTGGGGGAATTTTTGTTAAACAAGGCTGGTTTGATTATGACTTTTCTGAGAAAGATCAAATGCAATTAGGTCTGACTCAAGTTCCATTTGGCATCACAACCTACAACTCTCACAACTGGTTTTTCAGCATCAACTATTATGTAGGGCTAGAAGATGATCATGATATGGGTTTAAAATTCACGCATGACGATGAACGATGGACCTACAATTTCGCTTTCTTCAAAAATGCTGAAGAGCTTGATTTTGGAGGAAACTCAGACATTTCCAACAGTCGTTATGCCTATGACGTAGGATCAATGGATGAAAATGGAGACGGTACTCTGCAATATAGAAATAAAGAAGTCAATCAGCTCAATGCTAAAATCCTTCGGAAGTTAGGACGTGAGGACTTCACGCACTCCATAGGACTTTCAGGTTTATTTGGGGGACTTTATAATTTAGATACCAAAAGCACAGGTAATCATTATGCCGTCGCATTTCACTATGAGGTGAATTACAAAAAATGGAACCTGAAAGCACAAGCTTCCCACTACAAAAAATCACCTAATGCTCCCGATGGAGAAAGAACAGATGTAGTGGCATTAACCGCTTACGGTGCCCCCTACCTTGTAGCATCAGAAGCTTCTACCTATACACTCGGCCTCAGCTTTACTCAACCTGTAGAATGGGGACCGATTTCCTCTCTTGAATTTTACAATGATTTCGGCATTGTAGACAAAACAGAAGCCTCCTTTTATGATTCCTACCAAAATGTAACAGGCTGTTTAATTACCGCAGGTTTAATGTACATTTACGTTGATGGTGCTCTTGGCAAGAACCAACCTTGGATAGATCCAAATTTCAATACCGCATTAGCTTACGGTACCGAAGATGCAGACTGGCATATGCGATTTAATATCAACTTTGGGTTTTATTATTAAAAGATGTATAAAGGTAGATTTTCTTGTTATCACCAATTCTAAATAACAAACTTTGCAATTACTACTAACATAACTCACATCACCTCATAGTGTATAATGTTAACAATTGCAATTCATCATCAAATTTCGTGATAAATTATTTTAAGTATGAAAATATTATCCATTTGTAGCTCTATATTTACTTCATCTTAGCCAAAAAAGGATATTTTCATGCCAAAATTAGATAAAAGCTTTAAAAATCATTTAGACACTTTATCAATCTCTTCTAAAGAGGCCGTTGTTGATGGTACTAAAAATTCTTTAGAATACGACCCAATAAAGAAGTACTTACACGTAACAAGGTTCGTGGAAGATGTGTTGACGAAATTAACCTTAAAAAGTTATCATTCACCTCTGTCTCAACTAATCCTAATTTCAGGAAATGTTGGAGATGGTAAATCACATTTATTAGCTCGCCTTCATGAGCTTTATCCTGAAGAAATGAAGGTTTTTAAAATAAAGAATGATGCAACTGAGAGTCAGAGTGTAGATAAATCTTGGAAACAAGAACTTGATGAATTTCTGGAAGGGTTTACTGATGAAGCTCTAAATGATACAGAAAGAGAAAAAAGTAAAGCTATTTTAGCTATTAACTTAGGTACGCTTACTAATTTTCTTGAAGATTATCAGGAAAACAAAAAATACAGCAAACTTCAAAAATTTGTTGATGAATTTAATCTCTTAAATAGTTCTTTTGAAGAGGTTAATATACCTGACAGTTCTCCCTTTCAATATATAAACCTAGCAGATTATCAGTTATTCTCAATTAGAGAAAATCCTGATGAAATAAAATCTAAAGTTATTTCAAAGTTACTGCATAAGATTACTTCTAAAAGTGATGATAACCCTTTCTATCAAGCTTTTAAAGACGATTATGAAAACAACGAAAATAAATATAGAGACCCTATATATTATAATTACCTTTTTATATCAGATGAAAAAACTCAAGATTTAATTACTAAAATAATTTTGAGTGCAATTATTAGTGATAAACTAATTGTATCTGTCCGACAGTTATTGAACTTTATTTATCTTCTTATTGTCCCTAATAATTTAGCCTCTAAAAATAAGAATCAAATCGCTAATACAATTAAGGGTTATGACATTAGAACATATATTTCAAGTCTAACACCTTTCTTGATTTTTAATGATGAGGAATCATTTATTTTTAAGTCAATTAAGTATTTTGACCCTTGTAGAAATAGAAACTCTGAATTAGATCAACATATTTTTAAGTTGAGTAACAAAGAACAAATAGAGTCTGTTTACAATAATAAAAACCTGGAATTACCTGAATTCGTTCTTGAGTTAATTAATAAAAATTCCGAAAAATTAGCCGATAAAGAAACAAGAGCTATCATTCGACTCTTTACCCGACTTAATTATTTTAGAGACTGGGAATCTAATCAAGTAGTTACTGATTATATTATTATGCTTTACTATAGTTATGTGAATCCTAAAAGTTCTAGGTTTAAAAATATCATCAAGAATATCATAAATGGCATCTACAACTGGAATGGGACTTCGACTAATAAGACTCAGATTAATATCGAGATCGGTAAGAAGCAAAATGAATATAAAGTAAGTCAAGAGCTTAAAATCATACCTCAGTTAGTAAAAAATGGTTATTTAGAAGCCGATGGAGAATTGCATCGATTTGCACTATCTCTAAAACTTGGATTTAATGCAAACAGAGATGAAGTCTTTGAAACCACAATTGATTACAATCTTTTTGAGTTACTCTATAAGATTGGAAATGGTTATAGACCTAATAGGGAAGATAAGCAAAGACATCTGAGTTTTGATGTATTTATCCAACAAATATCAAGAGATGCCGGAAGAATGATGGATCTTACTTTCCAACAAACCTCTGGTAAATCAAAAGATCGCTACAAGCTAAGTTATACTGTAGGATTGGGTTACGAATTTACTAAAGAAGACTAAGGAT
This sequence comes from Flammeovirga sp. SJP92, assembly GCF_001583495.1. Taxonomy (GTDB): domain Bacteria; phylum Bacteroidota; class Bacteroidia; order Cytophagales; family Flammeovirgaceae; genus Flammeovirga. The sequence goes on along the minus strand of NZ_LQAQ01000090.1, from coordinate 38,030 downwards.
GAGTTCAAAATATTCTATTAATTACGAAGAATTTAAAAAGTCCTTTAGTAAAGGACAGATTGAGAAAGACGAAAATGGTATTTACGATCTTACAGGTAAGTTTCAACATTGTAAAGGAAGGCTCATCAAAGCTTTTCCCTTTGCAACTGATGCGGCGGGTTTAAATGACAGTAAAATAGATCTAGATACCTTTAATGGTGTAGTAGGCAACTTAATTAGAACTGCAGAAAATTTACCTCAAGCTTCTAAAGTAAAACTTGAAAAAGATAGTATTTTAACTGCAATCAAGGAACGAGATGACTTTCAAGATCATATTGATATCTTGATAGATAATATTGAGCGATTATTATTTGAGGACAATGGTGATATTTTTAAGTTTGACTATAAAGTATTACGATATTTAAACTTTGTAAAAGAAAACGCTAAACTAAAGGATATTTCAAATTATGTAGTGGGTGTTCTTCTAGGTGATAATGAGGAACTAAAAAAGATCATTGCCAAAACTGATACCCCTGATAATGAAAACTTACTTTACCGCCTAGTTTTAGAGACAATTCAAGAGAACGTTGAAGAGGGAAAATCCTCTACAAAAAATAAAAAATTAGGAGGGTATTATGAAGGTGAATTAACTCAGAAGATTCGCTCTCTTTTTATTAAAGATATAACCTTACTTTCTGAAGATGAGATTTACTTTATTGATAATATTCATATACTCCTAAAATTCTACTTCTTCCAATTTGTATCTCAACTTGCAATAGAATTAAATCAGTTCTTCTTTGATCAAGAACATGATACAATTCCCCAAATATTTTTCACACTCAAATGGGAAAAAATATCAAAAAGCAGATTGGGCATAACAAATGGTTGGAAACTTCTTGACAAGAACATTGAAACTATTTTTGCTCATGCAAATACATTGGAGTTCCTAAATACGATTGAATGGTCAAATGATGAAAATAAAGTATACCAAGATATAAAAAGAGAAGTTGAAACATTAGGAGAAGTTGAGAAAAACATCTTGAATACTTCAATATTAGAAATCCTTGATAAATATAAAAACAACTATGTTGACGAAGGAAAACTCTCAAAAAAATGGTCAGAGGTAAATATAGATGATCTTACTGAAGATAATATATACAATAACATCATTAAACTTTACAGGTATATTTTATTCCAATTTCAGAACAGCCCTAGAAACTCCGCTTTTAAATCATATAAAGGATGGTTTACTGAATTTTGTAAAGTAAATTATTCTAAGAGAAGAGGACAGCTAGGATTCTCTTTAAGCGTTGATAAAAGTTTATTATTACTGATAACAAACCTTGCAGTAGGATCAAACGAAAAAATACTTCTTAAAGAACTATGGGAAGAATTTGAATTAAGAGGCTTACGTTTTGATCAAGAATCAAAAACTGAAATCATCAAACTATATGAGGAAATTAACCTTCTAGAGAAGAAAAGTGATAGTGGTGATGCTCAATATATTCAAAAACTTAATAAATAGAATTTCTAATGACTACGTCAAATATATATAATTATTTAGCAGAAGGAATTGTTGAATATTTTAAGCAATTCACTCTTACAACCGGACAATCTTACCAAGCTCAGTTTGAAATGACTGAAGATGTTTCTGGTTTATATCAAGCACTAAAAGAAAAAGCGAATACTCACTCTATTTATAGTGATTTCAATTATGGAGATTTTGAAAGTTTTATATTAAAATTTGAGTCTGCTTCTCTATTAATTGCAGCTAATATAAACAGAGTAAATGAAGATTACCTTACTGCACTTAGAAACTATATTAAGTCTCAAGAAGACAGTTTTAATGGTCTTTCAATTCTTTTCATCCATAATACTCAACTAGATAGTATTATTGGAGGTGCTGCTAATATTGCTTCAAAAGGTTATCCTTTAAGCCTTGAAAGTGTAAAAGAAAGAATTGAAGACTCAGTTTCTGAAAACAAAAGCTTAATATCTTCAATAACAAAGTATGAAAAGAAGATCTTATCTGAGTTACTTAAAAATCAAGATAAAGAAAATGCTGATATTAGCAGATCCATTTTTGATTATGGCATATACCTTGAAATTTTAGAAAAAGGACAAATCTCAGATACAGATTATCCTAAACTAGGTCTCTTTAAAGATAAATCAATCATTAAAGGAAAAGTAAATGAGAAAGAGATTGACAAAAGAATTAAAGAGAATCAAAAAGTTTTCACTGAAATTCGTAATGGGCATCAATACGGAAATATCGAAACCGTAGTTGAAAAAAAGTTTGATGAATCAGGGCAAAAGAAATTAAAAAATAAAGATAACTGGCAAGAAGTTACTTTTGAAGAGGTAATCAAATCTGAAGAAAGTAGAAAGAATATTGAAGGAATTCAGTTTAAACCAAATGAAAGAAATTCCACTCTTGATCTCCTAAAATGTAGAGATATTGAGGATGGAACAACTAAAGTAAAACAGCGAACTAGAAATATCTTCATTTTTAACCCAGATCATCATAAAAACATCAAATACGAATTACATTTTGATAAAAAACCAAATCAAAAATTCGTAAAACAAGACAGAGCAGATGTTTTAAAAGCGAAAGTTAACCCTACAGAAAAGAGCTTAATCATTGATATTGACCTTGAAGATGCTAGTCAAGCACTTGTTGGAAATAAGGTAGAATATATTGAGGTTGAAAATGGAAAAACAATAAAACATGTTTTCAAATTTGCTATTCTTCCATTTGAGCAAGAGGTTATTGAAGATCAAATTAGTACCCTAAAGATAAGCAAGACTTCTCTAGAAATATCGACTGATAGCGATATTGTATTCAACCCTAACCATCAAAGAGAAAGAAAAGATGTAATTGTCTCCAATCAAAAATATATTCTTGAAGACAACGAGACATTATATCTAACTCATGGTGACGAAACACATTCTGATACAGGTAAACTGCAATTTGATATAGAACTTGGTAATGCTCAATTAAGTTACTTATTAGTTTTAGCTGACTTGAAGCCTAAGGTAATCACCGCTTCGAATGTAATTAACACAAAGCTACAAACTAAAGTACCCTTCTTTTATACAGAACGATTTGATAAATCAAAAGATAAATTAGTTCAAAGTTTAGAGCATAATTTACATAAATACTACCCTTCGGAAAAACTTAAAAAGCAACTTACGCAAGAGTTTAAAATATTCATTGATAAAGATGGTCACAATTCAGGATACCTATCTTATCATGAAGCATTAGATGGAAAAACCTTGACTGCAACTGATTTGAATGTTGCTGAAGAAGTAAAAAGTGCTTACCAAAATATCATCAAATATTTTAATGGAAAGTCCAAAAAAGACAAGTATTTACTTCCTTCACTTACTATCATTGAAGATGATTTAAAAAGTCTTTATCAAGAGTATTTAAAAGTTATCCAAGAAGCTCTTGATAAGATTAATGAAGGAGATGAACTAAGACAAGAAGAAGAGAACCTTTTGAAGGTTGGAACTATCATTAGTGAAGACCGAGAGAAGTTTATAAAATTTACTTCCTTACACCCTATCAACGTTGCCTACCAATTATTACTAATTGAAAATATTGATAGTGAACTTCCTAAAGAAATTATTTCAAAGCTTAACAGTGACAATTTACTTCCATACTTAAGAGGAAAGAAAAATACTTATTATCATGTCATTGAAAATGAAGATTCTATTTTATGGAATCACTATGTAAAAGAAGATACAGAAGGTCAAAAAGCATCAAATCGTTTTGTCCCAAAACTCTTACAAGAGAAAATTGTTGAGTTTACAGATCACTTTTCTTTCCTGTTCTTAGATGCAAATGCTCCTATTAAAATTAATTTGATCAATCAAGGAGACTGTTCAGAGGTTTTACAAGGTATATTTAGGTATTTTAATTTCTTGCTTTCAAAGAGAAAGAAATCGATAGAAGATATCTCCCCTATTGATTTCACTATTTATGGATCGGATGAATATATTACTAAGTTCGAGCAACTTTCAAAATATGATGATCCAGAGCAAATAAAAAGCGTTTTTGGTATAGACCTCTCTTCATCTCAGAAGATAATAGATCCTTATGAGCTTTTAAAGCTCTATCATAATAAGGTCAACTTCTTTACTAAAAAGAAAAGTGATGAATATGAATATGCCCACATCTCATTTTATCAATTTATACATGACGAAGGGAACAACAGCGATGTAAGCTATGCTCACAACGAAATGGATAAAATGGATAGTGGTTTGAGCTTAGGGGGAGTTTTATCAGAAACTGCTACCGCTTATGACGGAGGAGCATATTGGTCTAGCTATGGCACTAAAAAAGAACCTAAAAATAGTAGTATAGCTCAATTAAGTACAAGCTATAATCAAGTAGCTAATGTTTTAAATAGCCCTAATAAATTAGAGTTCAATAAAACAATTGCACTTACGATCAATAAAGAAGTAAAAGGTGAATTAGAAAAGATTTATAAAAGCTCGCAGTGGACTACTTTTATTGATCCTAAAGTAGACCTTTCTTTCTTTAAAGATGATAAAGATGTGGTGATCATACACTATAGCGACCTTTATACTTCTAATAGTGGTTATGATGCTATTACTGTTACCAAAAAATGGGAACAGTATAGAGATGTAATCTTGAACTACTTAAAGAATAACAATCTTGAGGTTACTGAAGAGGACACGATTCCAATTATCAATATGTTTAATGCCATAAATGGTGATTGGTTATTAAAAATTGCTGCACACAACCAGAGGTTCCAAATGGATAAGGAAAAAATCAGTGTTCTCAGTGCAGTAAAAGAAATGATGGCAATACTTGATCACCCAAACATTACATGGGTGCCAATGTCATTGGAAGAAATATTGAGAGTTTCAGGAAGCGTGGCTCTGCCTCAAAATAGTTTGATGTCAGTTAAAAGCCATGGTAAAACAGGAGTTTATAGCGATGACTTACTGATGGTCGGTGTCGAAGAAACTGAAGAAGGCATTGAATTATATTTCCATCCAGTTGAAGTCAAAATTGGAAAAACCAACCAAGAAAATAAAGCTCAAAAACAGGGTGCTAAAACTGCTGACTTCTTTGAGGAAGTTTTAAGTGGTGATTGTTTTAAAAATAAAGTTTTCAGAAACTTCTTTGCGAAGCAAATCATTACAGCATCTGATAAACTTCGCCTTTATAATGTATGGGAAGATTATAAAGAGCGATGGAAAAAACTCCATGAATTAAAAGGTAAACTATATAATGATGATTTTAAAGTCAGTAATAATATTAAAGAATTTACTGGCAGATACTCAGTTTTATCTTTTAAAGCAAATGAATCGTTCCAAGCTAGATCGATAAAATTAGTTGATGAAGCTTTAGTGATTGAATTACTAGAAACGGATGGATTAAACGACTTAAAGACATCTATGGAAAACCTTATCGAAAGGTATCACGATGATGAAGGAGACTGTCCTGTTCATTGTAACTTATTACGTAAAGCCTATTCTCCAGAAGAACCAAAAGTTGAAAACATTCAAAATATTCCTTCTTCAATAGAAACAGTAACAAATGAAACTACTTCTACTGTTAATGAGGATCCTGAAACATTTGAAAAGAATCAACCTATGCAAATTCTTTTTGGATCAAAAGGAAATTCTAAGGAAGAACTTCATTGGTATCCTACTTCTACTGATAAGGTAATGCATACCAATACTGGTATCATCGGTACAATGGGAACAGGTAAAACACAATTCACAAAATCATTAATTTATCAGTTAACTCAAAATGCTTCAACAAATGTTGATGGTAAGAAAATTGGCATTTTGATTTTTGATTATAAAGGTGATTACATCAAAGATGATTTTGTAAAACCTACTGATGCCAAAGTTTATGAATTATATCATTTGCCATACAATCCATTAGCTTTAGCTGTTGGTAGCTCAACAAAACCAATGTTACCATTGCATACTGCAAGTGCTCTTGAAAATACTATTTCTACTGCATATAACTTAGGCAATAAACAAAGAAGTTTCCTGAAAGAGCTTCTTATGCAAGCTTATGAAAATAAAGGCATTATCAAACATCGAAGAGACACTTGGGAAAAACCATCACCAACTCTACATGATGTTTATAGAATCTTTGAAGAGCATGAAGACTTCGCACAAGACAGTTTGAATGCAGCACTTAAAGAGCTTTATGATTATGAGATATTTGAGCCAAATGGAAGAAGCGCTACGCCACTTTTTGATTTAATTGATGGAGTAACAGTAATTAATTTAAGTGGATATAGTCCTCAAATTCAAAATTTAGTAGTTGCAATAACTTTGGACCAATTTTACTCTCAAATGCAAAATGCAGGACATAGTAAAATTGATGGCAATTTCAGGCAACTAAATAAGATGATCTTGGTGGACGAAGCGGACAACTTCCTAAGTAAAAACTTCGAATCACTTAGAAAAATATTAAAAGAAGGTAGAGAATATGGAGTAGGAACAATCTTATCTACTCAATTCTTAAATCACTTCTCAACAGGTGACAATGAATATTCAAACTATATCCTTACTTGGATTATACATAGAGTAAACGAAATAAAAGACAAAGAAGTATCATCACTTTTCGACCTGCCAAGTCGTAATGATAGAGATGAATTAATTGGTGTTATTAAAGGATTAGAAAAGCATTACAGTATTGTAAATAATGCTGGAAGTGCACCAATTAAAATTAGAGATAAGGCATTTTGGGAGTGGAATAACAATTAATAACATGAAATTAATAAACTCAATTAGTGAAGCAAATACACCTCAAATACAAAATGAGGTAAAAAACTTATATGATTTAAGAAAAATTTATAATGAGACAAATGTAGAAATCCCAAAGTTTCAAAGAAAATACGAATGGAATGATGAGGTTTTACAAGACTTCATTAATGATATTTTCAATGTAGTTGAAGGGAACAATTACAGTAATAGCCATTTTTTTAACTCAATGGTTGTTATTGAGACTAATAATAAACGAGTCGAAATAATAGATGGTCAGCAAAGAAGTATCTCTACTTTTCTTTTATTTTATATATTAGAACAGTTATTTAACTCTAGTCATTTTAGCATCAAAAAAGAAAAAATAAGACTATTAAACCTTGATAAATACAAGAATCTAAATCTAGATAAAACAGAAAATGTTTATTTAAGTTCCATCAAAAATGATAGCAATAGTTTCAAGGTAAATAGACTTCTCCGAAAAGATGTTTTATCATATAAAGAAATAACTCCAGAATATATTTTTAACATTTTAAAAATATTATCGAAGGACGAAGAGTATAATAATCTATCTAAACATTCAAAACTAGATGAAAAAACCTTTAATGATATTTCATCTAATTTTGACAAATCAAGTGATGTAAATTCTACTTTTTTAGATAATATTGAATTAATAAAAAAATCTAATTCTTCTATCGAGGAGAAAAAAATATTCTCACTTGTAAATTGTATTTTCTTGTGTAAGGCAAATAAAATTTACAAAAAAAATATTTTAGAAGATGAGTTCTTTGATAATTTATGTAATTCAGAAATTGAACAGGCATTCAATGAATCACTGATAAATTGTAAAAAAGAGTACTTCAATTCAAACAAAACACCATCAGACCGAAATATCGCTAAGTTTAATGATTCAAAATTCTTATATCGTATTCTTCAGTTTTTCATCGTGTTTGACGAAGAAAAAACTCTTAAATTCTTCAAAACAAATAAGAAAGATCCTTTCTATACTATTAAAAATAATTTAAATATTATTCTTAATAATATAGCACATAAACATAACACTTATAAAGAATATTTCATCAAACATCCTGATAATCTTGAAAATGATGAAAATTTCATAGAAGAAAATATTAATGATTACTCATATGATGATTATTTTATTGATGCTATTAAAAAAGGATTAGAAAACTGTCAATTTTCAAGTGTTAAAATTACTTCAAGTGATAGGAATACAGCTATAGATTCCGCCTTATCTGCTTTCAAAAGTATTAATAGTACTGGACAAGGTTTAAATGTAATTGACATCATTAATAGTGACTTATTATTAAAAGGTAAGGATATAGATGATCAGATTAATCAGTTTCAGATTGATTTGATAAAGAAAAATCAGTTATTAAACTTTAAAACTGATGATGCTATTAAATTTTTCTTATCATTTCATCTTAAGAAATATTCTAAAGCAGACTTATATAGGTCCTATCAAAAGGTAATAAAGAACCTTGATGACGACCCTATCAAATTCATTGAAGAGTTTAACGAGTTTCTTGAAAATATCAATTCAATAAACGATGGTATTATAAGCTCAAATTATTCAGCATCACTTCATGTATTAAGTAGATATGCTAGAAAAAATAAAACTTTATATCCTGTATTAGTTCGTATTATTAATTTAAGTAATGATAATGTTAATTTTGAAGGCAGACTATCTTTAATCAATAGTTTATTATTTTATTTAGTTAGGTATACTGTAACTGAAAACACAAAAGGTTTAGTTCCAAAATTCGAAGAACTTCTTAGTGCAAAGGATAATTTTTACGAGTTAGAAAGTAAAATTAAAGAATGTTTTGAACTAAAAGATGACCAAGATTCTAAAATCGAAAGAGCTTTCATCGATAGTGATATCGACTTTTATTCTAGAGGTGAACTTGGACGTATAATTAGTATATTACACGAAGGTTTCCTTAGATTTAATAACGATAATGACTTCAATAAACTAAAACCAGATTTTAATATTATTTGTGATGAAGGGGAATTAGAACCACAAGTAGAGCATATATACCCTCAAAGTAAAAATAAATCATTAAAGGGTTTTCCTGGTAACCTAACAATTTTAAAGAAACTGCATAATGGAAAAGCAGGTAACCAAGAATTTTTCAAAAAAATCTCATATTTATGGGATAGTCAATTATTTTTAAATCGTAAAATTGTAAAACACAACTTAGATATCTTTTTTAAGAAAAATAAATTTAAGGTTGATTATGAAAAAATCTCTTTAACCGGTAAAGGCAAAGATAGATTACTTAAAATTCCAATTGAAGGTAAAGACAATATGGATATAACTCAATCATTTACTTTTGATAATTTAGACTTAGAATATTTGATTGGTAAAAAAAATAAAAATGGAAATAACTTTATAGAAGTTGGAGAACTTAGTAAAGAGAAAATAAAGATTCTAAAATCTAAAGATATATTTATTAATTCGTTGAGCGTTTTTAACAATTCAGAAGATTATAGTACTTCTACACTTAACACAACTAAATGCCTAAGTGATAAAATAAAATAGAAAAATTTAGCCTCATTATCTGAGGCTAAATTTTATATAAAACAACTAGCACAACCATCGCCTTCTGCATCAGAAAGCTCATCTAACCAACTAGCGTTAGATGTTGTGCTACGCTTGTTATCTTCCCCAAGTACAGCGTCTTGCCAATCTGTACTTTTATAGAGCTTTTCATAAGCTCTTTTTTTACGTTTAAGGTGTTCTCTTTTTATCGCCTCTACCCTTTCAGGTTTTGCTAGATCATCAAGTGTTTCTCCTTCAATCCAAGAGTAACCTTCTTTCTCGTAAGATTTTGCCTTTTCAAATAGTTTGGGATGATTTTCTAATAACCATACCCACTCAATTTTTTGTTGATAGAAACAGAAGAAACATCCTGATCTACTTCTGAAGTATTTACCTTTTTCTCCATCAACCTCATAGTCTAGAGGTTTATAATAACCAGGCAAATCAACAGCACTTTCCTCTATCAATTGGAAAATATCATTTCTTACAAGAATTTCATCATTCTCAACCAAAGGAAATTCATCCAATTGTCCAACAGGAAGCTCTGTTGTCTTTAAATAATCAAAAACTACTTTATTAAATGCTTTGATATCAATATTTAAAAGAGCTTCAACCTTTTGTTTCTTTGAAAAAGCGAAATTCAATTTCTTTTTAAAAGTCTTTACCGCTTTCTCTAACTTAACACCTTCAAGATACTTAGGATAGTACTCTAAAATTTGTGCTTCATTTTTAGCATCAAGAACTCTTTTTATTACATCCTCACTCCAAATATTTTTTCTAAAAGGAAAAATAGATTGAATATTTGGTTTTGTAGAAATATAACCCTCACGATCTTCATCACCTCTGATACCAACATAAGAGATAGTAGGTACGTCACCAATCCAGTTTTCAAATGGATCTAGCTTCATTTTTTTTGTACACCATCTCATATTTTGAGCAGGCAATAACCCTCCGTATTGAGCTAAGAAATAATCAAAAGCACTTTCTAAGTTCTGGTTTGATAAATCAATCGAATCTAATTGAAGAATATCTTTATTCAACTCGATTTGAAGTTGGTCTATCAATTTATATGTTTCTTGTAATTCCCTGCCTGTATCACAAGTATAATATTGCATTTCTAAGTTAGGATAAAGCTTATTAAGGTATATTGCTAATGCTGCACTATCCTTTCCACCCGATATTCCTAATAAGTGTCTTACATTACTCATTATTCAAAGTTTCATTTAAAAGTTGAGCTAATAGAGCTTTACGTAATTTAGGGGATAAATTAGATTTATCAATAATAGATTTAATCTCATTACGGTTTTCCTCTAATTCTTGGCTTTGTGAAGTAGAGATGATAATATTTTCATTCTCACTTGAGCCATCCTCCCTCGTAATCATCACATTATAAATTTCCTCATTATTTGAAGCAGTATCTAATGATTCATGAACTACGACTAACTGATCTAGTTTTCTGATTATTTTAGTTAATAAAGAAGGTAAATTACTTAAATCAACATCAGTTGCTGATTTAATATTTTTACCCAATAATAAGCCCATCAACCTAGACAAATAATCTTGAGCAAAATCTAAAGATTGAGTTCCGTATTTATAAAAATTGTGAAGCCTGTTATCCTTCTTGATTTTTTGTACATCAATACTAGAATATCTGTTTTCAAACAACTCTCTATATTGTGGGTACTGAATATTTTTATAACCTAGTGTTGATAAAAGTTTTTCCTCAAAGACTTTTAACTGTACCTTCTCAAAGCTAATTAATTCATTAATAGATGCAGTTACTGCTTCTACAAACTCTTCTCCTTTTCCTTCTTGAATTAACGTATTCGCATCAAATCCAAAAGCCTCCGGAATAGTAATAAACAATGCTGATTCAGGATCTTTCGCATTAGAAATAGCATTTCTAAAATTGATTGTTTTTGGAGATAAATTCTTTGTATTCCTAGTAATATCTGGAAGTTTTCTATAAAGCTGTATTAAAGGAACAAAAGTGTTGATCATCAACTCTCCTGTAGGATTATTATCAATCTCACCTGAATTAATAATACCTCTATAAAGATTAAACACTTCGAGTCTGTCTCCTGAAAAATCAAAAGCCTTAATAAAATATTTCTTGGGATCTTTATAAACTAAGTCAAGAAGCCTTCTATCAACTACCGGAACATATCCTCCTTCATTGAAGAAAGCATACTTATCTTTATTCAATACCAAGAAAACAGGCAACCAAAAATCAATAAAACCTTGCTTCAACTTATAAGGTTTCTTTTTCAACCTCTCGATGAAATCAGTAAGTGGTAATCGCTCTAATTTTGCATCTTCTAAGAACTCATTTGAGTAACTCCAAACACCCGCTAAAGGTGAGTCTTTTTTAGGAGCTTCAACGATATGTTTTACATTATTATACATTCCAGTATTATGAAGTAAAGACATAAAAATTGATTTCTCTGGAGGGAATTTATCTTTAGGAAAACCTAATAATTCTTTGCCTTGATTTTCTATAAAAGCATCAATAAATTTTATTCTTGCAGTAGCAATTGCACCACTAATTTTATGTTTATTGAATAAATCATTTCTTAAGACTGGTGTATTTGGATAAATCTCACTAATTACCTCTGAAAGTAAGATATTAGCTTGTCTTAATGAATTAATATCTTTTTTAGCTCCATTGTAGTACCAATCTGTTTTAGAAGTATCATATAAGCCCTCCTTTACTTGGAAGTTTAACTTTTGTAGCTCTACAACAGAACGGTCATCTAATTCTCTTACTGCAACGGTATCATCCGAATGCTTTCTTTTCAGATATTTTAGTTTATCTAACTCATATAATGTGTTCAGTATCTCAATTGTATCTTTGAACCAAACAAATACAGTATTAGATTGATTTATTTTGCTTTCATTTATAAGTTGCTTTTCATTTAGATCTTTATTGAAAACTAAATTGATAAAACCATCAATTTCTCCCTCAGCAACTAAACTTGATTCAACTTTTTTAGAAATTACATACTCAAATATTCGTGGTGTACCTGTTTCGTATTGAGCCTTTTTTGCAAAAGAAAAAGTAAATGTGAAGTACTCTTTGATCCTAGAAACTACATCTTCAATCTGATCGACTTCTTGAGAAGCATTCAATAATTCTTGCTCAATATCAATGTCTGTACCATCAACAAAAACATATCTTGTTGCATAGTTCACATATCTAATAATATGTTTCTTTTCTAATTCTTGAAGGATCTGATCAGCGTTTGTGATTCCTAAAGAAAGTTCTGCATACTCTTTTAAGAAATCATAATTTGCATTTCCCCCTTGATGCATGAAAATGTTAATCAGTCCAATTACCTTTACAAAACTCAATGCATCCTTGACATATTCTTGGTTTACTCTACTTTCTACCTTTTCTAAGGCATATTTTAGAATATTCCATTTTGTTAAATTTGGGTTAGATTTTGTCCATAGAGCTGTTTCATAATGGTCTGCCAAATAATCATAGACATTACTTAAATTATAAAACGGCACATCAAAAGATGGGAAACGATAGATACTATTAGAATCATCTACATCTAAAAATGTAAATAAAGACCTTTCATTTTGACCATAACGTTGAAGTGATTTTACTAAAATCTCAGCTGAAAAATAATCTAGAGGAAATATATCTTTTACAAGCTCTCTGTTTATTTTATCATTCTTATCGGTGACTTTATGTTCACTCAATAAATCAGTAATCTGATTTATTTTTCCTTCATCACCTGTAAAACGTTCTTTTAACCTATGGGCTGATAAAAATAAAAGTTGTTCAATTGGCTCATTGAAAACAAGCTCTTTTATTCTTCCTTTAACTTTATCCCACTCTTGCTTCTGTTCTAAAGTAAGACCCGATGCATAGCTAGAAAAATTCTGATGCAATGTTGTAATAAACATTGTATTTCTAGTACGAGTATTACAAAACTCAGCTACTTGTTGAATAAAATATAATTCCTCACTTGCATTATGGCTAGCAGCATATTCAAGATATTTGCCAAACTCATCAACTAAAATAATTAGTCCTTGGTTATTCTTCTTGGTCTTAGCATAAACTTTACGCAAAGCATCAAAAATATCTTTATCCGTTGCATCGTCTGCTAATTCCAAAAACTGAATAAAAGATTTTTTAAAAGAAGTCGACTCCCCTACAAATTTGATAAATTCAAAACTATCAACCGGCAAAGAACTTAATTGATCACCAAAGAAATTAATTTGATTGGAGAGGTTCTTTTCAAAAGCCCAAGCAAATGTAGATTTACCTGTACCATAAGACCCAATTATATTAAATGATTTTACACCTGATGTATAGTTCTGTATAATCCTATCAAAAATACTTTTTGCATTAGGAGTAACAATATATTTGATATCAACATCTGTATCTCTTAAGATATTTGTAGATACATTAAAGTTGTTTTGAATTGTGTTATTTTCCATTGTAATACTCCCTAAGGATAGCATCTTTGTCTAAATCTTCTTTTAACTGTAATTGCTTCAAACCTCCATCTTCAGTATAAACAAGTTTGTCAGGATGAAGTTCAGTCAACTCATTTATTATCTGAAAAATTCCAGTTTTTGTTATTGCAAAAGCTCCACCTAAAAGTTTTTCAATACTTTCCATATTGATTGCTCTCTCCTCTCCAATAAAGTCTAATAAGCAATAAAGAAAAATTAATTTAGGGACTCTTTTACCATCTGTAATATTTAACTGGTAAAAAGAAATACCATTTTCGGTTCTTGGGATTTTATATATTAATTCAAGATCTAATAAAACGTTAGAATACTCTTCTTCGATATTCGTTTTACTACTTTTTTCTACAAGATAATTTTTAAAACAAACTCGAATATCTTTCTCCAAAGATTTAGGATTCAAAGTAAATTGATCTTTTTCAAGCCTTAGCTCTAGATACTCTTTTAAAGAATCTATGGTAAACTCTTTCTTTTCCTTTCTATAATCAATAAATAATATTGGATAAATAGAAGCAAACTCTTGTTTTACAATTAAATATTGTAACAGCCATAAAGTTCCAATATCTTCTATATATGGATCAAAACCATCCTCAGAAAAAATACTTCTACCTATCTCTGTTAGTTTATTGTCTTCAGTCATTAAGCCAAAAGCTTTTAACCAGAAACTAATGGATGTAACCATATTTTTACCCACACCCAAATCAATAATCGACTCCTCTGAGTTAAAAGCTTTTTCTTGTAATACATAGTCAATTCCCTTCTTTAGCCATAGTGCTCTACAGGCAAAAGTTTCATGACCACTAAATTTATATTTCATCTTGTGATTTTTCTTAATGACAAACACCAAAAATACGATTATATTCGCAGAAATGCATATTGTATTTTGTTGCAAAAATAAAAAAGAAGGACGTAATATACATGCGTTCAAATAACATTATGATTTATTTAGACAGTGCTGCATCCGCTCCAATACATAAGGAAGTTTTAGAAGTTATAAATGATACATACAAACATCATATTGGTAATGCATCAAGTACACATATATATGGTAAAAATCTAAAGAATAAATTAAATCATTCCATCAAACAAGTTGAATCCTTATTCTGTTCTGATCAATACCATACCATTTTCACATCAGGTGCAACAGAATCAATAAACTTAGCCATAAAAGGTGTTTTTCAAAGTAATTACGAAAAGGGCTCACATATTATTACTTGTAAAACTGAACATAAAGCAGTTTTGGATACTTGTGAGTTTCTAGAAGATATTGGAGCCGAGATCACCTATTTAGATGTTGATTCAAATGGACTAATTAGTTTAAAAGACCTTGAAAATGCTATAACAGATGAAACTATTCTAGTAAGCATCATGTTTGCAAACAATGAAACAGGAGTGCTTCAACCAATTAATGAAATTGCTAAAATATGTCATGAAAGAAATACATTATTTATGACTGACGCAACACAAGCAGTAGGTAAATATCACATTACTTTAAATGATAGTAATATAGATATACTAACCTTCTCTGGACATAAAATTCATGGTCCCCAAGGTGTTGGTGGTCTTCTTTTTAAAAAAGATATAAAAATCAGTCCTCAAATCCATGGTGGTCAGCAACAAAACTCATTCAGATCAGGCACCTACAATATCTCCAACATCATAGGGTTAGGAAAAGCGTGTGAGTTATCACATCAAAACCTAGAACAGAATATTAAGGTCTTAACCACTTTTCAAAAAGAATTTGAAAGTAATTTATTACAACTAGAATGTGCTTCGATAAACTGTGCAAATACACAAAGGCTTCCAAATATTTCAAACGTTAACTTTAAAGGAATTGATGGCAACCTTCTATTAAGAAAATTCGAAAATTCTATCGCTTTTAGTTCTGGTTCAGCTTGTACGGCAGAAATTATTGAACCTTCTCATGTATTAAAAGCTATGAACTTAAATAATGACGATGCATTTTCAAGCCTAAGATTTTCTTATTCTATTTTTAATACAAAAGAAGAACTATTAAAAGCCACTACTGAAATTAGTAGCTTCATCAAAAACTTAAAGGGTTAAATACTAATCATAAAAGAACCCTTGATCATAACAACTCTTGGGTTCTTCATTTTTCCATTTCCAGAGAAGAATGTTTTCTACGATATTTGGATATTTGATATTTTCCCCTTTAATAAAAATACCAAGATCTCTGAGTTCACAATTTTTCTCTACTGCATCTTGCTCAGTAAAGCCGTTCATTTCAGCCAACAATTCAAAATAGTCCTTTCCTCGAAAATCACCATAACCGTTATAATGATTTTCTTTCCAAATATTTCCTTTATCATCCAACAAATAAACTGGAAATGTTTCTTTTGAAGAGTGTACATTGGCTACACTTCTTTTTGTGTCTTGAGTGATCCAGCTAAAAAATCCCATAGCAATTCTTAGATAAGGTTATTAATTTTTGAGTTCTTAAATACTTATTCTCTAAAACGGAGAATATCGTTTTAATCAACTTATTTTAGGTAAAACTCGTTAAGCTTTAAATTTAAATCAACAGACTATTATCGACATAACCAAAATTATTAATCAATAATTTTAGGGAAAGAACGTTTGTTACCTAATACTATAAAGAACAGACAAAATATTATCAAACGTTTCCTCCCTTTTCTCCTTAATCTCACACTCCCAAATCGTAATCACATTCCAGCCCATTTCTATGAGTTTGTGTTTATTCAATATATCGTTTGCTCGATTTCTACTAATTTTCCATTCCCAATAATCTACCCTACTCTTCGGTAATCGAAAGTACTTGCAATCTTGATGTCCGTGCCAAAAGCATCCATTTACATTGATCACGGTTTTATATTTTGGAAGAATGATATCTGGTGTTCCAGGCAACTTCTCTCCTTTACTTTTTCCATGTAACCGAAAACGAATCCCTTCTGCATGTAAAAACTTTCTCAAAATCATCTCGGGTTTGGTGTCCTTTGACTTGATTTGAGACATGTTGTAGGAGCGTTGGGATTCGTTGAGGGTGTCCATATTTTATTGATGTTAGGAGTACATTAATATTACTGCATGAATTGCTTTTTCTCAACAAAATCACAATTTAGTTTGACATTTTCCCAAAAAACAGCTAATCTTACTGTACATTGATTGTATCAATGGAATTAATTTTTTCAAAAACTAAGCTTATTCTCACTGCACAAAGATTCATACATTTTGCTTCAACGTATTCATATCCCCTATCTGAAAATCAATGTATTTTGATGCTGAATCCTATGTCAATGATGAATTGTAGTGTTTAAGCGAACTACTTAAACAGCATATCATGTCAATTTCAAAGTTAAATGAGAGAAAAATTCTTGAACGTGCACGCTATACTTTTAACGGTGTGCTAAATACGCCTCAGTTAAAGCATTTATTAAAGCTCAATGGGTATTCAATTGCAAAGGTGGAAAAGGGACAGTTAATGATCTCGGAAACGGAAGAACTGTATAAGCAATTGGGGCAAGTCCGTGAAGAGTTGAAACGTTTGGAGGAACTGACAAAAGTTAGAAGGTGTCAGCTTTTTAATTACTTTAATATCCATAGACAGTCATTGATTCAGCTGTATCATAATGATCAGTTGGAAACTACTGCATTAAGATTGGATAAAGAAATGCCAACTGCCACTCATGATAGGATGAAGGAAGTAGAAGTGATGTACAAAACCATTATCAAAAATATATTTATTAAAGACAGAGTGAAGGAGATCAATATCGATGAAAATGCTTTAGACCAAATCCAACGTATTATTGATGATATAAAGGAAAAACAGGAACGAATTATTGGATTGAATACGAATGGACAAACCATTTTTGTATTGATCACTGAAAAACAAGAAGTACTGTCACGTCAAATTGAAGAGATTGCTTTATTCACCCAATGACAACATGAAAGGTAATTTATTGCTTAATGTATCAACTACTAATTGACTATCACAATAGTCAGATTTTTATGTTTTACAGTTGAATTTTATATAAAACTCCTCTCGACATCACCGTTAAAGAGGTTATAATTTTTAATTTAAATCATATTAATTCATGAAAAAGCATTTATTCTTTTTACTAGGTACATTATTATTTTTCTCTGTGAATGCTCAAGCACAGTTTTATGTGGGAGCCTCAGGAGGTAACTCTTTTATCAACCAAAATTTAAATGATATAAATGGCAACAGTTTTAAGGTAGACGACAACACTGGAAGCTGGAAAGTCTACGGTGGTTTAGGGAATAAATTCCTTGGTATTGAGGGTGGTTATAGAAGTGTGGGCACAGCTTCTACTGTTGCCAATGATGTCCCTTATGAAACTTCGATTACTGGTTGGGATGTTGCTGCTAAAGGAACAATTCATATTGGGCCAGTATTTGGTTTTGCTAAAGCAGGTGCCTTTTTTGGCCAATATGACAATAGATATCCAGAAATCAGCAGTCTGGAAAAAGATACTTCTTTTATGTGGGGACTAGGTGCGGGTGTTTTGCTCGGAGATACATTTGAAATCCGTATGGAATGGGAATCTCTGAATCTGCAAGGAAGCAATAACATTTCGACGTTGAGCTTAGGAACTGCTATCCACTTTGGTGGTGGAAAGAACTGATCGGCTGAATATAGTTTGCATAAATTAATTGCTTTTTTAAAACCCATCTCTTTTTCTGAGATGGGCTTTTTTGTTTATACGATTCAAAATGTACTTTTCATCCTTTAGCTAATACTATTAAATTGCAAAAGTCGTAAGTATCTGAACTCATTATACAAGTTAGCACTCGCAACTTGTACATGCTAGTACTTACAACATGTACACGCTAGCACTTACAAAATATACATGCTAGCACTTGCAACATGTACACGCTAGCACTTACAACTTGTACATATGAGCTCGTTTTTATTACTTCATTGTGGTCTTTATTCAAACACAAAAACATAGGGCGAATAAAAGGAGGTCTTTTCTGCTCTTGGATAAAGAAATCAATAGGTAATACTGTAATTTTAACACTTACAACCAACAGCAAATCACCCAATTTCAATTGATAAATAGAGAGTTAGAAACAAAAAACGATAGTTTTCACAATAATTATTTAACATATCAAGGATTAAACTGATTCCTAAAGACTTATTAACTATAAACTAACATTAGAATGATGCATTAGTAATATCAATGTTACATTTTTGTGTCACTAATTAAAATCTACCTTACAGTAATGATTAAATATCTAAAATCAACTTTTCTTGTCATTCTAGTTTTATTCTCCCCAATAGCTTGTCAGAAAGTTGAAAACTCCTCCAGGGTGGTAGAAGTAAAATGGCACCTAGGATCTAAACAAAACTACATTACACCAATTGAGAATGTTGAATTACCGGAAGACTATAATTTATCTTTTATTGCTCATGTAGCAAGACATGGCTCTAGGTTTATGAGCAGTCCCAATGAGGATATTGCTTTGTTCAATTTGATGAATGACGCCAATCATAAACAACAATTAACGGAAGCAGGTCAAAAACTTTTAGAAGAAGTTAAGGAGCTGACTATGTTGCAGTTTGGTCGTTATGGAAGACTTACACAACTAGGCCGTCAAGAGCATTTTGATATGGCAAAAAGGTTGTATCAATTGGACAGTGCATTCTTCAAATCTTCCAATAAATTGGTAGGAAATGCCACTTATAAATCGCGTGCTCAAAACTCTAGAGCTTCTTTCATTAGAGGTTTAAAAGCAGAAGGTGTACAGGATAATTGGGAAAAATATGATTTTGAAAAAGGAAATGACCCCCTGCTTCGCTTCCATAAAATCACTCCAAAATACAAAGCTTATAAAGATTCCGCTGCTTGGCTGAATCAAATCAATGATATTGTTAATTCGGATCAGTACCGTAAAATAGCAACAAGTGTTCTGCCTCGATATTTCAAAAAGGAATTTCTAGAACAATTTGAAAACGATGACGTCTTTTACTTAAATGGCAATGATGAAAAAGCTATAAGTTCTCAGATGGATATTGTTTTGGCACTTTACGAATGCTTTAAAATATCATTTGCTATTCCTGAAAATCAACGCCCTGATTTTATGATTTTCACACATGAGCAAACAAAGCTTTTAGCAAAGGTAGGCGACATTGAGACGTTTTATGAAAAAGGCCCAGGGTTTCCAAAGCGTAACACCTCCTATTCTAATTCCATTGGTTTGTTGATGGACCTAACCAATCAATTGAAGCTGGCATCAGAAAACAAACTGGATTATCAAGGTTATTTTAATTTTGCACATGCTGAAACTACACTTCCTTTGTTGGTTTACTTAAATCTTAATAATGCCAATAAAAAATCAAACAATGTATTGCACATTGATTGGTCAGCGAGTGATTATGCCATGATGGCCACCAATATTACTTGGATGTTATTAGAGAAAAAAGAGAAACAATTTATTCAGATTAGGTTTAATGAAATCCCTGCAACACTACCGATTAAAAGTAATAAAGAGGGGCTGTATGCTTTAGAGGATTATGTACAATATGTTGAATCACTAGTAAAACCATTCCAAATTAGTGATACAAATTATAAAGAAATCGTATCACACTTTTAAAATAGTTTGATATATTTTAGTTCGATGCTCACGGCTTTTGCCGTGGGCTTTCGACGTTTCATACCCATTCACACATCAAAACCTATTAGGTGACCAATCTTAAAAGCTTGATCTTAACAACCTGAAAAACAACTCAGTTTACAACACGATAACCACTAACCCTTTCACCGAAAAACCTATTTTCACATTTCAATTCTTTTTTTACAATTTCTTAAGAGTCTGATTTTAAATTTCATATGTCATAGAGAAAACTAAAAATTTATACTCTATGAAACTCAGTATCATTCTCTTCTTCTTCATTATCAGCACTCCTCTTTATGCCCAAAGTAAAATTCAAAAAGCAAAGAAAAGTGTAAAACAAAAAAAAGAAAGACCTTATGAAAAAGTAAGTGACAACGAACTCAATAATAAGGCTGGCGAAGCTGTGTTTGAAATTTTAAGAAGGGCGGCGACAAGACAAAACTCAAGCCTCGCGAATACTGGAAGAGTAGTACCTTCAGAAACAACTATAAATACAGGTTATGACTCTTCTTCTTATAGAAATCCCCAGCTTCATGATCAAATAAAGCCTCCTTTGAAGCTACTGAAATACCCTTTTGCTGATGGCTATGCCGGAAATACAGTTCGAAGTTTTGAATATTCTGCTCACACCACTTTCATCCTCGAAGGTAATTATTATACTGAATCAGAAACTATTAAAGGCTTTAATGGTATGGCACAACTCAATTTGGGTCCTAAATTCAGTTTCAACCTTAGAGGAAACTTATTGAGGGAAGAAATAGATGATACCAAAGAAAAAATGAATATGTATCACCTCAATGCCACTTACCATCTTGTTAATGAAGAAGCCGTGAATATTTGGTTAGGAATCGGTCTTTCCACACTATCACTTGATGATGCATATACGGGGCATAATTACAATGTTGGAACAGAGTTGTTTATTGCAAAACCTGTTAGTTTATATTTCACATGGCACTTCGGCACCTTTGATGAGGATATTAAATTCCAAGAGATTCATCTTGACCTAAAGGTATACCTTCGAAACTTTTACTTGAAAGCAGGGTACCAAAACACCAAGATTGTGGATGTTGGGTTTAATGGATTTGCTTTAGGGGCTGGTGTGGTTATTTTTTAGGAACCTTTGATGATTCGCGTGGATGTTGCGATATAACATCCACGCAATGATTTCTTCCGAAGTACTGTGACAAAAGAAAGTGGCATTTTGAACGTAAAAAAGTTCCCATTTCTTTTGTCACAGTACTTATTATAGAATGTATTAAAAACAGTCAGTTTGAAATATACAATTCATTTAGAAAGCTATGAATTATTTTAATTTCCAAGGCGGATTCAAACGGTTCTCACCGGCAAAAAACAAGATGATCTGATTTCCATCCAAGTCCTTCAAGCGGGCTTCTCTCCAAAGCCATGTCTGATCTGTGGGCATCATCTCAAACTCAATACCTTGAGCAAGTAATTCCTTTACTCTTTCGTCTAGGTTTTCACATTCAAAATAGACATAAATACCGTTACCCTGTGGAAGTTGATCTACGAGATGTAATGAGAAAGAGGCTCCATTTTCGCACTCAAATCTAGCATAGTCATCTGAGGTATGTACAATTAGCTTTAAGCCCAGTTTCTGATAAAATGTGATGGCCTTTCTCACGTCTAAAGTGGGAACAGTAATTTGATTTAAGTTCATATCAATTAGTTTATTTTTATAAAAAGAGATATTTCAAACATGCTCTTATCAACAATGAGTAATGAAATAATAACTACTCCATATTAATTTTTTACATTTGCAAAATGGAAAATACAAAACAAGATCAGCCTAATAACCCTTTGCATGGTGTAAAACTTTATGACATAGTAGAATATTTAGTGGACTATTATGGTTGGGAACAACTTTACAATAGAATTCAAATCAATTGCTTTTACAACAACCCATCCGTTAAATCAAGCTTGAAGTTTTTGAGAAGAACTCCTTGGGCTAGAGAGAAAGTTGAACAACTGTATCTTGAAAAGAGGAGTAAACAAAGCTAATACCTGAACTTACAGATCAATCTTTTTACTCAATTAGTTGGGTTCAGCTCCCGTTGGTGTTGAAGGGAAAAGCGTTAAGAATTTCATGTATTGAGCCGTTAAAAATGTTGATTTAAAGTTGATCATAATTAATGTACTAATCCTTGTAAAGTAAATATTTCTTTCGCATTAATTTATAATCGTCTAATTTCTCTTTCCAGACAGCTTTTATTTCAGCTTCGGTTTTCCCTTCATTCAGGGCCAATCTAACTTGATCTGTTCCACATAGAAGGTCCATCCATTTGTTCTTGGAGATGACCGTTTTTCCTTCTTCAGCTTTAAATTTCTCATTCCAATTAATGATATAAGAAAGCTGTAATCCACCTTTTCCCATGGTTCTTAAATCCTCTCCATAACATAATTGATCTTTTAAAACTGGATTTGAAGCGGCGCCAGGAGTAGCTTTCGGTGTAAATTCAAATCCTCCTAATTTTTGATTCGGATAACCAATCACCTGAAAAGGAAAAGAAGTTCCTCTGCCAATACTAACCGGAGTAGCCTCAAAAAAGCAAAGAGAGGGATAGAGTAAAATGGACTGATCATTCGGCAAATTAGGAGATGGTTTTACTGGCAAACTAAAAGGCATAGAGTGATCATAATGTTTGACTGGAATCACTTTCAATTCACACTTCGTTTTATTTCTCAGCCATTGTTCACCATTAATCATTTGTGCTAGCTCTCCTACTGTCAGTCCATGTAGAATTGGAATTTGGTGCATCCCAACAAATGACTTGAACTTCAGATCTAAAACAGGGCCATCAACATACATCCCGTTAGGATTTGGACGGTCCAAGACCAGCATTTCTTTCCCTGCCTCAGCACATGCTTCCATCATATAGTGCATTGAACTGATGTAAGTATAAAAACGACAACCCACATCTTGAATATCAAAAATCACAAGGTCCACCTGTTGCAATAGTTCAGGAGATGGGCGTTTATTTTTCCCATAAATGGAGAATATTTTTATTCCTGTAGAAGGATCTATATCGTCATCCACATGGGCGCCCGCATCTTCATTTCCTCTAAAGCCATGTTCAGGTGCAAAAATCATTTGAATATTGACTCCTAAAGCCACCAAAGAATCCACCAAATGCTGTCCTTTTATAATAGAAGTTTGATTGACCAAAACTCCCACTTTTTTATCTTTTAAAAATGGTAAATAAGCTTCAGTCTGTTCAGCACCAACTACGATTTCAGGAACCGTTTCTTTCTCTTCTTTGATTGCAGTAGTCTTCGTTTCTGCTGTACAAGCAAAATTCAAGATGAATAGAAACGGGATTAAAATATCTTTATACATTGCTGTGATTTTTTCAGTATTAAGTACTAATACAAATTGTAATGAACTAAATATTTGGGTTTTCAAAAGATTTAAAAGATATTCCTTCCTTATATCTCTTATCAATAGTGACCGGCAAAGTTCCTTTCGGCTGAATTTTACCCACAATCAACTTGCCCACTGCTTTTCGAAGTGCTTTTGAATTTTGATAAGTAAGAATCACACTGTTTTGTTTTTCTATACCTTGAAATGAACGAAGTACGTACGCGTTACCCAAGACCACTGTAAAGTGTTGTGGCAGTGAACGTGCTTGCTCTATATATTTGATTTGAGTATAAGTAATTTTATAAGGGTATCTCATAGCTGGGGAAGCCTTCCCTTTTTCTAATTCTACGGCAATGTCCTTTGCTCCCTGTGTCATATAAAATCCAGAAAGTTGACTAATGACCGTATCAAACTTTTTCAGCTTTTTGATTAATGCATTCACTTCAGTTGTAGAAGCTCTTTTAGAAAGGAAGAATGACTCCACTTCCAACCCTTGCTCTTTTAATGCTTTTTCAACTTCGGTATAATTCTTTGAGCCAACATTAACAATAGCCACTTTACCGTTGCCCTTTTCCAAAGGAAGCCCTCCTTCATATTGTAATAACGTCACAGCTTCATCGGCAATATTTTGAATGAGCTTTCCAGCTTTTTTGGGATGAAGATCAGCATGAAGATTTTTAGTCGAAATGGATTGAGGCTGATGTAAACCTGCCCACTTTTTCATCAAAAGAACTCTCCATCCTTTATCGTCAATGGATTCCCAAGTGATATTTCCTGCTTCAATCTCATCTTTTACGGCATCAATTGCATCTCCAATATGATTGGTAAACTCCACTACATCATTCCCTGCCACCAAGGCTTTTGCATCTGCCTTACCATAGTTCTTGAATCGTTTTGTAATGGCATTCATCAAAATACCATCTGTAAAAACCAACCCGTTAAATGCTAAAGAATCTCTCAGTATTTCAGTAATGATTTTGGGAGATAATGAAGAAGGCTGTTCATCCCATACTGGCACGCTCAAATGTGCAGTCATTACGCCTCCTACTCCTGCTTCAATCAGTTTTTTATAAGGATACAATTCCATGGAATCCAAACGAGCAACATCATGAGGAATTACTGGCAAATCTTTGTGGGAATCTACACTAGTATCTCCATGTCCGGGGAAGTGCTTTCCTACGGCTAAAACATTCTGAGATTGCAGACCATGCATATATTGAATGGCTTTTGAAGCTACTTTTTCTTTGTTCTCTCCAAAAGACCTGTAATTGATGACTGGGTTCAGTGGATTATTATTCAAATCCACCACAGGGCCGTAACTAACACTCACTCCCACTCTTTTTAATTGTTCCGCCATCTGGACACCCATTTCATATATCAACGAGTCATTTTCAATTGCACCCAAAGTCATGGCATAAGGATAAGAAATTCCATCTTTTGGTAAACGCATGCCTAATCCCCATTCAGCATCCAAGGTATACACCAAAGGTGTTTTGGCTACTTTATTCAATTTGTTGATGGCATTGATTTGCGTTTCTGCCCTTCCTTTAAAGAAGATAACACCGCCCACGTTGTATTTTTCTACAAGATCTTCCACCTCACTATAACTGTTGGAAGTGTAGTGAGGCACAATAAATAATTGTGCAATTTTTTCATCCTCGCTCAAAGAACTCCAAACTGAGTCTACCCAATGTAAATCATCCATTGAAGCATTAAAAAAAGCAGGATAACGCTTTTCTTGGGCCAACGTTATTGTACTGATGACAATAAAGACCTTTAAAAAAAATATTGATTTCAAGAAATTAGGCATATATTACGGAATAAGTGTTTTTCTGTTAGCTCAAAACACTAAATTAATAACTCTCTTATCAAAAAACATTGTTTATTTACTTTCTTTTCATTGATGACAAAGAATTTTTTTGCGATTATTTCCGCTCTTCTATTATTTCACCATAACCTAATTTTTGCACAAGGTTGCAGTGATGCAGGCATCTGTACTACTGGAGCACTGAACCCCGAAAATGACGGTGAAAACCTTTCGTATTTTGAAAATAAATTTACGATTGATTACCTACTTTATACTCAAATCTATAAAGACAATCATACCGACCAAGGTATTGGCGTAGCGATCAACTATCACCTTAACAGGAGAAATAGTTTTCAGATCAAAACAAACTACGCTATGAAGGAGAGCCCACTCACCACCACAAGCGGTATTGGTGATATTACTTTGGCGTATAGTTACGCCCTTCTTCAAACAGACAAATGGCAAGTATCAACGGTGATTGGTGCCAAGATTCCGACATCAGATGCTGATGCTACTCTCAACGGTTTGCCTCTGCCAATGTACTTCAATACTTCACTAGGTACTTATGATGCACTCATTGGTATTGCCGTTTCTTCCAAAGCATGGCACCTTTCTGTAGGATACCAACACCCGCTTAATACTGCCACTAAGCATGAGTACGACCCGGATTATTGGGCGGAACAACCTAATTACAAATGGATGCAGAACTGGTACCCGGCCACTCGTCACCTAGACCGTAAATCAGACGTATCTGCCCGTTTGAAGTATACTT
Source organism: Flammeovirga sp. SJP92 (assembly GCF_001583495.1). Taxonomy (GTDB): domain Bacteria; phylum Bacteroidota; class Bacteroidia; order Cytophagales; family Flammeovirgaceae; genus Flammeovirga. The sequence continues at coordinate 11,665 of NZ_LQAQ01000090.1, read as the reverse complement.
TAAGAACTTCAAAATGGACAGTCGCACCTTCTGTACTAGGAATTTATAAATTAGAAAATGCTTATGTGGAGAGCCTTAATAATGGGAATTATGAGTTTGAACGTTCTCTTGGGCTTGCATTAAATGTGCTTATAGAGGGCAGTTATAATTTCACTCCTCATTTTAGTATGGGAGCCGTTGCCGCTTATGCTGCAGAACAACGTCCTTTCAACCCTGATGGTTTAGCTAGAGATTACGTATTTAACCTACTATTAAAACATCAATTCTAAGACAATGAACAAAAAACTACTTTTTTATACTATATACTTACTTCTACTTCCTGTCACTTTATTGGGTCAAAATATTTGGCTGGATAGTGCCATTACTTATTACGAATACGGCAACTTCGATAAGTCTATTATTTTACTTCAGAAAATCCCTTCTTCATCATCAAAAAAAATATTGAATAGAAAAAAAGCCTGGCTAGGAAAGAATTATGGTCAGCTGGGACTTTACACAAAGGCATTTCAGATTCTTGATGATAACATTGAGAAAAAATCAATGACCTATATCGAAATTCTTAATGCAAAAGGCTTTCTATACCAAAATCAAGGATACCCTAATGAGGCCATTAAGGTATTGGAAGAAGGTGAAATGCTTTCAACTCGGTTTAAAAATACCGCTTTATTAAACACTTTGAAAATTGAAAACTTCTCTTTGACAGGCATTGCTTATTGGCAATTAGGAGCACTTGATGATGCTACAGATTATTTAAAACAAGCATTGCTATTGAATGAAAATGCCAATGATAAAATTGGAGCAGCGAATATCAATCTAAATTTAGGGTTGGTATACAGTTCTACAGAGTCCTTCAAAGCACAATATCACTATGAAGAAGCTCTTAAAGTGTATAATGAAGTATACCCCAATGAAGATCATCCTAGCATGGCTTCGATTTACATCAATATTGGAATCATCTTTCAGAAAAACTTTTTCTTAGACAAGGCAATCGCTTCTTTTGAAAAAGCGGCGAACATTTGGGAAAAAACCTATGGAAGTAATCACCCCAATGTAGCTTTTGCTTATGTCAACATGGCAGAAGCTTATCTCAAAAGCAGTCAACCTGATTTGGCAGTTGAGTTTTATGATTTGGCCCTTTCTCAATATCAATCCATTTTTGGGGCAAAACACCCAGAAATTGCCAATATATTCCTTAAGAAAGGACAAATAAACTTTGATGCAGGCAATACTAAAGAAGCATTAAGATTATATCAGGAGGCTTTGATAGCCAACAACACAAATTTTAATGATCCCAGCATAAGAAGTCAACCTCTAGGAGATGATTTTATCAGTCCTTTTATCAATATTGTTGTGTTACAGAAAAAAGCTGAAGCGCTTGAGAAACTGCATTATACGAAAACACTTAAAAGGAGCGACTTAATTGTGGGTGTAGAGGGATTAAAGATTGCACATCATACCATTCAGAATGTAAGAACCACACAAAGAAGCAAAGCAGACAAAATTCGCCTCAGTGCCATTACTAATGATATTTATTCAAGTGGTATTACTTTATGTTTGGCATTGTCAAAAGCCTCTATCAATACAGACAAATGGGTAAAGGAAGCTTTCAATTTTGTAGAATGGAGCAAGGCGGCAACCCTTTTGGAATCGATCCAAGAAACCAATGCCAAGTCATTTTCAGGCATTCCTTCTTCTCTTTTAGAAAAAGAAAACTTGTTGCTCGAAAAAGTGAATTCTCTAGAGCAACAGATTTTGAATTGCAACCCTTCAGAAATTCAACGATTAGAAGAAGAACTATTCAAAACTCAAAATGAATTGAAAGTACATGTCAATGCTTTAGAAAAAGAATATCCTAAGTATTATGAATTAAAATACAAGCAGGAAAATATTACATACAGTGAAATTCAAGAGAGTATTGGCAGTAATGAAGCTTTGATCAGTTATTTTATTGCAGAAAAAGAAGAACTTTTATACATTTTCGTTATCACAAAAGGAAGTATTAGAATATTTACTGAAGTTTTTGATGATAATGTTAAAGATGAGATCATAAGTTTAGAGACAGGTTTGAAATTCAACTTTGATGAAATCATCATCATGTCTACCAATTACTTATCTCCTATTCTATTTCCATTTACTTTCCCAGAGAAAATATCAAAGATTACATTCCTGTTGGATGGACAAATTAATAACATCCCTATGGACCTTCTTCTTACGGATGAGGTCACCGATAAAAGCCTTCCATTTAACAAGTATCCATTCCTGGTCAACAAGTACGCCGTCAATTATAACTTCTCCGCTACATTGGCTTTTACTAATACACAAGAAGAAGCATCTACTCCAAGTTTTGCCAGCTGGGCCCCTGTTACTTTCACAGACAGTTCAGGACATGAAGTGTTGAATAGCTTATACGGAACACTTTCTGAAGTCAATGAAATTGGTGCTTTGTTTAAGACAAAAGGATGGAATGCTGAGAATTTCACCTATACAAATGCTCGAAAAAGTATCTTGAAAAGTGACAGTGTCAACACCTACAATTATCTGCATTTTGCCACTCATGGTTTCGTTGATTCTGAGCATCCAAATCAGTCTTTTATCTACTTATTGGATGAAAAAGGGCAAGAAGGGCTACTTTATGCGGCAGATATTTACAACCTTGACTTAGACGTAAATCTAGTTACGTTATCTGCATGTCAGACAGGGATGGGTAAGCTGAGTAAAGGAGAAGGCTTAATTGGTTTGTCAAGAGCCTTGAAATATGCCGGAGCTAAAAACTCAATCGTTTCGCTATGGAATATTAATGATAACTCCACAGCACTTTTAATGAAGCATTTTTATAGTGGCATTACTGATGGAGAGTCTATTTCAACCTCTCTACAAAAAGCAAAAATTAAACTTATCCAAGATGGTCTTTACTTCAGTCCATATTATTGGGCTCCTTTTACATTAATTGGTCATCATTAGGAACTTCTGAACATACTGTAGTGTTGTTGGAATTGACTATGAGTGTTTTTACCCGAAAACAGTACAACGTTTATGAATAACAATGATACTACAGTATTAGTAATTGATGATGAGAAAAATCTATTAGACAGTATTATCGACTTACTTGAGATTAATGATTTTAATGTATTAGCAGCACAGAGTGGACTTGAAGCACTTGACATTATTGAGTATAAAATGCCAGATATTATACTTTGTGATGTTATGATGCCTAAAATGAACGGATACATTTTTCTAAAAGAGCTCAGAAAAAACCCTTTGGCTGTAGGCATTCCATTTATCTTCCTTTCTGCAAAAAGTGATAAACAGGATATCAGAAGAGGAATGGATTTAATGGCGGATGATTACTTGACTAAACCTTTTACACATGATGAATTGATCAGCAGTATTAATGCTAGAGTCAATAGAATTGATGTATTAAAAAGAGAAATAATGATGTTTATGCAAAACATCAACCATAGTTTAGATGTAGTCTCAACCAATAGTACTGAATATGAGGTGAGCAATGAATTGGAGACTGTAAAAGCAATGCTACGAAGTCAGAATGAGGCTATTGAGAAATATTGCCATATTAATTCGCATAAGGTTAGAGGACCGCTTTGCAGAATAATGGGATTGTTGGAGCTTTTTAATGAACAAGACACGAATTATAATAAAGAAATCCTATCGCATCTTAAAACAAGTGCATCCGATTTGGATAAAATTACCAAAGAAATATCTTACGCGATTTCAACCACAAGACCGGCAGTCTAATGACTAGCCGGTTATCTTTTCTTTTAATTGAGTGATTCTTTCTTCAAAAGTAGTTTGAGTAATATCAACATCTTTATTTCTGATGGTATCTAAATACTCAAAAACTTCTTCTTGGTGATCTGTACTCTTACCGGTATTGGCATCAATATATCTCATTTTAGACCAAAGAACCGTTTTAAGCTGTGTCTTTGCATCGTTCATCATATAATATTCCACTACAATGGAATTGTGATCTACATGAATAATGCTTGATTTTACTCTAACCCATTCTCCAACTGCAGCAGGTCTCAAATAAGAGATTTGATGATTAAAGATCACCCAACCCGTACCAAATTCTTTATAAATGTCGGCGGTGTTATAGCCATATAATTGTGGTACTCTATCTTCTCTAGCATTGAAGAAATAATCAAAATATTTAGAGTTATTAAGGTGTCTGAAAGGGTCACAGTCTTGAAAACGGATAATTACTCTTGACTCTGTTTCCTTAGGATAACTTTTCTGAAGGTCGTGATAAAAAGGCATATTATTAAGTGATTTTGAGTAGGCTAGAAACTATTTATTTGTTTCTAGCTTACCCTATCTTATTGAAATCTATCGTTACGGTCAATCCATGAGTTACGTCTCTCCCACTTCAAGTCCTGCAACATGGCCGCTTTCACAGCAATTGTAATATTATAAGACTGTCTTGGTCCAAAAGGAATCCAATTGGCAGTCAATTGCCAACAGTGTAAATCTCTTGTAATGTCGAAAGAAGTATAAGAGAACGCCGCTTCTTTAAAGTCAAAACCTGATCTAAAAGCAAATTTCCATTTTGGTGTCAAAGACACATCCCCCGAGAAAGTGAATGTCTGAGTTACGACAGGTTCAGCTTCTCCGGTTTTACTGTAGTTGAGGTTATAGTTTAAGGATAATGACCATGGAATATCAAAATCAAGATACAAGTCTGGATTTCTTCTCATCTGCTCAAGCATTTGACGTTCCATCTCGTTTCTTGGCTGTAATTCATCCAGCTTCTCTTCTTGTTTTTTCTTTGCTCCTTTAGGGGCTAATCTTGTTCCTAATGAAACCGTCACACTACTCAGGTCCGCAATTTTACCATCTGTATCCCAAAGAAGGTTTCTAGATTTATATTGGCTTGTTACTACCTCTTTCTTTTTTTCTTCATCATAAGCAGTTGAAATGACCTCATATTTGTAAGGGTTCCAACGTGACTGTACTGACACATCTACCTTTTTAAATAAAGTCGTTCTAAAACCTGCATTGATATCAGACCAATTCAATGAATCTCTTTCAAAATCATATCCAGAAGATATCTGCAAGTTATTCAAAAGCATTGTCTTTTTGGCCTTCCCAGTTTCCTCATCCTTTTTACCGGATTTGAGTTCCAATATGTTGTTGATGGAGAAACTTAAATTACTACTTCTGCCTGAAGAAGGCTTACCGACTAAACCACCTTCTGATCTAAACATTTCACGGCCTGTTTCATCTGTGTTTGATGTCTGCACCGTTTGATAGTAATCAAAAGTGGGATCACCAAAATCAGGTCTAAAACTCATGGAAACGTTAGGCTGAATGGTATGACGAATTACTGATCCTCCTTTCATATTGTAGAACATGAACATGTTGGTGTTAAAACCAACAGCTGTACTATATTCTTGGTATCTCGTTAATTCGTTTGTTGTATCAACTAATACCGCATTTTCCTCTTCGATAAATGTATAATCATATTTGAAAGGGTGCCAGTATTCTTTATAGCTAAAACTTGGAGAAAGTGTAAAGTATTTCAACACTTTCATCTGTGTTGACACAGGAAGATCATGTGTAATACCCCATCGGAATTGATCTGTATAATCACCAAAGTTGGTCAATAAATCAGGGTATCTTCCAGAATCATCTAATCCATCCGAAGGATCTTCTTCCGCTCCAATCACATCAAAAGGTAAACTACCCTGCCCTGGTTTGTTCGTCACAGATCCTGATGCTCTCATATTATAAGTAAAACCAATCTCTGAAATGGCATTAGACTTTTTGAATAAAGATTTAAAAGGTCTTGTACGTGCCACGTTAAAACTGGCTTCAGGAGTTAAAGAAGCTTCACCTGTCTGTACGTTTTGCTGGTAACGCGTTTGTGCTGTTGTTGACAAGTTTACATTACCAATCGTAAAGTTATTACTGTAACTTACCGATGAGTTCATTGATGACTGTAAGAAGTCGTTCGCATTCTGAGAGTTATTTCTGTTATAATCTGAGTTAGCGATATTAATGTTGGCCGAGAATCTAGAGTTCTTTTTACTTTCTTGGGAGTGTGACCACTGGATTTGGTAATCTTGTCTAACTGTGATGGAACCATCATTTTCTTGGAACAAGTTATTGACAAATGAGAACCTTGTATTACCACTGAATGCATATCTTTTACGGTATTGAGAAGATACATTCAAACCCCAACCACCTAAAGTATAGGCCGTACCTAAAACAGTTAAGTTAAAATAGTCTGTCAGTGCCAAGAACACACCACCATCTCTTAAGTAAAAACCTCTATCTGTAGATTCACCATAAGTAGGCATTACAAAACCTGAAGTATTATCAGTGGTTGCAGGGAAAAGGCCAAAGAAAAATCCCAATGGAAGTGGGGATTCATTTAGCTCTACTAAGAATGGACCTGAAACTACATTTTTCTCTGGTACTACTTTTAATTTTTTCGTTCGGAAACCAAAGTGTGGATGTTCTAATCGACAAGTAGTATAAACGTTGTCTCCCATATACATCTCTGGACCGGCTGTTTTTTTGACAATCTGCGAAGTAATAATACCATCACTTTCTTCTGTCACAATACCCTTGATCAGACCTTTTTGCGTTTCATAATTATAGATCATTTCGTTGGCATTGAAAGTACTTTCTCCGTCTTTGAAAATTGGTTTTTCTACAATTTTACCTGTGGAATCTGGGATACCTTGGGCTTTTACAATGTGGGTCACAAAGTTCATTTGAATATCACCTGCATTCAGTTTCTGTTCACCAAACTCCACCTCAGCATTCCCTACCATGTACATGGTTTGGGTTCGCATTACAAAATTGGAGGAATCGGAGGTGTATTCTACAGGAAAATCAAAGGCATCTTCAGTGCCCGCAATAGCATCATCTCCTTCCTTTTTCCAAAGATCCAATATTTCAATCATGTCCTCGGGAGGAAGCTCATGATCACTGAAATTATAAATTACTTCGTCCAAATCCTCAAAAACACCAGAAGTTTTCGCTTCTTCCCAATCTTCAGGATCGGTGGATTTTAAGGCGGAATTCAGTTGATTGATTCTTTCAACAATCTCTGGTTCTGCTAAGTCTTCACGTACTTGTTGAAGATCTCTGTCACCTCTAAAAAGGACTGAATCCGCAAAAGCTTTCATCGCAATTGCATAATTGGATATAAGCTCATTCTTAGCACCAGCATTAAGCAAATTCAATGTATTTGCCAACTCTCTCGCTGCCTGCCTACTTTTGGCAGTATCATTATAAATTCTAAAATATGCCTCATCTTCCAATTCCAAGGCATATTTGCTAGCTTTTGCTTCCGATGAGCTAAACATCATAAAAAATAAAGCACCAACTAGACCAAACAATAGGTTTTGCAAAAAATTAAGTATATCTATTTTTTTGAACAAAGTACGGATCATGTATCAGATGACATTTCGAAAGTCATATTTGACAAATTTAAGGTATTATTTCGAGTCTTCATTATCAAAAATGGAAAGAAATATAGAATAAATGATATTCTTTGATAAATTTGAGATGTCATAATTAAGCTGCAAGCTACATTAGAACAAATAAGATTTCAAATCAAATATTATAATTGTGTCCACAATCAAAGTTGAATTTTCACACGAAGTGAAAGTAGGTATTTTTGCAACTATCTCGGCCTTCGTGCTTTACTTCGGCTATAACTTCCTAAAAGGGATAGACATTTTTTCAGATCAAAATACTTTTTATGTCGAATACCCAAGTGCCGCAGACCTACAAGTCTCTAATAATGTCACCATAAACGGCTACATAGTTGGAAGAGTCTCTAGCATGGAGCTATTACAAAACCAAAATAATATGGTAAAAGTGTCATTGGATATTAACGATGATATTAAAATTTACAAAAACACTGTTGCTGTCATTGCCGACAAAGGGATGTTAGGCGACAAACAAATTATCCTAAGAAGTGACGGCACTGGAGAACTTGCTACTCCAGAAAGCACAATTGCTGGTGGTGTAGAAAATGGTATGGTGGCCGCTATTGTTGAAAAAATGGATCCACTTTTTGCCAGTTTGGAAGGTACTCTTGATTCTGCCAAACTCATGATGTCACAATTTAGAGTAGCAGGTGTAACTGCTGATTCTACATTGATGTCTGCTAAGTCAATTATGACGAAGGTAGATAATGGCGGTTTAGACAAGACGCTTGCCAACTTACAAGTGATGTCTGGTGAATTTGCTGCTGCATCTAAGAAACTGGAACCTATTTTAGCTAAAATGGATCACCTAGCTGATTCATTAAACGACGCACCATTGGCTCAAACCGTAAAAGAAGCTCAACAATTACTGGCTTCTGCAAACACTACTTTGCAAAACGTAAACGATCCAAATGGAACAGTGGGTGCTCTTCTTACAGAAAGAGAACTTCATGATCAAATGGTGAGAACAATGGCTGACTTGGATTCATTATTTATCGATTTCCAAGCACACCCTAAGAGATATGTTCACTTCTCTGTTTTTGGTAAAAAAGACAAAGCACCAAAGGAGAAGAAAAAATAAATTATCAAGACCAAAAACTTGAGTAGTTCATATTAATTCTTATTATTGTTTTTGTGATTACATGCTTCACTAAACTTTTACAAGAACATTCATGCATTTTTTAGCGTAGTACTTAAATAATTAGAAACAGAACATCTTTTACTTTTAATACTTGAGTACTTACAATAAAATTAAACTATAGATAAATGATTACAGGTAGTGAGTTAATTACGCTCGTAAGAGACGCAGACTTTTTTAATGAAATGCAAACCCTTAAGAAGGATTTCTTAAAAGTGGACCCTGCATTTATGGATCTAAGTGATGATGATTTCATTTCCATCATTTTAATCACTCCATCTATTGGTATTGCTTTAGCCAACGGCAGTGTAAGTCATTACGAAGAAATTACTTTAAGAAGAAAAGCCCGTAAGCTTTCAAGAAGAAGTTTCTTCCAAAAAAATGACCCTCTTGCTCCTGCATTAAAATACCTTTCGTACAACTTCTCTGAGTGGGAGAATCGTTTTTACAAGTTGATCAAACTAACGATGCACTCTTCTCTAAAAGAGAATAATGTTGTATTGGAAACGTTGAAGAACCCTGAATCATTGACTGGTGACCTTAAGAGAGATATCTTGAACGCTCCTTTCATCTTTGTGAAGTTTATCTCTTTCTTATTTATGGAAGAAGATGATGATTTACTTAATGAAAGAGCTATCACGGAAGTAGAATTGGAGAAAATTAAAGAAATTGGTGCAGCGCTAGAAATCGACAATGTACCTATCTTTAATGCATTCTGCGAATCTTTCGTTGTTAGGTCTGGTTCGTTAATCGACTAAATTAAGGTACTCTAATTGTACTTTTCAGATAATAAAAAAGAAAGCCTTACACCTTTATCTTATTGGTTGTAAGGCTTTTTTTGTTATTAAAGCTCATTAATAACAAAATTTTCAGAGTGAGAATATGTATTTATTCATCTATAAATTAATTTTGTACTATGAGTACAGAAGCGATAGATATTTTAAACGATTATAAACTTCGTAGAACGAACGGAAGAATTAGTATTATCAATATTTTCATGGATAGTAAAATTGCATTGAGCGAAAATATTATTGAGGAAAAATTGACAGGACTGTGTGACCGTGCAACAATTTACCGTACTCTAAAAACATTTATAGAAAAAGGTATTCTCCATAGAGTGATTGATGAAAACTCTATTGTAAAATATGCGATGTGCAATACCGATCATTGCTCAAGTACACATCATAGTCATGATCACGTACACTTCAAATGCCAAGTATGTGGCAACACTGAATGTATGGATGACTTGCAAATTACTCCTATGCAACTTCCAAACGGATACACTGCAAAAGAAACCAACTACTTAATACTAGGAACGTGCAAAAATTGTAATTAGTAAACTATTTTTTTAATTCTTCATGCAACCCTAGGTATCTTACGCTGTCTTTAAGGTAAACAAAGAAAAACTTATGACAGCGATAATAGAAAGATGCAAAGAGGGTGATAGAAAAGCTCAATTTGAACTCTATCAGCAATATTCAAAAGCAATGTATAACATATGTGTCCGCATCATCAATAACCTTGAAGAAGCGGAAGACATACTACAAGAGGCCTTCCTTAGTGCTTTTAGAAATCTAGATCAATTCAAAGGTACTTCATCATTTGGCTCTTGGCTAAAAAGGATTGTCGTCAACCACTCCATAAACCATGTAAAAAAGAGACGTCTTGAACTTGTTGAAATGGAAGAAGGCCGCATCCCAGACAGAGAGGATAATGACGGAGACCAAGACATTGATCTGATCATGAATATTGATAGAATTCGAGAAGCTATTCAACTCTTACCTGACGGTTATCGTATTGTTTTTTCTTTGTATTTGTTAGAAGGATATGACCATAAGGAAATATCTCAAATTTTGAATATCAGTGAATCTGCGTCCAAATCACAATACAGCAGAGCTAAAAAGAAACTGAAAGATATTTTAAAAGTATCACTCTAAATTCTCTTACCATGGATAAAATTGAAAAATTCATCCTAGAAAATAGAGGAAAGTTAGATGTTTTAACCCCCTCTAATGGATGTAATCAAAGATTTGAAGAAATTTTAAACGACAACCTTGAAAGAGAAGTAGTGCGTTTAAGATCCGATATAAAAGAACATCACCAACCCTCTGACCAAGTTTGGTCGAGGATTGAAAAAGAACTGCAAGACGAGCCTATTCATGAGCACAGCATTGATGATGTGATTGAAAATTCATCTTTTGATAAATTTGATGCTCCCAAAGGCCTTTGGGATAAAATCGAAAATGCATTGGATGAAGAGGACCAAAAGAAAGAAACACCAACAAACACAAAAGAAGTAAAACTATTATTTAGCAGACAATGGCTGTCAGTTGCTGCGATATTGATCATTGGTGTAGGCATCGGATGGTTTGGCAATAGTAATTTCAATACCGGAAAGAATACTATTCCGACTCAACCTCAAAATGAAGAATGGGAACAAGCAGAAGATTACTACATGTCTCTTATTTCTAATAAGAAAATGCAGATCAATGCTTTGAACTTTGAAGACATCAAACTGCTCGACGATTTTAATGTACAGTTAAAACACTTACAAAAGAATTACAAAGCATTGAAAAGAGAAGCTTCGGAAAGTGCTGAACCAGAAATTGTAAGAAAACAAATGGTGATCAACCTTGAGCTTCAAATCGAGCTACTTAACAAACAAATGGAAATTATTATCAACTCTACAAAACCAGAGAGGAATCATGAAGACAAAAAACAATATAATATATAACACAATTTTCTTATTCTTTATTTTCACTTCAATTGGGTTTGCACAGCATCCTAATCTGCAAGAGAAAGTAACTAAAGAAACTTTTAGTAAAATTGACAAGACATCTCTTATCACCATAGAAAATAAGTTTGGGGATGTGATATTGGAAACTTCCACAGGTCAAGATGATGTAACAGTAAAGGTGACAGTACAAGCATGGCACAGAAAGTAAAGTAACTAAAGAAACTTTTAGTAAAATTGACAAGACATCTCTTATCACCATAGAAAATAAGTTTGGGGATGTGATATTGGAAACTTCCACAGGTCAAGATGATGTAACAGGTGACAGTA
>NZ_LQAQ01000089.1 GCF_001583495.1 Flammeovirga sp. SJP92 | reverse complement strand
AAATTATTATCAACTCTACAAAACCAGAGAGGAATCATGAAGACAAAAAACAATATAATATATAACACAATTTTCTTATTCTTTATTTTCACTTCAATTGGGTTTGCACAGCATCCTAATCTGCAAGAGAAAGTAACTAAAGAAACTTTTAGTAAAATTGACAAGACATCTCTTATCACCATAGAAAATAAGTTTGGGGATGTGATATTGGAAACTTCCACAGGTCAAGATGATGTAACAGTAAAGGTGACAGTACAAGCATGGCACACTTCAGAAAAGAAAGCGAAAGATTTGTTGGAGCAAATTAGAATTGTAAACCAATCTTCAGGTCGAAATGTACAATTTGAGACCATTGTACCAAGTAGTACTAATATCAACAGCAAGAAAGGATTTAAAATCATCTATCACATTTCAGCTCCACAAGACATTAACATTGACTTCCATAATAAGTATGGTTCCATCACCACTGAATCTATCAATGGAACTTCGGTACTTGATGTAGCTTATGGTTCATTGACTACAAAAGACCTAAATGGTCCTTCCAATAAAATTAGAATAAGCTATGGAAGTGGTGAAATTGATTTTATTGAAAAAGGAGAAGTAAGAAGCCGATACCTTGGAAAATTGAACATTGGTCAAGCCAACAAGCTAGAGATAGATGACAAATACGGTAACATTAATATCGGTACTGCTGGAGATATTTTTGGAGAAAGTGCTTATTCAAACTTTGAAGTAAATACATTAAGAAACTCACTTAATTATGAATCAGATTATGGAAGTATCAAAGTCAATGAAGTGGCCAGTTCATTTGAAGAGATCAATGCAGATGCCGCTTATGGTTCTATCAAAATAGGTTTTAGTCAAGACACTCCATTCCAATTCAGTGCAGAAACTCGTTATGGCAGCTTTAAAAACAATGCAGATGGAGTTGAAATCTACAAATCTATTGAACATAACACTTCATCTGAATACGAAGGTTATAGAATAAGTAAAGATTCTGGAAAGAAGATCTATGTGAAGTCTGCTTATGGCAGTATCAAATTCAACTAGAAAAAAATAATCGGTTATTTTTCCACACTAAGACCTCCTTTTTCGTAAAAAGGGGGTCTTTGTTTTAGCAATTACCTAATTGAGATGGGATACACCTGCAAAAAGCCAATGCGTTCTTTGCATTTTTTCGTGTACTTATTTTTGACTAGGTACTTATTCTGTTATTTTTACGCTAAATTTTAACTGGATACAAAAAAATATGAATTGTACCAAAATTTTAATCCTCCCTAAATCAATAGATTACAAACTTTTTAAAGACAAAGCCACGCTTTCCTTTTTATTTAAGGGTACACAAATCTAGTTTTGCAGTTATGTTAAGAAAGAAGATCATACTAGCTTGTGCAATTTTAGGTACTTTTTCCTTCTCTTGTTCTAAGTTTTCGAAGATATCAAAAAGTAGAGACATCAATGAAAAATATGATGCCGCTCTAAATTATTACGACAATAAAGACTTTTATAAAGCTTCGGTTTTATTTGAAGACATTATGGGTGCATTTGTTGGTGCAGCCGAATATGAAAAAATCCAATTTTATTACGCCTACAGTCAATATGAGCAGAAACAATATTTGATTGCTTCTCATCATTTCAAAAGTTTTTACGAAACCTACAACAGAAGTCCATTTGCTGAAGAAGCTTTATTTATGAATGGATATTCTTTGTATAAAGACACTCCTGATTACAACTTGGATCAGTCAGGTACTGAAACGGCAATTGAAGAATTACAAAACTTCATCAACAGATACCCTACTAGTCAATATGCAAGTCAATGTAATGATTTGATTGACGAACTCAGAGCTCGATTAGAGTTGAAAGCCTTTGAAATCTCTAAGCAGTATTCTCATTTACGTTATTATAAAGCAGCAGCTATTGCTTATGATAACTTCATGAAAGATTACCCTGACTCAGATTTCAAACCTGAAGTAATGTATAAGAAAATGGAAGCCGAATATGAATTGGCAAAAATCTCCGTTTTCGACAAACAACAGGAACGTTTTGAAGAATCATTGAAAACTTACAAAAAGTTTGGTGAAAGATATTCCAACTCTAGCAACTACACTGATGCTACAAAATTGAAATCTAGTGTAGACAAAGACTTGAAAAAGCATTTGCAGAAGAAAGCGGCTTGGGAAAAAGAAAAAGCCAGAATTGAGGCTGAAGCTGCCGCTGGTAAAATCACCAAGGAGGAAGCTGAGAAGCTAGAGGAACAAGGACCTAAAGAGTCAAAAAGAGAAAGAAGGAAAAGATCGAAGAATCTTGAACAAACGCAAGAAGCGGCCCGAGAAGATTAATAATTCGACACAGAAAGCCACCTGAGTGAATCAGGTGGCTTTTTTATTGACAAATAATTGTACAAAATACAATAGAGGTGATTTTAGTGTTACTTTTCGTTTGAATTTTTCATATAAAAAATACATATTGAGTGCTTGAGTTCAAAACAAACTTTCTCAAGTAGTATTTAATTGTACAAAACAGACAAATTACGTCGTTCTTCACATTCCTACTACTTTCATGTTGGAATTTTTTTAATCAAGTTATGCTAAAGTATACGCTAAATTTTTTCTTATTAATTACAACTTCTCAATTATTTTTCGGGTGTGCCAGTTCACCTTTTGGGAAGAAATCAGACTTAACCAAAGAAGAAAAAATCATCAGTATTGATGGAAACAACATTTCAAAAGAAAACTTCATATACCTCTACGAGAAAAATTACGTAAATGACAGTGCGTATTATTCTAAAGAAAGTATTGATAATTACCTTGATTTATTTATCAATTTTAAACTAAAAGTAGCAGAAGCTGTTACTTTGGGGTATGATACATTGCCTGATTTCAAATCAGAGTATAAAATGTATTTACATCAACTGGAAGAACCTTACCTTACAGAGTCGGTGTTCAATGACAGTTTGGTAAAACAAGCTTATGAAAGACAAAAAATTGAGGTCAACGCTTCTCATTTATTAATTAAAGTAGATGAAAATGCGTCTCCTGAAGACACACTTGCTGCATATAATAAAGTTTTAGACATTCAGAAGGAACTTCAAGAAGGAAAAGCCTTTGAGGAATTAGCACAACAATATTCCCAAGATCCTTCAGCACAAAGAAACAAGGGCAATTTAGGTTACTTCACTTCTCTGCAAATGGTTTATCCTTTTGAAGAAGCTGCTTTTAACACAGAAATCGATAGTGTTTCTGATATTATCAAAACACGCTTTGGCTACCATTTATTGAAGGTACATGACAAAAGAGAACGTTTTGGCAATCTTCAAGTACAACATATCATGATCAACAGTGGTCCAAGGGATACTGAAGAGCATAAGAAAGTAGCTAAACAAAAGGTTTTCAGCATTTATGACAGCCTACAAAACGGAGGTGACTGGAATGAACTGTGTACTAACTTCTCGGATGATAAAAGATCTTCTCAGAATGCAGGTATTTTACCTCCTGTAAGCGAAGTTCGTTTCCCTCCTCAGTTCTTAGAAGGTGTTAGCTCTTTAACTGAGGTAGGACAAATTTCTCAGCCAGTACAGACTGATTTCGGTTGGCATATCATCCGCTTGTTCAAGAAAGAGCCTGTTGCTCCTTATGAAACGATGTACCCCTCTTTGGTGACGAAAGTGAAAAGAGACAGCAGATCTCAGACGAGTAGAAAGGATTTCATCAAGAAATTGAAGAGAGACAACAACTACACTGTGATTGAAGAAAACAAAGCCCTAGCCTACTCTTTAGTTGACAGCACTTACTTGACAAACGAGTGGAAAAAATCAGAAGATATCAATGTGAAAACCTTAAAGAAGAAAGTATTTACATTAGACGATAAAGGCATCACTATTAATGATTTCTTAGAGTACCTAGTTGAACAAGAGAAAGAGACAAAAAATGATGATTTAGAAGAGGTACTAGACAGCCACTTCAAAAAATATTCTGAGATTGTTCTTTTAGAAGTTGAAAAGGAAAATCTACCAGAAAAATATCCAGAATATAAACACCTTGCTTTAGAATACCAAGATGGATTATTATTGTTCAGAGTAATGGAAGACTGTGTCTGGAATAAAGCAAGTCAAGATACAGATGCTTTAGAAGCGTATTATGATGCCAATAAGGATAACTACATGTGGGACACGAGAGCTGTAATGGAAATTTACAATACAGGCAGCAAACAATTGATGAATGAAACAATTGAAATGCTAGATTCTAATTACTACCAAGTATATCCTTCGGATGTTTCCGCTATTACATTCAAGAAAAACAGTTCTTATTTGTATAAAAACAGAATCAGTGATATCAAGAAAAGTGCTGAAGTATTGAAGCAAGATGCTTCCTTATTTGTATTACTGAATGTAGAAGTCAACAAAGGAGAATATAAATCGATGAAGAGTAAGAGACTTCAGAAAATCATTGACCAGTACGTTGCCAATGGTATTTCAAAAGATAGAATCAGATCTAACTTTGAAGACGGCGAAGTAGGTACTGTAGATGTAAAGTATTTCTCAACAAATACTGAAGATTTTGTGAAGCAAAAGAATAACAACAACAACCTTTCTATCTCTTATAAAGAAGGTACTTTTGTACAAAGCGAAATCCCTCACATAGATCATTTAAAATTAGAGAAAGGAAGATATACTTTTGAAGATAATAATAGATTCATAATTGTTGAAATTAAAGATGTTTTAGCTCCAAGTGTAAAATCATTGAATGAATGTAAGGGCAGTGTAATTGCCAATTATCAGGAATTTCTTGAAGAAAAATGGATTGATGAACTGCACCAAAAGCATAATGTAGTAATTGATTCCGTTCAGCTAAATTCACTTTATAAAAAAGAACAAAGCATATAACACTCATTCTTTGAATTTAATGTTAACATTAAGTAAATAGATTGCATGTATATCTATTCACATTAGCATATTTCTTTGAAGAATGAACTTTCACCTCTAAATTAGAGCTAAATTCAGATTATAAATTAACATCAATTTCAAATTAAAATGGCAGCAGATCTCGAAAGAAAAATTCTTGTGGTGGACGATGAGCCGGATATTGTAGAGATTTTAAGTTACAACTTACAAAAAGAAGGATATAACGTTAAGACCGCGAATGATGGAAAACAAGCGGTTGGTGTAGCCAAGGAGTTTCACCCTGAACTGATCATTTTAGATATCATGATGCCAGTGATGGACGGAGTGGAAGCGTGTAGACAAATCAAGGAGAACCCTGAATTGGCAGACGCTCACGTAATCTTCTTAACAGCCCGTGCTGAGGAGTATTCAGAAGTAGCTGCATTTGATGTTGGTGCTGATGATTATATCGTAAAGCCCGTAAAGCCAAGAGCACTGATGAAGAGAATTGAGTCTATTTTCAAAAGAAAGAATAAATCTTCTTCTAAGAAAAAAGACGTTATCAATATTGATAAATTCTCTATTGACAAATCAAGCTATACATTATACATCGATGGTGAAGCAAAGACACTTCCTAAGAAAGAGTTTGAACTGCTTTACTTCTTAGCAGAAAGCCCTAATAAAGTCTTCAATAGAGATGACTTATTGAGAAACATTTGGGGTACTGATGTGTATGTTTTAGCAAGAACAGTTGATGTTCATATCAGAAGAGTAAGAGAAAAAATTGGAGAAGGATACATCAAGACTGTCAAAGGTGTTGGTTACAAATTCGAAATCTAGAATGGTAGATTTTAATCTTAACTCCTATTCTAAATCAAACTTATAAATCAAAACCTCATTTCCTTTTTTAAGGTGATGAGGTTTTATTTCCTTGGAGAAAAAAACGGACTTAATTCCAGGAATATTATCCTAATAATTTTATGTTTTTCAACGCCAGATCAGTTTCATTATTACTTGCCTTATGTATTGGCGGTATTACGGGTGCCTTTCTTTCCATTACAACAGGCATTGAACACACCGGTATATTAGTGGGAATGCTCATTTCATTTTCATCTTCATTCCTTCTAACCTACTTTGTCTTGGAATTTATTTTCTTTAAAGAAGTTGGAAATATTCATAGACAGATCCATGAATTGAGAAACAAACAGATTTCATCTCCAGATACAATCAACTTAATCCAAAAAGAAAGAAACCCTATTTCAGGTATTAAGTCACAGATTAAGAATTATGCTGAGATGAAGGAAGAGGAAATTGCTCAATTGAAGCAAATGGAGGAATACAGAAAGGAATTCCTCGCCAACATTTCACATGAATTAAAAACGCCCATCTTTGCCACTCAAGGTTTTATCCTCACTCTACTAGATGGTGCCGTTGAAGACAAAAAAGTCAGAGACCGATTCCTTAAAAAAGCCGCAAAATCACTCAATTCTTTAAACATTCTAGTAGAAGATCTTTTGACTGTTTCCAAGATAGAAGCAGGAGAGATTTCTATGGAATTTGAAGAGTTTGATTTGCAGGTAATGATTGTTGATGTATTAGAACAAGTAGAGCAAAAAGCAGAAAAGAAAAATATTCTTGTTACTTTAGAGGCTCCAAATGATGATCCTATCTATGTTGATGCTGATTACAACCGTCTAAAACAGGTGGTAATCAACTTAGTTGTTAACGGAATTAAGTATAATAACAAAAATGGTTTTGTTAAAGTAATTTTGCAGGTCAATGAAGATACGGTTACTGTTCATGTCAAAGACAATGGCATTGGCATTCCAAAAGAAGACCAAAACAGACTCTTTGAAAGGTTCTACCGAGTTGAGAAAAGTAGAACGAAAAAACAAGGTGGGTCTGGTTTGGGCTTAGCAATCTGCAAGCACATTTTGGAAAGACATGACACAGTTATCACATTGGAAAGTGAAGAAGAAAAAGGTTCAACTTTTTCATTCGATTTAAAGTTATCCAAAGAAGTAGACAATGAAGATTCCGAATTTTAAGAAGTGGATCATTTTTGAAAATGACAATTATATTTTAGTCAATAAACCTCCTTATATATCATCACTAGAAGATAGAGATAAAACACTACCTACAGTATACCAAGAAGCCAAAAAATATGGTGGAGACACTCAGTTATGTCACCGTTTGGACAAAGAAACTTCGGGTGTGATGGCTATTGCCAAAAATCCTGAAGCTTACAGAAACCTTGCTATTCAATTTGAAAAAAGAGAAGTAGAGAAAATCTATCACGCAGTGGTTGATGGTGTAGAAAACTTTGAAGGAAACATGATTGACAGAAATATCCTTGTTTCTGGTAGAGGGAATGTAAGAATTGATATTGAAGGCAAACCTTCACAGACCATTGTTAAAACAGAGGAAATCTATAAATTTCATTCTTTAGTGGCTTGTAAACCACTAACAGGAAGAATGCACCAAATTCGTATTCACCTTGCGTATATTGGTTCCCCTATTATTTCTGACGAGGTATATGGTGGTGAAAAACCCTATTTATCTGTCATTAAAGGAAGAAAATTCAACTTAAAAAACAACACAGAAGAACAGCCTTTGATGTCTCGTGTAGCACTTCATGCTAGATCTTTAAAGTTTAAAGATGTGGATGGTACTGAAATCTCCATCGAGGCAGAGTATCCAAAAGATATGAGAGCTGTTATTACTCAACTTAGAAAATATAAATAATATGATTTCTCCTTATTTTCAAGATCACATGGAAGGCAATGTTTGTTTTGGATGTGGGAAGAAAAATGATGATGGTTTACATATCAAAGGGTATTGGGAAGGAGACGAAGCACACTGTATTTGGCAAGCTGAAGAAAAATACCATGGCTGGGCTAATCTTTTAAGTGGAGGTATTTTATCTACAATTATTGATTGTCACTGTATGGGTACTGCTATGGCTTACGCGTATAAATCAGAAGGTAGAACACTCGATTCAAAACCTTGGTATCGATATGCTACAGGTACAATGAACGTCAAATTTTTAAAGCCAACTCCTATTGCTGTTCCTGTAAAATTGATTGCTAGAGTAACAGAACAGAAAGGAAAAAAAGTGGTCATGAAATGCGAAGCTTGGTCGGGTGATACTTTGACGGCTGAAGCTGACGTGATTGCCATTAGAGTATACAACAGTGCAGAAGATCAGGGTGAAAATCCTTTTATTGATTAATCCATACCTTTATTTTAATGCTTAACATCACACATCCTGAAATTGACAAATACATTGAGGAGGTTTCAACAGACGAGAATCCTATTCTTAAAGAATTAGACAGGGCCACTCATCTACAGGAAAATATGCCACACATGGTTTCAGGGCACCCTCAAGGGTTGTTCCTGACTATGTTAGCTAAGAGCATGAATGCAAAAAATATACTTGAAATTGGCACTTTCACAGGATATGCCGCTATAGCTTTAGCACAAGGCATGTCTGAAAATGGTCAACTTCATACAATAGAAGTTGACGATGAAAAAGAAGGTATCATCCGTGAGTACATTGACAAAGCTCAACTTGATCATATCATAAAACTTCATATTGGTAAAGCATTGGAAATAATTCCCGAATTAAATACAACTTTTGATATTGTATTTATTGATGCTGATAAAATGAATAATGAGGCCTATTATGAACTTTGCTTGCCCCTCATTAGAGAAGGAGGTTTTCTATTGATTGACAATGTGTTATGGAAAGGGAAAGTTGTAGATCCATCTGCAAATGATAAAATGTCAAAGGCAATCAAAGCTTTCAACGAAAAAGTAGCATCAGATAATAGAGTACAAAGTTTCATTTTACCCCTAAGAGATGGTATTTTAATGGCTCAAAAATTGTAGATTTGTAAGAATATACTTATTTTTTAGTAAGAGTAATACAAAAAAATTATTTTTGCTCTAACGATTAAGTACAAGGACAGCAATAATTGGGAAGTTGAAATGAAAGTCTGCCCTCTTCTATTAGATTAAAAAAATATAAACTTAAAATATTTCTGACTATCTAATATGTAATAGGTTTTTATGATTTCCATTCGATGGACCAATTAAGTTTATCTTATAACTTAAGGTGTAATTAATACCTCATTATGAAGAAAATATACACAGTTGGTTTCCTTTTGAGCGTGGGTTCAATGTTAAGCTCGTTTAATGGAATTACTACTGAAATTAATACTAACAGTAACCCACAAAATACCATTTATCAATCTCCACTTCAGGAAGATAACCCTTACCCTATCATTACTAATGTTCACTCTAAAATAGTAAATGGTGAGGAAATTACTCTTGTAGACGCAAATGGTATCTCTGCTTTTATCGCTGGCAAAAATCAAAACTTGCTCTTGATTGCAACATCATTGAATATTGATGTAAAAAAGATATACAAATACAACGATATGGATGCATATGATGATCTGATGGAAGGTCATGTGTACTATCTAAAATCGAAGAAAGGTAAAGCTACTACAGCCACTCATACTACTATTGATGAGAAAAACCTATGGGAAGTTTCTCAGAAATATGGTATCAAGCTGAAAAGCTTAGCCAAGAAAAACAGAATGAAACCTGATGAACCTCTTGCTAGAGGTCGTGTTTTATTCTTACAAAAAACAAGACCTAAGTCTGTTCCTCCAAAGGTAATTGATATTCCTGAAGAGAAAAAAGAGGAAGTGAAAGCGGATTCATCACTCGTAGAAACAAAAGATGATCCTACAACGGTTATTTCAATTGTAGCAACTGACAGTGTTCCTACTTTAAATCCTAACTCTAAAACACATAAAGTACAAGATGGAGAGAGTGTTTTCACTATTTCAAGAATGTATAATGTGACAATGCTGGATCTTAAAAATTGGAATAACATTGGTGATGATCTTTCATTGGAAGAAGGGCAAGTTCTTATTGTAGGAAAAGAAGAAGAAAAAGCGGAAGAAGAAGTAGCTGCTGTAACAGTAGGTACAAATGTAGCTACAGAACAGCCCGCTATTGAAGAAAGTTCTTTTGAAATAATCCCTCCTGCACAGACCGCTACTCCAGAACAACAAGCAGCAAATAACCTTCCGATTACTGTAGGCGGTGCTATTACAGTTGGTGCTACTACAGTGGCCACTGAGCAACCTACAATGGAACAACCTTCCGTAGCTCAACCAATTGCTGAAGAACCTGCTGGACCTCAAACTTATGTTGTACAGCAAGGTGAATTCTATTACGGTATTGCTCGTAAATTTGGTGTTACACCTCAAAACCTTCAAGCGTGGAACAATAATAAATCACTAAAACCAGGTGATGAGATTTTTGTTTCTAACCCATCTGTTTCTTCAGGAACTGTCGCTTCAGGTGTTTATGCGGTAAGAGGAAACTCAAGTATTGATGCTGAAGGACCTTATACTGGCGAAATCATTACTCACCCTACTCAAAAAGGAGAAACAGTAAAATCAATTGCAGCAACATATGGTTTAACTGAAAACGATATTTATGCTCAAAACAAAGGAAGATTAAACCCTGGAGATCAACCAAAAAATGGTATGTTCCTTCAGATTCCAATTGATAAAGCAAAAGGTGCTCAAAGTTATAATCAAGTAGCGTCTGCTCAACCACAAGAGACAAATAACTATAATGTGGCAGCCGCTGAGAAACCATTGGAAGCTTCCAATGAGACAGTGATTACTACAACAGTTATTTCAAAGCCCGCTGCAACAGCAACACCTCCAGCTGCTAGTGAGTCCGTTGATACAAATGCTAGCACACACACTGTACAGAAAGGTGAAACGCTTTTTGCAATTTCTAGAAAATACAGTGTTTATCATAAAGATTTAATCAAGTGGAATAACTTGCCACAAAGCGGAGCTATCAATGAAGGGCAAACATTACGTCTTACAGCTCCAGAGAATGAATATGTTGCGGAAGCTACTCCTGCTTCTTCAAGCTCACCGGAAATCACTCAATATCATGTAGTAGAAAAAGGTGACACATTATTCTCAGTATCTAGAAAATATGGTGTTACAGTAAGTGCAATCAAAGATTTGAACGGAATGACATCAAACGAAATAAAGATTGGTCAGCGTTTACAAGTAAAGTAATAGACTAGACCTCTCACAAAAGCCTTGGTAATTGATTTTACCAAGGCTTTTTTGTTGACTCAAACTCTACGCTATTTCCCAAAGGGTATGAATTGACGAAAATGTGTAAACTCTTAATTTTTTTATACAAATCATTCCTTTCATAATCCGAGATCTTTGCAGGGTAATCAAATACAAATGTTTCTTTTATTTCAATCTTTATTAATAGAAAAACTGTTATGATAACCCTTTCAAAAAAACTTAGAAATCTACTTTTATTTCCTATCGTCAATGTGTTTATGATAGGTTGTGAACAGCCAATGGACCCTGTTATTGAGGATGTACAAAATACAAAGTCAATATTAAATGAACACCGTTGGTATCTCAACAATTTTGAAGTAGTAACAAAAAGTGATGATATAGCCCCTCCTATTTTATGGGGAGCACAATCTGATGTCTTAAATCAAGGTCATTATGATTTAGATGATATGGTTTACAACACAGACGATATGAGATCTACTATCCATGAATTTACTGTTGATAGAGATATTACAACAACAAATGAAGAATTAGATTTTCTTACAGATAGTATAGGTCGATATCTTATCATTAATTCCAATACCATTAGGATTACAAACTCGGCCATTAATTTAAATTATCAATACAAATACAACGAAGAATTAAAGCATTTCACTTTACATGTGGATGAAGATATAGCATCTTCTGTGATTCAAAGTGCTAATGATAAATTAATGAAATATGTAGCGAATGGTACTCCAGATAAAATTGCAGGATTAATAACAACACTTCTTTACCACAATGAAACGATTCAGAGAATCATCAACGATGCAATAGTAGGTTGGATTGCAGGAAAAGGTGAATTTATTGAGCATTTACCTCCTGAAGAGACGGCTGATAAGATTGCAGAAGAGCTGTTTAATTATCTTGAGTCATTAGGTTTGGAAGAAAAACTTTCTGAAGTAATTCAACAAGAACTTGATAAAATAACAGATATAGATGCTGAGGAAGTCACTCAAAAAATCAGTACTGAAATTGTGGAACTGATCCATGACGGATTAAGCAAGGATAATCTCTACAACCTAATTTATCCTTCACTAGATCAAATAGTTGCTTCACCAGAAGAAAGTTCTGAGAAAATAACAGGAGCAATTATGAGCATCATCGGAAAAATACTTTCGGAAGATAATATCAATGCAATTTCAACAAAAATATGGACTGAATTTACCACTTTAAATGAAGAGACTATTAACGATGTTTCTGATAAAATTACAGTATTGATTGAAGATAAATGGATCAATGAAGATAACTTCTATAGCCTTTTGTTTCCTATTATTGAAAAAATTGAAGATACTTCAATTTTAAAAATGGGTGAACTTGCAAAAGAAGCGACTGTAAAAATTGAGGAAATTATTAATGTGATTAATAATACTTTCGATGGCGTTAATTTAGAGCCAGACTATACATCAATGGAATCTACTTTAAAAACGGCTTTTATTGCTGCAAAACCAGTGATTTCATTAAATGGAGGAGCCGAAAAAACAACTCAGGAAATAAGCACCTTGATTAAAAATCAATTCCTAAATCACGACTTCATTCAGAAAACAATAGCAGGAGGAATTACTTCACTTCAAGAAATTGACCATGAAAAAGCAGTTCCGGTCATCAATAACTTAATAAATGCAGTTGGAGAGGTTGCCTCGCCTGTCGTTTACGATTTTATTTCATCAAAATTATTGATCATCATTGAAGATACAGATGCAGAATACTTGTCCTTCAAAATAGCCAAGACCATCAATGAAGCTATAACAGGAATCATTAATGATGAAAGTGTCTACCAATTCTTATACCCTGTTGTAGATAGTTTTGCAAATCTCAATACAAAATTGATCTCTGATAAAATTGCTAATATGGTCTTTGAACTGGACATCATCAAGGATAATATAAATCCTGAGAAAGTAAGTGATTTAATACAAGGAGTACTGATAAATATTCAAGAAACTGGTGTTGAGAACATTGTACAAGCTTTAATTACACAAATTGCTCAGGGTGATTTATTTAAAGAAATAATTACAGAAGATAGAGTTTCACTTATCATTTCATTGTACCTCTATAATGCGGCCTATCAAGACATGAAAGTAGCAAACAATTTTACTTCTGCGACCATCACACTAGAACACAAGTAGGAATATAAACAACCTTAACATAAATAATACACTCAAATTAATTGCCTCGATGAAACTCATCGGGGCTTTTTTATTTCAAAATCACTAAAAGCAAAAGTTTAAACTTGATCAAAATGTGTAAATCAATAAAGATTTCATACAACTCTTTCAAACGTCTAACGGTGATATTTGTATCATAATCAATCAAGGATAATTCCTTTTTTAACTTATTATAATCATTTCAAATATTGCTATAAAAATGAAAAAGTTTAATTACAAATTAGGTTCAAAAAATAATGTTAGATTAAAATCTACCCTAGCTATTATTTTATTTACATTATTTGGCACTCAATCTATTTTTGCACAAGATAAAAATGCAGATGAAGAAATTGCCAAAAAATTAGCTAACCCAGTGGCCAGCCTTATTAGTGCACCTTTCCAAAACAACATGGACTTTGGTATTGGTGAACATGATGGAGCAAGACATACTATGAATGTTCAGCCTGTAGTCCCAATAAAACTAAGTAAAGATATCAACCTTATCACTCGTATGGTTTTACCTGTAGTGCATCAAGATAATGTGACTGGATATGGAAATTCAGAATCAGGACTTGGTGATATGGTTTTAAGTGGATTCTTTAGTCCGGCGA
Organism: Flammeovirga sp. SJP92; assembly: GCF_001583495.1. Taxonomy (GTDB): domain Bacteria; phylum Bacteroidota; class Bacteroidia; order Cytophagales; family Flammeovirgaceae; genus Flammeovirga. The sequence goes on along the minus strand of NZ_LQAQ01000089.1, from coordinate 77,096 downwards.
AAACTAAAAACGGATTGATCTGGGGTATTGGTCCAGCATTTCTTGTTCCTTCAGCAACCAACAAAATGTTAGGTACAGGCAAATTTGGTTTAGGTCCAACATTCGTTGCTTTGAAACAACAAAATGCATTTACGTATGGTTTCTTAGTCAACCAAATTTGGAGTGTTGCTGGTGATGTGGCTAGAGCTGATGTGAATGAGTTCTATTTCCAACCATTTGCTACCTACAACTGGAAATCAGGTGCTGGTGCTTCGGCCATGATGGAATTAACACAAAACTGGATGGATAACTCTACTACAATATGGATTACACCTAGTATCAGTGGAGTAGCCTCATTAGGTAAACAAAAAGTACAATTATCAGCAGGTCCAAGATTTAATGTTGCTGCACCTGCCGCTCAGAAAGCTAAATATGGTTTTAGAGCATCGATAACGTTTATCTTCCCTGAATAGTAAATAATTTAATAACAAAGTTGCAATACACACACATCAAGTACCCTTCTTACAAGAGGGTACTTTCTTGTTTTTAAACCATTTCAACTTCAGTATAAATATTTAATTATCAATAAATTAAGATATAAAAATACTCAAATCATTAATTATTCGATTTTGATCAAAATGTATAAATCATCAACTTTTTTATGTAACTGTTTCGGTACACAAACCAAGATATTTGTAATGTAATCAATGACGGTATCAGCCTGATTTGAAATTAATCCAAATATTATTCAATCATCTCTGCTACGAAACATGGAAAAGAAAATTTTACAATTTGGTCTATTAGTTTTTACATTATTTGTTCTTTCAAATCATTCATATGGTCAAGGCTCTGTATCCAATATTGCCATTGACGATGTATATAAAAGTTATACTGATAGTTTAAAGAGAACTGAGTATCCTTGGCATTATCCAATCATGGGGGCAAAACTTCGTAAAATGGGATTTGACTTACCATTTCCAAATGGATTTATGGTCAATTATGCCTATTCAAAACAAGACTTAATGGTCAATAACCTTAATGTAGGTTTAAACCCGAATAAATTATTCAACGTTGATGGTTTTGCCCGATTTAATAATATCACACCAAACGTACAGGCCGTATCTGCAAGATATGATTTCTGGTTACTTCCCTTCTTAAATGTATATGCTATTGGCGGTTATATTAAATCAGACACAGAAGTTTCATTAGGTCTTCCTTTTAACGCCAACTTTACAGCAAGAAGCGAAGGACCTTCAGTAGGTTGGGGTACTGTGGTAGCCGGTGGTTTTGGTCCTATTGTACTTTCTGCAGATTTTACTCAGGTTTACACATGGACAGGAAGCACTGATAAAGCAACGAAAACAAATGTGATCAATGCCAGAATGGGTCATATGTTCCGTTTTAGAAAAAAGCCTTATCGAAATATTGTGGCCATGGTCGGTGTGCAATATTTAGGATTAAATAAATCGAGTGGCGGTTCTGTCAATGTAGAAAAACTTGTCGGCATTACTCCAGAAGGGAAACAAAGAGTCAGTCAGAATCTAGACACTTGGTATGGTCAATTGAATCCAACAGAACAGCAGATCATAGAACCCATCTATCAGGGTGCAAGCCGTCTGTTGAATAGCCCTGACCCAATGACATTGTATTATGAGTTTGACAAAACATTGTACTACCCTTGGAGTATGTCATTAGGAGTAAACTATCAGCACAACAAAAGATATCAATTCACCGCCTTATATTCTTTCTTAGGAAGTAGAAATCAAATTGTATTTGGTCTGAACTATAGATTTGGTTTCAAAGGTAAAAATGTAATGAGTGGTGTCACGTTCTAGTTTTTAATATTTATTCTCAACTTTAAAAAGAGGCATTTCACAGTGTCTCTTTTTTTATTTCTCCTCTTCAGAATTAAATCTCAAACAATTATTAACAATCATTTTTGACAAGTCGCCAATCTGAAGTGTTTTATCTAGAGGAAGTCCAAAAATTTAATGATTGATCACCATAACCCTTCATAAATTTTTGTACCTTTGCCGGACTATATAAATTGGAAAATTTTAGTAAAATAATATTATATAATTATGCCAGGAACGGAATATTTTGGTGCAGAAGAAAGAAAAGAAGTAAATGACGTATTAGAGTCAGGAATGCTTTTCAGATACAATCACGATGACCAACGTAACGGTCATTGGAAAGCTCGTGAATTCGAGCAATTATTTGAAGAATATACTGGTGCTAATCACGCTCACGCTGTATCAAGTGGTTCTGCTGCTGTAGCTTGTATGATGGCTGCTGCAGGAATCGGACACGGTGATGAAGTGATCTGTACTCCTTTCACTTTTATTGCTCCTATTGAAGCAGTATTATTTGCTGGTGGTATTCCTGTATTTGCAGAAGTAGATGAGACACTTAACTTAAGTGCCGCATCAATTGAAGCTGCAATTACACCAAGAACAAAAGCTGTTTTATTGGTACACATGTGTGGTGCCGCAGCTGATTTAGATGGAATCAAAGCCGTTTGTGATAAGCATAATATCAAACTTTTAGAAGATGCAGGACAAGCTTTAGGTGCTTTCTACAAAGGAAAACACGTAGGTTTATTTGGTGAGGCAGGTGCTGTTTCATTTGACTTCTTCAAAATCACTACTGCAGGTGAAGGTGGTGTTTGCTTTACAAACGATAAAGATAAATATGAGGTGATGGCGCAGTTCTCTGACCATGGTCACTCTCACGTTGGCGATAACAGAGGTATGGAAGCTCATCCTGTTTTGGGCTTCAACTACCGTTTAGGAGAATTGAACGCGGCTATTGCAGTAGCACAAATGCGTAAGCTAGAAATGATCCGTGCCAACAACAAGAAGAACAAAGCTATCTTGAAAGATAGATTGAAGAATGAAGTACCTTTTATTACTTTCCGTTGTCTTCCAGATGAAGAAGGTGATTCAGCTACTTTCTTAAACTTCTTTATGGAAACTCCTGAATTAGCAGAAAAAGCTTCTAAAGAAGTACAAGGTGTGGCGTATTGGTATACAAACATGTACCACTTCATCAATCAATGGGATCACTTAAAGGCATTGAAATCTCCATATAAATTGGCGATTCATGACTATGAGCACCGTCAAGACTGGAATAATATTGAGCTTCCAAAATCACAAAATATCATTGGTAGATTATTATCAATTGGTATCCGTGCCACTTGGACAGAAGAAGAGATCAATGCATTTGCTGATCAACTAATTGCTCAATTGAAAAAAGTAGTAGAATAAGAAATCATGCATAAGAATTTTAAAAACATAGATAAAATTGTTTACGGTAAAGGTGCATTCAATCAAATTGATGACATTCTTGCTGCTAAACGTGATGAGAACGATAAATTTATGGTTTTCATCGTAGATAAATATTTCGAAGGCAAAGAGCTTGCTGATCGTATTCCTGCACATGATGAGGATATGGTTTTCTTTGAAGACATCGATCAATACGAGCCTACTACGGATCAAGTAGATAATCTTCGTGACAAAATTCTTGCTGAAAAAGGTGTTCCTGCTGGTATCATTGGTATTGGTGGCGGTTCTATCATGGACATCGCTAAAGCTTTATCTTTGATGGTAACAAACGAAGGTTCTTCACAATTGTACCAAGGTTTGAACTTGGTGAAGAAGGCTGGTGTTTACCACATGGGTGTTCCTACAGTAGCAGGTACTGGTGCTGAATGTTCTATGACAGCAGTATTAACTGGTCCTGTGAAAAAATTAGGTTTGAAGTGTGACTGGACGGTATTCAACCAAGCTGTTCTTGACCCTGAGTTATTGAGCACTGTTGATACTAACCAATGGTTCTATACAGGTATGGATTGCTACATCCACTGTATCGAAGCAGAAAGCGGTCTTTACTTCAATGCTTACTCAAAAGCATACGGCGACCAAGCTTTAGCACTTTGCCGTGAGGTTTACTTGGGCGACAACGCTGGTCAAAACTTAGAAAATGATGAGAAACTAATGATCGCTTCATTATTTGGTGGTCTTAGCTTAACATACTCTGAGGTGGGTGCATGTCACGCTTTATCTTATGGTTTATCAAAAATCTTAGGTACAAGACATGGTTATGCTAACTGTTTAGCATTCTATCACTTAGAGGAATTCTATGGTGATGCTGTAAACGAATTCAAGTCAATGATTGAAAAGCACAATGTTGATCTTCCTCAAGGTCTTTCGAAAGAATGGTCTGAAGAAACAATTGATGCTATGGCTGAAGTTGCTTACAACCTTCCTCATATGTGGAACCACGCTATCGGTCTTGATTGGAAAGAGAAGTGGACAAAAGAGGATATCAAGAAATTATATAGAAGATTATAATCATCCATAATCTTTCAATTTCAAGGTAAGTCTGTAATTTTTTATAGGCTTACCTTTTTTAATTTACTGCCTCACCCCCACTAAACAATTGTTAACAATTATCTAAAAAACTATTTACCAGGTATTTAACAAAACAATACTTTATATCAAAGCTCTCATTGTTTTCTGTCATTCATTTTCAATAGATATTTATCTTATTTTTGATTGGTTTTATTTATTAAAATCGTTTCAACAAGATTTTACTATTGTTAAACCAGAACTTTTTGATTTTTTATTCTTGCATAACTAGAATACTTACAATTTACTTCTACCGAAACAGCAATGAATAGTTACAGATTTTTTTTACTGCTCTTATTTTTAGTAAAAGCAACAGCTACTTGGGCTTCTTCACCTGTAAATATTAGTGATCAAACTGAAATATTTATTGATGAACTACATCAATATGATATTAATACAGTACAAAATAAAACGTTTCAAATTTCAAATAATGAAGTTTTAAACTTTGGAAATAATAAAGCAATCATTTGGGTTCGATTTAAGCTTCCAAAAGGGCTTAACGAACCAATTCTACATCTAAAAACGGCTTTAATTGAAGATGTAAGCCTGTACTCTCCTATTGGAGACGTCATTTATCAATTACAAGAAGATGGGTACAGAAAAGACTTTTACAGCAAGGAATATCAAATTCCCAATACGTATTTTAATATAAATGAGGAATTCAATCCCGACCGCTATTTTTATTTAAAAATAAACGCCAATTACCTTCAATTCTGGCTTTATTATGGGTCGTCAAAATCCTATATTCAATACATTTATGATACAAGTATCACAGATGGCATTTATTATGGATTCATCCTTATCATGCTGATATACAACTTATTTGTATATTTCACAGCTAAAGATACCACTTACCTTTATTATGTGATTTATGTATTAGCGATTGGTATGATGGTCGCTCACTTTCAAGGACATGATGCACACATATGGGGCAGTGTTGGTTTTATTGCTGAAAGAGGGCCTATGTGGCCTGCTGTTGCGGGACTCGCCTCCGTCCTTTTCGGTTATAAATTCCTGAAGATCAAAGAGTCACTCCCTAAATTAAAGCTCTTTTACTTCACAGGTATGGGAACATTTAGTGTGGCTATTATTGCAGTTCTTTTTGGGTTTAATTTGATCTGCTCATTAATCAATCAGGTGAGTGGTTTCTTCGGAGCCATTATCATGTTGTATTCTTCTATTGTCCTGATTAAGAAGGGAAATAGAGAAGCACGCCTATTTTTAGTTGCTTTTAATTTTTATATCTGTGCCGCACTAATCTTTGTTTTAGCTGGAGCTGATATTATACCATATAACAAGTTTACGGATTACGCTTGGCAGATTGGATCTACTTTAGAGATGTTTTTCTTAGCCTTGGCGATTGGTCAAAAAATCAATCAGCTCGAATTAGAAAAGAATAGTCTGATTCTCAATCAAAATAAAATGCTTGAGGAAAAAGTGGCGGAAAGAACGGAAGAACTCAATGCTACCAACGAAGAACTGAACGTTTTAGTTGAACAAGTGTATCAGCAAAATGAGATGATTCATAAGAAAAACTCTGACTTAGAATCTTCGATTAATTACGCTCAAAGAATTCAAAATTCTATTCTACCAACAGAACTGGAATTGAAAGAAAACATTAGTTCTCACTTTATCTTTTATCAGCCTAAAGATGTGGTCAGTGGTGATATTTATTGGTACAAAAAAATGAATGGCTACCATTACCTTGCTGCAGTTGATTGCACAGGACATGGAGTTCCTGGAGCATTTGTATCAATGATGGCAGGTAATTCATTACGAGAAATTGTTACCGTCTCTAAATCTTCGTCTCCTAATGAAATACTTGATCAGCTGGACGAACATGTGACAAAGAATTTCAATCAGAAAAATAATAACAATAAAGAGGGAATGGACATTGCTCTTTGTATTTGGGATGATAAAAAGGAAAACCTTTACTATTCAGGTGCTAAAAACCCGCTTGTTATTCTCAGAAAAGACAGAAGCATTGAGTTGATCAAAGGCGATAAAAAATCGGTTGGAGGAAATATCCACCCACACTACGATGCCATGACTTTTACTTCTCATCATATTCCGCTTACTGATGACATCAAAGGTTTTTATATTTTCTCTGATGGAATTCAAGATCAATTTGGTGGTGAGAAAGGAAAAAAATTGATGCGACAAGGTCTTCTCAACATCATTCATGAATATAGAGAGTTGGGTATTGAAGAACAGGGACCAAAAATTATTGATGAAATTGATAAATGGCAAGGAGATCAAAAACAGATCGATGATATGTTATTAATTGGATTTTTACCATAATCGTATATATTTGAAGCATGCTTGATACATTTCTCAAAAAATATCAGGCATGCTTTTTAACTGACTATAAACTTCCTTTCTAAATAAAGTTCTTTTTAAATGATAGAAAAAAAGTCATACTGTACTAACTGTAGTTATAAATTTACGTCTGATGAGCACTTCTGCCCGTCATGTGGTCAAAGTAGAGCAAATTACAACACTAATTTTCTTAGCATCATAAAAGATTATATCAATGAAGCTTTTGGTATTGATTCTAAGCTTAAACATACTTTCCTACCCTTTTTTACAAAACCACAGTTTCTTACCGAAGAATATTTAAGTGGAAGAAGACAGAGTTATGTTCATCCTGTCCGACTGTATCTAATTTCCAGTTTATTTTTCCTTTTCATTTTTAATAATGTCATCATAGACAAACACTCGTTCAGTCTCGATTTAGAAAAACACCTTCCGAAAGAAAGAGGCACTCCATTAGTACAGTTCAATGCTGATGAAGAAGAAGAAGCACAAAAAGTGGAAGCTCTAGTCGATTCTATAAAGAGTGAATATCAGGTAAATGATGACCTAGAAGAAGGAGAAGACGAAGAGGATGATGACGATGGCAGCCTCCTTTCTGAAGCAGATGACAAGAGAATAAAAGATATCATTTGGTTCATTAGAGAAACAGAAACCGTAGATGATCAAACGATTGAGGATTCTTTAGGGATCACTTCTTGGTATCAGGTAAAGATGATCAAACAGGCTCAATATTTTTATAAAGAAAAAGGAGTGACATTTTTCCAGACGGTCATTGAAAATATTCCAATTGCCATTATGCTCTTGGTACCTCTTTTTGGTCTGTATCTTAAATTACTATACATTCGTAACCGAGAAAATTTATACATTCAACATCTCCTGTTTTCAGTACATTTACACGCCTTCACCTTATTTATGTTTGGTAGTATGATTTTGATAAATCTTATTCCTTGGGGTATAAAAAGTTGGATGCTTTTTGTTTTCTATTTCTATTGGACAGCAGTTGTTTTGATTATGTTTAAAAAATTCTATAAACAAGGGTGGGCAAAAACGATTATCAAACTATTCTTGGCTTCCTCTATTCACAGTATCATGATTTTCTGGGTTATCTTATTTGAGATTGTCATTAGTTTATTGATCTTTTAATGTTTCGATATAAAATAAGAGAAAGCCTGCTCGAATCAATAGAGATTCAAGCAGGCTTTTCTTTTTCACAAATTAATTGGCCTTAATCAGGCTCCATTGTGACCAATCACCTGTCCAAGTGTCAGGTACTTGGTTGATTTTAATCAAGTCAACATCATTGGTGGTTGAAATATCATCGTAATTTCTCGCTTTCAACCTTTTTCCACTTCCTCTGTTTTCTATAAAAACATGAGTCCCATCCACATCAATAAACCTCCATTGTGTATGTAATGCAAGACCGGTAAAGTTGGTTTTTGCTCTAATATTGGCATAATCATCATTTGTTTCTGGCCTCATATACACTCCACTTCCTCTGTTTCTCAACCTAAACCACTCCCCTTCTACAGGAATCAATTCCCATTGAGAATTCTCTCCATTCCATGAGTTAGGTACTTCTACAATTAATGAATTATCAATACCGTTTTCATAAGGCTTAATACGATCAGTAGTTTCCTTGTTTTGAATAAGGTAATACTGCGTAATCCAATTTTTATAATCTTGACCCGAATTCATATCTACTCCTTCTACAGTCAAAGTAGATGCATTTGATTTCCAATTTATCCCTTTAAAAGAATCATAGATAACTAGCCCATCCACACCGTTTTTGATGGCTGCGTCAATTCTCACATCCAAATTGCTGAACTTTTTATTCTGATTAGTTTCAGAATCCCATACAGTTAAATTTCCTGCAGAAGCTATAAAAGTGGGCCAAAGGCTATGCTGAAAACCAAGGTTATGAGTGGTGGCAATGGAAATATAATCTTTGATATTTGTATTGTCTAAGACTAAGATTCCAGCTTCAATACCCCATGTACAAGGCCCAATCAAGGTTGCTCCGTTTAAATCAGATGCGTGAAGTTCTGAGAAGATATTATCCATCTGATTGGCATACCAAAAAGCACCTGGTCTCCCATCTTCGTTAAAAGGGCAAACCCAATCTACTTGATATTGTTGAGTGAAAGCTTTGATTCTTGATACCAATGCATTTTTGGCCGCTGTTTTACCTAGAACAGAAGGGCCAGCACCGCCTTCTTCGTCATCCAAAATACCGTTGGCAATTCTTTTACCTCCTTCCCATTTTGCTGGATTGGCAAAAATTTTAAAACCTGCCGCTTTTGCTTGAGTATAGAGGTAATCATAAATAACTGGATTGGGATTGACATTATCTGCAAAAATAGCGATTCGAATACCGCCAACTCCCATTTCTTTAAATCCACCTAATATTGCATCTACTTCTTGAGTTGTCTTAATACCATTATGAATTTGACCTTGTTTTACATCTCCTAAAACAATATCAAGTTCCTCTACATAATGATGCATGGAAAGGCTAGATACCCTTTGATTTGACAGTTGATTTTCAGTTGTTGTTTCAACAGTAGCACTGATCTCAGTTACCCTGTTATTACAAGAAAAAATAAGTAATAATAGATGAAGAGCCACAGTAAACTGAAGCCATAAGTTGCGTTGTTTCATTTCAATACTTTTTACTGGTTGTAAAGGCATGATTTTCATACCTTTTTTGTCTAATTAGAACTTACACGTGTAGGTTATTAGTTTTTGATTACCGTAAATGTATTGAAAGGCGACAGTTTCAAGAGGGGAAAAATTGGTTTAAAACGGCATTCGAATTGTTATTTCACCATCATTATGATAAAACTTCTTTCCCCTCTAGGCTTCTAAACTGTTAACTCAATTTACTTTATTAAAATAGCCCAATGACTGTAAAAAATCGTCTGTATCTTTCATAGTACTTGTATAATACTTCCTATTTTTCTCTTTGTAATTGAAGAAACCGTGCTTCCCTCCCTCATAGATTTTCAACACACATTTACTTTTCACTTTCTTCATTATATGCTGATAATATTGTGCTGTCGTCACCGGTATCAAATGGTCTTTTGTGCCTAATAATATGAGTGTGGGCGGTGCACCTGTTACAATATTATGCAATGGAGAAAAACTTTTGTATTCCATGCCTATTCTTTCAAATCCATAACCACCAGGGCCGTTATCTATCACTGGATTAAAAAGGACCAGAACATTTGGTTTACAACTATAAGTTAGATCATCAGAAGCATCATTATAACCTTCCACAACTGCAGTTGCAGCAGCTAAATGTCCTCCAGCGGAACCTCCTGAAGCGATAATTCTTGATGGATCGATTTGTAATGACTCGGCATTTTTTCTTAGAAACCGAATGGCTGATTTAGCATCATTCAAGGCCTGAAATGGCGTGGTGTTATTTCTCTTAAATACCCTGTAATCAGCAAGGAAACAAATGATTCCTTTTTCAGCGTAATGCTTCGCATGTCTTTCAAATTGGCTTCTCGTCCCCGTATTCCATCCTCCTCCAAAATAAAAAATCATGGCTGGATACCGTTTCCCTTCCACCATTTCTGCAGGCTTATGCACTTCAAGGTAAAGCTCTACAGAATCGATACTCTTATATAAAATTTCTTCTTGTGCGTAGGTGATAGTAAAAGAAAAAAAGCACAAAACTAATGCTAGTATTTTCATTTTTAGATTTTAGTTACACTAGTGTCTTGCTTCAAATACTTCTCCACCCATTGCTCTCCAACGGCATTCAAATTACCTGTTGCAAGGTCAATTCCTTTCCATGAGTCATAAAGAACAAGACCGTTGACCCCTGCCTTCATTGCAGCATCGATTCTAATGTCTTTTTCCTCATATTTTTTATTCATATTGGTTTCAGAATCCCAAACTTTCAAACCTTTAGCCGACTTTAAGAATTTAGACCACTTGTTATGTTCAAACCCAAGGTTATGTGTTGTTGCTACAGAAATGTAATCTTTGATATCTGTTTTGTTTAAGATTTTCGTTCCTGAGCCTACACCCCAAGTACATGGACCTATTAATTCAGCTTTAATATTATTTTCAGCCAATCTTTGATAGGTTTGGCTGATTTGGCTTGCCGTCCAATATTGTCCTGGCTTTCCATCTTCGTTGAAAGGGCAAATCCAATCTACGGGATATTCTTTAGAGAACTTCAAGATACGTTCCACCAATATATCAGTGGCTTGACTATCTCCCAAAACCTTCTGTCCTGTATTCTTACCCTTGTTGATTCTATTGACAATTCTTCGGGCACCTTCCCAGAGTGCTGGATTGGCGAATATCTTAAAGTCTCTTCTTCTAGCTTCGTGATATAAATAGTCAAACATCTTTGGATTGGGGTTCACTTCCTCTCCAAAAATAGTAATACGGACACCATCCACATGCATTTTCTCAAAACCATCTAGCAGATTATTGATCTGTGTGGTGTCTTTCAGTTTATTGTGAATCTGAGCTTGTTTTACATCTGCAATAACGATCTCTAGATTTCCTTTGTATTTATCATTTTGTGAAACTTGATCGCTTGTATTCTGTTGTTGTTTAGTATTCACACAACCTGCCAACATTACAGCTGTCACTATAATTGTTGTAATTTTCTTTAATCTTAACATCTTAATTTTGGAAGTAAATAGGTTGCCTGAAATTAGACAACCTATTGGTTTACACTACTTATTATTACTTAAACACAACCTTTTTCAAAAGGAAGTCATTACCTACACCTACTTTTAATAGGTATAGTTTATTAATGTCAAATGAATAAGGGACCGTCACTGTGCTATTAGGTTGTACCTGTTGCTTTTGATTGAAAATCATTTGACCATTTAGATTGTAAAGCAGGAGTTCAACGGCTTGATTTCTCTGAGATTTATCTTTGATCACAATACCGTCTGTAGTCATAGTCACATCCAATACTTTTTCTAATTTATTTTCTATGCTTGTTACTTGTCCATCATTGACCACAGTGATTGTAACTGTAGCAATATTACTTTCAGTTTCACCATCATTGGCTACATAAGTAAATGTCACTACACCTTCAAAACCTGACTCTGGATAGTACTCTACACTATTTCCGAAGTGATCTAAACGACCTACTTCCACATCTTTTACAATATGATAAGTCAAAGCATCATCATCTTCATCCGTAGCTTTTAATTCAATGACCGTAGACGTTGAATTTTTCACTTCTAGTACTATGTCCTCTGCTACAGGAGCGGTGTTATCTGAAGGCGTTTCACCATTACTTCTTACAAGGAAAGTAATTGTTGCTACTTCGCTGTCTTCATAACCATCATTAATTACAAAAGTCATTTGATCTTCACCGCTGAAATCAGGATTTGGAGTGTACGTCAGGTTAGGAATTTCTCCAGTAATAGTACCATTGGATGGCTGAGTCAAAATACTGAAAGTAATAGGATCATTATCCGCATCATTTCCGGTTAAAGTAAATGATTTTGATTCACCTTGATTCATCAATAATTGTTGACTATCCGCAACTGGTTTACTATTCATAAAAGGAGTAACATTGACGGTCACTGTAGCTGTATTACTGTAATCTTCTCCATCAAATGCTCTGAAAGTGAAGACCTCTTCTCCCGTAAACCCATCATTTGAACGATATACTACATTGGGTAAGTCTCCCGTTAAAGTACCATTTGTAGGCTGATCTACTAACTCATAAGTCAATGCATCTCCGTCTTCGTCTGTCGCTTCTAAAGTGATGGACAAAGGTTTGGTTGACATGATTTCCAATGTTTGATCTTTGGCTACGGGTACAGAATTTGGAACCGCTTTGACTGTGATGCTCACTGTTGCTGTATTACTATAGTCTTCTCCATCAAATGCTCTGAAAGTAAAGCTGTCATCACCTTCGAAATCAGTATTTGATGTATAAATTAAGTTAGGAAGATCTCCTGTTAAAGTACCATTTGTAGGTTGATCAACTAATTCATAGGTCAAAACATCCCCATCATCATCCGTGGCTTCAAGCGTAATATTTAAAGCTTGATTTGTAATTACTTCCAATGTTTGAGGCTTGGCAACTGGAACTGAGTTTGGTATAGGTTTCACCTCAATAGTTACTGTGGCAACATTACTGTATTCACTGCCATCAAATGCTTTGAATGTGAAGCTGTCATTGCCTTCAAAACCATCATTCGATACATATGTCAAATTAGGTAGATCTCCTGTCAAAGTACCATTTGAAGGTTGATCAACAATCTCAAAAGTTAAGTCATCTCCTTCTTGATCCGTTGCTTCAAGCGTGATGCTCAATTCCTCTTTTGCAATTACGTCGAGGTCTTGATCTTTTGCAATAGGCGCTGTGTTTGGCAAGTTCGTTACTGTTATAGAAACGGTTGCTACATTACTGTACTCTTTACCATCATAAGCTCTGAAAGTGAAACTGTCATCACCTACATAACCATTGTCAGATACATATTGTAAATTTGGAAGATCACCTGATAAAGTACCATTCGCTGGCTGAGTCACTAATTCATAAGTCAGTGCATCATCATTTTCATCTGTGGCTTTCAATGTGATGTCTACTGTCTCTGAGGTCATCACTTTAACAACTTGATCTTCTGCTTTTGGTGGTACATTTGGAGCAGGGTTTACCGTTATCGCTACGGTTGCAATTTCACTATACGCAATTCCATCAAAAGCTTTAAAAGTAAAGCTATCATCACCTTCAAATCCATTATCTGAAACATATTTCAGATTTGGCAAATCTCCAGTTAAAGTACCATTGGCAGGCTGATCAACAACCTCATAACTCAATACATCTCCATCCACATCAGTTCCCTCTAACGTAATTGGCAACTCCACGCCAGAAATTACCTCTAAAGTTTGTGGATTGGCTACTGGTGCGTTGTTATTTTCATTTTGAACAGTTACTGTAATAATACCTTCATTACTATCAACTCTTCCATCATTGGCTACATAAGTGAATGTCTCCTGTCCTTGGAAGTTTTGATTTGGAGTATATTGATAAGCACCATCCACCATAGAAATCACGCCATTTTGAGGTTGCGTTTTGATACTTAACTTAATAATATCATTATCTGCATCAGTGCCCTCTAATGTAAATTGAACCGCAACACCTTTAGCAGTGCTAAGTGTCTTATTCTCTACAATTGGAGCAACATTACTACGGCTGTTTGTATTATTTCTAAAGTGTTCATTTAGTGCCTCAACCTCCGCTTTCTTTGCTGTTAATTCACCAGCTGTTTTCGATTCATCAAAAGCAAAATCTACAGCAGATTGTAAAACTTCTTTATAGCGGTTAACGATTTCCTGTACATATTCAGTATCTCCGCTTCCAATTACAGCATTGACATATAAATCTTGACCTGTTAGAATTTCAGCATATAAATCATACGCATCTGCGGGAACTACAGTACCACGAATACTTACATTATCAAACGTGAAATATTCTCTAAGTTGAGTGTTATCGGTTTTGCCTGTTCTGTTCAAACCAATCAAAAAGGAATAGCTGTCTTCAAATACCAAATTGTCATTAAAGAAAGCACTCATGTAATCCATGTCTTTGATGCCATCACCATATTTTTCTACGCCAGCCACTACATCTGCTTGATAATAATCAACCCTTGTTCCTGCACCGTCTCTTAATTTATCATGATAAATTGATGCTCTATACACTCTCGACTTTCCATATTCTCCAGAGCCTGCAAATTTCAATTCATAATTATTGATCATTGCTTTATACCCACTAGCAACATTCATATCGTAAATAAAACCAACATTCTTGAAGCCTAAATTATTGCTATTGCTAGCTAGACGGATTGAAAAAGTTCTGTCCTGCTTCCATTGTGATTCTCCATTTTGTCTACTGATCTCTGTAGCAGATACTTTTTCTGAAGATGAAACCGCACTCATATCTTTATTATTTAGAGCATAATCCACCTCAAAAGTAGGAATCGATAAACCTTCAACGTACTCTCCTTCAATGATCACTTGGTCTACATACCAGTTGAAAATATCATCTTCATAAATTCCTCCACCTTGTTCATCTGGAATTACATTTCCTCCTACTCTTTCTCCTCTACCTGTCAAATAAACAGAAACGTACTCCCCGTTTTTCACCATACTGTATTTATCATTTGGAATATATTCTGTTTCTTCCAATTGATCTGAAAATAGAATATTGTCAGAGGATTGTTCAGAATCAGAATTTGAAATTGAATTTCCATTAACCTGAGTTCCTACTCTAAACATATAAGTATTTCCAGTTCCCCCCTCAGCAACTGCATCAGGATCTCCCGCATGATCCGATTTTTGAATCACTCTTACTTTATTGATCTTAAACTTTGCTCCCTTATTGGTATGAATATCAAAACGGAAGAAAGTATTAGTATAATTTGTAGCGTTGTTGTTGGTGATTTGGGTCACAGCCATATTGTCCATGACCCCCTGATTTACAAGCCTTGAACCTCCTACTATTGCTCTTTGCGGATACAAAACATCATCACTGATTGTAGAGGTAGAAGCCTGAAAACCATTTTGAAAGTTATAAGTAATAGTTACTGCTTCTTGAGCATAAGCTGTCCAAGAGAATAGTAACAGAAAGCTAATAATAAATCTTTTCATTGTCATTCTGATTATGTAGTGTTTATGTAGATCTGCAACCTCTCTGTGATAAGTACTAGGATATATGTGATGAAACTTTTTTTAGGTAAGAGTTAAGAATGAAGAGGGAAGAAAAATGGTTCGTGTTATGGTGCATAAAATAGTTTTTAAAACACAACACAGATCACCTTCCCTCATCCCTCTTACCTCTTCCCTTTAATCAAAGAACCCTTTTCTCCTGTCTTGATACTTAAAGAGATTGCATATTGCTATTAGTTTGATTTCAATAATTTGCCTACAAATACTTCCTCAGCATTGCTGATACTGATAATGTAAAGGCCTTTATTTAATTGAGAAAGGTTCAAATCAAAAGCGATTTTATTTTGAAGTGATTGCTGTAGGATCATTCGGCCCATACTGTCATGGATCGTCATTGTTCCGTTGATCACTTTTGGTAAAGTGATATGGACATTCGTTTGGAAAGGATTAGGAGCAATTTTTAATGATGTTCTGTCAATGACAACGCTTGTTACGTCATCATCGTAATTTTCATTTTTGTATAAACGTGCCTCACTGATTCCTAAATGAATCCCCAAACCTTGGCTCGGAGTAGTTGCAATTCTTAACTTCTCCACTCCTCTTACATCAACATCAATTTTCTGAATTGGCGTATTGGCACTTACCGGATCTGATTCAAACAATAACTCATCATCACCAAATACTTTCAATACTAAGCTTCCTCCTAAGAAATTATCTTCCAAGCCGATTTCAGCTTCAAACGTATCGAAGTAATTTTTCACATCGTATTCTACTTCTGTAAAGTAACCCAACGTTAATGCATTGTCTTGCTTTGAACCATTGATCATCAATACTGAATCTTCAGCAAAACCTTGATTGATTTTTAGGTCTCCGAAATTGACTTGTGGTTGAATTTCTGTCAAATAAGTAAATTCTTCTTTGTCCAATGTGGTCCATTGATAGATGGCTACAGTGTACGGTTCTACTTCATCAAAAGTAAAAGTGGTAGGATTGTCTATCACAAATGGTCCTTCAATACGTACATTCGTAGGGTTATCTGATGTATTATCCACATTAATGTTATCAGCCAATGCTACCCACTTTTTCAACACAACTTTATCATTCATTTCAAAAGGAAGAGAAGTAAAATCGAAAGTAGTGTTCAACTGTTTTCCATCTGATGTATTTGGAATTACAATTGTTGCTACCGTTTTGTCCTCATTGATGGAAGCCGTTGGATAAGAATTCCATAATTCTACATTTTTGTGCGTATACTTTTCTCCTTCAAAATCTGCCTTTACAAATTGATCTTGGTGAAGGTGAGTGAAAATATGATGTGCATATCCTTTGGCCATCAAGAAACCTCCATGTCTTGTTTCCACCATTGTGGTACCATCATTTTTGAAGAAAGAGTGCGTTTGAATACCCAGAATCTCATCCTTGTAATTGTTCATCATTTGATGCCATAAAACGATAGCATGCGGAATGGCTGAGTAATTTCTTGGTGTTCCGTATTCTGATAAGAATTGCTTCACTTCAATACCTTCAAGACTAGGGTTGTCATATTTTGAAAGGTAATTTTTAAACTCTTCGGCTCTATTATTATATTTTGCTATTTGAGATAACTCAAAGATATACTCTTGACCTGAATTCGCTTCACCTCCTGGGTAATAGTGTTTTGCTACTGCATCATAAGGTGAATTTTCATCTGCCATCAACTTAAAGAATTCTTCATGCTCATAACTAGATACCACTGTAATGCTTGGGTCAACCGCTTTCATTGCATCATAATAAGCACTAAACCCTGCGTGAGGTCCGGTAGTATAATCCACAATAACATCACCTAAACTTTCTGGAATAGCTCCATTCACACCGTCACCAAAAACAAACGTTCCTTCTTTTGAATCTGTGATCACAAAATGTTTATCAGTGGCTGTTGAATTGTCAAAGTTTAATACTTCAGTCCACTCTTCTCCATCAATACTTACTGTAAAATCATGGCTCAAATTGATGGGAGGAAACTTCACTTTAAACGCTTGATCAGGAGTACCATCCAACGTACATTCATCAACAATCCAAGTAGTTTGTTTTACAGCTCTTTGGTTGGTAAACGTCTCAGAACCTCCATAAACATAAAAATGAGCATTTCCACTTCTGATACTTTCTCCACCACGAATTGCATCACCACTCAATGGGTAGTTCATCACATTCAATTCCCAATCACCATAAAGCTCATTGCCAATTTCCCATACATTGATATTGTAAGGCTCGTAATGACCATTTTTAGCTCTTTCCAAAGCCCAGTCTTTACCGCCATTTGGATTGGCACCGACTTCAGCGTTCATATATTCTACAAAGTCAGCCGCATCTTGTGGAGTACCGTATGCAAATGGCACAACAATCGACCCTTTATTCATATAAGTCGTCTCTAATAACTTACCGAATTCATCAGGACCAAAACTATTATCAAATGATTGTCCAGCATTGTGGGCATCAAGGTTATCAATTCTTTCACTATTAGGACCGATTGCTCTTTTCCAGTTATAAAGATTGGCCATAGTACCACCTGGGAATCTAAAAAATGCTGATCCTGTATAGTTCGCTAAGTCAATGACTCTTGGCATAAAATCTTCAGAAGTAGGGTCCCATAAACCTTGTCCGTTGGCATTGTAAGTAGAGTTGGCACCAAACCACTCCGCTTTTCTTTCCATCAGCATTGAGCTCCAATCTACTGTCACTTTCACATCCGTTGGAATCACAATGATTTGAGATTTAAAATGTGACAATGCTTCATCCATCACTGTTGCCTGAGCATCTAATTCTTCTTGAGAAAGACTACAGTCCGCCATTTTAGCTTTTGCAGTAGCAATATCCGTTTTTAATTGATCAATATCTTCTTGTGAAAACTGTCCCGAACTTTCTTTTAATGCTAAATAGTTTTCTGCTTCAAAAATACTTTTGCTAATCAAATCTTTATTTAACTGAGGTCCTTCCACTGTTTTGAAATAATCAAAAAATGTGATCACACCATTGTTCAAAGATCCTTGAGAATACATTTTAATGGTTGAGATTGGTGAACCTTGTACCACTTCTGGTAAAGCTAGATTTTCAAACTTCAAAACACCATCTAAATAGATCGATACTTGATGATCGGCATTAAAAACCATTCTCACATCATACCAAGTATTTACTGCAAAATCACTTTCCAATAAGGAGTTCTCTTCAGGAAAGTTGCTACCTCCTGGGATATTACCATTTTCTAAGATATCCCATCTTAAATCTCTTTTTCCGTAATC
Organism: Flammeovirga sp. SJP92; assembly: GCF_001583495.1. Taxonomy (GTDB): domain Bacteria; phylum Bacteroidota; class Bacteroidia; order Cytophagales; family Flammeovirgaceae; genus Flammeovirga. The sequence goes on along the minus strand of NZ_LQAQ01000089.1, from coordinate 58,462 downwards.
AGGAAACTTCAAACCAATCCAGCATTTGTTATTTGCGTCTAAGAAATCCATCTTGAAAGTATACCCGCCACTATTGTTGGTTTTAATTCTGAACGATATTTCAAATTCACTTTGAGTAAAGTTTCCAAAATTAATATTTGCTTTCGCATGTCCTACACCTGGAGGTGTTTCCATATGCAACATACCTTCTTGGAAATAAATATCGCCTCCGTTAACATTGCCTGATGTGTTGACGCTGATATAAGAGGGAAGGTTTTCCATAGCTGTATCTACCCCAAAATCATCATCAATCAATGTATTACATTCTTGTGCGTTTACTGTTGTAATAGCAAGCAGAAAGAATAGAAAATAAAAAGTAATGTTTTTCATTTGTAGTTGTCTATTTTAATAAATTCATTTCATTGAACAGCGATGATTGTGAGAGCAATATTAATCTTTAATGTCGCAAGTGTTAAGCCGAAAGGTGTCACTTGTGATTCATTTTTGGCGAAGTCTCCCGACTTCGAAAGAAATGGTTATTATTCCTTTTGTATTTCGAAGTCAGGAGACTTCGCCAATTATGTGTTCCAAGTGACGCTATCACTTAACACTTGAAACATGTTCTCTAAATAAACATCGCTGTCTTTTTTATAATTAAAGCTGAGATTTTTCTTCTTTCGATTTTGGTGTGATGTAAAATTGGAAGTAATATGGTTTTGATGGAACTCTGTATTCTACAGAAGGTCGTCCTACTTCATTCCAAGAATTATTACCGCCTACACCCATTTGAAGATGATCAATGTTCACTGTTAGATGATCTGTCTTTTTCAATTCATAAGTATGTTTCGCCTTTTCAATGTTTTGGTCTGAATAAGGATATACACTGAATTCAAAAGGCTGATCACTAGAGAATTTCACACCTTGATTTTCTTTATCTGTCAACACAAAATTTCTTGTTGCTGTTCTGTTCGCATACGCTTGAGGCATAGCATAAGGCAATGCAAATGCATCAACATTCATGGCATATGTCCCCATCATAGCGCCCACATTTCTATCGATATAATTCTCTTCTGGCCCTTTTCCGTACCATTCAATATTCGATAACTCATTAGGCACCTGCATTTGCATTCCCACTTTGATCAAATTAGTAAGTGGAGCATGAGGAACAAATGAAGCCTCTACATGTACTGCACCTTCTTTGTTTAGTGTATAGGTTGTCGACCAAGAAGCTTTATCTTCTGGTAATTGATATTCAACATTAATACATAATCCTTCTCCTACTTCTTCCACGTGCATTGCAGAAATTTTCAATGTTTCCGTCGCCTTTTTCCAGTACTGCTTTTTCTTAAACACATTTGTTGTTCTCACATCGTTATCCGTAGCTGGTCTCCAGAAATTTGGAACAGGCATTTTTGAAATCAGTTCATTATTTTGATAAACAATTTTCTCAATCGCTTGTCCTTTAGCATCTAAAACAACCTCAAAATCATTGTAAACTACTTTGTTACCTTCCTTTTTCCATTCTCCTGAATTAGAAGCAAAAGCAGGTGCATACAAACCGCCTTGAGGCATTAAGTATTGATCCTGAGCAACAATATGTCCTTTTGATGCATATTTACGATCCTCTTTTAAAGAAGCTTTTATTGAAATGAAGTATTCATTTGAAAGCTCAAACTTAGTCATTTCTACTGGAAGTTTTACTTTCTGAGAAGTACCCGCTTCGATTTCAGGACAATCAAATACTCCCTTTTCCACTACCTGACCATTCGCTAAAATTTCATATTCGAAATCATAAATAGATGTATTTTCGAAGAAATGACGGTTGGTAATTTTTGTTTTGAAAGAATTGAAATCTACTACTTCAAAATGAATTGGTTGGAAAGCATGCTTGATTTCATACATGGCCGCTTTCGGTTTTCCATCAGAAGTAATCACACCATTCAAGCAGAAGTTCTTCGTATGAATTTCCTCTCCGAAATCACCACCATAAGCAAAATACTTTTCACCGTTCTCTGCCGTCACTTCAATTCCTTGATCTCTCCAATCCCAAATATATCCACCTACTAATCGATCTACTCTGCGAATCAACGTCCAGTAATCTTCAAAGTTACCCGTACTGTTCCCCATAGAGTGAGCGTATTCTGTCAAAATAATTGGGCGGTTAGAAGGGTCTTTCTGACCTAATTCTTCCAAACTTTCCAACAATGGATAAAAACGGCCTAACATATCTAAGTAACCAGGGTCAGTACCATTGGAAGCAATTTTATTGTTTGCTAATTTTTCCTTGAATGCATTTGAAGTATAATCCAAATACTCCGGATGCGTAGGATCTCCCTGCCCACCTTCATAATGAATCAAACGTGTAGGATCAAAATCTTTCGTCCAGCTCGCCATTGCCGCATGATTAAAACCTGTTCCAGATTCGTTACCCAATGACCAGAAAATAATAGACGGATGGTTTTTATCTCTTTCCACCATTCTCACCATTCTATCTAAAAAGGCACCTGACCACAAACTATTATTCGTCAAATCACCTGTGATACCATGTGTTTCTAAATTCGCCTCATCCATCACATATATACCATACTCATCACACAAGTCATAAAACTTAGGATCGTTCGGGTAATGTGAAGTTCTCACCGAGTTAAAGTTAAATTGCTTCAATAATTCAATCTCATGACGCATATCCGCTTCAGAAACCACCTTACCTGTAAGGTGATGATGATCGTGACGGTTCACACCATAAATCAACACTTCCTGACCATTTACCAAGAATCTTCCTTTCTCATCGGACTCAATTGTTCTGAAACCTACTTTTGAAGTACGCACTTCCACCACTTCATTTTTAGGGTTCACCAATTCGATATATAAATCATAAAGATGCGGTCTCTCTGCCGACCAAGTTTTTACATTTTCAATGCTATTTCTGATATGAGCAAAAGGCAAATCATCTCTCTGTGGTCTTTTTTTGATCACTCTCTTCACATTCACCTCCGCTGAAACCACTTCCGTATTATGATCCTTTAATGTCGTTCTGATCTTATAATCTTTCCACTCTTGCTGTGCATAATGATTGCTCACCTCAAAGTGTACCTGCAAATCACCCTTCGTATAATTGTCCGTTAAACCCGCTCTCACATGAAAATCATTGATTCTCATTTTATTCTCCTTGATCAACTTCACTTCTCTATGAATACCCGACAATCTCCAATGATCTTGATCCTCTAAATACGCTCCATCAGAATATCTATACACTTTAAGTGCTACCGTGTTTTTCCCTTTTTGGATATAAGGCGTAATATCAAATTCCGACGGCAAGCGGTCATCTTGACTATAGCCCACCATTGTTCCATTGACATTGACCTCAAAAGCTGAAGTTACCCCACCAAAATAAAGGATCACTTTCTCTTTCGTCCAGTCATTTTTCAAAGTAAACTCTTTCTGATATACACCCACTTCCTGTTTGTTGTGAGGAATAAAAGGAGGATTCACTTCACCCCAAGGATATTTTGTATTGGTATAAATACGTCTGCCGTACTCCAGCATTTCCCAGTTCGACGGCACCTCTATTTTGTCCCAACCTTTTACATTAAGATTGGAAATATCCACTTCCTCCGTAAACGAACCGATGTATTTAAAATTCCATTTTCCATTTAAAGAAAGAACGTTGGATTGCTGATCGTTTGTTGCTTCTTGAATGCTGTTGTAAGGAATAGAAGTCGCTCTCCCTTGTAATTTATTGAATTGATAAAAGGTAGGGTCTTCCCATTTAAGATGTTGTGCTGATAGGTTTGTAGTCAGTATCACACATAATGCTATCAGTATATTTTTCAAAGTCTTCTTCATTGCTAAAAGTTAAATTCTCTCTTCATACTTTTGACATTACAATTTTAGCTGTAATCGGAAGAAATAAGAGTTGAAAAAATATGATAAAGGGGGGTATTATTTCGTAAATGCTTGTTTTTGGGGGATTAGAGGAGGTTTGGGGTGATTTTTTGGTTGGGGTGAGGAAAAAATAATTCTGGTTAATCTTTTCTCTGTTCGTGGTGTCAAGCCGACAGGCGTCATCTAACGTTCTTGTTCAAAGATGACACTTTGGCTTAACAATGTAACAGTTAGTTGGTATTCTTATTTACTTCAAACGCTTTGATAATATCCTAAAAGAAAGAAACGAAACAGGAAAAATTAATAAAAAAACACCCATCAAAATCGACCTGAAATCTAAATTTTGATGGGTGTGGAGATTTATTTTCCATGAGTCCCTACATAACTATCTCTAATCTTTAAAGCAAATAGTTATATAAGGCAATTTTAAAAAAATAATGAACACAACACTAATTCTCACAAATTATCCTTTTAATATATTTTTTATCACCCTTACCTAATTTTTTTTTGTCTTGGGTAGTAACACCGTATTTCCCTCCTCCTAAGTGCATTTGAAATATAGCATAATCGAATCGATAAAATTTTCCTTTAGAATCTTTTAATTTAAGCGTTGTTAATAACCACCTTGATAAAATCTGACCTGTATCAGAATTTCTATTTACATTCCAAGTATCTGATGCTATTGAAGCATCTACTACTTCGTAGTCCCAATAATTAGAATCTATAAATTCTTGACCTAAAGGTATGATTTCTTGAATAAGCTTTTCATCATCCATTTTTGATTTTGGAAACGATAAAAATGGTCCTTTAATCGCTTCATCTATAGCTTCTTTTGTGATTATTACAGGTATTGTTCCTTCAGAAAAGACTTTCTCTTGATCTTGTTTAGGTATATGAGTTAAAACTACTTCTACTTTTAAATCAAATTTTCCTGGTACTAAGTTACCATCCTCGTAAGCTTGTATAAATAATTCTCGACTTGCTTCTACAAATGACTTAATATCTTTTCCTTTAATTGGTCTTTTAGAGGATAGCATTCCTGATAATACACTATATGTAATATAAACATCATTATACCATTTAATTTCTGTACCATTAAGTGATAATCTATAATAAGGCCATTTATGAAATCTATACCTTCCATCTCTTACCTCAAGACCATATTTTTCGTATTCTCGTTCAATAGTGTTTTCCCCAGATTCATATAAAAAGAATAAATTATCCCCAAAAATATATTCTTCAATATATGTATTATCATTTGATAGATATTCGAGTGGCTTGTTAGAAAATTTAAATTCATAAGGCTCAATTACCGGTTCTGAAGATTTATCTTTTTTCTGATCAGAAGAAGTTGATGTTGTAGAGCCTTCAATTGCACTATTTAATTTATTCACCAGTTTACGTCCAAATTGGGCTTGAGTAGTTGTATTAAATATTACAATTAAAGAAAAAGTTAAAAATAATAGGTTTGCAGTTTTTAATTTCATGATATTTATAAATAAAAAATTAACTTTTAGTATCAAAAAAAAATCTTACTCATTACCTCTAAAATAGAATATTGAAAATATATTTATTCAATCTCTTTAAAAAGTAATATTTTATATTTCATTTGATAAAAGTACTGAGTAATAGGTTTTTTGAAACTAATAGTATATATTACTATTGTAAATATATATATACGATTTCGGTTAATTGATCATACTTATTGTAATGTTTGTTAACACCTCTTAGTATTATACAATTTTTGATTCTGAAAAAATGGCATCTATCCACCACTAATTCGTTGAAGAGATTGCAAAAGAAAGATCGAAAATAAAAGTATTTAATGATAGGCAATTTACTATAAGTACCTGTTCAAAATTATCTTTAACTTAAATGCATTTTTACGAAACCTGAGATCAATTCATTCTACATTTAGAAACTATATTTAATTATGATCAGCTACTTAAATTCAATTAGTTCGCTTTAGCTACTCGAGAGTATAAAATAAACGCCGTCCGTAATTTTTAAATTTTATATATTGAAAATTATGGCACAGCAACCCAAACAAGAGTGTGCTGAGTTTCAGCAAATGCGTAACTTGGCACTCAAATAACTTCTATCTAGACAATCTACCCCCACCCTCTTCTGTTGGTAATATTAAGCCGAAAGGCATCACTGAGAACAGTGGATTGGTTGAGATGAAGAAGCTTTCAAATGAAGCTCTCAAAACTAGAAGAAAGTGGGTGTTTATGCTCCCCTTATAAGGGGACACTCTTCACCCTTAACAGGTACACCTCTCTTCCCTATACATGTCGAAATACCTTACCTTATAAGGGTGGACACTAATCACAGTTATCCCGTCAAAACGGACTTGCAATATCTCCTCTGTTCGTGGTGTCAAGCCGAAAGGCGTCACTACGAACTTGACCTTTGTTTAAGTTTGTAACTTATAACAACACACATTTTTTCAAGTATTTCACCGATAGCTTTTTATTAAAGTTATAAGTCACAGACTTAGACTATGCTATAACTCTCAGTGACGCCTTTCGGCTTGACACCAAGAACAGTGGGCAACTATTCTTCGTAAGAAATAATTTTTAAGCAATCAGTTTTATCATAAAGCAAACCATAGATTAATTTGAAATTAAAAAATTCATCAAACATCAATTCATTTCCCCCAGTAATAGAAGACCTAAAAGCGGTTGAGTTAGTACCTTTTATTTTTAACTTATTTATTCTGAATTCACTCTCTGTAAAAAAAGAATAAATTTTCCCACCTCCAAACAATGAAATATCACAGGATAAAAATGGAGCTGTATCACGCCTATCAGAATTCACCCATGAAACTGATATTCTACTATTATCTAATTCAACCTGTTTAACAGGCTTAAACACCAAAGTATCATTACCATTAATAGCATACAGGTTCAAAGATTTAATTTTCGACTTCAGTCTATATTCTAAACTAGTACTAATCGTAATGGTTGGTTCTATATATGGATCAAAAATATATTTATCCAAGAAAAAATCTTTAACAACTATTGAATCAATTCTGTTTATTGAATTTATTTTGTCTGGAAAATTAGCTAATCTAATAGTTGTGAATTCCTTTTTCTCATACTCATTTTGATTTTTATGTACCATGTAGGCTAAAAAGATAAGTAATACTATTGAGCATAAGATAATAAGAACTTTAATTACTAAACGTTTTGTCATACATATTTACCTTTCTTCAATTCCTTAGCTGTCCCCTTTTATGAAGACTAATTCTGCCCTCTGTTCAATATATTAAACTGAAAGTAATAATTACAAGGACTTTAACTGTAAGGAGCACATTACTTACTTTACACCATCAATTTCAATATTACTGATATACTCCTCTGTTCGTAGTGTCAAGTCGTAAGGCGTCACTGCGAACTTGATTTTGTTTAAGTTTGTAACTTATAACAACACACATTTTTTCAAGTATTTCCCCGATAGTTTTATAAAGTTATAAGTCACAGACTTAGACTATGCTATAGTTCTCAGTGACGCCTTTCGGCTTAACACGAAGAACAGTAAGTGAGGTCTGTAGTTACTTCTCAATTTCAATATTACTGATATAACCAATAATCGCTTTCTCATCAAAATCTGAAAAGATTAAAATTTGTATGTCGACTGCTACAAAAGATATTACTTTAATTTTCTCTCCATCATATTCTTCCATATTCAATACTAATTTTTCAATACCATAGAGTCCTTTCTTACCCTTGAAGGCCTTTAAATCAGCTCTAATCTTATATATATTTAATGCGTTTTCTGTCTCTAAATGAACTGTACTTTTTCTATCAAATGTTAGAGTACTTAGCTTCTTCTTAATTGATTCTGCTTTACATTTCTCATTAATTAGTTTATTTATTAGCATTTGACTACATCATTTTAATTAAAAACTCCCCTCTATTCGCAGGTACTGTCTTAAAAATTCAAGTAAACCCATAAGATTTTTCTGAGGTTTTGAAGACAGTACCTTTGAACAGTAGGGAATGCATAACACTTTAAAAAGTTTTCTACAGGAGTAACATATTACTCGCTAAAAGAACATAGGATTGAAGAAATCTAACATTGTTCTTTTTTCTAGTCATCACCTTCTTGTATTTTATTAAAATCAATAGGTTCCAAGTCTTTTTCTTCTGTTGAATTTGATTTTACAACCATCTCTATAGAAGGTTTTTTAAAAGTGCTTGGGTGCTCGTAAACTGAAAGTTTAGATTCAGGTTCTCTTTTAGCTTTTATTGCTTTAACTACTAAAAAACAGAGTAATAATAAGCAGGCTAGGATTATAAAAAATGCTTTCATATTCGCCAAGGCTGTCAAATGGTATTCCAACAGAAAAATGACGCCATTTTGACACGAAATATGTGTTACGATATAATAAACAACTTAATTATCAGACATATTGACGTATATCCTCCTCTGTTTGTACTGTTTAGAGCTAGCGTAACTACGAATTTTATAATTGAATAAGTTTATGTAATCATTACTAACATTTTATCAAATATATTTATTAAGATAAAGTTATCAATTGTGCCTCTAAACCGATTACTAGAAACAATGATTAAATTGTTTTATTAGGTAAATCATCTTTTCCAAAATTTCCATCTTGGAACCCTGTTCAAATCTTCTTTTTTTAAAAGACTTGATTTTGGTTCTACCATTACCCTTGGTTTTGGTTTGTCTCTGGGAATTTGAATTTTCTTCAGAAACTGTTCCAGTTCTTTTTTTCTATCTTCAATAGTTTGAGCATCTGCATCCAACTCCTGCCAAATAGTAATATCTTTTTCATCTTCGATATATTGAGATACTTTTGCCAGAGTTTCCTCATCAAGACTACAAGTTTCCCACTTTGCAAGAGCTATTGCAAACCAGAAATCATAGATGTTACCGCTTTCCTCATTTAAATCTGAAAATTCATTTTTCAGTTTTTCATTTATCTCTTCTGGTTTTAACCCTTCATTATAATACTCAAAAAAACGATCGTAATAATCTAAAGCATTATCATTTTCTAGAATTCCTGTTCCCCAAGTTCCCATATTGTTTTAAATTTTGATCTTTTAATAACATTTCCATTTCATTATATACTGAGTCTTCATATTGAATTTTATCAAAATCAAAGTTTTCATTAATATCTAAGCTAAGAGCTAACTTCAATTTATCATTACCTAGATGAGTACTTTCAAAAGCTTTAAGAGTGTTAATCAACCTTCCTTTTAAGGCCTCATTATTGAGTAAATTAGGCTGAATAAATAAAAGAGAAAATTTATGAGGAGCACCACTTAACCTTGGATTTAAACCATTATTCGGATAGTCTCGGATAATCAAATTACATAAACTATCGAAGTTATAAGCTCCAATGTTAGATTTATAAATAGAATCATTTTTGATCACCAAAAAGTTTCTAGACTTGGAACATCCTACAATATCAGAACAAATATTGATCAGGTTAACTTTATAATTGACCTCATCATCATGAATAAGTAATTGAATTTGACTTTCATCATTACTACACAAAATGCTATCAACAGAATTGTACAATTTTATATAACTGTCTAATGTATCAATATTAATTTGCAGTAACTTTTCTTTATATTTTTTCCCAAATTCAATATGTGCTCCATTTTGACATGAAAATAAAAAAAAGATAAAGATGATTGCTGGATTTAATTTCATAAATAGTTTGTACTTACGTAGACGTTTGCAAAAAGTATAAAAGGGCCAATTGGCCAGATATGTTTTTAAATTAACTCAGTTTTCTTTTTAATTTGATTTCTCCAGAATAAAATAATTTTAATGCTCTATCCCAAAGTACATATTGAATCGTATCCTCATATTTTAGAGGTTCAATACGTGATTTAAAGTCCCAACTTTTGTGATATGTACTTAGCAAAGTATTAAACTCATGGATATTAAGATTTTGCTTTTCTGAATAACACTCTGTTTGTAAAACACAATTATCTTCTGGGTGAAATTTATGAGTTGTATTTAATTTACCTCCTGATTTAAATAGGAAACTGTCAATTCTTTGAATAAAACTGGATAGATTATCAACTGCTTTAAAGCCTTTAAATTTAAGTTTAGAAACTTCATCATTTAAACTCCAATATTTGAATATCTTTTTCTCAACTTCAATGATTTCCCCAAATCCGACAGGATCATCTTCTACCCCTAAAATAAATTCTTTCCCCACGTAAAGCCTTCCATTTTGAGGAGAGCTGTTAAAGAGTTTGTGTCCTATTAAATAGGACTCTCCAACATTAAAAGTAATACTTCCATCGTATTGGAAATTTGGTCCCCAATCGATATAACAACACGATGTGTGATACCCTCGATCACCATAAAATATAAGAGGGATTTCCATTCTATTTTCAAAGAGCAACTCTGCTCCTTTCCTCTTTGGGAAAAAAACTTCACTTATAAAATCAATATCCATTTTACTTATAAATTTTCCTACTTCGAATCTCTTAATTTTTGGGCCAAAGTTTTGTGTAATGGTAATTAGAGCAACACCACAAGCCTATTTTCGTGAAAGTATATTTCATATTCAAACTGAACTACTTTTATTTCATTAATACTTTCCTCAATAAGTTTAGATAAAGTAATACTACAATAAAATACCCAAAGAAAGACAATTCAAAAAAGACATCTAACCCATAAAAATGATAACCAACAAATAAAGGAATTCCACCAAAAATAGGTATTAGTAAAAGTAAAGACCATTTAAAATCATGAAAGCTAATTTTACCTGACAGAGTATAAAAGTCTTTAAACGTTATTGTACTCAAATCATTAGCATCAGCCTCTTCTGATAAAATATGTTGAATGTTTATCAAACTGGGACCAATTTTTACTTTATCCTTATTAAAATATTTGGTTTTAGATGATATTTTTTTCCCATTAATATAAGTACCAAATCTTGAACCTAAATCTTGTATAAAGATTTCATTTGTTTCATCAATAGTAACTTTCAAATGTTTTGATTCTACATAATGACCTTCAAAAATAACATCACACTCATTTGAACTACCAATAATTATGCTTCTCATTACTTTATTTTTCTTGTCTGATGATTGAAAGGATTTGTCAGCCGATGGCTAAAGTTTTAGTTGTTGTTGACGTTTGTTTATTGAGATAAGTACAAATTCAAAATTATCTAATTCTATTTATTGTTTTACGATTACTTCCTTCAAAAAACTTTTAATAGAACCACTATTCATACGTTTTTTAGCGTTATACTCACAAAAAATAAATTAGAATTAGCTATGATTTATTTTTTGACTTTGAACTTAAAATCAAATTAATTTCCGCCAATCTGCCAGTTTAAATTTAAAGCTCCACATTTAGGACAGTTTAAATATTCTTGATCAAGTTCATTATAATTACAACGGTTGCATTTCCCATAATCTTCATTCATGTGTAATGCAATATATTTAGATTCTAAATGGCTTAATTTATAATCATCTATCAGACATTTAATCGTTTTAATTGTCGACTCCCGTTTCATTTTCAATAGTCGAGTTTTTTCCGACTGTGTAAAATCAGGAACTTCAATTCCTTCTTTCGGCAAACAATTTTTACACTGTACTTTCATCTCTGTTTTAATTGGGAATAGAGTTTAGTTGATACTGTGAAGTTTTTTTTCTTTAATTATTCTATTTATTAGACCCTTAAATGTTATTACTTCTGGAATGTAAAGATCTGGTCCTAGTGAATATCTATTATTATCCATCAGAAATTTAAATGAAACGAATAAATATAAAGCTATAGAAGAGAAACATATCACTAACCATAATGGATTATTTAATCCCATCGCAATCATTATAAAAATTAAACTCCAAAATATTTTACTTAAAGTTTTCCACTTATTTGAGGAAAATTTATGGTTGCTAGATTTTATGACAATTTCAGGGATTGTACCTGTGAAATTTATATTAAAGAATTCTATAAAATGTTCAAAATGATTGTTCAGGTATGGGCTTACTAAACTTGATGGTCTCAAATTTTTAGTATCTATACCTCTTTCCTCAAACTCTAACTTTATATATTGGAAGACTGAATATGACAAACAAGAAGTCCCAAATATTTTTTGGGGTTTAATTATGTTTATTTCAGCTTTACTTGATATTAGTTCACATACATCAAGTAATTTTTTATCCCCAACTAATACACTTTTCCAAGTTTTAGTATCTATATCAATTTTAAAGGCTCGGTTCAAATGTCGACTTAAAGGTTTCCACGGTAATAGATCTAATGAGTCTCTCCAATCATCAATCGAACTGTTAAAAGTTAATTTTATTGATTCATCTGCTTCACAATCAAACTTACTACATAAGCGATGTTCTTCTTGAAAGATGAATAACACTTCCTCTTTGCTTAATCTTTTGGTTTTGCTCATAAGTACTAGGACAGAAGAAAAGGGATAATTTTAGGTTAATATTTTTTATTCTAATCGAGGCTGATTTGCAGAGCATAGCCTTAGTTACGCGATAAAATCTAACGAAGAGTAGGATAAAAAAGGTAAGATAAAAAGTCCGTTTTCTTTTGTCCTAGTACTTAGTTATTAATTTCAACTTTATGCCTCAATGTTAGCTTTGTAACTTTTACTCATAGAATTGATATTCGAATTGTTCAAGTATATTCCCTTTTGTCTTTAGGAGTAACCCGTTGTCATCGTAGAAATACTCAACTGTTTCCATTTCTTTACCATTATCAAAGCGTGCATAGCTTTTTACTAGTCCATTTTCAAGCTCATATTCAAAGCTGTAATTCCACTCGCTTTTCTTACCACTACTCATTTCCCATCCATAAAACTTTGCTTTGTGATTCGGGATTAAATATTCTGTAAAACTTATTCGATACAATTCACCATTTCTATACAATGCTCTTTCTTGAATTTTACCGTTATTTTTAAAGTTATCTATAAAATCTAGCGTCCCATCTGGATTATATTTCGTTATCTTAATCAATTCGTCACTTTCGTAAACCAAATCATATTTTGAAACTTCCAATTGTGGCTTATTATTAATATCTCCAAGAAGCATATTAGGATTTATACCCATTTTCTTAAGACTTTTGATTTCCTTTTTATCTGGCTCTCCGTATTTTATGCTGTCAACGATACTTTCAAGTTGACCATTGCTACCATATTGATAATGAGTAGTTTTATCCGTTGCTCCTAGATTCATTTTGACTTGATATTTGGTCAATCTTCCTTCTTTGTCATAATAAGTTATTACTCCAAGTTTTTTATTTGTTCCCATATACCATTTTCTAAGCTTTACATTATTAGTTTTATAAATACTATCGGCTTGGTAGGTTCCTTTCTCCTGTGCAATTACTGACGACAATGTCAATACGCATATAACTAAGATTAAAAAATTCTTCATGATTATTGTGATAATTTATATTGCATAACATAAATGTTAAACGTTGGCCATAAGGTATGTCAACCAATTTCTAGAAGTAGTAAATGTTACCAACCTCCATCTATATTTCCTTTTCATTTTCCAACATAATCTTTTTAAGACGCTCAATTTCTTCTTTCTCAACCAAATATGTGTTAGAATATTTTTCATACCAATGATAACCAGATTTATCACGATCAGGGAAAAATTGTTCTAATGAAAATATTTTTATCACATTTCTTAAAATAATTGATTTATTAGTGGGTCTCTCTAAATTTTCATTGATAAGCTGAGTAGAAAATAAATATTGAGATAATGTTTTACCAAAAAATATTTCTGAAATTATATAAAGGATTGGAAAACTAAAGAGGTAAAAAAAGAAGTAATGTCTAATTACTAAAAGGCAGTTTTCTATCAAAGATGTTTTAATCCCATATTCTTCGATTAAACTGTGTTCTCCCCACATAAAAAAATAGGGTAATGTAAATAATGATATTACAATAGTAAAAAATGCATAATCAATGCTATTATGAAGATGTCGTTTTACTTTCGGAATTGTTTCTATTTTCACAGGATATTCCCACAATTCCTGATAAGCCTCTCTATTTCCATAAGGGTCTCTACGATATCTTGTTAAATATTTTTCTTCAGTATAATCGAAAATGGATTTTTTCATTAGTATTTGCTTTTTAGTATTTATCATTGGTAAAATAATGGCTAAGCTATGTGAAAAGGTATGTCACCTGATCCTTTGAATCTTAGCTGTTCTTCTATTGTTTCTTATTACCCGATTCTTCTTTGAAAATTAATAATACACTTTAATAGTAAGTATAATTTCGTTGTAATTGATCTGATTTACCTCTTAATGTGTTACCGTCATAATATCCTTCTTTCCAAGAAATAGGATTTTTAAAGTGATCAAGCTCATATTCAGAAAGTATCTTATCAATACCTGTATTACATTCTATCTTTACAAGAAGGCCATTATCATATTCATAGTTACAATTTCTAATTGTGGAATCTTCAAAAGAAAAATCTTCTTTGTGGCTGATTTTATTATGCTTATAATAGAACTTAGTTTGTGAGTATAATTTCCCAGAATAATATGAATTATAAATTGCTGGCAAACTATTTTTAGTTTTTTCCATAATTACATAACCATTGAATAAACTATCGTAATCATATGTGCCAAAATAGGATAAATTATTCTCAGGATTAAGTTTGTGTTTATCATAAGTCATTTCAACTTTTCCATCTTTAAAAACTAATATTTTCTCCAGCTCATGATTTTTACTGTAATAATAATTTGTGCTGTCAGTTTCATAACTTTTTGATGAAATAGAAATAATTTTGATGTTCCCATTTAAAAATTCTATTTCATTTACATGATATGGTATTTTATCTGAATCTGAACAGCTTGATAAAATAACAAGATGAAAAATAAAATAGATAAAACTTCTTATACTTTTATGCATATGATTGAAAATGTACTTATTGTGGCTAACGATTAGCTATATTCAGTGGGAATTAGAAAGTACTAACTTCTCGTTTCGAACATAGCATTGCCTTGATTTTAAATTAAATCCTGGGGTGGACTTTCCAAGTTAAGACTCCTTCAAAACTTGAAAAACCCCATTCATTTATAGTGTACTTATTATAAATCGTTTACATTTGATTAAAAACTCCCTCGTATTCAACTGGAAATACTACTTCATATGTCCAATCGTCAGGAGCAGTATTCAATCTTTTTGTGATTAGCACATGATCCAAAAGATCTTCGTTAGCGAGTTCATTCTTTACCGTCTTGATTGCTTGTTCCCAATTATCAATAAAGAAAAGCATGTTTCCTCCTGCACCCATGTCTCCAGCAAACCATTCACCTTGGTGCTTTTGTTTTAATGCCAAGTCAATTTTGTCTTCCATTTCTTGACGAAAGTTCAAAAAACCAAAAGCTTCAATTTCACTCATTCCAGAATCAGGTACGATCTGAATAAACATTACATCCCTCTCGTTCATAAGTTGGTGAGTATACCCATCGCGTTTATAAGCTTTTTGAATTGAGTCTTTGTTTTTGATTTCAGTTGTTGATATGAATTCTTGATGGGTAATGGCGTAATCGCCCATCCAAATTTTTCCTAATTTCAAAAGTTGTTTTCCGTCGTTGCTAATAATTCTTGCAATCTGTAAGGTATCGGTATCAATCCTGTAGAGAGAAGTTAAAATCTCAGCATTATGGTTTTGAAAGTTCAGAAGCCTTTTTTCGTTCGGCTTATAGCTACATCCGATAATAACGGTAATTAAAAAGATACTTAGAAGGTTTTTCATTTTGCGAGTATGATCCACAACATTTAATAAACACCACGTTCTCATTACCCCAGTAATGTGAGAATGAAGTATATTCATTAATAAAATAGTTTACTAAGATTAAGGTAATAAACAACTATTAAAGATTCAAAGATTTTCCTACTTTGAATCGCTTAATTGTTCGGACAATATTTTGAATAATGGTAATTAGAGCATCATACATCACTTCAAATAATCCATTTTCAAAAGAATAACTTTTATTATAAACTGTGTACTATATTTCATAGTTATTTATTGTATAAATACTACCTACTCTTGTGGATCTATTTGGTTCTTCATATAATTCAAGTCCATTTGAAGGAGTATAAACACAACAATTTTCTAATGTTTCAGAAACAATTATTCCCTTTCGAAAACCATTCGCGGATGTATTTTGGATAAAAAACAGAGAGAAAATAATAGAAATTATAAGTCTAATCATTTTGCTTTAAGATCTTTAAAAGATAATACAAACTATAATACAGAGTAACTAAACTACGAGGAAGGTTGCTTCACATTTTAACAATCTTAGTTTGTTTAACCTAACGTTTAATGTGAAATGCATTTTTACATATTATTGGCACCTGTTTTTATTAATTCAATCTTTCCTGTTTTGTTGTTAAAAACCATTTGCTGAACAGTGATTCCCATCATTACTTTTTCATCCTTAAGAACATCGAGACATTCATTGGCATTGGTAGGTTTTCTCCTCTGTTCGTGGTGTCAAGCCATAAGGCGTCACTACGAACTTGACTTTTGTTTAAGTTTGTAACTTATAACAACACACATTTTTTCAAGTATTTCACCGATAGCTTTATTAAAGTTATAAGTCACAGACTTAAACTATGCTATAGTTCTCAGTGACGCCTTTCGGCTTGACACGCAGAACAGTGGGAAGAATAATACGTTAATGTATCTTTTCATTATCAACTTAATTGTATACAACATTCCGTATAATTGCCAGTAACGAAGCAGTCGCAAGTTATGGTCAATTACACCTTGTTTTGTGCTTTTTTTAATTTTATTTCTATTTGCTCAATATCTTCTCTGGCTTCTTTAATTGTTGAGATGTTATTTAAGTCTTTATAAACTTTCAAAGCTTTTGTTTTATGGCCATCTAAAATAAGTTGAATTACTTTATTGGTTATTGCAACATTGCCTAAATCCACATCATCTCTTCCAAATTTCCTTAACCCAACATTCGGAAATTTTGGTTGCCAATCTCCCCAATCTAATTCACGAAATCCATCTCCCCATATTTCTTGATCTTTACTACAAACATATCGCAATGTGCTATTGTAAATAAGGAATTCACAATCAATACATTTATTAGGCACGAAAATTTCTATACCCGTTTTTGACACTTTAATCACTTTAGGTTCAGTATTGCCTTCGATACCACAGCTACCATAGTCCAATCTTAAGTAATCTTCAGCTAATTCTTCTGCTCTTAAACATTCTCCTTCAAATAGGAATTCACAACTCAAACATTTATTCGGCAAAGCTGAAATTGATCCCATAATTTGCTTTTTCTTTGAAGGGCTTTTATCGCCTCGAATTTCACATTTTGGAAATGATTTTCGATACATTTTATTTTATTAATTCTCTTAATAGCTAAACTACGACCAGCGAGTGTGTCACATGATGGATGGAGGTTAGCTATTGTTATGCATAAGTTCGTTTAATAAGGAAAAATTTGTACTAGTAATTGGCTATTATTTTTCCATTTTATCCAGCCATAAGTTACGTCCATTTCTTCTGTAACCATGGGATCACAATCCTTCGAAAAATAGATATTCATCCAATTTTCATTACCAATAGATTTAATCTCTTTTACGTTAAGGTATTCTCTCGAACATGAATATCTAATTTTAGAATTGCCATCTGGTTCATTTAAAATTGGGTTATTATTTGGTGATATTCTTTTGACTGAACAATTCTTTAACATTTCAGATAATTCAATAAATTCGAATTGATCATTTATTGGAATATACCCTTTCTTATTTTCTCCAATATAAATCTCATAATAACTATCTGTAATTCTAATACATGAAAAATGTAATAAACCATAGTCAGGTTTATAAAAATATGCTTCAACATTTTTGGATTCAACCGTCATTTCCCTATTATCATAGACTTTTGGCATCATGCGTCCATGATATTCATAACTTTTTGTATCATAAACAAAGCCTATTCCAAGAGGTGGTTTTTGGCCAAATAATAGAGTACACTGTATTAATATAAAAAATAAGAGTAATAATTTTTTCATGAGATTTATAATATTGTTTATTAAACGTTAGCACCTGTTTTTATTAATTCAATCTTTCCAGTTTTGTTGTTAAAGACCATTTGCTGAACGGTGATTCCCATCATTACTTTTTCGTCCTTAAGAACATCGAGACATTCATTGGCATTGGTAGGTTTTTTGGCACCTACAAGTTCACGTGCCCTATCATATCTTCCGCAAGATGTGGCTTGGAGTTCAGATTCGCCACCATTTCCATTTTCAATTAATTTGTAATCGTTAGTGACACAGACAATTCCATTATCCGGACCTCTTGTCGCAGACCTTTTTGGTGTTCTTTCAATGACAACCATTTCGGACGATGTTTTTCCCGATAATAGTAGGAGACAGTCGCTAGCAATAGTTGTTTTTTCTAATGTCTTTTTTGCCTCGCTGTAGGAGTTAGCTTTGTCTAAGACATCTCGAAGAAGGAAAGATACAGGCATTGCAATTTCTGCAGCATCTTTGCTAAGGACAGCGTTCAGTGTTACAGAAAATTTACCAGGCTTTGTGCCCGATAAAGCACCAATGAATCCAACCCATCCAACTGTTTTAAATATGGTTCTACCATTTCGCTGATAGTCGAATATTTTAGATTGACTACTTAAGAGGTTATTGTCAGTCCACCAATCTAAATTCCTTGAGTGAAGGACAGCTCCATCTGTTTCAAAGGCAAAGGCCGTGCAACCAAGGTAGAATTTCAATATATCGTAGTATAGATTTGCAATCAAAATCTCGTTACTGGAAAACTTCGAAATGGAGGATATAAATTCGATTTCTTCCATGTAGTCTGCGGAGATGACTGCTCTTTTGTAGTCTTCAATGTTCTCAAAGATGAAATCAGCTCCTTCAAAATCATTTAAATAGCACTGAAGTAATTCATCGACTTCACTTTTATAGTCGATAAGGAAGCTCCATCGTTGTTTTGGTGGCAAGTCAAGATTGATTATATGTTCAGTTTGTTTCATTTGTCAATTGTTATTAACGGTTAGTATATTAAAAGTAGGCGATTTTGAAGCACTTCACTTTCAGTTAAGCACAAACTTTGACACGAGCCACAAACCTTTATTTTACTACTGGTTCGCCTATTTTTTATATACATTGTTAGCCCACGCTTTCTTTTTCTTCTTCAAGTTCTTTTTCCTTTGTATCAATTACGTCTATGTTAATTCCACTAAGCTGTTTTTTCAATTCTTCTATAACAAGTTCTACCCGTTCTTCCATAAATTGGTCAAGAGCATTTGATGGCATTTTGTCCATTCTTGCCCAAGTCAGGATTTGTTTTGGAAGCAGATGAGAGTCGATAACGCTTTCAAAATTTGGATTTTGGTCGTACTCCTTGATGTATTCTAAAGGATTTTTGTCACTAATCTCCAAGTTTGTCAACTGTGTGAGATATGCAATATTCATCAAGCTGTTATTGTCAAGCTGATTGTCTGCTCTGTTGTTTGAGATATAGTTTGTCGGGAAAATATGATGAAGATTAGGCTTGTCAGTTGAAAAGAAAAAATTGTCAACGTTTACGTTTCTATCTGTGTACTTCCAGTCTTTTGGGCATTTATGAGAGTAGAGAGATAGAATTGCTCTTGAAATTCGTCCTTTTGAACTGTATGATGATTTTCTCAAAGTATCTTTGTCGATAAGGAATCTACCAAATCGTTGCTCGTTATCGTACTTTTCTCCATTCAAAAGACTTATGTGTTGATTTATGTCTCCTGTGTTGCTTAGTAAATCGTCTCTATGTAATGAGTTGAACCAAAAATATTTTTTCAAAAAGTCATAGTTCGGTGTATTGTTCTTGTAGAAGTAGTTTGCAATCGTCAGATAGAAATAGCGATATGGAATAAGTTGTGGTCCTTTTAAGTTTAAGGTGTTTTCAAAGAAATCAAACGTTTTAAGAATTGCCTTTTTTGCTGAATCCCAAATGTTTTCTATTTGTTCCGTCTTGATGTCGTTCAAATATCTTTTTGTTATGTTATGGATACCTGAATTCTCAACGTTCTCACGAATTAGAATGGCAATTATTTGTAGGTAGTCAAAATCGTCAACTTGTAAGTAACTGCTGTTATTAACTTTTTTGAAATTATCAATTAGGTCTCTTAAATAAAAGCCTTTATCAGTTTCAGATTTTGGCCTGAATGTTTTTGCAACGACAATATCAAAGATATCAAGAGGTTTGCCTGCTTGGTTTATTCGCTCAAATATTTGGCATACTTCTGCTACTTTAATACCCTTTAACTCTATAAATGAAATACGGTAGTTACTTAGGACTTGCTGAACCCTTCTAAGTTCTACCCAATAAGGATGGTTGTATTGTTGAGCAACATCTGGATGATTGACAATTTTTTGTTGTACTGTCTCAAAATTTTGCTTGACTTCAAGGAGTTTGATAATAAGTCCTTCATCATATTTTTTCTTTCTTCCAATATTCCTTTTGAAACTGCCGTTTCGGTCGTCAATTTCGTTCCAATAAAGGAATCTCTTTTTGTAACTTTCGTCATCAGTCTCGTCTTCGCTTTCAATCGTCAGGTCAATGTATAGTGAAGGGTTGAAACTATCACGACCTTCTATTTCACCACCGTAAAGAGAAGTTAAAAGTGAAGTGGTTCTTTGCTGTCCGTCAAGTAGATATTGATATTCACTTCTCGTAAAATGTTCGTCAGCTATTTTATGTCCTCCAATTTGTCGATGGTTTTGGAGTTTTAAATCTGTTTTCCAAACTAAGATGCTTCCAAGAGGATAGAACTTGTAAATACTGTCCCATAGCTTTTTCACATTTTCTTCTTCCCAAACTACGTCTCTTTGGAAAGTTGGAATTTGATAATTCTGATTTTTCAGTTCATCAAGGTAGGTTGTGATTCCCTTGTCAGTTGGTTTTATTCTGTCGGTAAAGTTCATTCTTTATCGTTTCTTTTAATGTGGCCTAATATTAGACAAACACAATGGCGTTTATCCCCAAAAATTTCACGGACATACGCCATATGGTATATATCCATTAATAAAAACACTCCCAACTTCCCATTGAAAATCAGTTTGCTAGTAGATTGTTGAAAGATGATTTGAATTTACATGTTTATGTATTACAAAACAAGAATTGATTTTTTTGAATCAACCAATCGACGTTCAAAAAATATTTTTTCCAAAACAATTCGTGAGCAAATGCAAATTATCTCTTCAAGCTCGATTAGTTGTTGATTTTTGATGTGATTTCGGAAAATTTGGGCATAAAAAAGTCCCTGAAGAGGGATCTTGTGAAAAATTGTGGAGTGAAGTGAGGAGAAATTGATGAGTTGAGTTGAATTTTAATGAAAAATGAATGGATTAGACGCACTTCTTCTGTTCCAATACAGGGATTGGGTTCTTCCAGATTTTGAATTGTGGTTGATCTTTGATCAGTTCACGCATCCAATAATATT
The DNA here is from genome assembly GCF_001583495.1 of Flammeovirga sp. SJP92. Lineage (GTDB taxonomy): Bacteria > Bacteroidota > Bacteroidia > Cytophagales > Flammeovirgaceae > Flammeovirga. The sequence continues at coordinate 37,136 of NZ_LQAQ01000089.1, read as the reverse complement.
TGGGACCGGGTTGTTCTTTCTGTGTTCTGAGGTGTTGGAGATGTTCCATCCAAAGGTCGTAGTATTCCCAATCGTCTTGATGATGATGATACTTTTTACCGATGCGATAGGCATACCATTTTTTGAGGTAGACAGCATCGTAGTTCTTGCCTTTAAATTTTAGATCGTAGTACTGATCAGAGTACCAATAGATGTATTTTCTTTCGGCATAAAGCTCGTAATCTTTTTTCCTCCTTGGATGATGTATGAATGGGTTTTTCTTTTTGGAGCCGGCGTATTTTTTTCGTGCTAAAAATAATTTGTGTGCATACTCGGCATCGTACTTTTTGGTTTTTGGATTGGTATTTCTTTTTAACTCACGATAGATCGTAGACGGGGACACCTCTAAACCTTCCGCAATTTCTGCTACTGTAAATCTTTTGTTTTCAATAAGACGTTGGATGACTTTTCTATGATAAAGTTGAAGGTTTTTCATGAGATTCGTTAAACAGTCAGTTTTATTAATTCGTTAAGCTCTTTCAATGTAATACGAATCGATTAAGAATCAAATCATTTGTGAAGGTTTTTGCCTTCATTCATAGAACCATAATTGAAATTATGGATTTTTGTTTTGTTGATCTATTGATTTTAAGATAGAATGAAGTTCTTAACGTAGGTTACAAACATATTCTTATGATTACAATTGATCATAATAGTCTTCTAATAATAATTGTTCATTTACTTCAATGAGACTGTCTTTAATATAATTTACACTATCGTCAATTGAATCTTCTAAGTACACAAAGAATATACTTTCGTTCTTGATCAAATAATAATACCAATCTGGATAACCTAAATCAAAAAGAACCTTCGATTGAAATTTTTTACTTATACTCTTCAAAAAAGGAATCATCTTTTCTCTTCCTTTCAGTTCATTGGTGACCACTAACTGCAATTGTGTTCTGAATCCTTCTTCTTCGTAACACAATTGATAAAAAATTGTCTCCTTATTATACTCCCCTACAGCTTCTAAATGCATTAATGAATTATTTTTAAAGGATTGAGTTAGGAATATGATAATTTGCTCTTCAGGAATGAAGTGCTCTATATAGATTTGAAAGTTGTTATCCATTTTGAAATTTACTCTGATTCATACAATTATATTCCATGCAGATCTACCATTATGAAATGATCCTACTCTGTTCGTGGTGTCAAGCCGAAAGGCGTAACTGCGAACTTGATTTTGTTTAAGTTTGTAACTTATAACAACACACATTTTTTCAAGTATTTCCCGATAGTTTTATAAAGTTATAAGTCACAGACTTAAACTATGCTATAGTTCTCAGTGACGCCTTTCGGCTTGACACGAAGAACAGTGGGAATAATTCTGTTGAGGGACTAGTGATTTATTCTTAAAATAACACACCAAACTCTCTAAAATCAAACCATTCATCTATCATAAAAGATATTGAAGAGATTTCTCCTTCATATACTGAAAAATCGGTTGGATATTCAGCTCCATCTGTTAAGTCAAATGTAATTCCCATTTTTTTTGAAATCATAAGGTTATCTTCTCTGAAACGATCAACATCCTTATCTTCTTTCTTTATATATCCATATAACTGTTTTGAGTCAAACCCACTTATGTTATCATCAAAAATATGAATAATTTGTAAGGAGAAATCATAAAATACAATATGAATTAATTCATCATCTTTATTGTAAACAAGATTAAAATTTAAGTTATCGTAAACTTCAAATTCTTTTATTAGGAAATCCGGTCTTCCAATTTTTTCATAGATTTCATTTTTCTTTGATTTAAACTTTAATTCTATATCAAGCTCTTCAAAATAAATTTTATCCTTTAAGTAAATTTTATAATTCATAGTCTGGTAAATTGAACTTAGGACTGTTGATGATGCAATTATTAAATAGATATTTGATCATTGTTTTCCTCTGCACATAATTTGCTTTGCTACTTGTAGTAATACTTTAAAAATTTGAATTTAAATAATATCTTTTGAAATACAAATTGTAGCTTTTAGTCATTAACTACCACAATTTCAAACACAAAAAAAGTGACACCATTTTAAAAAACAGTATCACTTTTGACATAATCACTAGGGAGGAAGTAAACGAGAGATTCTTGCACCATAGTTAAAACTATGGACAGGTGATAGGGCAACCTAATCAAGACTAAAGTCTTGAAGGTTGGCAACGGAAACAACACTTTAGTGTTGTTGGAGTCAATATCGCTAGCCCATGACTTCAGTCATGGTGCACGTAATTATTGTTCCATTTCTTTTGAATAAAAAGAAAAACTACTTTACGAACCATAATTCTTCCCTCTTAATTCTTAACTCTCACCTCTTACCTCACTTTTAGTCCCAAAGTTCTAATGATAGTTCTTTGTTTCTGAAGGTTAACGTATCTGAGACAAAGTGCGTTCTATCATTTAATTGATATTTATATTTTAAGTACACTTTTTGATCCTCTTTGACATAACGGGAAGAGATATTTTCCACGTCTTGAATTTCTGAATCGGAGGTACTTTGAAGGTCAATGACTCCGCTTTCAAAGTTCATGTTCAAGCTTAAACGTGAAGTAAAACGAATTCCTGAAAGTCCATTGGTAATTACTTCAGTTGCTCCAACTGTCGCTAAGTTCCAGGTTGTATTTTTTACCATGTCTTGTTGGCTATTCACAATTACTTCGTCTAATTCTCCGCTTGCTGTAAAGGCTGAATCTACTCCGTGATGATACCAAACGGCATCTAACGTATGAATATATTTGATCACTGGAATCATGTAATCCATTGGCTCAATGCCTTTCAAATCATCACCGGTTAAAACGGAATCAGTAGTTGACGACATGATTCTGATAGGCAATGCGTAGTTTCTGATCAAACTTTTGGGGTCTTCAAGAAATCTTGCAGAGTCTAAAACGACATCAATTAAGCCGTTGAATTCTCCTTCCTGAATCCACATTTCGTTGTCATTGCTTAAGGTGTAGTATTCTGATGGAAGCAGTTCAAATGCTGTACCGTCTAAAAGCGCGGTATCAATAGCATACTTGATCACTTCTGTTTTGTTGTTTTCTCTTTTTCCTCCTAAAACAACGCCCATTTTAAATTGTAACCCCTCTCCTGCGATCACAGTTCTCACTGGTTTCTGGTAAGGAAAGTAAGCCGTAGAGTAATCGTAATCTGTCAGGTAGTTGTTATAACTTTCGCAACTTGTCAGCAAGAATAGCGCTGCCATTAAAGTATAAAATAATCTCTTCATAATTCTTTCATTTACCATCCTTTGTTCTGAATAATAGCCTCTCCTTTAAGCACTTCACGATACGGAATTGGACCGTAAATCATGTGGCTTTGGTAAGTTCTATCTTCAACATGAATCTTTTGATAGGAAGTTGTCAGTGTGTTTTGATCTTTATTTATTTCAATTCCATTTACGGGTGCATTGATTCTATCCAAGTCATAATTCCAACGACGGACATCATAAAAACGATGGTTTTCAAACGCCAGTTCAATTCTTCTTTCATTATGAATAAATGTTCTGAAAGCCTCTCTGCCAGCTATTGTGTTGAGGTATTCATCTGAATCAATCTGCGCTCTCTGACGTACCACCTGAATTGCTTCTTTTGCTGTCATTCTACCAAATGGAGGTACTGTGTTAGGACCTGCTATTTCATTTGCCGCTTCTGCGTAATTTAAATACGCTTCTACTTTTCTGAATAATGCAATGTAATGACGACCGATTGTGATGGTACCAGGGGTAAGGCTTACATTAGGATTAACAAATTTCTTGAGGTAATAACCCGTTCTGGTCGCGTAATCGTTGACTTGAATGTGATCTTCACCACCTACATGTGTAGCAATAGTTGTGCCTTTATAAGCAGTTCCATCGTGAATAATTGTCGCATAAAAACGAACGTCTCTTCCTGCATAAGGCTGGTCTGGATCATATCCGGAATTGGGGTGATCAATAGGATAACCATTGGCCATTGGAAAAGCATCCACCAGCTCTTGGGAAGGGTTTGTAAATCCTTGGCCGTTGAGTGATGGAGGAAAGTTTTTTCTTTCCAAATCATTGTTGTTGGCGTATCTACGCATGATAGGCTCCCCCACACGGTCATCAAAATAAATATCATTGTTCCAAGCTGGTAAACCGCCCATCAGATCTATCAGTTTCTGACTTTCATATACAGCTCTACCCCAAGCTTCTTGCTCAGTCAGGGCATCATTTTTATCATTGAAAGCAGGACTCGCCGCATAAAGTGACACTACTGAACGAAGTGCCTGTGCCGCCATTTGCGAAGCTCTACCCACATTGGATTCTCCAAAATCAACATCATCACCTGTGTATTCCAAAGGTAAATTCTCTATCGCAATCTCTGTATCTTTCAAGATTTGTGCTACAACCTCTTCATAAGTATTTCTTGGCAACACTGTAGTGTTAGAAACGTTGCTTGTGATGACTGGAATACCTAAAATTCTTTCATTTATCGCTTTTCCACCGTGCCTTTTTAAGATGTTGAAGTGGTAATAGGCTCTTAAGAAGTGAGCCTCACCGTACAAACGTTTTTTATAATTGGCATTTCTAAGTGAATCCGAAATAAAGTAATCTACATCAAAGCCTTTTTGAAGGAAATCATTGATGTTTCGAATCACTTCATATGAACCGGACCAATCTCCGATGGGGTTACTTGAAGGGTTCCATCCACCCGCAGCCATTCTTCTTACAGAAGATTCAATTTGTCTTGTCACTGCATTATCTGTAGCACAATCCAAAATATCGTTTCCATACGTGGTGTACACGGACGGCAACCCTTGGTAAGCAGAAAGTAATACGCCCTCTGCTGTACTTGGATGAGACCAAATTTCGTCTTCAGTTCTATTATTATCTCTCTCTAGCTCAAGATAGTTGGAACACGCTGATGTTGATAATCCAATGATCAAGCTGAGCACTATGTATTTTATTTTTTTCATATCATTACATCATTTAAAATTTGAAATGAGCACCCAAAGTCACACTTCTCATAATCGGGAAATTCGTAATTCCTGTGTTTGGTCGTTCAGGGTCCAAGTTCTTATTGCTAATGGTAGTGAACTCATAAAGGTTATTTCCTCTCAATGTAAAAGTGGATTCAATTCCTGCCATTTTCTGAACAACCTTAGCAGGCATAGTATAGCTTAGCTCCACACTTTTAATTCTAAAGAAATTGCCTTTCTCTAACCAGAAATCAGAATTTTGGAAGTTATTAGTCGACTGTGCAGTAGTTAAGGCAGGATACGTTGCTTCACTTGCAGTAGCTTCTGTCCATGCGCCTCTTGCAATCTCTGAGTAGTTCATCAATCCATCAAACTGATAGTAAAGACTATTGTTGTTGATATAATGCCCTGCCAAGCCTGAACCATGCACAAACAGGTTAAAATTCTTGTAACCCACATTCAACTGAATTCCATAAGTTATTGTAGGATCTGTTGTGCCAAGGTACGTTTTATCATCCTCATCAATGACTCCATCATTGTTCAAATCAGTATATCTTAAATCGCCAGGTCTAACGGCTCCAAATGTCTGTCTTGTTGCGCCCGCAATATCATTTGCATTTTGGAAAAAGCCTTTGTTTCTGTAACCGTACACATTACCAATGGGCATTCCTTTTTGACTTAAGTAATTCTCATCGAAATTATACTCTAGCACATCGTCCCATTTTGTTTGCTGATACATGAAATTAGAGGAGAAACCAACATGCCAAGCACCAAGTTGTTTCATATAAGAAACCATCACTTCTAATCCGTTGCTTAATGTTGAATTATAATTCATCATCATTTGATTGCCACCTAAATAGTCAGGATAAAAATCATCCATCGCAACAGGCATATCTTTGCGGGCATTTCTGAAAACGTTGGCTTCCACATAGATTTTATTAAATAAAGCCAGTTCCGTTCCTAGATTAAATTCAATGGATTTTTCGTATTCCAAATCTTCATTACCATAGGGTGTTGGTTTCCACACAGGATATCTGTTGTTGTTGGTTGGGCCAAATCTAGCATCTCCATCTTCACCATAACGAAGTACTTCGCTGTAATAGTTTAATGAATTATTGTGGGCCAATACACCTGCAGAACCTTTTAATTTTAAGTAAGTCAACACATCATTGTTTTTAAGAAAAGTCTCGTTGGAAACAATCCAACCTAAACCGCCCGAGTAAGTCCACATCGATTGATTTTGGTTCTGCAGTGTATTAGAAGCCACAAGTACAGAAGATCCTTCAATTACATACTTCTTATTGTACATATAATTGGCTGTCAAACCTGTATGCAAGTGTTTGTGCACTTGGAAACTTTGGCTGTCAGAAGTACCTTGAAGGTATCCAACTCCTGTTACCAACACATGGTGCTTGTCGTTAAATTCTCTATCATAATTAATAGAACCGTAGAAAGTATTGCTGTAATAGTCACTTGATGCTTTTCTTTGCTGATCATCAGCTTTCAATCCAGAATTAACCAATTGTAATTGATATCCTTCTTCCTCCCCTGGCATCACTACAGCATAACTGTTATACCCTTCATTCTTACCATATTTGAACATTGAATTATAATCAATGGAAGCATATACGTCAGCTGATAATCCTTCTACGTAATCATTGAAATCAAAGTCAAGACCTATTCTTGTTTGGATATTTCTATCGTTCTGAATATCATAACCGCCATAATTCATCTGACCATAGATATTTTGGGGGTGATGCAGACTAGCACCTAATACCGTATTCTCTCTTGAATCTCCTTCTTGAATGAAAATAGGATACTCCAATGCTCTTGTAGAGGCCAAGTCAGTATAAAAATCACCCGTAGACATTGCCGGTTTATTTCTGAACTCTGCTCTACCCGCTACATCTGTTTTTAAAGTAGCCCAATGTGACAACTCAATATCCACATTTGCTCTCATATTGAAACGCTCGTATGTAGTCTGAAATCCTGACGCTTCCAATCCTCCATCACCTGTATACCCTAAGTGAGCAAAGAACTTCGCTTTTTTTGTTCCTCCTTGGAAGTTAAGGTACCCTTTTTGGTATTGAGCAGACTCTTTTAATGCAAAACTTCTGTAATCTACATTAGGATATAAAAGCGGATCAGTACCGTTTCTATAAGCCGCTATTTGTTGTTCACTGTAAAAAGCAGGAAGACCATCGTTTAAGCGTGCTTGATTGTAATATTGAGCGTATTCATCTGCACTCAAAAACTCAGGGTTACTTGTCGGTGTTTTCATACCTATTTCAAATCCACCGCTAATTTTCAAACCACTTGATTCTCCCCTTTTGGTTGTAATCAAAATTACACCATTCGCTGCTCTAGATCCATAAAGAATCTTAGACGTTGCATCTCTTAAAACCACAATTTTATCAATTTCCTCTGGGTTCAAATCCTGCCAAGGTCTATCAATTCCATCCACTAAAACCAATGGACTATTGTTTGCATTTCTATCCTTACCCCTTACGGTGATAGACGCACCTCCACCTCCTGGCACATTGGCATTTGTGGTTACTTGCAGACCCAATATTCTACCTTGCAGTGTATTCGAAAGGTTCAACTCATTAGAAGTAGAAAGGTCATCACCATGAATGCCATTGGCTACTCCAATAAACTGCTCCTTAGAAAGCGTTCTGTAAGTGGTTTTGACGTCATCATTACTATTTGCTTTCAACGTTTTTTTAAATCTTGCTGTGCCTTCAGATGGCACTTTTAGAGGCTCTTTTAAAAGCACTTCTTCTTGTGCATGAATATTGGTTCCCATTAAAAACAAGAGGGAAACAAAAGTCCATTTATATATTTTGTTCGTATAATTCATAACTTAATTACCATCCTGGATTTTGAGTGAAATTTTCATTTTTACTTACTTCCTCCAATGGAATAGGGTACCAGTAATTTCTTTCTGAGAAGTTTCTCGCATTCAAAATCTCTGGATATTCATAAGAATAATTATCCCCATCTTTGGTAATGATTACTTTTCGGATAGAACGGTAATCCTGCGCCGCTGTTTTCCATCTGCGTGAGTCAAACCAGCGATGCCCTTCAAAACAAAGCTCCACTGCCCTCTCATTGCGTATTCTTTGTCTGAATGCATCTTTGCTTGCTGTATACTTCGCATTAACATCAGGCATACCTACTCTATTTCTAATAATATTAATCGCTTGAACAGCTGACATTCCTGTTTCTGGTGCTACGGCTGTTGGGCCATATACTTCATTGGCTGCTTCTGCAAAATCAAGATAGATCTGAGCATATCGGATAAACACCCATGGCATATAGTGCATATCATATCTGTTTTCCCACCTGTTGTTGCCCTCTGGCCAGTATTTTTTCACAAAATAGCCCGTTAAAGATCTTTGGTTGATAGGCAACTGGTCTTCTCTACCTCCTGTATAAGTTTCAATGTATAATTGTGTATCACCATTTTTACCCCAAGGAGCTCCATCATAGAGGATATTGTTGTAAAATCTTGGGTCACGATTTTCATAAGGGTTGTTACTGTCAAAACCTGAATCAGGATCATCAATTGGCAAACCGTTGCTCATCTCGTATCTATCCACGGTATTTTGAGTAGGACCTGTTGTAGCATTGGCCCCACCATATGATTGAGGGATAAAATGATTTCTTACATCTTGTGCAGATCTAATGCCTGTATGTCTCCAAAAAATAAACTCTGAATTGGCAGGCTCAAACTCACTGTAAAAAATATCTCTATAGTTATTGCCACTCATCAACTGAATACCAAATTCGCCAGCATTTTTAAATAGCTCGCCTTGTGTGACCATGGCTTGTTGCAATAACTCTGTATTATAAACTGCACCACCGCCTGCATCTTGTTGCATCAAAGGAGAAGCCATATACAATTGAATCATTCCTTTAAGTCCTAATGCAGCGCCTTTTGTCACACGGCCCAACTGATTCAACTCCCATTGAGTGGGCAGTAATTCATAAGCCATATCCAAGTCTTCAATACAGTCTTGGGCACTTTCAACAAAGTTTCTTCTTGGAAGGTTGAAATCGGTATCAGGAGTAAAAGAAGCCTTCATTTCCGGCATGCCTCCCCAACGAATCAACACTTGAAAATAATGCCAAGCTCTCATAAAATAGGCTTGCCCCAATAGCTCATCAATCTGCTGAGGAGTAGCATCTTCCAGCATTTCAATTCTTTCTATTGTGATATTGGCCGTACGGATGGCTTGAAAACTGTTGGCAATGACAGGAGAGCGTGAACCTACTCCATGTGAACTCATCTCCCAACCTACTTCAGTATTTGTTGAATTGCCGGGTTTAGAGTAAAAACCTCCGGCATTCATATCATTCTGGGCTGTCCAGTTTGAATTGTTCTCTGTTTCATCACTGAAACTACCTGAATCAAAACGGCGGCGCCAGTCAAAGTAATCATCGAGGTAAGCATACAGTTTATCATTGAATGCTCTGTATGACTCATAATTGGTAAACACTTCAGACTCTGTCACACCTTGATCCGGTGAACGGTCTAAAAATCTTTCGCAAGAAAGAAAACCAATTGCCAATAAAAATATTATAATTCTTTTCATTTCCTTTTCTTATAAACCAATGCGTAAACCAAGATTAAATCTTCTCACAAGAGGATAAGCCGCGTTAGAGTTGGCAGGATCAAGTCTATCATCAAAATCAGTGATTGTGAACAGGTTGTTTCCTGATGCGTAGATATAGATGTTTCTATAGAAGTCATTTGATTTTCCTCTCAAATTGTAACCCATTTCCAAGTTTTTCAAACGCCAGTACGACGCATCTTGCCATTTGTATTCGGTAGAATTGTTGTTATGCTGTGTATTTTGGAAGTGAAGTGTTGGGTTGGCGTTTGGATTTTCTGCATTCCAAGTGTTGGCATGGAATTGATCCAATACATAAAAACCTTTTGAGAAACCCCACATCATATCGTCTGAGATATTTGCATAGTTGCCACTTACACCATAGAACAATGCAGAGATTGAAAACCCTTTATAATTTAATGAAAGGTTGACACCATAAGTTTGTGTTGGCACATCTAAGCCTTTCAACACCGTCTGATCGTTGATATCAACACTACCATCACCATTAAAATCAATGTATTTGATATCACCTGGAATTGGATTTCCACCTAAGTTTGAATTAGGAGAGTTATAAATGTCATCCCAATCTTGATATAAACCATCTGTTACATATCCTTTTTTCCATCCGATTGGCTTTCCTGCATCTTTTTGAGAATCTGGCAATAAGGCAGGGTCATCTCTATTGATGATCTTACTTTCGTTCATAGAGAAGTTTGGAGCAATTCCAATTTTCAAATGGTCTCCTACTGTGAAATCATAACTTAAGGCTACTTCAAAACCTCTTGATCTTACCTCTCCAATGTTAGCATAAGGGTTTTCCGGGAAACCTGACCAAGCTGGAATGTTTCTTCTTTCCATCAAGATGTCATAACGATACTCATTGAATAGATCTACTGTCAGTTTCCAGTTCTTTAAAACTGTAGCTTCAAAACCTAAGTTTTGCTTTACTGCTTTCTCCCAAGTTGCATTCTCATTTGGGATTCTTCCTTCATAATAATGCGGTGCCCAGTTTCTTGGATCTTGACCTAGTCTCCAGTTGATATTTCCGTCTTGGTAATACTCTCCAAAGTAAAGATGTCTTGTATTATTGTTGATATGAGAACGGCCAACTGTACCATAAGAATAACGTACTTTAGCACTGTTCAACCAATCCATTTTCTTAAATAAATTCTCTTCTGAAATGACCCAACCTAATGCAAACGACGGGAAAACACCAAACCTTTGTCCTGGAGCAAAGTTGTCTGATCCGTTGACACCTACATTGACCTCAGCCATATATTTCATACGGTAGTCATAAGTTACTCTACCCGCCCAGTTTTCTTCATAGAACGGGAAAGAAACATCTGGTGAATTAATTCTTCTCGAGAAAAGTAATAAACCTGTCACAGAGTGATCTCCAAACGTTCTATTGTAACGAGAAGAAAATTCATACAACATCGTTTTTCTAAACCAACCGTATTCCCAGTTATCAATTGTTACGGTCTGTTCAATAAAGTTAGCATCAGGGTAGCGTACTTGATTTTCAGCATCAGGCGTTGGATAATGAAATAATACTCTATCTTTTATAATGGATTTATTGAACTCTGTATACGTATCAAAAGCAATCTTCGCTCTGAAAGTTAAGCCTTTTGTTATGAAGTCTAATTTTTGATCCAATTGCAAGTTTGTAAACAGCTCCGAACGTCTCGTCTGTCCACTACCCGATTCGTTTAATATTGACAAGGGGTTATCCGCTCCGTTTGGATCAATACCACCATAAGTACCATTTTCAAATCTAGCAGGATATAGATAAGAAGGTGTTCTGTAGATTTTCTTAAAGAATTCACCTTTTTGATAGTCGCTAGATTTTACCTCTTCTGGACTTGAGTATCTTTTCTGGTTACCAGAGATACCAAAGTCTACGCTTGTTGTATTTGTTACTTTGAACTTCAAGTTTGTTCTGAAGTTCAATCGGTCGTTGGTAAAACTAGGATCATAATCTTGATGAGGCTGAGAATTCAATACATCCGTTTCTTTAAGATAACCTACAGATGTAAAGTATTTAATTTTCTTTGTTCCTCCAGAAATATTGAAGTTCGTTTTTGATTGATATCCTGTACCAACAACCTCGTCCCACCAGTCTACTTCCGGGTATCTTTCTAAATCTCTATTTGGGTCTTCCCAGTTTCTAATGTAACTCTCAGGAATCATCTGATCCCAAAGACCGTCATTGGCCAATGCCTGATTTGATAATCTGAAAGTGCTGGGCATATCTAACCTTGAAGATGTATTCATTGGTGTTTTAATACCAACTTCTTGAGAAATGTTGATTCTCGTCTTTTCTTCTGAACCTTGCTTTGAAGTAACCAAAATCACACCGTTGGCACCTTTTACACCAAATACGGCTGTTGCAGAAGCATCTTTCAATACAGAGATTGATTCTACTTCATTGGGGTCAATATCATTAAAACTTCTTTCCACACCATCCACTAGAATGAGTGGTGAGTTATCATTCCATGACGATCTCCCACGGATCAAGATCTGGGCTTCGTTCTGACCAGGTTCTGAAGTAGACTCCATTACAGTCATACCTGCCACTCTACCTGTTAGAGCACTTGTCATGTTAGTAGCTCCACCAGATTCTAATAATTGTTCTGTGGGAGTGGTTTCAATGGCCCCAACAATACTTTGCTTTTTCTGTACACCATAACCCACTACCACTACTTCTTCCAGTAGTTCCTCGTCTAATGACAAAACGATATCGATTACAGATTGTGTACCGACTACAACTTCTTTACTCTTATAACCGATAAAAGAGTAGACTAATACATCATTAGAATTGACTGACAGTTTATAAGAACCATCAAAATGAGTAATTGTTCCTTTCGTAGTTCCTTTAACAAGGATAGACACACCCGGCAAAGATTCTCCCGTATCATCTTTTACAACTCCAGAAACAACAATGTTTTCCTGAAGTTCTTGAAGAGTTTTTTCATCAGCCTCTGAATTGGCAAGAGTATCGATATTAAATAGCAGCGTAAATGTCAGATACAGTATGCTTATTCGAGTAATGCTGTGAGTTACTCTAAAATGAGTAAACTTCTTGTGCATAATTTTAAAAAATATTAAAGTGTTCTTATTGAGAATAGAACCAATTCTATTTCATTTCATTACAAAACAACGGCTTTAAAGGGAGTACAATCCCCTAATTTTTCATTAAAAAAGGGGGAAAAACTAATAAAAAGTGCGTTTTCAAGTATTTAGAGGCTATTTATACTATTTTTTCTGTTGCCTCAACATCAAGTTTAAAAAATCGAAAAAAGGATATTTTCGTAACTGTAAAATTACAAAAATATCCTCATTATATCGGTCTCTCTTATTATCAATTATCATAAAAAGTAATCAGACAATCGTGATCTATTTTCATACTAGAAGTCTGAAGCTTCTAACTCTTCTCATCATCTAATAATGAGTTTAAAATAGTACTAATGTGTCTTTTTCTGATTATGACTCCCTCTTTTATAAACCGGTCTATAATTCTCCGGTGTCTTCTTCATTGCCAAAGGAGCATTGGTCTTTTTCATCCATTGCTTTACATCCTTTAGCAGTTGATTTCTTTTTTTAATTTCCACTTGAGATAAATCTTTCTTTTCAGAAGGATCATCTTTCAAGTTATAGAGTTCTACCATGTGGTTCGAAGCGATTTTCTTTTCTCCTCCATCCAAAATATACTCCTCATGGAAAAATAAAAACTTCCAATCCCCTTGAATAGCCACAGTGACAGGGCGGTTTCTAAAATAAGGATCTCTTGCTCCTCTAGCATTTTTACCGTCTAAGTAGATCGGATAATGATAGTAAATTGTTGACCTTGAAAGCTCCTCCTTCTTCCCTTGTAAAATTGGTGTAAAACTTTCGCCATCCAAGACCTTATCTTTCGCTTTTTCAATCCCTGCCAATTCTAGCATTGTAGGATAAAAATCAATATTGATAATAGGTGTAGTTGAATTGGCTGGCTGAATTGTTGAAGGCCACCTTACTACCAATGGTACACGAATTCCTCCTTCATACAACATGCCCTTTGCTCCTCTCAACGGTGTTTGTTTTACTTTTCCAATGGCTCCATTGTCTGATGTAAAAAACACTATTGTATTTTCATCTAAACCTAATGCTTTTAGCTTTTCCATGATCATGCCCATACTATCATCCGTATGTTTAACCATGGCTGCATATTTGGCATTATTATGGATTTTCCCTTTTTCTTTTCCCTCAAAATACTCAATCATGGGTTGTCTAGCTTCCCATTTTGTATGTACAGTGTGATGTGACAGGAATAAGAAAAAAGGTTGTTCTTTATTTTCCTCCATAAAATTACAAGCTTTTTCAGTGAGGCTGAAAATATCTTTTGGATCGTTGGTTTCATTAAAATGAATCTCACTGGCATCTGTTTCTCCGTTCACATCAAAACCTTGCTCCGAAGGAGTACCTGCAATGTGCCATTTCCCAAAAATCCCAGTTTTGTAACCACCATCTTTTAAAGCTTCCGCCAAAGTGTAATTCTCCAATGGCAAACCTTGATCTGGTACAGGCTCCAATCTCATTTGTTCTTCAATTCCTCTTTTTGAATTCCAAACAGCCACTTTTCCATGTCTTGGGGTATACTGTCCAGAAATCATACAGGCTCTTGAAGGTGCACAGTTTGGTCCAGCTGAATAGGCATTATGAAAAACAACACCTTCAGATGCGAACTGATCTAAATGAGGCGTTTCATGATAATCTGACCCCATAAAAGCAGGATCTTTCCAGCCCATATCGTCTACAAAAAATAGAACGATATTGGGCTTTTTATTCATCTGACTATAACCTTGAATTGAAATGGAAAGAAAACTAAGCGTTAAAAATAAAATGCTGTTTTTCATAACCTAAATATTTTCAGCTTGGAAAGGGAATTCTTTTGAACTCGTTCTGGCCTCATCAAAAATTTTCTGTGCTTTCTTCACTAATTCAGGATGTTGTTTGGCAAGATTATTACTTTCTGAAGGATCTTTTGACAAATCATAAATCTCAATTTTCTTCTTCTTTTTAAGATTGTATTGAACAGCCTTCCAATCTCCCATTCTTACTGCTCTACGTCCACCTTTTTCATGGAATTCCCAATACAAATAGTCATGTTCCTTTTGGTTTTTTGTTTCTCCCAATAACGTAGGAAGGAACGAAATACCATCAATTTTTTTATCAGCTGTAATTTCAACACCTACAATATCAGCTACTGTTGGTAATACATCCCAGAATGCTGACGGGTGATCTGAAACCGTTTTTTCAGCAATTGTTTTTGGCCATGATACAATCATAGGTACTCTAATACCACCTTCATACAAATCTCTTTTCACACCCTTGAAAGGTCCAAATGAATTGAAATAATACGGATCTGCACCACCTTCTTTATGAGGACCATTGTCTGAGCTGAAAATGATGATTGTATTCTCTTCTAAACCATGTTCTTTTACTTTCTGCATCACATCACCCACTGCATTATCCAAATAGTGCATCATTGTAGCAAAAGCCGCTCTTGGGTATTCCTGATCACCGTATACACCTTTATAAAAACGGTCTTCATGTGATAAACTTGGATCATGATTCGCCTTGCTCACAAAAGGCTTCCCTTGCGGGTATTTTTCTTTGAACTTCTGGAATATTGAATCTTGTGGAACTACCATTTCTGCATGTGGAATGGTATAAGGCAGATACAAGAAGAAAGGCTTTTCTTTATTTTGATCAATAAAGGATAAAGCTTGTTCATGAATCATGTCGTGCGTATAAGTCATATGGCCATCCGCATTGGCAGATAAAGGTACTTTGGTTCCATTGTGTCTTAAATACAATGGATAATAAGTATGTGCTAAACGTTGACAGTTATAACCATAAAACTCATCAAATCCCTGAGCATTTGGTGCTCCTTCAGATTGTGGATATCCTAGACCCCATTTACCAAACATACCTGTCACATACCCTTCATTTTTAAGCATTTTAGGTAAACTATAGGTATCACCAGGGATGGGCACTTGTCCTTCCGGCAACACTTCTTTGTTACCTCTAATAGGTGTGTGGCCTGTATGCTGACCCGTTAATAATGCTGATCTTGACGGAGCACACACACTACTTCCTGCATAATGATCTGTAAATCGGATACCACTTTCTGCCAAAGCATCAATGTTAGGCGTAGAAAACTTCTCTTGACCATAACAACTGAAGTCACCCCACCCTGCATCATCAGCTAAAATGTAAATTATATTAGGTTGTTTAATTTCTTTTTCGACAGATTTCTTGTGAGGAGTGGCACAAGAACTAACTCCGAAAACAACCGCTAAAACAGTGATTACTTTCAGAGTTTTATTTCGTAATAGATTCATTTGCATCTTTTCTTAATTGATAAAAACTTAATCAAATGTAGGTTAAAAAGTAGGTTTAGTAAGGGTTCAAATTCATACAAATAGACCTACATATTAGTCAAAAAATAGTTGAATGAATTATTCCCCAATCGCTTACATATTGAAAGCTTATTTATTGTATTCGGAGTGCTGTACATCCACCGGCCTTGAAGGAAAATTGAAAGTCGTCCCTCAAAATCTTGTCTATACATCATTATCTTAGAATACAACTCCGTCAACTGGCCATATCTTGTTTTTCAGACAATTGAGACATTTTCTTAATATATTCAGAAGCCGACATACCATAATGCTCTTTGAAACACTTTCTAAAGTATTTCACATCATTGAAGCCAATTTCATAAGCAATTTCAAAGATTTTCAGATTAGAAGAAAGTAATAATTCACCTGCTTTTCTCATCCTTACATCCTTGATAAACTCTACAAGAGATTTACCTGTCACATCTTTCATTTTCTTGTACAATGCCGACTGCGACATTCCCATTTCATCCACTAAAAGCTGTACGTTTAAGTTAGCATCTGGCAGGTGTTTTTCTACAATTGCAATGGTCTCTTCTAAGAAATTATCATCCATCTCTTTAGAGTATTTGCTCAAAGGTTTCTGCAACTGCATCACCCCTTGATACATCTCCATCACATGCTCTTTGTTCTTTAAAACATTGATGACTTTTTGCTTTAGAATACTTGGTTTGAAAGGCTTAGTGATATAATCATCTGCTCCCGTTTCCAATCCTTCTAATTGATGTACTAATGATGTTTTAGCGGTCAATAAGAACACTGGAATATGCCATAAATGTTCATTCGTTTTGATCTCATGACAAAGTTCTGTTCCATTCATTTCCGGCATCATCACATCACTGACCACTAGAGAAATACCTCTATCTTCTTTCAAAATACTCAATGCTTCATGACCATTAGTAGCCGTTTTCACACTACAAGTATCCTTTAGTAAATCAGATAAATAAAGCAGAATATCTTGGTTATCTTCTACTAGCAATACTGTCTGCTTCTCAAATGTTGCTCCACTCACTTTAAGAGTCGTTTCCTGTTGCACAAAGAAATTTTGAGGAATGACTTCATCATTCGGTAGCTCTTTCAAAGGCAACTCAATAATAAATGTTGTTCCTTCTCCTTTCTTACTTTCTACCTCAATTTTCCCTTCATGAGCTTCAATCACACTCTTGGCAATAGACAATCCTAAACCTGTCCCTTTGATATTAATGGAGTTTGCATTTTTGGTTTGATAAAAACGGTCAAAAATCTTGTCTAAAGCATTTTCATCAATCCCCAAACCATCATCAATTACTTTCAATTGTACTCTTTTTTGAGTAGTATCAGCGTCTACCTTAATAGTAATATTTCCATTTTCCTCCGTAAATTTAAAAGCATTTGAAAGTAAATTATAGATCACGGATTCAATCTTTTCTGCATCAAAATAGACATTCAATTGCTCTTTAGGCTGTTCCAAATGGAAGGCAATTTTCTTATCCATAGCCTTTAATCGGAACGAGTTATAAATATTTTCTACAAAAGAAGTCATCTCAAATTTTGAACAGTTCAATTCCAACGTCTTGTCAAACTTCCTAAAGTCCATCAGTTCATTGACCAATCGCAATAACTTATTGGTTTGATTGTAACTCAATGAAATTTTCTCTCTGATTTCAGGTGCTATTGATTTGTTTTGAACCACCTCATCCAACGGACCTTGCATCAAGGTTAGTGGCGTTCTTAAATCATGCCCTACGTTTGTAAAAAACTCAAGCTTCTGCTCTATTAGCTCCTCATCTTTCTCTCTTTGGTTTTGAGCAAAGACGAGTTTAGTTTTCAATTTATGCTGATGGATGTAAGAGATATTTATTAATGTAATAACGATAATAAACAAACAGATAAACATCAGAATAGAATACCATCTTTGCCACCAGGGTTTTGCTATCTCAAAATATGTTTCCTGTACATCAGACCAAGGGCCGTTATGTAACCTGCCCTTCACTTTAAAAGTATATTTGCCACTTGACAAGTTTGAATAATAAGCAAAACTATTTCCTTCCGATACTTTGATCCAATGATCATCATACCCCTCCATTTTATAAGCGTATTCCATTTTTAACACTTCACTTGGGCTTACACCTATAAATTCAATAGATATGTCTTTTTCATTGGGATGAAGCTGATACGATTTCTTTTCTCTAGCTTGACTATCCAATAGTACTCTACCGTTTAGCTCATTTTGATAAACCAATTCCTCATGATTAATCTGGATCTCTTTAATGTTGATATTGATCTTCTGCTTTTCCTTTCTCCATCTTCCAATATCGATGTAGGTCAACCCATCAATTCCACCAAAAAACAACCGGCCATTGACATCCTTAAAATCAGTTTTTACTTTAAAACCATTTTCTGCGTGTATTCCGTCCGATTTACCGTATCGTGTAAAAGTTTTTGTCTTAATATCAAAACGAGTGATGGCAGTACCTGCTATCCATACATCTCCGTTTTGATTATCGACTAAAAGTCCCTCAATATCATCTTCATACAATCCGTTAGAATGATTATAGCACTTAAAGATACCTTCCTCCTCATCTACCAAGTAGTTTAGGGCTCCGCCAATGGTTCCAGCCCAAATGTGACCTTCTTTATCTCTAACAATAGAGAATACAAAATTGGCACTTATGGTTTGCTTACTGCCCACAGAATGCATATACTGTCTTACCTCTACTACACTATCTTTTTCCAAGGTTAATTTCAGTAAACCTTTGTCCCTTGTACCCAACCAAAGTAAGTCTCTACTTTCTTCATAAAGCATTGCGTTAATCTGTGATAATGTAATGTTCTTCACATGCTGAATATACTTGATCTTCTTTGTCAATAAATTATACAAGTATAAACCGCCATCATTTGTAGCTATCCATACATTCTCATATTTATCTGTAATCACTGTTCTGATATAATAACATTTCGGCAATTCCAGTTCTTTAGGTATTTTCAACTGTTCAAAACGCAACTCTTTGAATCCACTGAAAGGTTTTTGGGAGATATAAAGCCCATAGCCTGTGGAACCTGCAATGATATAATTAGAGTTGGAAACTGCTAAAGTAGAAACAGGACAAATTTCATTTTTAATGGTCAAAGGATCAAAATGATGTTCTTCTTTAAAATCTTTTGATGTAAAATGAATACCATTTTGTGTTCCATGGATATAATAATTATCCACTTCGTTCATACATTTAGAATAGTTGAATGCAAAATCATCATTTTTCTCAAAGTCTACATGCTTAAAGTTTGATTCTTTCAAATCAGTATATCGTATTCCAACTGAATTACAACCTATCCAAATAGACTGGAATTGATCTTCAATCAAAGCAAAAACACTAACACGTTTTTTGCTCTCATCCATCTCAATAAATTGAGGTTTCTGATTATTTTTCAATAACCACAATCCTTCAGTATTACCCGCTAAAATTCCACTGTGAGCAGTTTTCAACAATACATTGACCTTATGAATTCCTTTGCCCCTTTGAAGTTTTGTAATGCTATTATTATACAATGAAAGCTTGAAAATACCATTATAAGCACCTATTACATATTTGTCATCTTTCAACTTAATAATAGATCTTACACCTTTTAAAAGTCTTTCTGAGTTTTTGATTTTTTTAAAACTTGCTTTACCATTTTTCTTAAGATATAAACCGTTCCTTTTGCCAACCCATAGGTTTTCTTGATCGTCACAATAAATCGACCGTACAAAGTTGTTGGGTTGTACTTTAATATTAAATGGAATTTCCTGAATATGTTTTGCTTTCCCTTCCTTGGTCAGCGGAACTTTATAAACCTTACTACTAGATGACAGCAAATACAAACAATCCCCTTTATGGGACATTGTCATAAACTTGATCTCAAGGTTTTGAATATCATATAACTTTTGTCCTTTTGGATCTTCCAGCAACTGATAATGACTAATGTGATGTGTTAGAGGGTCGAAAGAACTTATGCCAGAGTTTTCAGATAAAATCCATAAAAGACCTGTCTGACTTTTTTTCATCTCCACCAATCGGTTCGACTTAAATCCTTTCGATTTATCAAACACTTTTATCTCTCTTCCATCAAAAAAGTTGAGGCCTTTTAAAGTTGCAATCCAAATGTATCCATAATCATCTTGACAAATAGCTCGAACGTCTGAATGCGACAATCCATTTTCAACAGTAATTTTATTAAGGTCAAAAGATGTAGATGCAGAAGTATTAAAAGTGATAAAAAAAACTAGTATAGTAAGTATTATTTTATTCATTTCATTTCCGTTAGTACCATTCTATTTAATCAAAAAAATCTCCACTCTGTATTTTTACATACTAAAGTAAAGGAGCAGTAAGGGCAAATAAGTTTTTTTGTAAAATTACAACTAAACCTTTCTCTTAGCAACAAATTTACCGTTTTCAGTACCGAATAAAGGGGGAATTATTCATTTTCAAGGGGAGAATTATTAATACAATGAGAAATCAAATGAGTTAATAGACCTCTGTTATCCAACAAAAAAGGCAAATTTGAAGAAAACAAATAAGCTTGAAATGAAACACCTTATTACATTAATAGTATTCATGATCAGTTGGGAAGCAATAGCCCAAAATACAGATCAACCTAATATTTTGTGGATTACTTTTGAAGACACATCTCCTCATCTGATTTACGACAACCCTTCTTCTCACACTCCGAATATGGATAAGTTTGAAAAGGAAGGCGTTCGATTCAATGCCATGTTTTCTACGGCAACTATATGTTCTCCTTCAAGATCAGCCATAATTACAGGACTTCACGCCTCTTCTATTGGCACCGGAAACCATCGAAGTAACATTCCTGTTCCTTCTACCATAAAAGGCTTTCCTTATTACCTAAAAGAAAAAGGTTATCACACTTCGAATAATGTAAAAACGGATTATAATATCCGAGATCAAAAATTGTTTATTAAAGAGTGCTGGACAGAGTCTAGCAACAAGGCCCATTGGAGAAACCGAAAAGAAAATCAGCCCTTCTTCTCTGTTTTCAATTTGAATGAATCGCATGCTTCTAGAACTTTTGTATGGAAAGAAGAAAAATATAAAAAAGAGATTTTCAAAAAGCTTCCAAAGCATTTAAGAACTGACGAGAAAACCTTACTCCTCCCTCCTTTTTACAGAGACAGTCCTGAAATGAGGCATCATATGGCACGCATCTACAATTGCATTAATTATACTGACTACCGTATTGGGCAAATTCTTGATCAACTAAAAGAGGATCAATTAGAGGATGAAACCATCATTTTCATTTTTGCGGATCATGGTGAAGCGATGCCAAGAGGAAAAGGTAACGGCATCAACTTAGGACACAGAGTTCCCATGTATGTGTATGTTCCAGAAAAATATCAACATATGAGTGGTCTTCCTATGGGTGTGCAAACCGACAGAGTAGGCAGTTTTGAAGACCTCGCTACGACTATTCTAACGTTAGCCAATACCCCTCGCCCATCGTATTTAGAGGGTGTCGATCTACTTTCTAAGAAATACACTAAAACTTATTTCTACGGTCATAAAGATGGTGCGGATGATGCAAGAGATATTACAAGAGAAGTATCGGATGGCAGGTTTATGTATTCAAGAGTATACAATACTGCTTTACCTGAGTTACAATTTAAGCATTATACTGGTGTTGCTAAGATTTATGATACAATGCGTGATGACTTGAAAAACAATCGTCTCAATGAAGATCAAAAGAATATTTTCACAAAGAAAAGAGATCAAGAAATGTTATTTGATTTGAAAAACGATCCTTGGGAATTAAGAAACCTAGCCAACGACCCTGCCTATACAAAGGAACTGAAGAAGTTTAGAAAGATTTGTCAAAATGAAATTCTAAAGACTAGAGACCTTCAATTTATTCCCTACGGTGAAATGATGGCCATGTCAAAACAACATCAACTGACACCTTATGAATTTAAGTCTGATGAAACTATTTATCCTTTAAAAGAAATGATGGTTCAGATTAACCTTGCAGGCGAAGGAGCAAAAGCGATAGAAAAACAATTGAAAGGATTGAAATCTAAACATGGTTTGGTAAGATACTGGGCAGCGTTTGGGTTGAAGAGCCAAACTTCTCTTCAGTCACAGCATTTTGAACTCATCAATAATGCATTGAAGAATGAAAAAGAAAGTTATGTGCAAATAGAACTAGCGACAATTTTATGTATGAATGTGTCCAAGCATTATTCTTTCTCAACCTTACAAGAATATGCCTTGGGCAATGATTATTTTGATCAATGGCATGCACTAAGAAACATCTTTGATTACTTACCAAATCAACAAGAGTACAATACAATATACTCTAAAGTGATCGACCAACTCCCTTCAAAAAAAGAAGTAAAGAAGGAGCAGAAGAACATTTACTTTGATGTATTAGAAACGGCTAAAAGTGGTTTATTTATGAACCGTTGGAGAGCACAATAAGTCTTTATAAAATGATGTGTGACACATAATACAGTGTCGTCAATAACTAAATAACATTTCAGCAAACTGTACCAATTATAGCTTAGTAATTCCAACAAAAACAAACCCCGAGAATATAGTGTGACTTTCTCGGGGTATTTTGCTTTCTCGGTATGGTAGGAAGGATTACAAAGACTTTATTGATTTTAAATCTCTTAATTCCTGATGTTTTTTATGAAGGCTGTATTCATACCCCTCTATTGCTCTTAGATGTTTTTTTGTCGGAGACGCAATCCACATTATCGTACCTGGAATAGCTAAAGGCCACAGAATAAATAATGATACAGCATCCATTGAGATACCAATGGTCTTCACTGTTCTATTTGATCTAAGTTTTTGCTGAGATCTTTTCTTTTTCATTTCAAGATTGAAAATTTGATCTTCCAAAGCTCTGATTTTCGAATGCTGTTCACTCAGGGATGTATTCGTATTCTCAGGATAATACGTATAGGACTTAGATTGACCAAAGACTGCTGCTGAACAGAAAAATAATAGAGAGAATGATAATAATTTAATTTTCATGGTTTGCTTCGTTTATAATTAGTTTTTATTGTAATCGTTTGCTAAGAACTGCAATTTGAGATTAAAAGTAATAAATATTAATCGCAGGTCAAATAGAATTGGTGGTTACCCTCTCATAGTATCTACTCTTTATTAAGAGCAAGTTTGATAAATCTCTTTCAGGGAAAACTTGCCCTAATTGATAAAAGTTAGCTTGTATATACGTCGTAGCAGGCTACAACGTTATTCCAAAACTACTATCATCAATCGTTTTCAAGCATAAAAAAACCCACTGAGAGACGCTTTTCTCAGTGGGAGTATATAGAACCAACTTGTATAGGAACTATACTGTAGCCGGCTCTTTCTCGAAAATCGATTCTAAGATTGACATGGCAGCCTCTCTACCGTCCAATGCTGCAGTAACCACAAGGTCAGCACCACGAACAGAGTCTCCACCTGCAAATACACCTGGCAAAGATGTTTCGCCTTTCGCATCTGTTTCGATCGCACCCCATTGGTTCGTCTTCACACCTGCGTCAGTGATCCATCCTAGTTTTTCATTGCTGAAACCTAATGCTAAAATAAACACGTCAGCTTCAACAATTGCTTCTGAACCTGCAACTTCAGTCACAGCTTGACGGCCCGATGCATCTGGCTCAGAAAGCTCCATGTCTACGAATTTCGCTCCGTAAACATTTCCTTTATCATCAGCTACAAAATTCTTAGGTGATTTTAAGAAATTGAATTCTACACCTTCGTCTTTTGCGGCTCTTACTTCTTTACGGCTACCTGGCATGTTTTCTTCGTCACGACGATAGAAACATGTTACCTTTGCAGCTTTTTCACGGATTGATGAACGTACACAGTCCATTGCTGTATCACCACCACCGATTACTACTACACGCTTTCCAGTTACATCGTATTTCTTATCGAATTGTTGTTCATCGATTTTCTTTTGGATGTTAGTCAAGAAAGGTACTGCCATATAAATGTTGTCAGAGTTGTAAGCCTCATCGTCTAATTGACGACCTGCCATTGCTCCGATTCCTAAGAATACCGCATCGTAGTCTTGGTTTAATTGCTCTAATGTTACATCATTTCCGATGTCTACACCCAATTTCAATTCCATACCAGCTTCTTGTAACAATTCAACTCTACGCTCAACTGCTGCTTTCTCTAGTTTGAAACCTGGGATACCATAGGTCAATAAACCACCTGCTCTATCTGCTTTATCAAAAACAACTGGCTTCACTCCTGCTCTTAACAAGAATGTTGCACAAGAAAGACCTGCAGGACCTGATCCTACGATAGCTACTTTCTTACCTGTCATTTTCTCAGCAAACTCTGGCTTGAATCCTTTTTTGAATCCTTTCTCAGAGATTGCTACCTCAATAGAACCAATTGTAATTGCTCCAATTGTTTCTTCTTCATTACCGTCATTCAAAGTACAAGCACCTTCACACAAACGGTCTTGAGGACAAATACGTCCTAAGATCTCTGGGAATGGTGAGCTCTCGTTTGAAATTTTGAAAGCTTGTTCTAAGTCTTTCTCAGCAATAAAACGAAGCCATTGAGGAATATAGTTACTTAGAGGGCAACCTACTGATGAACAATATGGGTTACCACATTGTACACATCTACTTGCTTGTGAAGCAGTTTCAGATGTAGAGTACACCTCACTGATTTCATTAAAGTTCCCTACTCTTTCATCTGCAGGACGAAGTGTAGGTGTAATTCTTTCTATTTTAGTGAATTCGTACATATCGTTTTCTTTTAAAAGGTATCAGAATGTGGTGGCCTTTTCAGACCACCAAATCATTTAAGTACTAGGCAAAAAGTAAACGGATGATTCTTGGTAATTGTTTTTATTTTAATGCAATCAAAAATTGATCGAAAAGTCAAAATAGAAACATAAAACGTCCGACTACATTTCACCTGGCTCTTAGTTGCCCTCCATTGGGTTTAATGGAGATTTCATATCTTTTGAAGTCACCATGTAGAAGTAACGAACCTCTTCACGGAAGTGATCTAGGATATGTTTTGCTTTCGTAGAACCTGTACGGAACAAGTAGCTACGTAAGATACGTTGTAAGTAGAAACGTCCTTCGTCTCCCTCATCCGTATCAATACGAGTAGCCTTGATCAACTCTTGGTTCATTTTGTCGATAAAGCGGTTCGTCTTGTCATAAACAAACGCTACACCACCTGTCATACCTGCACCGAAGTTGTTACCTGTTTCACCAAGGATCACTACAGTACCACCTGTCATGTATTCACATGGGTGATCACCTGTACCTTCAACAACAGCAAGGGCTCCAGAGTTTCTTACGGCGAATCTTTCACCAACTTTACCTCTTACGAACAACTTACCACCTGTTGCACCATATAAACAAGTGTTACCTGCTAATGAGCGGCCTTCAGACTCACCATCTCTTGGAGTGATGATGATTTGTCCTCCACTCATACCTTTACCTACATAGTCATTACCTGTACCTCTTAATGAAAGCAACATACCATGACTCAATAAACAACCAAATGATTGTCCTGCAGTACCTTTTAAGTTGATTGTGATCAATTCTTTTGGTAAACCTTTCTTACCATGGAATTCCGCAATCTGACCAGAAATTCTAGCACCGAAACTACGGTTAGTGTTCACAATCTCCTTGTTCAAGACTGTTCTATAATGAGGTCCTTTAATGACTGGCATTAATTCCTCTAAGATGTCTTGTTCGAATTCGTTTGGATCAAATGGATCGTTAGAAGCCTTCTCTCTGATGTTTTTACCTTCTGCATAGTAAAGAACATCTTTGAAGTCGAACTTCTGAGCGAACTCATCCTCAACTACTTTTAATAAGTGTGTTTGACCGATGATTTCATCCATTGATTTATATCCTAATTCTGCTAAGATCTCTCTTACTTCCTGAGCCATTGCTTGTAGGTATGAAACCACACCTTTCACAGTACCCATGTAGTAAGCTCTCAATTGCTCAGATTGAGTGGCGATACCCACAGAACATTTGTTCAAGTGACAAACTCTTAAGATTTTACAACCGATAGTTGTCAATAATGAAGTACCAAATGCAAAGCTTTCTGCACCGATCATTGCACCTTTTACAAGGTCAAGACCTGTTTTCAAACCACCATCAGTTTGTACTTCAACGAAGTCACGAAGACCGTTTACTTTCAATGCATTGTGCGCTTCCGCTAAACCAAGTTCCCAAGGGTTACCTGCGAATTTGATTGAACCTAGCTGAGCAGCACCAGTACCACCATCAGCACCTGAGATAATGATCTTATCTGCATATGCTTTAGCAACACCTACTGCAATCGTACCTACACCAGCAGTGGATACCAATTTCACACAAATACGTGCTTTAGGGTTCACTTGCTTCAAGTCGAAGATTAGCTGTGCTAAATCCTCAATTGAGTAGATATCGTGGTGTGGAGGAGGCGAGATCAATGTTACACCTGGAATTGTACATCTTAAAGATGCAATCAATGGAGTAACTTTAGAACCTGGCAACTGTCCACCCTCACCTGGCTTCGCTCCTTGTGCTACTTTAATCTGAATTTCTTCAGCATTTCTTAAGTAGTGTGGAGTTACACCAAAACGACCAGAAGCGACTTGCTTGATCTTAGAGTTTTTGATTGTACCAAAACGAGCTGGATCTTCACCACCCTCACCAGAGTTAGATTGACCACCGATTTGGTTCATTGCTTGTGCTAATGCTTCGTGTGCCTCAGGTGAAATTGAACCTAATGACATCGCAGCAGAAGTAAATCTCTTAGTAATTGCCTCGATTGGCTCTACTTCAGAGATATCTATTGGTTGACGATCTGATTTGAATTCGAAGAAGTCACGAATCATACGTAAACCTCTATTGTTGATTTGATTCTTAAGATCGTTGTAATCCTCTTCTCTACCAGTTACAGCAAACTTACGGATTGATTTTGCTACTGTTGGAGCAAAATCATGGTATTCACCGTTTTCAGCATACTTGTAGAATGAACCCACTTCCAACGGATACATCTTCTTGATATATCTTGTTTTGTAAGCTGCCTTATGGTAAGACTTGATTCTTTCTTCGATATCTGCGAAATCTAAACCTGGGATCAACGCTTCAGATCTAACGAAACATTGCTCAACGATTGCGTTACTTAAACCAATTGAATCGAATAACGATGAGTTTTGGTAAGACTCAATAGTTGCAATACCCATCTTAGACATGATCTTCAATAAACCAGCGTTTAAGGCTTTTTGCACTTTGATCAATGCTTTCTTACGTGACATGTAAGAGTTAGCACCAATGTTTTCTGCAATTTGAAGAGCAGTACCAAATAATAAGTAAGGATAAATACCTGTAGCACCCATTGCAAGTAATACTGCACAAGAGTGTGAATCGTGTGCTTCACCTGTAATTGCTACGATAGACACTTTAGATCTTAATCCTTTTTTGGCTAAATAATTACTTACATAACCTACTGCCATTGGCATTGGGATTAAGAATTGTTCTTTAGATAAAGAACGGTCGTCTAACATTACGATTGCCACATCCTCATCTCTAACCGCTACTTCAATTTCCTCACCTAAACGGTGCAATGAAGCTTGTAAGTCAGAAGTGAATGCTGTGCTGAATGATTTTGAGTTGTATTGAAAGTCATACAATGAATCTCCCTCAGTACCGAATCTTCTTAATACATCGAAGTGTTCGTAACTTAAGATTGGAGACATTGACTTCAAACGATGAGCGTTCATCGGTCCATCAATCAATACATTATTATTTCTACCGAAAGTAACTGAAGTTGACATTACCATCTTCTCACGAAGTGGGTCAATAGGCGGGTTCGTTACTTGGGCGAATTTTTGACGGAAGTAATCCGTGAAGTTTCTTTGTACTTTACTGAAACAAGCTAATGGCGTATCATCACCCATTGAACCAGTATCTTCTTTACCAGTTTCAATCATTGGACGAATCACTTGCTCTAATACCTCATTTGTATAGTTGTGGTATCTTTGCTTGTCTACAATGTCATCATATCTGTAGTCTTCCATTGACAAGAAGTTCTTGTCAACGTGCTCCATTAGATAAGCACTGTTTTCGTGAATCCACTTACCCCAAGGGCGAGCTTCTTTCAAGTAAGTATTGATTTCGTCATGCTTTAAGATCGTACCATAACGTAAGTCAATACCGATCATTTGACCTGACTGAAGTTTACCTTGTTCTTTAATGTTAGGCTCCTCTAAATCGATTACACCATACTCAGAACTGATAACAATTCTATCGTCATTGGTCACAATATATTTTGCTGGTCTAAGACCATTTCTATCCAAAATACATGCTAAGTGACGACCATCACAAAGGTTTAAGGCCGCTGGACCATCCCATGCTTCAAAGTTGCTTGCCGCATACTCGTAGAATGATCTTAATTTAGCATCTAAGTTTGGAACGTTTTGCCAAGGTGCAGGCACTAATGAACGAGCCGCTTGGAAAAAGTCCATTCCAGAAGTAACAAGGAATTCAAATGCATTATCTAAAGATGCACTATCTGAACCACCTGGTACAAGGATTGGGAAAATTCTATCTAATTCTTCTTCTGTAAATACCTCAGACTTTAATACTTCTTCTTTAATAGAGAAGTTAAAGCGGTTAGCTTGGATTGAGTTGATCTCACCGTTGTGTGCAAGACATCTAAATGGCTGAGCCAATCTCCATTGAGGTAAAGTGTTTGTAGAGAAACGTTGGTGGAATACAGCAAACGACACTTCAAATTCATCTTGACTCAAGTCAATGAATAATTCTTTGATGTGTGTAGGCATTACCAAACCTTTGTAAGAAATCACCTTTTCTGAGAAAGATGGGATATAAAATCCTTCATCATCTTTTAAAGCGTGTTCTACTTCTTTTCTTGTTAGATATAAAAGCGCTGAGAATCTTTTTGTAGACATCAATGCATTTGGTACTACAAATGCTTGTACAATCTCCGGTAATAGTTCAAATGCTTGCTTTCCTAATACCTCTGTATTTAAAGGTACTTTTCTGAAGAATAGTACTTTTAAATCATTTCTCTCACAGTATTCTGAAAATAATTCCTTCTGTTTTTCAGGGTCTGTTAAGAACATCATTGCCACTGCATAACGTTGTGGCAGATCAATTCCATTTAATTCTGCCTCTTTACGCATGAAGCGGTCAGGCATTGAAAATAAGAATCCACTACCGTCACCACTCACTCCATCTGCTGCAATCGCACCACGGTGAATCATACGTGACAAGGCTTCAATAGCGTCTAAAGTCATTTGCCTCGTAGGATTGCCTTTGTAGTTGGCAAGCATACCAAAACCACAATTGTCCTTAAAGGCGGTTAATCTGTGTTCCATAATAAAGCGTCTTCCGATTTTCGATAATTGTTGGTCTTTGATCGTCGGTTTGTTAGCTGTAGAATAAATATTGCAATATATCAAGACTACTAGTATTGATACATTCAAGTAATTCCGACAATAATATCAAAGTTTTCCGTTCACAACACTTTCAAATATAACAGTATATTTTATTAAATCATCAAGAAAAGGGGCTTTTCTATGAAAATTTATCATTAATTGGTTATTCTTTCACAAAAAAACGAATTGATGTTATAAATACAACAACAATTCATACGAATAAAAAATTGTACTTTTTACGCTATATTATTAATTCTTCTTTAAGAAATTCAGCTCTCTTCTTCTAACAATGCAACGTAGTTTTCTTTGTCTAGAAGCGTAATAGTGGAGCGTGTATAATCCAGAATATTCATTTTTTTATACTTACTCATCGATTTTGAGACTGTTTCTCTTGAGGTGCCTATAAGCTTAGCGATATCATTTTGGGAATAGTGATGCTTAACAGTTTGTTCATCTTTGAAATTACCTTCGAATAAATCCTTCACAAATTCCAATAATCGTAACTCCGCATCCTTGCAAACCAAGATCTCCAAACGTCTCTCAATCTTCTTTACTCTCAACCCAATAAGCTTATAGATAAAGAGGCCAAATCTTTCATTTTTCCTCATCAGTTGCTGCATTTTATCAATTGACAAAAGACACAATGCTGTTTCATTACCTTCGGCTATGGCATACTCTTCTCTTTTATCTTGACCTAAAAGCACCTTTTCACCAAAAATTTCTCCTTTAGATAAGATCATCTTTACCACTTCTTCCCCATCTGAATTGTATTTACATAGCTTTACTTTGCCTTTGCTCACTAAAAATAACTTCTGCTCTTCATCCTCGGGGAAATAGATGACATCACCTTTCTTAAAGAGCATTCCGTTTTTTTTAAAATAGTTATCTAATTTAGTTGGGCACAAGATTGAATAGAGATCAAAATTATGCATTTCCCAAAATTCTTGCATATCGTTAATTGAATGAATTGAAGTCAACAGTCTAAATCTTTTAGTCGCATGTTTTACCTAATCCTTACAAATTTTAAGGCTGCAACTGCTATTAATGACTACTCGCTGTTATTATTAAAGTACAAAAAAAGGTAGTCGTTTCAAATTTAACAGACTACCTTTTAATTAGAACATATTTTCGAAGTTATATTTCAAACCTGTTTCTTTTTTATGATTTTATTGGGGGTTCAATCATTTTAAAAAGCTCATAATCATACAATTCCTTATCCATAAGATGTGATGGAGAAACATTTTTGATGGAATTAAAAATAATCTCTGTTCTATCTGGATAATTTTCTTCCCATTCTCTCAACATACTCTTCACCATCTTTCTTTGCAACTTTGGCTGTGAACCGCATAGGTTACAAGGTATAATAGGGTATTCTCTTAGTTCAGAAAACACTTCAATATCAGATTCTTTACAATAGGCCAAAGGTCGAATTACGACATGCTTTTGATCGTCGGTTTTATAAATTGGCGGCATTGCTTCTAGCTTTCCGCTGAAAAACATATTCAGCAAAAATGTCTCAACAATATCATCTCTATGATGTCCTAATGCAATCTTGGTCACTCCCAACTCTTCCGCTGCTGTATATAAAGTACCTCTTCTTAATCGGGAACATAAACTACACATCGTCTTCCCTTCTCCCAGCTTCTCAGTTACGATAGAATAAGTATCCTTATTCAATATCTTATAATTCACTCCTACCTTCTCTAAATATTCAGGTAAAATATGTTCTGGAAAACCAGGCTGTTTTTGATCAAGGTTCACAGCAATAATTTCAAAGTCGTATTTCTTCGTGCTTTGAATATGCATCAAGATATCTAACATAGTATAACTATCTTTTCCACCCGATAAGCAAACCATCACTTTATCACCGTCTTCTATCAATTTATAATCATCAATAGCTTTCCAAACATTTCTATGCAAGCGTTTTTGAAGTTTCACTTGCTCAGGAGTAAATTCTGCTGTCATTCTAAATTTTAAAATTTTGGCAAAGTTAATGGTTTGGTTAGGAATGAGGTGAAGAATCTGGAAAATATTTGAAGGGAATTAAGGATTATTGAATTGTGTAAGGAAGAATTAAGAATGAAAAATTATATTCCTTTCATTAGTTGTATTATCCCTTTCACTTATAAACTTAATATTTTATTGTAGCACTATTGAAGTCAGCTTTTGATACAAACAAAGAATCCACATGATCACACCCTTCTTTTGCTTGAAACCACTTTGAGTAATTTAGAAGCATGTCAAAACAATGGTTTACCCCCCACTGTTCTTAGATAATGACGTAAAACAGTAAGGGAAGTATTCAAACTTTCATAGACGCATAATTAAATTATGCTACTTTTTTCTTAGTACCAATGGCCATCATAAAAAGCGATACTCGTCACCTGATAATCATTGCTCAAAATATTATCCTCTACCTCACCTTCTTCAATTTCATCATCATCAATATCTAATACCAGTACAATTCCTAGTTTTTCAGAAATCAACATAGTTTCAATATGATCATAATTCTTAAAATCATTTTCATGCTCAATTAGTGTTGAAAATAGTTTTAAAGTGCTTGAAGTGTTTAGTTTTTTTCCAAATAGAGAAAAATCATTGTCATTAGGGTTGTCATAAATTACTTGAGACAGTCTCCCTGATTCTGAATAATAGAGAGTCAAACCGAAATTATCATAGAAGTCTTGAGTGCCATCACTTCCATTTCCTGTTGGTTTTCCAAAAGTGTCAATTATTATATCTCGGTGTTTTCCGAATACAAAATCACCTACAGAAACTTTTGGTATTACTTTATTAATCATGGTCTTATGTTATTAAGTAAGTTAAAATTTG
Source organism: Flammeovirga sp. SJP92 (assembly GCF_001583495.1). GTDB lineage: Bacteria > Bacteroidota > Bacteroidia > Cytophagales > Flammeovirgaceae > Flammeovirga. Next base: position 4,845 of record NZ_LQAQ01000089.1, on the reverse strand, counting down.
AAATGTGGCTGTTCTATGATCTATCTTAATCCATAGCTGTTTAGCATTTTCGACCTCATAGTTTTTATAGACATAGTTTACTCTGTTTGCCAATACCCGCCATATTCATACCAAAGAGAAATAGTTTTACAAAACAAAAGTGCTTAACACTCTCACTTTTTACTTCAAAAAGAAAGAGAAGAATGGGCATAAAAAAGCATCATAATCAAAAAACTATGATGCAAGATTAATCATAAGCTTGTGCTACAGCACTATAACTGATTAATGAAATAAAATAGAGGCCACTATAGTCCAAACCCCAAATATGATCGCCAATAAGCCTAATCGGCCTTGTAGTGGAGACAATTTTGCCAGTAGTTGAGCACCTTTTTCTCTAGCTTCTTCTGTCTTTGACAACAATAATTTGTTGATCATACCATAACCTAAAAGAAAACCCAAAGATGCTTCCAAAACACTTCCGCCAATCCAGCTTAACCACCAAACTAGATGCGAAGTCATCATTCCAATATTCAAAACTGATTGAATAATTCCCCAAACACCCCAAAAGCAAAACGCTAAACCGATCCAACCTTGGAAAGGAGTTATTTTATCTAAAAGCTCCTTTGCATTCGGTTTTTTTGACAACAACAATGATGGTGCAGCAAGTACACCCAATAGTGCTAACGAAATTCCGTAAACCATAATAATATTTTAATATTTAATAAAACTTAGACGAAAGTGTTAAATGTTGTTGCTCTAGCCAAAAATTATTGATAAGCGCAGGGGTTTAATTAATAGTCGATGAAAACACATAATATACAATGTTGTATTTTTGTATTTCAAATTTTACATAACAACTTACACATGAAATACAGAAAGAGAAAACATCTCATTGTTTGAAGTTTAGCTATGATCCTAAGTATGGAATTGGGAGTGTCAGTTGAACGCTGTCTCGTTTTTCTTCTGAACTCTTAATTTACTTTTTACTGCTTAACTAAATTTCTTTTTTCGAGAAGATCAGAAGATCTATCCGTATTCTGTCCCCGAATTTGAGATTAATGTATTTCTTTAAATACGGAAATCTCAACATACTTAGGGTGAGCAAAAACTAATTCATTGACCTGCTTAATATTATTTTTATAATAATATTCATTATATATAATTGGACGCAAGCTTACCGAAAATTCCCATGAAAAATCCTCTTTTGAGAAAGAGAGTAACATTTCAGATGATACACTATCAATATAAATGTTTTTTTTGCTATTTATTAAAGTAACATTTACAGAATCACACGACATTAGAAATCTTCTTAATTGATTTTTATCAAGCTTGTTATTAATGATTTCTAACTCTATTAGATGATTTGACTCTTTTGAATCTTTAATAATAATACTTCTATTTTTTTCGGTGATATCAACCTTGTTCATCTCTTTATCGGTGAATAGCGTTTTTATTTCCAGACTTTTATCGCTTTGAAAAGCAAACATCAAAAAGATTGAATAAATAATTAAGCTTTCCATTAGTTTCCGCCTATACGTCATCACAATATTATCTGATAAAATAATTCTTTATTCCAATCTCTGTTTCAATTACAAGCTCATTAGAATTTAATTTCAAAACTTTATTTTTTGTTGAAAAATCATCACTATAGATTAATATTAGTATACCATCGCTAGCTAATTCATATTTTACAATTTGATCTGGATGATTAAAATAATGGACTTTTGTAGAATCAAATCTAAAAAACCTCACCTTCTCTTCTTTTTTGTACCAAATCCCATTTATATCCTTTACATTAATTGTATCTTTTTCCTGCGAATCGAAATGAGTTTTATTACTATAAACCTTTTTCTCATTAGACTTTTTTTCATTTTCTGATGTATTTTCTTGTTGATTATGGAGGTTTGACCAACTACAAGACATTGCACCCAAGAGTGCCAAAGAGGTTATAATTTTTTTCATTGATTAACTTTTTTAGTTGATTAGCTCATACATAGTATGCAGGATCTGTAGAATAATATGGAGTGAATAATCTTGAAATATTATAATTGAAGAATAATAAAAAAACACATTGAATATTATAAAAACCAATTCAAAATAACTCTTATATTTTTAACCTTGAGTACCTGATCCATAGAAAAAAGACAAGTTCTAATTGACGCTATTTAACACTCTGAACAGTGGAGAGAACAGAAATATTATTAAACTACTATTTATATTTTAATTTTCTAGTTATAGTAGAAGATGATTGCAACGAATTGTTTTCTATTATTTCTTCTTTCCTACTAATCCAGTTACCAATAGAATCAAAAATATAAGATGAATAATATTTCTCAATATTATTCAATTTTACAAACACTAGATGATTTTGTTTGTCATATCGGTAAATATTAGTATCTAAATCAATTTTATCAGAATATGACTGTACAACAATTGTTTTTCCATCATGATATGTAAAAGATGATTTTGACACCTCTTTTCCTTTATTATAATTTAAAATTTCTAATGGTAAATTTTCAGAATTTACTTTCGTAACAATTGCTCCTAAAAAACCATCTTCTTGTTTTAAACCAAGACTATAAATTCCTTTATTTAGATATAATCTATTATCTATTGATAGACCTTCTAGATATTTACCATTTAAGTAAAAATCTTGGGAAACTATGTCTTTATTATCGTAAGTATATATTGTTTTATTAGAATTAATAAACTCCTCAATTTGAATTATATTACCTTTTAAGGAATAGTCATCCCAATATCTCTTTTCTCTCTTACCACAGGAAAATAGTATAAAAACTAACATTATATTAACGCACTCCCTCATAGTATCTTTTATATTATTTTTTGAATATATTACCTCAATTCCATTCTTAACCTCCCATCAACACTTTATTGAGAGTACCTTTACTCATCACTTCAGGTAGTTATCAAAAATTGAACTTTATGTTTTACCTATCTTCTTTTTTATTTGAAGTTATAAGTTGGAAACTTATTCTATAGCCAAGTTCTAAGTAACGCCTGACGGCTTGATACTCAGAACAGCAGGTGAATAGTGTATTTAAAATTGTATTTATTCTTTCTTAAATAAAGCAGGGTAAATACCATCATAATTATCTTCCAAATTCCAGTTAAACTGTAATTCTCTAGGCATACAATTAAATAAAAACTGTTTTCCTTTATGAGATAATCTAAAGTTTTTTCCATTCATAGTAGCTCCTACTTTACTATTGATTCTCAAGGTGTCATTTTTAGAAATAATAATAATTCTATCACGTCCAACATATTCTACATCACTCGGTTCTATTATGGAACTTAAATTTACATTCTTAACTGTATAATATATTTCGAATACAGAATCCTTTTCGCTGTCAAAATTTACATTGGGAGTATCATAACTAATAAATTCATAAGCACAATTTAGATAGCTTTCTTTTGTCGATTTTTTATTTAATTGTTTATCTAATCTCATTCCTCCCCACGTATCATCTTCATATCTACTTTTTATATAGATATCAACAGTTGAACTACAACCTAAAAGATTAAATAACACGAATAAATAAATAATTTTTTTTCTCATCATTAGACTTTATCACGATTTATAACAATAGAGTTTTTTGAGTTCTTAACTTTGCTCAAAAAATGTTTTTATACCTTTTTTTTAATGGTTATTGCATCTTGAAAATTCTTTATAAAACAAACTAGATGTGCTCACCTTATAATGTGACACTCTTCACCCTTAGTAGGTACACCTCTTTTCCCTTTACATGTCGTAATCCCTTCCCTTATAAGGGTGAACACCTCACCTTTAGGAGGGTGACAACCTCAACCGGGCGATTAACACTCTGAACAGTGGGGGAAGGAATATCACCAATTCAGATTTTCTGCATAACATTTGTCTGAAATAACAATATTTTCTAAATCATTTTCCTCTATTTCATATTTTAGTCTTTCAGAAATTAAAAAGCAACACTCAATATCACATCTAATTAGGTCAACCTTCTGATTTAGCAAATATAAGTCTGACTTTATAACTTCTACATCAATATTATTTTCTTCAAATTTCTCATATAATGAAACTATATCCTTCTCATTTTTAATTAAAAATGAATCCGTTAGTTTATTATCATACCAATCCATTCCATAAAATTGAGTTCTATCAGAGTCTAATAAATTAAAAAAATTATTTACCAAAAATAGATAATGAAAACCTACCTTTTCTCCTTTTGTTGTAAAAACATCAGCTTCGTAAAAACGATGTTCTGGTAAATTAAGTTTTAAAAGAATATTTTTAAATTTACTACTGATGATAAAACCACTATTTAAGTCTAAGTCAAGTATATCCACATTTTGGAATTTATCTTTAATGATGAAGTTACTTAGATAAGGTTTAAAATTTGGAATGTTATCTAAACTATTAAATTCACTTATATCTCTAATATCAGATTCCCGTCCTGTATAATCAGGCACCTCTTTTAAAACATTTTTGTTTACATCAAATCTTAATTTGTAATACTTCATAAGTTATAAACCTCTATCTACTTCATTTGAATTACTATATCTATCCTCTGCTATTCCTTCATCTAATACATTCGTTTGATTTTCGCTTCTCGTTTTAGTTACAGTTATCGAGTGAACACCTCACCTTTAGGAGGGTGACAACCTCAACCGGATAGAGATGCGTAAAATTCCCTGATGATTTGAACTCCCAAATACAACTTTCTACATAAGAGTAGATAAAGGTCAATTTTGAATATATATAGTTACCCCAGTAGTTCGGACTGTCTAAGTGGAAAAGATAATTATCTTTTTTTGAGAGATTCAGCTTCAAACCTTTTATTAAAACCCATTTTATGATTTGTCAAGGCT
>NZ_LQAQ01000088.1 GCF_001583495.1 Flammeovirga sp. SJP92 | reverse complement strand
TATTATATTGTTATCAAAAATTAACCTTTATGTTTTAACATATCCTCTTTTTTAATTTGATGTTATAAGTTGGAAACTTATACAATAGACAAGTTCTAAGTAACACCTGACGGCTTGATACACAGAACAGTGGGGGAAGAGAGTGTATCTTATTATTTTCTTTCTTACATAATACTATAAGTCAAAGACTTAATCAATTGGAGAGTTCTGAGTGACACTAACACTTAACACATAGAGTAATTAGAGATTTAACTTTTTCATTAATTCCTCTTGTAACTCTTCATCAATAACAAAAAAAGTATTTTCTTTTTTTCCGTTGATTGTTATCTCTTGAATTGTGAAAAAAAAGTTAGTTTGTTTAATATCAATAGATTCAAATCTATCAAGATACATAACTCTCTTTTTAAACATAGAATAATATTTTATTTTATATTTTTTATTATCACAAAATGTCAACAAATACTTATCATCTATTATTACTGAAATAATTCTAAAAATGATAATACCAATAAAAAACCTTCATTTATTGGAATAATATCAGAGTATAACTTTACCATGAATAAAATTATAAATAGGTATGATTTTCTCAGAGAATTTAAAATAATAATAATATACATTTTTCTTCTTTTATTGACCAGGAAGTGCTTTTATTAAATATTGAGGTTTTTTATAATCTTCGAACAAAGTATAGAGTTGAAAACTTATTCAATAGCCGAGTGACGCTAGCACTTAACACTCGGAACGGTGGAAGTATTATTAAACATCTATAATTTTTTTAGCTCGTCTATCCTTTTTTGAATACAATCTCTAATATGAATAATGTTATTTATAGCTCCTTCATTTTTTGAATCATTTATTTGCTCATTATAAGAATTAATTCGTTCTTCCATTTCTTCAATATTTGTAGATTGATTCAAAAATAATTCTACGAGATCATAATCACACTTTCCCCTTCGCCAAGTAAAAATAGCTAATGACAAAGCCCCTACTCCGTAATCATTTTTAATGTCTAGATTTACACCATTTTCTATAAGTTGATGAAATAAAATATAATCTTCATTTCTTAACTTTGGCTTAAATACGAAGCTATTTTCCATACCTTGCACAAAGGTATGAAGGCATGTAAAGCCTTTATAATCTTGGGTATTGACTGGTATATTTTGTTCTAACAAAAAAGTTGTTATTTCTAGATTTCTAAAAAAAGTTGCCTTATGTAATAATGATTGATTAGTATACTCATCAATTATTGTTAGGATATTTCTATTACTAATTTCAGAGTCAATTATTTTTTTAAAAGAATCAACATGGTTATCTACAATACAATTTCTTAATTTATTAAACTTATTTTGATCTGTATATTTCATATTATTATTTTGATTTATGTTCATTTTTACGTGATGAATTTGATGGACCATCTTCAGGTTGATAATGAAGTGGGATTCGTAAAATCCCCTGATGATTTGAACTCCCAAATACAACTTTCTACATAAAAGTAGATAATGGTCAATTTTGAATGTATAGTTATCAAAAATTGACCTTTATGTTTTACCTATCTTCTTTTTTATTTGAAGTTATAAGTTGGAAACTTATTCTATAGCCTAGTTCTAAGTGAAACTAACACTCATAACTTCAGAACTGGATTTGCAATAAAAAACTGGAAATTCGGAATAGTAGAAATTAATTATCAACATCTAATTTATAAGGAGTGGGAGCATTATCATAACCATTCCAATAAATCCAAATTCTTTTACATTTCTGACAAATAAGCATACTTTTTAAATCCATATATAATTTTTCAGAATCTACATTACCTGAATATTTATCATATTCCACATCAGATATAAATAGCCATTCATTAGAATTCGGAATTTCTCCAAACTTAATTACATTCCCACATTTACATTTTATTCCTGGCATAATTTGATTTCCTCCTATAATTTAAATATGATTAATATTTTTTGATCCGGCGTACCTTCCTTCTCAATACCCACCATATTCATACCAAATGGGTTGTAGTATTTCACATAGCATTTATTATGACTTACAAAGTTTTTTCTTATCATTAATCTTAGGTCGTGGGGTAATGATGGCGTGATCAATGATGACAATGTCTATTAGAAAACAAACGTTCATGGTCTTATTATTTTTTATATGGCTAGTGAAATTACATTCAAAAAGGGCATGCAATTTTATTAAAATCACATGCCCTTTAAAGCACCTAACAAGAAGCACTTCTACTTTGCTATTGCTCAAATTATTTCATTACAACTACCTTCTGAGCTTTTCCTATTGGTCCTCTTTCATCAAGATGATTGATATAATAAATACCAGACGGTAGGTTTTTCAAATCTATGGAATAACTATTTCCCGTGAAATGACCAGATTTAATATCTTTCCCTGCCAAGGTTGTCAATATCCACTGACAGTTGAATAATGTAGAAGGGCTTTCTACGGTAATTATCCCTGAGGTTGGGTTTGGATATACTGTCCATTCAACCTCTCCGTTAAGAGGATCATTACTGGTCACATCTTTAGGGTCTGTTGATACCAAATGAGAGACATCTCTACGGATGGCTTGGAAGATTTCTTTGGTATTATTGTCTTGTACAAAGACTACAACTTCGGCCTTATCCGTATCATAAACCTGAGGGTTATCCCATGCTACTGTAAATATTTCTTGGCTTCCTGGCGACCATGTTCTTCCGAAGAAACTAGTTCCTTCTGCCCCAGGTGCTGGGCTCATAGATTTCATAACACTATGGTGTGTAAAGACTCCTTCACTTACTTCCACTCCAAATATTTCTGATTCTATGGTGACCACATGCACTACAATCTCAGATGAATCAGGAGAGAAATTGCCATTTGATGTTAAGGTTACTTCTATTTCATCCGCTTCCGAAGGATTTGGTAAACTTATATCAATATCAAATTCTGGATCCAGCAATGCTCTTTTGGCAATGATATTTCTATAATCATTGATAAAATCTTCGGTATGTCCATTAAAACCATTACCGTCTATAATTGTACTTGGGGCATCAGTAATACCATAATAGAACCTTCTACCACTTGATGGCTCTGGATTATCAATGTTCAATGAATCGCTCTTTCCATCTACTTTAATATGATAATTAATTGCCAAAACGTCCAAGTCAATTCTATTCAATACTGAATCAAGATCTGGAAGCTCTCTGCTGTCTTCTTGCTGTCCTGCATTGGTCATTGTTTCCACGACCACTACTTTTTTACGGTTTCCAATGAATACGTTATCTATGGATACCCCTTCATCTTCTAGATCTGAGTTGGACTTAAAGGCAAACCTCAACCTCAAGTGTTCTTCTCCAATAAATTGATCCAAATTATGACGTATTGATCTGTTTTCTCTGAAAATACCTCCCGATTCTGGAGTATTACCTGTCCAACCTTTAGAGTCTGTATTACTACCCCCTACTTGATTTCCAGGGTCTGAAAGAATGTTGGAACTGTTGTACCAATTGATAGGATCACTTACATCTCCAAGAATATTCCAAGTTTGACCGGAGTCTAATGAATACTGAAGTGTCACCCCATCAATATGGGCTTCGGCATCCAACTGCATATCAAAAATAATGGCAGGCCTGCTTAATCCAGAGATATCAAAAGAAGGTGTATTAAGATAAGAATCTTCACTTACATTATAGTTAGTGGTCAAATTGGTCACCCAAACTTTAGTATCTGTAATAATATTCTCACCTTGTGCCACACCATGTTCCCAGCTTGATGCAATACCTCTAGGTATCCAACCACCATCTGTACCGTTGAAGTCTTCAAAATATTGATCCTCTTCATTGGTCAAGAAAACTCTTGGGATGACATAGACAGATTTAGAAATCACTTTAGAACAACCTCTCTTTGTGGTTACTGTCAAATCTACATCATATGTACCAATTTGACCGTACCTGTGAATGATGGCTCCACTTGAGCTTGTGGTGGCATCAATGAAAACAGTTGTACCATCACCGAAGTCCCATTCCCAAGAAGATAGAGTATCAAAATTCACCGCTGATGACATCTCCTCAAATTCCATATCAGCACCAAATTCAGAAATCTTCCATTCAAAATCCGCCTCTGGAGGTGTGCCTATGAAAACACTTTTTGAGGTAGAAATATTGGTACATCCTGCGTTAGTCTCTACAGTGAGTGTAATGGTTTTGAAACCACTGGTAGAGAAAGTATGTTCATAAGAAGCTGCTGAATCTGCACTTGTAATAAACTTAGAACCTTCACCAGCACCGAAATCATAGAACCAACTTGTGATGATCGTTGAATCTTGTGTTGTTGTCAAGTCTCTGAATTGAACAACTTTGGTATCGCAGAATACATCATAATCAAAGTTCACATCTGGCACATCCACAATTGTAAAGTTCCTCTCTACATAATTCACACAACTATTTTCATTGGTATAGGTATAACGAATGGTATGATTGCCTAAAGGCGAATTTTCTAATACTACTTCATTATTCGAACGAATTAATGCACCTGTTGATGAAGTAAGAACACCACCGGACACTGTTGTAATTACTAATGGATTATCATCACTTTGACAAAATACTTGTCCTTCTTCAATACCAAATAGATCAAAAATTGGCAATGGATGTATTACAATATCCAATTGAAGTGGATCTCCTTCACAACCCAAATGAGCATCTGTCACATAATAAGTATAAGTTGTTGTTTCCGTAACAAGTGTAGAATCTGTAGGTGTAAATGAGTTGGTGGTTCCCACCACTTGCGTCATTGCTGCATCACTATACCAAGTTACATCTTCTGCAATACTTGAAACAATCATAGGTTGAAGAGCATCTCCCGAACAATAGCTCAACGTAGCGGCTACTGTTGGAATATCCGGTCTTCTATTAATGGTCATCGTGACTTCTGTAGTATCACTTTCACATCCATCGACTGTTTGTGTGATATAATATGTTTTTGAATAATCTTCCGTACTGTTTGGATCTGGAGGTGTAAATGATGTGTTGGTGGATACAATACTCGACAATTGATCGTCATCATACCACCTAATGTTACTTCCAGAAGTAACGGTAATAGGTTGAATTTCATCACCTGAACAATACACCGGGCTTCTGTTATCTACTACAGGTTTTGAAGGTGTTGGATAGACAGGAATATCTACTTTGGTAGCCAAACTACTACAGCCATCTGGTGTGATTTGCACTACCCAATAATTGATGGTATCAAGAGAGGCAAAACCTGGAGCGTTTATACCTGGATCAAATACTTGATCTGTTGAAATTCTTAATGTCAAGCCTTCATCTGTGTACCATTCATAATTGGCATTACTTTCACCGGAAGCAGAAATAGGTTGAATCACATCATCCTCACAATAAGGAGCAATGGCCGCCACAACTGGAGCTTCAGGTAATGCATTGATAGAAATATCAACTTGACCCACTTCACTTTCACACCCATTTAAAGTACTCGTAGCATACAAACTTGCAACGGAATCTGCTGTTACAATAGATGAGAACGTTGGCAGGTAATTATTGCCCAATCCCAATAAATTTGTTTTGGAGGCATCTGAATACCACTTAATATTAACCCCTGTGGCAATACTCAAATTTGGCAATGGATCTCCACTACAAATTAGAGCCACTGCATTGAACGTTGGAGCGTCTGGTGTTTTGAAAATGGTCAAAGTCGTTGAGGTTGCTCCGCCTTCACAACCATTCGTGGTTTCTGTCACATAATAAGTAACTGTTGAATCTGCCGCAACATTGGTATTAATAGCTGGGGTAAAATCATCTCCAAAACCTACTTGATTGGTAAGTCCTGCATCTGAATACCATTTTATATTATTACCTGGTGTTGCTACTGATAGAGATGAAATAATATCTCCAGAACAATACACCAATTGGTTGTTGACGTCTAATGAAGGAGCCAAAGGTCTAGGGTAAACTGGAATATCCACTTTATAAGCTGGACTGATACAACCGTCTGTTGCAATTTGTAATACCCAATAATTCAAAGTATCCAAAGAAGGATAACTAGGAGCATTGATCATAGGATCAAAAGTAGCAGTAGTGGCTACCCTCGTTGTTAAACTTTCATCAGAGTACCACTCAAAGTCTGCATCCGTTTCTCCTGATGCAGTCATTGATGCCACAACATCCCCTTCACAATAAGGAGAAATAGTTGGCACTGTTGGTTCTGCTGGCAAAGCATTGATATTGATAGCTACAGAAGAAGTTACACTCTCACAACCATTCAAGGTACTAGAAGCATAAATCGTCACGGTAGAGTCATTGACTACTGTTGTTCCAAAAGACGGCAAATAATTATTACCCGTTCCAAGCAAACTAGTTCCGGCGGCGTCTGAATACCAACGTACATTGGAACCTGTAGCGACGCTTATACTAGATAGTGCATCTCCAGAACAGACTAATGCTACAGGATTGAAAGTTGGAGCATCAGGCGTTTTATAGATGGTCAGTGTTGTTGATGTCGCGGCACCTTCACAACCATTGGTGGTCTCGGTTACATAATAAGTCACCGTAGAATCTGCCGCAACATTGGTGTTCAAAGCTGGGGTGAAATCATCTCCAAAACCTACTTGATTAGTAAGTCCTGCATCCGAATACCACTTAATGCTATTGCCTGCTGTTGCCACAGAAAGTTGAGTAATCGCATCTCCTGAACAGTAAACCAGCTGGTTACTTGCGGATAAGGATGGTGCCGATGGTCTAGGATAAACAGGAATATCTACCTCTAAAGGTTCACTCTCACAACCATCTGTTGCTATTTGAATCACCCAAAAATTCAATGTATCTAACGTTGGATAACTTGGAGCATTCATCATTGGGTCATAAGTCGCTGTAGTCGCTTCCAAGGTGGATAATGTTTCATCGGAATACCACTCAAAAGAAGCACCTGTTTCTCCTGATGCAGTCATCGCCGTTATTGCATCTCCTTCACAATAAGGAGTGATTGCTGGTACTGTAGGTGGAGGAGGCAATGCATTGATATTAATATCAACTGAAGAGGTAACACTTTCACACCCATTCAATCTACTCGTTGCATAAATCGTTACGGTGGAGTCATTGACCACATCTGTTGCAAAAGAAGGCAAGTAATTATTACCGGTACCTAATAAGGATGTTCCTGCTGCATCAGAATACCACCTGACATTAGAACCTGATGCAATACTTAAACTCGATAAGGCATCTCCTGAACAAAGCTGTGCAACGGGATTGAAAGTTGGTGGATCGGGCGTTTTATAGATAGTGAGTGTAATAGATGTTGGCAATCCTTCACAACCATTAGTGGTCTCTGTTACATAGTAAGTTATGGTAGAGTCTGCCGCAACATTTGTATTTACAGCTGGTGTATAAGTATCTCCAAACCCAACTTGAGTGGTTAACCCTGCATCCGAGTACCATTTTATACTATTTCCTGCAGTGGCCACGGACAAGGCTGAAATTGTAGCTCCAGAACAATAAGTGGTCTGATTAGAAGCCGATAAAGTTGGAGCCGTTGCTTTAGGATAAATTGTAATATCTATCTTCAGTGCGGCAGAAGTACATGACTCTGTATTAGTTTGTCTTACCCAATAAGATACTGTTGTCACTGTAGAAACTGTTGGTGCATCTGCTGGAGTTAATGTATTTGTTGAACTTAAAATTGAGGAGAATGAAGCATCAGAAGACCATGAAAATTGTGCTCCTACAACTCCTGAAACCTCTAAATCACCTAATCCCGTGTCTTGAGAACAATAAGAAGGAACTGAAGAAATTAATGTTGGGGCCAAAGGCAATGGCTTTACATACAACGTATCTTTCACTTCCCTTGTACATCCTTCTGAATTTTCATAGGAATAGGTAATCACATGAGTTGAATAATCACTTGTACTTGTTTCTCCTGCATTAGCAGCCGCTATAGAAGGATGAAAATCAATCGTTCCGTCCATACGAGTTGTAAATCCACTTGCTCCCGTATCCACACTCCAAGTTACTCCCGAACCTGAATACAATGCACCACTTTCCATTGGTCTTATTCTCACATCTCCATCACTATAACAAACCGAATCAGTAGCAGAACTTCTTGCCAAAGTGACTTGGTCATACCCGTATACATTAACAGTAGAATCTACAGCATTGACACAAGTATTACCATCAGTATAAGTAAATGTAATTTTAAAATCTTGATTCAAGTTGAATTCATCTCCATTGGCCATGGATGGGATAAACGCTCCAGTTCCATCTCCATAACTCACTATTGCTCCTGCATTTGCATCAGAAGAAGAGAAAACACCCGAGGATACATTTGATCCTCCTGATTTACCTTGAAGAAATACTGTATCGGCATCAAAACAGAAATCACCATCATCTGTAGCTGATACATAATCAAAACTAACTGTAGGCAATGGATTGATTGAGAAATTTACAACATCTGTAGCCGAACAGCCATTACCATCTGTATAAGTATAAGTCAACGTGTGACTTCCTAACGACAAGCCCGAAGGTGAAATTGTAATAGGATTTGAGGTTGGTATATTGGAATCCAATTGGAATGTTCCATCTGTAGTCAATGAACCATCTACATTTGCTGTTACATTGAAATCAGCAGCATCAATACAATAATTCAATTGACTCATATTGATGTCTGCCACGTGGTTTTTAGTCACTGTTACCGCTTGTGAAACACTAAATTCTAATGGTACAAGAGGTGTATTATCTTGATAAACGGCTGTAATTGTAACCGTTTCATTTTGTCCATCTGCGGTAGAAGTTACTACTGTAGAAGGTGTAAAAGTGGCTCCAGATGGCATTCCTACTCCTGATGTACCTGTTCCTTCAAACCTTACTAAAGTATAAGGAGGTACACCGCCCACAAATGATGGTGTTCCGCCAGGAATTGATAAAGCCACCGCTGGATCATCTTCACAATACAATGGATTAAGGTTTATCACACTCGAACCATCATAAACTGTAAATGATACTTGGTCTACTTTTTCACATCCTCCCTTTGTGATGTGATAATTGACAATGTGTGTACCTTGTCCTGCTAGGTTGGGATAAAAAGTATTTTCACCTGCACCATTTCCCGTGCTTACTACACCTGGACCAGAACAATAGAAATCTTCTCCTGCCACCAATCCTGAGGCTGCTAAAGCTACACCTGTTGATTGCTGATCACTATAGTTGGTTGTAGTTGGTGACAATGTATATCCACTTGCTTCTGAAGGGACAGTAATTGTTGAGGTTGCCGAAGAAGTAGAGGTACAATTGCCTGATGTTACCACCCTTCTAAAGGTATAATTTCCTGCAGTCGTCACATTGGACAGAAAATAACTCTGTGAAGTGGCTCCTGAAATATTGGTATAGCTTCCACTATTAAAACTCTGTTGCCATTGATAGGTGTAAGTAGAATTACCTCCTGCAGGAACTGAACCCACTAAAATAATTGGCTCATTCAAACACACTAATGTTCCTGTAGAATTGGCTACTGTATTACTTGAAATGGACGCTGTGACTACATAAGACAACTCATTGGAGTAGGAAGTACACCCACCCGATATTACTCTCCTTCTAAACATTACAGTTCCTGAAGAAGAAATCGTAGAGGCGTGTGTATAAGAAGCAGAGGTGCCTGATAAATTTGACCAGTTACTTCCGCCATCGGTACTCATTTGCCATCTATAGGTGTAAGATGAATTACCACCCGTTGGAGTTGAACCTGTGAATACTAGAGTATTTGCGGCAATTGAGTTACAATAACCTGAGGCACTGCTCGAACTTATAGAATTGGAGGCAATATCTGGATTTACATTCACGATCACTTCGTTGGAATTGATAGAAATTCCTTCACTTGTGACCACTCTTCTATATCGGTATACTCCACTAGCCAATCCTGAAGATTCAGTATAATCTTCGCCATAAGAATTGAGAGCAGAAAATGAGCCACCATCTTTACTTCTTTGCCATGAATAAGTATAGGTACCTGAACCACCCGATGCTGTTCCTCCAGAAATAGTATAGGTGTAGCTCTCTGAATTACAATAATTAATTGTTCCTGGAGCGGTGACAGTATTAGTAAGTGCTGGAAAAAATGTATTTGTAGAACTATTAGTCGTAGTCGTCACTGTTGAACCTACGTTTCCAGCTTCATCCACTACTGGAATTGAAATTCCTAAAACCGTATAAGCTCCAGGTGTTGAAAATGTATTTGCTGCTGTATACGTCAATCCTGATTTTGAAGGTGCTATAGATACTCCTCCTAATGTTACATTAAATGAAGATTGAAGGTCTTCATCACTTACAAAAGTCAAGGTTGATGTATTTCCGTCTGCCACCATTGATGTATTAGAAGAATTGTTAGAAGCAATTGTGACATTCGTTAAAGTTGGTGGTGTAATATCAATTTCCAAACTGACATTATCGGTAGCTCCCACATTTCCATAAACATCTTCTGCATGATAGGTCAAAGTATGTGTACCCTCTGACAAAGTGCTTAAAGTAACATCTTGACTCGTTCCTGTGATTGTCACTCTTGCCACTTCCCCATCCAAATTACTACTGACAATAAGCTCTTTATCATCTGAATCATCTAAACTCGAAAAAGAATAGGTGGGCGTTTGATCATTGGTTTTATTATCACCTGTTGTTCCTGAATCAGAACCTGCATCTAAAGTTGGCGTAGACAGTGTGCTTACTGTTACAGACTTATAGTCTACTGCTTCAGTATTAGAAGCATTGGATTCGTTACCTGCTTCATCTGTTACTTTTACGGTATAGCTATAAACACCATTGGTTGTCAATGATGTAGAAGCTGTAATATCATCGTCACCTGTACTTGTCAAAGTTCCATCTGGGTTGGACCCTTCAAATAATTCAATAGTAGTTCCTGATTCTGAAACCACATTAAAAACAGGAGTATCATCATTGGTTTTTCCATCCGTATCATCTCTGCCTGTATCAGAACTTGACAGAAAACTTAATACCGGATCTGAAGGAACATCTGTATCAATAGTAATCGTTAAAGTAGATGAAGCTACACTTTCATTCCCTGCTGAGTCTACAACAACACAAGTGATATCATGGTCTCCATCTGACAAGCTATTCAATGTAAAATCATAGGGAGAGGAACTGTAATTAAAACGGCCTACTTCTCCATCAATATCACTTTCAAAAACGATTTCATTGCCAGCTTCAACCGTAAGTGATGCTACATTGATCTCTGGTGTATCTATGTTCGTGATATCATCGGTATCATCACCTCCCGAATCACTTGTGGCTTTTAAGTCTAAAGTGCCTGGTGTTGTTGGCACTGAAGTATCTATGGTTACATTTATCGGTTCTGAAGTAAAAGTCAGGTCTCCATTTGTATCCACACCGTAGGCATATATTAAATGGTCTCCATCTGACAAGGAAGAAGAAACTATCAAGTCTGCAGAACCTGTTGCTATGGTAGTTCCTATTGTTGTAATTCCTGATTTTAAATAAACAATATTAGTAGCTGTGGAATTAACGGTAAACAATAAATTACTTAAGCTTGTTACCCCATCATTGTTCAACTCTCCCAAGTCTGAAACAGTGCTCAAAGAAAATGTTGTCACATCAGATTCTAATCCTGCACTTGTATCAATTGTATAAGTGTCAGAAGAAGTCGTAGCATGAGGCATACGGTTGTACTCCAATGTAAATATTGTCCCATCTGCAAAATTATCACCTACATTTACATAGATAGTATAATCTGAACTTGGGTTGATTTCAACAACCGTAACTTCACAGCTTGATGTGACATCTGTAATTGTACCTCCAACATCTTCAGTCACTGTAAAATCAGAAGATGAAGGGGTAATTCCTGTCACTTCAAAATCCCATGACAAGATCACACTTTGTGTGGGCGAACTCCCAATTTGTGTAAAAGAATCTACTTGTGCGTTTGCTATGTTCACTACAAGTAAAAAGCTTAATAAAAAGTATAGTAGAATAAAGTATTTATGTCTTATCATATCTCAGGTTCAACAGCCATACAAAACAAATAACAAAAAAAATCTATCCATTTGAATTTTCACATCTATGTATCAGTCAGTTAATTGAAATATAAATGTAAAATATTAAATGACTACAATTGATTTCATTTATGTTTGGAGGCAGATTTTTTAATTCAGTAGTAGCTTCGGTTTTCGTTAATATACGTAAATACTTGGGTTATGTTCTAATTCAGAAAACAAAAAAGCAGTAATGTAACTTTAAATCACAGTACTGCTTTCTTTAAATAGTGAAATACGTCATCAAAAAGGCTGAATGACATTTTATTATTGAATGTTAGAAGAAATACTAAAAATCAATTTTATCATACCAACCCCCGAATGCATAGTTCTTCACATTGTCTTCTTTTAAAAACTTTGTTGGAAAACCTAAATCTATCTTACTGATATCAGACAATTCTTGAAGGTCTTCTTGAGGCAACTCCCATTCCAAACATTTCAAGTTATCTTCTATTTGATGAGGTTTTCTAGAACCTATAATAGGAATGATACTTTTATCCTGAGCTCTCAACCAATTCAAGGCAACTTGTGAAGGTGATTTACCCAACTTCTCTGCAACTTTAGCTACCTTTTTCGCAATCGCAATATTCTGCGGATTGAACTTTACGCTTTTTTCAGACAACCTTCCTTCATCGATCATTCCATTGTTGTATTTTCCAGACAACAATCCTGCTCCCAAAGGTGACCAAGTAGTCACTGACATTCCATAGTGATTGGCCATTGGCAGTAATTCTCTCTCAATATCACGGGTGATAAGACTGTACTCCACCTGCAAACCCACAAATTCCTCCCATCCTCTCAGTTCTGCCATCATATTGGCTTTGGAGACCACCCACGCAGGCGTATCTGATATACCAATGTAACATACTTTTCCTTGAGATATTAAATCATTCATGGCCCTCAGTACTTCATCTACTCTTGTCGTAAAATCCCACATATGTACCCAGAGAATATCCATATAATCAGTGTTCATTCTTTTTAAAGATGCTTCCACTGTTCTCATCATATTTCTTCTTGAATTCCCTGTCCCATTAGGGTGACTTGCATCTTCAATTAATGTATATTTTGAAGCCAATACATAGCGATCTCTTTCAGTCCCTACAAAATCAGCTAAGAATTTCTCTGAAGTGCCGTTGGTGTAAAAGTTAGCAGTATCAATAAAATTTCCTCCTGCATCAGCAAAAGTATCAAAGATTTTACTTGAAGTATTAAAGTCAGCTCCTGTACCCCATTCTTCTCCGAATGTCATTGCTCCTAGACAAAGCTCCGAAACCTTCAAGCCAGACTTGCCAAATAACTTATATCTCATTACATCAATATTTAGTTTTAAGATCACTTAATTTAATCAATCTACTTGAAACTATTTCAGAAATAAATAGAGAATGTACTTCTTTGAATCCTATTGCCTCTTCTTTATTAATTAAATCCCGAACCTATAATTAATACCTGTCATGATAAATTTTGAATAATCAGAAACACCATATTCTCCTCTTATCCAAATTCTTTTACTTAATTGAAATTGTCCACCAAATTGGAAAGTCCATTTTTTAATCAGGTCTTTTTTAATGTAATAATCCACTGTTGAATTCATTACTCCACCTTCTCCAATTGCTAAATTGTATTCTTCATTAACACCTTCAATGGTTTTGTCCAATAAACGTTGCTGAATTGGAGTTAATTGATTGTACCATATATTGTAATGATCGTCTAAATCTGGTAACACTTCTTTGATTTGGACTACACCTGCAGTGATCCCTCTACTCACAAAGTTTCTATACATTGCACCTACATAAAAATTGACAAAACGATCCTTCTTTTTAAGATTAAACTTTTTACCGATTCTAAATGAAGAAACAACAACATTGACTTCGTTTTCTAATAAATCAGTTCGCGTGCCTGAATAATTGACATCTGCAGAAAAGAAATAATCCTTGTAACCATAATTGAACGTCATACCACCACCAAATGAAATGGCGTTAAAAACTACACTAGATTTAAAAAGTGGCATTGCTCCCATTCCAAAGTCAGGTTGTAGAGCAACTTCTGTTCCTCCTTCCACATAAGAAAATAAGCCATAAAAGTTTAAGAAAGGCAGGGTAAATAAATCTCCCCTTAAATTAATTCCATTTGAATAAGCACGTGTTGTTTGAAAACCAAGTGTTTGTTCATTCAAAATTGATGAAAGGTCAGTACCATTAATACCCATACCAAACTCTGAGATCCCTAAATACATTTCATTATAAACATAATGCAAAGAGATACCTGCCGGTAATGGAAAATCAATTCCTTTTTCTTCAAGTTTGTCTCCCCAAATTGGAAAGGTGTATGGGTATTGATTTGTAGAGTCATTTTCATTGATCACAATATGTTCCTGAGAAAATAATTGAGTAGAAAATAACACAAGTATAAAAATCGATAATTGCTGTCTCATTCGTATTGATTCTATTATAAATTTAGTAGACAACAAATATAGTTTGCGTATAAACATTTAGATATCTAACATTAAATATCAATCTTATCTTAAACCCACATAACACACTACAAATCAAATAACAATGCATATCACACCATAAAGGCAGTATTAACAATCAAAAAGATAAATTATCTTCTAATGTCATATTTTAAAATAAATTAGGACAAAAAAAGCCACTCCATTGATGGAGTGGCCATGAATCATATAATCTGCAGTACTAAAGTTTTTAGTTATCTTGCTTCAAAACAGTTGTAATTTTTGCATTACCCATTTGAGGAACAATTTTGGTTTCTTGAACACCTATCATATCTTCAACGTTGATAGTGTATTCTGTCACTTCATTGGTATTATCAAGATTAGTTAAACTTACAACATAAATCTTTTCTTCTTTCTTTTCTTTCACTTTAACTTGAAGCTGTTTCATTTTTTGTGTCATCAAATCTGGTGAAAGGAAAACCGTTTCAAAACCTTCTCTCAATGGCATTCTTGAGATGAATAAATCTAAAGCAATATCACCACACAACACTGCTCCTTCAACAGGAATATTGAACTTCTGTCCCATCATTTCCATCTCAATGTTATCTTCCCCAAAGTTCATCAAGAAAGTTTGTCCTCCTTGCTGAATTTCTCTTTTGACTGGCTTCATATCTTTCACAAATAACTTATCAACTACCTCTCCCATTGGAGATTGCGCCTTGTCAGTGATAGTTGTAAACTCCCCTTCTTTTTTCACCGATCGGTGCGAAGTCATAGGAATAGTTTTATCCTGTACTTCTATGGTTACAGTATAATCATACTCACCTGGGATGATATCTGTTGTTGTGAATTTAATTGAAGCTGAAGTCTCTACCTCTTCTTTTGGTGTGTAAGTCACTTTAGAAACGTCTACCGTGATTTCTCCTAAACGTTTCATCACTTCATCCGAACCTCCTTCTTGATATCTCCCACCTAAGTGTTTGGCTAAAAACTTCTCAGTGGCTACCCACATGGCCATATTATTGGTTGGCTTTCTGAAACCGTGTCCTTCATCGTCAGCCAGTAGGTATTCTACCTCTTTATCCGCATCTCTTAATGCAATCACAATCTGATCACTCTCCGCTTGCTTTACTCTTGGGTCATTGGCTCCCTGAACAATCAGAAGTGGCTTTTTCATTTTATCGACATGGAACAATGGGCTCGTTTCTTCTATCAGTTTCTTTCCTTCCTCTGTCTCTGGATCACCCGTCATTTCATACAGTGATTTTCTGAAAGCTTCCCAATATGGAGGAATAGATTCCAGCAACGTGAATAGATTACTTGGACCTACAATATCCACTCCACAAGTGTATAAATCAGGAGTAAATGCTAAACCTGCTAGTGTAGCATATCCACCGTAACTACCGCCCATAATGGCTACTTTGGAAGCATCTACAGTTCCCTCACTGATCAAGTATTTTACACCATAAGTGATATCATCTTGCATCAATTTACCCCATTGCTTGTTACCAGCGTTTAGGAATGATTTACCATAGCCGCCACTTGCTCTGAAGTTAGGTTGCAATACAGCATAACCTCTATTGGCCAGCATTTGGACATATGAGTTGTAACCCCAGTAATCTCTAGGACCCTTTGGACCTCCATGTACTAATACTACAAGTGGAAGATTCTTCGCTTCTTTATTTTTGGGAATGGATAAGTAACCTGGAATTTCTAATCCATCGCTACTTTTATATGTGATGGGTTTCATCTCTGCCAAATACTGCTCATTTTCTTTCAGTTTTGGCTTTGGTGTATATTGGTGGATTAGTTTTTTTGTATCACTGTTGTAATAGTATACATCTGGTGCATACTTGTCCCCTGTTACAGAGATCAACATCTGCTTATAGTCTTTTGTGAAACTTGAGAAACCAACTTCTCTCCCTTTAAACTGCTTTTCCAAGTGACTGAATAACTTTGCCCATTTCTTATTTTTCCAAAGACGTTCACGCTTGTCGTAAGTATAAGAAGTGTACAAAAGTTCTCTGGTGTTATCATCTAAAAATACACCACCAAAGTCCACTTTGTTTTTAGGATCGCTTTCTACTTTTTCAATGGCTTCAGTTTTTGGATTCATCAAGTACAATGTTGTCAAGTCTACATCACCTTTATTTGACACTAAATAAAACTGTGAATTGTCTTTATTCCATCCACTTACGTAAGCACTTTCTTCAAGGTTGGTCTCATATATTTTAGTGAATTTATTTTCACCATCAATACGCATGATTTCAGAATGCCCTTTATCGTTTGTTCTGTAGGCTAGTCTTGGCTCTTCGTCCCAGTCAAAATTCCAACCAGTAATACGGTTTTTGTTTTCAAAGATCAATGTTCTTTCGCCTGTAGCAATATCCACCTTGTAAAGGTCATGCCATGCTTTATCTCTGTCATTGATACCTACCATCATGATATTAGGCTCATTACGACTTACCTGATAAATCTGAACGGTTACATCTTTTAACGGTGTTAGGTTCTTCGCCTCTGGAACTCCTTCTTTGACTTCTGCCAATGGATCTACAGCATAAACATTGTAGTTTTCATCCCCTTTGTTATCTTTTACATAAAGGATATATTTCCCATCATAAGTCCAAAAGTAACCTCCAATTGGACGTTCATTATCGGTGAGAGGTTTTGCATTTTCAAAAGGCTCATCGAATTTTTTCACCCAAATATTCAGGGTTCCATTATACTCTTTTAAGAAAGAGATAAATTTACCATCTGGACTTAGCTGTCCTCCAGCTATTTCAGGGTTACCAAAGAAAATTTCTCTATCCAGTAAAGGAACTTCTTTATTTTGAGCATAGGATTTAGTTCCCATAAATACTATTAGGGATAAATAGATTAAAAGTACGTTTTTCATTATTTAAGAGTTATTGAAGCTTTAAGCTTATTATTTAATATAATTAGTTAGGAAAATTGATTAGACACTGTTTTACATATAATAATTAGTTTTGTTGATAAAATAATTTTACGCTTGGTTATTAAATTTTGTTTACGAAATATAAGTTATTCAATATTTTCTAAAAGAACGAATTTATACTATAAACTATTATCCAAAACTGTAGAATAATGCTCTACTTCCGGAAAAGGCTCATAATAATGGTGTAAAAGTTCCTTCCATTTCAAATAAACATCTGATTTCCTGAAACCAATTTCATGTGCTTCCACTGAATCCCAATGAACAAGTAAGAGGTATTTATTTTTGTGTTCCAGGCATTTTTTCAAAGTATGTCCTTGATACCCTTTAATTGAACTGATGTATTGACCAGCCGTTTTGAAGTCAATCTCAAATTGTTCTTCCATCCCTTCTTTTACCTGAAGGGTTGCCATTTCTAATATCATGTTTGTAATAGTTTTATAGATTGAAGATACGAATTGTTTTTTTGCTAAAAACAAAAAAGCTACCTTCATTGCTGAAGGTAGCTCAATATAATCAACTACTGATGGTAGTATTTTTATCTAGTTGTTGGCTTCTGCAGCCTTGTCAATCCATCCTTGAACCGCGTCTTTTGAAGGGTTAGGGATTTGCTTCAGCTTCAATTTCTTCTTCATACCGATGAAGTCATTCATCAATTTACCTACTGCTTTATCAGCAAGGTCAGAAATCATATAGAAACCTAATTTGTGCATCACGTTAATCAAATCTTTCTCAACACCGATTGCCGCCCACTCTTGTTCCGAAGAAGCTACAGGCCATTTTTCAGGACGCATTTGAGGGAAGAATAATACTTCTTGGATAGAAGCATTGTCCGTCAACATCATTACTAAACGGTCGATACCGATACCTAAACCTGATGTTGGAGGCATACCGTATTCTAATGCTCTTAAGAAGTCTTGGTCGATGAACATTGCTTCGTCATCTCCTGCTTCCATTAGCTTCATTTGCTCCTCAAAACGCTCTCTTTGATCGATTGGATCATTCAACTCAGAGTAAGCATTCGCAACCTCTTTACCATTGACCATCAACTCGAAACGCTCTGTTAATTCAGGATTGTCTCTATGACGCTTACATAAAGGAGACATCTCAACAGGATAATCAGTAATGAATGTTGGCTGGATATAGTTACCCTCACATTTCTCACCGAAAATCTCATCGATTAATTTACCTTTACCCATTGTTTCATCATGCTCGATACCTAACTCGTCACAGAATACACGTAATTCTTCAACAGATTTGCCGTTGATATCTTTACCTGTATGTTCCATGATCGCCTCAGCCATAGTTACACGGCGGTATGGTGCTTTGAATGAAATTTCGTTGTTTCCAACTTTAGCATCTGTAGAACCGTTTGCAGCAATTGCTACGTGCTCTAAACATTGCTCAGTAAATTCCATCATCCAGTTGTAATCTTTGTAAGCTACATAGATCTCAACGGCTGTAAACTCAGGGTTGTGTGTTCTGTCCATACCTTCATTTCTGAAGTTACGAGAGAACTCATATACACCATCAAAACCACCTACGATTAATCTTTTCAAATATAATTCGTTGGCAATTCTTAAATACAATGGAATATCCAAAGCATTGTGATGTGTAATGAACGGGCTTGCCGCCGCACCACCTGGGATTGCTTGTAAAACTGGCGTATCTACTTCTAAGTGACCGTGGTCGTTGAAGAAGTTACGCATTGCGTTAATGATCTTTGTTCTTTTGATAAAAGTATCTTTAACGTCTTTATTTACTACTAAATCCACATAACGTTGACGGTATCTTAACTCAGGATCAGAGAATGCATCGTGCATTGTCTCATTTCCATCAGCGTCTTTCGTTACCTTAACGGCAGGAAGTGGTTTTAAGGCTTTTGATAAAACTTTAAGTGATTTTGCGTGTACTGTGATTTCGCCTACTTCTGTTTTGAAAACAAAACCTTCAATACCGATAAAATCACCTCTATCTAAAAGCTTCTTAAATACCGTATTATATAAAGTCTTATCCTCACCAGGACAGATCTCATCTCTATTTACATAAACTTGAATACGACCAGAGGCATCTTGTAATTCAACAAATGCTGCCTTACCCATCGCACGAACACTCATAATACGTCCAGCAATTGAGATCGTACCATAATCATTTGGACGACGCTCAAAATTCTTAAGAATATGTGCTGCTGAAACGTTTACATCAAACTTTTCCGCTGGATATGGGTCAATGCCCAAGTCCATCAACTGTTGTCTCTTTTCTCTACGGAGTACTTCTTGTTCGCTAAGAATTTGCATTTTGATTGTTTTTTGCTCAACGTCAGAAATGCATAACCGAAAACCCCTTCGGTTACCATACATTACTGCACAATTTCAAAAGGCGAAAATAATAGATTTTATTGGAAGTAGGAGGATTGATTTTGAAAAAAACGGAGAATCATTTAAAATTTAAATCTATTTTCAATTAAATGACAAAAATTGGCTGGTTTTAGGTTGAAGAGCGATATATAAAATCATTAGAGGGACATTTTTCCCTTTATTCTCTTTTTGTATTGCAAAGGTGTTTCTCCTGTTTCTTTTTTGAAGATATAGTTAAAAGTTGACTTGGAATTAAAACCACTGTCATAGGCAATATTCAACAACGTCTGATTTTGATTTTCAGAAATTCTCTTTTTAAATTCTTCTACTCTGTATGTATTGATAAAATGGTAAAATGACTTTTCAAATCCTTGATTAAGGATAACCGAAACTTTCTTGGTTGGGAAACCTACTTTCGATGATAGTTTTTCAAGATTTAATTCTGGATCAAGGTATAGCTTCTCTCCTTCCATCACCGTTTGTAAAACTTCCATATCACTTTGAAGAATTGTGGTCTTGAAAGTACGCTCATTTTCTTCTTCCTTCATCTCTTTTGTAAAATGTGTGATCCGTTCATAAAAGCCTTTCATTCCTAGCCAATAGATTACAAAAGCCAAATAAAGGAATAAGATATAGTAATCTGAATAAGGTCTTTCATATGCAAAGAAAAACAGGTCTATAAAAGTCAGTAAGGCAAATAATATCCACCCAATAGCCCACCCATAGATAATTTTTTTCATCCAAATCCTATTCTGCACATCAGCATCAGAGATTTCCTCTTCACGATTGATAGTTCTAAAAGTCATAAAAGCATAAATACTCATAGAAATTACTCCTACAATCACTTCAAATTTTCCATAACCGTTGAATACTTCAAAAATTCCCACTTCAAAATAAAACTGATCTAAAAGATTGATCACTCTGGCAATGAAAAATATAAAAGCAGGCAGAAGATGTTTGGCCGACTGAAAATCAAATGAATAATTGGGGGTACAGATTGATTTTGTATATAAAAAAAGCAATGGACCAATCAATAACAGGTAGGTCAAGGGGACACTTTCTAATAAGGGGTGCTGTTGTAGAACTTGCATATCGGACAACACATGACGTCCCATAGTTACCGCAATGCAGGCAATCAATGCTGAAAGCAAGTAATTTGAGATTTTCCTTCCTCTCTGCAGAAATAATATGACCAATGAAAAAAAGACTCCTTGAATAGCCCCCATAATACTCAAGAAGTTGAAAATGTTGAAATTCATATTCCTACCCTTAAAGTTAATTTGACATATAGATGAATGAAATCATAGCATTTTGTAGTACCATCATGTTTTATGTTATTCAAAAAACTATCGATTTTCAAACAATTCTTTTACTTCAGCAATTGTCAAACCAGTACCTATTTCAATACCTTCCTTCTTTCCGTTTGCTTCTCTGGTATCCAAAGTACTGACATAATGTAAAGTACACATTGATGTTGTTCGCTTATAGGGTAAATATAGTGAATTTTTAGTTTGGTTTAGGTCAAATAATGTCGAACATTTCACCCTTACTATGTAGATGCTTCTTCCCGATACAGGGTGTATTACCTGCCCATACTATCCGTACACTACCCACCGTACACACCGTTCGCTATTCACCGTACTGCTTGTACACTATACACCGTACAGTGTGTACGGTGAATAGTGTACTCCACAAGAGTTTTTGGTTCCATTGGTGCAAGTGTCAAACTGGAGGCTAGAAGGTGAAACTCTTTCCCCTATACATGGGAAAGGGTTTCCCATATAGAAGGGACACCTTTTCCCATGACTATGAGACCCTCTTTCCCATGAGTATGGGACGACTCCCACCAGTAGATGTATCCGTCGTACATGCTGGCACGTACGGATGTTCAGACGCCTACAGGTTGATACTTACAAACTGTGAGGGACCTGAAAATATCCTTCACTTATATATATTTCAAACACTCTTCAGCTTCTTCACGGATGTACTCTTCTGGGTGATTCAAATACATGGTTATAACTTCAACAGCTTCCTTTGTTGCTATTGAAGACAACAGTGTTAATGACTTAATATGAAGGCTTAGATAATTAGTAGGTTTTATAAAATAAATGTGTTTCAAAGAGTCTATTACCATATGATTATCAAATTCTAACCAATATTCAATTATCCACTCAATGACAGATAACTCTAGATTGTTCAGTTCTTTATCTATCTCAAATATTTTAATTACTTGTACAAATTCGTCACTCAAATCTTCTAGATCTAACTTTTCTGTTAGAAACAGTAGAAAACGCAGAGCATAAAGATCTTTACTTTTTATTGCCCTCTTTAATCTTAAAATAAAGTCTTGGCGAGGGTTGATATGGCTGGAAGAAATATACGTCAAATAACTATTGATTGTATTATCTAAGTTATGCTCAACTGCTTTACATAGTTTGTTCTTTTCAAGAATATCCCCCCCTAAATAGTTTGAATACTCATAATATGAATTATGATATTTATTGTATGCAAGATTGTATTCGCCCTTTTTCACTATTTCTTTAATTGAAGTAAAATTGATTTACAATTGCTCATGGCTTTTGAATTAAATATTTGTCAGCTTCTTAATATTGCTATGAAAATCAATCATGTAGTATACAACTTCATTTTGCTTCAGGTTTAAACCAGCATTTTTCAACATCAACTATTAATAGCATATCTTCTCTATCTCACTTTTCAAAACAGGTAATAATTCAACTTCAAACCATTCGTTTTTTCTTAGCCAAATATTGTTTCTTGGAGAAGGATGAGGCATCACAAAATATTTTGGGTAATATTCCCTCCAATTTTTGACTGTAGAGGTTAAGTTGGGTTTTCTGAGTTCGCCAAGAAAGTGTTTTTGTGCATACTGCCCTATTAAGAGGGTGAACTCTACATTTTTGAGCTCTTTCATGATTTTTGGCAACCACTTCTGAGCACATATCGGTCGTGGTGGTAAATCACCTGATTTTCCTTTACCAGGAAAACAGAAGTCCATGGGTACAATGGCTACTTTTTCCTTATCATAAAAATCATCATTCGATATACCCATCCATTCTCTTAGCCTTCTCCCACTTGCATCATTCCAGGGAATTCCTGATTCAATGGCTTTAACTCCTGGGGCTTGACCTACAATCAGTATTTTAGATTTTGATGAAAAATTCAATAGTGGTTTTGAATTTGGAGGCTCACATCCTCTACAGATATCCGAGTTGATAATTTCATTTAATAATAGTTCAGCTGAGTCCATTATATTTTTTGGGTTATTGAATATTCAATTTAGTTGAGAAAATACTATAAAGAAAAATAATTCCCCATAGAATAAACGGTTCTAAGTAAATAATTGTGCCTATTAAAGGCCCTTCTGAAAAACTATACGCTGATGGTAAAATAACTAAGTAAAAGAAAAAGTCACTTAGAAAAGGAACTTGAAATATGTCTCCAATCAGAATGATTACAATAATTAGAACTGTAATGATGAGTGATTTGATAAGTTCTCTTTTCATCAGTTATTGACCTGATATATTTGATTTTTCAATGATCAAACTAGCTAGAAGTGGAATATCATCAATTGCCTGGTCAATAATCTCTTTGTACTTAAATTCCCCCAGTTCATGAGAAAGGAAACCTTGCTTAAGAAATGAAGGTGAATCTATGTATTTTGATAAAAGAAAAGGCATCAAGAAATAATTATTTTTCCGTCTAATCAAGATCCATTTCAATTTCCCATGATAATTACTTATTATATTTTCAACCTTTATATATAATTCGTCATTTTCATCTGGAATATCAAATCTAAATCTAAGAAATGGAGGGCGGCCATAAATATTTTTTCCTGAAAGCATATCCACCAAAGGCGTTTTTATTGGCGCCAGATATTCTAAAGCCTCAAATATCATCGTACTAACTTCATTACTCTTCATATTTTCTAATAGTTCTTAGATTACGTTTTCAATTAGTTATTTACTGTTTTGTTTTTGATCCTTCACTTAAGAAATCATGGATATATTTTATTGTTATAAGTTTCAAACTTATACAATTCTAAAATTCGTAATGACGCCTTTCGGCTTGACATCACGAACAGTTGGAGGCTTTATGCGATTGAGACAATTAGATAGATCTCTTATTGACTAATCATAATAATTAATTTCTCACATAAACGACCTTTCTTTTCCTTAGAACCTTTAACAAATACCTGCATAATCTGCCTAAAATCATATCACCGCCAATATAAATAAACATGGCTCCTATGGGTGGGTTGACAGTTTGGAAGATCCACTGTTTTTTATCCCATTTCCATACTCCGTAATACGTTCCGATTATTTCCAAATATAACACCAATGCACTCATTACAAGGTAAAAGGGCATGTAATTTCTTCTCCATAAGGCCCAGAAGAATAATGTTCCTAGGGCTAAACTCAATGTGTCTTTGAAGTATAAAATTACTACTGCGAAAAGTAAAATATAAAAACCCATCATCCATTTTTTGAATTGAAGGGCGTTGGCAAGAATTGGGCTTTTTTGAGTAATATTCCATCCCAATGCAAATATTACAGCATGACCAAAGGGCACATACATCGGAATTTGTCCACCTCTGTAATCATACATATCCATCCATACACAACACAACATTTCACCTAACCATGACAAAGGCACCATGACTGTCATTAAAAATCGAATACGTAATGACGACAAGAAGAATATGATGACAAATATGCTTAAAACAGATACTGTGGAGATTATTTTCCCATCGAAGAAATATTCATCAAAGTAAGGAGAGTCAAAAAATAAGATGGGAATCCATAAAAATGCAATCCCTACAAAATAATAGAAAGATTTACTGTAATTGTTAGTGTTCATAGTAAAGCGTTTATTTCACATCGATAGTGTCAATGCTTAATTTCCCAAAATTACAGCTTTTGATTGAACAACCTAAGGATTCATCACTTCTAGTACTGTTACAGTTGAATACACTATATCATTTACACTAAATGAACTGTCTCTCATAATGAAACCTATAAACAGGGTATTTATCAAAGAACAAAAAAGGATTGCTAAGTACAATTTACTTTTCATTGATCTTGGAAGACTTTGAGTGAGTCTGTATTGAATAATGTTTTAGCTGTATAGTTTTCACCGAACTAATTTATTCATCTTTATAGTATCTGTCTGGTTTCTAAATCCGATAAGTTCCGTATCATTGATTATTTTCATATTTAATGAATCAGCACTCAAGTGCCACTCTCCATTTTTTTCAGTACACTTTCCATATAAAAAAACCGTAGATGAACTAGGACTTAAGCTGTAGGACATACTAAACTCATCCGTTTTTTTCTTCCTATTTAGCCTAAAGGTTGAATCAGCTTTTTGAAATTCCCAACTTTCGAATCTAGTATTTAGATGTCTATCAATTCCCTTACCGAACAGATAATTCATTATTATTGAAGCCAAAATTGAGTTTATAAAAAACAATTTAGAATAATCTTTTTTCTTGAAATAGAGTAATAACCCTCCTATTATCAAGTTAATTACTAAAACCAAAGGAACAAGTAAAATGATTGTAATCGATATACTAGGATCTGGGTCCATTAGATAAACCCATAACCAGATCAACCCAAAATCAATTATTGTAAGTAATAGAATTTTATATAATGTCTTCATTTGATTATTCATAATGTATTGACTAAACTTACTTCTATTATTGGGGTAATCTTTTTAATTAAAAGGTACCCCTCCTTGATAGAAACTGTATTAGCTTAATCATCACATTTACTCCATTAAAAAATAGTTTACTTCTCTCAAAGTAATAAACAGCATACTATATTCAAACTAAGACATCATTATTCTAATATATATTACAAATTTCCGAGAAGCCTCTTTAATTCTCAATAGTTGTTTTAAAAATAGAGCCACAAAAAAAGACAACCTGAAATTATCTCTCAAGTTGTCTCTTTATATCAATGAATTGAAATTCTAGTAACTCAACACACTGCCTAACCAACGTTCCATTTCTCTCTCCTCTTTCTCCACACGTTTGGCGTAGTCTTGTAATTGGTCTTTGTTGATTTTTCCTAAACCGAAGTAACGAGAATTCTCATTACCAAAGTACCAACCACTTACAGATGCTGCAGGTGTCATTGCATAGCTTGATGTTAGTGAAACACCAATGTTTTTCTCTACATCTAGCATAGCAAATAACTTGTCTTTTTCTGTATGATCAGGACATGCAGGGTAACCTGGCGCTGGACGAATACCTTGATATTTTTCATCAATTAATTCTTCATTGTTATGGATCTCATCTTTCGCATAACCCCAGATTTCCTTTCTTACCTTTTCGTGCATCAATTCAGTAAATGCTTCAGCTAAACGATCTGCTAAAGCTTTTACCATAATGCTGTTGTAATCGTCATGATCCGCTTCGTATTTCTCTACTAAAGCATCAATTCCGATTCCGGCTGTTACTGCAAAACCACCAACGTAATCTCTTCTACCTGATTCTACTGGTGCTACAAAGTCACTCAAACAGAAGTTTGGTTTCCCTGCCGCTTTTTTGTTTTGCTGTCTTAAGTGACAAAGTGTGCCCACTTGCTTCTCTCTGTCTTCTCTGTAGAAAGTAGAATGATGATGCTCTGCATCTGGCAACTCTACATCCTCTTCTTTAAAGTCATATAAAGCAATATCATCATCGTTGATACTGTTGGCTGGGAAGAAACCGACTACTGCATTGGCTTGAAGTAATTTATTATCTACAATCTCTTTTAATAACGCTTTCGCATCATTGTAAAGATCAGTTGCTTCTTTTCCTACCACTTCATCCTTAAGGATAGCAGGGAATTTACCTGCCAACTCCCAAGTTTGGAAGAATGGAGTCCAATCGATATAGTGTGAGATTTCTTCTAAGCTATAATCCTCAAATGTTTTCACACCTAAGAAAGAAGGCTTTGTAATTGGCGTTGTTTCCCAATCAATTTGCACCTTATTCTTACGTGCTTCTTCTATCGGTAATAACTTCTTCGCTCCTTGACGTTTTGCATGCGATTCTCTAAGTGCCGCATATTCGTCTTTGAACTCTTGAATCACCTCTTGACGGTATTCTTTGTTTTCAGATGTATATGCTGAAGCAATTGGCACTGACTTAGAAGCATCCAATACGTGAACTACTGAACCTGAGTATTTAGGATCAATTTTCACTGCTGTATGGATTCTTGAAGTAGTTGCTCCACCAATCATCACTGGAATGTCTAATTCCTGACGTTCCAATTCATCAGCAACATAAACCATCTCATCCAATGAAGGCGTAATCAAGCCTGAAAGACCAATTACATCTACTTTTTCTTCAACGGCAGTTCTAATGATCTTGTCTAATGGTACCATCACACCAAGGTCGATGATCTCAAAGTTGTTACAAGCTAAAACTACACTTACAATGTTTTTACCGATATCATGCACATCTCCTTTTACAGTGGCCATTAAGATTTTACCGGCTGAAGAAGAAGCTTCCAAATCAGGGTTGTTCGCTTTTTCTTCTTCAATATATGGAATAAGAATCGCTACCGCCTTTTTCATTACTCGGGCAGATTTCACTACTTGAGGAAGGAACATTTTACCTTCACCAAATAAATCACCTACCACGTTCATACCATCCATCAAAGGACCTTCAATCACTTCAATTGGGCGGTCAAATTTCTGGCGAGCTTCCTCTACATCTTCATCTATAAATTCAACTAAACCTTTTACTAAGGCATGAGACAATCTCTGCTCTACAGGATTTTCTCTCCAAGAAAGATCTACTTCTTTTTTCTTCCCTTTTGATTTTACAGTTTCAGCAAAATCAACCAAACGTTCAGTTGCATCCTCTCTTCTGTTTAAAAGAACATCTTCAACATGCTCTAATAAGTCTTTTGGAATCTCTTCATACACTTCAAGCATACCTGGGTTTACAATACCCATGTCCATACCAGCTTTACCAGCGTGGTATAAAAATACAGAGTGCATCGCTTCTCTTACAGCATTATTACCTCTGAATGAGAAAGAGATATTAGAAACACCACCACTAACTAATGCATGTGGTAAGTTTTCTTTGATCCATTTTGTACCCTTAAAGAAATCAACTGCATAGTTATTATGCTCATCAATACCTGTTGCAACTGCTAAGATGTTTGGGTCAAAAATGATATCTTGAGGAGGGAAACCTACTTTATTAACAAGAATATCATACGAACGACCACAGATCTCTTTTCTTCTTTCAAAGTTGTCTGCTTGTCCATCTTCATCAAACGCCATTACAACGGCTGCCGCACCATACTTTTTAATCAATGTTGCTTTCGCGATAAAGTCTTCCTCTCCTTCTTTTAATGAAATCGAGTTCACAATACCTTTACCTTGTAAGGTCTTCAAACCCGCTTCGATAACTTCCCATTTTGAAGAATCGACCATGATTGGAAGCTTGGCGATATCTGGTTCAGAAGCGATCAAATTCAAGAAACGTGTCATACACTCCTTAGAATCCAACATCCCTTCATCCATGTTGACGTCAATCACTTGAGCTCCACCTTCTACTTGATGTCTTACCACTTCAATGGCTTCTTCAAACTGTCCGTTCTCAATCAAACGACGGAATTTAGCAGAACCTGTTACGTTGGCTCTTTCACCCACGTTCACAAAAATAC
This sequence comes from Flammeovirga sp. SJP92, assembly GCF_001583495.1. Taxonomy (GTDB): domain Bacteria; phylum Bacteroidota; class Bacteroidia; order Cytophagales; family Flammeovirgaceae; genus Flammeovirga. The sequence goes on along the minus strand of NZ_LQAQ01000088.1, from coordinate 14,857 downwards.
TGTCTGGCTTGATCGTTACAGGTTCTAAACCACTCAAACGTTGGAAAGCTTCCTGCGTAGGGATCTCTCTTACTTTAGCTTGTTTGAAAGTCTCTGCAATCGCTCCAATATGATCAGGAGTAGTACCACAGCATCCACCGATGATGTTCACTAAACCATCAAAAGATTCAAGGATTTTACCCATCTCTTCTGAAGTTTGGTCATACTCACCAAATTCATTTGGAAGACCCGCGTTTGGATAAGCAGAAACGTTGATATCTGCTACACGAGATAATTCTTGGATATATGGACGAAGTAAATCGGCACCCAAAGCACAGTTCAAACCAACACTGAATAGGTCGGCATGACGGATAGAGTTCCAGAATGCCTCTACTACTTGTCCTGAAAGTGTTCTACCCGAGGCATCGGTAATCGTACCTGACACCATCAATGGCAAACGCTCTCCTTTATATAAATTAGGAAATTCGTCTTCTCTTCCTGCCGGAGCCGCTGAGACTACTTTTCCTTCTTCTACATCTGTGAAATACTTGTCTGCTGCAAAAAGAGCTGCTTTACAGTTTAAGGTATCAAATACTGTTTCGATCAAAATTGTATCTGCACCACCTTCTGCCAAACCTTGTACTTGCAAGTAATAAGCTTCTACAAGATCATCAAAAGTTACCGCTCTATAACCTGGATCGTTTACATCAGGAGAGATAGACGCTGTTCTGTTGGTAGGACCAACGGCACCCGCCACAAAACGAGGTTTGTTAGGTTCCTTTGCAGTAAACTCTTCCGCTGCTTCTTTCGCTAGTTTTGCTGAAGCATAGTTCAACTCATACACATCACTTTCCATTTCGTAGTCTGCCATGGCAATGGTAGTACCACTGAAAGTGTTTGTTTCTACAATATCAGCACCTGCATTAAAATACTGTTTGTGAATGTCTCTAATGATATCCGGCTGTGTGATGGACAGCATATCATTATTCCCTTTCACATCACAAGGGTGATCTTTATATCTTTCTCCTCTGTAATCTTCTTCTCCCAATTTGTGTCTTTGGATCATAGTACCCATTGCACCATCCAAAATCAAGACACGCTCTTTCGCTAACTCTTTGAGCTTTTTTGACATAAGTATATTCTGAAAGTTACGTTTCACATACCCCTATACTAAGTAGATAAGATAAAGACTCCTACCACTTAAGAGGATAAAAACGTGCTTAATAATTTTTCGAGATAATCATTCTTGAACGAATGCATTTAGCTCATCTTTCTCGGACACTTCCGAAGCGGGACTTGGCACCTTTCGCTGGGAACAACGGTTGCCATGGCATCTACGAGCCCGTTCTCTCTGCCATTCTTGATAAGCACGTGGCAAAGATAGACACATTTTTAGAAATTTGAACAGTTATAAGGAAGAAAATAAGGCTTATCAATAAAAAAATATGACTTTTTTTATCTTTTTTGAAATTTCTCTCAAACAGGAATTGTACAAATTTTAAAGCGTATTATCGACGTTTTTAAAATTTATGCAACAGATCGCGCAACAGGTTTCTAACGTATAGCATAATACGTTATTTAATGATTGAAACCGGTTGAAACACCAACTTTTCAATAGTTTAAAGAATTCTTCATCATACACTTTGAATTATTCAATTTTCAGATGTTTTTAAACACTTTTAAGACAATTTTAAAATTTGCAAAATCATAGAATTACCCCTAGAATTGTAAAACAGACAGCTAAAGCTCAAATCTCGAGATCTATTAAATTTTAAAATTAAAGCAGCTCTACTAGTCTATAACTATGGAATGAAAAAATGGAAATGAAATAACTAAATATACATGGTCCTTCATGTGTTCTAACTATTCATTACCGATTAATAAACCGCATGTAACAAATGAAAAAAGGTATACAACTAATTTGTATTGTATCTGTATTTCTATTACTTACTATTTTTAGAGCTCATGCTCAAGATAGAATTATCACAGGTACTGTAAATGATGATACTAATTCTCCACTACCAGGTGTAAACGTAATTATCAAAGGAACAACACTTGGAACAACCACAGATTTTGAAGGTAAATTTAGTCTAAACGTCCCAGAAGAAAATGAAACTTTATTAGTTACTTATATTGGTTTCTTTGATCAAGAAGTTACAATTGGCAACAAAAGCAACTTCATTATCCAACTTAAAGTTGATGCAGAACAACTTGAAGAAGTCGTAGTTGTTGGTTACGGTCAAATGGAGAAAAAGGATGTAACTGGAGCAATGGCTTCTATTAAATCTGAGAACTTCAACCAAGGTGTAATGGCCTCTCCTGATCAACTGATTCAAGGCAAAATTGCCGGTGTACAAATGACTCCATCTTCTGGTGAACCTGGTGCAGGCGTGAATATCAGAGTCAGAGGTGGTACATCACTTACTGCTTCCAATGAGCCTTTGTATGTGATTGATGGCTTTCCAATTGATAATACTGCTTCAGACCCTGGGACTTCAGGTGTTTATTCTGCATCAGCGTCAAAAAACCCTTTAGCATCAATCAACCCTAACGACATCGAATCATTTGATGTTTTGAAGGATGCATCTGCTACTGCAATTTATGGAGCAAGAGGTGCTAACGGTGTAATCATCATCACTACTAAAAAAGGAAAAGAAGGAACTGCAAAAGTAGATTATGACGCTTATTTTGGTGTTTCTTCGATTTCGAAAAAAGTAGATGTATTAGATGCAGGCGAATACAGAGCAGCTACTGCCGCTGAAGGTTCTAACCCTCTTGATTTAGGAGCTAATACAGACTGGCAAGAATTGATGACACGTGATGCCATCACTCAAAATCACAACATTGGGGTTTCTGGTGGCACTCAAAAAACGCAATACAGATTTTCTGTCAATTACCTTAATCAAGAAGGTATTATGATCAATTCTGGCATGGAAAGAATTGGCGGTAGAATGAATATCACTCAGAAGTTAAGCGACAGAGTGAAAATAGGCGCTAACATGATGGGTGCATTCACAAAAAACAACAACCTTCCTTATGGTGTTGGTGGTGCTCTTGACGGAGGTGTAATCAACAATATGCTGCGTATGTCTCCACTTTTACCTGAAGATTTCTCTTCTTCAAATCAGTTAGAGAAAAATCCATACATCATGGCCAATTCTGTTCGTGATTTTACAAACACTCAGCGTGTATTGGGTAATGTATTCATTGAAGCTCAATTCATTGAAGGCTTAACAGGTAAATTAAACCTTGGTGGTGATATCACTTCAGCCAAAAGAAAAGCTTACTTGCCTGGTACAATCGAATGGGTGGGCAAAGGAAATGGTTCTGCTGATGTAAGAAATAATAATTTACATAATATCCTTTTAGAAGGAACACTTAACTATACAAAAACGTTTGGAGACCTTAAGCTGAATGCTTTAGCAGGTTATACTTACCAAGAATTTGGTAGAGATTACAATTCTTCAAATGCAACTGGTTTTGATATCGACGAAACAGCAGAAAACAATCTAAATGCGGCCAATGGTGCTATACTTGTAGATTCATACAAGGAATCAAGTAAGCTGATTTCTTGGATTGGTAGAGCCAACTTATCTTTTAAAGATAAATACGTTGTCACTGCTACTGTCCGTGCTGATGGCTCTTCAAGATTTGGAGCAAATAACAAATGGGGTGTTTTCCCTTCATTCTCTGCCGCTTGGAGATTATCGGAAGAAGATTTCTTAAGCTCAAGCAGTGTAGTGAGCAACTTAAAACTTAGAGCAGGTTGGGGTGTTACAGGTTCTCAAGAAATTGGCAACTATAGATCATTACCTACTCTCTCTGGAAATAAAGAATACAGTGCTGTTGGAATTGGTTCTGGTGTAACTTACAACAACTACGCTAATCCAGACCTTCAGTGGGAAGAAACTACTCAATTGAACTTTGGTTTTGACTATGAATTATTCAGCGGTATTGTGTATGGTACTTTAGATTTCTATCAAAAAAACACAAACAACTTATTGTTAGAACTTCAAGCCCCACAACCTGCTCCAGTTGATGTTTACCTTCAAAATGTTGGTGAGTTAACAAACCAAGGTATTGAGATTTCAATCAATACATTGAACTTCAGCAAAAATGACTTCACTTGGGAAACTGGTTTAGTAGCTGCTTATAACAAAAACGAAGTGAAAAACATTGGTGATTATGAAGAGATACTTACAGGTGCTGTAGGTGGCCGTGGTCAAGTAGGTCAATTCTCTCAAGTGATCAAGCCAGGTTTACCCTACGGTACTTTCTGGGGTCCTCGTTACATTGGATTGGATGAAAGTGGCAATGCTTTAGTTTCTGAGGAGAATGAAGTGTTAGGTCAAGCATTACCTGAATGGACTTTTGGTTTGAATAACACATTTAGATACAAAAAATGGGATTTCAACTTCTTCTTTAATGCAGCAACAGGACATCAAGTATTCAATAATACTGCTTTAGAGTTTTCTTCAACTAATGACCTTTATGGTGAAAACAGTACTTACAACGTCGTAAAACCTGCTGTTGATGAAGGAATCAGACAAACAGGTTACAACTCAAGATTCATTGAAGACGCTACATTCATCCGTCTTTCAAACATAACTTTAGGGTACACGTTCGGAATGGAAAATGTGAAACATATCCGTAATCTAAGATTATATGTTTCAGGTCAAAACTTATTTGTAATCACAAATTACTCAGGTTATGACCCAGAAGTGAACGCTCCTGCTGGCGGTAGTCAAGTTCCTCCAATTGGAATTGATTACAACAACTACCCTGCTGCAAGAACATTTATCGGCGGTATATCAGTAGGCTTCTAAATTGTCCCATTCCCAAAAAGATTAAAGAAATTATTATGTTAAGAAATAAATTGATGATTGCACTTGCTGCAGGTGCATTAATATCTTCGACTTCATGTACAAATCTTGATGAAAAACTCTACAGTTCGGTTACTGATGAGTACTTTCAAGACCCTGAAAACTTACCTTCAGCAGTTGCTCCTGTTTATGCATCTTTAAGATCATTTTATCACCATGAAAATGCTTGGGGTTTCTCTCAGGTTTGTTCAGATGAAACGCTAGTACCAACAAGAGGCGGTGACTGGTATGACGGTGGAAAATGGCTTCAATTGAATGCACATACTTGGAATGAAAATCATCCTCACCTACCTAGATTATGGAATGCACCTTACACAGGTATAGCAAGGGCAAATGGTTTAATTGAATCTTTAAAAGGTTTTGAACAAACAGATGAAATAGTTTCAACTACCAATGAGGTTCGATTTCTAAGAGCATTTTATTACTTCAATTTGATGGATATGTTCGGAAATGTGCCATTAGTGTTGACAACCAAACACAATGGAGATACACCAGCAAGTACACGTCCTGAAGTAACACAATTCATCGTGGATGAGTTAGAAGCGATCAAAGATGGTCTACCTGAAAAGCCAAACTATGCAAGAGTTGGTAAAGGTGCAGCTTATGCTTTATTGACCAAAATATACCTCAATGCAGGTGTATATTTCCAAGATGGAAGTAAAGTAGTAGACCCTACGGATGAACAGCTGGACAAAGTAATTCAGTATAGTGAAGTAATTGAGGGAATGGGATATGCTGTATACCCTGATTATCTTGAAACATTTAAGCTTGCAAATGAAGAAAATAACACTGACTATATTTTTGCCATTACTTATACTGCGGATGATCCACTAGGAAATCACGGTAATAGCTGGGGTGTACACTACGACACTTACAAAGTAAAAGGTATTGAGTGGGGTGTACCTTCTAAGTGGAATGGTTTCTCAATTATGACAGACCGTTATCAGTCATTTGATGATGCTGATAGTAGAAAAAATCAATTCTATACAGAGTTTGAAAAAATAGATGGAACAATGGTCCAACATGAGCAAGAGCTTCCATTGTTCGATGCCAATAAAACACAAGGTGTCCGCCTGATGAAATGGGAGCCAGACTTAGGTTCTATTGGAGTATCTTGGGGTGGTTGGTCAGGTAATGACTTTCCAATCATCAGATATGCAGATGTATTGTTAATGCATGCTGAAGCATTAGCTCGAAAAGGAATGAATGGAGAGGCCATCTCAATGATCAATAAATTGAGAACTGAAGGCAATAGATTTGACTCTTCATCTCCAATAGCAGATGCAAATGCTCATTTCACTCAACTTCAAAGTGATGGAAAAGTAAATGACATCTTAGACTTTATTTTGATGGAAAGAGGCTGGGAATTATGCTGGGAAGGCGTAAGACGACAGGATATCATCCGTCATGGTAAATACTTAGAAGCTTGGCAAAACAAACAAATGGAAAATGATGCTGACGCTTTTGAGGAAAGAGTAGACGAAAACGGCAACTCTTATTTATTCTGGCTCCCAAGTAAAGGTAAAGCTAGTGATGGGTCTCATAGATACTTATTCCCTATTCCTCCTACTCAAGTAGCGGCTAATCCTAACTTGAATCAAAATGATGGGTACTAAGATTGCTCCCCTTATTATAGATTTAATTAAATAGTGTAGTTTAAAAAAGTAGGTACAGACATGGGTTTGTACCTACATCATTTCGACAAAATTCATCAAAATAAAATCAATTTAAGAATAACCCCGACCTCTTAAATTGTGTTGAAATTAAAATTGTTAACATCGAATCATATCTTTTTGATTATGTACTATAGGACGAATAGAACGTAATTCATAATACAGTTACTAACGGAAATTGCTATTCAGACCGCCTTGAATGTTTCAGGGTGGTCTTTTACTTTAATTTCAGAAGTAGGATTTTTTGTCTAAATTTAAAGCGTATCTTACCAATCAAAGCTTAGTTAAACATCAATAATTTCAAGAAATGAAATCTCTAACAATACTATTACTCTCTTCCTTATTCATCTTCTCAGTTATATCATGTGGTTCTCATGAGATTGAGCCCAAACGGCAATATAATACCATTGAAGATAATGGAGATGGCAGTTCATCTAGCAGTAATAATACTAGGTACTATATCGCTCATGGGCATTTTGGATTAAACACCACTACGCAAATGATTCTCAAACACAATGGAGAATTCTATCGTTATGACTGGATATATGAGTTTAAAAACGAAATACACACTTTTTCTGCTACTTCATATCAAGGCAGTTGGGCCAACGGAAGTAATGGAATCATTGAATATACTATAGGCAGTTCTGATAGAATTCAACTTTCAGGCAGAAACCATGAAAGTAACGAGTGCCACGACTATGTTAAAAACCTTCGATTTAATGAACAGAAGAAATATTTTGATACCAATAAATATTCACGAAAAGGCTCTTTTACTGAAATCACTTATAATTTTTTCTGTATCAATAATATGAAAGATTTTTATCTGCACCGTTAACAGAAAGAACCATATAGAAAATATCATCCTAATTAGCCATTTAATTTATTGTTTTCAATAAATGCTTTTATATGATTTGCAATCTCTTCCCCTTTCTCTTCTTGAAGAAAATGACCGGCATTGTGAATCATAATTCGTGTTTGTACTTCATCTGGAATAAGTTTATAGAAGAACTTCTCCATTCCACCAAGTACTTGATCTTTATCAGAAAACATCACCAAGGCAGGCTTATCCCATTTCGATAAAACATCTCTTGCCCTTGTCATTTCAAAGACACCGTCATCTGTTGGTTTTGAAGGTACCAACGAAGGAAAAATGCTTGCACCAGCCTTGGATTTTTTGTTCGGAAATGGGAGGCGATAAGCTTCTAATGTTTCTTTATCCAATTTTGCATAGGTACCTTTCTGTATGATTCCATCTATGGATAAGAAGGGGTGATATTTAGCATAAAGTTGCCACATTTTAAAAAATAGAGACAGCTTGTTTCCTTTTGGCAAGAAGGTATTCATAATCACTACCCTTTTAAACTTTTCAGGAAATTCTCCTAATAAACTCAATCCCAAAAGGCCTCCCCAATCTTGAACCACTATGGTTATGTTATCCAATTCTAATGTATTGATCAGGTCTTTTAAAGATTCATAATGCAGTTCAAAACTGTAATCTTTTTTAGAAGACAGCTTATCTGATTTACCAAACCCTATCAGATCTGGAGCAATAAAGCGATAGTTGGATAAAACAGGTATAAAGTTTCGGTATAAATAGCTCCAAGAGGGCTCCCCATGAAGAGCCAGTATTACCTCTCCTTGCCCTTCATCAATATAATGCATCTTTATTCCATTATACTCATTAAAATGTGGAGAAAAAGGGTATTCAGTCAATTTAGTAAACGAAGACAGGTCTGCGGATTGGATTTCCATAGTAGTTTGTGAAATTAAGAATAGATCAAAAATTATTAAAATAGTAAGTCATTCAGTGTAAAATAGATAGAATATTCAATCCACTGAAAAAAAATTAAAATAATCTCATTTTTTTCATTTTATGGTTTCATAAAAATTATACAAGTTAAAACTGTAATTTATACAATTAATATAAAAATAGGTAATTTTATGCAACCGATTTAGTGACTCCCATTCTTTGTTTTCTTTAAAATCATCTTTTCCGAAACCGATTGATATATTTACTAACTTAACACAGTATACTTATAAGAATAGTACAAAAAAATTAAAATTTCACCATTTATTCACCCTTGCTTAATATTTGTAAAAAAGGTAAAACTGTTGTAAAATTGCATATATGAAAATGAAATAAAAACAACATCACTCCTCAAAACACAGTGCAAAATTAGCATATTCTCGATTAGTATTTTTTAACAATACAATAACTGAGATGAATGCTTAAGTCAAAATGAATATAAGAATGTATGTACACCTCTTAGATTAATACTATTAGGTGCTCTAAAAATATATGGCGGGTATATAGAGTAGAAATTTTGTCTATAGTTCTATTCTACCTCAGAGGAGACATGCTCCTCTGAGGTTCCCTTTCTATCACCTTACTTAAGGTAAAGAATTTATTTCTCTCCTTTTAAAATCCGTCAAAAGAAAAAATCAATAAGTACTTATTAATTAGAATAAGGAATTGAAGGCAATAATTACAGTTTGCTGTTAATTATCAATACCTCTTGTAGGTCTTAAGCTTTGTAGGTCAAAGCAACTAATTAATTTGGCTCATTTATGAGCGCGGGGACACTCACCCGCCATACTTATAGACAAGCCTCCCAAGTACTCACCGTACATGGGGGGTCTTGTCAAGAAATTTTAGTTTGCGATAGTATAAATAAACTGCATGTTTAATTCTAAAAAAGGCTACTCTATGATATAGAATAGCCTTTTCTTTATATAAAACTCTTCAAAAAGAGATTAACCTTCACAAGAAATACATTCGTCTCCTGTCACATTCATTTGAGTTCTTAGAATACTCTCACTTCTTTGATAGTAAAGAGTTTTTACTCCTAAAGCATGTGCTTCAAGCATTACTTTATTGATTTCCTTTACAGGTGTTGTTGGAGGGAAGTTCAAGTTCAAACTTTGAGATTGATCTAAATAAGACTGACGTAATGCTGCTTGTTTTACAATCTGTAATTGGTTGATTTCTTTAAAAGTTAAAAATAGTTCTTTCTCCTCTTCTGTCAATCCTCCAATATTTTGAACAGAACCGCCATCTGCCAATATTTGTTTCCAAACATCCGGTGTGTTCAATCCTTTTTCATCCAATAAAGCTTCTAAGTTTTTATTCTTACGAGAGAATGTACCTTTTGCTGAATCCATCACATAGTAGTTACTCGCTATTGGCTCAATACCTGTGCTGTACCCGCCTGCAATCAAAGCATTAGAAGTAGTAGGCGCCACTGTCAACAACGTTGAGTTTCTTCTACCTGTATCCATCATTACTTTAGGTTCTCCATAAGCTGATGCTAATTTCTCAGAAGCTCTGATAGATTGCTCTTTGATTTGTTTGAAGATAATTCTAGTCCAAGAATCAGCTGCTATACCTGCAAAAGGAATTTTCTTCTTCTGCAAGAAACTGTGCCATCCTAAAACTCCTAAACCTAACGCTCTGTGGTTTTTTGCAAAATTCACAGCTCTTTCCATATGAGGGATGTCTTTTGCTTTCGCAATAAACTCCTCCATTACAGCATCTAGGAAGAAAATAGCAGTTTCAACCAAGTCTATGTCCTTCCATTCATCGTATCTCACTAGGTTTAATGACGATAAACAGCACACAAATGATTCTTCATCGTTTGATGGCAACATAATTTCAGAACAAAGGTTAGAAGCTTTAATTTCCATACCCTGGTCTTTGTACCATCTTGGACGTTGATTATTAGCGTTATCTTTATATAAAATATAAGGAATACCTTTTTCGATTCTTGACTTGATGACTTTGGCCCATACCTCTCTGCTGCGTTGATCTCCTTCTTTTACTTTTTGAATAAAATTATCAGAAACAGAAACACCCATGAAGATATTCTGGATTGATTTTCCAACATCTTTGATCGTTAAAAACTCATCAATATCTCCATGTTCTACATCAAGGTAAGCGGCTAACATTCCTCTTCTTGTGTTTCCTTGATTTGTTCCATTAATCACAGAATCAAACATTTCTAAGAAAGGATATACACCATTACTTGTACCATTATTCGTAATATCAGAGCCCCTAGGTCTAACGTCTGAAACATTGATTGATGTACCTCCACCAATTTTGGACATCATCATTACTTCTGCCAATGTACTGCCAATACCTGCAATACTATCAGGGACATAACTACCAAAACAACTAATTGGCAAGCCTCTTTCGGTACCCATATTGGACCACACAGGTGATGCAGGACATAAATAATTATTCCATATTGCATCAAAAAACCTTTTTTCAAAATCTGGTCTTTTTAAACGAGAAGCAGCTGCTTTTGCAATTCTTGTTACAGCATCACGGACATTTTCACCTTCTAGAAGGTAACCGCTTTTTAGGGTTTGGAGTCCTTCATCAGTCATCCATTTCGGGTGTGAATCTAACTGTGAAGTCTCGATAGTCATGTTAATATCAGACATAAAAATATTTAGAACTGAGGGTGGTAATATATAGTATTGAGCGTACAAAAGGGCAGGTAATGCCTTTTGCACGTAGATGATTTTCTAAAGCTTTAGAATAAATCGTCTGCAGTAACAGATTGAGATTTTTTAGTGTACTCTGTAGGTCTTACCGCAAAGAAGTCGTCATGTGCATGACCAAAAACTTCTTCATCAAACCACTGCATTTTCTGAAGTGTTGGCTGATCTACTTCAAAAATTGGCTTCAAACCAATTTCGTGTAAACTTCTATTTAGACGATCTCTCATAAAGTGAATGAGGTGATCCAATGGTAAGAATGATAATTCTTCTTTCTCAAAGATTCCTGTCAAAAGACGGACTTCTACATCATGTGATATTTTTGCTGCTTCATAGATACGCTCTTGCAACTCAGGAGTATTCAACTCAGGATATTCAGAAATTAAAGTATTGTATAACCACATTCCTGCACGTGCGTGTGAGTTTTCATCCTTAGCACTCCATTTAATGATGTTTCCTATTCCTTTTAGTTGGTTTTTGAACTTTTTGAAGGATAATAAGATTGCAAACTGAGAGAATAGATTTACATTTTCTGTAAAGCAAGAAAAGATAGCAATACTTTGCAACAGGTCTGATGGAGATGGTTTCCCTTTTTCATCTACTGCTACTTTAGAAAGCATTTCTAATCTTTCCATAGCCGTTTCATCCTCTAAGAACTCTTCAAAGTTATCCAAGTCTAACAATTCGTTTAAACGTGCATAAGCAGAAGCGTGTCTTGCCTCATTTTCGGCAAAAGTAATAGCCATAGCCGCTATTTCAGGTTTTGGAATGAACTGTCCAACAACACCCCAGAAATCATCTTGAACGTTTGTTTCTGTCTGTGCAAAAGTCTTAAGGATATTACCAATAACCTCTCTTTCGTTATCTGACAGATCCGTTTTAAACTGTTGAATATCAGCATCAAAATTCACTTCTGAATGGATCCAGAATGTCTGATGAATGGCATCTATAAAATCCTGAGCCTGAGGATATTCAAATGGTTTGTAAGCTACACGTTTATCAAGTAAGCTCATTTTCTATTTACGTTTCTTAGTACAACACACAAGTGAAAAAACACTTAAATTTAAGGCACTCTAAAAAAATAGAGTAAGTGATTTCCTACACAAAAAAACAAGCGTATTATTTTTTAGATGATAGGATGTTGCTCCTTTTTTAACCCGAAAAAGAATAACGAGCAGATAAAGGCAGGTCTTCTGACTTGTAAAATTCAATACTTCCACCTTCCCTTTATCATCTACCAAAGTGGTTAAAAATGAAGTATTTTCTCTTTACTTACAGCTGCGGGTACAGTACAGGATTTACACCTATTTCCCTTTTCACTCTAAGTTTTTAAGCGTCACTTAGAGCACCTTTATTCTAGCAAATTAAGATTGTTTTACGGAGTATTGCAAACTTTTTCGAGGTTCTTTTTTTTAAAAAATTTCTATCTTTTTTTCTTGAAATCTTCAATATAAAGCGCTATATAAATTACTTTTTCATCTGCTGATTTATTGTATTTTTCTAAGACTACTCAAAAACAACAATTCAGTATACAACTTTGTAACACTTGCGCTGATTACGTCAAAAAACAGTTATTTTAAAAAGGAAAATTTTCCAAAATGGGAACAAAATAATAAACTATAGTTAAATAGGAATTGTTTTATTGTCTGCTTAAAAATATTGTAATTAGAATTACATATTAAATAATACTAAGCGTACTTCATACACTATTGTATCTTTTTTACAATCATTAAAAAGGTATTGATTTTTTCAAAAAAATATGAATAAGTAAGAAACAGTCTAAATAAATTAGAAAGCTTCTCCAAAAGTTAAATACAATCCTGAACTTCCATCAGGTCCCATTCCAAAATCTGCTCTTAAAGTTGCACGGTCATCTTTGTTGATCAGCAATCGGAGCCCTGCCCCTCCTGCAAATTTAAATTGATCAAAAAGAAAAGCGTTCCAATTCGGTGCTACTTGTGCAGTAGAAAAAAATGCGGTGGCTCCAAGCCTCCAGAAAAGATGCTGTCTCACTTCAGCTTGAAAAGCCATCATATGACGATCTCTGAACCTTCCTTCATATACACCTCTCATCATCTGCAAGCCTCCCATCAAAGACAACTCTCTGAATGGTACTTCACCATAAGTTTGATTTAATATTCCTTGAAAAGCTAATACCGTATTATATGGTTTTTTCTTGTTGAGAGAAAGGTATTTTCTCATATCCAGTTTATATGCATTGAATTGATAGTCACTCCCCAGCCAACTTCCATAACTTTCGGCTCTGAATTCAATAAAATGACCTGTGGTTGGTGCCAGCACAAAATCTCTCTTATCCCATTTGTACACCAATCCTAAACCTGAATTAATCCCTCCTTGATAACCTGGAATTTCTTCCAAACTTCCTGTACCATCTGCTCGTTCTTCTACACTAATATTCCAAAAGTTGACCAATCGATACTGTACCCCCAAAAACATTTTGTCTGTGAGTTTTTTCAATAACTGCTGTCTTAACTCCACTTTTGACCAATCCATCAATTGTTCATTATCATTGGGCGTATTGTTTCCGATTCCATAATACTTCTCAGGGTATTTTGAATATTCCAACAGCCCCTCCAAAACCCAATCTTCATGATTTGTAAATAGAGTATGTTCTAGTTTAAATCTCATTTGATTTTCTAAAGTGTAAAAACCTATAAAATAAATGTTGGATGGCCGTGTACCAAAAGTAGCATTGGCTGTTTTGAATTGATATACACCTACAGCACCAAATTCCCAACTTGTTTCTTGGGCATATGCAGGATATGGGAATGCCGTAAATTGAGATCTATATAAGGTATCAACCTCTGACTGAGCAAAAATAAAATTTGAAAGTACAAATAAACAGAAAAAGGTAGATGCTATTCTTAAAGGCATAATAAAAAAATCAATAGTTTAAATTTTTGACTATGTTCAGTCTTTTCAAATGTAATAAAAATAATTAAGGTGTGTTTTTGTTATAATTTTTCAATCTAAGTACAAAGTCAAAAATAAATCGTAGTTAATTCTAATTTATTTTTTGGGAGTACAACGCTAAAAAACGTATTAATAGTGGTTCTATTAAAAGTTTTTTGAAGGAAGTAATCGCAAAACAATAAATAGAATTAGTATGAGATAATTTTGAATTTGTACTTATTGTTAGCAATTATGAAACAACAGTTTCTTCAAAAACTTAGAAAGCCTCTCCGTAGGTAAGGTAAAGCCCTGAGTTCCCTTCTGGGCCAAAACCATAATCAGCTCTTAATGATGCTTTATCATCTTTATTAAAAGCTAATCTAAATCCACCGCCCCCAGCAACTTTTATTAGATTAAAATCAAAACCATCTTGATTATTGTATACATTCGAAGTAGAAACAAAGCCTGTCATACCAATCCTCCAGAATAAATGCTGTCTTACTTCAGCTTGGAAAGTCAACATATTATTATCTCGATATCTACCTTCATAAATCCCTCTCATCATATACATACCTCCCATTAATGACATTTCCCTAAAAGGAACATCACCATTTGTGGTCTGTAAAGCACATTGCAAGGCCAAGACTGTTTTACCTTCTTTTTCCTTAGTAAGGTCCATGTATTTTCTTGCATCTAAAAAGAAACGATTAAAGCTATACTCCGATCCCATCCAAGATTGATTCGTTTCAAACCTTGCTTCTATATAATGTCCACTCGTAGGAGCAATTACATAATCTCTACTATCCCACTTATATACAAGACCTATCCCTGAAACTTTACCTCCATCAAAACCTGGAATTTCTGAAGTGTCTGTCTCCATTCCATCTGCTCTTTCAGAAATATCTATAT